>NC_019753.1:3230000-4437500 GCF_000317495.1 Crinalium epipsammum PCC 9333
TCAAGGTTCTAGCTGGATTAAATCCAGCAGGCTGACTCTCGTTATTGTCAGATTGCTAGATGTGTTTCCACATTGTTTAAACCGAACCATTAATAGTTTGAAAGCCTTTAGACTAACTCTCGCTTGACCTGGGATGACTACTGTGGGTGAATCTGTGAGTTCACACTTTGTAGTTGGTCTCCCTAAAAGGAGGTGATCCAGCCACACCTTCCGGTACGGCTACCTTGTTACGACTTCACCCCAGTCACCAGCCCTGCCTTCGGCATCCCCCTCCTTTACAGGTTAGGGTAACGACTTCGGGCATGACCAGCTCCCATGGTGTGACGGGCGGTGTGTACAAGGCCCGGGAACGAATTCACCGCCGTATGCTGACCGGCGATTACTAGCGATTCCACCTTCATGCAGGCGAGTTGCAGCCTGCAATCTGAACTGAGCCACGGTTTATGGGATTTGCTCACCATCGCTGGTTGGCTGCCCTTTGTCCGTAGCATTGTAGTACGTGTGTAGCCCAGGACGTAAGGGGCATGCTGACTTGACGTCATCCCCACCTTCCTCCGGTTTGTCACCGGCAGTCTCCTCAGAGTGCCCAACTTAATGCTGGCAACTTAGGACGAGGGTTGCGCTCGTTGCGGGACTTAACCCAACATCTCACGACACGAGCTGACGACAGCCATGCACCACCTGTGTTCTGGTTCCCGAAGGCACTCCTCGCTTTCACGAAGATTCCAGACATGTCAAGCCCTGGTAAGGTTGTTCGCGTTGCATCGAATTAAACCACATACTCCACCGCTTGTGCGGGCCCCCGTCAATTCCTTTGAGTTTCACACTTGCGTGCGTACTCCCCAGGCGGGATACTTAACGCGTTAGCTACGGCACTGTCCGGGTCGATACAGACAACACCTAGTATCCATCGTTTACGGCTAGGACTACAGGGGTATCTAATCCCTTTCGCTCCCCTAGCTTTCGTCCCTCAGTGTCAGATGAGGTCCAGTAGAGCGCTTTCGCCACTGGTGTTCTTCCCGATCTCTACGCATTTCACCGCTACACCGGGAATTCCCTCTACCCCTACCTCTCTCTAGTAATTCAGTTTCCACTGCTTCTACGGGGTTAAGCCCCGCTCTTTAACAATCGACTTGAATCACCACCTACGGACTCTTTACGCCCAATCATTCCGGATAACGCTTGCATCCTCCGTATTACCGCGGCTGCTGGCACGGAGTTAGCCGATGCTGATTCCTCTGGTACCTTCACTTTCTTATTCCCAGAGAAAAGAGGTTTACGACCCAAGAGCCTTCCTCCCTCACGCGGTCTTGCTCCGTCAGGCTTTCGCCCATTGCGGAAAATTCCCCACTGCTGCCTCCCGTAGGAGTCTGGGCCGTGTCTCAGTCCCAGTGTGGCTGATCATCCTCTCAGACCAGCTACTGATCGTCGCCTTGGTGCGCTCTTACCACACCAACTAGCTAATCAGACGCGAGCTCATCTTCAGGCGGTAAACCTTTTACCTTTCGGCACATCCGGTATTAGCCACCGTTTCCAGTGGTTGTCCCGAACCTAAAGCCAGATTCTCACGCGTTACTCACCCGTCCGCCACTAATGTATTGCTACATCCGTTCGACTTGCATGTGTTAAGCAGACCGCCAGCGTTCATCCTGAGCCAGGATCAAACTCTCCATTTTATGTAATGAGTTTTGCTCGGCTTAATCTTTGGAACCGAAGTTCCACTTTGCTCAAAGCGATTGACTTTGAGGCTTAATTGCTTTTTGACGAGGTTTCGTGCTATAAAGCTTTCAAACTATATAATTTTCTAGGTTCAGGCGCTTCGTGAGTGCTTCGCTTTCGCGTCCCTCTCTCGACCGCTTTATTAATGTAGCAACTCTGTGAGAATGTGTCAACCCTTTGACGGAAAATTTTTCTCAGTGTCTGTTTTATAAACCCTGAAAAGCAATTGGGCAAAGCCCTACAACCGCCCTTCATTTTTTTCTTGTTCTTGCAATTCCGTGATTAGAGCATATATAGGATTTACTTACAAAAAATGTCTTTACCCCAACAATTGGCAGCTTTTCAAGTTTCCCCACTCAGCAAAGGGCTTAGAGCCTATCCGAAAAATAATTGAATGGCGATCGCACGACCACAATAGGAAAGTTATGAAGGAAATAAAGGCAGTTAGTTAGTAAGAATCTATTACCTCGATAGCTCTTTGAAGTGCTTCTATTTCATCTCGCCACTGCTCAATCAAGGAATTGTTAGCTCTTGTGTGTTTTTTCGATTCTTTGAGCATGGCAATTCGCTTCATAGAGAGTGCTGTAGAAAGAGCGGATGCTGCGATCGCTTTGGTCTGAGCATCAAGCAGGGATATTTGTTCCTTATTGTCTGTGACAGGGCTACTTAAGGAAATATTATGTCCTTCATCAAGTAGTTTAGCTATCTGTAAAATCTGCTCTGCTAGCGCGATCGGCACACGAATAGTCTTGGTTGCTCCATGCTTCCAAGTAGGTTTCCAACTGGTACTTCTGAGTCCACCTTTGGGCATTTTTCCTTTCCAATTGACTGTAACACTGCCAAAAACCTAGTTATATTGCCTGTAACATGGCTATGAGTAGGAGTCAACTCAACAGTGGAAATAGTTTTCTAGCGATGATTAGGGTTGCAGCCAATTGTACAAACCCTAAATAGCAGTCGGCGTTTTTATCCCAACAGATTAGCAAACGCCGAAAGCGATTGAACCAAGAATGTCCCACTTCAACTACCCAGCGTCGAGGTGGGTGCCGATTTGGATCATTTGGTGGTGGTACAGGTTGAGTGGTATCGGGAATATGAGCAATGTACCCATTGCTTTGAGCTTGAGTACGGCACTGCTCATAGTCATAGCCCCGATCAAGACATAAATGTTGCTCTGCCTGTTGCGGTGATGGTCGTTCAATCACGATCGCGTCTAACAACTCAGCTAACTTTTTCATATCATGGCGATTTGCCCCGCTCAAAACCACTGCGCTCATGTACTCCTTTCCCTTCTGTTAACAAGTGGCGCTTACAACCACACTTGCCTCTGTCAGTAGGATTGCGACCCGTTGCCTCGGTTTCACCTTCCACTCCTACCTTACCCAAAGGAGCTTTGACAATACATCCATCTGCGGCTTGCCACTCCCAATCAATACCGATTACTTGATCGTACTGTTGTAATAAAGTCGCCCAAACTTTTTCTAGGCATCCATATTCTAACCATTCTCTGTAACGATCATAGGCTGTCGATTTTGGCCCATATTCTGCTGGTAATGCACACCATTGGCTACCAGTACGCGCTAGATAAATTAGACCATTAAAAATACGTCGATCATCAGCCCTTGGAGAACCAGGTTTTTTGCGAGGTTTCGGAATTTTTAATAAGGGTGCAATTTGTTGCCACAGTGCATCGCTAACAAACCAAATAGTCGGCGGTTCCTTGGTTTTAAGTGTTTCTGACCTCGACATTTCCAAATCCGATCATGTTTTAACTTACCTCTCTACTATATAGCCTTGACACAGGCAAGTGAAGGGAAGAATTCCCGACTGTTGTTTTTTTACCCTTTTTCATGCCCTATATAGCCATGACACGGGCAATCTCTTCTGGCTTTCAGCTTGAAATTGTTAGGAATGCGGTTGCACGATCGCACTGAAATTATTTTTCGGATAGGCTCTAAATGCCACCCCTGCAAAGAACTGGGTTTAAATGGATGTGCGATTCGTTTCTCTGAAATGGGTAGTAATACTCAAGGATGAGAGCTTTAGTAGAGTAACCCGTCAGGGTAGAGTTCGCACTTTAATCCTCTACTAATGACAACTTGATATCCATGTAGGTGAGGAAACCTAACCGAGCCACAAGCTAAGACAGTTAGGGGACAAAGAGGAAAAGATGAAAGTCTACACCGACATCATAACTCTATACAGAAAACACCAAGTCCTACTGCCCTGGTGTGGGGTTAAAAGCACACAGACAACCTAATAACAGGTTGCCCCCATACGCAAGAATGACTATCGAACGTATGAAGCGGGGGTGAAAGCGGCTCAGATGGTAATAGCTGAAAGCATCTACCGCAAGCAATGTTCCAAGGGTAGAACAAACGAAGTGTCGATGAGCCACCGTAACAATCCAACAGGGTAAATAAGCTAATGGGTACTATAAACACTCAACCCCTGTGTCAGAAACATCTGACAAAGGTAAGGACTAACAGTATCGTTCGACCTAGTTAGCACACCACCTAGACCCTCGGTGGAGAGACACGCCCTAAAGAACATATCAATGGATGTCAGGAACGAAGTAACCCTCTAGTGCGCTCCTTGTTAAGTCAATTAGTAAGGTAGGTAGTCAACCAGAAGCTACTTAGAGGGTGGGATGGTTCAAAAAGCAAATGCCAAGCCTGAATTAACAGGCAATGCCGTAAAAGGGATGGCGTAATTGCCTGGATAAGCTGACGTGAATCGCAATGTGTAAACGCTAGAGATTCAAGTAGCAATGTATAAGCCTAATTCAGATTCACAATTGAATACTGAGGGATGGAAGGATATCAATTGGCGCAAAGTCGAGCGATACGTCTTCAAGTTGCAAAAGCGTATCTATGCTGCTTCTCGTTGTGGCAATGTCAAACTTGTACGCAAACTCCAAAAAACGCTGATGAGGTCTTGGTCTAATAGAGTTCTATCAGTACGAAGGGTAACACAAGAAAATCAAGGTAAGAAGACGGCAGGAGTGGATGGAGTTAAATCACTGTCCCCAGAAGCACGCCTAAAACTTGTAAGGGAATTAAAGCTAACTGGCAAGTCTAAACCCACAAGACGGGTATGGATACCAAAACCAGGAACAGACGAAAAGCGCCCGCTTGGTATTCCCACTATGTACGACAGAGCTTTACAAGCTGTAGTTAAGGCTACCCTTGAGCCTGAATGGGAAGCTTTCTTTGAGCCAAACAGCTACGGTTTTCGACCAGGAAGGTCATGTCACGATGCGGTTAATCAAGTCAAAAAAGCAATAATGCAAAAGGCTAAATACGTGCTAGACGCGGATATAGCCAAATGCTTTGACCGCATCAACCATGAGAAACTGCTCCAAAAGTTGAACACAAAAGGTAAGGTCAGGCAACAAATAAAAGCTTGGTTGAAATCTGGAGTGGTAGACCAAGGAAGCTTTACTGCTACATCTGAGGGTACGCCACAAGGTGGAGTCATTTCTCCGCTCTTGGCTAACATTGCCCTTCACGGAATGGAAGAAAGGATAAAACAAGAATTCCCTAGAATGTCACACTCAGGAAGGGAAACTTGGTATCACAAAAAGGGTGAGGAATTCCCAACACCCGATGTTATCCGGTACGCGGATGATTTTGTGATATTCCATCAGAACAAAACCGTTGTCCAGAGATGTCGAGATATAATCTCGAATTGGTTAAGTGATATTGGCTTACAGTTGAAACCTGAAAAGACGAGGCTAAGTCATTCGCTCAATCCTGAGTTGAGTGACGATGGTATTGCGGGGTTCGATTTCCTCGGACACCACATACAACAATACCCGACTGGTAAATACCGATGTACGAGGGATAGCAAAGGTAGGATATTAGGTTTTAATACTCTCATCACCCCATCGAAGAAGGCGAGTAAGGTTCACCTTGAGGAAATCGGAAGAATCATCAAAAAACATAGGTCATCGCCTCAATCGGCGTTAATCAAAGACCTTAACCCTGTAATAAGGGGATGGACTTCTTACTACTCAAACTCTGATGCACAAACAGTCGGAGAACTATCACGACAAGATTACCTCACATACCTGAAACTTCGTAGATGGGCAAAACGCCGATGTAAAAATGCCAAGAAAGCAAGCAGCAAGTATTGGACGACCATCGGCAACAACAACTGGGTATTCGCAACCAAGGAGGGAAAAGCGAACCCCCTCCGGTTACTTACGCATTCTGAATTTGGCAGCAGTAGCACTGAATACGTCAAGGTTAAAGGCGATAAAAGCCCGTTCGACGGCGACCTAGTTTATTGGAGTTCAAGAGTTGGAACGCACCCTGAATTGTCAAGTCGAAAGGCTAAGTTGTTAAAACAACAAAAGGGTAAATGTACCAAGTGCGGATTAAGCTTTCAGAATTGGGATGTCTTAGAAGTAGACCACATCATACCTAAAGCCCTTGGCGGTAGGGATGAATGGAAGAATCTACAACTATTGCATCGGCACTGCCACGACGAAAAGACCGCTATTGACCTAATAGAAATTCGGAAGAAACAACACTCCAAAAACCTTGAACAATTAGCCCAACAATGGGATAAAAATGAATGGGAGTGGGTTGACGATGTTCCAGTAATATTAGGACGAAAGAACGGTTCAGAAAATCCTAGTTCTAAACAAACTGGGGAACAATTCAAGCTTGATTTTACAGAAGTTTGGAAGAAAGGCATAAAAGGGGAAACCCTCACAGAAGAAGAAGAAAAACTTTTTCGAGTGCTGCTGAACTAAGGTCAATAGGAAGTCCCTCTGACAACGGGAGACACATTGAGTAGCCGTGTGCGGTGAAAGTCGCAAGCACGGTTTCGGATGGGAGGGGGAGGTTAGTAATAACTTCTCTCGACCCTAACCATAAACAAAGTAATCTGGCGTGCGGAATGTTTGCTCGTAAATATCTTTTTTCGCGCAAATGTCTACTTGCGCTGTAGAGGGTGACATTAATTCGACAATGACATCAGGGTAGCGACCATTTTCTTCCCATACTACCCAGCCTTGACGGTCGGTTCTACCATCGACATTTAAAACTATAAAGAAATCTGGTCCTCGAAAATCGCGGTTTCTTGCTTGGGCGGAACTGTAGTAAATAAACATATTTCCCCCCGCAAAGTAATCATTGCGCTGTGCCAATGCAGTTAGCATTGACCGAATTAGGACATTCATGGCAATGCGGTGGCGATTACTTTCCAAGGGTTCACCATCATCGAATATTAAATCAGTGGGCGGCATGGGGGGTTCCCAGTCCACATTCTCTGTTATCTGGGCTTGCTGCTGTTCGCTGGTTAAAGATTGCATTTGCCCTCCCATCAGTTTTGATGTCTTTTTTTAGTTTAGAAGGTTGGGGAGGAGATAGGCGATGTCTATGACGCTGCTCCGCCTACGCACTTTTTAAATCATCATTATAAAGAGTTGGCTTCTGGTGGGAAGATAATTTCATTTAAAGACTTCAGAATATATTGGACAGTCAGAATATTTAAAGTTTCTATTAAAAAAAGGCGGTTTTTAAAGGGAGATTATATAGGTAACTTGAGTGACAAAAGTAGTAAATATCATTTCAATCCTAACTGTAGAGATTAGAAAAACTTAGTTTTAAAATATCTTTTTGTAAATAATGAGCAGCGAAAAATAGAAAACCATAAAATACCTGATGCTTAAAAAAAAGCTGGTCTTAATGAATTTTCTTTTTACGCCAAAAGTGATTACATATCAAGTAAATTGCGATGAGTAAATCTGGTTTACGAGTGCGATTATTTCTCTTTGTTGATTGTCTTCTTGCATTACGCAGCAAGCTGAAAATTGTTCGTTCTTTGCAAAAATATTCAGGTGATGAGTCGGTTGAACTTCCAGTAGCTTTGAAGAGTATACTAAATTTTGCTAACCCTGATTTTATGCCATAATTGGTAGAGCCGAATTTCTTCCTTTTTTTTGCAATTTACAAAGTAAATGCTTAATAAGCACCTTGCTTTTTTAAAACTACAGCGACAGTCTTAAATAAAATGTTTATATCTAACCAGAGCGACCAATTTTCAATGTAGTGAAGATCCAATCGCATTACTTGGTCAAAATCAATAATGTCAGACCGACCAGAAACTTGCCACCAACCTGTAATTCCTGGTAAAACTTCCTGACGGATAAAGTGACGTTCTGAAAAATTTGCTACATCTCTAGTTGCTAAGGGACGAGGCCCGACCAAGCTCATTTCTCCCTGCAAAACATTAAAAATTTGTGGCAATTCATCTAAGCTATAACACCGCAAGAATTTGCCAATGCGGGTGACGCGAGGATCGTCTTTCATCTTAAACAGAACCCCATCTTGATTTTCGTTCAAAGTTTCTAATTCCTTTTGCAGTTTATCTGCATCAGGGCGCATCGTGCGGAATTTCCAAACTTTAAATTTTTGCCCATGCAAACCGATACGAGTTTGTTTATAAAACACTGGTCCCGAAGAATCCAGTTTGATGGCTAGAGCGATCGCTATATAAATGGGAGAAGTTAAGATTATAAATAAACTGGAAAAACAAAAATCAAACATTCTTTTAATCCAAAAATCTTTACCTGTAATCAATGGACAAGTAAATGTCAGACAAGGCATTCTGCCAATCTTACTTAGCTCCATATCTCTATAAATTTGTTTTACTTCCATAGGCAGAATATGAATAGTTATACCAGCCGCGTGAAACAACCAGCATAAAAACATCCTGTTTTTAATCGCATTCCATGAAATAAATACTTCAGTCACACCTAAATCATGGAGTTGTTCTAACGTTGCCTTGCGAGTATATCTATCCAAGGCTTTAGCTCCATCAAATCCTACAATTTTACAGCGATTATCTTTTTTGATGAAATTAAAATATTCTGCTTGTTCTTCTGGATCACAAATAACAAAAACAGAATTTTTTCCAAACAACTGGAGATCGCGTAGATATTCCAGAGTAACATTCACAAACAATCTGCCAGCACATACCCAAGATGCATTCAAAAACCAAGGCAGTAACAAGTGTGAAGGGGACTCAAATTGTACTGTTTGTACTGTTTTATTGAGCAGGATAATTGCTAAAAGCAACCCATGAGCAAAAGCTAGCGACTTGATTATATTGAAGTAGTCATAACGCTTTTGCCCTGGTTGATAAAGTCCTTGGATTGCCATTACTGCTATCTCAACCAAAATAGTTATCAGCATTCCAAAAGAACTGCGTGACGTATCCCAGGGAAAATCATTAGGTGGAATGTAAGATTCAGCTATCAGCCAGGATACAGATAAACTAAGATAATCAAAAAAAGCGAGAGTGATTATTCTTATCCACCAATTACCTTTTCGTACTCTGGAAAATCCAGGGGCACGCAAGTCTAATGGGGCTTCACTCAAGTGAGTGTATGCCATCTTTGCTCCTTATTTATAGCAATAATTTTATTAGTTAAACTAGCTTTTCTTGCTTTAAAATCAAAAAAGCTTTGCAAGTTGAGTTTTTAGATTTTATAAACTTGCTAACTTGAATCACCATGAAATCAACCTAAAGATAAGGTTAACACTAAAGCTTTTATATATTATAATACAATAATAGGCTATATTCTTGAGGTTTAGTATAATAAAATACAAATTTTAATTTATTAACGACAATCCGATAAAATGGACGTTTATGCTACTGAAAGCTAATGCTAATTCCCCCTTAAATCGAGACAATAGATATATAGAGGGTTATAAATAATCAACATAGCCCTCAAATAAGGAGTGTATTAGCGGTGGTTGTACAAATATCCAAAAGCACCTACGAAACTAAAACCCAAGAAATTGCCAAGCAACTTTTAGCAGCTACGCGGGAAAATCGCTCCTTTTTTGCCAAAATCGGCGACCAAATGCGCTGGAATGATAAGTTACTCGGATGGGCGATGAGTAACCCTGGTTTACGAGTGCAATTATTTCGCTTTATTGACTGTCTCCCGGCATTACGCAGCAAGGCGGAAATTGCTCGTCATTTGCAAGAATATTTAGGTGATGAGTCGGTTGAACTTCCAGCAGCTTTAAAGGGTATGCTCATATATAGAAACGCAACCTAGAGAAACAACAAATATTAATTTTGATCCGCTAGTTGGCTTATTTGCTGGTTCGCCTGATTTATCGGCTAATTGTGAAGAGATTTTGCAACAGTAAATTACTGATAAGTCTGAGTGGACATATTAACATAAAAATATAATAATGTGAAGTTCAAAGCTATACTTATTCTAAATGTTATAACTTAATCGCCTAACAGTTTAATAATCGTTGCCATTGGTAAATAAAGTCGATGTGGCTGCTGAGGAAAGGGAATAAATTGATGATATTCGTAAAACTGCTGTGCTTGCTCATTTTTGGCATCAACAATCACAGCCATCGAAGCTATTTCGCTGTTTTTGCTGCGTTGTAAAGCATCAAATAAAAGAAATGTTCCTAATCCTTTTTTTTGATACTTTTCATCAATTGCTAATCGTCCTAGTAATGTTGCGGGAATTAGAGGATATTTGGGGATTTTGCTGGTTAAAGTTAATGGTAATTCTGCTAACTGAATCGCTGTGGCTGCGAGGGTATAATATCCTGCGATTTCGTTTGAGTCCAAGTTAGATAAAACAAATACTGCTGTTAAAAAGCGGCGTAAATCTTGCCGTGCTTGCTTTTTTAAATAAGAGTCAAGCGCCTCAATTCCACAATGAAAGTTTGTGCGGTTGTGCTGCTGTGATAGAGGTTCAATGATGTAGTTGAAGTCAGGAACACTCATTTGGATGCGTTCGCTCTTTTATATTCAGCAGCAGCAGCAATCATTCGAGCATTCGGTTCAGGAGGATTCAGTAAAGCTTCTACAAATGCTTGACTATCTTCTAAGCTTAGTTGCAGGCGGGTATGTTCTTCTATTACTCGACGCGCTTGTGCTTGGGCGCTTCTCACTACAAAGTCTGTTATTGTTGTTCCCTCAATTTCCGCCGCGTGTTGTAACAGTTCTTTTTGTACGCTAGTCAGACGCGCTTCTAATCGTTCTGATTTTGTGCGTTTTTCCCTGTTTTTAGAGGGCTGTGGAGTCTTCATCAACTATACTTTTTAGTTGCTTATACCTTTTAATTGTACGTCCACTGGACGTACTGAGCAATAAGCTAGATGGATAGCAACAGCAGATATTATTACTTAGGATATTTTCTTGATTAGGCTGCATATCGAATAATTTCTACTTCTGCGCCATTATTAATAGCAGTCTCGGCTCTTTGTAATACCTGTTCAGCGATTTGATCGCTTAAATAATATTCCCCACAGTTATCACAAACGTCTGCGGGAACTTGTTTGATAATTACAATTGAATTATCCCTTTCTAATGTAACAGTTACTAAGCCTACTTGTGTTTGTCCATGTTTGCAAATTACACATTGCATAAGCTTTATCTCCTACTTCTAAAATTATTTCGCCACAGATTCGGATCGGGAATATAAGCTGTAACTACATATCCTGTATCTGTAGATTCATCATAGGAAAACACTACATGAATTGGTTTACCGTCAACAAAATCTAATAATAGATAACTAGGAAATGGCGTATCCTCTGGATTTTCTTCTATGACTTCTCCATAAGCAACTACAGAGTCTACCTCTTTTTTACTAATTCGCCTCAAAAACATTTGTTGAATTGCATGACGCGAAAACACTAAATTCTGAGCATTCACTATTTATTTCAAATCTCCATAACCTAAAATTATAATATCCTAACTAATTATTTCGACCACAACATTGTAGTAGTTTTGAAATTTTGCCGTAAATGCGACCGCACATAATCGCACTTAACTAAACTAGCTTTATCTTTCTTCCTTCCAATACTCAGAGTAGCTAATATTATCCTGATAATCTAAATAATCATTGTAATTCCCTCCAAATTCCTGAAGTGTGTAGCAATCATAAACTAATTGGCTTCTGTAGAACCAAGAATTGTAATACTTTAAGTAGCTAAGGCTCTTCCTATCATTTAAATTACGTTTAGACGCATTAATTGATTTGACATCAGTTGATAATATGTGTTTGGACAACCAATAATTTTGATCTGAATCTTCGTCATTTTCGTCTATTTTTTCTTTAAAATCATCTTCAAGTTCTGGTGAAAAATCATCTTCGCCTATTTCTCTTTTAAAATCATCTTCAAGTTCTGGTAAAAAATTATCTTCGCCTATTTCTCCTTTAAAATCATCTTCAAGTTCTGGTAAAAATTATCTTCGCCTATTTCTCCTTTAAAATCATCTTCAAGTTCTGGTAAAAAATTATCTTCACCTATTTCTCCTTTAAAATCATCTTCAAGTTCTGGTGAAAAATCATATTTATCGAAATTTTCATCTGTAGTTAGCAGATTATTTATTTGTGTTGAAGATGTGCTACTGGTTTTTGGCTCAATTTGCACTTGATTGGGAGGAATATCTAACCTTCTTGAAACGGCTAATATTGTAATATCAACAGTAATGCTATGAGTTGCTGCTAACTGATTTAAACCTAAGCGAATGATGAATGATAGAAGACGGAATATTAACTTAATGCAAATTTTTCTAATTACATCTTCTACGTTGATACTTAAATCTGTTATTTCTGTTGCTGTATCTGTCGCTTCAAATGAATCTTCTTGGTCAGCAAGAAAATTATCAGAGACTTTGTTAAGTAAAGAAACAATCTTTACTAATAATTTAAAATAAAACCAAAAATTTAAGCGTTTGGGCTTTTTCTTTAAACTTCGTTTCTCAGTAACAGTAGCCGTAACCTGAAAAATACCTTGAGCATCGTTAGCAGCAGTGAAAACTCCATTTTGATCAATTTCACCGCCAGTAGCTTCCCAGAATACTCTTCCAGTTTCTATCGGATTGCCATATTGGTCAAATGCCCTAATAGTGAAAGTTTGAGTTTCGCCAGGATTGAGTTTTATTTGTCTTGAAGGATGAATTTCTAATCGTGTTAAAACTGGTAGCAAAGTGACTTGAGCAGAAGCACTTTTTTCACCGACAGTAGCAGTTACAGTTACTATACGATTTTGATAACCACCTATAAAAATTCCTTGGCGATTAATCTTACCTCCTGCTGTACATTTCCAATCTACTTTTCTAGGTTCTATTACATCACCTTGTTGATCAAAACCTTTTACAGTAAATTCGTACCTTTCGTTAGGTTCAATTTCTAATTGTTTTGGGAAAATTTCTAAGCGTCTTAAAACAGGAATGACTATTACATCAGCAGAAATGCTAAGATTTTGGTCAAGAGCGATCGCTCTCACTTGAAAATTACCTTTAGCATCGTGAGCAGCAACAAAATTACCGCTTTGGTCAATTTCACCTCCTGTTGCTTCCCACAAAACACGCCCAATATAAAAATCACGACTTCGCTGATCTAAACCTCGAACTGTAAAGCTTTGAAATTGGTCAGGTGTGATCTCTACTTGCTGCGGAGAAATTACCAGCTTTGTGAGTCGGGCTGGCTCAATTACTTCTACAAACGCCGAGCTAGTAATATTGCCTAAACTAGCAGTGACAGTAATATTAGCATCGCGATCGCAAGCAATTAAAGTACCATCAGAGTATATAGTTCCATCTGTGGCGCTCCAATCAACCCCATTAATTGCTATTTGATCGCCATATTGGTCAAAGCCTGTGACAGTAAACGTTTGTCTGCCATTAGGCTGTAATTTTATATTTTTGGGATAAATTTCTAATCTTCTTAAAACTGGCAGTAAAATAACTTCGGCAGAATCACTAATTTTTCCGACAGTGGCAGTAACATTACCTTCGCGTTTTTTGTAGCCACCTACAAAAGTTCCATTAGAATCAATCCAACCGCCTGTTGTACATTGCCAGTCTATTTGAGTGGGAATAATTACGTCGCCTTGCTGATCGACAGCTTTAATGCTAAATGTGACACTTTGATCAGGCTTAAGGGTAACTGATTTAGGCTCAATTTCTAAGCCGATTAATAAAGCAGGAATACTGATATTAGCAAAAGTTTTTATATTTTTGTCAAAGGCGGTGGCGGTGACTATAAAATTACCTTTAGCATTGTGAGCGGAAATGAAATTACCACTTTGATCAATTTCACCTCCTGTGGCATTCCATGCTATATCTCCGGTATTGATTTCTTGACCGCGCTGATCTAAACCTTGAATTGTAAAGCTTTGTTTTTGATTCGGCTGCATCTCTATTTGCTGAGGATAGATTAGCAGTTTTGTAAGCTTTGGCGGTTCAACTACGTTAACAGATGCAGAGGAACTGATATTTTCTACAGTAGCAGTTATAATTACTTCCTCTTGTTGATAACTAGCTACAAAAATTCCTTGATTATCAATACTTCCACTACTAGAAAACCATCTGCTCTGGGCAATAGTAAAGGGATTTTCATACTGATCGAAAGCTTGAACAGTAAAACGCTGACTTTGCCCAAAATCAATTTTTAATTGTTGAGGGTTAATGACAATTTTTTCTAGTCGTGGTGGTTCAACTACAGTTACGGAAGCAAAAGTAGAGAGAGTTTCAACTGTAGCTGTAACAGTAAAATCTCCTTGAGTTTGAGCAGCCACAAATAAGCCGTTTGTGTCAATAGTTTCACCTGTAGCTGTCCAAGTTATTTCTTCTATTTCAAACTCTTGACCATTTTTATCGAATCCTTTAACCGTAAAAACTTGGCTTTGATTAAATTCAATACGTGCTTGTGATGGAATAAGATATATCTTGCTTAACCTTGAAGAGCTACCTTTTAAGGAATGCAAAGCTTCTCCCGTCAGAAGGTTCCAAATCATTACCCAGTTATTGCTGCCAGTAACCAGAGTTTCTCCATCTGCACTGATGGCTACCGATGTGATAAAAGCAGAGTTGCTGTTAATAGACCTTTCTGTATATTGGTTCTTTTGGTTTCTAATCATTACCCAGCTATTGCTACCAGTAATAAGAGTTTGCCCATCTGCCACTGACGTAGGAGAATCGGCGTTGCTGTTAATAGGGCTTTCTGTATATTGGTTCTTTATTTTGATAAATTGATCGTCGCTACCAATAGCAAGTAGCTCACAATATGGGCTAATAGCAAGCGAGTTTATACTACTGTAGTATTTTAATGAATCTTCTGCTAATTTCAAGTTTGAGATAGGAAACAGATTTAAATCTTTTTGGCGATTGCCTGTTAGATTCCTGAAAATAAATAACAACGGTATACCAATTAAAGCAACTCCAAATGTTGTAACCTTACTAATAATAGCGAGTAAAATAAACATAAACATTTGATTCCAACCACTTTTACGGGAAGAAGCAGAATCACCTTTCCAAATGTTAATGATTCCATTACGGCTACCACTAACAAGAGTATTATTATCTGGATAAATAGTAACTGCCTGAACTGCATCTGAATGTTCTTTTAAACTACGGAGCAATTTCCCCTTGCTTAAGTTCCATAGTTTAATTGTTTGATCCGTACTCCCACTAACAATAGTTTCTCCATCACTACTAATGGCAATAGAACAAACTGCTCCTGAATGTTCTTTTAAATTACGGAGAAATTTCCCAGTATTTAAATCCCAAAGCTTAATACTTTTATCTGCACTGCCACTAACAAGAGTTTTTCCATCAGGACTAATAGCCACAGATAAAACCCAACTTGAATGCTTGGTAAGCGTATGAAGAAGTTTTCCTGTTTTTAAATTCCACAATTTGATAGTCTGATCGGCACTGGCTGTGGCAAGGATGTTGCCGTCAGGACTGATAGCAACAGACAAAATCCAGTGAGAATGCGCCTCAAATGAATTAATTAATTCCCCAGTTTTTAAATTCCATAGTCTAATTGTCTTCCAGCTTCCACCTACAATAGTTTGGTCATCAGGGCTTATAGCAACACAAGAAATTGTGTCAGTAAATACAACAGGATCTACAGGCGATCGCACTTCAGAAGCATTAGCAAGATCAGGCTTATGTCCGTGAATTATCCAATAAGCTGCTTGCTGTACTTTTTTTGACTTATCTTTTAAAACATTAGCAATTAGCAAGTCTAACCCTTGTTGTGATTTCAAAACTTCTTGTAACTGGGCAATTCTTGCTTCGTATTCATTTTGTTTGTAGGAATTATCTGGCATTGCACCTTAAGAATTAAATTATTATAAATTTTCCCATGACTTAGGTAAATGTTGAAAGCAAGCAAATTAATTTTGAAAATAATCTTTATAATTTTTCGACATAAATCAGTTATTACGCACTATTATGTTTCATATTTTATTACACTTTTTCAAAATTAAATATTTGTATACAACGATACAGTTTTTAAATCAGTAATAACCATTCTAAGAAATGGGTATTTATACTACTGAAAGCATAGGCTAATTACCCCTTAAATCGAGAGAATAGATATAGAGGGCTTTAACTTCTCAACATCGCCCTCAATTAAGGAGTGTATTAGCTGTGGTTGTACAAATATCCAAAAACACCTACGAAACCAAAACTCAAGAAATTGCCAAGCAACTTTTAGCAGCTACGCGGGAAAATCGCTCCTTTTTTGCCAAAATTGGCGACCAAATGCGCTGGGATGATAAGTTACTCGGATGGGCGATGAGTAACCCTGGTTTACGAGTGCAATTATTTCGCTTTATTGACTGTCTCCCTGCGTTACGCAGCAAGGCGGAAATTGCTCGTCATTTGCAAGAATATTTAGGTGATGAGTCCGTTGAACTTCCCGCAGCATTAAAGGGTATGCTAAATTTTGCTAACTCTGATTCTATGCCGGGACAGTTAGCTGCTACAACTGTATCAACAGCCGTAGAAACTTTAGCGCATAAATATATTTCTGGGGAAAATATTAACCAAGTAATTAAAACAGTTGAGCGGTTGCGTAAAGATAAGATGGGTTTCACCATAGATTTATTAGGTGAAGCGGTAATTACGGAAGCTGAGGCGCAATCTTATTTAAACCGCTATCTGGAATTAATTGAGCAACTTACTGATGTAGCGAAAAAGTGGTCATCAGTACCCATTATTGATGCTGCTGATGGGGAAGCTATACCACAAGTGCAAGTATCTGTCAAGTTAACGGCGTTTTATTCCCAGTTTGACCCGTTGGATGCTAAGGGAAGTGAGGAAAAAGTAAGCGATCGCATCCGCATTTTACTACGTCGCGCTGCCGAGTTAGGTGCTGCTATCCATTTTGATATGGAACAGTATAAATATAAGGATTTAACTCTTGCTATCCTCAAAAAGATATTGATGGAAGAAGAGTTTCGCACCCGTACAGATATTGGTGTAACTCTACAAGGTTATCTGCGCGACAGTCTGCAAGATTTACAAGATTTAATTGCATGGGCGAAACAACGCGCTTATCCTGTAAGTGTGCGCTTAGTTAAAGGTGCATATTGGGATCAAGAAACAATTAATTCAATTCAAAAAGATTGGAAACAACCTGTATATAACGATAAAGCGGCGACAGATGCTAATTTTGAAAAACTCACACAATTGTTGCTAGAAAATCACGAGTATTTATATGCTGCAATTGGGAGTCATAATGTGCGATCGCAAGCTTATGCTATAGCTATAGCAGAAACCCTTAATATCCCCAAACGCCGCTTAGAAATGCAAGTGCTTTACGGCATGGGTGATAAACTAGCAAAAGCATTAGCAGATCGTGGTTATCGCGTTAGAGTTTATTGTCCTTATGGTGAATTATTACCAGGGATGGCTTATTTAATTCGCCGTTTGTTAGAAAATACTGCTAATAGTTCCTTCTTGCGACAAAATTTAGAAGAACGTCCCATAGAAGAATTATTAGCACCCCCAGTAGGAAATGAGCAAGCAGTAATTGAAGCTACAAGAGTATTTCCTAACGCTGCGGATACAGATTATGCTGAACTCAAAGCCAGAGAAGAAGCGCAACAAGGTTTTCGCATAGTTCGCCAACAATTAGGAAAAACCTACTATCCTTTAATTAATGGGGAATATATCACCACAGCAGAAACAGTAAATTCTGTTAACCCTTCTAACCCTGATGAAATTATTGGTAAAATTGGACAGCTTTCTGTAGAACAAGCAGAAGAAGCTATTGCAGTAGCAAAAGCAGCATTTCCTGCATGGCGGAAAACTCCAGTAAGACAACGCGCTGGTGTATTGCGAAAAGCAGCAGAATTAATGGAACAAAAGCGCCATGAGTTATCAGCTTGGATGGTATTAGAAGTTGGTAAACCTTTGCGCGAAGCAGATGGAGAAGTTTCTGAAGCGATAGATTTTTGTCGCTACTACGCTGACGAAATGGAACGGTTAGATCAAGGATATATATATGATATAGCTGGGGAAACTGACCGTTATATCTATCAACCGCGTGGTGTTGCTGTTGTTATTTCTCCCTGGAATTTCCCCTTAGCTATTGCAGTAGGGATGACAGTTGCAGCATTAGCGACTGGTAACTGTACTTTACTCAAACCTGCGGAAGTTTCTTCGGTAATTGCTGCTAAATTCAGCGAAATTTTGATAGAAGCTGGAGTACCAAAAGGGGTATTTCAGTTTGTACCAGGGAAAGGTTCTAAGGTTGGCAATTACATGGTTAACCATCCTGATGTGCATATTATTGCTTTTACTGGTTCTCAAGAAGTAGGTTGTCGCATTTATGCAGATGCAGCAACTTTAAAACCAGGACAAAAACACATGAAGCGAGTAATTGCAGAGATGGGTGGTAAGAATGCAATTATTGTCGATGAAAGTGCAGATTTAGATCAAGCAGTTGCGGGTGTTGTGCAGTCCGCATTTGGTTATAGTGGGCAAAAATGTTCTGCTTGTTCGCGGGTAATCGTTCTCGATCCTGTATATGATACCTTTGTGGAGCGGTTTGTGGAAGCTACGCGATCGCTCAACGTGAATATTGCAGAAGCGCCAGGTACACAAGTAGGACCTGTAATTGATAGTAACGCACGCGATCGCATTCGTGAATACATCGAAACCGGGCGCAAAGAATCACAAGTAGCATTAGAAATGTCTGCACCAGATAACGGTTACTTTATTGGTCCCGTAATCTTCAAAGATGTACCACCCGATGCTACGATTGCCCAAGAAGAAATTTTTGGTCCAGTCGTTGCTGTCATTCGCGCTAATAATTTCGATGAAGCTTTAGATATTGCCAACAGCACAAACTTTGCGCTTACTGGTGGTTTATATTCCCGCACACCTTCTCACATCCAAACAGTATCAACTGAATTAGAAGTTGGTAACGTTTATATTAATCGAGGTATCACAGGCGCAATAGTATCGCGCCAACCTTTCGGTGGGTTTAAACTTTCTGGTGTTGGTTCCAAAGCTGGTGGCCCCGACTACCTGTTACAATTCCTAGAACCGCGTGTAATTACAGAAAATATCCAGCGTCAAGGATTTGCACCAATTGAAGGAGTAGATTAGCTATTAGCTATCAATATTAGATATGTAGGTTGGGTTGCACTGCCCTTAACCCAACCTACTAGCTGCTTTGCATAAGTTGTGTGTGTTTAAAATGAGCGAATTAATTATTAAAATAGCTGAACTGCCGTTAGAGTTTCCGGCGATTAAAAAAATCAGAAAAGCAGTTTTTCAATTAGAACAAGGCATTGATTCAACATTAGATTTTGATGGCGAAGATGAAAAGCATGAGCATATATTGGCTTATTTAGATGATCAACCCGTCGGAACTGCTAGAATTAAATATCTGGACAATAAAACAGCAAAAATAGAAAGACTTGCGGTTTTGTCTGAGGTTAGAGGGCAAGGAATCGCTAAGAAAATAATGGCAAGTGCTTTAGATTTTTTAACTCAAAAAGGGTTTATAAAAGTATTGATTCATGCCCAGGAATATGTAAAAGGTTTGCATGAAAAGTTGGGCTTTGAACAAGTGGGAGAAATATTTGAGGAAGCTGGTATTCCTCATGTAAAGATGATAAAAATGATTGAATAACCAGAAAGATTTTGTGATTAATAGAGACTTTTGTTGTTTGACAATTGGTAAAAAACTCCAATCTTGGCATATTGCCATCAACACCAACAGTTACTTACCACAATTTCAACGATTACAGTGCATTAGATGTTAATTGTTAATTGTTAATTGTATAAAATGTTTGTGCAAGGTGAAACTATAGCGGCGATCGCAACGGCTGTTGTACCGCAACAAGGTAGTGTGGGAATTGTGCGGGTATCTGGCGCAGAAGCGATCGCGATCGCTCATGCTATCTTTCATGCGCCTGGAAATCAACCCTGGGAAAGCCACCGCATTCTTTATGGAAATGTACGTCATCCACAGACAAGGCAGTTGGTGGATGAAGCTTTGTTATTAATTATGCAATCGCCTCGCTCATATACCCGCGAGGATGTTGTAGAGTTCCATTGTCACGGTGGAATTATGCCTGTGCAGCAGGTGTTGCAATTATGCTTAGAACAAGGTGCAAGATTAGCAACACCAGGAGAATTTACGCTGCGGGCGTTTCTCAATGGACGTTTAGATTTAACTCAAGCAGAAAGTATTGCTGATTTGGTAGGGGCGCAAAGTCCAGCAGCATCCCAAGCGGCGCTTGCAGGTTTGCAGGGTAAATTAGCTCAACCAATTCGGCGCTTAAGGATGGAAGCTTTAGATATTTTGGCAGAAATTGAAGCCAGAATTGATTTTGAGGAAGATTTACCGCCTTTAGATGAGCCAGCAATTACAGCCCAAATTGAACATATTTTGGCAGAGGTAAGTTTAATTTTAGCAACAGCAGATCAAGGGGAATTGCTACGCAGTGGTTTAAAAGTGGCGATAGTTGGTCGTCCGAATGTGGGAAAATCAAGTTTATTAAATGCTTGGAGTCGTAGCGATCGCGCAATTGTAACTGATCTTCCTGGTACTACCCGCGATGTGGTGGAATCTCAGTTAGTAGTTAAAGGTATCCCTGTGCAAGTTTTGGATACTGCTGGGATTCGAGATACTGTGGATGTAGTGGAAAAAATCGGAGTAGAGCGATCGCGTTTAACTGCCCAAGCAGCAGATTTAGTCATACTTACGATAGATGCCCAAGCTGGTTGGACAAGTGGCGATCAACAGATTTATGAGCAAGTACAGCAACGCCCTGTAATCTTAGTAATTAATAAAATTGACTTGGTGCAAGATATTAGTCAATTATCTTTACCAACTCAAATTCAGCAAATTGTACATACGGCTGCTGCCCATAATCAAGGTATTGATACTTTAGAAAATGCGATTATTGGTGCTGTACAAAGTGGTAATCTGCAAGCAGCTAATTTAGATATTGCGATTAACCAAAGGCAAGCGGCGGCATTAACGCGGACTAAAATTTCTTTAGAGCAAGTACAAGCAACAATTGCTAATCAATTACCCCTCGACTTTTGGACAATTGATCTACGGGGTGCAATTCAAGCTTTAGGAGAAATTACAGGTGAAGAAGTGACGGAATCTGTATTAGATAAAATTTTTAGTCGATTTTGTATTGGGAAGTGAACAATTAATCAGTGACCAGTGACCAGTGACAAATTAAGTGTTGATATATCATAAATATAAATAAATGTCAATCCTACGACAGTGACTTGTAATCCATAGCCATTCTCATGTAGCTTGGCATAGCTCACCTACTTTTAGTTATAGCGGTGCAGGATGAAGTTTTGGCGCTGGTTTGTTGCTTCTAGCTTGCTGGCTGTATCACTGAACAGTTGTAGGAGCGAATTGTTAAATTTTCAGCTAGGTAAATCAGTTGATGGCGAAGTAGTGAAAATTTCCTATGGAGACAAAGGAAATGCTACCGGATTTTTTGTACCAGCGCCGGATCAAGTTTGTAGTGTTCTCACAGCGCGTCATGCTTTGCCTGCGAGTGGTAAGTTGAAGTTACAAACTTCTGACAATAAACTTTGGGAACCTGCTAATATTCAACGCTTCCCTAATCAAGATTTAGCAGTAGTAACCTTTAAACCTGGTGAATCAAATTGCCCTTATCAAGCTTTTCGTTTAGGTAATTTTGAGCAGGTAAAACTGGGAGATAGTATCAAAATTTTAGGTTTTTCTCAATCAGCAGATAGTAACCAGCTTGCGTCGCAGTCTTTATCAGGGGCGGTTACAGCAATTGAGAATTTACCAGATGGTTATGGTATTTCCTACAAAACTCCGGCAAATAAAGGGATGGTAGGCGCACCTGTACTTAATCAAGCTGGTGAGGTAATTGCCGTTAATGGTCGTAATATTAGAGAAATTGCTCGCTTGGCTGAATTAAAAGGCGCTGTACCACCACAACAGTTATCTACAGCAAATTCTAATCAAGGTAGTAATTCTGCGGTTGAGGTTGTTAATTGGGGAATTCCAATTAATATTTATATGGCAAATGCGCCGATAATTCCTACTGAGGCTGTGGCTAATTCAACTGCGCCGAAAAGCGCCGCCGAATGGTTGAAAATTGGCAATGATTTTTATATCTCTCAGCAGTATGAAGCGGCTCTGAAAGGATATGATCAAGCTCTGAAGATTGAGCCTAAATATGTTTTAGCTTGGTTGTATAAAGGATCGTTGTTACTGGAGTTAAAACGCTACCAAGAAGCTGTTAGTAATTATGATCGAGCGTTGCAATTTAAGCCAGATTCAACGGTAGCTTTGTCAAATCGAGGTTTAGCATTAGATCATATACAGAAGTATGAGGAAGCGATCGCATCTTTTGATAAAGCGATTAAACTACAACCAAATGCCCCTGAAGTGTGGACTGGACGCTGTTATGCTTTAGCGAAGTTGCAAAAATACCAAGATGCGATCGCATCTTGTGAAGTAGCAATTAAAATTCAGCCAGAATACTCTGATGCTTGGAATAATCGGGGATATGTACTAAATCAGGTACAACAATACGATCAAGCTTTGTTATCCTTTGAAAAAGCAATTGAATTTGAACCGAATAATGCCGAAGCTTGGGCAAATAAAGGGTTAGCGTTAGATCATTTACAACAGAATGCGGAAGCGATCGCAGCTTATGATCAAGCAATTAAGTTACAACCAAATTACGCTCAAGCTTGGTATGGTCGCGGCAATGCTTTATTTAGTTTAAATAAGCCTAAAGATGCCCTAGCTGCTTATAATAAAGCGATTAGTTTGAAGCCCAATTATCAACAAGCATTAAATAGTAAAAGTGCAGTATTAGCAGCGTTACAACGTAATCAAGATAATGTTGCTGCTGAGGGGCAAACACCTCACGTAAAAGTAGATAATTACAACAATTGATATTAATCAGTAGAGACGCGAAATTTCACGTCTCTACATTATTTTACGTCTTTACATCTAAACAACCACAAATTTAGTCCAGGCATCTTGCCCGCGTGATGTTTTGCGTAAGCCCTAAAGTGTATTAACAGCCTATACAGTAAACAAAAAGTTAAAAGCTTAGAAGGTGGTTGTTTATAATACAAGCTACCTAACAGGTTTCTATTAGGATTTATTATCTCTCACAAAAGTTATTTATTTTACTTACTCAACCTCTACTTGAGGCGACGTACCATTAGTCATTTTCCCATTCTTCATGCCCCATCAAATCGCCGACGCGATCGCGTAGCAAGAAGTTACAGCGTTCTAGTTCACATTCTACACAAACCCACTCACGGGCTGGGATGTACTGACAGAGGACATAAATCGGTTGTTGGCGACTGATAACACCTTTGTCTACCAGTTGGCGTGCCTCGTCTTTAATTACTTCTATGGAATATCGAAGAGAATTAGTAGCTTGGATTGTGTTAATACTCATATTTTTTCCCAGATTAACTTAGCCGTTACGATTTATCTTAAACCAATAATCGGTAGCTGGAAAATAAATTTACTTCAGTATACAAAGTTACAAACTGATCACTATCTTAAATAACAATTCCAAAAGTCAGGAAACGTTGATATATAAGTAAATCTGCCTTATTGACGATGACAACGGGGATCAGCCCTTGCAATACTCAAAAAGCAGATTTTTCAAAGTTTATGGGCAAATAATTGCTAGGTAAACGTAAAGTTAAGAAAAGAAAAAAGTACTAAAGTAACAATCCTTTAATTGCAAAGTTTTATGAATTAAATAAGGTTTTTAAAACAATTGCTTGAGCGGCTGGCATCTGTCCATAGGAAAAAATGCAGGGAGTATCGCCAGAAAGTTTGGGCAACAACTGCTGGTAGGCGTAGGGGCTACCATAAATTAACAAAGCTTGTAGTTGATTTGTAGCTAAAAGTTTTTGCAGCACTTCTTCTGCGATGCGCGTCATCCCAGCACTACCTCGGAAGGGATTCCCACGAATAAATAGTTGTAATAAGGTGGGAGTATCAGATGACTCTGCTAAGGGAGTGTGAGAATCAAGCAGTTGTAGTTGATATCCAAGTTGTAGCGGAAGTGCGATCGCAGGTGCTTGTTTGCCTAAATAATCAGTAGACAAAATATCATCAACAACAATCAAGTTGCGTTTGCTAGTTGCTTGATTTGCTAATGCTTGTAAAGGTACTGCGCCACTAATAATTTGAGACTCTTTTAAAATAGTGTCGGCAATGCTTAAAGCTGTTGGTTGAGCAAGTTGGTAGACATTTGTTAAAAACTCCTCTGCCCCTTCACTAACAGCAATAGACGCAGGGAATAACTTTTGCTTGGCTTTCCAAATACGTTCGACAGAAGCACGAATTCTTTCAGCAGAAATTCTTCCAGATGCAACTGCTTCACATACTGCCTTGATTGCGCCTGGTGGATCGAGTGGCATTAAGATAATATCAGCGCCAGCTTCGACTGCCATCACAGGGGCTTCATTTGCACCATAAGTATTAGCAATTGCGCCCATAACTAGGGCATCAGTGACGATTAAACCTTCAAATCCTAAATTTTGGCGGAGTTCTTGAGTTAAAATCCGCTTGGATAGGGTGGCTGGTTTGTCTGCATCCCAAGCTGGAATTAATAAGTGTGCGCTCATTACTGCATCTACACCAGATGCGATCGCAGCTTTAAATGATGGTAGTTCAATTTCTGCTAATCTTTCTGGTGAGTGCGGTAATACAGGTAAATGTAAATGGGAATCAACAGCAGTATCGCCGTGACCTGGAAAATGCTTTGCTGTGGTTAAAACTGGGTATTTTTGAGCGCCTTGAATAAAAGCAGTTGCTAACTGAGTAACTTCCGATGGATTTTCACCAAAAGCGCGAACGTTGATAACTGGGTTAACAGGATTATTATTGACATCAACTATAGGAGCCAATACCCAGTTAATCCCAATTGCTAATGCTTCCGCAGCCGTGATTTCTCCCATCTGCGCGGCATATTTTTGGGCTGTTTCGGGATTTTTGCGAGCAATAGCACTTAGCGCCATTGGTGGCGGGAACCAAGTTGCACCAGTAAACCTTTGACCAACACCTTCTTCGATATCGGCAGCAATTACTAAGGGAATTTTCGCCCAACTTTGGAGTTGTTGCGATCGCAACGTTAATTCCCCAGCACTACCGCCCATCAAAATCACACCACCCACACCCAGGTTTTCTACCCAGTGTTGTAGCGCGGCTGCTGGTGGTTCCCATTCTGGATACTGAATTTGGTGGTCGAATAGGTAGCCAGATGCTCGTACTACGACCATTTGGGCTACCTGCTCTTCCAGAGAAAGCGTATCTACTTCAGATAGGGATAGTGTTGGTCTATTTACTGATATCAAAACGTTTATTCTTCCTCTGCTGAAACAACATCATCGTCTATACTCTGAGCGCGATCCTGATCAGGGTGTTCTTGACTAATTTTGTTGATCAGCGATAATACGCGATTACCTCGTTCTATAGAACGATCTTCTAGAAAGATTACCTCTGGTGTCCGACGCAAGCGCACTCGATGACCGAGTTCACGGCGGACATATCCAGTTGCAGCCTTTAAGCCAGCCATCGTTTCCGCCTTGGCTTCATCTGTTCCATAGATGCTGACAAAGATTTTAGCGTGTTGCAGGTCGCCTGATACGTCTACATCTGTGACGCTGACCATTCCTGCGCCCACGCGATCGTCTTTGATATCTTGGATCAGCATTTGCCCGATTTCGCGCTTAATTTGTTCGGCAACGCGAGATACGCGACGATCTGTAGCCATAATTCAGCCTCCTTTTAGGTGGAGTATGGGCGATACTTCTACATATCCTACTAAATTGGAGCTAAACCCAGCATGGCACGGAGGGTAAAAGATAAAAAAGTCAGCCCAGCGACTAAGAAAATAATCAGTGCGATCGCTGTTACTGGGCGCTCTAATAGAGGTTTCAACCATCCGAAGGTGAAAAAGAATACACCCAGCAGCATCGTTATAAAAAAGCGGGGATAACGAGAGATGTTTTCCCAAAATCCATCAAAAGTTGCAAACATAAATAATCAATTATCAATTATCAATTATCAATTATCAGTTACTCATGGCTATTTTGACATCTCTTAATTATCCCCCTTTACTTGTAAGCATGATTATTGAGTCAGTAATTACAGCAAAATTTTGGATATTAACTGCTGGCGGGCTTTTTTCGGGAATTCTTGCGGGAATTTTAGGAATCGGCGGCGGGACTGTTTTAGTTCCTTTATTAGTTACCCTTGGCTATTCACCTGTTAAAGCTGTCGCTACCAGTAGTCTAGCGATTTTGATTACAGCGACTTCTGGGACTGTACAAAATTGGCGAATGGGTTACATTGATGCACAGAAAGTGATCTATCTGGGAATTCCAGCAATTTTCACTGCTCAAATCGGTGCTTATTTAGCCAGTAGAGTAGCATCTTATTTACTGCTAAGTACGTTTGGTTTGTTGCTGCTGCTGAACGTTTATTTAGTAGAACTGCGTAAACGGATAATAGCTAAGGAAGAAAGCGGTAATCATCAAGAATTTAATCCTGTGGTATCCAGAATTGGTACAGGTGGCGCGGCTGGATTACTTGCAGGATTTTTTGGTGTTGGTGGTGGTGTGATTATGGTTCCACTACAAATGTTACTACTAGCAGAACCGATTAAAGTAGCAATCCAAACAAGTCTTGGTGTGATTATAATTACTGCAATTTCTGCTTGTGTGGGACACGCTTTAATGGGTAATGTGTTATTACTTGAGGGTATAGTTTTGGGTGCTGGGGGTTTATTAGGCGCTCAGTTGGGTACTCGTTATTTACCTAAGTTACCGGATCATGTTGTAAGTTTGGTTTTTAAGACGTTTTTGGGGGTTTTATCTATTTATATGTTTTGGCAGGCGTGGAGAAGTTTTTATAATTGACTTGTTGGGAGAAAGAGATTTTTTTTAACGCCAAGGGCGCAAAGGAAACGCAAAGAGCGCAAAGGAAGAGCCATTTTTTTATTGCCGATGTTCATCAAGATTTGATCGTGTCAGTTGCTATAAAATAATATTAGTCCTCATTTATTACTTTTAATTAATTATGTGTGGCAGATTTACTCTTACTCAATCAGCAGAGATAATTGCTCAAGTTTTTGATTTGGGGAATATTCCGCCTTTTAACCCTCGTTATAATATTGCGCCTAGTCAAGCGATCGCAACAATATTAATTAAGCCAGATGATACAGAAAGACAGTTGCAGATGTTGCATTGGGGTTTGATTCCCCGTTGGGCAAAAGATGTGAAGATGGGGGCGAAGCTAATTAATGCTAGGGCGGAAACTTTAACTGAAAAACCATCTTTTAGGACAGCTTTTAAAAAAAGGCGTTGTTTAATAATTGCTGATGGTTTTTATGAGTGGCAGCAGCAAGATGGAAAAAAACAGCCGTTTTATTTTAAGTTGCAAGATGAACAGCCTTTTGCTTTTGCTGGGTTGTGGGAACATTGGGAAAGTGAGCGGGAAGTTATTGAGTCTTGCACTATTTTAACAACTGAAGCTAATCAAATTATGCAGCCTATTCATGGGCGGATGCCTGTAATTCTGTCGTCAAAAGATTATGATTTGTGGTTAGATCCCAGTGTGCAAAAGTCAGATTTGTTACAACCTTTATTGCTTCCTTATTCGGCAGAGGAAATGACAGCATACCCAGTTAGTACGCGAGTTAATAAACCAATGAATGATAGCCCTGAATGTATTCAAGAATTAGTTGCAGAGTAACAATTTATTAGATTTTTACGATTATTTACACAGCCGCGATCGCTCTTTAGTTGTATAGTCGGATTTGGGGGTTCGCAGATGAGCATAGAATCAAGCAATGCGATCGCATCTACATATAAATCCGTTTTACTTTTAGTGATTAAGCTAGAAGCTAATTTTGCAGTATTGATCAGGGTAGCAACTTTAGTTCATAACCTTATCTAAATCTCAACTAATTATCAATGCTAAAAGCGGCAAATATTATCTACAAAAAGGGAAATAACGAGCAGCAGCATTCAGCCCTACAACTTCCACGTATCTTAAGTTCATTTGAAACTTGGGGATTTAGCGTTACAGGGCTGCTGTTGTGGATTGCTGCTGCGCCTGCTATGAATAAGGAACTTGGCTCACAAGCTATTTTTGTTTGGTTGCCTGGAGTGATTGTTGGTATACTGCTGAACTTACAGGTAAAACATTTCGGTAGTTTTTGGCAGGAAATTTCCGGGGGAACGCCTAATTATACGACTAGGCTATTAAAAAACTATCCTAGCTTGGGTAAATATGCAGCTATTGGATATTACATCAGTTGGGTAGCAGTTTTGCCCATTAATGCAATTATCCTTGCTGATTTAGTTAATGATAATTTGGCTCATTTTAACTTGGTGTATTCTCCTATACTTTTAAGAGTTGGATTCACCATAATTGCTTTTGTGGTGGCATTTAGTGGTACACGCGCTTTAGGAATTTTACATTTATTTTTTGTTGTCCCAGCAGTCGGCTTAATACTGGCTTTTTGCCTGCAAGGAAATTTTTGGTTGGTATTTTCTAGCGATAGTCCTGGGTTTTTACCTAAAAGTTGGTCTAATTTTAACTTTGTAGCTTGGGCAAAGTGGTTTTTATTTGCCACCTATGCTGTTTATAGTTGTGAAACGGCTTCTTCTTTTGTTGCTGATAGCAAAAAACCTCGCAACACTTTGCAATCTTTAGTATTTACGGCTTGCTTAATTCCCATTGTATATTTGGGTGGTTCTTGGCTAGTCATGCGTTTGGCAACCGCACCAGAATTAGGCAATGACACTTTTTTAAATTTAGTAGCGGCAGCCCAACCATTTTGGGATGGTAGCGCAGCATTTTTAGTAACCTTCCTGATTGTTAGTGGTTGCTTGCTTACTTGTGCAACCGCAGTTGCTAATAGCCCCCGTGTTTTATATCAACTTGCACTTGATGGACATATTTCGCCTGTATTTGCAATTACTTCTCGACAAGGTATTTTAGCCCCTGGCTTGGTTTTCACGCTAATAGTCAGTTTGTTATTACTAATTTGGGGAAATCTCTCCCAAATTGTGGCAGCGACAAGTGTGGGGTGGCTTTCTAGCTTTATTGGCTTGCATTGGGGACTGTGGCTAAATCGCGGTAGACCAGAGGTAAGATGGGCTTGGTTATCGTTGTTTTTCGCGATTTGCGAGTCAGTAGCATTAATTGTTGGGGGGTTAGCTTGGGGTGGAAAATATCTTTTAATTGGTTTATTTGCGCCAATTGCAATTTTGGGTGTGGATGCACTGCTACGCCGAGTTAAGTTAAAAAAAATACACCCTATTTGGTGGATTGAACGCTACTATCCCACTTCTACAGTCAAGCACCAAGATTTGGTTTTGGTACAGGTAAGTATCCTGTTGTTATTACTTTGTGGCACTACACTGATTACTTGGATAATTAGAGGCAAGTTAGAAGGGGTTCCTGGCACTGTACAAGCTAATTTGTTGGTGGTTGTGCTGATGACAGTTGCTTTTGTGGGAGTAGCGATCGCTTGTTGGACAAGTTTACCTCAAGTTGCTGCTATTGCCCAGTTGCAGGAACAAACTGAACAACGCTTTATTACAGCAATGGAAACTATGCCAGATACTATTCTGGTATTAAATGGAAAAGGGATAATTCGTCAAGCCAATCCTGCTGCTACATCACTATTTGATATTAAGTTGCCACATCTGGTAGGACTTCACCTTGATAAGTTACTACCAAGTTTGCCGGAAGATATGGAAAAGTGGTCACGTATTAGTGAGCATACATTACAACACGCTCAAGTTTTACGTGCTGTTGAAATGACTTTTTCCGATGGTGTACATCGTGATACTGATGAATATGTAGTTATTTTGCGGGATTTTACTGAACGTAAGCAAGCAGAAATTGAACGTACTCGCTTGCTATTGCAAGAACAAGCTGCAAGGGCTGAAGCGGAAGCGGCGCAAGAACGAATTACTAATACTTTGGAAAGTATTACTGATGGCTTTTTTGCTTTAGATAAAGAGTGGCGGGTAACTTATTTAAATTTACAAGCTGAGAAAATTTTACTGCGATCGCGCGAAGAATTACTAGGTAAAAATATTTGGTCGGCATTTAACTATACAGGAAGTCTCGGTGAGGAGTTTTATATACAAGCTCAAAAAACCGTATCAGAAAACGTTGTGACTCATTTTGAAGCTTTTTCACCTACCTACAATATGTGGCTGGAATGTCACTTTTACCCGTCTTCCGAGGGGATGTCTTCTTATTTTAGAAATATTAGCGATCGCAAACAAGCAGAAGCCGATATTAATAAATCCTTGCAACAACAACAGGAACTCACTGAACTCAAATCTAGTTTAATTACCAGGATGTCCCATGAGTTCCGCACCCCGCTATCAATAATTTTATCTTCTACCGAATTAATTGAACATTATAGTCATAGGTTGTCGGATGAGAAAAAATCGACTTTGTTTAATCAAGTTACTAATTCTGCTAAACAAATAACTAAGCTTTTAGATGAATGTCTTACTATTAATCAGGCAGAATCTCAAAAAATAAAATTTAATCCTTCCCTAATTGAGTTAGAAAAACTTATTCAGGAATTAATTGCAGAAATTCAATCGAATACGGATAACCATAAAATTACTTTTTTAGGTGAAGGCAATTGTCAAAGTGCAGTAATGGATGTCAATATTTTACGCAAGTCTCTAAACGAGTTATTGGTAAATGCGATTAAATATTCTCCTGAAGGCAGCGAAATCCAGTTAAAAGTTACTTGTGAAAATAAAAAAGCAGTTTTTCAAGTTAAAGATCAGGGGATTGGTATTCCTGCTTCAGAGCAAAATCATGTATTTGAGCGTTTCTATCGTGGCAGCAATGTTAGTAATATTTCTGGTATAGGACTTGGGTTGTCAATAGTTAAAAAATTGGTGGAGTTACATCAAGGTTCAATTGATGTAAGCAGCGAGATAGGGGTAGGTAGCACTTTTACTGTTGTTATACCTTTGTAGGAATTGGGGACTCGGAACTAGGTGTATAAATATTGAAAAAACTAGATTGATTCATCTATTTCAGGGAATAGATACTGTATTAAAAATTAACATAATTCTGCCATCACTTCTCACCAGAGACAGAGTTAGTATTTCGGCTAGAGATTAAACATAGAGATGGAAGCAAAAGTGAAAAAAACATAATATCCGCTTCATACACGCAATAGGGTGGTTGCGTGAATTGAAAATTTGTTGAGGTAAATATGATCATGCTGAATTTTTACAGTCAGCTATTGGGTGTAGCAAGTACACCTGTAGCTAAACAAGTTAACATTCCTGAAAATATGGTCACTTTATTTTCGTCATCACAATTTTTTGTGGCGTTAATTGCGGGTGTATTAATGGCATTCGCATTTCAATTTTTGTTAACAAATTTATCCATTGCTGTTGGTATTTCCTCGGATGGAGATGTCATAGATACTGATGTCGATGACGATCAACCTGTAGCCTGGTCTAAGGCAATTCGTAAGGTTGAAGGTCTGATCGGAGTTTGGACTTTATTTACGATCAATATTGCTTTATTTACGGCTGCTTTTTTTGCTGTAAAATTAAGTTTAATTGGTAGTCCAGGCTTAGGGGCAATTGTTGGTGTAGTTATTTGGTCGGTTTTCTTCTTGCTACTTGTCTGGCTGAGTTCGAGTGCAGTTGGTTCGCTATTTGGTTCTGTAGTTAATACTGCAACTTCTGGTATGCAAGGAGTTATGTCTACAGCAGCTACAGCGTTGGGTGGTAGTGCTGTAAATAAACAAATTGTTAATACTGTAGAAGCATCTGTTGCAGCAGTACGCCGTGAATTAGGTTCGGCTGTAGATCCTGATAGTATTCGGGAAACAGTAGATAGTTATGTGCAAAATCTGCAAGCGCCACAATTAAATCTGTCAGAAATTCGCAGTAATTTTGATAAGTTACTGAATGATCAGCAGGTACAATCTTTAGCTAGTAGTGCGATCGCAGGTAATATCAACCGTCAAACTTTTACAGATTTAGTTAGCAGTCGCACAGATTTCTCTAAACAAGATGTAGATCGGCTTGTAGACCAGTTAGAAGCTGCATGGAATAATGTTAAGCAGCAACCACAGCAAACCATCGATCAAAGTCGTGATGCACTGACTTCTGGTAGCGAAGGTAAGCAATTAGATGAAACTCTCTACCAAGGAGAAAGTAGTCAGTCTGGAATGATGGAAAAAGTCATGCAAGCTGGTACTACCGCGCTTGTAGGTGCAACGCTGAATCGACTTAATCTATCAAATTTAGATGTTAATCAAGTATCAGGACAACTACAACAGCTTGCAGGACAAGCTTCTGATCAAGTACAAAAACTTGGTAGTCAAGTTGGAGATAAGCTACCTGGGTTAAATAATGCGATCGCCACAGATGTAGAAAACTATATCCTCAATACTGAACCTTGGCATTTAAACCGAGAAACGATCAAGCAGGAATTTAAGGATGTGATCTACGATGCTGAAGCATCAGCAGGGTTTGTTCGTCCGCTATTAGAACAAATTAACCGTGATAGTTTTGTACAGTTTTTAAATAAGCGGGGTGATTTTTCAGAAGAAAGGGTAGCGGAAATTGCCGATCAGCTTGAAGAGATCCGCACAGAAGTTTTGGAAACCGTCAAGAGTAGTGAATCTCAAGAACAATCGCAAGATCTTCGCAGTCGTGTAGAAGATTATCTGCATTCAACTGGAAAAGAAGAATTAAACCCAGAGGGTATTGAACGGGATTTAACAAAACTGCTAGAAGATCCACAAGCGGGTGTGGATGTGTTGCAAAGTCGCTTCTCGCAATTTGACCGTGATAGCTTGGTGCAAATCTTGTCACAGCGTCAGGATATCAGTCAAGAGGAAGCAGATCAAATTGTCGGGAATTTGGAAGGTACGCGCGATCGCATTTTATCCCAAGCGCAAGAACTCCAAGATCATGCTAAATCCCAAGTTGAACAGGTATTCAGCAAAGTAGAAGATTATCTGCGGAATACTAACAAGGATGAATTAAATCCTGATGCAATCAAGCAAGATTTACAAACTTTAGTAGAAGATCCCAAAGCAGGATTGCAAGCATTACGAGAACGGTTATCTCACTTTGACCGTGATACACTAATGCAACTACTGACAGCGCGTGGCGATTTGAATGAAGATCAAATTAATCAATTTATCGATCAATTTGGTTCAGTACAGGATAACATTCTGAATGCACCGCAAAAAGTAGCAGATACAGCTAAGGAACAGTACGAGCAATTAATTAGTAAGATTTCTGAGTATCTGGGGAATACTAATTTAGAAGAATTAAATCCTGATGGTATTAAACAGGATTTAACAACTCTACTGCAAGATCCGAAACAAGGTGCATCAGCACTAAGACAACGACTCTCGCAAGTTGATCGGGAAACTTTGGTTAAGTTACTTTCTCAACGAGAAGACTTAAGCGAAGAGAAAGTTAATCAAATTATCGATCAGGTGCAAGATTCAATCAATAGCATAGTGAAAGCACCTCGACGGTTAGCTAGTCGCACTAAGGAAACCGTGAAAGATTTCGGTGCGAATTTAGAAAGTTATTTGCGGAATACTAATAAGGATGAATTAAATCCTGATAGTATTAAACGCGATTTGCAACTACTGATTAACGATCCAAAATCAGGGATGCAAAGTATAGGCGATCGCCTCTCGCATTTTAACCGCGACACCTTAGTTGCATTATTATCGCAACGGGAAGATATCTCAGAAGAAGAAGCTAACCGCATCGCCGATCAAATCATTTCTGGGCGTGATTCTTTATTAGAACAAGTCCACAAAGTTCAAGACACGATGCAATCAGTAATGGATGGCACTTTTGGTAAAATCCGCGATTACCTTAACTCCTTGAACCGTCCAGAACTGAATTATGAAGGAATTAAACACGACTTCCGCAAAGTGTTTGACGATCCAGAAGCAGGATTTGATGCTTTAAAAGAACGGCTATCGCAATTTGATCGTGATAGTTTGGTAGCAGTTCTCAGTTCTCGTCAAGATATTTCTGAAGAGGATGCTAACCGCATTGTCAATCAAATTGAAGATGCGCGTGATACTGTGCTGAAACGTGCAGAAAGACTGCAAGAGAAAGCGAAAAAACGCATCAAAGAAATCAAACATCAAGCTAAAAAGCAAGGTGAAGAAGCGCGGAAAGCTGCTGCAACTGCTGCTTGGTGGTTATTTGGTACAGCGACAACTTCTTTAATTACGGCTGCACTTGCGGGTGCGATCGCGGTAGGTGGTTTTAACTTACTTGGTTAACAGTTTAGTTAACAATTAAATAATTATAATAGGCTGACAAAAGTTAGCCTATTTTTATTTCTGGAATTTAGAGTAGTTCCCGGTGCAAAACTTCCTGCGATCGCCACCTAACAATGTACAATTTAAATGCGCGTTAGCTTAACCACAGAGGATGTCTTTTTACTTTATTTTTGCAAAAATCTTTGATTTTTTTTAACTATTTTATTAAACTAATTAACATCTTTTGTTGTGAAATAATTAGCGACTGCTATGATTTTATCAGGTAGCGATCGCTCTTTTTTTAAGAATTTGCCTCTGAAAATGAAACAACCCTGCTTAATAAGGGGAGGGGCTGGGTGTGGGGTAATACGTTTAATTAGGTTGACCTACTTAACTCAAAGAATTCTTTTCTAAAGAACCCCGTGTTACCCCAAGTTGACTTTGCAATTTTAAGTCTCGCCAAAGCTGTGAACCTGTAATTTCCCCTTGCAATAATTGACGGTATCGCTGAATTATCTGCGTCACTTGATTAGGAGTTTCATTGACAAATTCAATGCGGAAATCAGACACACCTATTGCAATTAAACGTTGCACATACTCAGCACCAGTTTGAGCAGTACCATTAAATACTGTGTTGCGGCAACCTGCGTCTGCTTGCAAAATGTGTTCTGTACCAACTCTGTCACGCAACTTAACCTCATGCTTGTCACAAGGTCGTCCGCAGTTAGTGTAATCTGTGCCATTAGAAAGAAAAGCACAAAATACACAATGCTCCATGTGAAACATCGGCATATGTTGATGAATTGTGACTTCAAACCATTGAGGCGGACAATTTTTAACTAAATCTTCTAATTGATTAATATTTAGGTCATAAGATGCTGTAATTCTTTCTAATTCCAACTTTTTAAAGTAATCGGCTGTTAGAGGATTAGCAATATTAAGAGAGAAATCCCCAATACATTTATCTGCACTAAAAAACTTTAGTTGGTCGTAATTCCGCACAATATAACCATCTGCATCACAAGAACGTACTTGCGGCAAAATATAGTTTTCCCCTGGTTTTGTAATTCGGGGTGGCGCAACATAAATAGTTGTCTTTATATCTTGATTTTTTTGCGTTTTTATGTTTAAATTATAATGGCGTACTATTTGTACAGCTTCGCGATAATTTCTAGGATCTTCAAATTCACAATAAACCGTTTCAATTCCCTCTGATAGTGCAGCTTGTAATTGTTTGAGATTACGAACTAACACAATTAAATGAGGAGATGAGGAAATAGAAGAATCTGAAGATATGGGGAGTAAATCTTTATAGGAAGCATTGGAATTAAGTTGCCAACGTTTCGGTTGAGAGCGCAACTTTTCTAAATTTTCTACTATATTTCGGCGCAAACGATTCAACTCACTAACGGGTAACATGACATTACCGCTAATGTGATTAGTGAAATAATTTAAATAAAAAGGAGTATTACCGAGACGATTAAATTGCGATCGCAAACGTTCTGTAGTGAGTGGTTTGCTGTGCGCTTCGACTAGCGGCATTTCTGATTGTACCTGGACAACATGACCAAGTTCATCGCGTGCAATTGCCCTTAACCCCTGACCAACTTCTCCATAAACCTCTATATCAATACCACGCTGAAATTGGGGATTTTCCCCATTAAAACTCTGACGCAATTGCTTATCTAATTCTGGATCAGAAGTTTTCCAAATCTTATCTCCTACATGAATTCGCCGTAGGTTTAAATTTCCCCGTCCAAAACTGAGAATTGCGTCTTCTCCCCGATGTTCCACTGCATAAATGCGGCCACCTTCCTCTTTTGTTTCTGGGTGTCCGCAGTCAAATACAACTCCATCTCCCGGTTTCACAGGTGCTTGCAATTGCACAGTAATTTGTTCATTACGAATACGGGTAACTTCTCCCAAATACACACCCCGTTTTTTACCAAAACGGGCGTGAACTAATTCTTGATTATTAATACCTTTAAACCAACCTGTAGATATTCCCCGTGAAAATGCCATTTCCAGGTTGTAGTGTTCTTCGTTTGTTACCTGATATTGGTTCGGTTTGGTTTCATCAACCTTTGGTAAGCTGCTATCTGCGGGTGCTTCAGGTGATAAACTGGCGATCGCGCGATCTAAAGCTTGCCGATAAACGCGAGTAACATTAGCCACATACTCAGCAGTTTTTAGGCGACCTTCAATTTTTAAGCTACTAACCCCAGTTTTAACCAACTCTGGTAAAACTTCTAAACCTGCCAAATCTTGAGGACTTAATAAATATTTTCTATCCCCAAGTTCTACCTCATTCCCATCAGCAATTAACTCATAAGTCATTCTACAAGCTTGAGCGCATTCGCCACGATTCGCAGAACGTCCACCCAACGCCTCACTTGTTAAACACTGACCAGAATAAGCCACACACAAAGCGCCATGAACAAAAACTTCTAGTGGTAAAGAAGCATCACTTCTAGCAATTTGATATTGAATTCTATCAATTTGATTCAGAGAACATTCACGCGCCAAAACAACCAAATTACAACCCAATGATTTAGCAAACTCCACTCCAACAGCACTGGTAATAGTCATCTGAGTAGAAGCATGAATTGGGAAATCTGGCGATAAATGGCGAATTAAACGACAAATTCCAATATCTTGCACAATTACCGCATCTACACCTGCTGAGATAATAGTACGTAGATACTTTTCCGCCTCTCTTAATTCTTGAGGGAATATTAATGTATTAAGCGTGACATAACCTTTTACACCCCGACGATGCAAATATTCCATCAATTCGGGTAAGTCAGCCTCAGTAAAATTTTCCGCCCGCATCCGCGCATTAAACCTATCCAAACCGAAATAGATAGCATCTGCCCCATTTTCCACAGCCGCTTTAGCACATTCCCAATTACCTGCTGGTGCGAGCAATTCTGGGCGTTGTAGCGTGGGTTGAGTTTGTTCAGGGGCTTGGGGTGCAGCAGTATTCATCGGTTTGAGTAAGGTTAAGATGGGGCTATATACATGAAATTAGATAATTTGGTATTTCATATATAGATGTATAAATAAGTGTAGCAACTCACATTGATATCAAGTCTACAGCCGTTAAAAGTTGCATAAGCGATACCTGCGACTGGCTGCGCCCTACGCACTACTCACTCTTCTGACTATATACTGCTATTATCACCTTCCGAATCAACAGTATCAAACTTCACCTTGTTGTATAAATCTAACAATGAAATTTTAAAATCAACTGTATTTAAAGAAATTGCTTCATCTTCTTGATCGTATTCAGAAAACGTCCAGCGCTTCTTACCTGTTTTAAAATACTGCTCTACATTAATTCTAGTTTGATCTATTAATAAATACTCTTGAAGATTATCAATGCTTCGATAAGCTTCAAATTTATCTTGTTGATCGTAACCTTTGGTAGATTTTGACAAAACCTCAATAATAACTTGTGGATTTAAAATTGTATCTTGACGATTATTAAAATACTCAGGTTCACCCGCTACAACCATCACATCGGGATAAGTGTAAATTCGTCTTTTAGGTATCCACAGGCGCACCTCTCCAATAAAAACTTCGTAATCTTGCTGTTTAAAAGCAAAATTGAGCGCAGCACTCAAATTGAGAGCAATTCGATTATGGTTTGTTGTGCCACCAGCCATAGGTATTATTTCTCCATCAATATACTCACTCTTGTAGTCAGCAACCTCTTCTAGTTGCAAATATTCTTCTGGAGTGTAGTAGCGTTTTTCTGTTAATTGCATAGTTTTATGAGAAAGCGATCGCACTCAGGATTAAGTATGAAGTATGCAATTTTCATCATTGATACTTGTTACTTCATACTTATCAAACAGTCTAACGTGGCTTTTGCAAAAATAAAAAGGCAAAAGTCAAACAACTTCTGTTTTACCTCTTGCCTTTTTTATTAATTTTAATTAACTATCATCTAACTTGACTCACATTTTCGCCTCAGTTTTAACTAGAGATAATTAACCAAACAAAATACTTCTAAATTATTCCCACTCGATAGTTCCAGGTGGCTTAGAAGTAATATCGTACACTACCCGATTGACTCCCTTAACTTCATTAACAATGCGGTTAGAAATAGTCTCCAATAAATCATAAGGTACACGCGCCCAATCAGCCGTCATCCCATCTTCACTTTTAACCAATCGCAATACAATTGGGTAAGCGTAAGTACGCTGATCTCCCATTACTCCAACACTGCGAATAGGTAATAACACAGCAAAAGATTGCCATAACTGATTATAGAAACCTTGGCGGTTAATTTCTTGACGAACAATCAGATCTGCATCACGCAAAATGTTTAACTTTTCAGCAGTAACTTCGCCTAAGATCCGAATAGCTAAACCTGGACCTGGGAACGGTTGGCGTTGTACAATTTCTTCTGGTAAACCAATTGCGCGTCCAAGTTTGCGGACTTCATCTTTAAAGAGTTTCCGTAACGGTTCAACTAGCTTAAAGCGTAAATCTTTAGGTAAACCGCCAACGTTATGATGACTCTTAATTTTAACAGCTACCCGTTCACCACTTTTGGGATCAACGTTAGTATCTGCTGATTCAATTACGTCTGGGTAAAGAGTACCTTGTGCGAGATAATCAAAAGGCCCAAGACGTTTAGATTCTTCTTCAAAAACGCGGATAAATTCGTGACCGATACGACGGCGTTTTTCTTCTGGATCAGTTATACCTTCAATTTGAGCCAAAAAGCGATCGCGCGCATTTACATACTCAACATCAATGTGAAATTCCTCTTTAAACAACTTCACCAATCTTTCTGGCTCATACTTACGCATAAAGCCTTGATCAATAAACATACAAGTTAATTGATCTCCAATCGCTTTATGCAGCAAAAATGCCAAGGTTGAAGAATCAACACCACCAGAAAGAGCTAATAATACCCGCTTCTCCCCAACTCTGGCGCGGATTTCCCGCACTGACTCTTCCACAAAAGCGGCTGTAGTCCAAGTTGGCTCACAATCACAAATATGGTAGACAAAATTGCGGATTAATGCTTTACCGCCAATTGAGTGTACAACTTCAGGATGGAACTGCACACCGTAGAGCTTTTTCTCATGGTGAGCGATCGCAGCGCAAGGAGTATTATCAGTATGCGCTAATAATTCAAATCCCTCTGGCATTTGATTCACCGAGTCGCCATGACTCATCCACATGGTCGTGCCATCTTCCACATTCGTCAGCAAGTCAGTAGGATCATCAATATGTAATGATGCCTTACCATACTCACCCCGTTCTGCCCGTGTGACTTCGCCACCCAGTTGTTGTACCATCAACTGCATCCCGTAACATACTCCTAATACGGGAATACCTAAGTTCCAAATCTCAGGATCGCACTTAGGGGCAAACTCGTCATAAACTGAGCTAGGACCACCAGAAAGAATAATCCCCTTGGGGTTTAGTGTTCGTAGCTGTTCCGCAGTAGTACGGTAAGAAAGAACTTCTGAATAAACCTGAGTTTCCCGAATTCGACGAGCAATTAACTCAGAGTATTGAGAGCCAAAGTCCAGAATAATGAGCATTTGGCGATTTAACTCACCCAAAGATTCAATTTGAGGTGGTATTTGTGTCTCGATTGTCACTGGTTGATCCTGATACTTGTTTACTTTTACAAATAGAGCGCTACAAAAGTTGCAACGCGAATCCTAAAAATCCTTTTAATCAAATTGCTCACTGTTCAGCCGTCAGCATCAGCGCGTTTTGAAGGTCGGCTATAACAGACTCAGTATTAATAACCCATCTGTTGCTTTTTACTTCTTGAATGGGATATTTACGCTTGCTAATAGCTGACCACTGATAGCTCCATTAAATTTCTAGACAAAATTTAATTATGTTGTTTTATTAATTTTAAAGATATTCGAGTGATCTTAGCACAATTGCGACAGCAAAAAATCCCCCGTTGTGCTTGTGAAGATAATTTGGCGATCGCGATCAAACAAAACCGACCCCACTTGCACAGTTTGCTCGCTATGAGTACGAATATAAGCTTGTGAACGTTGGTCGATTTGGTAGGCGATCGCACGATAAACTAAATTCACCCAATCACTACCTGTAGAACTATCTACCTCACGTAGGTATTTCAGCGCATCTTCAGCCGTAGCACAAGCCAAAATTTTCTGTAACATAGCTGTTGGCAAGCCTACTTGAGCAGCATAAGCCGTAAAAATTTCTAACCGTCCATCAGCCAAGTGATGATGAGTATGAAAAATCCCTCCCGCAAGTTTAATTAACTTACCGTGATAGCCAAATAATAAAATTGCTGGTACTTTTTGCAACCCTGCCTCAACTAAAACAGATCCCAACCAGTTAGCAGTCTTCACAATTAAATCTGGTTTGATACCCATCCTTTGAGCCAAGTCTATGCCATTTTCTCCAACACAAAAGACTAAAGCTGGAGGGGAGAAGAGGGAGGGGAGAGGAGGGAGGGGGGAGGAGAGAGGAACACAAGCTTTTTTATCTGCTTCTTCTGCTTTGCTGAACATTGCAGCTTTATGGCGTACTTCTTCTAAACATATCTCCAACTGTCCAGGCGCACTTAAAGGTTGAGAAATTCCAGTAGTACCAAGTAGAGACAGCCCCTCTACAACACCAAAGGCAGCGTTAGAAGTACGAGTTGCAAGCGATCGCCCTTCTGGCAAAATAATTGTTACCTGAATCTTTTCCCCTGCTTCTATCCAACAGCTTAAGTTTTCTTGGAATAACTGCTCTGCATAACTATAGATAGCTGCCTTACCCTCAGCGTTTACCTGTCGTCCGATTCCTTCACCACCAAGCAACACAATACTTTCGGTTTGTTCAGTCTTTCCCCATTCCAGTAATGCCCAAATCGGCGTATTGCGAGTCAAATCGAGGTTATCACCTGGATCACTACGAGTTATAGCCAACGCCATCCCATCCTGCAATTTAGCTACTTGTTCAATAGGAATTTCTACCTTTTGGGCAGGTGTAATTAAATCTATTTCTACCGCAGCTAAAAATTGATGTTGGCGTAAGCAACGCAAAGCTGCAACAGCAGCAGCACAAGCGAAAACTGGTAATGTATATCCCGAACGGGGTGGGTATAGCGTCATCTTATAGTTCCGTTTTTTATGGTCAAGATCTATGCAGATTAATTAAAGATAAAACTTTCTTCCCTATTTATTGAAATGAGAGGGATTGGGGTTGGAGCTTGAGGTTTTTTTAGGATTTTGTGTGAAAAAATTCCAGGTCTACTGGTTATAATATTAATCAATGCCGTCTACCTTTAGAAGTAAATTAATATTTTTTCTACAAAGGCATAGCAGCATTGCTTATATTAGGCAACTGCCAGTTCAAGTATTTTCTAACACCGAAGCTGTTTGCAGCCAAGATTAGAAACCAATAGCTAGTCGAGAGCGTAGAAAACCTTATAGATTACCAAAATACCGTCAGCAAAAACTTTCAAGTTGGCGGCAATTTTGTAACAGTATAGGCAAGGTCTTAAAAGCGATCGCCTCAACTTTAAGTAGTAAGTATAAATGCTTAAAGAAGCCTTGATTAGACTTTTGTTTCAATAGATTGAGAAATATATCTTTCTCCGGGAAGCTGATCCCAGATAAATTTCCCGTTTATAGTTCCAAGACAAGCGTATTAATCTCTTTTTTTAAGCAAAAGATCAAAAATTAATATAATTAGCGAGGAGTTCAGTGGTTGCCCATCCCCAGCAATTTACTTCTGTAGTCGAGTTTGCCCCAGTTGAAACTAGATCTCCGCTAGTTGAAATGGAGATAATTGAAGATATAAATATAGCACAAACGAGTAATAACGTCAATCAGCCAACCAAGCTATCTAAGTCAGTTATTCGCTCAAGCCTCAAAGCATCGACCTGGGATGGCATTTTTGCTGTGATATTTTCCAATATTACAGGCGGGGTATTGCTCAGTAATTTTTTATTACAGCTAGGCGCTAACCCAATGGAAATTGGGATGCTGTGTTCAGTTCCCATGCTAGTAAATTTGCTACAACCACTAGGAGCTTTTATATCAGAACGAACTACCAGCCGCCACTGGTACAACATTTGGATATTCGGGCCATCAAGATTACTGTGGCTAATCTTAGTTCTAGGAATTGCCTTTAATAACTGGCTTCACATCGCGCCCCATGACTTAGTGATTTGTACATTAGCAATATTATTAATTACTAATGTAGTTGGAGCTTTAGGAAGTGCTAACTGGCTAACTTGGATGGCAGTTTTAGTTCCCCAAAAATTACGGGGACGCTATTTTGGTATTCGCAATAGCGCGATCAGTTTAACCACTCTACTATGCGTACCGATATTAGGCGTAGCTGTATCCGTTTGCCCTGGTGGAACAATTCAGGGCTACGGGGTAATATTGTTCCTGGGGGTAATAATTGGGTTAATTAGTTTAAGTTGCCAGTTCTTTATGGCAGATATTAATCCGAAAGAGCAGGCTATAAAACATAGTAGTAATGACACTATTATATTATCTGGCTCAGGAACAGAGGAAAAGCAAAAATCATCTTTATTAGAGCTTACCTCTCATCTTGATCCCAATTTTTTAAAGTTTTTGCTGTACTTTGGGTTTTGGGCATTTGCAGTTAATATCTGTACTCCCTTCTTTAGCCTTTACTTGTTAGACAATCTGAAGATTGATGTTAGTTGGGTAACGATTTATAGCAGCTTAACATCTGCGGCTACCTTAGTAATGATGATAGTCTGGGGCAAGCTGGCAGATAGAATAGGCAATCGTCCGGTGCTAGTTTTTGTGGGGTTGCTGGTAGGAATAACGCCTTTACTTTGGCTGGGACTTGGTTCTGACAAACTTTCTATTTGGCTTTGGTTTCCGCTTTTACACTTGTTTATGGGTGGAACTTGGGCAGCTATTGAGTTGTGTACCAATAATTTACAAATGGTAGTTGCACCGGAACGTCACCAAGCAAGTTATTTTGCTATAGCTGCTGCTGTTAGCGGTGTAACTGGCGCACTAGGAACTACAGCAGGTGGTTTTTTGGCTCAATACACTCATTTTGGTGGTTTAACAACAGTTTTCGCACTTTCGGCTGTTTTGCGATTAGCTGCTTTATTACCTCTAATTCTTGTGCAGGAGAAGCGTAGTCAATCTCTTGTACAAGTAATCCAAGCGAGTATGTTAAATTGGCGATCGCTATTTTCAATTAAACCCCAACTCGTTGTAGTTCCGGTTTCAGAATTGGAATTAACCGCAGATATTGGCGAAGCCTGCGCGTTCGCGAAGCGTCTCGAAGAGAAGCGCATACGCAGATAAACGCAGATGCCATCCAAAATTTATCGAATTATGGAATAGGTCTAATCTCTGTACCTCATATTGAAAACTACTTACAGTAGTTTTTTTTTTGCTTTTCATTAAAAATTTTCTTGAGGGATTCAGTATAAACCCCAAGGTTTATTTTCAAAAAACTGGCTAGACTTCGTATAACGTTGCGAAGGTCAGATCATCTTGACAATAAATTCAACATTAGAATCTGCTTCCTCAGAAAATTTTTCTTTTTTCGCTCCAAATTACATGGAGACTACCATCCCAACAGAAACTCTTATTTCTGTCGAGCCTATGCCTCAGCTTGAAAAACAAGCTATTCGTTCCAGCCTCAAAGCATCTAGCTGGGATGGTGTATTTGCGGCTATCTTTACTAGCATCACTGGTGGTGTTTTACTGAGTAACTTTTTGTTGCAGTTAGGCGCAAGCCCAATTGAAATTGGGATGGTCTCCTCAGTGCCGATGGTAGTAAATTTGCTGCAACCCGTAGGCGCGTATCTCTCAGAGCGCACTACCTCTCGTCGTTGGTATGGAATTTGGATCTACGCTCCAGCAAGGTTACTCTGGTTAGTTTTAGTCTTAATTATTGCTTGGAATTGCTGGCATCACATTGAGTCGCACACTTTAGTCATTTTGACTTTAGTAATGGTATTGATTACAAATCTGATGGGAGCTTTTGGCAGTGCTTCCTGGCTAAGTTGGATGGCGGCGTTAGTTCCCCAAAAGTTGCGGGGGCGCTATTTTGGTGTGCGGAATAGTGCCACTAGCTTAACTAATCTCATTGGTGTACCACTGATGGGTTTAGGGATATCTGTTTTCCCAGGAGGGACTATTCAAGGCTATAGCTTATTCTTGCTTCTGGGAGTTGTGGCAGGACTTATGAGTTTAGGATGTCAGTTGCAGATGGCAGATGTTAATCCGCAGCAACAGGCAGTATTAGGAAACAATCAAAGCTTATCTGCAACAAAGATTAAAGATTCAAATCCTCCCCCGCTTACTGGAAGCGTCGAGCCTAACTTTTTGCGCTTTATGTTTTATGTCATGTGTTGGGCATTTGCTGTGAATGTTAGCGCCCCCTTTTTCAATCTCTATCTGCTAGATAACTTGGGTATAGATGTTAGATGGGTAACAATCTATAGCAGCTTAATGGCTGGAGCTAGTTTACTAATGTTGGTAGTTTGGGGGAAACTGGCAGATAGAATTGGCAACCGTCCAGTTTTAGTATTAGTAGGGATATTGGTAGCATTAACACCTTTACTTTGGTTAGGAACTGGCAGTAATTTTGTTTGTGTTTGGGTTTGGTTCCCACTGTTACACTTGCTGATGGGTGGAACTAATGCTGCTATTGATTTATGCAATAACAATTTGTTGATGGTGGTAGCACCTAAGAATAATCAAGCTAGTTATTTTGGGACGGTTGCGGCTGTTGCTGGGGTAGGTGGCGCACTAGGAACTACAGCAGGTGGGTTTCTAGCGGAATTTGTCGAATACGGTGGTTTACTAGGTTTGTTTGCACTCTCTTCTGTGCTACGGCTGGCAGCGCTATTGCCTATGATGTTAGTTCAGGAGAAACGTAGTCAAACTTTGATACAGGTAATGCGAAGTCTCTTACCTATCAAACCTCAATTTGTTCCCATTCCAACCCTGCAATTGGTTTCTCGGTCAAAATAGAAAAAATTCAAGAAAAATTAAAAAGGTCACAATGAAGGTAGATTGATAATTTAATTTTTCAATTTATTTATAGCCCCAAGCTCTCCAAATAGCATGAACCCTGTTGACTATCTCCGCATCAGCTTGATTGACCGTTGTAACTTCCGGTGTCAGTACTGTATGCCGGAAGGGTCAGAATTAGATTATCTTCTGCGCGAACAGTTACTAACTGATGAAGAACTACTGACGCTGTTACAAGAAGTATTTATACCAGTAGGATTTACTAAATTTCGCTTAACTGGTGGGGAACCGCTACTACGTCCAGGGGTGGTGGATTTGGTAAGTGCGATCGCATCTCTACCCCAAACTCAAGATTTATCCTTAACTACCAATGGCTTTTTACTGCCAAAGATGGCGCAAGACCTCTACGATGCTGGTCTGCGTCGAATTAATATTAGCTTAGATTCACTGGTTGCAGAAACCTTTGACCAAATTATCGGCAATCGTGGTCGCTCTCGCTGGCAGGAAGTTTGGGCTGGGATTCAAGCTGCTCACAGAGTCGGTTTTGACCCTCTCAAGCTGAATGTAGTAGTAATTCCCGATGTCAATGAGCAGGAAGTTGTAGATTTAGCTGCTCTTACTATTGACCGCCAATGGCACATCCGCTTCATTGAATTTATGCCAATTGGTAACGCTGATATGTTTAATACTCGTGGTTGGGTTCCTTCAGAAGAATTAAGACAACGCATCCGTGATGTTTATGGTTTGACAGAATCAAAAGTGCGTGGTAATGGCCCCGCAGATGTTTTTCAAATTCCAGGTGCTAAAGGCACACTAGGATTTATTAGTCAGATGTCAGAATGTTTTTGCGATCGCTGTAACAGAATGCGCTTATCTGCCGATGGCTGGTTGCGCCCCTGTTTACTGAACGAAACAAATCAAATTGATTTAAAAACCGCCCTCCGTGCTGGCATAGCTCCAGAGCAACTTAGAGAGCAAGTCAGACAGCTACTAGCTATCAAACCAGAAATTAACTTTAAGCAACGTGACTCCGGTGCTACTGGTGCATATACACGCACAATGTCGCAAATTGGTGGCTAAAAGCTATCAGCCTTCAGCAGTCAGCTTTGTAGTTGACTTGCTGCTTTTCTTCACATACTTAGAGCAACCTGATAAATATCAGGAACCCAATAGCTGATAGCTGATAGCTGATAGCTGACAGCAATTATGCTTGACGTGAGTAGTACTCAACAACTAGCAATTCGTTGATAGTCAAAGCTACCCATTCACGCTCAACCAAACTGTTAACCTTACCAGTGAGATTGGTTTTGTCAAACTCTAAGTGGTTAGGAACGTTAGCTAAACCAGGATTCTGTAGGTTTTGTTGTACACGCTGGCGGGAAGCCTCGCGGTTTCTCACAGAAATTACTTCACCAGCACGGCATTGGTAGCTGGCAATATCTACCACACGACCATTAACGGTCACATGACCATGATTCACAAGCTGGCGGGCTGCTGGAATGGTAGGAGCCATCCCCATGCGAAATACGGTGTTATCCAGGCGCATTTCTAGCAGTTGCAGTAATACCTGACCCGTAGAACCACTGGCACGACGCGCCCTGCGGACATAGCGCAGCAGTTGCCTTTCGGTTACACCATAGTTAAAGCGTAGTTTTTGCTTTTCTTCTAGGCGGATAGCATACTCTGAACGCTTTTTGCGGTTCTGACCGTGCTGACCAGGTGCATAGGCACGGCGAGCAGTTTTGCGGGTTAAACCAGGTAGGTCGCCCAAGCGACGGACAATCCGTAAGCGTGGGCCTCGATATCGCGACATATAACTTCCTCTGTTGGCTCCTAATTAAACTTTACCCAAAAGTTCTAGTTTTACATACTTCTATCCTAAGTGTATAGAGTCTTAGGAAAAAATTTGTTAAACCAGTGAACAGCCAACACTCAAAAGGCAACATTATGACAGTTTCAAATTTGAGAATTGTGTCCATGATTCCCAGTGCTACTGAGATTGTTGCTGCTTTGGGATTAACGGATGCTATAGTTGGGCGATCGCACGAATGCGACTATCCCCCAGAAATCCAAAATCTACCAGTTTGCACCCAAGCACGATTAGATTCTAATCAACCCAGTGCAGTCATTGACAACAGTGTAAATGATTTATTGAAATCTGCACTCAGTATATATGATATTAAAGTTGATGTTTTAAAACAATTGCAACCAACTCACATCCTGACACAAGATCAGTGTGATGTTTGTGCTGTTAGTCTTGCAGATGTAGAAAAAGCAGTTGCTCAATTAACAAATAGTCAGCCGCAAATAATTTCCTTACACCCTAATTTATTAGCTGATATTTGGACTGATATTGATACTGTTGCTCAAGCTCTGAATACTGATTCTAACCGCTTAATAGAAGACTTACAAGCTCGCGTAAAAATTTGTGAGCAAAAAACACAAGCACTGATGGAAACTAAGCAACCAACTGTTGCTTGTATTGAGTGGACTGACCCTTTAATGTTAGCAGGAAATTGGATTCCAGAAATGGTGACAATTGTAGGAGGTCAACCACTATCTGTAGTATCAGGTCAAGCATCGCCAAAATTTGCTTGGGAATCTTTAATCGCAGCTAATCCAGATATTATTATTTTTATGCCTTGCGGTTTCAATTTAGACCGCACACGCCAAGAAGCGCAATTATTAGCGCAACGTCCTGAATGGGAAAATTTGCGTGCAGTTCAAACAAAAAGAGTATACATTACTGATGGTAATTGGTACTTCAACCGTCCAGGGTCAAGGCTTGTAGATTCTGTAGAAATTCTCGCAGAAATTTTACATAATGAAGTCTTTAGTTATGGATATGAAGGTAAAGCATGGCAGCATTTTTAGTTTGCGGCAATTACATATTAATCTAAACGCCCTTGACAGTAATGAAATAAAAATAACTACCGAAGCATCGCGAAGCCCTACTGCAAGCATCGCACATTCACCAGTAAAATCAAATAGCACGCCCTCAAACTCAATAATTTATGTCTGCACCACTGGTACTTAACCTGTTAGAAGGTTCCGTCTCTTTTAGCTTTACCCCTGAAGCGGCTAAAGAATTACAGTCTACTCTCCATGAACTAATGCAACGCCTAAAAGCTAAAGTTGCGGCAGCATCTAGTGGCGCTACTGGCAGACCAACTCCCCAAAAGTCAGTGGAATATCAATATACTGGTGATGTGTTTCTAGAAATTTTCTGCAATCCTAATATTTGGGCTACTCCATTTGCAGCTAAAGTTTTGATTACTCTGCGCGATGACCGTATTCGTTTGACTACTGAAGCCGAATTAACTCGTGTGGTTGATGATGTTAGTCAATATCTAGATAATGTCGTCTAGTTTAGTACTTGGATGTCAAAATTGATTTAATTATCTTCCTGTCGGAAGATGGCTTTAACGTTCCGATTTGCCAACAATACACAAGAGTCTAGGCATTAGTATTTCCTTGATTGGTAGCACTAGGTCTATCTCTAGTCGTCAGAAAAAGAGCAAGCTTCAGCTTGCGATATTTTGATAACGATCAAACATACATTAATCATTCCTACTCAGAGGCTACATGAACTCTGGTCATCTGCTTCAATTAATGCAAAAAGGGTTGCGCGTGACAATAGGTGCGACAACTTCTTTGGTGGAAACTATACAAGACCCTCAAAAGCGAGAAGAAAATCTTTCTCAGCTTAAGTCAGAGTTAACTGAAAAAGTACAACAGTGGGAAGAAAAAGGGGAGGTTACTGAGCAAACTGCTCGAAGTTTTGTTGACTCTTTCGTAAGACAACGAAACAATCCTACTTCTGCAACAACAGAAAACCCTTATGAATCGGTAACACCTCCAAACTCACCTACTCCGCCAAACGTGCAGCAAGATATTCAGGAATTAACTGATCAATTAGCTGCTTTAAGGTCTGAGTTGGAGAAGTTGCGCGAGACTGAATGATGATGTTCTTTTTGCCTTCAGGAGGTACACAATATTTGTGTACTTCCTCTAGGTAAGTATTCAGTCGCAAACTATTGATAGTTTTTTTATTTTTAAAATTAAATATAGTTTAATCAAAAAATTATGCTTGATTTGGGTGAAAAACTGAAGAAGCGATCGCATACTCAATCATTCATTAATATAATCACAGATTAATTAAAAAACCCGATTAAAAGTCAATGAGCCTAGTGTAATTACACTAGACTCATTTTAGGTTTTGAGTTTGAGTACTCAATGAGTTAAATTTCAAAAAATTAATAGTTCACAACTAAGGGTGGACAGATTTCGCAGGTTGAAAATTTTACCTTCAACTATCAACGCATCATTACTAGACCTTTGTTTGGCTTGACTCTTTTCACAGAAGTACTTTGCCACTTTTATTTCGTCTAAGTTGAGCTTCTTACTGCGATCGAGCTTCTGACAGGAGACACCACGTCTTAGCTCTTTGGTTGGTTTATCCAGTTGTTTATTCCTGGTTGGTGCCTACTATTTAAGTTAGCATAATCGCTATTACTAGCAATTAGTTGTTTACGAAAATTTACATAATTTAGATCGGTGAATCTACATTAGATTAATGAGTAAAAATTACAAAGAATGTTTTTTTATCGCAGATGTGAGCAGATAACGCAGATGACGCAGATGTAAACTAAGATTTTATCGACTTATGCCAGAAGTCTATTAAAAACCAATTCGGGGGGTCTCTAGAGAGAAATAGAGATTAGCTACCAGCTTGCGTAAAGAAATGTAAAAATGGATGAACGAGTTAAATGACTAGCTAGTTTAATCTAAATACTTATGTCTTCTTCCCCACAGTACCGTAGCGGTAACGAAATTCGGCAAACATTCCTAGACTTCTATGCTCAACGTGGGCATCAAGTTCTGCCTAGCGCGTCTCTAATACCGGAAGATCCTACCGTACTGCTGACTATTGCGGGGATGTTGCCGTTTAAACCAATTTTTCTGGGACAGAGAAATTCTGAATTTCCCCGCGCTACTTCTTCCCAGAAATGTATTCGCACTAATGATATTGAGAATGTGGGACGCACTGCACGTCATCACACATTCTTTGAAATGTTGGGTAATTTTAGCTTTGGAGATTATTTTAAGGAACAAGCGATCGCATGGGGTTGGGAGTTATCCACAAAGGTATTTGGTTTACCCCCTGAAAACCTAGTTGTCAGCGTGTTTGAAGACGACGACGAAGCATTTGCTATTTGGCGCGACCAAATTGGCGTTGCTGAAAAGCGGATCAAACGCATGGGGGCAGATGATAATTTTTGGGTATCTGGCGCGACTGGCCCTTGTGGCCCATGTTCAGAAATTTATTATGATTTTCACCCAGAAAAAGGTGATGACAATATAGATTTAGAAGATGATTCTCGGTTTATCGAGTTTTATAACTTGGTGTTCATGCAATATAACCGAGATGCAGAAGGTAATTTAACACCTTTGCAAAATAAAAATATTGATACGGGCATGGGTTTGGAACGGATGGCGCAAATCCTCCAAAAAGTGCCAAATAATTACGAAACTGATTTAATTTTCCCGATTATTAAAACTGCGGGGGAAATTGCGGGAATTGATTACGTCCAGAGTGATGAGAAAACGAAGGTCTCTTTAAAGGTAATTGGGGATCATGTGCGGTCGGTTGTTCACATGATTGCTGATGGTATCCGCGCTTCTAATGTGGGTCGTGGTTATGTTTTACGGCGATTAATTCGGCGGGTTGTGCGTCATGGGCGGTTAATTGGGATTTCAGGAGAATTTACGCCTCAAGTTGCGGAAAGTGCGATCGCACTCTCAGAATCAGCTTATCCCAATGTGCGTTTGAAAGAAGCCGCAATTAAAGCGGAATTGCAATTAGAAGAAAACCGCTTCCTGAAAACTTTGGAACGTGGCGAAAAACTCTTAGAAGAAATTATCGCCCAAATTAAACAGCAAGGTAAGCAAGAAATTAGTGGGGAAAGTGCCTTTACTTTATATGACACTTACGGATTCCCTTTAGAATTAACTCAAGAAATTGCTGAAGAACAAGGTCTTACTGTTGATCAGACAGGTTTTGAGACTGAGATGCAGAAGCAAATCGAACGCGCTAAGGATGCACACGAAACGATTGATTTAACTGTGCAAGGTTCTTTAGATAAGTTAGCGGAACATATCCACGCAACTGAATTTTTAGGTTACAAACAAGCTGCTGCTAATGCAAAAATTGAAGTTTTGCTAGTAGGTGGTAAGTCGGTAGAGGAAGCAGAAGCAGGAACGGAGGTGCAAATTGTCCTTGATAAGACACCATTTTATGCGGAGTCAGGGGGACAAATAGGCGATCGCGGTTATATTTCTGGTGATGCAATTGTAGTGCGGATAGAAGATGTGAAGAAGGAATCAGATTTCTTTGTTCACTTCGGACGCATTGAACGCGGTACATTACGAGTAGGTGATGCAGTCAACGCCCAAATTGATCGTAGTTGTCGCCGTCGCGCCCAAGCAAATCATAGTGCAACTCACTTGTTGCAAGCTGCGTTAAAGAAATTAATTGATGAATCCATTGGACAAGCTGGTTCTCTGGTATCTTTTGATCGCTTACGCTTTGACTATTCCTTTAACCGTGCGTTAACACCGGAAGAAGTGCAACAAGTAGAAGAACAAGTTAATACTTGGATTGCTGAAGCGCATACTGCCCACATTGAGGTTATACCATTAGCGGAAGCGAAAGCTAAGGGTGCAACTGCGATGTTTGGGGAAAAATATGGCGATGAAGTGCGGGTGTTAGATTTCCCTGGTGTTTCGATGGAACTTTGCGGGGGAACTCATGTTAGCAATACTGCGGAAATAGGAGTATTTAAAATTATCTCCGAAACTGGTGTTGCTGCGGGTGTACGGCGGATTGAAGCAGTGGCGGGGTCTTCTGTACTAGATTATTTAAATGTACGGGATAAGGTAGTTAGGGAATTAAGCGATCGCTTTAAAGCTAAACCCGAAGAATTACCGGAACGTATTACCAACATCCAAAATGAACTTAAAACAACGCAAAAAGAACTAGAAACCCTCAAAGGACAACTTGCTATTGCTAAATCTGATCAACTATTAACGCAAGCTGAAACTGTAGGCGATTTTAAAATTGTCGTCGCTGAAATGGAAGGTGTAGATCCAGAATCTCTGAAGACAGCAGCAGAAAGATTAGTGCAAAAATTAGGTGAAGGCGCGGTTATTTTAGGGTCAATTCCTGAAGCCGATAAGGTTAGTTTAGTAGCAGCTTTTAGTCCTGTTGTCAACAAAAAAGGCTTGCAAGCTGGTAAATTTATTGGTGCGATCGCTAAAATCTGCGGTGGTGGTGGTGGTGGCAGACCTAACCTTGCTCAAGCAGGTGGACGCGACCCCAGTAAGCTCAAAGAAGCCTTAGAAAGCGCCAAAAAACAGATAATCGATCAGTTGGCAACGGATGGTTGATCTGTTGTATCCCTGAACAATTCGCTATATAACGGATATAACGGATGGTTGATCTGCTAGGGAAAATAAATTTGGCAACTTACAGATAACTTATCCGTTACATCTTTACCCCTCTCTCCTCTCTCCTCTCTCCTCCCCCCTACCCAATATGGCTAAAATCAACCCCTACACCCTCCAAATGCAAGTTACCCGTATGTTCCAAGACGGGCAAGGCTTCTTTGCAACTATGAAAGTACAAGATTGGCTGCGGGAACGTAATGAAGATCCCGCAACTTATGATATTATCTTTCATCAAAAGCCCGCACCACCAGGATCAAAAGAAGTAATTTCTATTGAAATTGAACTGCGCCGTAAAGATGGCAAACCTGTAGATTCTTGGTTGCAAGAACAAGTTAATCATCACGCCTAAATAAAAAATAGCCTGTGTAGATTACTGATTGAAATGTAATTGTAGGGGTAAAACTTACGCGCAATTATCGCACAATTGTAATATTTTCGTACTTCAAGGAGGGTTTACGTTTTTTTTCGATTGACTTGTAATATTTGACGTAATTAACTAATCGGTATTGGTACATAAATTTGAGTTTACCCATTGGTTTAGGATTTTGCCCGTAGTTGTTTCCACATGGCATAGATGCCCAAATACCACCAACTTTGCAGACAGCATTTTCAAAGCGTCCAGCTTTGACATCTGCGATCGCACCTTTTTGGATGATAAAATATAACGCTATTTTGTCTTGAGAACCTGGGGAAAAGTCTTTTAATTTCAACTTATATTTTAAGCTATCCCAATTAAAATCCATGACTTGGTAGCGCCCAGCAGCCGTTGAACAAACGATGCGTGCGTTGATTGAAGCACATTGTTTAATTTTTGGGTGTTTGGAAAAGTTACTGAATTTACCATTAAAAACCAAAATGTGGTACCCTTTCTTAGCTACTGTGCCTGTTTCTGCCCAAGCGATCGTATCGAGAAAAGCTTTAACCCTAAGTATTTTGAGATCAGCAGATAGTGCAGCTTCTGAAGATAAGGGAAGTAGCAATAACCATAGGAATAATACGCCCAAAAATTTCAGCCGTTCTAGGCTAATAATTCTTAAATTCAAATTGCACCCCTTTAATCGTCACTTTCAAAGTCTTCTTAAGACTTTAAATTAATTTGGGCATTTTGAATGTTTTTGCTAAATTTATGTAATATTTCCTTAATCTTGTTAAGTAAATATTATCTTAAGAGAGAAAAGAAACGCTTGTTACAAATAGTGTTACTACACTGATAAGGATATATACTCCAACCAGATATTACTTTTTCAATCAAACTTTGTCTTCTTATACGCGCAACTTCTTGTGAATGGCATTGGGGACATTGACTTGAGGTTGAGAAATTTATTAAGAACATAGTTAATGAACCCTGAAATCATAAGTATCTGTTATTATGCTATCTGAGCAGCAGTTAATCAATTAGAGCTATTTGTCGTATATTCACTAAGCCATTAAGCTGATTCTTCCACTGCTAGTTAGCTAATAACATCAACAGGTTGCTGCTTTAGGTATAAAATCAAGCTATATTAAGCTTTGAGGTATACTTAAAATAAAAAAGCATAAAAATATAGTTGGGTAATTTCAATGAATTCCACTAGATTTAAGGGGCATAATCAGATAGCCTTCAAAGATAGTGTTTGTTCAAATGTGCAATACCTGAATAATGTGTGAGGAAATGGAACAATTTTCTGTACTAGGCTTTCCCGTTAATCTGTCGGATGATTATTCTCAATGGTTGATCTCTCGTGTCAACCAAAAAATGGGTAGTCATGTGGTGACGCTTAATGCAGAAATGGTAATCCAGGCAGATAGCAATCCTGATTTGGGTAACATCATCAAAAATGCTGAGTTAGTAGTTCCTGATGGCTCAGGTGTTGTACTCTATTTGCGACTTTCTGGAAAAAAACAAAAACGTTGTCCTGGGATTGAACTAGCAGAGTTATTGTTAGGACAAGCGGCTGAACTTGGTGATTTATGCCCTGTGCTGTTTTATGGAGGCGCACCAGGGGTTGCTGAGAAAGCAGCAGAAAATATGATTGCAAGTAAGCAAGATTTAAAAAATTTAAAACTTGTAGCTGCCCAGCATGGTTTTCTTTCACAAGAAGAACAAGTAGCATTTTTAGAAACTATCAAGGAGAAACAACCTAAACTAATTTTGGTAGGATTAGGAGTTCCGCGTCAGGAGTTATGGATTGCTCAACACCGCTATCTTGCCCCAGAGTCGATTTGGATTGGTGTTGGTGGCAGTTTTGATATTTGGGCTGGAATTAAATCAAGAGCGCCTGGTTGGTTAGCAAATAATCATCTGGAATGGCTATATCGGCTTTATCAAGAACCTTGGCGCTGGCGAAGGATGATGGCTTTACCACAGTTTGCACTTCGGAGTTTTGGGGAGTTGGGTTTAAATAGCTTGCAGCGTTTTCAATTCAAGGGGTAAAAGAGTTAGGGGGTGATGAGGTATACCAGTATATGCCCTTACCCCTCAGAGCAAGAGCATGAAGCTTTGGTAGTTTCGGGGATGCTAGATATGAATTCATCCCTGTTGAGATAATAATCTTAGCAGGGTTTTTTAAGGTAACTTTCGATATTTACTTTTCTTTCCTTGATAGTTGATGATTAATTTTCCAAGGCTGAACGTCCTGCTTGTTGCTGCTGAATGCGTTCTAAGCTACCAGTAGGGATGGAAGCAATAAGTTGACGGGTATATTCTTTTTCTGGTTCGCGATAGAGGGCTTCGGCAGAACCAATTTCTTCAATTTTTCCTTGGTTCATTACTATGATGCGATCGCTCATAAATTTAACTACACTTAAATCGTGAGAAATAAAGATATAAGTTAAGTTAAATTCTGCCTGCAATTCTTTCAATAAATTTAGTACTTGCGCTTGTACTGAAACATCTAAAGCTGAAACTGATTCATCACAAATGATAAATTTAGGGTTAAGTGCTAACGCCCTTGCGATCGCAACTCGTTGACGTTGACCGCCTGAAAATTCGTGGGGATAGCGGTTCATCAAATTCGGATTTAAACCTACACGATCTAATAAGTAAGCAACTCTTTCTTGACGTTGGCGAGGGTTTTTACTCACACCATGAATTATTAGCGGTTCCATCACTGCATCACCAATTTTGATGCGAGGATCGAGAGAACTAAAGGGATTTTGGAAGACAATTTGCATCTCCCGCCGTAATTTACGCAACTGTTGATCGTTAAGGGTAAAGATATTTTGCCCTTCAAATAGTACCTGACCATCGGTTGGTTCAATTAACCGTAATAACGTCCGCGCTAGGGTAGTTTTACCACAGCCGGATTCTCCTACTAATCCTAGAGTTTCACCTTGATAAACATCAAAGGAGACGTTGTTTACAGCCCAAACATAGCGTTTAGTGCGACCAAATACTCCTTTTTCTGGAAATCCAACGCGCAGGCTGCGGATACATAATAGCGGCGCTGCTGAAGAGATTTCGGCGGGTTGATTTACCTCAACGGTTTGAGAGAGAGAATCTATTCTATTTAAATCTACTGGTTTTTCTTTAATCTCTACTTGTCCACTTGAAGTAGTAGTGACTTCCATGAAGTCGGAAACAGTAGGAAGATATTTTAAAGGTTGATCGAGGCGAGGACGACAAGCTAATAATCCTTTAGTATATGGATGTTGTGGATTTGAGAAGATTTGCCACACTGATCCATATTCCACAATTTTTCCTTGATACATGACGGCGACGACATCGGCAATTTCGGCGATAATGCCTAAATCGTGGGTGATGAATAGCATTGACATCCCACGGCGATCGCGCAATTCTCTTAATAAATCTAGTATTGTTGCTTGTACAGTGACATCTAAAGCTGTAGTTGGTTCATCGGCAATTAACAACGCGGGGTTACAAGAAATTGCCATTGCGATCATTACCCGTTGCAACTGTCCGCCGGAAAGTTGATGGGGATAACGATCTAGCATTGATAATTTATAGCTATTAATATGTTGGCTGATTTCGCGATCGCGCACATCAACTACTGATTCATCAGTTTTATGCTTACCGAATAGTTCCCGTTTACGGGTTTCTATATATCTTTCCCCTAATTGTTCATCACTTGGAATTAATTTTACTTCTTGGAGTAGTGCGATCGCACTCCGACGCGCTTCTGCTGGTGAAACATTTTGGTGTAGCCGCAACGCCTCAGTTAACTGAAAACCAATCGTGTATACCGGATTCAGCGAACTCATCGGTTCCTGAAAAATCATCGCCATCTGGCTACCACGATACTGCTGCATTTTTTGCGATCGCAGTTTTAGTAAATTGATTGGTTCTTTGTTTTTACCTTCTGCATCCACCCCCTCAAACCAGATTTCTCCACCACTAATCTTGCCAGGGCTAGGCACTAAACCCATTACCGCTAAAGAAGTGACAGATTTACCCGAACCTGATTCGCCCACAATTCCGAGTGTTTGCCCTCGCTTCAACTCAAAGGAAATACCATCAACTGCCTTAATCAGCCTTTCATCAGTTGGGAATTGCACCTGTAAATTGCGAACATCAAGGACGGTATCAATCATTGCATTCAATTAACAATTAACAATTAACAATTATCCTAAATTTGGTTTCTCTAGCGCCTGTATTTGCTTGCGCTACCTGCCCAGAGAATCTCAAACCTTGTAATTACATTATGCTGGGTAAGTTTTAATATTAACAGGGCTTAGGCAGAGATTCCCTCTAGCAGGGTTAAAAAAGGGGGAAGATTCAAAGTCCCCCTTTTTAAGGGGGATTTAGGGGGATCTAGGTTTGAGGCTTGCGTGAGTCCTGATTAAATTTTAAGGTACTAGACGTGACCCAACGGGACATTCTATCTTTAATGAATTGCTATTGGAAATTTTTATGTTTGTCGGCGGTAATTTAGAAGGCTTATTAGTTACACAAATACCTACGCCTGTGCTAGTGTTACCATTAATTTTTTTAGCAAATACAACGCTAGTATAACTAGGAAATTCCGCAGTTTTTGCTTGAGCCGTTATGCTAACACGCTGCTTAAGATCGCCATCAGGTCTGATCTGATAGCGGTAAGACTCAGTTTCTGAGTTAGTAACAATATTAAGCTCATCTAAGTTAGCGGCAAATTTTCCGGTTTTACTGTAATAAGCTTGCTGTGCTTTGTTCACTATATCCAAGTATTGTTCTGCTATACTTGGTCGAGGTTTATTTGCTTGAGTATTAAGGTCTATTATTTCAGCATCTTTAGGTAATGTTGTTAGATTAGATATCTTTCGCAAGAAGATAGATTTAGAATTAAAAGTCCTCGGTCTGGTTTTACCAGGGGCGTTTTCCCCTATATGTAGCTTTCCTTTTGTTATCTCAAAAATTGTTGTAAGTTTTTGATCGCTATCACCAAACATATCTATTTGCATGGGATTGGTATTGGCATTAATTTTGTAACCGACTTTATAATTCATTTTACTCGTTTGTAAAACTTCATTCTCTGCCCCATATATAGTAAAGGGTACTATCATAAATAATTGGTTTTTGGGGGTAAAAATCATGGTTACTAATATACCTGATGAGGGGTCTTTTCCTTGCCATTTTCCTACTAACTGGTTTAATATTTTTTGATTTTTTGTAACTATCTGAGTTTGCTTAACTGTTTTTGCTAGTGATGATTGAGTAATGATGGGCATCCCCAAAGCAAGCAAGATTAACATTACTCTAAATGGCATTAATTTGGTTGAATTAAAAGCTTTAAGCATCAAGGTAGGTAGGGTAGAGGTAGTTTTCATCAAATTATTATATAACTATTTGAATTTTAACCATAGTCAAGGAGGTAAGCTGTTGTGTTTCTAAATTTTATCTTTGAGAAAGAGAGGAGGGAGGAGAGAGGGGAAGAGGGTTTGATAATTTTTCTCTCAATTAAAAATGTATAAGTTTATTTGCGCGTTAGTTTAAATCAAATGAAATACACCTCTGCAAAAATTCAACGTGCGTTACCTAAAATTAATGTAGAGACGTTGTATACAACGTCTCTACTTTCGCATCATAGGAGATGTCTAATGTCAAACCCTATCCCATCCCCATAATAGGGATAGGATAAAGATTTGAAACCAAATCTAATTAATAATTGTTTTTACCGTTGAGGTAATAGTCTCTAGTACCTTTGGAATTGATGGCTTCTCCCAATCTATTTAAAGCATGAATATATGCTGCTGTTCGCATGGAAATAGATAAATCTTGAGCAATTTTCCAAATATGCTCAGTTTCTTCTACCATTTTTTGGTGCAATTTTTGATTTACTTCATCTAGTGTCCAATAAAGTCCACTGCGATTTTGTACCCATTCAAAATAGCTAACTGTAACACCACCTGCGTTAGCTAATATATCAGGAACAACTAAAACTCCTTTTTCTGCTAAAATTTCGTCAGCAGTAGAAGAGATTGGTCCGTTAGCGACTTCAAAAATGTACTTTGCTTTGATATTATGGACATTAGCTTCAGTAATTTGGTTTTCTAAAGCTGCTGGTACAAGAATGTCTACATCTAAAGCTAAAAGTTCTTCGTTTGTAATTGATTCATGCTCAACAATGTTACAAACTGTGTCTTGGCAGTAAACGGCTTTTATGCCTTTACTAGATAATTTATATTGGCGAATGCTGGGAATATCTAATCCTTGTTTGGCATAAATAGCGCCTTGAGAATCACTTACTGCAACGACTTTATAACCAGCTTTTGATAGTAAGTCTGCAATTACAGATCCAGCATTACCGAAACCTTGCACCGCTACTGTTGTTTCTTGAGGATGTCTATCTAGTTTAGACATTATCCTTTCGATGACAAAAAATGCTCCCATTGCTGTTGCGGTGTCTCTTCCTAAACTACCTCCCATTGAAATGGGTTTACCTGTGACAACTGCTGGGGTAATTTTTCGCTGAATAATACTATATTGATCCATCATCCAACCCATAATCATGGGGTTGGTATAAACATCAGGTGCAGGGATATCAATATCAGGTCCGATAAAATCTGCGATCGCATTTATATATCCCCTACTTAATCTCTCTAATTCCATCCGCGATAATGCTTTGGGATTAAGTGTAATTCCACCTTTCGCACCACCAAAAGGTAAGTTTAAAACCGCACATTTAAAAGTCATCCAAAATGCTAATGATTGCACTTCATCCATTGAAACATTCGGATGATATCTTATTCCTCCCTTTGTTGGTCCTCTGGTATTGTCGTAGCGCACGCGATAGCCTTGAAATACTTTTAAAGAACCATCATCCATGCGTACTGGAATAGAAACTGCTAAACTGGCTTGGGGATATTTTAAATGTTCAGTAGCATCATCGGAAATAGATACATATTTAAGTGCTTTTTCTAGAATTTGACTGGCATCAGACAATAATGATTTAGACATCTGATTATTACTCCTACTGCTTGTCTGTGCGAAAAGTTCAATTCCCTTTACAAATAACTAAAATAGCTGGTTCAACTTTGGTTAAATATTTCCAAAGCTGAGGCTAAATATAGTAGGCGATCTCATTTTTAATAAAATTCCAATACTGTCTTAAAATTAAGGCACTGTTAACATCATGCACCTTCATTTTAAGACTAAGATCTCCGCAAAAACTTAATCAATAAGTTCTGACTAGCTCTACTTCCCTGTTAGTAGGCAACAAATTTTTACAATTAGTTAAGCGGATTAGCGAATGCGTAAACTTTGTTTGATCTGGGAATCTGTTTAACTTTTTAAAGCACAGAATAATTTTTAAGTCGTAACTTAATTATGACAAATAAACGGTATCATAAGTAACAGTTTACAAAAGTTATTAATTTGGCGATCGTTGTTAACCCCACCCCCCAGCCCCCTCCCCTTATTAAGGGGAGGGGGGGGAATTGTTAATTGATCATGCTTGTTGTAGATAGTAATTAAAGCGTTCTCGTAATTGTTCTATTGTGAGTTTGCGAGTCCAATATTCTACTAATGCGTGACCAAATGCCCAGGCGTTGCGTTCAGGTGTTACAGAGTTTTCTAGTACTAGCGACCATAGGGAAAGTAAATCAAAGTTAACAGCTTTAGAGTCGCCCGCATTTAATAGGGAGAATAAGTCATACGCCATTTGCAACTTACCAATAACCACAGGTAATTGTTCTACGGGAATTTGTTCGGCTAACATATAAGCGAGGGCTGGTGATCCAGTTGTCAACGTGGTGAGAAACTGGAGTACAGGACTTTTTAGCAGTGCCGTAAGTCCTTGGGTTGTCGCCATTTGGAAGGTGTAGCGATCGATTATTTTGGCTGCTGCAACAGTACGCGCTTCTAAGTTACGCAAAAAACGAGCAAGTCGAAGTTGTTTTGTAGGTGCGATCGCATCCATCAATGCTAAAGATAGCGCGTCTACTCCCCAAGCTACTCGATTTGTTTTCATATCACCTGTCACAACAGGTAAAACGAAATCACATAAGTCTGCTAAAAGTTCCGCGCGATACTGAGTAGCTTCTCTAATTGCAACTTCCTTGGGTTTTTCTCCCCATTCCCAATCATAAGGCGGTTGCCACTCGCGGATCGGACGCAAACGATCTACTTGAGTTACAATTGCGATCGCAGGTAAATCTTTAACTTCTTTGTTAATCTCTTTCAGAAAATCTACATCCATTTGCAAAGCTGGATCTAATGCTGGCGTAACTAACAGCAACAAATCCGCAGTGGTAGCATAATCAATAACTTGTTCCCGTAAATCTTCACGGTTAACTTGTTCATACCCTGGCGTATCCCAAAGTGTCAGCGTTTCTCCTGTTTCTACCTGCCAATGGTAATTTTGAATTTTATCAGTACTTGGTAAAATATCAACTTCTGCTAAATCTGCTTGAAACAGGGTATTAATTAAACTACTTTTTCCCGCACCTGTGCGCCCCGCCAAGATGATATTGACAGGTTTTTGTTCAACTTGCTCAACTGGTTCTGCTTTCGTCAGAATGTCTCGCAGGGTTTGCGTTTTAGCCTTGGGTAAAGTTGGACTGGGAACGGATAATTCTGTAGTTGTTAATGTGTCACCACTGTAGAGTGCGATCGCCTGCCGACATAAATTTCTTAGTGCAGCTTCCCGCAGCAGTTGACTCACATTGACTAACAATTGCTGAGAAGCTTGGTTATTGTAAGGCTTAGTAGCTGTCTTTGCCACTGCTGCCACAGGATTTAATACCCACTGCGCCCAATTCCATACTTGCCAAAGTTTACGAGCAGACGGTTCTAACTTACGATAAACCTCATAAGCTTCATAAGCTTGCCCAACCGTAGCTTGATTTAAAGCAGGGGATAATTGCTGAATCCAGCGATCTAAATCATCAACTGTTCCTCGGATTAGGGTGTAAACCTGGGGAATATAAATGTTGAGTAGGGGATACTTTAATTCAGGATTGTATATTTGTGCGATCGCAGCCACAAGTTCTTGACAACGCTGCCAAAAAGTTTGCCAATCTTCCCAAATAGGGCGATCGCTTTGTGCTGTTGTTAAGATTTCTTGCAGTGCTACTTCTGCTTTACTAGCAGTATCATTTCCCTCTGCTTGCAGTTTTGCATCCCCAGAAGCAGATGCTAAATCTTTACTAACCTGCGCGATTACAGATTCCATCTCATCAACCATAGGTTGAGTCCATTTCACCAGCAACCAACGCCAACCTAATAAAATGACGGTAAATATACCCCAGATCCAATTAATCCGCCATTCGTGAATTTGTAATCCAGCCGCCACCAACAAAAAACCGATAATTGACGCAACAGGAAGCGCCAACACAATCCACTGCCAAAGTTTTAATCGCACCATTATTTACACCTACCATTATTTGCAGATCGCTGGTTTCGAGGATTGATGATAAGAGAGTAAATAACTTTAATTGTAAGATATTATACTTAGCACTAATTTTTAGCTGCAAGCATGACAATTTTGACCGAACAAATTCTCTGTTCTGAAGCAGCAATATTTGCTACCGCCGAGTCTCGACACCCAGAACCCTTGCTGTATGGTGTCACAGATGGCAAAGCCGTTGGGACGTACTTGGAACAAAAATTTAGGCTTTATTTAAAGGAAAGGTACGAGTTTATAGATGGTAATTCAGCCAGTGGAATCGACTTTCCAGGGCTACTTATTGATATCAAAGTTACAAGTATTAAACAGCCACAGTCATCTTGTCCTTTCAAATCTGCACGGCAAAAGATTTATGGGCTTGGCTACTCGCTGATGATATTTGTCTATAACAAAACTGACAACAGTATAAATAGGACTGCAAATCTGAATATTTTGCATACGATATATGTAAGTGCTGAAAGAACAGCAGATTTTCAGATGACTCGTGGTATTCGTACTATTCTGGCAAATGAAGGTAATAAAGATGATTTGATAGCGTTCATGCTCGATCGCAACTTACCTATTGATGAAATTGAAGCAGCTAACATAGCAGACGAAATACTTATTAATCCTCCTGCACAGGGATTTTTAACCATTTCTAATGCTTTACAATGGCGGCTCCAATATGGAAGAGTAATTGAGCGTGCTGGTCAAGAAGAAGGAATAATTGCTATTTATAGAGCTAATTTATGATTCATGCTGTTCAAAGAACAAAAATAGAATACGGAGATTTTCAAACACCTTCAGAACTAGCTGAAAAAATATGCTCCAAGTTAGTACAACTTGGAGTCATTCCCGATGTTATAATTGAGCCAACCTGTGGGGTAGGTAATTTTATTGACGCTGCTGCACATTTTTTCCCATCAGTCGATAAGATTATTGGCATTGAAATAAATTCCAATTACTTACAAAAAATTAAAACAAAAGATTTATTTATTAAAAGTACAAGAATTGAGATTAAAAACGCAGATTTTTTTCAATTTAATTGGATTTCACTAATTAACCAATTAAGTGGAAAAATTCTGATTCTTGGTAATTTTCCTTGGGTAACTAATTCACAGCAAGGAACTATTGGCGGGGGGAATTTACCAGAAAAGAATAATTTTCAAAACCATAGCGGTTTAGACGCAATTACAGGTAAGAGCAATTTCGATATTTCAGAATGGATGCTAATTCAGGCTATTCATTGGCTACAGAACCGCGACGGCTACCTAGCGATGCTCTGTAAAACTTCTGTTTCAAGAAAAATATTAAGCTATATTCATTCTAAAAAGCTCAATCTTGTCTACTGTGCAACTTATAAGATAGATACCAAGAAGTATTTTAACGCTAATGTTGAAGCCTGTCTATTGTTTTGCAAGTTTGACTTAGGATCACAAAATTACTTCTGCGATTTATTCAGCAGTCTTGAAGACTCAGATTATCAGAGAATAGGATACCGAGATAATGTTCTTGTTAGAGATGTAGCTTCTTTTGATAAATTGAGGAAACTTTCTGCTAAAAGTATCCAAGCAAAATGGCGTTCTGGGATTAAGCATGACTGCTCAAAAGTAATGGAACTTCGTAAAATAGATAATGTTTTGGTAAATGGTTTCGGAGAATCGGTAGAAATTGAGGATACTTATCTTTTTCCTTTAATAAAAGGCTCTGATGTGGCTCAAAATCGGATAAAGACTACAGAAAAATTTGTTATAGTTCCTCAAAGGTTTGTGGGTGAAGAAACTGATAACATTAAGAATTTAGCTCCTAAAACTTGGCAATATTTAGAGTCTCATGCTAGATATTTAGATGTTAGAAAAAGTAAAATATATCAAAATAACCCTCGCTTTTCTATTTTTGGAGTTGGTTCATACACTTTCGCAGCTTGGAAAATAGCAATTTGTGGACTTTACAAAAAGTTGGATTTTAAATTGATAGGCGAAATAAATAACAAACCTGTTATTTTTGATGATACTGTTTACATTCTTAGCTTTGATAATGAACAAGCTGCATACGAAACATTTAAACTACTGACTTCTCCATTAGCAATAAGCTTTTATTCATCTCTAATCTTTTGGGATGAAAAGCGTCCAATAAAGTCTAGTATCTTAAATAGCTTAAACCTTGCAACACTAGCAGAAGATTTAATAAATAGTAAGACAGTATCCAGCATCAGTTGATCAACTGTTACTTTACATCTGCGTTTATCTGCGTGCATCTGCGGTTAATTAACCAAAACTATTGATCACCGCTTCATACCCTTAAACCGTTCTTGCGCCGTCTTAAATGCCTCTTGCATCACAGATTGAATTTTCTGAGGATCGGGTTTCTTCCCACCCATTAAATCACCAAAATAAACACAAGCACCTTCACCTAAAGCCCAAGTATATGCTGCTGCCCAAGAAGCCGCGATCGCACTGCCAAAACCAGGCACAAATTTAACTAATTCACGCCTTACAGCTTGCGCTACAAAACCACCTGCGATCGCACTCACAACTCCCCCCGCTTGCGATGGTGTCAGCGTTTGCCCATACAATTTTCCTAACAAACCCACCATTGATAATTGCAACGCCGTTAGCACAGGCATACTGGCAAATGGTACAGGTACAACTTCAACTGTCGCCGCCATAATCGCAAACGCCAACATATAACGCCGTCCGACATCTCGGTAAAGATTACCAATTTCTATACCAGCTTTTTCATCTAATAACTCATAAATTGCCCGCGATTCTGCTTCTGGAAGTAATTCTGCTAAAGTATCTCGGAATGCTTCTAAACCATAAAATACTGGGTTGTAACCGTCTTCTTCTAAAGTAAAGTCAAGCATAATAGAGCGATCGCACAAACCAGTAAAAGCTTCCTTAATTGCACTAAAAGCGCGATTTACTTCTTCATACTCTGGGGGATATGTGGGATGATCTGTTACATCCGCAGGATAAGCTTCATGCAAACAAGTAACAGCTAATAAACAGGGAATTTCTGGATACTCCTTTCTTAACTGGCTAGCAATTTTTCGCAGAGTATCAGTAGCAAAATCATTAATCTTAACAGTTAGAATCAACACCCTAGCGCGACGGGTTTGATGTTGTAAATCTCCCACCAGTTCCTCAATCAGCGCCTCAGTTTCCTGGTTGACATCTCCCAGCCCGACTGTATCGGTAAAAATCAGCAACGGCAATTCACCCGAAGGATAGGCATAGCGTTCAGTATTTTGCGTATGGGGACGAAAACCCTGACCGACAATTTCCGCAGAAACGCCTGTAACACCCCGAACAATGGAACTTTTTCCCGCTTGTGGCTTACCAATTAATAACGCTTCTGTGGTAGGTAGTTCCGCGCGTACAGCCTCCAAAATCTCTGCAACTTGAGATTCACTGACGTTAAACCAATTACCCACCATCTGCGGAATATCGGTAGGAACCAATTCCCTCAAACGTCCTGTGGCATTGTTCCAAACACCGCCGATGCGATTTTTCCACGAATTATCAACCGATTTATTCACATCAGTCAATTCATCAGACTGCTGAGAATCAGTTGGGGGCAAGTTAGTATTATTATTTTGCTCAGTCATTTCTGGGCATGGATTACCTGGATACTACCACCAGCATAGAGACTAACCGCACTAGATTTATCTCTCGTTAAGCTGGCATTATTGACATTAAAGCCAAATTTTTCCAATAAGCCAACAAAATCTATCTTAATTAACTTCCAAGCTGTTTCCGTTTCAAACAGTAGAAAAAATAAAGCCAACCCAGGCCAAAATAGCCAATTAGTCGGGGCATGAAAATCTACTACAGCCAATACACCTCCTGGTTTTAATACTCGATATACTTCCTTAAGAATTTGTTGCAACTGCTCTGGCTGCATTTCGTGCATCGCCACACTGGTATGCACTAAATCAAACTGATTGTCAGGAAACGGCATTTCTTCTGCAAATGCCTCCACATACTTAGCTTGAGGGACATTGTTTTGAGCGCGTTTTAGTGATAAAGGTGAGGCATCAAGCCCTGTAACGTTATCAGAGTATTGCACCAGAAATTTTGTTGCTTGACCACTACCGCAACAAAGGTCTAGGATTTTAGTGCTTGAATCAATCGTTAAACCTTCTAAAGCTAACTGGCGAAACCTGGTTTCTCCACCTACAGCCACAGAGGATAGTTGCGCGATCGCATCATACAACCATTGATAGCGGTAACTCCAATCCCTTAAAATCGTTGCCACAATTACCTCCACTATTGAAATTATGTATATTTAATTGCAAATAAAAACTGCTATTACAATATAATTGTTAACATCAGTAACAAATCTGAAAGTTTTTGGGAAGCTATTAGCACTATGGGTCGTGTAGGGGTTTTACTACTAAATTTAGGTGGTCCAGATGAACTAGATGATGTTCGTCACTTTCTGTTTAACCTTTTTTCCGACCCTGAAATCATTCGTATTCCCGTGCCTGCGTTCCAAAAACCCTTGGCATGGTTGATTTCTACCCTGAGAGAGAAGAAATCTAAAGCTAACTATCAAGTGATTGGTGGCGGCTCACCTCTACGAAGAATTACAGAAGCACAAGCACAAGCTTTAAAGGACAAGTTGCAGGAAAAAGGGCAAGATGCTGAGATGTATATCGGAATGCGTTACTGGCATCCTTATACAGAAGAAGCAATTGCCAGTATCAAGCGCGATCGCATCACCAAATTGGTAATCCTGCCTCTTTATCCCCAATTTTCCATCAGTACCAGTGGATCTAGCTTCCGATTACTAGAAAAGCTTTGGCAAGAAGACCCCGCACTGCAACAAATTGAATACACTGTCATTCCTTCCTGGTATCAGCAACCCGATTACTTGCACGCAATGGCGCAAATGACCGCGAAAGAACTCGATCAGTTTTCCAATCCTGACGAAGTTCAGATCTTCTTTAGCGCACATGGTGTTCCTGTCAGCTATGTTGAAGAAGCTGGCGATCCTTACCAGAAAGAAATCGAGGAATGTACCAAGTTAATTATCAAAAACCTTAATCGACCTAATCCCTACACCTTGGCTTATCAAAGTCGGGTAGGTCCTGTAGAGTGGCTCAAACCTTACACCGAAGATGCCATTCCAGAACTCGGTGCTAAAGGTGTTAAAGATTTACTCGTCGTACCAATCAGCTTTGTTTCAGAACACATTGAAACTTTACAAGAAATTGACGTTGAGTACCGCGAATTAGCAGAAGAATCTGGCATCCATAACTTCCATCGTGTGCCAGCTTTAGATACAAATCCTCTGTTTATTGAAGGCTTGGCTAATTTAGTAGTTGATGCACTCGATGCCCCCAGTGTCAAGCTGGCGCAGGTTTCACAACTCAAAAAGAAAGTCAAAATGTATCCCCAAGAGCGTTGGGAGTGGGGCATGACTACAGCAGCAGAAGTTTGGAACGGGCGTTTAGCAATGATTGGCTTTCTTGCTTTAATAATAGAACTAATCAGTGGTCAAGGGCCTTTGCACTTTGTCGGCTTGCTTTAGTAGTTATCAAAGATTTGGGTTTAAAACCCCGTCCTTTAACGCAGTGGAGGACGGCTTTTTACATGGCGCAGGAAAACGAGCTATTAAACTCCTGAGCAACTCAGACTTGTTCATGCCCCGTCTTTGGGCTTCTTCTTCTAGTTGCTGCAATTCATAATCAGTAAGTTTAATTTCTAGGCGACGATTTTTCATAAAACTATACGTGCAAACATCCGTATATACAATATAATATATTTAATATATTGATAGGTCGATTCAATGCTAGTTCTAGAGTATAAAGTTAAAGCAAAACCGCAGCAATATCAGGCTATTGATGAAGCTATCCGAACGGTTCAATTCATCCGTAACAAAGCAATTAGATATTGGATGGACGCACCACAAGATGTCAAAATCAATCGGTTTGCTTTAAATAAATATTCGACTGAACTACGCAATGAGTTTAACTTTGTAAAAGATCTCAACTCAATGGCGGTACAAGCCTCTGCCGAGCGTGGCTGGCTGGCAATTTCTCGATTTTACGATAATTGCAAATCTAGCAAACTAGGGAAAAAAGGCTATCCCAAATTCCAGAAAGATAATCGCTCAGTTGAGTATAAAACTAGCGGTTGGTCACTGCATCCTACAAAGCGACGTATCACGATTACTGATAAAAAAGGTATTGCTGAACTTAGATTGTTGGGAAAATGGGATATTCACACTTACCCTGTTAAATCTATTAAACGGGTTAGATTAATCCGTCGCGCAAATGGTTACTATTGCCAATTTTGTGTTGATGTTGAATGTATTGATATTCAGCCTTTAACGGGTAATGAGATTGGTTTAGATGTAGGCTTAGAGTCGTTTTGTACTGACTCAAATGGACATCAAGAACCAAACCCTAAGTTTTTACGCTCATCTGAAGCTGATATTAAACACGCTCAACGTCAAATATACAAAAAGCATAAAGGTTCAAGTAATCGTCGCAAAGCAAGAACTAAATTTTCTAAGAAACATTTAAGGGTAAATAGGCAACGTACCGAACACGCCAAAAAGTTAGCGCGTCACGTTTGCAAGTCTAACGATTTAGTAGCCTATGAAGACTTAAAGGTAGCAAATATGCTCAAAAATCACTGTTTAGCTAAGTCTATTTCTGATGCTAGTTGGTATCAATTTAGGCAGTGGTTAGAGTATTTCGCTACCAAGTTTGGAAAATTAGCTGTTGCCGTCCCTCCCCACTACACATCACAAGAATGTAGCCAGTGCAAACGAGTTGTTAAAAAGGCTCTCAGTACTAGAACTCATGTTTGTGTCTGTGGCTGTAATCTGCACAGGGACGAGAATGCGGCAATCAACATTTTGCTTAAAGCAAAATCTAGGGGAGGGCATCCCCAAAGTAAAGCTTCAGGAGTCGGAACCGCTACTCTGCTTGGGGCAACCCTGGTTGAGCAAGTTCTAACGTTGAATGAAGAATCTCTGTGGCTTTAGCCCAGAGAGTGTCAAATCTATAAGCATCAAGTATTTCAGCCAATTGTTGAAAATAATGCACAATCCTAAATATTCATGCTTGTCTTAACATATTGGAAATGATTTTTACTAACTCAACTGGGTCTACAGGCTTGGCAATATGTCGTTGAAATCCGGCGGCTAGAGCTTGTTGCTGGTCTATTTCCCCTGCATAGGCAGTCAGAGCGATCGCCATAATATTTCCTCCTGCCTGTGGCGATCGCTGCCTCACTTGACGCATCAACATATAACCATCCATCTCAGGCATCCCAATATCACTGATCAGCATATTGGCGTTGAAAGAATCAATTTTCGTCAACGCTTCGGCGGCAGATGTAGCTATCTGTACCTCAGCCCCGGACAACTCCAAAATCGTCAGCATTAATTCCCGCATATCGGGTTCATCATCAACTACCAAAATTTTGACTCCAGCCAAAGGTGAGGTATCAACGTTTAAGGATAAAGGAACTTCAGGATTAATGATTGGTACATCTTCCTGCTGGATTAGTGGCAATGTTACTGTGAACGTTGCGCCCATTTCTTCGCCCAAACTTTCTGCCTGAACAGTTCCTCCATGTAGTTCGGTGAGATAGCGAACAATAGCAAGTCCCAAACCTAGCCCACCAAATTTACGAGTAGTTTTACCATCTTCTTGACGGAAATACTCAAATACATAAGGTAAAAACTCTGGCTTAATTCCTTTTCCTGTATCTTTCACTTGTATCTGAATATTCATACCAACTTGCTCTAAGCAAATTATTACTTGCCCGCCACTAGGTGTGAACTTGATCGCATTTGAAAGTAAATTCCAGACAATTTGTTGCAGACGAACAGCATCACCCATAACTTGTCCTACATGGGCAGTAAATAAAGTTTGAATCTGAATCTGCTTTGCCTCAGCAGATAAGCGGACAGTTTCAATCGCAGAAGTAATTGTCGTAACTAAGTTAACAGGAGCAATATTCAACACCATCTTGCCCTGTAAGATGCGTGAGACATCTAGTAAATCTTCAATTAGTTGTGTTTGTAGTTTGGCGTTGCGTTCAATTGTTTCTAAAGCACGCTTAGTAAATTGTTCGTCATACTTGCGAGACTGTAGCAACTTCGTCCAACCTAGAATCGGGTTAAGTGGCGATCGCAATTCATGGGATAACACTGCCAAAAACTCATCTTTAACTCGATTAGCTGTTTCTGCTTCCTTTCTTGCAGCTTGCTCAAGTTGCAACAGGCGATCGCGTTCAGCTTCCGCTTGCTTACGTTCGGAAATGTCAATTACAGAGCCAATAAAACCTTTAAATTGACCATCTACCCCAACCCAAGGATGAGCCGCATCAATTACCCAGCGATACTCACCGTCTTTGCGTCGCAAGCGGAATTCTGCACGATACGCATCGCCACGCTCATTAGCTGTGAGGAAGGTTTTCTTAGCGTATTCACGATCCTCTGGATGCACCGCGTCTACCCACCCAAAGCCCAATCCTGTAGCCTCAGTCTGCCCTGAAAACTCGTACCAACTTTGGCTCAGGTAGGTGCAGTAGCCCGTAGGATCAGTTACCCAAACCATGAAGGGGGCATTGTCAGCCATGTTGCGGAAGCGTTCTTCGCTTTCACGTAAGGCTTTCTCCGCTTGCTTGCGATCGCTAATGTCAGTAACGAAAATAGTTACACCTTCATTAAAGGGATAAACACGATTCTCAAACCAACGTTGCCAGCTAGGATAAAAGTATTCAAAGCGTACAACCGTCTGTTCCTTAACAGCACGATGAAGCTCTTGAGCAAACAAACTAGAAGTTACATCTGGAAATAATTCCCAAATATTCTTACCTAGTAAATCTTCCTTAGAATAGCCAACAGTTTTCGCGACGCGATCGTTTACAAATGTATATCGCCACTCTCGATCCAAAACATAAAACTGGTCTTGAATACCTGATAAAACTGTCTCTAAATGAGCTTTAGCAACCTCAGCTTCAATTCGTAAACCTTGCTCTCGTTGCATGGCTTCCTCTCGTAGACGAGCCATTTTTAAAGCAGCTTCCACCCGTGCTAATAATTCACGAGCAGAAAAAGGTTTAATTAAGTAATCATCCGCTCCCGCTTCTAACCCTTCCACTCGTGCTTCTTCTCCTGCACGTGCCGACAGTAGAATAATCGGAACCTTTCTTAGTTGCGGATCGTTGCGTAATTCTTGCAACACTCCAAAGCCATCTAATCCTGGCATCATCACATCTGTTAATACCAAATCTGGTAAACGCTGACGTGCTGCTGACAATGCAGCTAAACCATCTGGCACAGCTTCCACTTCATACTGCTGGCTTAACAACCGCTTGACGTAATCGCGCATATCAGTATTGTCATCAGCTAGGAGAATACGAGCAGGAGAGGGAGGTGAGAGGTGAGAGGAGGGAGGAGAGAAAATGAAGCTTTCATGCTCCCCTGCTCCCCTGCTGCCCTGCTCCCCTGCTTCTTCAGGTAGCCAACGTAAAGCTTCTTCTAGATAAGGAATTGCTCCTAATGCTGTGGAAGCTAAGGTGCGATCGCACTTTATGCGGTCTTGAGGTAAATGAGCAGATCCCCTAGGTATTGACACAGTAAAGCAACTGCCTTCACCTTCAACACTCGTTACTTGAATTGTACCGCCGTGAATTTGCACTAATTCTTGTACTAGCGATAACCCAATTCCCGATCCTTCAAAAGTCCGCCCCTGCGCTCCTTTGACGCGGTGGAATCGTTCAAACATATGGGGGATTTCTGCGGCGGGAATCCCAATACCTGTATCTTGGACGACTAACTCAACATCGTCATTGGATAACTTTAAGCTGACCGTAATTTCTCCTGTAAATGTGAACTTGAAGGCATTGGAGAGCAGGTTCAGCACAATTTTTTCCCACATTTCCCGATCTATATATACGGGTTCTGGTAGGGAAGGACAATTAACTGATAACTGCATTCCTGCGCGTTCGATCGCAGAACGAAAAACGCTTGCTAGTTCAGATGTAAAAGTAGCCAAGTCTGTCGGTTCGTATGAAGCCTGCACCCGTCCAGCTTCGATACGCGAGAAATCCAATAAAGTATTAACCAGTTTTAACAAGCGGTAGGCGTTGCGCTGCACCATTTCTAGCTGCTCTCGTTCTCTTGGTGGCAGCAAGGTAGCACAATTAGTTAGGGTGTCTTCTAATGGCCCTAACATTAAGGTTAACGGAGTGCGAAATTCGTGGCTAACATTGCTAAAAAAAACAGTTTTAGCGCGATCAATTTCTGCTAATGCTTCTGCTCGTTTACGTTCTTCTTCATAAGCTTGGGCATTAGCGATACTGGCAGCGATTTGAGATGCAACTAAATCAATAAATCCTTGATATTTGTCGTCAAATAGTCTAAAAGGATTCAACCCAACTACTAATATGCCTGATTTTCCGGTCTCACCAGATGCGGCAATAGGTAGAGCTACCGCTTGATGTGGTGATATTTGCCAAGCGCCTGTAGGGAGGTTGTCGAAAGTAGTATCTAAATTTGAAATAACGTATGACTTATTGGTTTTAATTACTTCTGCTAGATGCCAAACTGAATCAGCGTTGAAATCAACTATTTCAGGAACAGCCTCATGGTTGGGATCAATTCCGCACGTCCCTGCTAAAACAATACGTTGCTGCTCTGGATCGACCAGATAAATCATTGCCCAAGGTAAATCATAAGGATTGGTTTCTAGACAACCCAAACTGAGAGAACAAGCTTGCTCAAATGTGCGTGCATCTACTGTTCGCGCTGCTAGTTCTCGCAATAGTGCCAACTGACGCTCACCGATGATGCGCTGCGTGTCGTCTGTATTGGCGCAGATAATTCCACCTGTACCGCCGTAGTCGTTGGGAACCGGACTATAAGAGAATGTATAATATGTTTCTTCTGGGTAGCCGTTGCGCTCCATAATTAGCAGCAGTGCTTCGTCGTAAGTAGCTTCATTTTTGATGAGTGCGGACTCTGCACGTGGCCCCACCTGATCCCAAATTTCCTGCCATACATCTGAAGCTGGCTGACCAAGTACTTGGGGATGTTTGCCGCCTAAAATTGCTTTGTATGGGTCGTTGTAGAGATTAATTAATTGGTCGCCCCACCACACAAACATGGGTTGGCGGGAGGTTAGCATAATGCGAACGGCAGTTTTAAGACTTTGCTGCCATGTATCTACTGAGCCTAGAGGAGTTTGCGACCAATCATGCGATCGCATCCTTGCGCCCATTTCACCACCGCCAAGTAGAAAATTCCCTATTTCTGCTTGAGGCGATTGTCCTGACATCTCTGCTTCTCCCACCTAATCTCGCTATTTTATTCAGAAGTTGTAACTAATTACTAAGCTATTACCAGCGATCATCTCCTGTTCTTATGTGGGATGATTTTAGAGTTGACTTAGGCAATCTAGCAAAATACTAACTCAATCGTGCTGAAATACAACGCCTATTGACCAAGAGCGATTAAATATTTTTCAATCAAGATCTTGTTCTTGGCGACTAATTTTGCTTTGCTTTCCCCTGCGGTTTTTTCCCCTATACCATTGATACCATTGGGTAGAACTACGAATCGCCAACCACAGCAGAATTAAAGCCATTATCCCACCTGATTTTGGCGCTTTAAAAGCAAGAATTACCAAAAAAACGCATAACGCATCTTCAATTAATACAACCCAAATTGGAATTCCCCGCAACCGATAAAACCACCCAACCTTAACTAGCTGGAGAACTAATGCTAATAAACCACTGACAATACCAATTATCCAAATTAACTGCACAGGAACGCCAGTAATTTTTGCAACTGCTATGCCCATAATTGCTCCCACTAATGGGCTTAAAATTATTTGAATAATTTGTAAAATACGCTGTCCCAGCAGCTTTTTAGAAGCAAATATCTCAAACAATGACCAGCTAGTTAAAAAGCCTAAGACTACAGGTGGCTGAATGCGCGACAGCAACGGCACATCATACCAAAGCTGCTCGTTTTGCAACAACCCAATAACTAGAAGTGGCAGAGCAAGTCTCATACCTGCTGCCGCAGAAGCTGAAAGTGCGGCTAAAATTCCAATCATTGTTTATCCCCTAACTGACTATCCCTTAATCCTTAAGTTTCCATCTCAATCAGGATTTACTACTTTTAACACATCTGCTCTAAGGTTTAGGAGAAAGAACTTAATAATTTCACTGTAAGAGCTTTCTGGCTATGCTGCATCTTTAGGGTAGTAAACAGTAAATAGTCAACAGTAAACAATACCAACTTCTTTGTTGCTTCCGCAATTTAACAATAAAAAATTATTTAACCCTGCTGACGCTTTCCCCATTTCAACAAAATATTAGTTAAAATTACTATCCTAGAATCAATTAAAGTTTTAGTGCCGATTTGTGCATCTTTTTAATAGTTGTCAGCTACCAGTTGCTAATAAATAAGTATCTATTGCTAAATGTAATACTTTTGATAAATCATATTAAATCGGATCTTGAGGAATAAGTCTGTAAATGTTTATGTTAAAAACATTTTTATCTCGCTCTCCTTCTCGGCTTGCTCTGCCCCTCTCTGATTTATCTTCCCATAGTTAGATATTATTAAACTTTACAATCTATTTTTAATCATATACATCTATCACAAGCTAGAAGCCAAAAGGAGTATATAAGTGATAAGTTGCAGCTATACAAATCTTAAAATATCAAAACAAACTTAAGGAGTTGTTTGATGCTACATTATCGCGAATTTCCTTTAGTAAAAAAACTCACTAAGTTAGTAAGTTTAGCTAGTCTAAGTGTTTTAATTACTCTTCCAGCTACGGCTGAGTTAACTACAAATTCAACAGCAACACAAAACACTACTTTACTAGCGCAAGCTAATCCTGTCAGAAATAATATTGCTGTGGAGTTAGAAACAGCAAATGATGCCTTTTCTACTCTTGCCAGAATTGTCAAAGCAGCACGTCTGAATGATGAGTTAGCAACAACAGGTGCTTTGACAATATTTGCGCCTACAGATGAAGCATTTGCAGCTTTACCTGCGGGAACATTAGAAACTCTTTTACTGCCTGAAAATAGGGACACATTAATTAAAGTTTTAACCTATCATATAGTCCCTGGAAAAAGTACCAGTTTTAATACTAAATCAGGTAGACGCAGAACGCTTCAGGGTCAGTCATTAACTCTCAGTGTAGCACCCAGAGGAGGACAGATTAAAGTTAATAGTGCCAAGGTAATTTTGGCAGATATTCCTGCACGTAACGGGACAATTCATGGAATTAATCAAGTGCTATTGCCGCCTGATTTATTAAAATAGGTGAAAAACCTCAGATTATAAATCAGACGGACAATTTATAGTCAAGGCAATTGATTTAACCAAGGGCTGACATATACTGCCAATTTTTCACCCAACTGTAAAAGTTGACGTAGTTGAGCAATTTTAGCAAGCATTTTTGTCAGGGCTGCATCACCACCTTGAAAAGGTGACTCTACTGAAGTTACCCGCATACACTGCAATCCGATTTTATGGTGCAGGAAACTAAAATATAACTCTTGTGACCGAGCGAGGGAAAGTCCCAGATTAAGCTGTTCACCTAAATTAATTAGGCGTAATATCTTTTGGATATCAGCTTGTTGTGTTTCTGGGCTAGTATCGTGCAACAATTGCCAGAGCGATCGCAATATCATTTGTTCTAATGTTTGCTTGGCTTCTGGTATCTTCAACTGACAGCGCAGATGATTAGCTTCAGTGGCGATCGCTTCTAATTCTCCCAAATGAGTTAAATGTTGTCCATCCCCATTTTCTTGTTCCAACGCCCGTAGAGAAATTAAGCAACGGTGTGAAAGTGCTACCTCTGCGGCTACTTGCAATTCTTGCGGTACAGGTAATTCATCTCGATGGAAGGCTTTCAAAACGCCGTAGTTATCACGGTAAACTTGAGTATATAACTGATCTAAGCGTGTCAATGTTTCATTACTTAGCAGTTTAATGATTCTGTGACGTTCCTCAGCAAACAAGTTTTCTAAGTTAAACGTTTGATCCCCAAACAACTGATTCATTGCTAAAATTGCTTGAGCAGCACTAGCTTGACTCAGGGCATCAAATAATTTTTCTTTCAATTGACTGTAAGCGCGTCTTCCTGCAAATGGTTGAATGCAGCAATGGAAGTCCCAACCGCCTATATGTAGAACTGCAAACACTAAATGGGTGCTTTCCCAAGTAATTTGTGAAACTAACCGCAATTGTCCCACTGCTAAGGTGAGAGTTCCCATGCGTTGCAACTGGTAGTCTAATTGCTGGGCATCGTAACAGTAAACTCGCTCTTGTTGAGCATAATTAGTAAACAGAGAACTAATTGCGTATTGTGCTGCTACTTGTTTAAAGCTTATTTGGGCAGATAGTACTAAATGGCGGTAAACTTCTGCACCATGCTTAAAGAAGTCAATGTTACTAGGTGCAGATGTGAGGCGTTTGACAAATCCTTTTTCTAATTGTATGCCAGCGACATCTCCGGCTAATTCTAGTGCGCGGGCTGCATAGCGGAGAATTTGCACACCTTCTGGGCGGGATAATTCTTCAAAAAACCAACCGCAACTGGTATACATCAGTAAGGAGTGACGCTGCATTTCTAATAAGCGCAGTGCGTCTACTTGTTCTGTGGGTGATAATTTGTGGGTGCGATGACGGGCAAGGAATTTTTCAATATTTGCAGGAGTGCGATCGCGAATTACCTTAATATACTCATCTCTTGCAGCCCAAGGATCGAGAAAGAATTTTCTTCCTGTATCTTCATAAACCTTAATTAACTGATCCCGCAACCAATCTAGGGCTACTCGTAACGGTTTGCGCCATTTTTGATGCCATTCACCACCACCACCGCAACCGCAGTCATCTTGCCAACGGTTAACACCGTGAGAACAACTCCAAGCTGTAACAGGTTTTAATTCAACTTCCCATTTGGGAGGGTTGATGCTGAGATAATGAGCAAAATTTGTTACTGTCCAACCTCTATTGGGAAATTCTGCAATAAAGGCATAAGCAAGGGATTTTTCTGTACCGCCTTTATGATGTCCAAAGGTTTCGCCATCTGTGGCTACAGATATTAATTGGCTTTGTCGGTGATCCCCGCGTACTGCTTGCCCAACTCGTCCGGCTAAGTGGTTGGAATTAAACAGTACATCGCTAAAGCCCATATCACGGGAGATTGGACCATCGTAAAAGATGATATCAATATAATCACTTTCTGGATCGCCACCAGGCAGGAAGCAACGATAAGGAAGGGTGGGATCGATTTGACCACCGCCCACTTCTAACCATTGGCTTACAGGTTGTTCCTCGTCTGGAATTAAGCGACAACGTTCTGCTTGGGAGGGTGCAAGGACAATGAATTTGATTTTTTCTTCAATTAAAGCTTTGATCGTGGCATAGTCTACGGCTGTTTCCGCTAACCACATTCCTTCGGGATCACGGTTAAAGCGGGAGCGGAAATCTTCTTTCCCCCAGCGAATTTGAGTGTATTTATCCCGTTCATTAGCCAGGGGCATAATGATATGGTTGTAGACTTGCGCGATCGCATTTCCGTGTCCGTTGAGGCGATCGCAACTTTTGAGATCCGCCTCTAATATGCGTTGATATACCTCAAAATCATAGCGTTCTAGCCATGACATCAACGTTGGACCAATATTAAAGCTGAGATACTCATAGTTATTAACGATCCCGATTAACTCTCCGCGATCGTTCAACACCCTAGCAAAAGCATTCGGGCGATAACATTCAGAGTGAATGCGTTCATTCCAATCGTGGAAAGGTGATGCACTCGGCTGACGCTCAATAGTATCTAAATAAGGGTTTTCGCGGGGTGGCTGGTAAAAATGACCGTGAACCGTCACATATACACCCGTAGCAGTTTGTAGGGGATCTTTTACATTGGCAACGCTTTCTAAATTATTTGATTCATCAATAACAGTCGTTTGCACTGGAGTATCAGCAGCAGTCATGGGGATCACATCCAAATTTTAAAATGATTAAGTATGATTGCCTAAAAAATATGAGATGATAATTTAGGAATCCACTGCACAGCAGCGATCAAGCAATCAAACGTATCGGCGTAAGTTAGCAAATATTAATGCTCCAACCCAGGCATAGCAACCCTCTCTTGTGAGGAGTAACACTTAGTACAGCTATGACTTATGGGGGATAAAGTATGCAAAAGCAGAGAGATTTAGAGTCAATAGCTATTGAACAGCAAAGTTAGCAAAAAGTACACATTAGCTTAACGCAACTTAATCAGCAATTTAAAAACTTCCTACTGCTACTACATCCGCCAGAGGAGTGAGTGGGATAGTGTTGTGATGTGATTGTGCAGGGCTAACCCCAAGATCCCCCTAAATCCCCCTTAAAAAGGGGGACTTTGAATATTCCCCTTTTTCAAGGGGGGCTAGGGGGGATCGAAGTTTTAACAGGATTCTTCATAGCTAATTGATTACAACCGAGTATCCTAGAGTCGGAAGTGAACGGAAATAATTGATGATCACTCTAGAAAAAGTTTTTTCGCTGCTATTATTATTTATCCCCATCTCCATTGCAGCGCACTTTTCACACTGGGGAGCAAGTGTTGTGTTTATCACAGCTTGTTTAGGGATCATTCCCCTCGCGGCTTGGATGGGAACTGCTACTGAAGAAATTGCCGTTGTCCTTGGTCCCTCATTAGGAGGGTTGTTAAACGCTACTTTTGGCAATGCTACAGAATTAATTATTTCACTCGTTGCCCTGAATGCAGGACTGATAGATGTTGTTAAAGCTAGTATCACTGGCTCAATTATCAGTAACTTGCTGCTAGTGATGGGCTTTTCGATGTTACTAGGAGGTCTTCGCTATAAAGAGCAAGAATTTCAGCCAGTTATCGCTGGAGTGAATGCTTCATCAATGACGTTAGCTGTAATTGCAATTCTGCTACCAACAGCAATGGATTATACCTCCAGTGGTATTGATGAAGCGACAATTCAAAAGCTTTCCATAGCAGTAGCAGTTGTTTTAATCTTGGTTTATGGGCTAACCCTGCTATTTTCTATGAAAACTCACTCTTATCTCTATCATGTGGGTTTAGCAGAGTTGGAGCCATCAGAGTTATCTGAGGTTAATTTAGCACCAGATACTGCCACAGATGAAGTTAACTTGCCTTTGTGGATTGGGGTTTTATTAGGTTGTACCTTATTAGTAGCTGTGGAGTCAGAACTTTTAGTTGACTCTCTGGAAGTAGCAACTTCGCAGTTAGGGCTAACAACTTTATTTACAGGGGTGATTTTAGTTCCCATCATCGGTAATGCTGCTGAACACGCAACTGCTGTTACTGTGGCAATGAAGAATAAGATGGATCTTTCTTTGGGCGTTGCAGTTGGTTCTAGTATGCAAATTGCCTTATTTGTTGCCCCAGTTTTAGTGTTAGCAGGGTGGATAACGGGTCAACCAATGGATTTAGATTTCAATCCATTTGAATTGGTAGCGGTAGCAGTGGCAGTGTTAATTGCTAATTCTATCAGTTCTGATGGTAAGTCAAATTGGTTAGAAGGTGTGTTGCTGTTAGCGGCTTATGTAATTTTGGCTTTGGCTTTTTACTTCCATCCGGTGATTACAGCGATTGGGTAAAACCCCACCCCCAACCCCCTCCCCGCACTTCTGGGAGGGGGCAGACGGAAAAAAATTAAAATCTGGGAATCTCAAATGGGGATAATGCCGTCTCAAGCAAGAGCAAGCGCGGAGATGTGCTGTTGATGTTGTTCCTAGAGAGATTTAAAATATGACCCTTAAATCAATTTTTGCTTATTTTTTCACCGCTTTAGCTTTTACCAGTGCGATCGCTGTTACTAAAGTTAATAGTTCTGATTCAGTCGCTCAAACCCCTAATACTAGGCAGACGACCCTAAATGCTAAAGCCAATTCTAAATGGCATCCTCAATTAATTCGCACTATTCAAGGATTTACCCAAATGGTGGGTGCGATCGCCATTACCCCAGATGGACAAAATATTGTTGCTGGTAGTGATAGCGGTGCGATTAAAGTATGGAATTTAAAAACTGGTAAATTAGTCCGCACTCTGAATAAACATACAGATTCAATTGTATCACTTGCTATTAGTCCAAATGGTAAAACTCTTGTTAGTGCAAGTGGTTTAAATGAGCAAGCTGTAAAAATATGGGATTTAAAAACTGGTGCGGTAATCAAAACTATTCAAAAACCTGATTGGTTTGTGAAATCTGTAGCTATTAGTCCAGATAACAAACAACTTGCGCTGGGTATTTGGAATACAACAACCACCAAACCCCAAGTAGAAGTATTAAATCTGACTACAGGTGCAACAATTTATAGCTTACAGGGATCTAGTCAGTCTAATTTGACTGTCCAGTTTAGCCCGAATGGGAAAAGTTTAGCCAGTGGTAATGAAGATAGTACTATCCAACTATGGGATACGGATACGGGTAACTTGATTTATACATTAAATCATGGTGCGGGTGTGAGAGCGATCGCATTTAGCCAAGATAGCAAATCTTTAATCAGCGAAAGTTACACACAAACGGTTAAAGTTTGGAATGTGCAAACAGGCGAATTAATCTCTACACCCATTGCAGACTCAGGCATAGTTTTTGTCAATGCTGTTGCTGTACACCCTCAAGGTGATTTATTTGCCAGTGCTTTAGGTGGAGAAAACGGCGTATTGAATATTTTTGATTTAAACACTGGAAAAGTAATTAGCCCCGTTACAGGTTATTCCGGCGTAGTTTCTGCCCTTGCTTTCACTCCTAACGGGCAAACTTTAGTTAGTGGTAACTCTGACGGTAGTATTTCTATCTGGCAAGCAAAGTAACCCAAATATTTATCTATCCATAGAAATATATTTTCCTTCTCATAAGCGGTGGGCATTGCTCATCGCTTGCTTACCTTTATTATAAATATGATGTTGATTGCGATTAACTTACCATGAATATCAAAAACCTTCTTTCTTTTGGTTTATTAATCTTTATTCCCATTTCGATTGCGGCTCATTTTTTAGAGTGGAGTGCGCTTACTGTTTTCATAACTTCCGCACTAGCTATTTTGCCCCTAGCTATCTGGCTAAGTACAGCTACAGAAGAAATTGCCGTAGTCACTGGACCTTCGATTGGCGGTTTATTAAATGCTATTTTTGGCAATGCCACTGAATTAATTATTGCTTTAATCATCCTTAAAGAAGGCTTAATTGATATTGTCAAAGCTAGTATTACTGGTACTATCCTGAGTAACTTACTCTTAGTAATGGGACTTTCTATGTTCCTGGGTGGTTTACGATACAAAGAGCAGAGTTTTCAACCAGTGGTAGCGCGGGTAAATGCTACTTCTATGACGGTGGCAATGGTAGCGATTTTGTTACCTACTGCTGTTATTTATACTTCCAAAGTGGATCAAATTGTAGCTACTCGTAATTTATCAATTGCAGTAGCAGTAGTTTTAATCATAGTTTACGCTTTAACACTGCTATTTTCTTTACGCACCCACAGCTACCTTTATGATGTTGGGATAGTAGAATCAGAGAAAAATGAGCCAACTTCTGAACCAAAAGAAACGCCACACAAACCTAATTTATGGTTATGGGGAGGAGTGTTATTAGCTAGTACAACAGGAGTGGCAATTGAGTCAGAATTGTTAGTAGGAGGATTAGAGGAAGCAACTGCTGGTTTAGGTCTTAGTCCAACGTTTACCGGAGTAATTCTTTTACCATTAATTGGCGGTGCAGCAGAATATATAACGGCTGTGCGGGTAGCAATGAAGAATAATATGGAACTTTCTGTTTCAGTAGCAATGGGTTCTAGTCTGCTAATTGCTTTATTTGTTGCGCCACTTTTAGTGTTAGTAGGACTATTTATTGGTCAGCCAATGGATTTGGATTTTGATATATTTCAAGTAATAGCTGTGGCTATAGCTGTAGGAATTGCTAATTTGGTGAGTCTAGATGGTACTTCTAACTGGTTAGAGGGAACATTATTATTGGCAACTTACACTATTTTAGCCTTGGCTTTCTACTTTCATCCCGTATAGTTTTATAACTAATGCGGATAAAAGAAAGCATCTGTAAGGTTAGGATAATAAAGTAATGATTAAAGGAGCGATGTCTGCGACGGGTTACGCCTATGCACTTTTGCAGCTACCTCGCTCCTCAATGATAAACATTCATAACTGTTGGGATTTGGGAAGACATATCACAATATAAAATATCGTCTGTTTGTGTTTACTCTGCGGTAATAAGCTGTTGTGTTTCTAAATTTGATGTTTTAGGGAGGGAGGAGAGAGGGGAAGAGGGTTTGATAACTTTTCTCAAGAGTTATAAAATGTACAATTTAAATGCGCGTTAGCTTATCAAGTATAAAATTATTAAGCAATATAACTTAGGCTATAATATATCATTATCCTGTAGCAACAGTTACTCTCCACAAAATTTTTGCGATCTGGTTACAGATATTTATGCCCTGTGCGTACGATTAAGCAAATAAAGAGCGATGTCTACGACGGGCTACGCCTACGCTATTTTATAGTGGGGATATGACTACTCACCACCTAGCTATGCAGGTTTGCATAAATTTCAGTTGCCCCAAGCCAACAGATCCGTTGAATGCGAATAATCCTATCTGCCGTCATTGTGGATCTGAGTTAGTTTTACAAAATCGTTACAGAGTTGTGCGCTTACTTAGCGATCAAAGCGGCTTCGGGAATGTCTACGAGGTAGATGATGGCGGCAGATCCAAAATTCTCAAAGTACTGAAACAGCATCATAACACCAACCCTACAGCCCTTAAGTTATTTCAAAAAGAGGCTACGGCATTAAGTCAGCTAGATCATCCAGGAATTCCTAAGTTTGATAACTATTTTCAGCTTCAACTGAGAAACAGTAGCGGTGGAGCTAATTCACCTTTGCTGCACTGCATAGTGATGGAAAAAATAGATGGTTCCACTTTAGAAGAGTGGCAAAACCAGCGAGGTAATAAACCCATTTCTCAAGAGCAAGCAATTATTTGGTTAAAACAGGTAGTAGAAATTTTAAAAACTATCCACAATCATTCATATTTTCATCGGGATATTAAGCCATCAAATATTATGCTGCGCCCTAATGGTGAGCTAGTATTAATTGATTTTGGTAGCACTAGAGAAATGACTTATACCTACTTGGGAAAAGTCAGTGGTGCTGGAAATATTACTAAACTTACTTCTGCTGGTTACACACCACCAGAACAAGACAAAGGTCATGCAGTACCGCAGTCGGATTTTTATGCGTTAGGGCGTACATTTGTTTATTTACTAACAGGGAAAGAACCTAATCATCAAGCTATTTATAATCCTTATAAAGACGAGCTAGTTTGGAGGGGTCATGCTCGTGGGCTATCACCCCATTTTGCAGATTTAATTGATGATATGATGGCTCATCAAGCAGGAAATCGCCCTAAAAACGCGCAGGAGATTTTGCAGCGTTTAAATAATATTTCTAAAAATATACATCCACCGCCACCTCCACCTCAACAGTTAAAAAGGTATTGGATATTAAGTGGAGTATTGGCAATTTTAATTACTATAATAGGGTCTGCCCAAGCTTATTCGCAATCTGCATTTAATAGCGATGTTTTTACACTATTAACTTCATTAACGTTATTAGAAAAAGATAATTTTAATATTAGTGATTTAAGTGAGGGTAGCTCACTTAAATCAGTGACATTTAATTCCAAAGGTGAGATTTTAGCTAGTACTACTCAAACAAATATTATAAAAATCTGGAATCTCTCTCTTTCAGAAAGACTGACAACATTAAATGATCAACGAAAAGAAATTCGGTATGTTACTTTTAGCCGTGATGGCAATACTTTAGCTAGTGCTAGTAATGATAATACAATCAAAATTTGGGATATAGCTACTGCACAAGATATTGGTACTTTTAAAGATGAGTCTGAAAAATATATTAGTTCCCTCGCTATCAGCCAGAATAGTCAGACTTTAGCTAATGTTACTTGGGGCAAAAATATTACTATTTGGAATATGATCAACCATGAAAAAATTGGTAATATTCAAGTTGAGTCTGACTCGTTTATTGCCATAGCCATCAGTCCAGACGGACAAATTTTAGCAAGTGGAACTAATGATGAAATTAAACTTTGGAATATTGCAAATAGAGAAGAAAAGCAAACATTTACAGTGGATTCTGGTGGTATTACTGCTTTAGCTTTCAGTCCCGATGGAAAAATTTTAGCAAGTGGAAGCAATGACAATACAATTCAAATCTGGAATTTGATTACTGGCAAAATAATTCGTACTTTGGCTGGTCATTCTAGCCCAATTAGATCAATGGCTTTCAGTCCAAATGGACAAAAATTAGTAAGTAGTAGTGATGACAATACAATAAAAATTTGGCGATTACAAAAAGTTGTCCGGTAAAAAATAATAGTTAAGTATGTCAACCTACTTATACATAAAACCCCTCCGGTGTCAACACTGGAGGGGGATATTTTAAGTTTTAGCGACTTAGATGTTCTTCCATTAACTCTTTTGCCCTTGGCTTATACAGTAAATAGAACAAAGATTCTAAGTAACGCACTAAATCTTCGCGGTCTTCTTTGGAGGTGAAGTTCCAGAAACCGTAAATCCGCGCTAAAGATAGCAATTTGGTGGTGTGAATTTTCCAGGTATAAGTGCTATAAACACGGTCAATGGCGCGGGTGGAAATTTCGTACCAGTAGTTGGGATTCATGTCGCACTTAGAAACAAATTCTAGAATTCTTTCTGCTGTTTCTTCTAAGTGTGTTGGGTTAATGTAAAAACCATTAAATTTATCTTGGATAATCTCTAATGGCCCCCCAAACTGAGTGGCTAAGGTTGGTAATCCAGTAATCATTGCTTCCAGAATTGTTAAACCAAAAGCTTCAAACAAAGCGGGTTGCACAAAGACACCTTGACGATCTGCAATTACCCGATAAATTTCACCAGAATCACTCTTAGGTAGACGCACACCTAACCAGCGAATTTTACCATGTAGGTTGTACTGATCAATAATTTGGTAAAGTTTTTCAATTTGGTCGCGTTCTTCGTGGTCGGTGGTTTCTTCAGCCCGCAATTTACCAGCAACTAAAATTAAGTTGCAACGTTCTTGCAATTGGGCATTCATCCCAAAGCATTCTGCTAAACCAGTGAGGTTTTTAATTCTATCTAGACGCGCCATTGAAAATAAGGGGCGTTTGCTGGGGTCGTCTAGTGTGCCGAAAATATGCTCTGGGTCTTCTTGGGTGAATAGTAATTTTTCAATGCGATCGCGATCGCTCTCAATCCGCTCTTCATATCGAGTATAGGGGAAGTACACACTCTCATTTACCCCTGGCGGTACTACGTTAAATTTGGGGCTAAATAATTCAATGCCATGCACAACATGATATAAATCTGGCATTGTAAAAGACTTATAAGATTCGTACTGTCCCACACTCTCTGGTGTGCCGACAATTTCTTGATAAGTACTGCTGACAATAAAATTTGCTGCATTCATCGCAATCAAATCAGCAGTGAAGTGTAATGAGAAGTGATAATTGTGGTCTGATTCTTGCCAATAAAGATTACTAAACAAATATTTAGACTTTTCTAAAGCGTGGGCAATGTTACATTGAGTAACTTTCAGACGACGAGACAGCAAGAAAGCAACTAAATTGCCATCAGAATAATTCCCCACAATTAAATCTGGTTTACCTTGAAATTCTGCCAAAAGTTCTCTTTCCGAATCAATGGCGTAAGTTTCTAAATATGGCCAAATTTCAAAGCGAGTAATCCAATTTTGAGTCAGCTTAGGATTAAATTCTCGGAAAGGTACTCGCAAAATCCAAGCATTTTGTGTACCGTGAACTTTTTCTAAACGTTGGTTACACTTAGTTCCATCACTATTAGCAATTAACCTAGAAAGAATAATTACCTTTGGTTCAGCATTGAGTACATCTAAACCCGCTAAAGCCAAGTCTTCTTGCAGTTGTTTTTCTAAGTTTCTAGCTTGGTCAAGGACATATACCACCTGACCGCCAGTATCAGGTCGCCCTAAGACTCCTTCTTGTCCAAACCAACCGTGAGGAGATACCAAGACGATCCGAAAGACCATCGGAATGCGGGATAGAAAGGCTTCTAGGCTTTGGTGATCGGGAGAGTCACTGAGTTGATCCAAAAGTTCTAGGGTTTCGTGTATCCGACCTGCTGTGTTACCCCAACCAGGCTCGAAACCCATTAGTTGCAGCACAAAGCGCAATCTGTCAAATGGTTCTTCGGACGGGCGATCGCTTACAAAGGTAATTGCTTTTTTAATTTGATCGGAAAGCTGTTGCGGTGATTGAATCCGCTCGTTAATCATTAGCTGGGTACCGTTGTACCGATGGATACGCAGGAAACTAAATAATGCTTCTAGCCATTGTTTGGGATCTTGAAATAATTTGCTAGAGAGATAACGGTTAAGGTATTGCACTCCCTTACCGATATTTTTGGGGTCACGAATTGTGGGGGTATAGTCATAAAACGGCTGGAAATCTAGTTCGAGGATATCCCCTTCGTTAGGATGAAAGTGGTTGACGAAGCGATCGCGCACATCCAATAATTCTTGTATCGGCATTTGCTCTACTGTTAAATCTTCTGTCAACCGATATATTTCTTCAGAAGCAATTTTAGGGCGAATAATCAAGCACAGGTTGGAATCTTCCCGAATGATTTCCTGAGTGTAATAAATTAATTTGCCTAAATTAGAAGAGCTAAAAAAGTTTTCTGGCTTCTGATGATTATGACAATATTCTGCAAAGGCAGTGAGAATATCATTTTTAAGTAAATAGCGTTTTTCCTGATGACGCAAATCGCTGGCAAAGGTACGCAGATCGGCTTTTTCATTACTATCGATCACAGCTTGAATCAATTCGGACATAAGCACTCCTTAATTATCAAATCCATACTTATACAAACACTAAGTTACAAAAGAATGCTGCCAGCACCCTCCCCCTGGGGTTGAACAATTAACAATTAAGTAGCTCAACATAATTAAAGGCATTACCCCATCCCCCAACTCCCTCCCCGAATTTCGGGGAGGGGGAGATTTGCATTTTATCTTTTTTAATGTGGAGCTAATTATCAATTATCAATGAGGAGAGAAACGCAAAATTTTAAAGTGTGTAAATTTCCCCATATTTCTGTTTGATATAGCGGATGAAGGGATTGATGGTTAAGGGGCTACCTGTAACACGCTTAATCAGTTCATCTGCTGAGTATTTACTGCCATGCTGGTAAATATTCATTTTTAGCCAATTATGCAATGTTGTGAAATTACCTTGCTCAATTTCAGTAGGAATTTTAGGATGATTGCTTAATGCAGCATCAAAAAATTGGGCGCTCATAATGTTACCCAGGGTATATCCTTGAAACATTCCCCCAATCAGTCCCGCGTACCAATGTACGTCTTGCATTACACCTTCGCTGTTATTAGGTGGGAGTATACCTAAATCTGACTCGTAGCGTGCATTCCAAGCGTCGGGAAGATCTCGCACGGCTAAACTGCCTTCGAGCATTTGCAGTTCTAAGTCAAAACGGATCATTACGTGCAAGTTATATGTTATTTCATCAGCATCGGTGCGAATAAGCGATCGCTCTACTTTATTAATACCCCGATAAAATTTTTCTAAGGAAACGTTACCTAACTGATTAGGAAATATGGTTTGCAACTGGGGATAAGCATATTTCCAAAAGCTGCGACTGCGCCCAACTAAGTTTTCCCACAAGCGAGATTGACTTTCATGGACACCAGATGATGTGCCATCAGCTAATGGTGTACCTTCAAAATCAGGGGAAATGCCTTGTTCATACATGGCATGACCCATTTCATGGATACTGCTAAAAAGGGCTTGACCGATATGATTTTCGTAGACACGGGTAGTTATTCGCACATCACCAATTGAAAAGCTGGTGGTGAAGGGGTGCAGGGTTTTATCTTGTCTTCCCCGTTGGAAGTCATAACCCATTTGGGCAATCAGTTTTTCGGTAAATGCTAGTTGCTGCGCTTCTGGAAAATTTTGGTATAAGCTGGAGTCATCAGCCGGAGATTGAGATGTAATCGCATCAGCTATGGGTACAAGTTGCGATCGCAATTCGGAAAAAAGCGATCGTAATGCTGCGGCTTTCATCCCATAATCGGCGGTATCTATTAGCGGATCGGCGATATGATCGTAACCAGGGAAAAAGTTAGCTAGTTCGCGGCTATATTCGAGGGTTTTTTCTAAAAAAGGTTGTAGCGCCGCAAAGTTATTTTCTGATCGTGCTTCTGCCCAAGCAGTATAGCTTTCTGCACGATGGCGAGAAAGTTTAGCCATAAATTCTGATGGTACTCGCACCGCGCGATCGTATTGTCTCTGGGTAATACGAATTAAACTTGCTTCGGTTGAGTCGTAAGGTAAGCTTTGTGCGTAGGGGCGTAAGTCTTCTAATAGTTGTCCGATAGTTGGATTCGTAAACTTTTCATGGGCAATTTGTCGTAAGGTAGAAATTTGTCTCCCCCTTGCAGCAGCACCACCGTTGGGCATATAAGTAGCTTGATCCCAGTCTAGTACGGAGGTAGCAGCTTCTATGTCTCTAATTTCAGTCAGGCGGGTTTTGAGTTCTTGGAGTTTTGGTTCTGTCTTTTCTACGGTTTTTTGCATTGGTGAGGGTTGATGCTTTGATCCTGCTTTCTCTAGTTTGGCGCAGAGATGCAGCGAAAGTATCAGGTTTTGGGAGTATAAATGGCGATGTCTTCGACTGGCTACGCCTACGCGATCGTGATGAGTAGTCGCACACATGGGCATAGTAGTTGTAGAACTTTAAAGGTTAGAAGCGATCGCACCTTACTATCCACCGCTACATTTGTTTCTTATCGATCCTTATAAATGCTTCTCCTGTGTCCAATTTTCACGATAATAATAACGAGCAAATTATTCTCTAGGCGATATATTATTCGGTAGTCTCCGACACGCAAACGAAAACGTCCTTCTCCATTTTTGAGAGCTTTAACTCCAGATGGATATGGATTTATTTTTAGTTCTTCAATTCTAACTGCAATGCGCTGCTGTATCTCTACAGGCAGTTTAGCCAATTCTTTTAGGGCTGTGCGTAAAAACTCAATTTTGTACTCTTCCATTAATCGCTTACAGCCCTAATTCTTGCTTAACTTCTTCCCAAGAAAGCCTCTCTTGATTTTCGGGATTGGCTTCAGCTTCAATTGCTTCTTGTAAGTCTAGATAATCTTCTAGATCTTCAGAATCAACAATAGCCATTTGCCCGCTACCAACTCGCTCAAAAAGCTCATTTATTGATAAATTAAAGTTATTAGCAAGACCTTGAATACTATTCCATGCCTCAGCAGAAATCTTTACTTCGTAACTTTGCTTCATGGGATTGATGTAGTTAAATTATGCTGATTGTAAAAATAAGTTATACTATCTGTGTGAACCTGTAATTAATTATCCAAGATTTTGTTTACATAATAGATAGATTATCTATTTAATATTAACATTAACTACCAAACGTACACAGGTGCTATAACGTTACTCCTAATTATTTTCAACAACTACGCAAATACTGTCGATGCTGCCTACCCACTTCACGCACATAGGTAATACGCCAATACCATACCCAATAGCTACGTGGTTCGTACTCTAACGCCTTTTCATAGCTAGCGAGAGCTTCCCAATAACGACCCCTATCCCGCAGCGTATTTCCTTGCTGATACCAATCCTTAAAACTATCAGGACGGCACTCTAAAGCCCTATAAATAGTTGCTTGTTGATTCTTCATCGGTCATGGGTCATTGTTAATTGCTAATTGTTATTCTGTTGGCTCGGCAATATAATTACAAATTCCGTGCCTTGACCAATTTCTGAATTCAACTCAATACTACCACAGTGTTTTTCAATAATATCATTGCAGATTGATAGCCCCAAACCCGTACCTTTCCCTACAGGCTTAGTTGTGAAAAATGGATCAAACAGCTTACTTTTAACTTCAGAAGGAATCCCAGGTCCATTATCTCGAATTCTGACCTTAACTTGCTCCTGATTAATAATTTCGGTATTAATTACAATTTGTTTCTTTGGTAAAAATTCTTCCTCTAGCAGTGCATCAATAGCGTTGCTCAGAATATTCATAAACACCTGATTTAATTGAGCCGGAAAGCACTCAACTAAAGGTAAATCACCATAATTTTTAATTACTTCAATTCCCTGCTTAATCCGATAATTTAAAATTAATAAAGTATTATCAATACCTTCTGCAATATTTACTGCCTTAGCTTCCGATTCATCAAGGCGAGAAAAGTTACGCAAAGATAATACAATTTTGCGAATCCGGTCAGCGCCCATTTTCATCGAAGAGAGAGTTTTAGGTAAATCTTCACTAAGAAAATCTAAATCAATTTCTTCAATTTCATCCTGAATTGTTGAGGTAGGATTAGGGTATTGCTCTTGATAAATTTCCAGTAATGACAGCAAATCTTGCATATAGTTGTTGATATGCTCAATGTTGCCGTAGATGAAGTTAACTGGATTGTTAATTTCATGGGCAACTCCTGCTACCATCTGACCAAGGCTAGACATTTTTTCGGCGTGAATTAGTTTTGCCTGGGTTTCCTGTAATTCTTCGTGCGATCGCTCTAGCTTCTCAGCTTTGTCCATCGCTGACTTTTGATATACTTCTACCAACTCTTGGAGATTAACTATCTGAGACTTTAGTTGCTCAACCTCTGCTTGTATACACTCATCGTTTGTCATAGTTTATAATCTCCTCTAGATTGCAGATCATCCATAGGTAGTATGCAACCAAATTTGATCACAGACTTAAGCTCCGCCTAGAACCCCTTAAAGGCATTTGGCTATATATCCAATATAAGATCTTGGTCGCTTTCGTGCAGAAATCAAAAAATTTTTTAAACTCTGGCAATAGTTAGTTGTAAAAACACCGCGCTACCCCTCTATAAAAGGTAGCACGGTTAGTTAAAATCAAAATTCGTAACGCATCAAACTGTAATTTCAACTATCTCGCTCTTGAATTAAGGCTTGAAAGCGGTAATCTTGCTGTAATTCTTCAAAGTCTGAGTGGGTTCTTGCCATATCCCGATACTTGTCAGGACTAAGATGAATTGCTTGTTGCAAATGTTTAATTGCTAGATCAGCATCACTTTGCAAGGCATAACAGCGAGCTTTGTTATATAAAGCTGTATGATCGTCAGGTTTGATGTGTAGGGCTTTGTCAAAACTGATCAACGCTTCCTGATAACGCCCTAATTTTAACAACACTAAACCTTTAGCATTCAACGCATATTTATCGTGCTGGATCTCTAAGGTTTTATCAAAGCTGGCTATAGCTTGTTGATAGCGACCTAAACTATCTAAGGCTAAACCACGAAAGTACCAAGCGTCTATGTTTTTGGGTTGGACAGTTAAAGATTCATCAAAGCTGGCGATCGCACTCTCGCATAAACCTAAATTCTGTAGAGCTATTCCTCGATGATACCAAGCTTCATGGAAGTCTGGTTTAGCTAAAAGAGCTTTATCTAAGCTGGCGATCGCTTTATCCAAGCGATCTATTTGCCGCATCGCCATACCTCGGTTATACCAAGCCCAATAGTAGTTTGGTTTAAACTCAATTGCTCGATCATAGCTATCGATCGCCTCACTATAACGACCCAAGTTTTTTAGGGCAATACCACGATTATTCCATGCCCAAAAATAATCAGGTTTGAACTTAATAGCGTTGTCGTAGCTGGCTATAGCTTCTTCGTAGTGTTTTAAATCATCTAGCGCATTGCCACGATTATTCCAAGCTTCGTGAAAGCCAGGTCTGTATTCCAAAGCTTGATCGTAACTGGCGATCGCCTCTGCGTAACGCCGTAAGTGATACAGCGCATTACCTCGGCTATACCAAGCTTCAGCATAGTCAGGTTTAAGTTCCACAACCTTGCCGTAGCTAGCGATCGCACTGGCATATTCTTCTATCCGGTTCAGGTGTAATCCTTTTTGGAAAAAGAACTCGGCTTCCACATCTACTACTTGGTTCATAGAATCTGGCATCTCTCTCTAGGATGATTTCATATATCATGCCCAAAAAAATAACATTATGCAACAAATTGATCAACCTTCTACCCAAAACTAGATGCAATGGGGAGCAATTTATGCTGTTACTAAGTATTAACACTTAAGTCTTCCTTAAGTTAGAGTTCCCCAAATCAGGCTGACTTTATATATTTTTAGACCGAGAATAAATAGTAATTATTACTTATCCCAGTTAGAGCAGCAGACTATCACTTGGTATTAGTATCCCGATATTTTCTTTTAAAACTAAATTATTACCCCGAATCTTGCACACCAACAAAGAATGTAATATTAATCACAGTTTGAAGAAATAATAAATCTGCTTAAATAAAAAAATTCACTCAAGGCGGAAGAGAGGGCTTGCAAAAAACAGCTTTCTACCACAGGGATGCTGTCAATAATATATATATATCTATCTATAGAGTAGTAAATGTCTAATTATAAATAAAATGTAAAAGTTAGATTTGTTTTAAATAAATCTAACTTTAGTAACAATAATTAACAATGTTTTTAAATTTAAAAAAAATGTTAGCTCAAAGTTTTGGCATAAATTTTAAATCTACAAATTCTACTCTAATGCCAGCAAGCCTTGAAGCTTGTAACTCTTTACTCTGCGCTACACTGGACTCAACAGCAGATGGGATTCTGGTTGTAGACACGAAAGGAAAAATTATTAGTTATAACAACACATTTGTAGAAATGTGGGGTATTAGTCGGGTAATTTTAGATGCACAGCATGACAATCAACTTTTGGAAGTTGTCCAACAGCAGTTAAAACAGCCAGAAGAATTTATTAAAAAAGTCAAACAGTTATATGATCAGCCAGACATTGAAAGCTACGATGATCTGGAATTAAAGGATGGACGCTATATAGAACGTTATTCGCGACCTCAACGGATAGAAGGAAAAAGCGTTGGTAGAGCGTTCAGCTTTCGTGATATTACCCAGCGTAAAAAAGCAGAAATTGCACTGCAACAAGCCCACGATCAGCTAGAAATCACAATAGAGCAGCGTACCCAGGAATTATTGCAAGCGAACTCGCAGTTAAGTCAGGAAATTATTGAGCGTAAAAAAGTAGAAATAGCTCTAGAACAAGCGAAAGCAGAACTAGAAACCAAAGTCCAAGAGCGTACAACCGCTCTCAGTAGTGCGATCGCACAATTACAGCAACAAATTACTGAACGTTTAGACGCACAAGCAGAACTTGAGCAGTCTTTATCCTTACTGCGTGCCACGCTAGAATCAACTACTGACGGCATTATTGTTGTTGATCTGCTTGGAAAAGTAAGGAGTTTTAATCAAAAATTAATTGAAATGTGGTGCATTCCTGAGTCTCTAATATTGTCACCGGATGATGAACAAACACTCGCGTTTGCCTTAGATCCACTTAAAAACGCCCAAAAATTTCTCAGCTTAGTAACCGAATTATCAGAGCAACCAAACTTACATAGCTACGATCTACTGGAACTTAATGATGGCAGAATTTTTGAGTATTATTCCCAGCCACAACACCTCAAAGAAGAAATCATTGGGAGAGTTTGGAGTTTTCGAGATGTTACTGAGCGATATCTTGCAGAGCAAGCTTTGCAACAAACCAAAGCTGAGTTAGAAATACGAGTGCAAGAACGCACTGCATCTTTAGAAAATGCGATCGCGCAACTGCAATCTGAAATGGCTGAACGCCAACGCACTGAATCACAACTATATAGAAGTAAAGAACGTTTCCGTAATTTAGTTGAAACGATTAGCGATTGGGTTTGGGAAACAGATGAAAATTATAGATATACCTACTGTAGCCCCCAAATATACAACATATTAGGCTATCAACCAGAACAAGTAATTGGCAAAACTCTCTTTGACTCGATGACGGCACAAGAAGTTTGGCGCGTTGCTAACCTTTTTAGTTTTATTACTGAGAACCAGCAGCCTTTCAAAAATATCGAAACCACTAAAATTCATCAAGATGGGCATCCAGTGGTCTTAGAGAGATCGGCAGTGCCAATATTCGATTGTGATGGTAACTTTTGTGGTTATCGAGGAATAGATCGAGAGATTACTGAGCGCAAGCAAGCTGAGGGAATGCTGCGTCAGCAGGCACTAGCATTTGAGAATATTTATGATGGCATCATTATTACCGATAATGAAGGACATATTATTGATTGGAACCCCAGTGCTGAGAGAATGTTTGGCTATACCAAAGAAGAAGTATTAGGAAAAAGCACTGAATTTTTACACACACCAGAAGAAGCTGCTGTCATAAATCAGGAGATTGTTGAAACTGTTCAGCATTACGGTCGTTGGACTGGGGAAATTAAATTTATCGGTAAAAATGGTACGACGGGAGTGTGTGAAACAGTTTTTGTACCTGTTTATAACGATGCCAGCGATCAAATTGCTGTTGTTGGCGTAAACCACGACATTACCGAGCGTAAACAGGCAGAAGTCGAAATGCTAAAAGCTCTCTCTAAAGAAAAAGAGCTAAATCAACTCAAATCTCGCTTTATCTCAATGGCTTCCCACGATTTCCGTACACCTCTATCTGCAATTCTGATTTCAAGTGATTTACTCAAAGCTTACAGCCACAAACTTACTGAGGCAAAGAAAGTAGGGCATTTAAATCAAATCCAAGCATCTGTCAGAAGAATGACTTTGCTGTTAGATGATATACTTTGGATGGGTAAAGCGGCATCAGGGAAGATTGATTTTAAACCACAAAAGGTTAATTTAGAAGAATTATGCCAAGAAGTTTTAGATGAGATTGCGATCGCTGATTGCAATAAACATCAATTCATTTATAAATTTCAGGCAGAATCTTCCTTAGTGGAAATGGATCGAAAACTAATTCAGCAAATGCTTTCTAATTTGCTTTCTAATGCTGTTAAATATTCGCCCCAAGAAGGTGATATTAAAATAAATATTACCTGCAAAGATGGAACAGCTATTTTTCAGGTTGCAGATTCAGGAATTGGTATTCCATCTTCAGATCAAGCGCGTCTGTTTGATGGCTTTCAACGCGCTAGTAACGTAGGTAATATTTCTGGTACAGGGTTGGGGTTAGCAATTGTTAAGAATGTCGTAGATTTACATCGGGGAACCATCCAAATTGACAGCACTGAAGGAGTAAGAACAACTATTACTATCTGTCTCCCAATAATGTACAGCAAGGACACAACTAAATGAAACATAGAATTTTAGTAATTGAGGACGTGGCAGAACTCCGAGGGGATATCATAGATACGCTGGAATGTTTAGATTTTGAAGCTATCGGGGCAGAAAATGGTCAAATTGGTGTGGAATTAGCACGGGAGTATTTACCAGATTTAATTATTTCTGACATTATGATGCCATTACTAGATGGCTATGGGGTTTTAGAAATTCTCAGTAAAGAAGAACCAACAGCTACAATTCCATTTATATTTTTAAGTGCTAAAAATAGTACTTCAGATATTCGCAAAGGAATGAATTTGGGGGCTGATGATTATCTTACTAAACCTTTTACAATAGCTGAATTAAAAGAAGCGATCGCAATTCGTCTCGAAAAACAAGCTGCACGTAAACGAGTAGAAGAACAACTGCGTGAAAGAGAAACAGAGTTCCGCCAATTAGTGCAACGCGAAGAAATGCTCAAAAGTTTAACAAAACAAATCCGCACCTCCTTAGAAATTAAAACAATTTTCACTACTACATTAAGTGCAATTCGCAGCCTGTTAGGAATCCATCGCTGTAGCTTTTTGTGGGATCGTACCGATGTGATGCAACGATATTTTGAGTTAATTAATGCTTCTGAAGATCCTGAAATTTCTAATATTCCCCAGTGCAACTTGTTTTTAGAGATAGCAGCATTAGGGGAGTTAATTCTTAAGTCTAATATTTTACAAATCAACAATGTATTGACAGACGAGCAACTAAATGACATTAGCAAAAATCAGCTACTTGCTCTAGGTGTTACTTCTATATTAGCTATTACTATTAAAACTAATTCTGGGCAAATTGGAATAATTGTTTGTGAAAACTTCATTCAACCCCGCGTTTGGAGTAATAATGAAGTTCAACTTCTTCAAGCTGTAGGAGATCAATTAGCGATCGCGATCGATCAAGGTGAACTTTATGCTCAAAGTCGCTTCACTGCTACAACTGCCAAAATCCAAGCTGCTCAACTAGAACAAGCTTTAGTCAAATTACAACAAACTCAAGCACAATTGATTCAAACAGAGAAAATGTCCAGCTTAGGTCAAATGGTAGCTGGTGTTGCTCACGAAATCAACAACCCCGTAAACTTTATTTACGGTAACGTCAATCACATTAAAAATTACGTCCACGACTTACTTGAATTGTTACAGCTTTATCAACAAACTAATCCTAACCCTAGTCCTGAAGTTGAAGAGTTATCTGAAAGTATAGATGTAGATTTTATTCTACAAGACTTTCCGAAAATGCTTAACTCCATGCAAGTCGGGGCTGATCGGATTCGCAAAATTGTCTTATCACTACGCAACTTCTCCCGCTTGGAAGAAGCTGACATGAAACCCGTTAATATTCATGAAGGCATTGATAACACATTATTAATCTTGCAAAATCGTCTTAAAGCAAGTAAAAGTAAGCCTGCCATTGAAGTAATCACTGAATATGGAGATCTCCCCTTAGTTGAGTGCTACGCAGGAGAACTTAATCAGGTATTTATGAATATTATAGTTAATGCAATTGATGCCTTAGAGGACGATCAATCTCAACGCCAGCAAGCAGGGTTGCCCGATAAAAGCTATATAATTACCATTCGTACCCAGTTAATCGAGCCGGATCATGTAACTATAATAATTATGGATAATGGGGCAGGAATGACGGAACAGACAAAAAAAAGGCTGTTCGATCCTTTCTTCACTACTAAACCCGTTGGTAAAGGTACAGGTTTAGGATTATCCATAACTTATCAGATTGTGGTGGAAAAGCACAGTGGAAAACTTGAGTGTATCTCAGAACCAGGACAAGGAACCCAGTTTTGGATTACAATTCCTATACGCCAAAATTAATAGGACTTACACATTTTTACCAATTATTTAGGTTTTGGAGGTTGGGGACTGGTGATTGGTGATTGGGAAAAGCCTAATTTATCTCTTTCTGGGGGACTATTAACTTCTTCAACCTGCGTAAGTTCTAATTAATTACAGCAGATTTCACCTTGATGAAGTACAGATTTACCCCACCCGCGCTACCGCGCACCCTCCCATTGGTAAGGAGAGGTTGGGGAGGAGTTATTTACCTACAATTTGCTGTAAGTTTGCCTCTATAAAACTTAACAAAAACTTCAAAAACATTTTAATGAAATAATCCATAATAAAATATATGAAAAAAATTTTAGTAATTGAAGACGAAGAACCTTTGCGCGAAGACATTCTAGAAACTTTAGAATGTTTAGAATATGAGGGAATTGCGGCTGAGAATGGTGTAATTGGGGTAAAATTAGCCCAAGAGCATCTACCAGATCTAATCATATGTGACATTATGATGCCGGAATTGGATGGTTACGGTGTATTTACTTCTTTGCGAACACATCCACAAACAGCAACAATTCCATTTATATTTCTGAGTGCTAAAGCTGATAAATCTGATCTCCGCCAAGGCATGAATTTAGGAGCAGATGATTATCTTACTAAACCTTTTACCATTGCTGACTTGAGCGAAGCAATCTCAGCGCAAATCCAAAAACGTGAAGTAATTGAAGATCAAGCTAATCAAAAATTAGACGAATTACGCACTAATATTAGTCGTTCTTTGCCGCACGAATTTCGTACACCTTTACAGGGAATTTTGAGTTTATCAGAAATTGTCCTGAGTGATTATGATTTGCTGGATTCAAAGACAATGCGGAATATGTTATATGAAATTAACAATTCTGCTCAACGCTTATCAAAACTGATTCATAATTTTATGCTGTATGCAGAATTAGAAGTAATTGCTACAGATCAAGAACGGGTTGCAGAGTTGCGTAGCAACCAGACTTTTACTCCCGAAACTCTGATTAAATATCTCGCCTCTATTAAGTTCCAAAAAGCAGAAAGAGTTGCCGATCTGCATTTGAATTTGCAAGATGCTATTATTCAAATTTCGGAACAAGATTTACAAAAAGTTATTGAAGAAATAATTGATAATTCTTTAAAATTCTCAAGTGCTGGTACACCGATTTATATTGAAAGTAGTTTGAAGGATAGTAAGTATATTTTGTCTGTGCTTAACTATGGACAAGGTATGACTCAAGATCAAATTGCTAAGGTGGGTGCTTATATGCAATTTGATCGCAAACTTTATGAACAACAAGGTTCAGGTTTAGGACTGCAAATTGCTAAACGTTTAACAGAACTGCATGATGGAAGTTTAACTATATATAGTAATCCTGGTAAGGATACTAAGGTGGAAATTGCTTTGCCAATTTTTCAAGAGTGATTAAATAATAAGCTCACTGATTTATGATTAAGTAGTAAAAAAAACTGACATGATTGAGGCAACAAACTTGGCATACCGCATTGAAAAGGATTCAATGGGTGAAAGGCAAATTCCCGAAACGGCTTATTATGGAATTCAAACATTACGAGCAACAGAGAATTTTCCGATTAGTGGAATTAAGCCTTTACCTACATATATAGATGCTTGTGTGTTGATCAAAAAAGCAACTGCGATCGCGAATAGTGAATTAGGTTGCATTCCCCAAGAGATTGCTAATGCGATTGTACAAGCAGCAGATGAAGTATTAGCGGGTGCGTTGCGTGATCAGTTTGTTGTCGATATCTACCAAGCTGGGGCGGGAACTTCCCACCACATGAATGTTAATGAAGTATTGGCAAATCGGGCGCTGGAAATAATCGGAGATAGCAAAGGTAACTATCAAAAAATCAGCCCAAACGACCATGTAAATTATGGTCAATCTACTAATGATGTGATTCCCACTGCAATTAGAATTGGGGGATTGTTGGCAATAGGCAAAACACTAAATCCAGCTTTAGCTTCGGCGATCGCTACCTTAACAACCAAAGCAGATGAGTTTCAAGATATCATCAAATCAGGTAGAACTCATCTGCAAGATGCCGTCCCTGTGCGCTTAGGAGACACCTTTGGCGCTTGGGCGCAAATTTTAAGCGAACATCAACAACGCATTCAAACAGCCGCCACAGACTTAACAAAGTTGGGATTAGGAGGTAGTGCGGCTGGTACAGGTATGAATACTCATCCACAGTATCGCCAAAGAGTTGCCGAAATTTTAGCCCAATTAATTAACCAACCATTGCAACCTGCCCCAAATATGATGGCAGCAATGCAAAGTATGGCTCCATTTGTGAATGTTTCTAGTGCAATCCGTAATTTAGCGCAAGATTGTGTTAAAATATCTCACGATTTGCGATTAATGGATTCAGGTCCTAAAACTGGATTTAAAGAAATACAACTACCACCAGTGCAACCTGGATCATCAATTATGCCAGGGAAGTACAACCCAGTCATGGCAGAAATGACTTCAATGGTGTGTTTTCAGGTGATGGGATATGATAGTGCGATCGCACTTGCTGCACAAGCAGGACAATTAGAACTTAACGTGATGATGCCGTTAATTGCCTATAATTTGATCCACAGCATCGAAATTTTGGGCAATACCCTATCCGCCTTAACTCGCCAATGTATACTCGGAATAACAGCAAATAGCGATCGCTGTTTAGCTTATGCAGAAGGCAGTCTAGCGTTAGTTACCGCCCTTAATCCCCATATTGGTTATCTTAACGCCGCTAATGTTGCCAAGGAATCTTTAGCAACCGGAAAATCCCTCCGCCAGATTGTATTAGAACAACAGTTAATGAGCGAGGAACAACTTGCTAAAGTATTAGATCTAGAGAAAATGAGTACAGTGAACGGTTGACGGTTGACAGTTGACGGTTGACAGTTGTAGTGCGGGCATTTTGGCTGTGTGCTACTCCCGATGTAAGTCTGGCTCTTATAATTGTTAATTGTTAATTGTTAATTGTTAATTGATGACTGTTAGCTTAATCCGCGCCACATCTTACGAACAAGCGTTATTGCGAGAATCACTCTTAACGCTGTTAGAACCTCTAGGAGGAATGAAAGCATTTGTCAAAAAAGGCGATCGCGTCCTCCTTAAACCCAATCTTCTCACAGGTTCTCGCCCTGGTAAAGAGTGCGTCACCCGTCCAGAAATTGTTTGTTGTGTTGCCCAATTAGTACAAGAAGCTGGCGGTAAACCATTTTTAGGCGATGGACCCGCTTTTGGTAGCGCAATGGGTGTAGCAAAAGCTAGTGGTTATCTACCACTAATTCAAGAACTCAATTTACCAATAGTAGAATTTCACGGTAAACGTTATCAAACAGTCAGTGAAGAATTTAATCATTTATTGTTGAGTAAAGAAGCAATAGATGCCGATGTGGTAATTAACCTGCCAAAAGTGAAATCCCATGTCCAACTCACAATGACATTAGGCGTAAAAAATCTCTTTGGTTGTGTCCCTGGCAAAATGAAAGCTTGGTGGCACATGGAAGCAGGAAAAGATAGCGCCAGATTTGGCACAATGCTTGTAGAAACAGCGCGAGCAATTAATCCTAATTTAACAATTATTGATGGAATTATCGGTCACGAAGGTAATGGACCTAGCGGTGGCGAACCCCGTGAATTAGGGGTTTTAGGGGCATCATCGAATGTTTTTGCTCTAGACCGCGCTTTCCTAGAAATACTCAATGTTGATCCGCAAATAGTCCCAACTGTTGCTGCATCTCAACGTATGGGTTTATGTCCTGAATTGGCAGACATTCACTTCCCGCAACTGCAACCTACGGAACTTAAACTTACTGATTGGAAATTACCTGAAAATCTCGTGCCAATAGATTTTGGTATGCCCCGCGTAATTCAGTCTACTTTTAAACATCTGTATATCAGGTTTATTAAAGAAAAAATTAACAATTATCAGTTAACAATTAACAATCACTAATCCCCAATCCCCCCAATTTTTGTAAAAGTTGTTACAGAGTATTAAGAAATAGCAACGTAAGGTATTGATACCCTCCGATTGCTTAAGACGACCGCCCTCTTTCTAGTGGCGGTTTTTTATTGAATGTTTGTATAAATAATCACAATTGCACGGAGACTAAATGGTTAATTTCCTATAGCCAATCAGGTGATCAAACTGCACATCATTCTCAAGTAATGATTTAGCTGTGGTTTATGTCACTAGATAGATTAAATAAAGATTGTGTACTTAAAGACATTTTATTGCCAGGAGATCGTTAAAATGAAAGAATAAGAGTTTAAAAATGTCTCTTGCTCTTTAGTTTGTATTGAGTTTTTAAAGAACGTATGGAATCCAGTAGTAGTCCGTCTGCCAATTCTTCTGAACTGCCTGCCAATAGATGGGCAGAGATTTTGGGAACAATGATTGCTATCTTAACTTTAGCTTTACCTGTGTTTGCGATCGCTAATTTCTCTTCAAGCAACAGCTTAATTTTGCAGCAAACCAGTTATACACTTCCCAATTCAGGAAATTGACAAACCTTAATCATTATTTAACAAAAACACAATCATGGATTAACTAATTGCTGATGCAATGAAGTGGTTACTAGGTTCAACCTAGTAACCACTTCATTACTAAGTAAGTTTTGAATATCTTCTCTCCCTCTACCCCCCTGCCCCTCTGCCCCTCTGCCTCCCCAGCCTTCTAATAATTCAAAATGCCGCAACACCCGCTCCCCTCTTCCCGTAGAATGCTAAACGGGGGGTGGGTTTAAACTTGTTTTAGGTGCAACCATCTCCTGTATTTGATGGGCATTGCACCCCCAACCTACTGTATAGCTTAGGAGTTTTACCTAGTGGATTTATCACGTATTCCTGCTCAACCCAAACCAGGCTTGATCAACGTTTTGATCGAAATTCCCGCAGGAAGCAAAAACAAGTACGAGTTTGATAAAGACTTAAACGCATTTGCGCTTGACCGAGTACTTTACTCCTCTGTGCAGTACCCTTACGACTACGGCTTTGTACCTAATACCTTAGCTGATGATGGCGATCCCTTGGATGGGATGGTGTTGATCGATCAACCAACATTTCCAGGGTGTGTGATTGCTGCTAGACCCATCGGAATGTTAGAAATGATTGACGGTGGCGATCGCGATGAGAAAGTTTTGTGTGTGCCTGATAAAGATCCCCGCTACACTCATATAAAATCCCTCAAGGATCTTGCCCCTCACCGCTTGGATGAGATTGCTGAGTTTTTCAGATCCTACAAGAACTTAGAAAAGAAAGTTACCGAAATTCTAGGTTGGCAAGATGTGGATCAGGTAATGCCACTTGTTGAAAAGTGCATCAAAGCAGGTAGCCAAAAAAGCTAAAGATGATAACGTTGTGTAATTCAACGTTAAATAAGGTTAAAATCAGTTATCAGTTAAGAGTAAGCATTGATCTTGTAACTGATAACTGATTACCTTAAAAAGCATTCTCAATCTTTAAAATAATTTCTCCAAAATGCAGCGATCGCTTCTTTTAGCCAAAATTCATAGTTGCACCATTACCGATGCCAATGTGAACTACATGGGTAGTATCAGCATCGATCAAGCGTTGCTGGATGCGTCGGGAATATTACCTTATGAGCAAGTACAGGTAGTTAATGTGAATAATGGGGAGCGATTTATTACCTATGCGATCGCTGCACCCGCAAACTCAGGCGCAATAGAATTAAATGGTGCGGCGGCGCGTTTGGGTGTAAAAGGCGATCGTTTAATTATTATGACTTATGCCCAATTTACACCTGAAGAAATTAAAACCCACGCCCCTAAAGTTGTGATGGTAGATGAGCAAAATCATTTGCTCGAAGTTCGTCGTTATAATGAGTTGCAAAATAATGGTTTTCATGCTGAGTTGATTCATAGTTTGCGCCTGTAAATAAGGATTTGATGAGTAAAAATCAAGGAAAAATTCTGATAGTGCGAGCATCTTGCTCGCGTTTTTGGAATATTACTGAATAATTCTCAAAGAACAGTAAATTCTGATAGTGCGAGCGTCTCGCTCGTGGATATCCAATCTTACGCAAAAAACACTAGCGAGCAAGATGCTCGCACTATATATAATCAACATTAATTGCTAGGGTGTCAACTTGAATCCTCAAGGCATCAGGTGACACACGCGAGCAGAATGTTAGCCCTATCCGAACCGCCCCAACATATAACCAACATTAATTATTATTACGCTATTAGTAGTGCGAGCGTCTCGCCCTTTGGATCTCCAATCTTGATAATCCTTCAAAAGGATTCCCAAAAAAAAGGATATTCTTCAGGAGTTTTAGATAAACCATCTTTGACAGGATTCTGCCTAATGTATTCCCATTTATTTTGAAATTCTTTTTCATCCTTAATCATTTGCTCATACCGCCCATCCTGCCAAACTTTGCCAATATGAAGCATTACGTTAGGAATTTGTTTAGCACTGTAACTTTTAATACTATGCAAAATACTACCAATTGACCAAAATTCATGTTCAACCTTTATAAAAGGTTGAATCAGTAGGTGTACATGATCTGGCATGACAACGCCGCTAAATAGGTAGTAGCGTTGATTATGAAAAAATTCGCAAGCATTTAGAACAACTTGACGAGCAGCAGGACTCAGTTCTAACCTTTCCCAAGTTACAAAAGTTACAAAATAGCTACTTTGCGGTTTTTCTAAGCGAGGTAACTGTTTTTTGAAGCTCATTTTTAATATTAGTAATTGGCGAGTTGGTCAATAAAGAGGTCGTTGGTGTCGATAGCTAGTTAGTCAATAAAGAGGTCGTTGGTGTCAATAGCTAGTTAGTCAATAAAGAGGTCGTTGGTGTCAATAGCTAGTTAGTCAATAGCGAGCAAGATGCTCGCACTACATAATTAATTTTTCTTCAACAGTAACTTATATTAATATCACGTAGATTGCTCACACCTGATGTGCTAATTGGATATCATTTACAACCTGAGTAATTTCTGCTAATTTCTGGGCAACTTTACCGCTAGTTAATAAACTTTCTGCTTCTGTAAAACCAGATTCTATATCTTTACAGACACCACAGCGCCAGAGATAAAAGCCTCCATTCCAAATAGCAGCTTGCATTAATTCTGAAGGTTTACCTTGCAATACTTCCTGCATTTGTGCAATTAAGCTAGTAAGTGATTCTAGAGGTACTTCTTTACCTGCAAAACCGTAGTCACGGGGATGGAGATGTAGACGTTCTAAATTAGAATTAGAAAATATACCGATAATTGCAGTGCGATCGCGCGGTAAATCACAACTGCCTTCTAATCCTTTGACTGTAGTAAAATATTTTTGTCCCCGCAAAGCATGGGCATCTTGAAACATAGTTTCTGTAGGCGGATGGACAAACCCTGAAATGATTTGAGCAACACCAGCATAAGGAGACCACATTAACTCCATAGTTGCTAGTGGTGGACGTTTGCCGAGTTGATCGCGGTATTCTACTAATTTATTAGTTAATGGGAAATGTAGGGGAAGATAAACAAATCCTAATTTTGTTGTCTCAAATACTTGCTGAGTTTGTGATAAAGGTAAACGGAAATTTACGCCTAACCCCTGCCAAATATCAATCAATGGGATGCCATATTTTGTGGGCATAATACCGCCACCGTGCATCACTACTGGTTGCCCAACTGTAGTAAGAATTAAAGCCGTTATGGGACTAACAGGTGCAGTGCGCGATCGCCCATCATAAGGAATACCTAATACTATAACTTGTGAATCAGTGCTGGTAAGCGGTTGCAACCTTGATCCTAACTCGTCGTAAGCATCCAGCATTCCGGCTAATTCTTCGCCAGTTGGTCGTTTAATGCGATGAGAAATTAAAAAAGCGCCTATTTGTGCAGGTGTTGCTTCTGCTAACAGCATCATCCGCATCGCATCTGCTGCTTCCTGGCGAGTTAAATCTTTGCTAGTGTGAGAACCGCTACCCACTTTTTTTAGCAATTCCCGAAAAGCATCGCTCATAACTAACACCTACACTCTTTCTAACTCCAGCTTTATCTCTGAGCAATCTTAATTAACCCAGAGGCATTACAGCAGATTCCCTTATTGTGCTTACCAAGTCAACTGGTGGCTGACCTAATTCTCTAACTAATTTACAAAAGTGTCTAACTGGGGGAATTTGTAATCTGTCTTGGGTAGTAACTAAAACAACTTGGCGCGTCAAACCCATCTCTGTTAAAGAGTCGGTGATCGAACCTGCTGAAATATCTTCTGTACTAGCAATAGGTCTGACAGCTAAGGTGGGGTCTGTGTATGCGTCTATCAAAGCTGACTTTGGCAATAAGGCAATTAGTTGTCCTTGTCGCACTACACCGCGAAAAGCATCCAAAGTATTCAACTCCATCACTGCTTTGAGTTTTGCGCCTTGGCGCGAGAATCGCTCTTGTACTAAACGTTGCATCCCGTAGCCGTCTTTAAATACTACTTGGGGGTAATTAAGTAATGCTGACCAAGGTACTTGTTGATGTTCAGTTAGGGGATGATTGGCAGCCATTAAGATTTCAATTGGCTCATTATATAAAACATCAACTACCATTTCTGGACTAGCAGTAAAAAAGCGATTATTCATTACTACCGCTACATCTACCATGCCATCTTTCAGGACTTTTAAGGCGCGATCGCTCCCCAAAGCTGTTACTCTTAATTGCACGTCTGGATAATCGCGACAAAATTGCTGTAATACTGGCGGTAGGTAGTTCGAGCAAACTGAGTGAATTGCTGCAACACAAAGTTCTAGTTGTTTCCCTGCTAATAAATCTGCTAATTCCTCGGTTGCAGTTTCCCATTCTTGGCAGATTTTACGGGCGTGAGGTAAAAATATTTCTCCTCCCACTGTTAGCTTTGCCTGGGCTGTGCGATGAAGCAATAGCAAGCCTAGTTCGCTTTCTAGCACTTGGAGTTGGCGACTAATTGTTGATTGGGTAACGCCACATTTTTTTGCCGCCTGCTGAAAGTTTCCTGCTTCAGCTATAGCTAGAAATGCTTGCAACTGCTCAATTCGCATATTGATGTAGGCTAAAGCACAGTTTAAGATTTCATTACGATAGCTGATTTACTGAGCAATTTTAGTAAGGCTTGATACAGATGCCTTGGGTCGTGACGTTCTCTCCCGTTATAAGAAAGAAAGTTGAAAACCCTGTAGCTTTAGCTCAGGGATGAAAACGAAATAGAGGTGTTCACGCCTCTGTTTCGTTTTTCTTGCTCTTCTCGTGTCTTGATCTAAACCATTAACGCTTGCCTTTCTTGAGTCGCTAATGATTGGTCGGTAGATTGATTCACCCGCTCAAGCCATTTCTCAGCCTTTGAGTAGTTATCCTTTTGTACCTGTTGAATCGCTTGTTTGAAGTTTAGCTGCACACCCCAAACATCAGTATGGAAGCGTTTTTCTCGCTTCATCTGGTCAAAGAACGCGGCGGCTTCAACGTGAGACAATTTACCGCTCGTTTTGGCGATCGCCATAAACGCTTCAAACACATCATCTGCCATCTTCGCATCACCACAGACGTAGTAATGACATTGGGGATGACTGAGCAGTTGCCAAAGTTCCGTCGCTTTCTCCTGCATTAAACCCTGCACGTAAACTTTCTTGTCGGTTAGGCGGGAGAAGGCAACTTCTAACCCAGACAATACGCCTTGATTTCGCCAGTTTATTAGTCGCTTGCCGTAGATAAAGTCAGTGCGATCGCGACAGCCAAAGTAGAGACAAGCCTCACCCAAAGTTGTTCCCTGCTTTTGCAACGCTTCCCGATATTGTAAGAAAGCGATCAGTGGCGAAACGCCCGTGCCAGGTCCCACCATCAGCATCGGTGCTTGCGGGTCAGCAGGAGGACGGAAACCAGAGGTGCGAACCCCAATGCGAACTTTAGATCCAGGTCGCAGTTTGGCTAGATAGTTAGAGCAAAGCCCCTGTCTCACCTTGCCTGCATCGGTTCTTATTTGCAGAACTCCTACGGTAATTTGAATCTGATTAGGATGCAGTAACGGACAGGAGGAAATAGAATAAAGTCGCGGCTTTTGCTTGGGTAGCAATTCTAGCAAGGCTTCTAAGGTGACAGGTGCCGAGGGAAACTTATCAAACAGATCGGCAACGCTCATACAGGTGTCGGTGATAGTTTTCTTGAGCGTCACACTATCGGGATGATCCTCGCCCTGGCGCAAGATGTCTAGCCAAGTTTCCAAGCGATGCTTTTCTTGAGAATTTTGAGCAGTGGAGTACAGGTACGCCAGCAACTCGTTAAAGGGTTCGCGTAATGCTAGGTCAAGTTCCTCAGAAAGCAACTGACCAACGGTGGTAGGAACAGCAACAGGCGGTTGGTCATCGGTTACTGTTCCATCCGGTGTGACATAGTTCGCCGTAAAGTAGGTGTTAGGAGAAACTCCAATTCGCGCACATAAGCGATCGCTCAGTTCCGGTGGATTACATGGATAAACAGCAACGTGATCGCCCGTTTCATACTGCAAATCCGTATTGCTAATGTCAAAGGCGATGTAACGAGTGGAACGACTGCCTGGAATCACTTCTTGTAGCAGTTCCTTCTTGGCAATTACGGGGACTGGAATGCCGCGTTCGCTAGAAGGAGCAGGAAGGGGCGGAAGATTCGCTTCATCAAGGAAGGTTACGGCGAGTTTAGGAGCCGTTGCGCTTGCTGCATCACCAGCAGTCGCATCTTCACCCAACAGGCGGGAGATCAAACCTAACCATTGCTTGAATGTGTCTGCTTGACCTTTAATTTCATCGCCTTTATGCAGAGGAGCAGCGCGATTCGCTCCCGCTTTTGCCAAGGCTTTATCTACAGAAATCCCTGCTGCACAAAACTGTTCGTAAACTGTACTACCAATGCCTAAGACAGAATAGTTTAAGCCATCCAGTGAACCAGCAGGCTGTTTTTTCAACCATTGCAAGAATCGCTTGCCGTTACTAGGCATTTCGCCATTGGCAAAGGTAGAAGTGACAATCAGCAGGAGTTTTTCATTGGCTAATGTCTCAACTGTATATTCATCCAGTGCCATCACTTTCGGGCGGAATTGCTGTAATTGCCGCGCGGCTTTACGAGCAAAGCCTTCTGCGGTTCCCGTTTCAGAGGCATAAAGGATGAGAATGCGATCGCGAAGCGTCTCGGAACGAGAATCGTGCTTATCGCCGTCTTCATCTACAACAGCCGTCAGTTTCTCCAGGTCAATGCCGTCTTCGACTGCCCAACGGTCGGCAGCATGGTGATAGGCAGGTTCTAAGTAAAAATCGCGCATCTGGTGATGCCACACCGGACAAGCACTACCCCCCGCCGCCGGAACTACCCAACCCCAATCACCCGGACACTCGCGCCCTGCTTTCTTTTCACGCAAGTCATGGGTGAGAAATTGACGCGAGGCGGTTTGGTGATCCACAATTGTTACCTTCGCTTTCTGGAATGAGTGGAGGATAGCGATGTTGAGTTCCAGTGCTGCGCGATCGCGCCACAAGGTCTGCTCTGAACTGGTATCCAGTTTGAGGACTTTGACAATTTCCTCGATCTTGTTGTAGCGGTACTCATCCAAGAAATCCCGCATGATTTCGGTGTCCATGTACCAGCCGTTGAAGGGCATACAGCCGTAGTGGATGCCGCCAATGTGAACCGAGAAGTTGCTGATGGCAGGAATGGCATACCAGCGCATTCCGATGTCTTTGAACTCAGGAATGGTCGGATGTTCGATATGCACTTCTAGCACTTCTTCTGGCTGCCAGTGATACATCTTTGGCTCCTGACCGGGAACCTCAATCACTACGGGCAGAATATCGTAAGGGGTGCGCGGTTCGGGAGGTTGCCAACCAAATTTGATAATAGCGTTGGTCAATTCTAAATTTGCCGGATCGCCCATGACGCTGCCATCAGACATCTCATACGCCGCATAGCGATAGAGTTGGGAATTCCAGAAGCGTGAACCCCAGCGTTCCTTGGGCTGCTTGGGAGGGAAGACGGTCATCGTAATTTGCAAGTTGCCGCCATTGGTGGCAAACTTAACGTGTTCTTGGCATTCGCGAAACATTTCATCGGGGTCAGTGACATGACGGCGATCGCGCACGACCATATTATTCCAAGCAATCCGTCCGACACACTTAGAGGCATTGCGCCACGCCACTTGAGTCCCATACGCCAGTTCCTCATAGGTTTGCGTATAGGTTCCCGTTGCCTGAACTTCCTCTCGAATTTCCTTCCAGCGCCGCTCTCTGTCCTCTAGTTCCCAGGCTTGTTCTGACGAAATTAGATCGAGGTACTGCTTCGCTTTTTTGAGGAAGCGCTCTTGATTGAGCATTGGCAGCTTAACTACGCTGATAACGCGATCGAGCAATGTTGCCCACCCCTGCCGTAACTCTGGCGTGAAGTTAGGCAAATACCGCTCAAACAGAGCAAACATTGTCTCGCCGATCGCTGGATAAGCACAAGACGGCACATCAGCAAATCTATGTACCTGACCGAGAGACCGCAGTTCTTGCAGCATCTCCTCACTGCTACCAGTCTCCAAACATCGCACCAAAAATTCCAATGCTTGGAACAGATGTAACGACAGATAATCCATATCTGACCGTCCAAAAATCGGCAGCACGAAGGGGTATTTCTCAAATAGGATCTGGTAAAACTCCATTCCCATTTGCTGCTTATTCTGGCTAAATACTTGCCAGCAATCTGCCATTTCTTGTAGCAGTTCCGGTGGCAAGGCTTCTTCGTAGCGACGCACTGCCGCAGCCATCGGCAAAATTATATAAATATTGAAGAACTTGTAGAGGGCAGAGCCTGCACCTTTTTTTAGATCCTCGCGATCATACTCCTCTAGATATGGGACGGAAGGCAACATCCACATCCACACCTGCCGCGCTTTGATCCAGTGCTGAGGACGCATTCCAATCTCAGCAAAGAATTTGCCATAATCCTCAACGGTATCCAACTCATCGCCTTTTTCGGGTGGCACTCCCATCAACGGTTCGCCAACAATATTCTGGGTTTCGGGCTGAAGTTGGTGGATGGCACAGTCAAACAACTCATAGAAGAAGTCGCTGATGCTGTCTATCGCTTCCCCAAATAGGTACTCAATCTCCGGTTCCTCTAATAACAGCCGCTTGAGAAATTTCTCCATTTGTAGCTCTTTCCACGCCCGCAGCTTATTCCATGAATCCTTTACAATCACTTCCTCTTGCGGGGTCAGTGACGTAGGCTGAGGCAGATCAACCTCCACTTTTTCTGCTGTGCTTTGAGTCCGCCGACGAGAACTCTTCTGCGTACTCAATAACGTAATTGTGCTGCTACTACCTTCACGGGTACTTTCGGTCAAGCGGACTTTCAGCTTTAGCTGCGGGGCTTCTTCCCAGGTAGTGATCGGAAACTCTATATCGGCATTGGGATCGCCGTTTAAGTATTCCTGTGTCTCAAAGATGACAGTTCCAGCATCCTGCCAGGGGTTGCTAATATCTCCTTGGCGGTAGCATAGTGTGAGTGCGATTGTGCAGTTTCCTTTATTCTTCAGTTCCACCAACCAACTTGGCTGCATTCGGGAAAATAAATCCTTTTGCAGCAGAGTCTCGCCCTCATGGGAGATAAGCTGCACCCGGCACTTATACTTATATTGACTGGAAACAGGAAAATCAGTAGCAGAAACTTCGGTCAGATGTATAATGTGCTGACTATTAAGGGTTTGAATATCAGGCATCTTATAGGTAGGTGGGAAAAGAGTATAGGGACGCGGAGAGTAGTAAAATAGACACAAAACACCCATCTAATCTATCTTAAGCAGGAAGGAAGCGGAGAAGTCGATCTAAGTCTCTTAATGCCCTTACCTTTCTTTTAGTTTATAACCCAGACCCAGAATTGGGTTTTTACCTTTCCTTAAATGTTAAGTAATATTTCGTTAATAGTATCTGGGTCATTGATAATTGTTAATTGTTCAACCTCTGCACTTTTTGAGTTTCATCTAAGGTTTTTTCAACGCCTGTTTCGGCAATTCCTTTAACGTAATTAATTTTGATTTCTTCAAGCATATCTATAAGTAAAGATTGAATTTCTTGCAGGTTTTGCGGCTTTTGTAACTCCACATCTAAGGCGTTGATAAAGTTCTTGCTTAAACGAGCGGTAAGTTTTGCTCCGGCTGGATCTTGTACAGCATTTACTAAAGTACCGTAAGCTTTATCAGACAGGGTATTAACTAAATTTTGGGTGATTTGAGTTGGTAAGTGATTTAAGCCAGGAAGATGATTTAGTTGTTGATAACCTGGAATTTGCTTAAGAGCATTTTCAATATTATGATGAAGTAATGCTTCTAGATCTGGTTGAATTTTGGGCATGACTTCATAGACGCTGAGATTTACTAGGCGAGATGCGATCGCACTTACCTCATTTACTGGATTTACCTGCACATAAGCACGGCGAGTTTCTGGATGCAGCAACCACCGTGCAGCCTCACCGCGCTTGATTATTTCTTGAATCTGATTAATTATCTGTACGCCGACTACTGCTGTTATTTCCTCAGCAAAGTTAGCTACAAAATCATGGTTAAGTTGCGCTCTTAAAGGTTCTAAATTGAGTAACTCAGATTGATACAAACGAACTGTTACTGGAATAATTCTTAACCCCCGCCAGAAAGGTATAAGTAATAATAAATCGTACCAACGACGCAGTATCGCTTCTAACCAATTTAAATGAGGATTACGGCGACTAATGTAAAAAGTTCTAGCTAGAAACTCTAAACTAAATATTATCACAAATGGTAAATCAATTTGCCAAAATTTATCAACAAATTTTCCATTGATATCAATCCCTCGATAGTAATTATAATTCATCAAGGGGCGTATTTTAGTGTTGAAAAAGTTGATTTCTTGCTGCCAACCTACTGCCGCTAGATGTTCTTGGCTCCAAAATGTTGCAAATGCTTGATGGGCTGAACGAATGCCAACGCGATCGCGAATATCATGTTTGATTTTTTCTAATAACCCACTTTTATTTGCCCCAGCAAAGGGGTTATCTTCAATCATTTCGTTGCTCAGAAAACGTAATTTTTCTAGCAATTGTTCTACCTCAGTTGAGGCTAAACCATTTTGCGTAATCTGTTCTTGTAGTTTGTTTACCTGCTCTAAATAGCGTGCTGTCTCTCGATGAGGTTCAATTCCTTGAATCGGGTCATACAATTGAGTTAAAATAGGAATTTCATTTAGATAAACATCACGCCAATGTATATAGCTGATATTAAATAATACTAAGCAAAAATTGATCACAGCAATCAGAGCTATGATTTTTTCCAGCCAGCTATTACGTCTAATTGGGGATTTTTTTACAAGTATTTGTGAAGTCATAAATCGCAGAGTAAGTAATTTCTAAAAATTATAATTTTGTTGAATAATTGTCATCTATACTAGGAAGGATCTACCTAAAGATAGATAAACAGTAATTCGGTTGACTAAATTATCATTTTTATTAGACAATAGTAAGACCAATGATAGATGACAGCAAAAAATAGCAACTTTTAGCTGTGTAGTCTATCTAGTTCGGGCAAAATAGCTGTTTCATAATTATGAGTTTGCTTTCATACTATGGTTATGCTTGATGACTTCAGCTTAATTGAAAAGTTTATCAAGGGAGAGGGTGAACTTTTATCAAATCCAAACTTAAGAGTTGAATCTACATTTAAGACTGACCAACTTTTAGCTAGAAATGGCACGGTTGTAGCGGTTATCGCTGATAAAAATCCTGTTAAAGCAGTTAGCGTTAACACAGCTTCAAAACATTTTTATTTAATGAGTCAGGTACTACTGACGCATACTTTTGCCCCTGTGGGTGAAATAAAAGGATCGAAATTAATTCAGTATGAGCCGCATGAAATTCCTGCTGGTTATAAGGTAAATTATACCCCTGTTAAAACCTTATTTAAAAAATGGTGGACTCAGCACCGTGCGAGTAACGAACACGAAATTAAGCTAGACTTGCTAATTTTAACCCGCTCTAAATGGTATCCTATAAGAAGTATTAGTCATAACCTAGGAGGACTCTTTTTTAAAACGTTGGTTGATGAAATTTATGTAAATAATGAAGATGGCATGGTTTGGTTAAGCCGAATTACAGATAGTCAAATAGAAGATAATATTAATAGTATTACGGCGCAGAGTATTAATGCTGATAATCAGCCATTATCTGAGCAAGTACCACAGATAGATCATAATCAAATTCAAGGGGCAGAAGCTATACTTCCTATAGCTATTCGGATTTTTAATGGCTGTCTTAAAGCTGGAAAAACGCAAGAAATTAAACCAGGAGTTTGGTTAGCAAAAGGCGCTGGCTACAATTTAATTTACAAACCTGATACGCAAGATTTTTCGATTGTAGCAAATCAACGGGGGGTAGTTTGTAAATATAAAGGTAAGGTGGTTGAGGATGCTAATAATTTAAAGTCAGAAGATATGGAGTTATGGCGGAAAATTAAGGATAAGTTAGAAAGTCAGAATTTAAAAATTAAAGAATGATGGTGCATCATTAGAAATAATTTTAAGTAAGTAAAACCCCACCCCCCTGCCCCTCCCTGTCAACGGAGAGGGGGACTTATATGTATGATTAACCCGAAATTATGTAGAGACGCACATAATATAATTTGATTGGCGCTACCACTCTTGTAAAGCGATCGCAATTCCTTGTTTTAATTCTACTGATAATTGGGTATCTGCTGCTAACTGCTGTAGTTGTTGATGTGCTTGTTGTGGTGCTAGGGTTTTTAGGGCTGCGATCGCATGAAGTTGTACATCTGAATCTGCTAACATTTGAATTAGTGTATCTATTGCCTTAATTTCTCCTAATTGTCCTAACGCTAGTGCTAAGGAGTTTTTCAGGTTAGTTTGTTGCGCTAGTTGTTCTGAGTTAATAAATTCGATCAGAATATCTGCTGCTTGTGATTTTAATGGCTTTTCTATCCTTCCAAGCTGCATGATTATTTCTTGAGATACTGATGGCGTAGAAGTTAACCCTTGACGCAAGCAATCTAAACTGTAAGATGTATTTATCCAAGCTAATGCTCTGACAACTGTTAGTTGTAAAACTTCTGGTGTTGCTGGTGATTTAAGTATGGAAAATAAAGCAGTAGCAGCGTCATCAGTACCTAAACGTCCGAGTGCGATCGCCGCACAACCGCAAACGTCTATATTAAAATCATATAGTAGCGGTTTAATGTGGTTAACTAAATCTAATTCATCCCTTAAATCAGGACGTAAACCTAAACCTACCACAGCTTGTTTTCTGACTGGTGCAGCTAAATCTTGCAAAGCTGATAACAGTATTGGAGGAATTCTAGCATCATGGAAGCTGCTAAGAGCTTCAATTGCAGTAGCGCGTACTGTGACATTTTGATCCTTGACAACAGTAAGTAAAGGAGCGATAGTTTGAGAAGAACGAATTTGAGCAAGCGATCTCACTGCTAATAAACGTGATTCTTCTTGTGATAATAAACCTGTAAGTGCGTCTATTGCAGAGGAACCTAGATTTATTAATCCTGTCCGCGCCATTTCTACTAATTCTTCATCTTCAGTAGATTGGATTAATTCAATTAAAGACGTAACAACTGTAGGATGATTAAATCCTGCTAAAATGCGACCTGCAAACCAGCGTAATTCAATCTCTGCATCTTCATCTTGCATGATGGTAATTAAAGGTGCGATCGCATTTTCTCCCAGTTTGGGAAACACCTTTGCAACATCCCATCTTTCTTGAAAATCACCCGCATTAAGTACTTCTAAAGCTAGGTATAAAACTTGCTCTAATTCTGCTGTAGTTAGTTGAGATGCTGTCTCAGGATTTTTTTCTGGTTTGGCGGTGATGAGTTGTTGTAAATATTGACTTACTAAAGACCAATCTTTTTGTTGGGCTGCTGTTTGTGCTTGTGATAAAATATTTAATATCATGTGAAACAAATAATTTTATTTCAGCAATATACCTTAGTTTATTTATAAATCAAAATGCCGCCGGAAGCGAGGATCAATGTAGTGTTGTTTGCGCTGGTTACAAATTCGGCAGAGTGTTTGCAGATTACTAATATCGTTAGAACCGCCAGTAGCAAGGGGGATGATGTGATCAATAGTAAGTTCAGTTTCTAATTGAGTTTTACCACAGCTTTGACAGTGATAGCGATCGCGATCGTATACATATTTCCTGACTTCAGGAGGAATGCGAATTCTGGGTGTTTTACTCATTGGTTGTTTTCCTAAGTTTGTTCATTAATCATACGGCGGAGATCATCTAGTGGTGATTCAGGTTCGTTAGTTTCGGGTTGATTGTTTTCTGGTGTTTCTGTATCTTCGGGTTCGTCAGGGCAAAATTCTAAACTTATTCTGATTTTTACTCTTCCTTTTTTCCAACCTTTAGAGCCAGGTTTAAGTATTTCACAATCACAAGCTCGTTCAAACACATCATCAGGGATGATACCTTTAGAACCTAGTATTTGTCGTAAAGTATATAATGCTTGATCCTTCAAAACCTCATTGAATGCTGAAATCAATTGTCCTACCTTAAAAATAGAACCAGTCTCGGAAAATAACACTGCAATATCATTTTCTTCTGATTCAGAATCGAGGGGGCGAAATTGATTGTTCATAAAAAATTTAGTTGTTGATTTTGTTGATTAATTATCCGGCGTAGATCGTCTAGCGGTGATTCTAGTTGAGTAATTTCTGGGTTATCAGTACTAGGATCATGTTCTTCTTAAACATAAATCTTTAATAAGTATACAACCGAGAACGGAAAACCCCACCCCCAGCCCCTCCCCTTATTAAGGGGAGGGGGGCAGGGTTCTTTTAAATAAGTATAAAAATTTAATTTAAGATTATCTTTGCTATAAACATCACAACGCGCTGTTAATGAATTCTCTGTATATTAATCCCCATGATTGGCTCAATTTAACAATTAGACTGACTCTAGCCTTAATCGCTGGGGGAGTTGTTGGTTGGAATCGCCAACTAAGCGGTAAAGCGGCTGGATTGAGAACTCATATGCTAGTTAGCTTAGGCGCGGCGTTATTTGCTTTGGTTCCCTTAATAGCGAGTAATTCCCCATCAGTTGATAGCCTTAGTCGTGCGATTCAAGGAGTCGCAACAGGTATAGGATTTTTAGGCGCGGGAGAAATATTACATCAATCTACTCAAGAGACAGGTAAACCACAAGTGCGGGGGTTAACATCAGCAGCAGGAATTTGGGTAACAGCAGCGTTAGGATTAATTGCAGGTTGTGGTTTATGGGAACTTGGCGCAATTGGTACTTTAATGACATTGTTTACTCTTAGTGTTGCTAAGAAGATAGAAAAGGTTGCTTTTAAAAACAGAGATAAAAATGAAATTTAGGCTAAAATGTAGAGACGCGAAATTTCGCGTCTCTACACACCTGTATAGCTATATCACCCTTCTACAAATACACTTTAGTATCTGAATCTGTAATAACAACAGCATCTAAAACTGCATCAGATTGAGGGATATCAGGCAAAACATGATCATACAATTGCATTGCCTGTAAACAACTATTAATCCCCTCAACAGCTTGATTAAAAGCTGCTATTTTTTGCTCAACTTCACTTAAAGATCGCTGATTACGAGCAAGTTTTTCTTCAGCTTCTTGCTCTAATGTTTGCTCTAAATAAGCGCGTGCCTGATTATATTGTTGCAAAATTTCATCCGCTTGATGCTCTGCCATTGGTAACAGATTAGTTTTGAGAGTTTGGTTAATAGTTTGGCGGAAGTTACGTTTAATTGTTTGAAAAACTTTTGGCTCAAAATCTAACTTCAACAACTGCCTAATTGCAGGTTCAGCTTCAATCATACTTTCAATATCATAACTTTGGGATGTTTGCTGTAATGTTTGTCGAAATTGATAGATAGAAAATGTACCTTCATCATAAAAACGCGCACTTTCGCGCACAAAGCGATCGCACTCAATTCGCGCTGCACTTACCAAAGCATCAGAAACAGCTTTTTCTACCTGTTTCAACTGTTGTTCAATCCCCCCATCATTCCCTAACAAACGATACAATTTACGGTAAAATTCGGCTTTGCGACAACGTTCAACAATATTTTGAAATAGCCGATGAATTACTTCTTTGCAAGATTCTACTAAAATATCTTCTAATTCATTTGCTAAGTAATAAAGTGCTTCCACTAAAACAGCAATTAAAGGTGCAGTAGCATTGCGGGGATGATTCATAGTTGCACGACTATAAGCAGCTTCTACAGAAAAAGTATCAAGCAACTCATCTAAACGGCGAATCATCCGCGATTGTAATACACGGAAATCTGTTTCAAAAGCATCAGAACAATTTGTAACTAACTGATTAACTTCTTCTGCTATATGTTGGCTAAATTCTTGCCCAACTTGTTGTAATTCCTGGTTGAGTTTTTCTACTTCCCGCGCTTTCATTGTTTCAATTTCGCGGGGTTGACTGTCCAAATCTCGCTCAACCGCTTGATAATGCTTACGCAAACTAATACATAATGGTTGCAAGTCATCAGCTAAATTAGAAAATAATTCTCGCCGTTTATCTTCTTGCAAATAACGGGTAATTGCTGTATGAAATTCCTCAATTCCACTATCCTTAATTAGCTGTTGAATTAAAGGTTTTCCCTGATCAGCTAAAATCCGCACATAATTTTGATTAGGCGTTTCATAGTTATGTACGGAAATTTGAAACTGACTAGGAGATAATTTGCCAGAATTGGCACAGTAACGGTTAAATTCATAGACAAATTGGGGAGTATCTTCACTAATACCAGTACTTTTCACACTCTCAGCAAATATGGTATCTAAACCAAAGCGATCGCGCCCACTTGTATTTTTTAGCTGACTACCATAAAATCCTAATAACCCACTGGTTTTATAAACCTTCAACGTATCCCGAAACTGAGAACTAATTAAATCATCTAACCGTTGGCGCAGTTGCACATTATACCAAGTTTCATCAATACGGTTAAAAATATAAAATACGCGATCGCGGATTCCTGGGTTACTCCGCATCTTTTCTAATAATTCCGTTTCCTCCGTCGTCATATCCCCAGCAGATGCAGGTTTAAGTACACATACAACCGCCGACGTTTCGGGGTCTTCAATTTTGCGATAAGTTAATTCTGCATCCTTCTTAACAGGTGCATCAATCCCAGGCATATCAATTAGCACATTGCCATCTTCCAATAAAGGATGATTGCAATTATATTCTAAGCGTTTAAGAACTGCGCTATTACTACCACGACGCGCATAAGTAGCAGCTTCCTTAAGATTAGAGAAGTTAAACTGCTCCATAGAATAGGTAGCATTATTAACAGTATGAATGCGATCGCGATTTCCGACAAACCCTTCCAACAATAAATCTAAAGCCTTCGCTTGCTTCGCTCGATCTGACTTACTCTCGCCACCCTCTTTTGTAATAATTGTTTGGCATTCTTGGCGTATACGGTTAACAACTTCAGAATTATTAACATTAATCGCAATCGGCAATCCCAGCTTTTCACACAAAGCAGTTATTTGACCTTGAATCTCAACTTCACTCAAAAAAGTCAAAACAACTTTTTCTTCATCTGGTTTCGCATAAGCAATGTAACACTCAGTACCAGTCGCGTGTCCTTCTGCACTATAAAGCAACTCCCGTTCTAGCAGTGCATTTATTAGCATAGATTTACCCGCACTAAACGCACCAGCAAACACAATTTCAAACGTCGGCGAAATTGCCTTTCTCAAAGACGCTTGCACAGAAGTAATATCTTCAGTGCGTAAAGACGGTTCCTGATGAAGTAAATCTAGTAGAATATCAACTTGCGCTTGCAAGTTTTCGCACTGAGGCGGCATTTTGGTCATAAAGGCACTAAATTTTTTAAAGATCGTCAATATTAACAACTATAGCTAGGATAATTAAACAATAGATATCCCCTTTAATGCGAATTATGACAAACAATCAAAAATCAATAATTGAACATTACCACGAACGGACAAAATATCATCCCGAAACAATTGCCCGCAAAAATCAGGGAATAGACTGGAACAAACAACCAATACCATTTAAAGAATACAAAATAGGTACATCTTTTGATCTCAAACCTTATCTAGTTAACAAACCAGAAACATTTCCCGATTTTACTGCTGCTAACTGGTGGGCGCGTCTGTGTCGCTTGCTATTGTGCAGCTATGGATTAACAGCAAAAATTCCCATAATGGGACAACCAATGTATCTCCGGGCAGCGCCTTCTGCTGGTGGTTTATATCCAGCAGAAATTTATATAATTTCTCGTGGTACAGCACAATTACCACCAGGATTATATAACTACCAATCAAAAAATCATACATTAATTCATTTTTGGGCTAGTAATGTTTGGCAAGAATTACAAACAGCTTGTTTTCAACATCCAGCTTTAGAAAATACACAACTAGCAATAGTAACTACAGCTATCTTCTATCGTTCAGCATGGCGCTATCAAGATCGAGCCTATCGGCGGATTTTTCTAGATACAGGGCATCTACTAGGCAATATTGAGTTAGCCGCCACCCTCAACGATTTTAGACCTTACTTAATTGGTGGTTTTGTAGATGAAGCTGTTAACCAATTACTTTATCTCGATTCTGAACAAGAAGGAGCAATAACTGTCATTCCTTTAGCAGATTTGCAAGATTTTAAAGAAATACCAGCAGCGCCAACAGCTTTACCATCAACCACTCAAACAGATTATCCTAAAATTCCTGATGGTGAATTATTGGGATATTGTCATAAAGCTACACAAATTTTGGAAAAAAACTATCAAGACGTAAAAGATAAATTACCTAAATTCTTTATTAATACCACCACAGAAACATTTTTTGATGATAAATACAATTTCCCCTTCTGTTTAAAAGTTTCTACTGTCAGCCCACCAATTAATTGGGCAGGAGATAACCCAGAGAAAATGCCTTTAGAAGCTTTAGAAACCAGCATTCTCAAACGTCGTTCTACCCGCGATTATAGTGGTGCAGAATTAACTTTAAGCGAACTGAAAGCATTACTAGATTTTACTTACCAACCCCAAAATTACACCAAGCAAGGTTTAGATAGTTCACCAGATTACTTTGATTTGAGTTTAATTGAAACATTTATCGCTGTTTCAGGAGTAGATGGGTTAGAAGATGGTTGCTACTACTACGCCCCGAAAGCACAAGAGTTACGGCAAATTCGCTTTAAAAACTTCAGACGAGAATTACATTATCTTTGTTTAGGTCAAGATTTAGGTCGAGATGCGGCTGCTGTATTATTCAATACAGCAGACCTTAATAAAGCAGTGCAAAAATATGGCGATCGCGTTTACCGCTACTTACACATGGATGCTGGTCACTTGGGACAAAGATTAAATTTAGCTGCTATCCGCCTAGAATTAGGCGTTAGCGGTATTGCAGGCTTTTTTGACGATCAAGTAAATGAAGTTTTAGGTATTCCAGCAGATGAAGCTGTTATTTATATTACAACATTAGGAAGACCAAAATAGTTTTTAACAATTAGTAATAAACGATTACCAATAGACATCTAATTAGTGTCCTAATATACAAAACTGCTGACCATTATAGGCTAAAAGATTATTGCAATCTTTTGCTAAAAAAATAAGTTATACGTTTAAGTATACGTAAACGTATACATCGGGCTTTTATAATTATTTGTTATTGTTCTACAGTTCTAAAAATCTTAAAATTTGTATTTAATGATTGAAATCAAAATATTGGTGGATTATTGTGAAAAACCTGAACAATATTATATTGCAAATTATTTTACTTTTAAGTCAAAGAATCGGGCGATGTTATTTAAGCAAGTAAAGTTTTAAATAATAGTAAGTGTTTCAATAAACCATAAATAATTGATTTGCTATCCAAATAAATATAATTATGTATCCCCTAGAGAAAGTCATCACAGCGTATCGTCAGACTCACAAATGCGATTTTTATCAATTACAGCTTATCATGGACACTTATGTTTTGATAGTAGGAACAGTAGAATTTGTTTCCAAATTAAGTGCTCGTGTTTTTGATCGATTTAATGATAATATCAATGCCTGTTATGACTGGGATGAAGTTTTACCAGAAATTCAAAAACAACAACCTAGTATTTTAATTATTCAGGCAAATCATAAAAATAATTTCAATCTGTGCCGCAAAATAAAAGAACAAAGTCAAAAAAATTGGCTTTACTGCATTTTTGTAGAAGACCAATTTGAAGGAAATGATCAGTGTCTCCCTTTGGATATCACGGCAGAAGCTTTAGGAAACGGAGCAGATGCTTACATGGCAATGACTTCAGGGGCAAGTGGATCAACTTATGAAGCAGAAAACCGCCTGCTTTTAGCACAAATCCAGGTTGGGTTGCGTCAAACTCGTCAATTCCGCGATCTAATACAAAGTAATATTGTTTTATCGACAATTGCGGTTACAGATTCATTGACACAAATCAAGAATCGTTGCGCCCTCAAATCGGAGTTACCAGAGCAAATTATTAATGCACGTTTATGCGATCAACCTCTGAGCGTAATCATGCTAGATGTAGACCATTTTAAATCAGTTAACGATAATCATGGACATTTAGTAGGCGATCGCACCCTGCAAATTTTAGTAGCACGCTTACGCAATCAATTGCGTGTTCAGGATGGCTTCTTTCGTTATGGTGGCGAAGAATTTGTGATAATATTGCCCAACACTGAAGCGGCTTCGGCAAGAGATATAGCTGAACGTTTACGTCGCTTAGTTGACAAGCAATCTTTTATCGTTCAACCAAAGGAACGCCTACATATTACTATCAGTATAGGAGTATCCACCCTCGATCTTACAGATGACGAACAAGGAACAAGTTTAGTCAAACGTGCCGACCAAAATCTCTTAAAAGCTAAAGCTGCTGGTCGCAACCAAGTTATTCCCGAATCACAAAGCTAGGGGCAGAGGAGAGAGGAGAGAGGAGAGAGGAGAGAGGAAGGGGAAAATTGTTAATTGATAACTGTTAATTGATAATTGATAATTGTTCATTGATAATTGTCAAGCACTCCTCTACTGATTTGCGCTGCTGCATTGCCGCTACTATAGATTCATAAACTTTTAAATGCTCTTGAATCATAGTTTTTGCTTGAAGAATACAAAAACGCTCTAGCTGTAAACACTCATTAACAGAACGTCCCATTCCTGAGAGGACTTCTTGGAGTTTTTGTCGATCTTCCCCACCACCTTCAGCATTACCGTAAACTAAATTTTCTGCTGCAATTCCAGCCATCCAAACAGTGCAGTAACGTTGGATAATAATCGCGGCTTGTGGTGAAGTAAATTCCTGTGGTGCAAAGCTAACCCCGCCTTGTCCTGGTTGCCCTTTTTGGAAAGCTTCCCAAGCACTGAGAGTATATCCAGTGATAGGAATGCCTAATAAATAAGCAACCAGAAAATGACCAGCTTCATGTTTAATAATGCGATCGCGATATTCAGGTGAAAATCTAGCAAAGCCATCTAACAGCAGATTAACGCCTTTTCCTCGCCAACTCAAAGTATCCAAAGTAGCAAAGCTTAAAATCCCAAAAACTGCGATCGCCGGAATTGCTGGCGAGATATTAAACAATGGCATCAGCAAGCTAGAAAGCGTCATTACAAAGACACCAATAGCAATTAAATTCAGAGAAGTTTGTTGCATACCTGCTATGAGAGTGAGGGGAAGATGGGGGAGATGAGTGGACAACCCATCACCAATCCTATGATCTATATGAATGCAACTCAAATTAATTCTTAGTGTTGCTTTCTGGGTTCTGAGTTGGAGGTGTTGAAACTTGACTTTTGGGTGCTGGTTCCTGCTGATTTCCGCTTGCAGTTTTAGCCTTATAAAAAGTTTCTAAACTATTGCGATCGCCAATAAAACGCCAGTGCCAAGGTTCATAACTTACCCCTTGAGGATTACCTTTGGGAAACGACAACTCAAAGTTAAACCGCGCAGCATTTTTATTCATCCACTTAAAAGCTTTTGTATTTTCAAACTTTTGGCTGAGATTCGTTGCTGGTACATTGCCGTCACCAATATCTAGGGCATAGCCAGTGTGATGTTCGCTATAACCTGGAGGGGCGCTAACTTCTGCCCTTTCTGCCGCTAACTGTCCTCGTTGCGCCTTAACATCAAAAAACAAGTGTTGCTGTTCAGCAATAGTACGGAATCCAGAAATTGGTACTATGATTACACCATCGGCTCGTGCTGCTGCCACCATCGCCTGATATTGTTTCGCTGCCGCTTTACGCAGCTTAAAATTACCCCCTGGCGTAATTGATTCTAATTCCGATGTCGGTGCTGCTTGATAGGCAAAGTGTCCTAATAAAGTCGGATCAGGACTATTAGTCGCATTTGGGCTAGGTTCAGTTGTGCTTTGATCCGACGTTGAGGAATTAAGCGACGACTTTTGTGGTGCAGTACCAATCAATATACCCGCAACAAAAGCGATCGCACCCAACAATACACCACCAACCAACATAATTGGCTTTAAGTTGTAGCGACGACTAACAATAGGTGTATCATCCCGCATTGCAGCCGGAATATCATCCTCATCTATTGGCGATGATTCAGAAACATCCATTCGTTGTCCAGGTAGACCAGCGTTATCCAAGGAACCCCTCCTCCACAAAACTTTCTGAAATTTTAGACTGATTACAGCGATAAGTATTCAAGCTTGAGCTTTTTGGCTGATAAATTATTTTTTCAACAAGCAATAAAATCTTTCCTCTCAAACTAAGTTAAGTATCCTGTATTTTTTGCTCTTTCCAACTGCTTAAAAAGTATAAAACTATGCTTAGTATAGGGTCTCAACTTTTAAAACTCTATATAACTCTGGGTGGTGGTGTCCTACTAGGATGGTTTTTAGGTCGCCACTTACCAAAGGTTGTACCTGAATATGTAGGTAAGTTTCTCTTCTGGGTAGGTGTACCGATCAGTATTTTTGGTTTTCTGCGTCAAACAGACTTATCGGGACAAATTTGGATTGCACCAATAGTAGCTTGGGTAGCTATTTTACTAGGAATCGGATTAGCGTGGATCTGGATTTGCCTTCAAACCTACTGGCAGCCAGTTGATCTTGAACCGAGATCAAAGCTGTGGTTAAAAGCCACTCAGGGAAGTTTTCTGTTATCTGCAATGATTGGTAATACAGGATATTTGGGCTTTCCAATAACCCTCCCCATCTGGTTATTAATCTTCAGCAATTAAATCATTGCCACCCACCAACAACTCATCCGTTACATCCGTTACACCATCCGTTGCCCTCCTCCCTCACCTAACTCTGCTAAACTCATTTCTTCATAACGTTCAAACGGCTGGTGAATCCAAGGATTATCTGCTAAATAATCCACATAGTAATCTGGCTTGATAATAGAGCAAGCTTTGTACCAAATTACAGCAGTACGAATTTCTTGAATACCAGCACCATCATGTTCTGGCAACCATTTAATTATTTCTTGTAGAGTAATCCCAGAATCTACTAAATCGTCTACTAAGAGAACATGGCTACCTAATTTGTCTGTAGTCATAGTTAAATTGCGGGCAACTTGGAGAGAACCACGCTGATGACCATCGCTACCACCATAAGATGCAGTAGCTAAAATAGCTAAGGGTTTTTTGTAAATCCGAGATAAGATATCTCCAACTCGTAACCCGCCTCTAGCAATGCAAACAACTTGGTCAAACTGCCACTGAGACTGATAGATTTGAACAGCTAACTGTTCAATTTTTTGGTGGTATTCTGACCAAGACATATAGAGATCTGGCATAACATCATGATTCTAGGGTTTAACATCTGATATTAAATAAGAAGTGATTATTTTAATCTGCTGTAAAAATTAATGAATAATTCTGCTTCTGAGCATGATTTTGACACCCCAGAATCCGAAAAGCTGAATTTGTCTACCAAGTTAGCTTATGGTGCAGGAGATTTGGGTTCGGCTATCACGGCTAATATCTTGGTATTTTATTTATCATTCTTCCTGACTGATGTAGCAGGCATGGGTGCTGCATTGGCAGGTAGTGTGCGGATGGTAAGCGGGATTTGGGATGCGATTAACGATCCAATTGTAGGAGTATTAAGCGATCGCACTCGTTCTCGCTGGGGTCGTCGCTATCCTTGGATGATCTTCGGTGCAGTTCCCTTGGGAATTTTCTTCTTATTACACTGGATAGTTCCCCCATTTTTAACTAACAGTAGCACTGGCAATAATCAATGGGGATTGTTTTGGTACTACATCATAATTGGTATTTTCTTCAACACGGCTTTTACTGCTGTTAACTTACCCTACACAGCCTTAACACCAGAACTAACCAAAGACTACAACGAACGTACTAGCCTTAATAGTTTCCGATTTGCATTTTCAATTGGCGGCAGTATTTTATCTTTAGTTTTAGCTCAAATTATCTTTTCTACTATTAAAGATAAAAGTCAGCAATATTTAGTGCTAGGAGGTATATGTGCGTTACTGTGCATAGTGCCTTCCTACATTTGTATTTGGGGTACACGCAAGCGTGTAGCTACTGTCAAACAGCAAAATCCAGAAGAAGATAATTCAACCTCAATACCTTACTTAGAACAGCTACGAATTGCTTTTAGCAATCGAGCTTTCCTATTTGTGATTGGAATATATTTGTGTTCCTGGTTAGCAGTCCAAACCACAGCTACAATCATTCCTTACTTCGTAGTTAACTGGATGGGTTTAAAACCAGAAGTTTCGGCACAAGTGGCGCTAGGGGTTCAAGGAACCGCACTATTAATGCTATTTCCCTGGACTGCTCTTAGTAAGCGATTAGGCAAAAAAGCAGTTTATTTTATGGGTATGAGCCTGTGGCTAATTGCTCAGATAGGGTTATTTTTCTTGCAACCAGGTCAAATTGGCTTGATGTATTTCTTGGCTGTATTAGCAGGATTTGGCGTTTCTACTGCCTATCTAATTCCCTGGTCAATGATACCAGATGTAATTGAATTAGATGAACTCAATACTGGTCAGCGTCGGGAGGGCATCTTTTATGGATTTATGGTGTTACTGCAAAAAATCGGTTTAGCAATCGGGTTGTTTATAGTCGGATTAGCTTTAGAAGCAGCTAAATTTATTCCAGGTCAGCAAGTACAACCGGATTCAGCACTATTTGCCATCCGCGTCGCCATAGGACCTTTTCCAACGGCGGCGGTAATTGGTGGACTGATTCTGGCATACTTTTATCCTCTTACCCGCGAAGTACACGCAGAAATTATGCTCAAATTACGGGAACGGCGATCGCAAAAGATGTAGAGACGTGCCAGGGCGCGTCTCTACGGCGCGTCTCTGCAATAATTTTAGGTAACTGAGCTTTAATTAATGGAGATGTCTATTGGTAGCGAACTGGTTCTTCATCTTTACGGAACAAATTGGCTAAACCAATTAGACCAAGCAAACCTAACCAACCCCAATTATTATGGCGCTCTGGTTGGGTCTCTGTTGATTGATAAACAGTAGTTCCAGTAGTTGTACCACTGGTAGCTGGAGTAGTAGTATCTGTAGTTGTAGTAGTAGACTCTGTAGTAGTCTCAGAACTTGTTCCACCCGTAGTAGTACCTGTGGTACCAGTAGTGCCAGAAGTGCCAGTACCTGTAGTACCCGTGCCACCTGTAGTGCTAGAAGTCCCTGTACCTGTAGTACCTGTGCCACCTGTAGCGCCGGAAGTTTCCCTACCTGTCGTACCTGTGCCACCTGTAGCACCGGAAGTTTCCCTACCTGTCGTACCTGTGCTATCTGTACTGCCAGCCGTACCAGTCCCCGTAAGACCAGTGCCGCCTGTAGTGCCAGTACCTGTTGTACCCGAACCTCCTGTAGTGCCAGAAGTGGCAGTACCTGTTATACTCGTACCCCCTGTAGTGCCAGAAGTGCTAGTGTCGCCTGTCGCACCAGAAGTTCCCGTACCTGTAAGACCTGTACCCCCTGTAGTGCCAGAAGTGCCAGTACCTGTCGTACCTGTGCCACCCGCCGTCCCAGTAGCAGCACCTTGAGCCAAAGCAGACAAAGGCAAGGACACACCAACAAAGCTTAGAGCAAAGATCCCAGCCCAAACACTTTTAGATAAATTAGAAGACTTCATCGTTTATAGTTCCTTTTATTTCTTAGAATCTTGTGAGTTGTTGAGCAAGCTCAAGTTGTGAGTCTTTGACTAAATAAAAATGTTTATCTTGTCTGTAATACCCAATGTTTTCTCTTTACCCCAAAGGATATTTAAAACACTCACCACGTAGCATAATTGTCATTAGTACCAACAGCTTCTATCCAGCGATGGAACTATGATTACCATTGGATACAATTTTTGATTTAACAATTTATATAAGCATCAAATTATACATTAATTAAAAATTAGTTATTTTATTTATAAAATAAATATAAGGCATAAATAAATTAAATACCAGACTCCACAGTATTGTATTAATAAACACAATTTGTTTCTTTTGGTAGATTACCCTGCGCGGATATGTCTCTCCATCAAATATTGGGATCGCTAGTTTGTATGACGGGTAGTAAATCTTTCTAGTTGCTAAAAAGGATATTTTCATCAGATAACTCCCGCAACTTTAGTTCAGGGAGTTTCAATCAATAGCTAATTCATTTTTAGTGTCTCAAGCGCAAATTTTGCCTTGCCACTAAGGTATAACTTAAGTGGTTATGATTAAAAAAGAGAGTAGGAGGTTTGTGAAAGCCACATATCTCCTATTATTTATACTTATTACGACAAAATTATGGAAACTCTTTACGGCAATATTCAAGGGTTAAAATCTAGCCATATTAAACAGCTAAAACAGCTATATGAGCAGCGTATAAGTAGCGATCGCCTAATTACTCCTGAATTCGCCCAAACTATAGCGACAGTTAGCACAGAAATTCATCATCCAATTTGTATATATATCAACCGACGTGGGCAAATTATCCGAGTTGCAGTAGGTACACCAAGCCAAACTCAACTTTCAGCCGCAGATCTGCCTCGACATAGTGCTGAACGCTTAAGCGGAATTCGTTGTATTGCCACTCAAACGAAATCCGAGCCACCAGATCCCGCATCACTAACGGCAATGGTACGCCAACGGTTAGATGCTTTAGTAGTGTTAGCTATTTCTAGTAGTGGTAGCGATCGCAAACGCGGTATAACAGGTGATGTCAAGGAAACTTATTTAGCTCACTTAGTACCCGATCCACAAACGCCTTGGATTATTTCTAGTCCTCTCAATATAGATGCTCTGAGCGAGGAAGACTTTGATGAGTTAATAGATGAATGGGAAGCCGAGTTTACTGGTTCTGGTCATCAAACATTAAAAGAATTTGGCATTGAATCTGACCATGACAGAGTGTTACTGGTTGGGTTGATGACAGAGAATATGTCACAACACCAATTTGAAGATAGTCTGGCAGAACTAGCAAGGTTAGTCGATACTGCTGGTGGCAAAGTATTAGACACAGTAACTCAAAAGCGATCGCGCCCTCATCCTCAAACCGTAGTTGGTCAAGGTAAAGTAGAAGAAATTGCTAACATTGCCCATCAATTAAGAGCCAATCTTATAGTCTTTGACCGCGACATCTCCGCCTCTCAAGCTCGTAACTTAGAAAGTACAATTAGCATCAGAGTTGTAGACCGTACAGAAGTAATTTTAGATATCTTCGCTCAACGCGCTCAATCTCAAGCAGGTAAATTGCAAGTAGAACTAGCACAGCTAGAATATATGTTGCCTCGCCTTAGAGGTAGAGGTCAGGAAATGTCCAGGCTAGGCGGTGGAATTGGTACAAGAGGACCAGGGGAAACCAAGTTAGAAACTGAACGCCGTACTATTCAGCGAAAAATCAACCAACTCCAGCAAGAAGTTAACCAACTACAAGCCCATCGCACCCGTTTAAGAGAACAGCGACAACAACAAGAAATTCCAGTTATTGCCTTAGCGGGTTATACCAATGCTGGCAAATCTACTCTGCTAAATGTGTTAACTCATGCCGAAGTTTACACAGCAGATCAACTTTTTGCTACCCTTGACCCTACAACTAGAAAACTGGTTATTACAGACCCTAACACCCAAGAGCGTAGATCCATTCTACTGACAGATACAGTAGGTTTTATTCACGAACTTCCTCCAGCACTAATGGATGCTTTCCGAGCAACCTTAGAAGAAGTTAGTGAGGCGGATGTACTACTACACCTTGTTGATCTTTCCCATCCAGCTTGGGAAAGCCATATTCAATCAGTCAAAGAAATACTAGCAGACTTACCTGCAATGCCTGGTCAAACTTTAATTGTTTTTAATAAGGTTGATCGGGTAGATAATGAAACTCTAGCTGAGGCTCAACAACAGTATCCCGAATCTGTTTTTATTTCAGCTACTAAACATCTGGAATTAGATACATTAAAACAGCGATTGCTACAACTAATTGATGGATATGTAATTCCATCTACTTTGAGCTAGAATAACTTTAATAACGAAGTTATTCCAAGTTTTTAACATATTAAATCTGGAGTTAATTATCTAACTTAAGTTTCTATAGTTCTGTATACATTCTAATTGCTATATATTTTTGATTTATGCGATCGCACTCGGTAAAACTTGAAATCTAACTTGATCTATTTTTTCCTAGTAGATTATAATCAAATCAATGGTTAATAGCCTAAGTCGATTACTCACATTCAATACCGTCTCTTAACCACAAATATTACTAATTAATCATCAAAAAAATTATGTTTGAAAAATTGTTTACATCTTCCTCTGAATTTGAACAAGATTTAACAATTACTCGCCGCCCACGTAAAGGCGTAATTATTGGTGCTGGACGAGTAGGTATGGCTTGCGCTTACTCAATGTTAATTCAACATACCTTAGATGAAATGGTAATTGTTGATAACAATCAGGAGAAATTAGAAGGTGAAGTTATGGACTTAGTTCATGGACTCCCTTTTGTAGAACCAAGCATAGTCAAAGGTGGTACTTTACAAGATGGTCAAGATGCCGATATTGTAATTATTACTGCTGGAGCAAAGCAAAAACAAGGAGAAAGTCGTTTAGATTTAGTACAACATAACGTAGAAATATTTAAAACCTTAATCCCAGAAATAGTAAAATATTGCCCTAAAGCTATCATCTTGGTTGTTACTAACCCAGTTGATATCATGACGTATGTAACACTACGATTATCTAAGCTTCCTAGCTCTAACGTTATCGGTTCGGGTACACTACTAGATACAGCTAGATTTCGCTATCTCTTAGCAGAAAAATTAACGATAGATCCACGTAGCCTTCATGCTTATATCATTGGCGAACATGGTGATAGTGAAGTTGCTGTTTGGAGCAAAGTTAATATAGCAGGTTCGCCATTAGTAGACGATAATTTAGAGAATAATCAAATTGATCCAAGCCTACAAGCAGTTTTTGAAAATGTCAAGAATGCCGCCTACGAAATCATCCAGCGTAAAGGTGCAACTTGCTATGCTATTGGATTGGGTGTAACGCAAATTGTGCAAGCAATTTTACGCAACCAAAATAGAGTTTTTACTGTTAGCACAATGATTAATGGTATTCATGATATTGAAGATGTTTGTCTGAGTTTACCTGCGGTAGTAAATCGTCAAGGAGTGACACGAGTATTAAATATTTCTCTAACTTCCTTAGAGCAACAGCAACTCCAAAAATCTCGTCAGGTTTTACGCCAAACAATCGCACAACTTAACCTTTAATTGATATATTGTGTATCGCTACATTTTGTTTAATAAACCCTATAATGTCTTAAGCCAGTTTACTGATACAGAAGCAGGTGAACCCAAGACAGGCGAAGAAACCCATCCACATAGTACCCTTAAAGACTACATTCCCATCCCTGATATTTATCCAGTAGGGAGACTAGACAGGGACAGCGAAGGGTTGCTGCTGTTAACCAACAATGGGCGCTTACAGCATCGCCTCTCTAACCCTCAATTTGGACATCATCGGACTTATTGGGTGCAGGTAGAACGTATTCCTGATGATGATGCGCTCCAACAACTCAGGAAAGGTGTTTTGATTAAAAATTATCGTACCCGACCTGCGAAAGTAGAATTGTTACTAGGAGAACCTAATTTACCTCCGCGCGAGCCGCCGATCAGATATCGTAAAAATGTACCTACGGCATGGTTAGAGATGATGCTCACGGAAGGTAAGAACCGACAGGTACGCAGAATGACGGCTGCTGTAGGGTTTCCCACGTTGCGATTGGTACGCTTTGCGATCGCTCACCTTGATCTTACAGGTTTACAGCCTGGTGAGTGGCGTGAATTAACATCAACAGAACAACAAATGCTCATGCAGTTGAGCAAAATATAAGCTTTCAGCTATCAGCGATCAGCCGTCAGCTTTGAGCGGATTAAACTATGATAATTGTTAATACAGATCTGTGCCTTTAGAACCTGTATAGGAATTGAGGAAGTTCCACTATGCTTGTCTGTCCCGAATGTAAGTTTGAAAATCCCAATAACAACAAGTTCTGTCAAAAATGTGGAACTTCCCTAACCACAAAAAAATGCGACGAATGCGGGGCTGAAGTACCATTAAGTGCAGCGCAGTGTCAGAATTGTGATGCCTTTACAGGAACAGTTTTGTGGGCAATTATCTCCCAAAATGCTGTTCAGTCTGCGATCGCTACCCCAACTGTCGCGACAACCATACAAGCCGCAGCTAACACTCCGATTTTGACACCCCCTGAGACATTATCTTCTGAAGTTCCCACAGCGAATACATTAAATATTCCAGATCTCAATCCATTTTCAGAAACTTATTCAGAGTCGATAGAAAAAAACCCTGAAGATGAAAATTGCCAAGTATCCGAACCTGTAAATATTTCTTCATCTGTAGTAGATAACTCTCAACCTGTAGAAGCAGCGACTCAAGATGAAATTTCTCTTGGGGATGACTCTGGGCAGTCTCCGGCTACTGCTACGGTGCTGACTCAAGAATATTTGGGAGTGCAGCAACGTTATAAAATTATTGCACCGACTCCCTTATCTACATCTGACGGGCAATTTGAAGTAAGAGTATTAGACTGCCAACCTTTTCAAAAGTCGCCCCTAGAAGCTTTGATGGGGCAGCAACAAGGTATCTTTAAATCATCTGCCCCTGGAGAAGAAGCTGATATTGTAGATTCAGGCTTTTTGAATGCTGTACACATCCCAGCGCTCGCTCAACCTTATTTAAAACTTAACAGTTCTTTATCTCCAACCCTACCAGGTATCCATGATGCTTGGGAGGAAAACGACTATAAAGTGCTATTACTAGAAGATCGTTCTCAATGGTCGCTACTGGTAGATGTCTGGCGCGATGAACAAGTGCCTATTTTTGAAATTTTGTACAACTTGAATGAAATGGCACATCTTTGGGAGGCTTTAGAACCATTCCATTGTCGTCAAAGTTTATTGGAAATAACTAATTTGCGAGTAGATGAAGACCATAAATTCAGCTTGCAAAAACTATATGAGGAACCATCATCCTCAGTGACTCTGCAAAATTTAGGCGAATTTTGGCAAACTTTATTCCAACAGTCCCAACGCACGCCCGATGCTTCCTTAGAACAACTTGTCCAAGATGTAGCTACAGGTAAAGTTGAGAGCATTGAGCAAGTATACGAGCATTTGAGAGCGATCGCCAATGAACTACAACCTGAACAGTCAATAGAGGATACTGAAGAGACGGCTGGATTCTCGATCACAGATAATTTCAAAGAGGATATTACTGAATCTGAAGATGCTGACGCGCCCACAGTAATTCTCCCCATGCAATTAGTCGGTTTGGAGGACGCAGGAGAGACAGATATTGGTCGCCAAAGAAATCACAATGAGGATTCCTTTGCTATTCAGACGCAAATCAAAAAACAAGAAACTCCGCAAGGTAGAAGCATTCAAGCTCGTGGTCTTTATATTATCTGCGATGGCATGGGAGGACACGCGGGCGGCGAAGTAGCGAGTTCAATGGCGGTGCAAACCTTAAAGCAATACTTTGAAGAAAATTGGAAAGAGCAATTACCAGACGAAAACAGCATTCGTGAGGCGGTGCGGAGAGCCAACAGTGCGATTTATGATGTTAACCAACAAAAAGCCACTGCTGGTAGCGGTCGCATGGGTACTACCTTAGTGATGCTATTAGTTCAGGATACAAAAATTGCGATCGCTCATGTAGGAGATTCTCGGATTTATCGCCTTACCCGTAAACGCGGTTTAGAGCAAATTACCATAGATCACGAAGTTGGACAACGGGAAATTCAACGTGGTGTAGAACCTGCAATAGCTTATTCTCGCCCCGATGCTTACCAACTCACCCAAGCATTAGGTCCCAGAGACGAAAATTTTGTCAAACCTGACGTAAATTTTCTAGAGTTGCAAGAAGATACCCTGTTGATTTTAGCTTCTGATGGTTTGACCGATAACGATCTGCTAGAAGTGAATTGGCAAAATGCCTTATTGCCCCTCCTGCGTTCCCATGCCAACTTAACTCAGGGCGTTGAGCAATTAATTGACCTTGCCAATCAGCACAATGGTCACGATAACATTACCGCTTTGTTAGTACGTGCCAAAGTGCGACCAAACGCTGAAAAACAACAAGGCTTTTGATGGTTACGTTGACTTTGCTACATCCCCAGGCATCCACGCCTATGCAGCAGTGGGAATTTCACAATCGATCCAATATTAAAATTGGTCGTTCCCCAGATAATGATGTGGTAATAGACAACCCTCTTGTTTCTCGATTTCACCTAGAACTTCACAAAGTTGGTGATTTAAGAATTGAGGGTGTGTCTGAACAATGGCAACTGGTAAATCATGGAACTAACGGGACTTTACTAAATGGAATAGTAGTAACTCGTGGTTTTGTTAATAATGATTCCCTAATCCAATTAGCGAGAGGGGGTCCAACTTTAAAATTTAAACTTCAGCAAGTAGTAGCAACTCCTCACCCACCGCCACCATCGGTGGCTTGTAATCATGCGGGTAATCCCCCTGGTAGTTTATTCTGTATTCACTGCGGTCAACCTTTAGTGCAGGTACAACAATATGTGCGTAACTACCAAGTGTTACGGATTTTAGGACAGGGTGGTATGGGGACAACTTATCTAGCGTTAGATAAACATTCTCCCCAAACTGGCAAACCGCAAATGTTAGTCCTCAAAGAAATGAACGCAGACATGGCGCAAATTGCCAAAGCGCGAGAACTATTTGAACGAGAAGCGAGGATTTTAAAAGAACTTCATCATCAAGGAATTCCCACCTATTACGACTTCTTTATTGAAGGTAATAAGAAATACTTGGCAATGCAGTTAGTTCACGGTCAGGATTTAGAGAAGCGGATTTATCAACAAGGTCCAGTCATCCCGACTCAAGCAATCGAGTGGATGATTCAAACTTGCGACATTCTAGAGTATATCCACAGCCAAAACCCACCACTAATTCACCGAGATATTAAGCCTGCGAATTTGATGGTACGCCAGCTTGACAATCGCGTGGTGGTTCTGGACTTTGGGGCAGTCAAGGAAATTGACGCACGACCAGGAACCCGCATCGGCGCTGAGGGTTATAGTGCGCCAGAACAAGACCGAGGGCAACCTTGCACTCAGTCTGATCTTTATGCCATTGGTCCGACGCTGATATTTGCGCTGACTGGTGAAAACCCGATGAATTTTTATCGCAAGCGTGGGGCAGAATATCGGTTTGATATCCAAAGTATCCCCACTATTACGCCTAAATTAGCGGCTGTTATTGACAGAGTAACAGAACACAAACCGCGCGATCGCTTTCAAACAGCAAAACAGCTATCTCAGGCATTGCAATCAGCAATTAGCTTTTAGCAATATTCGGATAACTGATAACTGTTGAGTGTTTACTCTTCGTCCCACGCATCAACGGCTAGAAAATCGCTGACTGGATCTTGCATTGTGAAGCCAAAATCAAGTAATTCTTGCTTCCAGTGAACCCATTCATCACCGTACAAAAACGCTATTTTCCAAAGACTATCCGTCTTTTTAAGGATATTGGAGTCTACCAGGGAATGTACCTGACGCTGCAACTTCACCATTGGGTGAATAACTTGCTGTGTCATAAAGTTAGTAATTAGTTTTCTAAATATTTGAACAAACTGGCTTCCCCCTCCTCATGTTCAGATATTTGGAGAGACTATCTTATAGGGAAGCAACTATTTATAGTTTTAACCTATAAACACTGATCTTGGCAAGTACTTTGTTACTAAATGTACGGTAATTACTACATTATTGGTGTAATCGTGATGAAAAAGGGATGCTTTAACCTCCGCAGTCAGGGATTAAAGAGCGTATTGAGCATGATCTATCGTTAAAAATTAATGGTATTAGTGTAGTCAAATGTATAGAAGCATTGCGATCGCACTCGCAATTATCCAAAAAACAAATGAGTAAACGGGCATTGCTGCTAGTTAATCCTCATGCTAGACGTGGTAAAAATGCCTTGCTACAAGCGATGCAGGAATTGCGTCAGCTAAATATTGAAATTATTGAAGGTAAAAGTAATAACCCTGCTGATTTTGCCAAAATCATCCGACAATACCACCAACAAGTAGATTTGGTCATTATTGGGGGTGGAGATGGCACAGTTAACGCGGCTGTGGAAGGGTTGTTAGATACAGACTTACCGTTAGGCATCTTACCGTTAGGCACAGCTAACAATCTCGCACGCACCTTAAAAATCCCCCCATCAATACCCCAGGCGTGTCAAATTATTGCTGGGGGAAAAGTGCAGAGTATTGACTTAGGCTGGGTAAACGGTAAATATTTTTTTAATATTGCCAGTCTGGGGTTAAGTGCAGAAGTTAATCGGCGGGTTTCTAAACGATTAAAGCGACATTGGGGCGTTTTCGCCTATATTGTGACAGCTTTGCAAACTTTGTTAACAATACGCCCTTTTTGGGTAGATATTTTGTGTGATGACGAATCTATAGAAGTAAAAACTATACAAATTACTGTAGCTAACGGTCGATATTACGGTAGCGGTTTGGTAATTGCCGATGATGCCACAATAGACGACCAAACCCTAGATTTGCATAGCTTAGAAATTCAGCACTGGTGGGAAATATTACCTTTAATACCTGCTGCATTGCGGGGTAAATCTTCGATTGGTAAAGGTGTACGGACTATTAAAGGCAAAGATATCAGATTACATACTCGCAAGCCTTACGCGATTAATACAGATGGCGAACGTACAACTGAAACTCCAGCAAGATTTCGCGTAATACCAAATGCTTTACAGGTATTTGTACCTAATAAATGAATAGGAGACAGCGAAATTTAGCACTACCTTAAGTAATTTTAATATTGTGCGATCGCCAATTGAATTTAAATAAAAATTTTAGTACTGAGTTCTTGACGGCTCAATCTTCTTCTATTTGATCCTCGTCCTCATCTACAACATTTCCAGGTTCATTATCCTGTTCGCTAACGTAGTTAAACTCCAATTTACTCCAAATAATTATTTCCTCTAAAACTTGCCGAAACCGTCCTTTAGTAACTATTTCATCAAATTTATTAATCAGTGAGGGAATATTAATTATCTCTTCTATCGCAGCCATATAATCATCCACAACAGCTTGAACGGAGTATTGCTGCATAACTCCCTCCTTCATGCGATTTAAAATTTCCTCTTCGGGTAGAAGCGTTTTGATCACAAACGAAATCGGATAGCGTTGAATTTTATCTATATCGAGTAAATACTTTTTGACATCTAGAGTTTCCGTAACTTGAAAGAAACGCCCCAACGGTTTCATTACAAAATCAATACCACCATCATTTGCATTAGTTCGACCAGTTTTATATAGTTTTAAAAATTCTTCCTTAATATTGTCTTTGGTTGAACCAATAAAAATTATCTGATCTGAATAATATTCTTTCAAAACTGCATAGCTGACAATCTCAAATATTCTAGCATCACGTTCAGGAGCAATCAGTTCATAAATAAACTGAATAATCGAGGATTCGCTTTCTGTAGACAATTTTTTTAACCGTTCGCAATCTTGTATAAACTGGTCAAAAGAGTTTATTTTTGTTTTTACATATTGATCTATTATTTCTAATATAACCTTAGCAATATTAATTTCACTGCCTGATATATTTAATTTTAGGAGGCTTTCATTTATCCAGTACCTTTGAAGGTCTACTCTTCTAAGTATAGGTTTGCGGATTTCTTGAGGAAAAAACTTATGAAACTCATCATTAACTCGATTATTAAGAGCATGATTTTGTAGCTTAGAACCAAAGGGTAGCCTTCTCATCCGCTTGAGTAATGGTGTAAATTCTGCACCATCGTATTGTGCATAAACCCCAGATTCTAAAAAGCCTTTTTCTAAGTAGTCTTCAATCAGTACATATATAGCATATAAATTTGCAAAACTACTTCTTGATTTTGAACCACGATTAGCAGAGCGAGTTTTGTAATTGAGATATTGTAAAAGAGGACTTAACTCAAATACATTATTTGCATTTTGACCAAAATGATTGGTAAGTATTTCAAGAATTATAGCCGTGAAGGGATGTTCCTTTATCATGGTTAAAAAGAGGAAGATTTTCAATTGATTCTGGCTGCTGCTGTTCGTAAGACTTGCAAGGTCGCTGTAAAGTCTCGCCTCGATATTCCTTACAGATATCAAGCCTCCTTAAACCAATTTTTATATATTCTTCTTCAACATCTATACCAATAGAATGCCTTCCATTTTGTTGAGCAACAAAAGACGTGGTAAAAGTTCCAGAAAATGGATCTAATACTAAATCACCTGGGTTGGAACTTGCAATAATTATACGCTTAAGTAACTCAATTGGCTTCTGAGTTGGATGATTTTCATATTCTGGCATCCGGTAACGTACTCGTGGAATTTGCCAAACATTACCAGGTACTTTTGTAGAGCTATACATTGTTGGTACAGCTTTACGATAATCAATTAATTTGCGGGTTGCACCTGTTGGAGCTTCAATCAGAATTGATTCAGCGTTGAAAGTGTACTTACGTGGATTTTTAACACAATGCAAAATTGGTTCGTATAGTGAACCAAAATACTTTCGTGCCTGCACACCTGAACTATCGTAGTACCAAATAATTCTAGAAAGGATAGTAACGTAAGGACGGATAAAAATATCTATATATGGCATATTTTGTGTAGCAGCCATTAGATATATTGTTCCAGTTGGTTTGAGCTTCTTAATACAAAGTTCAATCCACTGATAACACCATGACAAATAATCTTGATCTGATGCCCACTTCTCTTTACGACCGTTAAAGTTTTTGCCAATATTATAGGGTGGATCGCAAAAAATTAAATCAACGCATTCGTCAGGCATTGAGCGAAGATACTCAAGAGTGTCACCATACACAACCTGATGCCCATTTTTCTCAAAGACTTGCATTACCCCAATGAGAATCTACTGTAGTGTTTAAGCCTACCATACTCAGACTAATATCTTAGGATTAAAATATGAAAGCCTACGAATTCCCCTCAAAAGTAACTCCTGAAGGCAAACTAGAACTCCCTGAAACCTTGCAAACCAGCCTAAAAAGCGAACAAGTAGTTAAGGTTATTGTTCTAGTTAGCGAACAGGAAGATATAGAAGATAAAAAAGCTTGGTCTACACTAACATCAAAACAATTTTTAGTAGCTTACAGCAACTCAGACGCTATTTACGACCAGATCTAAAAAAGCGATCGCACTCAGCACCCAGCACAACCAAATGCGATCGCAAGCACTATCATTACTGCACCAATACTGTAGAACCAGCTAACTCTAAATCAGTTGCCGATTCCAACAACAAACCATACTCAATCCCCTCAACAACCGCCTGATAAGAAGCCTCCAAAATATTCCCCGAAACCCCTACAGTATTCCAACGTTGATGACCATTACTAGACTCAACTAATACGCGAGTTTTAGCAGCAGTCCCAGCCCCACTATCGAGAATTCGCACCTTATAATCTGTTAAGTGAAAAGCAGCAATTGCTGGATAGAAATTAACTAAAGCCTTGCGTAACGCATCATCTAAAGCTGATACTGGTCCATTCCCTTCTGCTGCTGCCAAAATATCCTTACCATTAACAGCAACCTTCACAGTAGCCAGAGCATTTTTAGTCACCCCAATATCACAATGAATTTGAAAACCTTTCAGTTCAAACATCTGCTGTCGATGTCCCAACGCCTGACGCATTAATAAATCAAAACTCGCCTCAGCAGCTTCAAATTGATACCCCTGACTTTCTAATTCCTTCAGCCGTTGTAAAATTTGACGACAAGCAGGGTGTTGTTTATCCAAAGTCATCCCAAAACTACGAGCTTTTGCCAGAATATTACTTAATCCAGCTTGATCAGAAATCACAATTCTACGGACATTACCAATTTTTTCTGGCTGAAGATGTTCGTAAGTTAAAGGGTTGCGTTCAACAGCAGAAACGTGGATACCGCCTTTATGAGCAAAGGCAGAACGACCAACAAACGCCGCGTGTTCATCGGGGGCGAGATTAGCTACTTCGCTGACAAAGCGACTAGCTTGAGTCAAAGAAGCTAAATGATGATCCTCAAGGCACTTATAGCCCAACTTCAGTTGTAAGTTGGGAATGACAGAACAAAGGTTAGCATTACCACAACGTTCTCCATAGCCGTTGATTGTGCCTTGTACCATTGTTGCACCTTCCATCACGGCTGCGATCGCATTCGCCACTGCTGTATCAGCATCATTATGAGTATGAATCCCTACTGGCGTTGTTCCACCCGTCGCCTGTACCACTTCCCGCACAACTTGGCTAATTTCGTGGGGAAGAGTACCGCCATTGGTATCACATAAAACTAACCATTCAGCGCCAGCTTGCCTTGCGGCTTCCAGCGTCTTCAGCGCATACTCAGGGTTATGCTTGTAACCATCAAACCAGTGTTCCGCATCATAAATTACCCGCCGTCCCTGACTGCGGAGATAGGCGATCGTATCTCCAATCATCGCTAGATTTTCATCTTCACTGGTTTTCAACCCTTCAATAACGTGCAAATCCCAAGATTTGCCAAAAATAGTCACCCAGCGCGTACCAGCAGCTAATATTGCTTGAAACATCGGCTCATCTGCTGCTGCTATTTTAGGACGGCGAGTAGAACAAAAAGCTACTAATTCCGCTTGCTGGAGTGGTTCTTCTTGTAGTTGCCAGAAAAATTGTACATCTTTAGGATTTGCCCCTGGCCAACCGCCTTCTATAAAGGGAATACCCAACTCGTCTAACTGTCGCGCAATGCGTACCTTATCTTCCAGTGATAAAGATAACCCTTCACGTTGAGCGCCATCTCGTAGCGTCGTGTCATAGATCGAAATTAAGTTTGATTTATCTGGCATAAGAGTTAGGAAGGAAGACAGAGAGGTGGGTATAGTATTTAACAGCTAATGCGTGTAAATAAATGTAATAGTTAAAATTAACAAAAAAAATTTCTTACTTACAGGATCATCAGTTCAAACATTATGCCAAAAGTAACAGCCCAAGGAAAAACTTTTGAGTGCGAACAAGGAAGCAATTTGCGTCAAGTTTTATTAACAAATGGGATAGATGTTTACAATGGGAAGGCAAAAGTTATTAACTGTACGGGAATAGGTACTTGCGGAACTTGTGCCGTCCAAGTCGAAGGAGAAGTTTCCGAAGCAAGTTGGACGGAAAAAACTAGGCTTAAGCTTCCTCCCCATTCTCCTAAACAAAATCGCAGATTATCTTGTCAAACTCAAGTTTTAGGTGATGTGGTAGTAACCAAATTTGATGGTTTCTGGGGACAAGGCGATCAAACTGTATGGACACCACAAGGATAAACCCTTTGCAATTTAAAATTGGGAAAAATTTTCAGCCGTGTCAGCAAATTCTCAATTAGAACCAATATCGGAACAACCAGCCCCGCCTGCTGTATTTCCGATTTCTCCTTTAATTAGGATTACCTTAATTGCCTTATACATAGCGTTAACAATTCCCCTACCGTTTTTAGCAGAGGTATCCAAAGCAACTGTACCACCAATGTTACTTTGGCTCTTGATTGCATTAGGATTTGTGGCGCTTTATGGTGCATTAAGTGAAAGGGTAATTCTAGATTCCGAAACAATTCAGGTAACATATCCTGGGTGGGTTCCGCGCTTCTTTCGCAAAGGTTGGTCTTTATATTGGAGTGAAATTAAAGATTTAAAACTTCGCACCACAGGTCAAGGGGGGTTGGTTTATTATTTTGTAAGTAAGTCGGAAACGGCTTATTTGCTGCCAATGCGCGTCGTAAGTTTTGCTAAGTTAGTACAGTTAGTCCAAGCCAAGACAAAAATTGATACAACAGATATTCGTCCTCTAGCTCAACCTTGGATGTATCTAATTTTGTTAGGATGCACCATACTGTTGTTGCTAATAGATGCTTGGACAATTACAACTGCACTCACGCAAGTTAGCTTGTCATAATATGATCAGTTAGAAATACTATAAGCATTCATGCGAGTTGTATTCCTTGGTCAACGTTGACGGCTAGGAGTTACTGCGATCGCACTTAAACTTAGTTCAGAAGTATTTTTCTGATTAGTTAACGATGTTAATGCTGTTGAATTAAGAATTTCCACATTTAACCGATAACCGACATTTCTCACGGTTTGAATTAAGCTGGGTTGTCGAGGATCAGTTTCAATTTTCTTGCGTAGAGATAAAACGTGCGTATCAATAGTACGTGGATTATCTATAGCATCCGGCCAAGCGCGACGCAGTAAGTCAGAACGGCTTAAAGCTAGTCCTCCTACTTGAGCAAGCACGTATAGCAAACTAAATTCTTGAGGAGTTAAATCAATAAATTCCCCTTTAAAGCGAACGCGCCGTTGTACTACATCAATTTTTAGATCGCCATAATCTAAAGATGCTGGCACAACATTCAAACGTATTCGTCGCAGTAGCGCCTCCACTCTAGCTAGAAACTCTTGCATTCCAAAAGGCTTTGTTAAGTAATCATCGGCTCCTGCTTTTAAAGCAGCGACAATATCACCTTCGGTATTGCGGGCTGACAGCATGAAAATTAATGAGTGTCGTTGAGAAAGAAGCCAGCGACAAAACTCAACTCCATCGCCGTCTGGCAAGTCAGAGTCAACAATTACAAGTGCTGGTTGGCGGCTATAAAATGTTTCTCTAGCCTGCTGAATGTTAGCGCATTGAGCAACCCAGTAACCTGCTTGCTGTAAATGCCAGCCCAGGAGCGATCGCAGGTGATGGTTGCCTTCAACTATTTGAACACAAACTGATGCCACAGCAGTATATTTCCCTTCAAGCTGGTGACGATAAGAGTAACAGAGCTAATGTCAGGATATTGTAACTTCTGCTACTGAGAGTGAAGAAGCGCGGAAAAAACTTGAAAATAATGCAAAACTTTTGATAGATAATGGTTACAATAAACTTAACGAAGCTTAACAAAGCTGTTACACTCCGTAACAAAATTCATCTTAAATAGCTCAACTCCCGCAAGGAGGATAGGGGTAAATTCTTTCGGAATATCTCTCAATTATTTAAAATTGGCATAAATGCCTATAAAACTTAAATAATTTTTGTTCAAAAATTATTCCAACTTTCTACTCAGGAGTCGCCAAAACCAAAATATGTAGATACAATGCGTAATTACTGTAATCAAAGGTGAGGTAATTATATATAATACCACCTAAAAATAGCCCAGCAGGTACATGATCCAAAGACTATGTTCAATTACGATTAAGATATGTCAAATGTGATTTTCAAAGATTACTGTTACTAAAGACATCAACTTTTAATTCGTCAATAGCTAAAGAATTACTAAAGCTGTCTTAAGTTTAGTTTTTTTGATAAAGTCACTCAAACTCACCTTAACCAACTAGAAACTCGGAACAAATCCACAGCGTCTTTCTAGTTAAAGCAATGCGATACGCTATGGTTTAGCTCACGCCTTATAAGAATTGCCTGCTGTTAACTAACTCTTTTTTATAGGTATTTAATCATGCTTCAAGATACTCAAACTATTCGCCACTACCAACAGCTTACCGATTCCCTTGTCGAAATGTGGAATCGGGGTTATCGCTTTGATGATCTCAGGCTGTATTTGGATGGCTATTTAGCTGCTCTCCGCAATACTAAAGTTGTTGAGGCATATCAAGTACACCGCCTAGAGGAAGAAGCTACTAGGTATCTATACGATACATCCAATTTTAATATGCTACAGACTGAGCGAGAAACTGACTATTATTAAATATTTTTTGAAGAACGTGAACTCATCTGCAAACAAATTACATTCAATTTGCTTTAGTTAAAAAATCCCCTAATAAATTCTAAATATCTAGAATTTATCAGGGGATTATGATTTATCATTACTAAGTTTTAGGAAGCAAGGGCAACTTCTACCATTTGCTGCAATTCGCCCTTTTGATATAGCTCAATCAACACATCGGAGCCGCCCAAAAATTGACCATCAATGTAAACTTGAGGAATTGTTGGCCAGTTGGAATATTCTTTAATCCCTTGGCGTATTTCGTAGTCTTCTAGAATATCAATAGTTTGGTAAGGTACGCCTAGCGTATTTAGAATCTGAACTACATTATTAGAAAAACCACATTGGGGCATCAGTTTGTTGCCCTTCATAAAAACCAAAATTTTGTTTTCTTTAACTAAATTGTCAATCCGCTCTTTCAGTTCTGGGGTCATATTTATGTTTGCAACTTTGTGCTGTGTGGTATATCTCTAGTTTAATCAAGCTTAAGATCGTTGTGGCTTAAGCAGACTGACGTGCTGATTCCCACGTTTGCGGAGTGTAAGTTTTGAGGGCTAAGGCATGAATTGCTTCGCTAGCCATTGCTTCTCCTACTGCCGCATATACTAACTGATGCTGTTGTACAAGTGTCTTGCCTTCAAACAACGTAGAAACTACAATTGCTTGGTAATGATCGCCGCCACCAGTCAAGTCTTGAACCTGGATATGGGCATCTGGCAATTGTGCCTTGATCATCGCCTCAACCTGATCTGGAGTAACCATTGATATTCCTACTCACAATCTATTTCAAATCAATTTTTAAATGTAATCTATTTCTTAGGTGTTGTGGGTGTTGTCTGCGGCGTGGGTGTTGTGGGTGTTATTTGCGGTGTAGGTGTTCTAGGTGTTGTAGGTGGCGTAGGCTGACTGCCAACAGCACCGGAAAAGGGAGCATCTACAAAACCAACCTCAAATAATTGCTGGTAAGCTTTTTTACCTAAATCTCGTGTGGGGTTTTGGCTGCGAATAACTTGAATTAACAAGGGTACAGCCAGTTCTGATTGATTTTGCGCTCTATGTACCAGCGCCAATTGATAAGTTGCCTGATCGCGCATATCAGCAGCCTCAACCGCTTTACGTCGTTGACTATCAGCAATTCGGTTATCAATTGCAGAAAAACTTGTATTTAGCTGTTGATAGAAATTAGACAACTGGTTGAAAACCTGACGTGCGTCTTGGAGTTTCTTGACAGCTACGGCATAGTTTCGAGAAGAGGCAGCATTAAGCGCTTCTGTCATTAAACGCTTTCCTCCCTGCTGGCTGAGGATACTATTATTCTGAGTCAAGGGGCGCAGATTATTAGGATCACTCAAATCAGGTTGGGTTGGTTCAGCATCTACTGCTTGCCCTGGATTTGGATTTTGGGCTTGTGCTGGTGGTAGCAGCGTTAGTGTAAATGAGAGTGGAAGGGCAACAATATAGGTACTAAGGCGAGAAATACTTGCAAAATTCACCATAGAGGCACGCTTAAGCGGGTGAGGAGAAACAAAACAAATTTTAACTTTGTGTATCTTAACATTACGAGACTTCAGGAAATTGAAGCCATGAGATTTTTTGCACTTATTTAGGTAAGCTGAGTTCGTAGTAATGAGTAAAGTCCTTGAAATCTTTTGATATTTGGGACATCGTTACTACAAACTTATGGAAATATAGCTGTTTGACTGTTTAGTTAAGACTCACGCAGCTATGAGAAAGTTCCCAAAATAAAATTAGCAAAGCTGGGGTGTAGGGGTAAAAGCTATTTAATAACTAGATTTTAGCTAATAAGTGTTTTATTGGCGGCTTGAGTTTTAAAAATCTTCAAATGTAATTTTTGTAAATAGGAGTTATTTAGATGAACGATGCCGCAAATCAGCCTAATTATGCTCAAAAAAATCCTATATTTTCGGGTGTATCTGAGGAAAATATCGGTAATATTTTGCAGCGTGGTGGAGAGGAATTAGGGCTGTTAAAGGTGAGCGATCGCTTTACTATCCGCCCAACTAACCCAGAAGCATCAGATCAGTTTGCAACAACGCTACCTGCTGAATTATCCCTTGAAATTCCCAAAGTACAGCTAGAAGAATTTATCGTTGCACCAGGTCAGCGTGATGAAGTGATGCAGACGGCAAGGGAATCAGATCAAGTTGCTTTTGCTAGTCATGTATATCAGTTTGAAAATCATCCAGAAACCTTGGTTTATCTCACGGATCAGCTAACAATTCAATTTGCTGATGGGGTAAACGAGCAAGAAATCAGTGCGATCGCACAATCTTATGGCTTAAACCGACTACAACCAGTTATTGGTATCCCCAACACTTATGTATTTCAAGTTACCAAGCTTGCTCAAGAAAATCCGGTAAAAATTGCTAATCGTTTGATGAAACTTTCAGAAGTTTTGTTAGCTGAACCTAATATAGTAGTACCACAAGAAAAACACTACCGACCTAAAGATTCTTTATATCCTCAGCAATGGTATCTCTACAATAGTGGTGGTAAGCAACAGTTAGTTGCTGGCGCTCATATTGATATTGAAAAAGCTTGGGATATTACTCGCGGTGTACGTTCTATCGTTGTAGCTGTGGCGGATGACGGCTTTGATCTGAGTCATCCAGATTTTCAAGGGCAAGGAAAGATTATTGCTCCCAGAGATTTACAAGACAAAGATTTGTTACCTTTACCCACAGCAGAAGAAGAAAATCACGGTACTGCTTGTGCAGGAGTTGCGATCGCAGAAGAAAACAATTCTGGTATCGTCGGTGTTGCCCCAGGCTGCGGTTTTATGCCCATTCGCACCACTGGTTATTTAGATGACAACTCTGTTGAGCAAGTTTTTGACTGGGCAATTAATAAAGGTGCTGCTGTCGTTTCCTGTAGTTGGGGAGCCGCTTCGATATATTTTCCCCTTTCCTTACGCCAAAGAGCCGCACTCACCCGCGCCACTACTACTGGACGAAATGGTAAAGGTTGTGTAATAGTCTTTGCTGCGGGTAATGCTAATCGTCCACTGAGCGGTACTGTAAATGAGCGTGGCTGGTCGGATAATTTTTTGCGAGGGACTACCCAGTGGTTAAGCGGTTTTACTGTTCATCCCGACGTAATCACGGTTTCTGCCTGCACCAGTCTTAACAAAAAATCAGCCTATAGTAACTGGGGAACTAACATATCTGTATGTGCGCCCAGCAATAATGCACCACCAGGAATGTGGTTTGAACAAAAAGGCTATCTTTATACTGCTCCTCCAGTCCAATCCTCACTACCTGGATTAGGTATTTTAACCACTGATCGCGTCAGCTTAGCTGGGTATGAAACCAGTAATTTTACTGCTGATTTCGGCGGTACTTCTAGCGCGGCTCCTGTTGTGGCTGGAGTTGCGGCGCTAGTTTTATCGGCTAATCCTAATTTAACGGCTCTTGAAGTTAAGCGCATTCTTCAAGAAACTGCTGATAAAATTGTCGATCGCAATGCTGATGCTCAACTCGGTTTACAACTGGGTACTTATGACGTTAACGGTTATTCTCAATGGTTTGGCTACGGTAAAGTAAATGCTTTTAAAGCTGTGCAAGCTGCGGGTGAGCGTTTACAACAACCAAAAGTTTCCCAATATCTTCAAGTACGCAATGACAACAGTGTTGCTATTCCTGAATATAATCTCCAAGGGGTTACCAGTAGTATTCAAATTAGCGAAGCTTACGCGCCGCAAGGCGGTCGCAATCCCCTACGAGATATTAAAATCAGCCTTAACATTGAACACAGTTTTTTAGGCGATATAGAAATTAATTTAAAAACCCCTACAGGTCAAACAATACTATTACAAAATCGCACACTCGGCGCTGCGACTCAACTACAAGCCACCTATTCCCTACAAACTACACCCACACTTAAACAACTGCTTAATCAACCTGTTATAGGTATTTGGCAGTTATGGATTGTAGATTATGCCCAAATTGATACTGGAATCCTCAAAAGTTGGCAGTTAAACTTAGGCATTTAACAGTTATCATTTGACAGCTAATTGCTAATTGTTTACTGCCAAAGTTCGCGTTCAACTCCAAATTTACTTAAGTGTTGTAAGCCTTGAGAATCTAGTTTTCCTTGGCTACTATCTTCACTGCTATCTGCTACACAAGCTCCAGAGCATACGCCCAGAAAACGGAATAACATCAACCAGTACCAATTAAAATGAATATTGCAGCTACTTGGCTCAATGCTTATGCCTTGATTAGCTATACCTAGTTGGTCATAATTAGATATAAAGCTTACTCTATTAGCCATAGTAAACACCCTGCGTTAATCTCAGTAGATTGTAAATTGCTAGTACACCAAAAGCACAACATGGTTTAGACAACATAATAATCTCCGATACCAATAGTTAATTTTAGGTTGAGTACAACCCTAAAAAGCTATTAATTTGGAAAACTACTTTGATTACCAAATTTGATGCTAATACTATACAGGAAAATTTTTTAAAATAGTGTCTCCTTTATTACAAAAACAAACATATGTCATAAATCTTAAACTTAATCTTGGAAAATCTGTTACAAAATTTTTTGATTACTAAGTAACACTGCTATCTGCATAATGTACAGCTATATAACTATAGATTTACAGGGCTGTTTATTAGCCATTGTTAATTGTTGATTGTTTCAAGCTGTTTGATAACAGTTTCTAAATCAGCAGTCAATTTTTTAGCATTTGTTCTAGCTGATTCACTGCTATAGTCAGCCGCTTCTAAAGGGGAAGCAATATTAACTTTGACCGTACCCCGCCACTTAGGAAATGGATGGCTGTAATTAATACTAATCGGTACAATTTTAATCCCCAACCCTGGCTGCATTGATTCTACTTGGAGAGCAATTCGAGCCAAACCGCGCTTTAATGGGTGAACTTGATTATCTCTAAAAATATTACCTTCTGGGAAAATAACCAGCATTTCTTTGTTGAGTAGCAATTCAACCCCATGACGAAAACTGCCAATTCCTGGTTGCTCTGTATCAATAGGAAACCCGCCCAATCTGCGGACAAACCAACCCTGTAACCCTTTCATTTCATTAGCAGAAACCATAAACCGTAAATCACGACCTGTAACATAAGGACCAGTGGCATAAGGTACAACAAAAGCATCCCAACGAGCGCGATGGGTAGGTGCAAGGATAACTGCACCTTCTGTAGGTAAATTTTCTTGTCCAGTAACTTCTATCCGACTAAAGTAAAATGGCAGTATACCGTAACGCGCCACAGGATAGGCTATAGATTTTAACCAGCTTGCAACACGGGAAGTAACGGAGCCTTCTTTGGTAGAAGTTGATGTTTGTGTAGTTGGTTCAGAAGAAAGCTGCATCATGTCACCTCACGTTTTTTACTGCGTCCTAGTATTTACTGTAGATTTTCTGACCTCTTTTTAGTTTTACTATAAGGACACTTTAAGAGTTGTCATAAGGAGCGTGGTGACAAGCAGAGGGGCAGAGAGAGAGAAAATATGCTTAACCGATAGGTAACCACACTGAGAATTAAGCATCATTGTTAATTGTTAATTGATTGAACGGTGTTGGGTAAACCAAGCTTGTAGTTGTTGGCGACAGGGAGATTCTAAAATACCAGCTAATACTGATAGGCGATGGTTAGAGCAAGCACTATCAGGAATATTAGCCACAGTCCGAATTGCGCCAGTTTTAGGGTCATTTGCGCCATAAACTAGCAATTTTAACCGCGCTAGGACGATCGCACCTGCACACATTGGGCAAGGTTCTAAGGTAACGTAAAGAGTGCATTGGTTAAGATGCCAGTCGCCTAAAACTTTGCCAGCAGTTCGGATCGCTAAGATTTCAGCGTGTGCTGTCGGATCGCGATCGCGCTCTTTACGATTAGCAGCTTCAGCAATTAAGTTACCAGCATCGTCAACAATAACTGCTCCTACAGGCACTTCACCAGCATCACCAGCAGCTTGAGCTAGTGCCAAAGCTTTTTCCATCCATTTGCGATGTACTAAATACTCAGGCTCCTCAATCGGCGGTGGGGGAATTTTTACCAAAATATACCCTTACGATGTTGCCGATTGTGCTAATAATGAATCCAATTGAACTTGTTTATCCAAGGCGTAAATATCATCACATCCGCCTATGTGTTGATTATTAATAAAAATTTGTGGTAGTGTCCGCTTACCATTAGCACGTTCAGCCATTTGATTTCTGGCTGCTTCGTCCCCATCAATTTTATATTCTTGATAGTTAACACCTTTCCACCACAGCAACATCTTTGCCCGAATACAGAAAGGGCAGGTTTGCCAAGTGTAAATTTCTACATTAGCTTTAACTTGTTCTGGGTGACGACCTAAAATAGGGTTAAGAAATTCAAGCATTGTTCAGATGTAAAATATGTGAACTTCCTCTAGCCTATATCATTTAGGACTTACGCCTTTTATAGCAGTCAGTAACGTTTATAGTAGGGGCGGGTTGACAGAATAAGATTTTATCAAGATTCTTTGGCAAAGATTGATGATATACACCATCTACTAGGGACTTTATTATCTTCTGAACCATATTCTTTTTTAAGGTATATATTCCAGGTAGTGCTTGTAGGTACTTTACTTTCATTTAAATGATTAATCTTCACTTCACTGTCTACACTCGAATTTCCATAAGGATTAATTTTTATAAGCTGCCAATCCTTACTTTTATCCATGTTTTTTATATAATCTTTTGAATCAGTACACCAAAATTCATCTCCTTTTTTTTCTTGAGCCATACTAGCTTTAAAATACATTCCTAAAAAGTTGGTAATCTCTGTATTTAAAATTGACGACTCATCTAAATTAGATATATTGGCAATATTCTCCTTAGAATCTCCTTTGACAGTAAATATTTCTCTGCCAGCAAAAAACAAAGTAGCAAAAACAAACAAAACGAAAATAACACCAGCTATTACCAAATTCTCAGTCTGCATGAAAATATGAGAGTTGCTGAAGAGTTTTAAGGGTTTTTTAGGTTTTGGGGGTGCAACATTTTCTGGTTGAATATTCTCTTGTTGAGGTTTAAAATTATTTTCCTGCTCAACAAAATTATTTCTCAGATCAGGCTCGGATAATTTAAAATCATCTCGCCAAGCTGGGGCTTTATTACCTGGGGCTTTTCCCCATACAACTACACGATGAATTTCTTCAGGATTTAACGCGGTTATGCCTTTGCGGACAAAATTAACAATAAATGAATGAGAAGGCGGTTGTGTAGAGTCTGGATCAACTGATTCTGCGATCACCATTAAACAGTTGTTGGCAATACTAACTTTGGCTTTCAGCCCTTTAGGCTGCAACTGGCTATTCATCAGGGTTGCGATCGCTTTGGCATCACCCTGCTTGGCAAGTTCTAGAAGATTCTGTTGGGTCATAACTGGCAGAGGTGAAAATTTTAGAACATCATTTAATTATTTAATGCTTGCTGAAAAAGAACAATACAACTATCTTTAACAGAATTTATCGTGCGATCGCTTCAGAGTAGGCGATCGCCTCCTGGTAGTAAATGCTCAGATGAGGCTACTAGCGCACCGCAGATAACTATCTTATAACTAATCAATACTACTAGCCTTCAAAACTTAAGATATCAAATCATGGCATACTGCGGTCGTACTTTTTTTTGCGATCGCTTACGCATTTTTGAGCAAAGTTTGGTATAATCGTATTCTGTGCATACGGCGGCATAGCCAAGTGGTAAGGCAGAGGTCTGCAAAACCTCCACTCCCCAGTTCAAATCTGGGTGCCGCCTTTAATCAGTTTAATTTCCATCAAATTTCGATTGTCGAAGTGCGTAGGCGCAGCCCGTCGCAGACATCGCGTATGAAGACAACATTAAACCAGTAATTCCGTGTGCGATTTTAGCAATAAGCTGTAGTACGAGCGTCTCGCTCGCTAGAAAGCTAAAATTTTAAGGCTTCTTAGCTGATGAAAGGCTAATATCCCGACTTTGTGGAGAAGTCGGGAATTTTGTTATTGTATGTGATTTCTACTCGGAAATTCCTAGTAAACTACCATCACCAGCAACTACTTCACCAATATTATAGGCAGCAATATTTTGTGAATTAAACCAACTAATAGTTTGCTCTGCCTCTGCTGGTGGTACAAGTAAAACAAAACCAATGCCCATATTGAAAGTATTAAACATTGCCGTCAAATTAACATTGCCCGCCTCAGCTAACCAGTTAAAAATCGGCGGAATAGTCCAACTGTTAGGGTTAATCTTAATAGATTGATTTTTCCCTAAACAGCGTGGCAGATTTTCTGGTAAACCACCGCCAGTAATATGAGCCATACCATGAATATCAATACCAGAGCGTCTGGCTTCTAATACTGGCTTGACATAAATGCGCGTCGGGGTCAAAAAAACTTCAGCTAAACTTTGACCCTCTAAAACGGATGGTGTGTCGTTCCAGTTAAAATTCCCGTCGCTCACAATTTTTCGCACTAAACTAAAGCCGTTACTGTGAAGACCTTGACTTGCTAGTGCGATCGCCACATCACCCAATTCTACTTGCGAACCATCTACAATTTGGCTTTTTTCTACAATCCCTACACAAAAACCAGCTAAATCATACTCTCCCTGCTGGTAAAAACCAGGCATTTCTGCCGTTTCCCCACCAATTAGCGCACATCCCGACTGACGACAACCTTCAGCAATTCCAGCAACAACTTCAGTTAACTGCTCAGGATTCAGTTTACCAGTAGCTAAATAATCTAGAAAAAATAGTGGTTCTGCCCCAGATGTCAAGACATCATTGACACACATAGCCACTAAATCAATGCCCACAGTATTATGGCGGTTAAGCTCATGAGCAATTTTCAGCTTAGTACCTACGCCATCAGTCCCAGAAACCAGCACAGGTTCTTTATAACCTGTCGGGAGTTGGAAAAAACCACTAAAACCGCCTAATCCACCCAAAACTTCAGAGCGGTGTGTGCTTTGCACCAAACTGCGGATTTGGTCTACAAAAGAGCGACCCGCCTCAACATCAACCCCTGCATCTTTATAATCCATCTTGAACAATTAACAATTAACAATTAACAATTATCAATGACCGATGACCGATGACCAATAACTAATGACTGACTTGAATTTTAAGTTAATTTCCTGAAATTGCTCATCTGTGCTGAAAAAATTCGTGCTAGTCTGTTTCGTGTTCATGGTACACCCATGAACACGGAATGACTATGAGTTGAATGCTGAACAAGGCTTAGACTTAATTTCGAGTGCAAATTTCTGAAAACTGCTGATGAATCAAAAATTTCTTTATATCGTAGCTGCCATATTAGCCACCTTTTTGGGTACTGCAACACCTAGCCAAGCTCAATCACAGCTTTTCAAAAGTTCTAACAGCAAATCATCTCAATCAATTTCCGCTACAGCGAATGAATCTATTATTCAAATAGTTCCCCATGAATTTTCCGGTTATCAAGCTGCAACTCTCTACTTACGCGAAACTCCATTGTTAATGTTTCTCGGTTCCCGCCCTATTGATGAAGTTGCTTTAGCGAGTCAACAAAGATTAGAGCAAACAGATCCTCAAGATGATCCAATTTGGAGAGCGCAGCAAGTTGCAGCCAAGCTAAGTCAGCTAAGTAGGAACAATCTTAACAAAAGTGCGATCGCAGTCATATTAGACCCAACTTGCAACTGCTACACCATTAAAGTCAATAGTCAAGCTTTAGTACAAATTAACGGTAGCGCCAGATTACCAAATACAACTAACAATCTTGCTGAAGATGCGTTGGAAATAGCCAGTCAACTCCGACGCTTACTGACTGATACCACCGTAGTAGAAATTCCCGTCCATACACCACCACAGCCATCTCAAGCTGCTGTAGGCTCAGTTATTCGTTCTCAAATTCAAGGAATTGCCTCTTGGTATGGCCCTGGATTTCATGGAAGGCGTAGTGCAAATGGTGAAAGATATAACCAGAATGCCCTGACAGCAGCCCATCGCAGCTTACCATTTGGAACCCAAGTGCAGGTGACAAACTTAAATAATAATCGTTCAGTAATAGTACGAATTAATGATCGTGGCCCTTTTATTAGAGGTCGGGTTATTGATCTATCTGCCGCCGCAGCCAGAACAATCGGAATAACCCAAACTGGCGTAGCACCAGTGCGTATAGATGTCTTAGACCTACAACAAACAACTGCAAGTAACAATTAACACCAAAAAAGATTGATAATGGTCATTGGTCATTGGTCATCGGTCATTGGTCATGGGTAATTGTTAATTGTTAATTGATAATGCGTTTGTTTACGACAACTGCTGGAATTAGATGCTACTTAAAACAGCATCGACAAGGGTTAGAAGTTGGCTTAGTTCCTACTATGGGAGCTTTGCACGCTGGTCATTTAAGCCTAATAAAGCAAGCGAAAACCCAAAATAAAATTGTGATTGTCAGCATTTTTGTCAATCCACTTCAGTTTGCGCCCACAGAGGATTTCCAGCAATACCCGCGTCAACTAGAGCAAGATAGGCAACTTTGTGAAAAAGTTGGAGTAGATGCAATTGTTGCTCCTACAGCCGCAGAAATGGGAATAATTAGTACAACTGACTCAGAACTTACCCAGGTTGTACCACCACCATCAATGACATCTGTTTTATGTGGTAGATCGCGTATTGGTCACTTTCAGGGTGTTGCTACCATAGTGACGAAGTTGTTAAATTTAATTCAGCCTGAGCGAGCTTATTTTGGTGAAAAGGATGCCCAGCAGTTGGCAATTATCCAGCGTTTGGTAGAGGATCTAAAATTGCCAGTGCAGATTGTTCCTTGTCCAATTGTCCGAGAGTCCTTTGGACTAGCTTATAGTTCTCGCAATCAATATTTAACTCCTGAGCAAAAAGAACAGGCGCAAGTGTTGTATCGAGGTTTAGCAAAAGCCAAGAATTTGTTTAGTTTAGGTGAACGCGATCGCACTCCACTAATTAATATAGTTAAGCAGGAAATATCTACAGTCCCAGCTTTTCAGGTGGAATATTTAGAATTGGTTGAGCCAAGAACTTTAATACCTTTAGAGCAAGTTGCAGAAACGGGACTACTCGCGATCGCAGCTAAAATTGATTCAACTCGCTTAATTGACAATATAATCTTACGAAACCGTCAACCGATTGTAGCAATTGATGGCCCTGCTGGTGCTGGAAAATCTACAGTTACTCGTGTAGTTGCTCAACAGCTAGGACTGCTGTATTTAGATACTGGGGCAATGTATCGTGCTGTAACGTGGTTAGTTTTACAATCAGGAATTGCTCTAGATGACGAAAGTGCGATCGCAGAATTAGTTAGCCAATGTCAAATTAAATTTGTGGAAAATCAACAAAATGAATCAAGTCCCCAGATTTTGATCAATGATTATGATGTTACTCAAGCCATTCGCTCAATGGAAGTGACAGCGCAAGTATCTGCGATCGCAGCTTTGCATTCTGTTCGTACTGAACTCGTCAGACAACAGCAAAATATCGGCAAAAAAGGCGGTATCGTTGCTGAAGGTCGAGATATTGGTACTAACGTTTTTCCCGATGCTGAATTAAAAATATTCTTAACGGCTTCTGTTCAAGAAAGAGCGCGTCGGCGACTACTAGAGTTGCAAAAGCAAGGTCAGGAAAATGTCACTTTAGAGCAACTAGAAAACTTGATTCAAGAACGCGACATGAGCGACAGTAATCGCACTTTCGCGCCCCTACGCAAAGCTATTGATGCCGTCGAGATTCAAACAGATAACTTAAGTATTGTAGAAGTTACTAATCAAATTATAAGTTTGTATAAACAACAATTAACAACTAACAATCACAAATAAACAGAATTTTATGCCACAACTATAGGAGAAACGAATTGACGTAATCTTGCACTTCTTCACTTACTTTTTGGGAATATTGTTAACAGTTAAGGAATAATTAACTTGGGAAAGCGTTATATGTTTTTTAAAGTAGGCAAGAGATTCAGCGATTGGGGATTAGCTCTTGCGGTTACTTCTGTTGGTGTACTTGGTCTCCTCATTTTATACTGGCAGCTATCTAATGATCGGGCAGTGACCACACAAGACCAGCTAAATATCTCCCAGCAAAAAAACCGTAAATATAACTTACCTGACAAAGATATTATTTCCCAAAGTAGCGATCGCAGTAATAAACAGCAACCTAGTGCAATTGTTAAGCAATCAATTAAACCAACTGATCAAAGTTTAAGCAAGGTGATTGGACAATGGGAGCAAACAGCTAAAACAGAAATTTTTAATGTTTTAATTCCAGCGAAGTTTCAAGGGCAAGTTCTTAAACAAGTAAAACTGGGTAGTAAAGAAAAAGCGATCGCTCTTACATTTGATGATGGTCCTTGGCCGCGCAGCACCTTAAAAATATTAGAAATTCTGAAAAAAGATAATATTAAAGCAACATTCTTTATGGTTGGGATACCCCTGAAAGAATATCCTCAGATTGCCCAACAAGTCGTACTAGATGGTCATGCTGTTGCTAATCATACTTGGAGCCATCGTTATCGTCGCATGAGTCCTGCGGATGCTGCTCGTGAAATTGAGGATACAGAGGCACTAATTTACAAAGTTACAGGATTAAAACCCGCAATATTTCGTCCGCCTGGTGGTGTAATGAACAACGGAGTAGTTGACTATGCTAAAAAGCATAAATACTTTGTAGCAATGTGGTCGTCAGACTCGAACGACTATAGCCGTCCATCTGTACCAAGGTTAGTCAGAAATGTAATGAAGGATGCGAAACCAGGTGGTATGGTGTTGATGCACGATGGCGGAGGCGATCGCGCTCATACAATTAAAGCATTACCCATAATTATTTCTCAACTGAAAAAGCGCGGTTATAAATTTGTCACCGTACCAGAATTGCTAGATTTACAAGAACAGGAACAACAGGTACTAGCTAAAAAATCTACTGATACTCCAACGCCGAATTCTTCTACATCTTTAAACACAAATAAATAGAAAGGTCATCAACTCAAGTGCAAAAATTAAAAAATGGGTGACTTTAGCCACCCACTAATTAATCATCCATTTAATTCATAGCCACTACGCTTTCACAGCAACCAACTCATCAGCAACATCAGCATTAGCTTCCGGCGAATCAGCCTCAGAAGGTGGTACAACCTGCCAGAACTTCGGCAAATATTCCGCCCAATTATCCAAAATCATCTTAGCTTTCTCACTACCCGAATGTTCTGCATGAGTAGCAATTAATTCTTTTAATTGTTGTTCACCAACTGGTGCTGTTACTCGTTGAATCTTGACAATTTCTGGGTTAACTTTCGCGGCAAAACTATCATCTTCATCTAAGAAGTAAGCCAAACCGCCTGTCATTCCAGCGCCAACGTTGCGACCAACATGACCAAGAACAACAATCACACCACCTGTCATATACTCACAGCAATGGTCGCCAGCACCTTCAATTACGGCTTGACCTTTAGAGTTACGCACAGCAAATCGCTCACCTGCTTTACCATTAGCAAACAACGTGCCGCCAGTAGCCCCATACAAGCAAGTATTGCCAACAATTACCTGATCTGATGCCTGATAAGTAGCGTCTGCGGGTGGTTTAATAATAATCTCGCCACCGTGCATCCCCTTACCTACATAATCATTAGCTTCACCCTCTAAGTTAAGGGTCATTCCAGGTAAATTAAATGCGCCAAAACTTTGACCAGCACTTCCTGTGAAATTGAGGATAATTTGCCCTTCAAAGCCACTATTACCATGCACAGATGCGATCGCACCAGCCACTCTCGCACCCACACTGCGATCCGTATTCACGATCGCAACTGTCTTAGCAACACTACCATGTTCGCGGATTGCAGCTTGAATTTGTGGATCGTTTAATATTTGGTCATCCAAAACCGCACCATTGCTGTGTACAGTTTCATGGTTCAACCAAGAGCGATCGCCCCGTGTATCTGGTAACTTAGTAATACAATCCAAATTTAAAGATTGAGTCTTAGCCAGTTGCTTGTCTTCACGTACCGTTAATAAGTCAGCACGACCAACAATTTCATTTAATGAACGATATCCCAGATGCGCTAACAAACTCCGCACTTCTTCCGCAACAAAATAGAAGAAATTAACAACGTTTTCTGGAATACCACTAAACCGCTTCCGCAAATCTTCCCGTTGAGAAGCTATACCTACAGGGCAATTATTCGTATGGCAAATCCGCGCCATAATACAGCCTTCAGCAATCATCGCGATCGAACCGAACCCGAACTCCTCAGCACCCATTAAAGCGCCTATAAGGACATCCCAGCCACTCTTAAGACCACCATCAACCCGTAGGATAACGCGATCGCGCAAGTTATTTTCCATCAATACTCGATGCACCTCAGTTAACCCTAATTCCCAGGGTGAACCTGCGTGTTTAATCGAACTTAAGGGAGATGCGCCAGTCCCGCCATCGTGACCGGAAACTTGGATAATATCCGCATTAGCCTTAGCAACACCCGCAGCAATTGTACCAATGCCAACTTCCGCCACCAACTTCACCGACACCTGCGCCTTCGGGTTAATTTGGTGCAAGTCATAAATCAGTTGCGCTAAATCTTCAATCGAATAAATATCGTGGTGCGGTGGAGGTGAAATTAATGTCACCCCTGGCTTAGAACGGCGTAGCATCGCAATATAGGGGCTAACCTTCTTCCCAGGTAACTGACCGCCTTCTCCTGGCTTCGCGCCTTGAGCCATTTTAATCTCAATTTGTTTAGCACTCATCAAGTATTCTGGCGTGACACCAAAACGACCTGATGCTACTTGCTTAATTGCACTAGAAGCAGTATCGCCATTTCGCAGCCCTTTCAAGTGAGGTAAAGTTGCAGAATTACCATTCTCATCAACATCATCCAACACCTTAAAGCGAACTGGATCTTCCCCACCTTCCCCAGAATTAGATCTACCACCAATTCGGTTCATCGCGATCGCTAATACCTCATGCGCCTCCCGTGATAGCGCACCTAAAGACATCCCACCAGTACAGAATCGCTTCACAATATCCGCAACCGATTCTACTTCCTCAAGTGGTACAGCAGAGCGATCGCTCTTAAAATCCAACAAATCTCGCAGCGCTGTAACTGGACGACCTGCCAAATGTTGCTTATAAACCTCATAGTGGTCATATTCAGACTTCGCCACCGCCTTATGCAATGCTTTCGCCAGTTCAGGGCTATTCATGTGATACTCGCCACCAGGACGGTACTGCACAAAGCCCAAGTTTTCCAACTTCTTAATATTGATTTCAGGGAAAGCACGTTGATGAACTGAAATCACCTCAGTAGCTAAATCCTCTAAACTTAAGCCACCCAAGCGCGAAGCCGTACCTTGAAAGCCCAAAGCTAACAAATCTCCACCAATACCAATCGCCTCAAAAATTTGCGCCGCTTGGTAAGAAGATAATAGAGAAATTCCCATCTTTGAGAGGATTTTTAACAAACCTTCCTCTACAGCTTTGCGGTAATTAGCCTGAGCATTTTCTACCGTCAAAGCAGGAATCTTACCCCGTTCCATCATCGCCTGAGTCTTAGAATCAGACCACCAATGGCGCACACTTTCCAGTGCTAAATATGGACAAACCGCAGACGCACCATAGCCAATTAAACAAGCAAAATGGTGAGTACTCCAGCATTGAGCAGTATCCACAACTAAAGAAGCCTTGCAGCGTAATCCTTGCTTAATCAAGTGGTGGTGAACAGCACCCACTGCGAGTAATGGCGGAATATAGCTTAATTCAGCATTTATAGCATCTACGCGATCGCTCAGAATCAAAACTTTCTTCCCAGCATTTACCGCCTCAACCGCTTCCTGACACAAACGACTTACTGCTGCTTCTAACCCCTTCGGACCTTGTGCTATTTCAAACAACGTAGACAAATACGCCGTCTCAAAACCCAACTCCTGAATCTTGGCTAACTCCCCATCATTCAGAACAGGCGTTTCCAACTTCAGCAACCGCGCGTACTCAGGCTTTGCTTCCAGCAAATTACCACGTTCACCCAACTCCATACTCAAAGACATCACCAACTTTTCCCGCAACGGGTCAATCGGTGGATTAGTCACCTGAGCAAAACGCTGTTTGAAGTAGTCATATAAAATATGGGGCTTTTCCGACAACACCGCCAAAGGAATATCATCACCCATACAGAAAGTTGGTTCCTTACCTTGAACCGCCATTTCCTGAATAATCATATCCACATCTTCAGACGTATAGCCAAAAGCACTTTGTTGGCGCAGTAAACTTACCGTATCCAACTGTTTAGCATCAGGAAAAAGTTGATTTTCTAGATTTTGGCGATACTCTTGCAGCCAAGCGCCATAAGGATTTCCGTTAGCTACACGCTGCTTAATTTCCCAATTCTTCAAAACTTCATGGCTTTCCAAGTCCACAGCAATCATTTGCCCTGGTCCCAACCTGCCCTTTTCCAAAATCTCAGATTCCGGCAAATCCACCACACCAGCTTCCGAACCTACTACCACATAACCATCTTTAGTAATGCAATAACGCGCAGGTCGCAAACCATTACGGTCAAGACTCGCCCCTACCTTCTTCCCATCACTAAACACCAGTAAAGCGGGACCATCCCAAGCCTCTTGAATACCGCTATAGTATTCATAAAAATCCACAATTTCGGGATGATTTACTAAATCCGGCTGATTCTTATAAGCTTCTGGAACCATAATCATGATTGATTCCAGTGGGCTACGTCCAGAACGCACCAGTAACTCAAATACATTATCTAGCGTCGCTGAATCACTATTATCAGGATTCAAAATTGGCTTCAATTGATTTAACCGACCATCCCAAGAAGGATGATCTAAATCAGCCTCCCGTGCCATCATCCAGTTAATATTGCCCAACAGTGTATTAATCTCACCGTTATGTCCCAACAAACGCATCGGTTGAGCTAAGGGCCACTTCGGCAGCGTATTTGTACTAAAACGACGGTGATATATCCCAAATGCACTCTGATAAGCGGGATTTTTTAAATCTGTATAAAAATCTCCCAGCACTACAGAACGCACCATGCCCTTATAAATAATAGTGCGATTAGAAAACGAGCAAATATAGAAATCGTCAGACCGCTTAAAATTGAGATTTTTTTCCGCCTCTAACGCTTTGCTAATGCGACAACGCACCGCATACAAATGTCGCTCTAGTTCATCACCTGTTTTATCAGGGGAAACCACCAATAGCTGTTCAATTTTCGGCTGATTTTCTAGCGCTTGGACACCCAAAATTTCTGGCTTTACTGGTACTTCTCGCCAACCAAGCAACTGTAAATTTTCAGAAGCCAAAACTTCCTCAACAATGCGCCGAGTAGTACTTTGAAGAGAAGCATCTGGAGGTGAAAACACCATTCCTACCCCGATTTTATCGGTTGCAGGCATACTCAAATTTTTCTGCTCAAACCATTGACTCAACAATTCCCAAGGAATAGCCGTCATCAACCCCGCGCCATCCCCAGAATCTTGGTCAGCACTACAACCGCCTCGGTGTTCCATACACGACAAAGCCGACAAAGCCTGTTCAATCAGCTTATGCGTAGCCACACCCGCACAAGAAGCAATAAAGCCAACGCCGCAAGCATCCCTCTCCTCCACCAGCCATCGTTGACCACCATAAGGTGCTTCGCTCTGATTTAATAGATTCTGTTGTGTATTATTGTTCAGACTCCCGTTATTCATTGATTTGTCCCTGTGATTTGGTAAAAATTTACTGGTTGTAAGGTTGTTTACTCTGCCGCGGCTTGACAAATAGCTTCGACAAGCTCACTTATTTATTGGATAAGCGTTAACCATTAGACATTTGAGCAAAAATCAGTTATTACATCTGTGTTTATCTGTGTGCATCTGTGGTTAATTATCTAAAATTTGACTAAGGCTACGAGGTTTATTCTGTAATTAATTCCTTAATCTCCTAGCCTACTTTTCATCAATGACAGACAATTTTAGGCGATAGAAATCTTTCAAAAAAAACTTAAGCTTTACCAGTCGATATACTCTGAGACTGGCGCTTTAAATTTAACTACTGCTCGGATAACTAGATCTGACATAGACGCGGGCGCATTCCTAAGTCTAAATACTTTAACAATTTTTTTAGAGAGACAAAAATCAGCCCTAGCAACCACTAATTTTGGTAACAAGAGCCTTGACACTCTCCCGTCAAGCTAACGCTGTCTTGGGGTATCTTCTTGCAAAAGACAGATAACTAAAGATGGTACTTTAAAGAAAGTCTGAAAATCCCCAGTCAAATTTTGATATTCTGTCAGAGTAACAGAACAGCAATAAGCAATATTATAAGAAAGATTTAAATCTGGCAATCCCTAAATTTTTACTTTTCCCTCTGGAACTTGTATTTAAAAAAGCTGTCTTAGGTCTGTAATATCTGATCGGGATATCAACCCTAAAACCCAAGGAATAATCTTGATCATATCGGTACTAAATACCAGTATATACGATAAAAGTCAAGCTCCTTACTAAATTTTAGTTACTCTTACTTCAATTATCAAGGCATAAATGACAAATTGGCGCACATAAAGTCATCATTTATTGATATTTTGGTACTTAGTTGGATAATTGAGTTATTTCTACAGACTACGACATAAATTAAAATTTCTAGTAGATGATGGTAAAAATGATTTTTAAGACGAAAACGAGTTGCGGTCAAGTTAGAATTAAATCATTAAGCTACTTAAAAAAGCTTTCTCTCAATTACTTCAGTTTAACATTGCTTTTCTTAGCAAGCGCACAAGTTGGTCAAACACAACAAGTATCCGAAAATCTTTCTTCAAATGTTGCTTTATCGTCCTCAATCACTAGCAATTCACCAACATTAAATCCTCAACAGCTTGCCGCAACATTACCGCAATTAGTAAAACAAGGAACTCAGATTTCCTTGAACGGTAGAACATTACCCATCGCTTGGAGTCAATGGAAGAGTGGTAAATCAACTCGGACAGGTATCAGCGATACAGGGTTGATGCAAGCAACGGGAGTGGAATTGTTAAATACTAATAATTCTAATAAACAGCCTGTAGTGTGGTTTTCTAAATCCCAAAAGCCATTATCGCTAGATGCTAAATTAGTGGGTAGCTATCGCTATCTAGATATTACCAATTTTAGCAAAACTGCTGGCTGGCAACTTCAAATTGAGAACAATATCCTCAAAATTTCCTCACCGTCTGCCAGTATCAAAAATATTCAACAAGAAAGCCAACCATTGCAGACAAAAGACGGTATATCAATATCTCCACAGCGTATTATTGTTGAATTAGATAAACCGACTCCTTGGCAAGTTAGCCAAAATCGTAATGAAGGAATAATTACGATTGAAGGAATAGCTGAACCAGAACTGATACAGCGTTATACTCCTCCTGTTGTAACCCCTCCAACTCAAAACCCAACTTTACCTGATGAAGGCTCAGGAAATAATTTAAACTTAAATCCTGTGCCTGTGTTACCTTTTCCCCCGACATCTATCCCTGTACCAACGCCTCAACCACAAGATACCTCCCAAATCAAACTTGAAAGCTCTCAAAACCAAACTACAATTAAAGTAAACGTTCCTACTGGTTGGCGTTTACGCGCCTCAACTATATCTAACCCGAATCGCTTAGTAATAGATATTGCACCAGATGCGCTTGTAGAGCGAAATATTCTGTGGTCACCAGGAGTGCGTTGGCAACAAAAGTTAGTAAATCTTGGAGCAGACCGTTTTCCGATAGTATGGCTAGAAGTTGACCCAAAACAACGCGGGTTAACCCTTAAACCAATTTGGAGTAATTCCAATACTTTAGTTGGTACTGCTCCATTGTTAAAAATAGCGCCATTATCGCAAGCATCTGCGGCAGTTAATGCTGGCTTTTTTAATCGTAAGCAATTAGTACCTTTAGGGGCAATCCGTCAAGATAACCGATGGGTATCTAGCCCAATTTTAAATCGGGGTGCGATCGCATGGAACAATAACGGCAATATTAAAATAGGTCGTCTCACCCTTGATGAAACCATAACTACATCCACAGGCGAAAATCTCCCCATATTTGGTCTTAACAGTGGCTACGTCCAAGCTGGAATTGCCCGTTACACTCCTACATGGGGAACCACCTACACCCCCCTAACAGATAATGAAATACTTGTAGTTGTTCAAAACAACCAAGTCGCCAATTTAGTTATGGGAGGAAAATCTGGTCAAACTCCATTTCCCATACCATCTGACGGATACTTGCTGACAATCAGAGCAAAACCAGAATTAGCTGATGTATTTACAGTCGATAAGGTTCTCCGCATCAACAGTAGTACGAACCCAGTGGAATTTAGTCAATACTCTAATGTAGTAGGAGCAGGTCCAGTATTAATTCAAAATCGCCAAATTGTTCTAGATGCCAAAGCAGAAAAATTCAGCGATGCCTTTATAGCTGAAGCAGCAATTCGGACTGCGATCGCTACTACACCATCTGGTAAAATCATCATAGCTGCTGTTCATAACCGTGCAGGGGGTGCTGGTCCCACCCTGGCAGAATTTGCCCAACTCATGCAACAAATGGGAGTTGTAGATGCCCTCAACCTCGACGGTGGTAGCTCTACCAGCCTTTATTTAGGGGGACAACTAATTAATCGCTCTCCTGCTACCGCAGCCCGTGTTCACAACGGCATTGGTATCTTCTTGAATACTCCCTAGTACACCATATTCTGCAAAATCATTAGTAAAGAATCTTATAAATAGCTCCACTTTAAAAAAGATAAAATGCCAATCTCCCCCTCCCCTTATTAAGGGGAGGGGGTTGGGGGTGGGGTATTGCCTTTAACTCGCGTTGACCTACTTATCAACCCCAACCCTAATTTCAAGTTTTGCAAACATAGCTAACACCTACCACAGATAATTTGCTATGTTTGGCTAAGGTTATTATTCCTCATAATTTTTTATAGCGCCATAGTAACCTTTAGTTAATAATATTTACACGCTCAATTATTTAATTTTTATTGAATAAAATGACTCAAACCAAAAAAATTGATCAAGTATCGGAAAAATTATTACCTACATCAATTCCAAGTAACGTAGTTGCTGCTACAGAACTAAGACCTTGGGGTTCTTTCACGATTTTAGAAGAAGGAAATGGCTATAAAATTAAGCGAATTGAAGTCAAGCCTGGACATCGCCTCAGTCTGCAAATGCACCACCATAGAAGTGAACACTGGATTGTAGTTTGTGGAACAGCAAAAGTTACTTGTGGCGATCAAGAATTAGTTCTCAGTAACAATCAGTCTACTTACGTTCCTCAATGCACAACTCACCGTCTAGAAAATCCAGGCGTAATTCCTTTAGTTTTGATTGAAGTGCAAAACGGGGAATATTTGGGAGAAGATGATATTGTACGTTTTCAAGATGATTACTCTCGTAACAATTAACAATTAACAATTAACAATTAATCCCTAAATAAAGTTTTGGCTAGAGATAATTAAGGATTATTTTGATTTTCCATAACGCATATTGCTTATAAAAGCATAATTCGCACGCTATCATAGGTAATCGCGCTTAGGAGTATGAGTTGATAGTTAAACTTGAGATAGCTGATGATTAATTTGAGTAAAGCTGCCATTAGTGAAATTCAAAGAATGCGATCGCACCAAAAAAAATCCGATGCTAAATTGCGTGTAGGCATCCAAACAGGTGGTTGTGCAGACTTTTTTTATACCCTTGAATTTGATCAAATAGTCAACGCTGACGACAGCCTATATGACTGTAACGGAATTTCAGTCTTAATAGACACCCAGAGCATCAGATACCTTACTGGAGTAACAATAGATTATTCTGAAGATCTCATGGGAGGTGGTTTTCGCTTCCACAACCCAAACGCACAAGAAAGCTGTGGCTGTGGCAACTCATTTAAGGCAAGCACAGACTAGGAAAGTTTAAAGCCATCTAGATTCTAAAAATTGACACTCATCCTCAAAATTCGATATAGTTAGAATTTGTCAACAGTTGGAATATCTTGGAGCTGTCCATAATTTAACCCATGCCCACCATTCAACAGCTCATTCGTAACGCTCGCGAAACTACGAAAGCAAAAACCAAGTCACCCGCGTTAAAACAATGTCCGCAGCGTCGTGGTGTCTGTACAAGGGTTTATACTACCACCCCTAAAAAACCAAACTCAGCCTTGCGTAAAGTAGCAAGGGTGCGCTTAACCTCTGGTTTTGAAGTTACAGCTTATATTCCAGGAATTGGTCATAACCTGCAAGAACACTCCGTTGTAATGATTCGGGGTGGACGGGTTAAAGATTTACCTGGTGTGCGATATCACATTATTCGGGGAACCTTAGACACATCGGGTGTGAAGGATCGCCGTCAAGGTCGTTCTAAATATGGTGCCAAGCGCCCCAAATAAGCTGTAAGTTAGTTGGTAAATTGCCAATCACAGCAACTGTGGCGCTTATACAGATTAAATAGCTGGTTGATCCAGTTAAGCAAATGTTGGCATCCAAGTCAGCAGAAAGGATGCCTGCATAATGCCCTGATAATTTTTGTGTGTTCTTAAAGGCTTATTATGTCTCGTCGCAAGCTAGTTCAAAAACGTCCTGTTCCCCCAGATTCGCAGTATAACAGTCGCCTTGTTAGCATGATAATAAGACGAATTATGCGTAGTGGCAAGAAATCTATTGCTACTGGGATCATTTACGACGCATTAAAAACAATTGAAGAACGGACAGGCAACGATCCGTTAGAAACTTTTGAAAAAGCAGTTCGCAACGCCACACCTCTAGTGGAAGTTAAAGGTCGTCGTGTTGGTGGTGCTACATATCAAGTGCCTATGGAAGTTAGCTCTAACCGAGGAACTACCCTAGCAATGCGTTGGCTGATTAATTTTGCGCGTCAACGTCCTGGTCGTAGCATGGCTTCTAGGTTGGCAAATGAATTGATGGATGCCGCCAATGAAACAGGCAACGCTATTCGTAAGCGTGAAGAAACTCACCGGATGGCAGAAGCCAATAAGGCATTTGCTCATTATCGGTACTAAGAACCAGCCTGGTTTGAACACCCACTAGATTTTTAAAGAAAGTATACAATCTTAACAGAGAGTAATACGACTAAGATCCGGTAAGATCCGGCGGCAGAGACGAAGGAGGTAGCTGTGCCACGTACCATCCCGTTTGAAAAAGTACGCAACATCGGGATTGCAGCCCACATTGATGCGGGTAAAACAACAACTACAGAACGTATTCTGTTTTATTCGGGACTCGTTCACAAAATTGGCGAAGTTCATGAAGGTACTACTGTAACCGATTGGATGGAGCAAGAGCGGGAGCGGGGCATTACCATCACTGCCGCTGCAATTAGCACCAATTGGAAAGAGCATCACATCAACATCATTGATACCCCTGGACACGTTGACTTTACAATTGAAGTAGAACGTTCCATGCGGGTTCTGGACGGTGTGATTGCCGTATTCTGCTCAGTTGGAGGTGTTCAACCTCAATCTGAGACTGTCTGGCGACAAGCTGACAGGTATAAAGTGCCTCGGATTGTCTTCGTCAATAAAATGGATCGGACTGGAGCAAACTTCTATAAAGTTTATAACCAGATCTGTGAACGTATGAGAGCTAATGCAGTTCCCCTACAGATTCCTATTGGCAGCGAAAGCGACTTTATAGGGATTGTGGATTTAGTGCGGATGCGTGCCTATTTCTTCAAGGACGATCAAGGCAAAGAAGTTGAAGAAGCAGACATTCCCGCAGATCTTCAGGAGATAGCCGAAGAGTACCGTGTTAAGCTCGTTGAGGCTGTTGCAGAAACAGATGATGCTCTTACCGAGAAGTACCTGGAAGGTGAAGAATTAACTGAAGATGAAATTAGGGTAGCTCTGCGTAAAGGCACAATTGACGGCACAATTGTACCGATGCTCTGTGGGTCTGCCTTTAAAAATAAGGGCGTTCAGCTATTGCTGGATGCAGTAATTGATTACTTACCATCACCCATAGATAAACCGCCAATTCAAGGAATTCTGCCCAACGGAGATACAGTTTTACGTCACCCTAGCGATGAGGAGCCGCTTTCCGCTCTCGCTTTCAAAATCATGGCAGACCCTTATGGACGTTTGACCTTTGTTAGGGTCTACTCTGGTGTTCTCAAAAAAGGCAGTTATGTCCTCAATTCAGCTAAGGGTAAGAAGGAACGGGTATCACGCCTAATTATTTTGAAAGCTGATGACCGGATTGAAGTTGATGAACTGCGGGCGGGAGATTTAGGCGCGGCTTTAGGACTGAAAGATACCTTTACAGGGGATACAATTTCTGAAGAAGGTCATCCTGTAATTCTGGAGTCTCTGTTCATTCCTGAGCCAGTGATCTCAGTGGCAGTTGAACCAAAAACAAAACAAGACATGGAGAAGCTCTCCAAGGCACTCCAATCCTTGTCAGAAGAAGACCCTACTTTCCGAGTTAGCATTGATCCTGAAACTAACCAAACCGTGATCGCAGGGATGGGTGAACTTCATCTAGAAATTCTAGTAGATCGGATGCTGCGAGAATTTAAGGTGGAAGCTAATGTTGGCGCTCCCCAAGTTGCTTACCGAGAAACAATTCGCAAAGCCGTCAAGGTTGAAGGTAAGTTTATTCGCCAAAGCGGTGGTAAAGGTCAGTATGGTCATGTCGTGATTGAAGCGGAACCAGGAGAGCCTGGTAGCGGCTTTGAATTTGTCTCCAAAATTGTTGGGGGTGCAATTCCTAAAGAATACATCCCGGCGGTTGAGCAGGGTATCAAAGAAAGCTGTGAATCTGGTATTCTGGCTGGTTATCCTGTGATTGATGTCAAAGCCAAACTTGTTGACGGATCTTACCACGATGTAGACTCTTCAGAAATGGCATTTAAAATTGCTGGATCAATGGCAATTAAGGATGCTGTGATGAAGGCTTCACCTGTGCTATTAGAGCCTATGATGAAAGTTGAGGTAGAAGTTCCTGAAAATTTCCTTGGAGATGTGATAGGCGACCTCAACTCTCGCCGAGGTCACATAGAAGGTATGGATTCTGATCAAGGAATTGCCAAAGTTACTTCTAAAGTACCTCTGGCACAAATGTTTGGTTATGCCACCGACATTAGGTCTAATACCCAAGGTCGGGGTATATTCTCAATGGAGTTTAGCCACTATGAAGAGGTACCTCGTAATGTGGCTGAAACCATTATTGCCAAGAGCAAAGGGAACGCATAAATAGCCGCTCAAAATTAAGCTATTAGCTGTAAAGACACGGGTTGATCCCGTCTCTATAATAATTGAAGACCGCACGCTGAACGCTTTCAAAAAGATAAGGAACACGTAATTCATGGCACGCGCAAAGTTTGAAAGGAATAAACCCCACGTCAACATCGGCACTATTGGTCACGTAGACCACGGCAAAACTACGCTTACTGCTGCTATCACAATGACTTTGGCAGCAATGGGTCAAGCGCAAGCCAGAAAGTACGCTGACATTGATGCGGCACCAGAGGAAAAGGCGCGGGGGATTACGATCAATACCGCCCACGTTGAGTACGAAACAGCCGCTCGTCACTATGCTCACGTAGATTGTCCAGGACACGCTGACTATGTAAAAAACATGATCACGGGTGCTGCTCAAATGGATGGAGCAATCCTCGTGGTTTCAGCAGCCGATGGTCCAATGCCTCAAACACGGGAACACATCCTTCTAGCTAAACAGGTGGGCGTTCCTAACCTGGTTGTCTTTTTGAATAAGAAAGACATGGTGGACGACGACGAACTGATAGAACTGGTGGAACTAGAAGTGCGGGAACTGTTGAGTTCTTATGAATTCGATGGTGACAATATCCCCATTGTGCCAGGTTCAGCGTTGTTGGCTGTGGAAACCATGACCAGCAATCCTAAAACCCAGAAGGGTGAAAACGAGTGGGTTGATCAAATCTATGCTTTGATGGATGAGGTTGACGCTTACATCCCTACACCAGAACGGGCTATTGATAGACCCTTCCTGATGGCGATAGAAGATGTCTTCACCATTACTGGTCGTGGTACTGTTGCTACTGGTCGGATTGAGCGTGGCAAGGTCAAAATCGGCGATACAGTTGAATTGGTTGGACTTAAGAATACTCGTACTACAACCGTCACCGGAATCGAGATGTTCAAGAAGAGTCTTGAAGAAGGGATGGCTGGTGATAATGCTGGAATTCTGCTACGGGGTATCCAAAAGGCTGATATTGAACGCGGTATGGTGATTGCCAAGCCTGGTTCAATTACTCCTCACACTTTGTTTGAAGCTGAAGTTTACGTTCTGCAAGAAAAAGAAGGTGGTCGGAAAACACCATTTTTCCCTGGATATCGTCCTCAGTTCTATGTACGGACAACTGATGTAACAGGTACAATTACGGCTTTTACTGCTGATGATGGTAGTGAAGCAGAAATGGTCATGCCTGGCGATCGCGTGAAAATGACGGTGGAGTTAATTAACGCCATCGCTATTGAGCAAGGGATGCGCTTCGCTATCCGTGAAGGCGGTCGGACAATTGGCGCTGGTGTTGTTGCCAAAATTTTGAAATAGGATTATTTCCTACCAACCAGGAGCAGAAAAGCATTTGTCTTACTGCTCCTAAATTGTCTCTCAATTTTTCACAGGTCTTAGGTGTTGGCAACAGATTTTTTCCAACCTCTAACCCATAATTTCCATCACAGAACCTAGACAACTAAAAATGGCAACTATTCAACAGCAAAAAATTCGGATTCGTCTTAAAGCATTTGATCGTCGTTTGCTAGACACTTCTTGTGAAAAAATTGTAGATACTGCGAACCGAACACAAGCTACAGCTATTGGTCCTATTCCTTTACCGACTAAACGGAAAATCTACTGTCTTTTACGCTCTCCTCACGTTGATAAAGATGCGCGGGAACATTTTGAAACCCGTACCCATCGCCGCATCATTGATATCCATCAGCCTTCTTCTAAAACCATTGATGCTTTGATGAAACTCGATTTGCCTGCGGGTGTGGATATCGAAGTGAAGCTTTAATTATTTAAGCAATTAGCTATCGGCTAAAACGGCAATATACAGCGATTAGTTGCATTTTATCTACTAGCTGAAGGTTAAAAGCTTGGTTGAACCCTTGAGAGTTAGCTCTTTGAGGGTTTTTTACTATTTTAAGTTGAGAGATAAGTTAAAATATGTAAAGCAGCGTACTTACCGTTATTCCCAAGCGACAATAATGGCATCGTCTTCCTCAATTGCAGTTCGAGAACTTCCTCTATTTCCGCTGCCGGAATTAGTTCTGTTTCCAGGGCGACCCCTGCCCTTACATATTTTTGAGTTTCGTTACCGGATCATGATGAACACGATTCTGGAGAGCGATCGCCGTTTTGGGGTATTAATGTGGGACCCTGTTGAAGGTCAACCCGCTAGTATTGGTTGCTGCGCTGAAATTATCCACTTCCAGCGTTTGCCAGACGATCGCATGAAAGTTTTGACTTTAGGACAACAACGATTTCGTGTCTTAGAGTATGTCCGTGAAAAACCTTATCGTGTTGGGCTAGTAGAGTGGATTGAAGATGATCCTACAGATCAAGACCTCAGACCCTTAGCTGGCGAAGTGGAACAGCTACTAACTGATGTCGTGCGTTTGTCAGCTAAACTAACTGACCAAAGTATTGAATTACCCGAAGATATTCCTAGTCTCCCTTTGGAATTATCCTATTGGGTAGCAAGCAATTTGTATGGGGTAGCATCAGAGCAGCAAGCATTATTGCAAATGCAAGATACATCAGGTCGGTTGGAGCGAGAAGCCGAAATTTTAACGTCAACTCGCAATCATTTGGCGGCTCGTACTGTACTTAAAGATGCTTTGCAATAAGTTGTTGTGGCTGGGTATAGCAACCTTATTTGATTTTTGAAAAATCCAGAATACTGAGATCCCCGACTTCGCATCTTGTTGTCGGGGATTGGGTTTTTTAGGAATGATTCAGGGTAATTTTGTAAAAATTTTGTAGCTGCCAAAAATTTTGAGTGTTTCTGCGTAAGCGGCTAATTCGGCTATTGCCGATTGTACAAATGTTTGACTGGCATCGCCTTCTAAGTCAATAAAGAACAGATAATCTCCAAGCGATCGCTTGGTAGGACGAGATTCAATCCGACTCAGATTAATCCCCCGACTAGCAAACATCTGTAGCGGTTGTAGTAATGCACCTGGGACGTTAGCTGGCACACTGAAAGCTAAAGAAGTATGAGTTCCACTTGTTGAAGGTTGCAGGCTTAATACCCAGAAGCGAGTGCAATTATCTGGATAATCATTGATCGGGTGAGCTAATACTGGAAGGTGATAAATTTCTGCTGCTCGTGTCGATGCGATCGCACCTGCATAAATATCTTGATTAAGATTCTGTAGTGCTTCTGTTGTTGAGTTTACCGCAAGTGGCTTTACCCCTGGTATAAACTCCTCCAGCCAACCTTGACATTGGGCGAGAGCTTGCGGGTGAGAATAAACAGTTTTAATGGTATTTAAATTAGGGGCAAGTGATATTAGCGCATGGGAAATTGGCAATACGATAGCTTGTTGAATTTGCAATATCTCAAGCTGCCAGACAGTATCCAAAGTGATCGCCACAGTGCCTTCAATCGAATTCTCGACGGGAACAACAGCTATGTTTGCTTTTCCTTGCGCCGTTGCTTTAATAGTTTGGGCAATACTGGGATAGGGACATAATATTGTTTCTTGCCCTGTTTCCTCAGTCAGCCAACTAGCATAAGCGATCGCTGCCGCTTCAGCGTAGGTTCCAGTAGGACCCAAGTGTGCAATAGATACTGTCATACAGGTAAGTAGCTCCACTTAATTAAACATAATATGGTGAGCAAGCAGAGGAGCAGAGGGGCAGAGGGAGTTTAAAATTCACATTTTATCTTGAATAGCTTGATTTACTAATATTGTTAATTGCAGTGGTTAATTCTTCTCGCCTGCCCTCCCCCTTAAGTCATATCTTTGACCGCAAATTGGTATTAACTATTAAAGAAATTATGGCAAATTATGTTGTTCAGGTTTTGTAGCTAAAAATTTTAACTTCTTAATTACCTAAAAGGAATAGTTTTATGTAGCTATATAACGGCATAATATAGCAATGCTTATTGCTTGAGAAAGAGGGATAGTTAACAGATAAATCTTTATAATCCTTAACATAATACCTACTTAGTAGCTTGATTTTAGGAGTCGTGTAACTACTAAATCATTAACAAATTCTCCTAAATTTTAAGACTTGTAAAGTAAAATTAATAAATTATCGCTGGTTATTAGCCGATGCACACCCAATTTGTTGCTTCTCAAACTGTTGATATGGTTGTTCCAGAGCAGCCAATTGCGATACAGCATTATTTACGGCAACCCCAAAGGCTTGTGCGTGCGCTTGCCGATTCCAGCCGCATAGAACAGCTTAGTGAAGAGTATTTTCGATTGAAAATGCGTCCTTTAAGCTTTATGACTCTCAGTATTCAGCCCACAGTAGATATGAAAGTTTGGGCTGCATCTGATGGCACTGTGCGTCTTCAGTCAGTGGCTTGTGAAATTCGGGGTATTGAATATATTAACGATCGCTTTTCACTAAACTTAATCGGTAAGTTAGCTCCTTACCAGCACAATGACAAAACATTTCTTAAGGGCATTGCTAACTTGGAAGTGCAGGTAGAATTGCCACCACCGTTTTGGCTGACTCCTAAGCCACTGCTAGAAGCTACAGGTAACGGTTTACTTAAAAGTGTGCTATTAACCGTTAAACAAAGATTAATGCACCAGCTTTTGTCGGATTATTGCCAGTGGGCTAACAGTAGCACAAACGCAGATTTATTAAGCTCAATCTCAGCCCTAGCACCTAACAATTAACAGTTTTTAGGTGAACCTCAGCAGCTTGTTGACAAGGAGCAAAGGACATCCGATGTAAAGGTGAGGAACCATATTGTTGCAGAGCTAGTAAGTGATTAGCAGTACCATAACCCTTATTTTTTAGCAAGTCATACATCGGATATTCTGTAGCTAACTGAGTTATGAGTTGATCGCGCCATACTTTAGCAACAATACTGGCAGAGGCAATTAAGAGCGATCGCTCGTCTCCCTTAATTAAATTCAGTTGTGGTATAGATAGTTCTGGCAATGGTTGCTTTCCATCAACTAAACATAAATCCGGCTGGACTTTAAGCTGAGTGACAGCGCGTTTCATCGCCAATAAGGAAGCTTGCAAAATATTGAAAGAGTCAATTTCACTAACATCAGCAAAGCCGATTTGACAGTCAATTGCTAGACTTTTAATTTGTTCAGCCAGTTTTAGCCGACGAGTCGCAGATAATTTTTTACTATCTCTCACACCAGATTTAGCTAGTGGTTCAAACGCAGACAAAGGTAAAATCACTGCTGCGGCTACCACAGAACCAAATAAAGCCCCCCGCCCTACTTCATCTACACCTGCAACCAATTGTTGATTGTAAGATAACTCTGGAAGATCAGAAAGTTGAAATTGCCATTTAGGTCTGCGTGGGAGGATGCCGATGTTTTCTTGATTTTTTGGCATCGGCATGGTAAATTCCCCCCCTTGGCTATAAGTAATTTAACTTTCTGATGCGATCGCAGATGAGCGACGACGACGGCGACGGTTAATAGTTGTGTCGCTATCAGGTACATCCGAAACTAACGGCTGTTCCTCACCTATCTGAGTAGCATCTGGCTCAGTAATTTCTGATGCGATCGCAGTTGGCTGTTCTATTATAGTCGGCTGTTCTATTACAGTTGGCTGTTCTATTGCAGTTGGCTGTTCTATTACAGTTGGCTGTTCTATTACAGTTGGCTGTTCTGTAGTAGCTGATTCCCTAACCGTTGTTTCCACAGCAGTATCTCTAGGCAACTCTAACGGTAGTTCTGTTTGTGTCTCTGTGGTATTAGATTCTCCAGGTGGAACAAGTGCGATAATTACTGATTTGGGATTCTTAATTTGCCGATTTACACGGATTAGAGGAGAAACACCCATCAAAGCATAAACATCTTGTTCCTCCGGTGTCATCTCTATCGAGATAATCTCAGGGGGTTCAGTTTCTTGCCGAGAAGGTCTAGGACGCTGAGGTTTCTCTACCCGTTCTATTTCTGGGACAACGTGCCGATATGGCTCAAGATTTCCCTGTTCCTCAGATTCTAACGGTAAATCTCGCTTGAACTCATTAAACGTAGAAGGGCGAGACTCATTAAAAGTAGAGGGACGAGAGGGGATACGAATGTTAGTTTTAGGTAGTTCATCCCTTAAAGGTAGATCATCAATCTTACGCCGACGTTTACGACGATTGTTAGGAATTATTCCTTGCTCTTGATAGCTAGGATGATTAAACAAATCTAATTCTGATTCATCCTCTGAAGGATCAAAATCTGATAGTTCGTTGCGTTCTTGCCAATTCTCTAATGGGGCAACTTCCCGCACACTGGGGGTGTTGGGGTAGGGTATTGTCCTTACTTCCCTATTTACTTCTCTATTTACCTCTCTATTTACTTCCCTACTTACCTCTCTATTTACTTCTCTATTTACCTCTCTATTTAGTTCCCTATTTACCTCTCTGTCTCTATTTACTTCTCTGTTGGAAATTGGAATTACAGGTACTGGCGCACCAGGTTCTGCAATTTCCCCATTACGGGTAGTTTCACCTGGTAAGCGTACTAAATGACCTAATCCACCGCAGGTTGTACAAGTATGACCAAACAATTCATAGATATTTTGACCCATGCGCTTGCGAGTCAGTTCAACCAAGCCGAGTTCCGAGAGTTGAGCAATCTGTGGTCTAGCTTTGTCTTCTCTGAGTTGCTTATTAAAATGCTCTAAGACCTGAAGTTGGTCTTTGTGCGAGTCCATATCAATGAAGTCAACAATAATCACACCAGCAACATTTCTTAACCTTAGCTGACGAGCGATTTCTGTTGCTGCTTCGCAATTTGTCCACAGAACTGTTTCCCGCGCTGTTGCTGAACGGGTAAAAGAACCGGAGTTGACATCAATTACTGTTAGTGCTTCTGTCGGTTGAATGATGATATAACCGCCGGAAGGCAAATCAACTCTGGGTTTGAGGGCTTCTCTAATCGCCGCATTGACACGGAAATAATCTAAAACTGGTAATCGCTCACGGTGATGGTCAATTAATACACCTTCTGGCGCTTTACCACCACTCCAACTTAATATATGTTGCTTGACTCGCTTTACTCCGGTATTGGAATCAACCACAATCCGATTTACATCGGCACTGTACATATCCCGCAATACACGCTGAATAAAATCATCATCACGATTAAGTAGTGCTGGCGCTCTAGTAGAATTAGCTTCTTGCTGAACTAATTCCCACTGCTTTTGCAGTGTTTCTAAATCTTCAATAATTGCTTCTTCTGCTTTGCCCTCAGCTTCGGTACGGATTAATAGTCCCATTCCGGCGGGCTTAATTAATACTGCCAAGGCTCTCAGGCGGTTGCGCTCAGGTTCGCTTTTTATTCTTCTAGAGAGATTAACACCACGTCCATAGGGCATTAGTACCACGTAGCGACCAGGCAAGGTAACGTTGCCTGTAAGTCGAGGTCCTTTATTCCCCGTCGGCTCTTTCATTACCTGGACTAATACTTTTTGCTGTGGTGTCAGCAGTTCAGTAATTCCTCCAGCACTGCGCTTGAGTCGTAATGGTCCTAAATCAGTGACATGAATAAAGCCGTTTCGCGCAGAATCTCCAATATTTACAAATGCTGCATCTATCCCTGGTAAGACGTTTTCAACGCTACCTAAATAAATGTCGCCAACTTGATGATTCCCAGTGGCAACAACAAGTTCTTGAATTTGATCTTCAGAAAACACGGCAGCTATCCGATGCTGCTCTGCGATAATTATTTGCTTTGGCATTCAATTTCCTCAAAAATTTTCAGCCAGCTTAGGCATGACGATTTTTCTGCCTCTCACTTTTGCTGGAGTAAAGTAGATGGATGTATCAACGAGAAACTCTAACTTCACAGAAAGAGCAAAAAATGCTTGGTTAACCCAAAGTGATGGATAAAGTCAAACACCTTGGGGTTAACAATTTTTTAAGAATGAGTAGCCAGCGTTATTCCTTGCCGTAAAGAAAAAACACTGGATTTGGCAAACAGTGGACAGAAAGTCAAGGAAGACAGTCTTTGCGCCCAGCATCCATGAATAATTCACAAGGGGGCAACCCGATGGAGCTTCAATCTGCAACTGCTCCTCTTGATGAGTATTATATCGTGGAGTTACTTCTTTGCTAACAGTCTGTATGGTAGTTACAGTAGCAAGTTCCTAATCATTATTTTAGTGGGTTGCTGAACTGTTGAGCAATGGTTGTCGGCGTAAACTAGAAATAGTTGCGATCGCACTTTGGGCTACTTGATCAATTTCTTCTTCTGTGTTATATCTGCCAATTCCAAATCGTAAGGAAGCATACGCTAATTGTTCTGAGCGTCCTAATGCTATTAACACATGACTTGGGGTAGTTTTGGTAGAAGTGCAAGCTGATCCAGATGAAATAGCGACTACTGGTTGTAATCCTAGCAATAGCGCGGCACCATCGACTCCTTCGACACTAATATTTAAATTTCCTGCTAATCGCTGAGTTGGATGCCCGTTAAGATAAATTCCTTCAAGTTGGCTTAATTGTTCCCAGAGTCGCTGACGTAGTTGAGTAAGGCGTTGATTTTCTGATTCTTGTTCTGTTAAGGCTATTTCTACGGCTTTGGCAAATCCTACTATTTGGGGTGTATATAGTGTACCCGATCGCATTCCTCGTTCATGTCCGCCGCCGTGTAACTGAGGCGATAGCTTTACTCTAGGGTTGCGCCGTCTGACATATAATGCGCCGATACCTTTGGGGGCATAAATTTTGTGACCAGTCATGGATAATAGATCGATTTTCATCGCATCTACATTTAGGGGGATTTTGCCAAGAGCTTGAGCAGCATCGGTATGGAAGAGGATATTCGCGTTGCGACAAATTGCGCCTATTTCGGCTAATGGCTGTAATACACCGATTTCGTTATTGGCAGCCATGACAGAAACTAAAATTGTGTCAGGGCGGATAGCTTTTTCTAGTTGGTTTAAATCGAGGAGTCCGTCTGGCTGGACTGGTAGGAGGGTGATATCGAAGCCGAGCGATCGCAAATAGTTACAAGGGTCAAGTACCGCGTTATGCTCGGTTTGGACAGTAATTATATGACGACCTTTGCTGAAATAAGCTTCCGCGACTCCTTTAATAGCTAAGTTATTGGCTTCTGTCGCGCCACTGGTAAAGATAATTTCTTCGGGGGTAGCGTTAATTGCATCAGCTAAGGTTTGTCTTGCAGCTTTAACGGCAGCTTCTGCTTCCCATCCATATATATGATTAATGCTGGCGGGATTACCGAAGTTTTCTGTAAAGAAAGGTAACATTGCCTCTAGCACTCGTTGATCGACGGGTGTTGTGGCGTGGCAATCTAGGTATATAGGGCGGTTGGTCAATGTTTGCTCTCCAAGCATACCTATTATTTATTGTGGCAAACTATTTTTCATCATCAGCATGATTTGATTTTTCAACGCAGTCCGCTTTTGGGCGGGTTTAATTAATATATCTGTAAATACTGGATTTGCTTTGTCAACCCGCCCCTACCGATAACATCTGTAATTCAGGTATTAGATTACATGATAAATCTGTGAGGTCGCCGCATACATCTATATATTAGATTTATCAGCTACACGGAAATATGAATTTAGGACAAGATTATAAACGTTGTGCGATCGCACTTGGTAGCAATTTGGGTGACTCTAATACCATCCTTAAATCTGCACTCTTCACTATTGCTAACACTCCAGGTGTTAACTTAATATCTCAGTCGAGTTTTTATCAAACTGTGCCTATTGGTCCACCGCAACCCACTTATTTAAATGCTTGTGCAATTTTAGAAGTTAAGTTAAATCCAGATGAGTTATTAGAAAAGTTATTAAAAATTGAATTAGAATTTGGGCGTGTGCGTACAGAATATTGGGGTGCTAGAACTCTCGATCTCGATATCTTATTATTTGATGATTTAATCTGGGATACGCCGACTCTCCAAATACCTCATCCGCGTATGGGGGAGAGAGGGTTTGTTTTAGTACCGTTGGCTGAAATTGCGCCAAGTTGGATTGAACCGAGGTCAGGAATTGCGATCGCAGAACTCTTACAAGCGGTAGACTGTTCTGGTGTTCTTGGAGTTATATAAGCTTATGTCTCTGGGTAATGAACCGCCAGAAATTCTGAAACAGCGTTTATTTTATCAAGGTCGGAAATTCGCCTTTGATGTTAATACTCTCCGCTTACCTAATGGCGTGGAGGGTGATTGGGAATGTGTCCGTCATCCAGGTGGGGCTTTGGCTATACCTGTTACACCAGAAGGCAAACTGATTTTAGTACGACAGTATCGCTTTGCTACTCAAGGTAGGTTATTAGAGTTTCCCGCAGGAACTATAGAGGCAAACGAAAATCCTGCTGAAACAATTAAGCGAGAAATTGAGGAGGAAACAGGTTATCGCGCCCATCGTTGGCAAAAGTTAGGGGAGTTTTTCCTTGCTCCTGGCTATTCTGATGAAATTATTTATGCTTTTCTCGCACAAGATTTAGAACGCCTAGAAACTCCCCCCGCTCAGGATGATGATGAAGATATAGAAATAGTTTTAATGACTCCCCAAGAATTAGAGCAAGCAATATTAGCTGGCGAAGCGGTTGATGCTAAATCTATTTCTAGCTTTTTCTTGGCGCGTCCGTTTTTAGGGCAGGAGTAAGGAGTGAGGAGGGAAGGGTTAAATTATAAGCAAGTCTAAGTTTTACAAAAATTTACTTTTTGCTTTTTATAAACTCACTTTTTAAGAAATTTGTTTTCACTAACCGCCTAAAGTTAATAACAACGCAGATCAACGCAGATAATTTTTTATACCATGTCTGATTTAATCTTATTCTGGCATCGCCGTGATTTACGCATCTCAGATAACGTAGGGCTTGCAGTCGCCCGTCAGCAGACTCAAAAAGTAGTGGGAGTCTTCTGCCTCGACCCTAATATCTTGGAGCGAGATGACGTTGCACCAGCAAGAGTTACTTATATGATTGGCTGTTTAGAGTCCCTACAACAGCGTTATGCCGAAGTTGGTAGCGAGTTATTAATACTATTTAATGAACCAACAACAGCAATACCTAAGCTGGCAGAATCTCTTAACGCGAAAGCGGTATTCTGGAATTGGGATGTAGAACCTTATGCTAAAGAACGCGATCGCACTATCCTCGCAGCCTTAAAAGAAAAAGGCATTGCGACACAAAATTTTTGGGATCAACTCTTACATTCTCCAGAGGAAATTCGCTCAGGTTCCGGTCAGCCTTACACTATATATACGCCTTTTTGGAAAAACTGGATTAGTAAAGCTAAGTCTACCCCAGCGCCCGCATTACAAAATGCCATAAGGTTAACTGACACGGAAAAAGAAGCAGCGCGACAAGCTGGAGTTGTAGAATTACCAACTGCTTCATATTTAGGCTTTATTTGGAATAATAATTTAGTAATTTCACCAGGGGAAGCAGCAGCACAAGCGAAATTAGCTACATTTTGCGATCGCACTATCGATCAATACCAAGAACAACGTAATTTTCCCGCCGTTGACGGTACATCTCAACTAAGTGCTGCTTTAAAATTTGGTGCTATTGGTATCCGTACTGTTTGGGATGCGATCGCAACTTTATATCAAAACAGCCCTGAATCAGCACAAGCCAGCATTCAAACTTGGCAGCAAGAATTAGCATGGCGGGAATTTTATCAACACGCCATCTATAATTTCCCTGACTTAGCAAAAGGCGCTTATCGAGAAGCTTTTAAAGACTTCCCTTGGAATGACAACTCAGAACATTTCCAAGCTTGGTGTGAAGGTAAAACTGGATATCCCATCGTTGATGCTGCGATGCGACAAATGAATACTATCGGCTGGATGCACAACAGATGTCGGATGATTGTCGCTAGTTTCCTGACTAAAGATTTGCTGCTTAATTGGCAGTTGGGAGAAAAGTACTTTATGCAAAAGCTAATTGATGGCGACTTGTCAGCTAATAATGGGGGTTGGCAGTGGAGTGCATCTAGTGGGATGGACCCTAAACCTGTGCGAATTTTTAATCCAGCTAGTCAAGCTCAAAAATTTGATTTAGATGGCTCATACATCCGCCATTGGTTGCCAGAATTAAGTTCTGTTGATACTAAGTTACTAATTACTGGTAATATCACACCTTTAGAACGGGCATCTTTAGGTTATCCTGCCCCAATTGTCGATCACAATCAGCAACAACGGGAGTTTAAACAACGCTATCAACAGCAAAAATTATAAAAATTCTGAAAGTTAAGTTTTTCGGGAAAGCAGGAGTAATATGGGCGCATCCATCCGATTATAAAATTATTAAATCATAAAAATTCAAGTTGGTCAATAATTTCCATATTAAACTTGATAATGCGATCGCTGATTGCAAAGCCTAGATTTACTTTTGATCAATAGGCTTGGTAGCCTTCGCTTCTGTTTTAGATAATTAACCACAGATGAACACAGATGTAATAACTGATTGAAAGCAAGATATCTCATGGCAATTATGATGAGTTTTGGTGAGAATTCAGCACGATTAAAATAAGTGGAGCGCGAGAGGAAGTTGAAAGTTTTATTAGTTGGTAATGGCGGGCGCGAACACGCCTTAGCGTCTAAACTGCTGCAGTCTGGGAAGGTTCAGCAGATTATCTGTGTCCCTGGAAATGGTGGAACTGCGGCAATGGATCGTTGTCAAAATCTATCTCTCAGGGTAGATGATTTTGAAGGCATCGGCAGATGTGTCTCAGTCCACAATATCTCGATGGTTGTGGTTGGTCCAGAATTGCCATTATCTTTAGGAATTACAGATTACTTGAAGCGTAAAAATGTCCAGGTATTTGGTCCAAGTAAGGAAGGGGCGCAAATTGAGTCGAGTAAGTCTTGGGCTAAGGCTTTAATGGATGAAGCTGGAATTGTGACAGCGCGTTCAAAAACTTTTACAGATGCTATGGAGGCAAAAGCTTATGTAGCTTTACAAGGTGCGCCAATTGTTGTTAAGGCTGATGGTTTGGCAGCAGGTAAGGGAGTAGTTGTAGCTGCGACGGTGGAAGAAGCGCAAGCGGCAATTGATGAGTTGTTTGAAAATAATTATCGTACTCTGGTAATTGAAGAATATTTGACAGGTCAAGAAGTCTCTGTTTTAGCTTTAACAGATGGGTTGACAATTCGCCCATTACTTCCTGCTCAAGATCATAAACGTATTGGTGATGGAGATACTGGAGCAAATACAGGTGGGATGGGTGCATACTCACCAGCACCAATTGCTACGCCTGAGTTAATGGAACGTATTGGGAAGGAAGTTTTAGAACCTGCGATCGCTACGTTAAAATCTAGAAATATTGACTACCGAGGTATCCTCTATGCTGGTTTGATGATTACGCCAGCAGGTGAGCCGAAAGTGCTGGAATTTAACTGTCGTTTTGGAGATCCAGAAACTCAAGCAATTTTACCTTTATTGGAAACACCCTTAGAAGATTTATTGTTAGCTTGTGCGGAACAACGTCTAGCACAACAACCTCCTCTTGTTTGGAAGTCAGGGGTTTCTACCTGTGTTGTCATTGCTGCGGGTGGATATCCTGGTAATTATCAAAAAGGAAGAGAAATTACAGGGATAGGGGAAGCGGAAGCATTAGGCGCTGATGTTTTTCATGCTGGTACTCAAGTTAAGCAGCAAAAATTAGTCACCGATGGCGGTCGAGTTTTAGGCGTGACAGCTATTGGGGATAATTTTGAGGAAGCGATCGCACAAGCTTATGCCGCAGTAGACTGTATTAAGTTTGATGAAATGTATTATCGCCGTGATATTGGCGATCGTGTCCGCAAATCTTAACCTACTAGGGGTTAACTGCGAATAAAGGCTAAAGTATGAAGTATAGAAGCTGAAAAATTTTAGCCTTCTAATTGTAAACTTCGTACTTCATCTTGCCTTAATCTTGCTGGATCTCATCAGAAAAATTCGAGAAGTTATTGCCCGTTGGGGGTCTGAGTTTACCCTCCAAACACGACTAATGGCAGCAGCTACCTTAGTCGTTTCCTTGATCATGAGTGGTCTGACGTTTTGGGCAGTTAACACGATTCAGCAGGATGCCCGCATGAACGACACTCGTTTTGGTCGCGACTTAGGTTTATTACTAGCTGCTAATGTCGCACCATTGATTGCGGAAAACCATCTATCTGAGGTAGCGCGTTTTTCCCACCGCTTTTATAGCAGCACCTCCAGCGTCCGCTATATGCTGTATGCGGATGCTGAAGGCAAAATCTTCTTAGGAATACCTTTCTCGGAATCTGAGGTAGAAAATTCCCTGACTATTCAGCGACGAATTCAACTGCCAGAAAATTACGCTGAACATTCTGATATACCGATGGTGCGACAACACAGGACTCCTGGTGGAGAAGTCACTGATGTTTTTGTACCTTTAACTCACGACAGTAAATATTTAGGTGTTTTAGCAATTGGGATTAACCCTAATCCTACAGTTGTAGCTTCATCAAATCTCACCAGAGATGTGACAATTGCGGTTTTTATTTCGATTTGGGTAATGGTAATTTTAGGAGCAGTATTTAACGCTTTAAATATTACCCAACCGATTAAAGAACTGGTGATGGGGGTAAAAAATATTGCTGCTGGTAATTTTAAACAGCGAGTGGATTTGCCCTTTGGTGGAGAATTGGGTGAATTGATTATCAGCTTCAACGAAATGGCAGAAAAGTTGGAGAGTTATGAAGAACAAAATATTGAAGAATTAACCGCAGAAAAAGCTAAGTTAGAAACTCTGGTTTCTACCATTGCTGATGGCGCGGTGTTAATAGATACCGACTTAACAGCGATATTAATTAATCCTACAGCACGACGTATTTTTGGTTGGGAAGGTAGTGAAGTTGTGGGAGTAAACGTGCTGCATATCTTACCTCGGTCAGTACAAGTAGAGATTACTCGACCGTTGTATCAAATTGCGGCAGGCGATCGCGAAGCAGCCGAGTTTAGAGTTACACTAACACAACCGACAGACCGCACTATCCGTATTCTTCTAACTACAGTTCTTGACCAATACCGCGAGAGTGTCAGAGGAATTGCCATGACAATTCAAGACATTACCCGTGAAGTAGAATTAAATGATGCTAAAAGTCAATTCATTAGTAATGTCTCCCACGAACTCAGAACTCCTTTATTTAACATCAAATCGTTTATTGAAACCTTACATGAGTACGGCGAAGATTTGACAGAAGAGGAACGTCGTGAATTTTTAGATACAGCAAATAGAGAAACAGACCGCCTTACCCGTCTTGTCAATGATGTTTTAGATTTATCACGATTAGAATCATGCCGAATCTATCATTTAGAAGCAGTAGAACTTGTTCAACCAATTGAACAAACACTGCGTACTTATCAACTTAATGCTAAAGATAAAGGCATAGAACTAAATCAAGAAATTGAACCTAATTTACCAGCGGTTGTCGGTCATTATGATTTGTTACTTCAGGTATTAGCTAATTTAGTAGGCAATGCTTTGAAGTTTACTAAACCTGGCGGGCGTGTAGCAATTCGTGCTTATTTATTAAGAAATGTTGGTAAGCTTAATGGGGAAGAAGATCAAGCTTCTGAGCATCTAAACAATAATTCTCCAGAGAAAAATCCAGTAGTGCGGATTGAAATTTCTGATACAGGAATTGGAATTGATCCAGAAGATCAAGAAGCTATATTTGATAGATTTTTCCGAGTAGAAAATCGAGTGCATACTCTAGAAGGAACTGGTTTAGGTTTGTCGATAGTTAGAAATATTATTGAGAAACATCATAGTAGTGTCCATTTAATAAGTGAAGTAGGAGTTGGTACAACTTTCTGGTTTGATTTAGCTGTGTTTCAACAAAAATCTACGCTTGTTGAAGAGTTGCAAGTAATTAATACTACTTCGACTGACTCAGATAGTTCTATTACTGCTACTGTTCTCTAATTTATTTAGAGAGGGAAAACATCGCGATTATCAAGCTAACTATTAATAAACTCGATAGCATTAATAAACCTTGATGCCTTTGACACCAAATTCTGATTTTTTTGTCCCAGCTATAGCTGATTTGATTTTCTTGGTTCAATTTTGGTTGAAATACATTTTGGTAGAGTGTACACTCCTGAGCATGAGGGCGCTGGGGAAAGTTACAGCTATCATCGTGATGGTAAGTACAACTTTCGCATAGATATGTGCCTTGCTGGGCGCGGTGCAAAGTCATACCAGGATGACCATAAGCTTTTAAAACTGTTCGGCAATATGGACAGGTAATTGCTTGAAACTTTACTGCTTGATGGCACTTAGGGCAGTTAGACATGAGACTTTTTGCAAAAATCAGTTATTACATCTGTGTTTATCTGTGTGCATCTGTGGTTAATTATCTAAAATTAAACTAAGCGGTAGTTAAATAGACTTATCGCAAAAGTCTTAATTCTGGTTAATTAACCGCAGATAAACGCAGATAAAGAGACTTTTAAACTCCGTGAAGTACAGTAGGGTGACAACCATCGCTTGAAGTGGTAATTTTACTACTTACGCCTCACCCGTCACCTGTAATCAGAATGTAACAAAATAGAACTGTAGGCTAGATATGTCTATATTAAAACGAACATTTCATCAGATCATAGGCAGGGAATATGGATAATAATAATTGGCTCACACAGTTACTAATGATTGGTGTAGGCACTACGTCTTTAGTAACAGAGAAATTGCGAGAGGTTGGGGATGATTTGGTCAAGGATGGCAAAATCAATCCTGAGCAGGCTAAGGCGTTTGTAGATGATATGATGCAGCAACTCAAGTCTGAGCAAGGAAATGTTGAGGCACAAATGCACCGACAGTTGCGTAATATGCTACAAGATTTGGGTGTCCCTAAACAGTCGGAGATGGACGAGTTACGGGGACGTATTGACCGATTGGAACGTCAAGTGCGCGATTTAGAAAATAAGCTTTGGCGTTAATTTTTTATTTTGGAGGATTGATAAATGAGAGAGATTCTGATCAGCTTGGGGGTTATGCTGTTCTGTGGGTTGTTCGTGATTTTAGTTCAATTGACTTCTGGTCAACCCTCAGCAGTAGCAGATGAACTGGCTAAAACGCCACCTGCTGTAGTTCAAACTGCAACTACTGATAATTTCATAGCTGACACTAACAGGCTAATTGCGATGAATACTAACTCAGAAGAAAATGTGGTGACGACCGACTCTGGTCTGAAGTATGTTCAGTTAAAAGAAGGGGATGGCGCAACTCCGAAAAAAGGTCAGACGGTGGTTGTGCATTATACCGGAACTTTAGAAAATGGTGAAAAGTTTGATAGTTCGCGCGATCGCAATCAACCTTTTTCTTTCAAACTTGGGGTGGGACAAGTAATTAAGGGCTGGGACGAAGGACTCAGTACAATGAAAGTAGGCGATCGTCGCAAGTTAATTATTCCCCCAGAATTAGGTTACGGTGCTAGGGGGGCTGGTGGGGTAATTCCTCCCAATGCAACTCTAAATTTTGATGTGGAATTGTTGAAAATTAGTTAGTAATAATCTTGCCTCTCTGGATCAATTGCCATCAGCATGATTGAGGAGAGGCAAATTTTTTTAAGCTGATTTTGGCAATTATTAGTTTTTTAATAATTATTTTGTTTTGCTAGATTTCTAAACTTGGTAAATTGTGGATCAAACAATAATTTAATAGTACCTGTTGGTCCATTTCTATGCTTGGCAATTATAAGTTCTGTAATATCTCGATCAGGTGTATCGGGGTTATAATAAGCGTCACGATAAATCATCATAATTAAATCGGCATCTTGTTCGATCGATCCTGACTCCCTCAAATCTGACATCATGGGGCGTTTGTTGGTACGTGCTTCTACGCCTCTACTTAATTGAGAAAGTGCAATAACTGGAACGTTTAATTCACGGGCTAAACCTTTGAGCGATCGCGTAATTTTTGATAACTCTTGTACTCGATTATCGCTACCTCCCTCCATTAATTGCAAGTAATCTAGTAAAATTATTCCCAACTTACCATTACTTTCTGCTTGTAGACGACGGGCTTGCGATCGCATTTGCATCACAGCCATGTTGGCAGTATCATCAATAAAAATCGGTAGTTCCGATAACATTCCGACAGCTTGACTCAAAGGTTCCCACTCATTCTGGCTAATTCTCCCCGACCTCAAGCGATTACTTTCAATCCCCGCCTCACTAGCTAGTAATCTCTGTACCAACTGTTCCTTAGACATTTCTAGGCTAAAAACTGCCACAGGCAAACGATGGGTAGCCGCGATATTGTAAGCAATATTTAAACTTAAAGCTGTTTTTCCCATCGACGGTCTAGCCGCAATGATAATCAGGTCAGATTTTTGGAAACCGCCTGTCATTGCGTCAAGGTCATAAAAACCACAAGTAAGCCCTGGAAGGGCAACTTCCTCATGGCGGGTTTCAATTTCCTGAAAAGCTTGAATCAGCGTGTCTGATATTGGAATCAAACCTGGTTGAGGACGGACTTGAGTTAAACCAAAAATTTTCTGCTCTGACTGGTCAAGGACTGTTTCTAACTCTGTCGCTGTCTCATAACCAAGCTGCACAATTTCATTACCAGCTTTAATTAACTGACGGCGCAAGAACTTGTCCATTACCAGCGCCGCTAAAGCATCAATATTGACCGCGCTGACAGTACGCTCTACCAGTTGCACTAATTTGTTGAGTCCGCCAACCTTTTCTAGCAAGTCATGGTCAGATAACCAAGCACTAACATTAATCAAGTCCTTGGGTTTGCCTTGGCTGTTGAGGGCTAGTGCTGCTCGATAGATGTCTTGATGTGCGGGGATATAAAAAGCCTCTGCATTCAAAACATCAGCTACTCGACCAAGAGCTTCTGGGTCTAAGAGAATACCCCCTAATATTGCCTCCTCTACCTCAATATTTTGAGGTGGTAGGCTACGGGCAGCTTGAAAATTTAATTCCTGAACCATAACAGCAGTACAGAGTAAGCAGGCTAAGACCAGCTTACTCAATTAAAGGATCATTGGTCATTGATAAAATCTCCCCCTCCGATGCTGACACCGGAGGGGGCTAAAAAGTGGGGTAATACGCTTAATTAGGTTGACCTAGTTACTACTACTTGGAAATTAGTTAGCTGAGGCATTAACCTGGTATAACGTTAATTTCTACTACGGCTGAGACTTCTGGATGCAGTTTGATCTCAACTTTATAAGTACCCAACTGATGAATATCAGGTATGGTAATATCCCGTCTATCTACTTCCTGACCTGTAGATGCTTGAATTGCAGCTGCTACATCTGGAGCAGTGACGGTTCCAAAAATCGCATCGCCTTCACCAGCTTGCTTACCGATATTAAAGCTACCAGCTTGGTCTAGAACGGCTTTAATCTTTTCAGCTACCTGCTTGAGTTCTAATAGGCGCACCCGTTCTTTTTCACGTCGCCGTTCCACTTGTTTGAGCAAACCAGGAGTTGCTTTAGCTCCCATTCCTTGAGGGATAAGATAATTACGAGCATAGCCAGGAGCAACTTCCACTAAGTCGCCGATTTTCCCTAGTTTGCTAACATCTTGATTTAAAACTAATTGCACACGTTTCGCCATAGTCTTTTTTCTGGTAGAAATCCAGCAGCATTGAGTTGAGGTTGACACTCTCCCGCTCTCGCTTGCGCGCTCCACTGGAGATTCTTGCTTCACAGAGAAATGCTTTTGATGCAAGCACCAAGTAGTCCTACTTCCTCTCCACAAGCTTGAAATCCCGTATGCCCTACGGTATTTGGATATTTTGCCTTCACTACTTGTCCCAGTTATGTTGCTTGGTTTTCACAACTAATTGAGGTTCTTATGAGTGATATTACTTTACCCCAAAATCCTGTCTCGGATTCATCTCACCACCAACTGAGTACAGTGTGGTGGGAGTCATCGAGACGGTTGAAGGATAGAACTCTTCATATTACGATCTTTGGAAATGCGATCGCAAGGGGAGAGGAGAGAGGAGATAGGAGATAAATGAGTAAAGAACAAAGATTATCTAAATACTTCCCCTGCTCCCTGCTTGCTCTGTTTTGTTAAAATCGCTCCTTCATTCCCCGCAAACGCCCAAAAGTTTGCACTGGATCTTGACTATTAACTGCTGCTTGTAATTCTGGATAATCCCAGCGTAAGAAGGGATTAGTACGCTTTTCTACACCTAATATTGATGGTACTGTAGCTTGCGAACGACTACGAGCCTCTTTAACCTCTTCTAAACGAGATTGTAAGTCTGGGTTTTTACTATCTACTGTTAAAGCAAACTTTAAATTATTTAAAGTATACTCGTGGGCGCACCAAACTCGCGTATTGTCCGGTAATCTACGAATTTTGCTAAGTGATGTCACCATTTGTGCTGGTGTACCTTCAAATAACCGACCGCAACCGCCTGCAAATAAAGTATCACCACAGAATAAATCACTTGGTTGCTCGGCATTTGGAGACGGAAAGTAGTACGCTATATGTGCGCGGGTATGTCCAGGTACAAATAAAACTTCACCAGTTCTACCAGCAAACTCTACGCGCGAACCTTCCTGTAAAAACACCTGTTGCCCAGGAATTCTGCCTTTGTCCTCTGCTCCTCCATAAACACGGACGTTAGGAAATCTGGCAATTAATTCTCGATTACCCCCGACATGATCGCTGTGATGGTGAGTATTAAAAATCGCTACCAATTCAGCGCCAATTTCTTCGAGTTGTTGCAGAACTGGTTGCGCTTGTGCTGGATCAACAACAGCAGCAATTTTCTGCTCTGAGTCTATGATTAAAAAGATGTAGTTATCAGAAAGTGCTGGAATTCTAGTTACCTGCATCTCTCAATCTCCTCAAAAAAAGTTTGCTAACGACGTAGATTTATGATTATCTTCACAGAATTTATATTTAAACTGTCCCTTTATGGTTAAAAAGGAAAAGATAATAAATAGACCAGTGAGAAAAAAACCTCAACGCACCCACTATAGAAGCTACCAACCGCCTATGGCATCGACACGAGAGCGTGTATCAAGCTTAAATATTCACAAAATAGTCGGACGTATCCTTGTGTCAGGTCAATTGAGCCGTCAAGAGTATGTTCATCTAATTACTACTATGCTCTCTGACAACCATATTACTGACGAAGAACGTCCTCAGCTAAATCGTGTCTTTGACAGTATCCAAAGTGGTCAGATTAAGTTTGTTGATTAAAAAAGTTTACAATTATCAATCAACTATGACTAATTAACAATGAACAATGAAACTATTTTAGTTACAGGGGGCGCAGGATACATTGGTTCCCATGCGGTATTAGCACTAAAATGCGCTGGTTACGACGTAGTAGTGCTAGATAATTTAGTTTATGGGCATCGAGAGTTAGTAGAACTTTTAGAAGTAAAGCTAATTGTGGGTGATACTAGCGATCGCACTTTACTAGACAACCTGTTCGCCAACCATAATATTAGTGCTGTGATGCACTTTGCTGCTTATGCCTATGTAGGTGAATCTGTAACTGACCCCAGCAAATACTACCGCAACAATGTCATCGGTACGCTGACGCTATTAGATGCGATGATGGCAGCTTCTATCAAGAAATTTGTCTTTTCTTCTACTTGTGCCACTTATGGTATCCCCGAAACAGTTCCCATCCCTGAAAATCATCCCCAAAACCCCATTAATCCCTATGGTGCTAGTAAGTTGATGGTAGAACGGATGCTATCAGATTTTGATACTGCCTATGATTTTAAATCTGTCTGTTTCCGATACTTTAACGCCGCAGGTGCTGATCCTAATGGGTTATTAGGAGAGGATCACAACCCAGAAACTCACTTAATACCATTAGTGCTACAGACTGCCTTGGGTAAACGCGAGTCAGTGTCAATTTTCGGGACAGATTATGACACCTCAGATGGTACTTGTATTAGAGACTATATTCACGTTACTGATCTAGCAAATGCCCATGTTTTAGGGTTGGAATATTTGTTGCAGGGTAAGGATTCAACAGTATTTAATTTAGGCAATGGTAATGGATTTTCTGTGCAAGAAGTAATTGAGACAGCGAAGGAAGTCACAGGAAAGGAGATAAAAGTGCAAAAGTGCGATCGCCGTCCTGGAGATCCGCCTATTTTAGTTGGTAGTAGTGACAAAGCTAGAACAATTCTTGGTTGGCAACCTCAATATTGCGATCTTAAAGATATCCTTTCCCATGCTTGGGAATGGCATCAAAATCGCCATGCTTAACTTAGTTTTTACACATCCAACAGCTATAAAATCGGCAGAATTGAGGTTAAAAAAAATATGTAATTCCAATGCAACCGGATTTGATCTGACTACTTTTGAGCGAGTAGCAAATTTACAGTCTCAATTGTGGTTACTTGCAAATTTTCTGCTAAAGAAGTAGGTGTTTTCGAGTCCAGCTTGACTCCCAAAAAAAGATTGAGCGAGAAGGTCAGGGTAATTGCAATTATGATTTTTTCCAGCATCCCACACTCCTTCAAGCTAAAATTTTCTCACATCTATCTAGGGATATATCTATTATGGTAGTGCTAACTCAATAAATATGTGATATATCACCTTAAAGCTAAGTGATAAGAATTGTATAGCAATGTGACTTTTATCACAAATTATTAAGACAATTTCAAATTTTTAATTAATTATGCTATCAAAAGAGAAACTGAACTAAGAGTGAACCAAGGCTGCCCAGGAAGTTCAAGAAATTGGAACCACCGCCTTTTTTAGCTGGTTGACGTGCTAATTCCATTCCCTTGAGAAAGTTTTGTGATGCTTGATAACCCGTAGCATTTTTTTGAGTAGAAAACATTTGACTGGCGATTTTAGCATCTTGAGTTGCCGCAGCCTCGTTTCCAAATCGGTAAAGCACTAGCCCCCGACCCAAGTAAGCAGGAGCAAACTCAGGATTCATAGTAAGTGCCTGATTATAATACTCAATGGCTGCCTGATAGTTTCCCCCCTGAGCTTCTGTCAATGCCCATCTATAAAAGTCTTCGGGTTTACCAGCATTTTGAGGAATACCTGTTGCGCCTTCAACGTATGCAGAACTTAGGCTGGTATTAGACAAGTTAGCATTGAGCAAGTAAGCATCTCTCAAATCTGTGCCAGTTAAGTTAGCACCAGTTAAGTTAGCACCAGTTAAGTTAGCACCATATAAAGATGTACCGCTAAGATTAGCACCAGTTAGATCAGCACCAGCAAGATTAGCTCTAGATAGATTAGCACGAGTCAAGTCAGCGCCTTGGAGTTGAGAAGAGGAGAGGTCAGCCATTACGAAACCTGCACTCCTCAGATCACATTGCTGACATTGTTTAGTTGATAGCAATTGTCTAGTATGTTCGAGGTTTTCAGCAGTTGCAGGTAACAAAGGAATTGTAGCTAACAGTGTGGCTGTGGCTATTGCACCCCGACAAACATTGGTGAGGATGTTGGGTAAAGCAGGTGATCTAGTGTCGCGCAGATTACTCATATTATGATGATGGTCAATTGACCATTGGCTATTGGCTTCTGGCTAACTTTACAATGTTAGTTTTATTTTATTGGGTTTAAGCAAAGCGATCGCTTGTCCTTAGCAATTATTCTGATTACAGCTTGACTACTAAACTAGGGTCAATATCTTGTAAATTGCTACAACCACTCAATGCCATTGCTAAATCAAGCTCATCACGCAACAATTCTAAAACGTGCTGCGCCCCTGCTTCTCCTCCTATAGCTAACCCCCACAATATAGGGCGACCTAAAAGCACAGCTTTTGCGCCTAAAGCTAAGGCTTTAAGAACATCAGTACCACGCCGAATGCCACCGTCTACGAGAACTTCAGCTTGATTTCCTACAGCAGCAACTATTTCACTCAAAGCATCAATCGAAGCGATCGCACCATCTAATTGTCTCCCCCCATGATTTGATACAATTATTGCCTTAGCTCCATGTTCCACAGCACGAATTGCATCATCACCCCGTAAAATGCCTTTAACTATTAATGGTAGTGGGGAAAGAGATTGCAGCCACTCTAAATCTTTCCAAGTTATAGCTGGGTCAAGTTGTTCTGAAAAATAGTGAAATAAACCTGATTCATCTGGTTTGTGACTAATTTCTAAATCTGCCAAATTCTTTAAATTAGCTAATTCCATCCCCGGTGGAAGCACAAATTGGTTACGCTGATCTCGCTCGCGTCGCCCTAACATGGGAGCATCAACAGTTAGACATAGTGCTTGGAAACCTGCGGCATAAGCGCGTTCTACTAATGATTTTGTCAGATCGCGATCGCGATGTACATATAGCTGAAACCACAAAGGATTTCTCCTTGTAGAATCTGCTGCTAATTTCGACTGACCTGAAGCGATCGCTACTTCTTCTATACTCTTAGTTGATAGTGTACTCAACACCATCACAGTTCCCAACTTAGCCGCCGCCCTTGCCGTAGCTAATTCCCCTTCTGGAGTCGCCAGACAATGGAAAGCCATTGGCGCAATTAGTATTGGTAAATCAATAGAAGAACCTAGAATAGTAGTGCTTAAATTACGTTTGCTGACATCTACTAACATCTTGGGACGGAGTTTCCACCGCTCAAACGCTTCTCGGTTATCTCGCAGCGTAATCTCATCCCACGCACCGCTAGCATAGTAATCTAGTGCCATACTCGATAGCTGCTGGCTAGCTAGCCCTTCATACTCAAAAAGATTAATCAATTTATCAGGGATACTCATTTTTGAATTTTACTCGCTCCCCATTTTTTAAATAAAATCAACAGACTTGCTCTTAGTTAGTACTTTGAGTTGATTTACTTTATTTCTTAGGTTTAATTTATTATTTTTTTTAAATTACATATCTTTAAATAATATGTTAAGATTCACAAAAATTTATATCATATAAATTGAGCTTGAACTTAAATAAATTTAAGCTACTTATCATACAGGAGTGCAGTTACCTATGGCAAGTCAAAAAGTACTGATTGTTGATGACGGTAAAACCATTCGGATGCAAGTTAAAGAAATGTTACCGAAAGGTTCATTTGACGTTATAGAAGCACAAGACGGCGTAGAAGGACTGGAGTTAATGCGTAAAGAGCGTCCCAACCTCATTTTATTAGACTTTTTTATGCCTAAGATGAATGGTTGGGAAGTCATAGAAAAAATGCAAGCTCATAAAGAACTACTGGCAATTCCTTTAGTAGTAATGTCTGGTCGTAAAGACGAGGTGACAGCGAAAATTCCCCAACTAATTCAATTATTTGAATTTATTGAAAAACCATTTGATCAGAAAGCATTAATAGTAGCAATGAAATCGGCAATGGCAAAAGCCAAAACCCGACAGGCACAAGCAAATAATGGTGTAAAAGTTGCAGCTAATGTTGCGGATAAATCTGTTGCTGGTTCAGATGATATCCAACAATTAAAATTACAAGTGAAGGCTTTAGTTGAAAGAAATGCTAAAATGCAAGCAGAGATAGAAGCCGTTAAAAAACAAATGGCTCAAATAATGGCATTTGTTAAGCAAAAAATTAAATAATGTTAATAGTGATAAATTAAAAATGGCTGGTTAAATTTACAAACATAAAAAATGTTAAAGAAGTTCATTTTTCTCTGATTCCAAAAATGTTTCAGCAGATTGAGATTGTTGCCAAGCGAGATTAGCTTCCTTAATTTTTTCAAATAGAGATAAACGGGATAAAGAGCGTTTTTGAATTAATTTATCAATCTGGTATTTAGCTTTGATCGCCTCCCGTACTTCTACGGGAGTAACTTCTTCAGACCAGTTAAAATCAACAGCAGAAACAATTGGAAGTCTTGAACCTAACTTTTCCACAGGCATATCAGAAATCCTGTATAGTAAATATTCCCGTTTTCTTCTAATTTGCTCGGCGCGATTTTCTATTTCTGCCAAAACACCTGCAAACTGGCTAGGATGATGAGTAGAAATAGCTACCCTAACTTCGATATCAGTTAGGGGAATTCCCAAAGCATTTGCTTTATCTAGTAACTCTGGGGGAATATGTGTAAGTTCAGGAGGATTGATCGCGGCTAACATTTCAGCTAAAGCTTGCTGCAAAATTTCTTTAGATTGATAAACCGTCTGATTACTCGCTTCATCAGGCGGACTGGTTTCGATTAAATATTGCATACGGTTAGCAGCATTTTGTAACAAATCTATTGCAACTTGAAGGCGTTCGTAATTCATCTTGATGTTTCTAAGAGCGAATTGTTAAATAGTTATTAACAAAAATTATTGTTAAATCTGGTGTGCGATCGCGCAACCTAATACCAGTCTATAACGTTGTACTTCGGCATTTCTGCTATGTTAGTTTTACGAACCACAAACAAATTATTTATGCGTAAATTATTAACAGCAATAATAGGTATAACAACTTCCATCAGTTTAAGCACTACCGCAGCAATATTGGCAGGCACTACGCCAGGTGTAGCAGAAACTAAAATTGCTCAACAACCTAACTGTAAAAACCCTCAAACGCAAGTAGAAATGAATATTTGTGAAGAGTTGCGTTACCAAAAAAATGATAAAAAACTTAACCAAGCTTATCAAAAGCTACTACCTAAGTATTCCGGCTCCCAACGCCAAAAATTAATTGCTGCACAACAAGCATGGATTAAATTTAGAGATCTTAGCTGTACTTTTGAAGAAAGCCAAGTCGAGGGAGGATCTATGGCTCCAATGATTTACAGTGGTTGTCTTGCAGAATTGACTAAACAGCGTACAGCACAACTAGAGCAATATTTGAAAGAAGCTTTTTAAAGCGGCGACAAACATCTGTGTTGATCTGCGGTAAAAAATCTTTATATCTTTTCAAAAAGAGAAAACTATCAACCCCTTAAAGGCTGATTATATCCCTCGCCTGCGGTAGTCTAGATCGAGTGACCCTATTCGCAACTTTTCACGCGATCGCTCTATGTCATCCATAGTTTCCAGTCCTGCTCGTACAATTCGCATCGGTTCTCGTAAAAGCCAACTCGCTTTAGTTCAGACTTATTGGGTACAAGAACAACTCCAGAAACACTTCCCAGATCGTACCTTTGAAGTCCACACCATGAGTACTCAAGGGGACAAAATCCTCGATGTTCCCCTAGCCAAAATTGGGGATAAAGGATTATTCACCAAAGAACTCGAACAGGGAATGCTCGATAACGACACAGACTTAGCTGTGCATTCTCTCAAAGATTTACCCACTAGATTACCCGAAGGTTTAATTTTAGGGTGCGTGACAGAAAGAGAAAATCCCGCAGATGCTCTCGTAGTCCACGAAAAGCACAAAGACAAGCAACTTGAAACCCTGCCAGCAGGCGCAGTAGTAGGTACATCTTCCCTACGCAGACTTGCTCAACTACGTCACCACTTCCCTCACCTAGCATTTAAAGATGTGCGGGGTAATTTAAATACCCGACTAGCCAAATTAGACGCGGGTGAATACGATGCAATTATATTGGCAGTTGCAGGTTTAAATCGACTAGGAATGAGCGATCGCGTTCATCAAATTATCCCCCCTGAAGTCTCCCTTCACGCCGTCGGACAAGGCGCTTTAGGCATCGAATGTCGCACCGACGATACCGAAGTTCTAGAAATACTCAAAAAAGTATTAGAACACACTCCCACAGCCCAACGTTGCTATGCTGAACGTGCCTTCTTGCGCGAACTCGAAGGAGGTTGCCAAGTACCCATAGGCGTTAACACCAGCATAGAAGGTGATACCCTCACCTTAACTGGTTTAGTTGCCAGCCTTGATGGTCAGCGCGTAATCAAAGATACGATTACTGGTGCTACTGCTGATGCAGAACAGTTAGGCATTGAACTCGCCCAACGCCTACGTCAACAAGGCGCAAAAGAAATCCTAGAGGAGATTTTCATTCAAGTTAATCGCTCAGGTGGATTGAAAGAAGTTTTGCAAGAACAAGAATAGATGGTAGGGGCAAACGGCCGTTTGCCCCTACTTTTTTAAATAACTCTTAATCTATTCTGCTAATTAGCATTTTATTAAATAGCTGATAGCTAATTGCTGACAGCTAATCGCTAATTGCTATCAATGCTCGGTATGATTTAACAATCATTAAACGAAGCGCACCCACTAAATATGCGGATTCTATTTGTTGCAGCAGAGGCAGCGCCAATAGCTAAAGTTGGCGGTATGGGGGATGTCGTTGGGGCATTACCCAAATTTTTAAGACGCATGGGGCATGATGTACGGATTTTCATGCCTTATTACGGCTTCTTGCCCGACAAAATGGACATTCCCAAAGACCCAAGTTGGCGGGGTTATGCCATGTTTCAGGATTTTACCGTACATGAAAGTGTGCTACCTGGAACAGATGTCCCCCTATACTTATTTGGTCATCCGGCGTTTTCCAATCGTCGGGTTTATGGTGGGGAAGATGAAGAATGGCGCTTCACTTTATTTGCCAACGGCGCAGCCGAGTTTTGCTGGAACTACTGGAAGCCAGAAATTGTCCACTGCCACGACTGGCATACTGGGATGTTGCCAGTGTGGATGAACCAAGACCCAGATATTACTAGCGTCTTCACGATTCACAACTTAGCTTACCAAGGTCCTTGGCGTTGGTATTTAGATAAAATTACTTGGTGTCCTTGGTATATGCAAGGTCACAACACAATGGCTGCTGCTGTGCAGTTTGCTAACCGAGTTAATACTGTTTCTCCCACTTATGCCCAGCAGATTCAAACACCTACTTATGGGGAAACTCTAGAAGGTTTGTTATCTTTCATCAGTGGCAAGTTATCCGGTATCGTTAACGGTATTGATACAGAACTATATAACCCAGCCGATGATAAATACATTGCTCAGACTTTTACTGCCGATACGTTAGATAAGCGTCGCGCTAATAAAATTGCTCTGCAAGAAGAAGTAGGTTTAGAAGTTAACGCCAATGCCTTTTTAATTGGTCTTGTAAGTAGGTTAGTAGAACAAAAAGGAATTGATTTAGTTCTACAAATTTTAGAACGCTACTTGGCGTACACCGATGCTCAGATTGTGATCTTGGGAACAGGCGATCGCTTCTACGAAACCCAATTGTGGCAACTAGCCTCCCGCTACCCTGGTCGCGTCGCCACCTATTTACTCTATAACGATGCCCTTTCTCGCCGCATCTACGCCGGATCAGATGCCTTCCTGATGCCCAGCCGCTTTGAGCCTTGCGGTATTAGCCAAATGTTAGCTATGCGTTACGGCTGTGTACCAATTGTGCGTCGTACAGGTGGTTTAGTTGATACAGTCTCCCACCATGACCCCATGAATCATGCTGGTACTGGCTACTCTTTCGACCGTTACGAACCTCTAGATCTTTATACTTGTATGGTACGAGCTTGGGAAGGCTTCCGTTACAAAGATAGATGGCAAGAGTTACAACAACGCGGTATGCAGATGGACTTTGGTTGGGAGAAATCTGCTAAAGAGTATGTTAAGTTGTACAACTCCATCTATGGCATTACCGAAGAACCAACTCTCCCCCCACCACAACCAGAATTAGCTCCCGTAGCGAAATAATAGTCAGCACTTAAGTTTTCTACTGGTTGAATTCTCAATGTCTGCGGGCAGGGAAAAAAGCCTAAAAGTTAATAATATCCCTGCTCTTTATTACATAAAGATAAAATAAAAAATTACCCCATTCCTTAATAATGGGCGGGGCTGGGGGGTAGGGTGATTTCTACTTCACTAACTTAAAATCTGCTGTATTTGTATTACTCCCTTCCCACCTAAAGAATACCTATTTTAAAAACCGCCTTAGCGAAGCGAAACGCGCCAGCGTTTTAGGCGCAAAGAACGCCAAGGAAAAAGAAGAATATAATCGGTAATCTTTTAGTGGGAAGGAAGTAACTATTAAAGTGAAACTGTATTAAGCTAACACGCATTTAACTTGTATATTTTTAAGTTAGATAAAAGTTGCTCAACCTTCTTCCTCTCCGTCCTTTCCCCTAAAACATGAAATTTAGAAATACAACAGCTTAACTCACCTTTTTACACTTGGAGGCTTAGGCGTTGTTGGAATAACTCTCACTGAAGGAGTCGTCGGATTATTTAAAGTTTGCAATGCTTGCTGTATACGTTGCTCCATCTGTTGACGAGTTACTGTATTAGACTCAACTCTTTGAAGGTTGCTTTGCATCGAAGCAATGTTGCCTTGAATATTCTTAAGTTGAGTTGGTAAGTCTTTAGGAACTTGTTGTCTAATTACACCTATATTTTGATTAATTCCAGCAGATTGAGCTTCTAAAGTAGTGATTCTAGTTTCTAAAGTATTAACTTGATCAATTTGCGCTTTATAAGCGTTGAGACTTGCAAGTTGTTGTTGTAATTGTTTGTTCTCTTGCCTTAAAGAAATTGTAAATCCTGCCAGTAAGCCGAGTGAAACGACAGATAACCCAGTTAATAGACCTAACCAAGCGTAAGCCCGCCGCATAGAATAGGGTAGTCTAGCAAGACTTTGTAATTCTATATCCTCTGAACTTCGTAAAGGAGGATCTGTAGTTACAGTGCCACCTGACGTATATAGTGGATGATGCTCTGTAGTATTACCAATACGCTCATCAGGCATAAAATTTGCCTCCACACAGAATCTTGTCCAATTTTGTCTTAATTTTTGAGAGTAATACCTCTAGCTTTTTGAAGAGTTTTAGCTACTTGGCTATATTAGGATTTACGCCAAACAAGACGCGGGCAAGATGCCCGCACTACAGACAACGTTTTGCATCTAAAAGTAATTTAAATCAGCAAAGTTAATCTTTACTGATTAGCTGAAGTTTTAAAGTACTCGCAGGATGCTAGGAATGCTATCTATAGCATCTAAGCTGCGAATCTCATCTAAAGCTTTTCTAAAGTTGCCTTCACGTACATCATGGGTTACAACAACAATTTCAGCTAGACTATCTTGAAAGCCAATCTGCACAATGGATTCTAAGCTAACGTTGTGATTTCCAAAACAAGTGCCTAATTTACCAATAACACCAGGACGATCTTTGGTCAGGAAACGAGCATAAAATCTAGTTACTACATCCTCTATTGGCGCGATCGCACAATAATGTTGATGAGAACAACTTAATAGTGGGTGTAGCGTTGTCGCATTATTATTGCTCTTAAGTACAGCAGCAATATTCATAATATCCGCCACGACTGCACTAGCAGTAGCCCCCGCGCCAGCGCCAGGACCAAAAAACATTACTTGTCCTAGCGGTTCCCCTTCTACTAAAATCGCATTGTAAACACCATTAATACTGGCAAGCGGATGAGTTTTGGGTACAAATGTGGGGTTAACTCTCACTTCTAACGCTTCTGGACTATTATCTGTTGCTGGTTGCTGTAATTTAGCAATCGCCAACAATTTAATCACAAATCCTAACTTATCTGCATAAGCAATATCTGCTGCACTTACTTTGCGAATACCTTCGCAATAGACTTCTTGCAGCTTAATTCTTCCGCCAAAAGCTAAAGAAGCCAAAATCGCTATTTTATCCCCAGCATCCAAACCATCAACATCTGCTGTCGGATCAGCCTCAGCATAACCAAGCTTCTGAGCATCTGCCAGAATATCACCAAATTCTCCCTTCTCGGTTTGCATCCGCGTCAGGATGTAATTAGTAGTGCCGTTAACAATACCAGTCACAGCATGAATGCGGTTAACACCCAAATATTGCTTCAAAGGTTGAATGATGGGAATACCACCACCAACTGCTGCTTCCAGCATCACATAAACACCCGCAGAATTAGCAGCCGTATAAATTTCATCCCCGTAGCGGGCAATGACAGCCTTGTTAGCAGTTACTACGTGCTTACCATTAGCAATAGCTTTGAGTATTAGCGATCGCGCAGGTTCTAAGCCACCCAGCACCTCTACGACAATATCAACTGCGGGATCGTTAACAATTGCTTCTAAGTCTGTCGTCAACAACTCATCTGCTAATTGTACAGGTCGAGATTTAGAGAGCGATCGCACTCCTATGGAGTGAATCTCTATTTCTTGCAACAGTGGATGACGACTTGCCCTATCCAGCAATATCTGCGCTGTACCTGCGCCAACTGTACCTAATCCTAGTAAACCGATTTTAAAAGCCACAACCCGACCATTATAGTTTCTCTTAATTGATTTTAGGCGTTTATGTTGTTTCTGCTTTCAGTCAAGCCTTTCGGTGACATCCAGCAAGGCTACCTATGAGTGAGTTAGGAAACAATTACAATTTTTATTTAAGATTTATTAACAAACTTTACAAGTACAGAAAACGAAAAAACCAATTAGTTTGAAATATTATTTTTAAACTAATTTATTCTGGGTACTTCCTTTATCTCCGCTTTAAACAAAGGCTTAGACTCAAATCCCAAAATCTTAGCTACAACAGAGTTGGGAAACACTTTAACCTTTTGATTATAAGCTTGAATTGCTTGGTTATAACGCATTCTCTCTACAGCAATCCGATTTTCAGTTCCAGCCAACTCATATTGTAGATTAATATATGCCTGAGAAGATTGTAGCTGGGGATTGTTAGCCACGTAGTTTTGGAATTGGTTAATAGCTTGAGAAACTTGAGTACTTGCTACCGCCTTTTCCCCTGGTGTATCTGCTTGTAAATATGAAGTGCGCGATCGCGTCAATAAAGCAGCTAAATCACGTTCCTGTTTCGCAGAAGCTTCAGTTACTCTTACCAAATTAGGAATTAAATCAGCACGACGTTGAAATTGGTTTTCTACCTGCGCCCAAGCTGAATCTACCTTTTGAGCAGCACTAGCAAGAGAATTATAAGTCCAAATGCCCCATCCGCCCACTACAACACCCACACTAGCTAAAATAATTATTAATTTTTTACGTCGTTCTTGCGCTTGTTGCCGTTTTATTTGAATTTCTTGATACGCTTGCTGAATAAACTCAGGTGGAATCTGTGCCTCTGCACCTGCCTCCATTAATTCCTGTAGAGAATATTCTTGACTTTTTTCAGCATAAAGGCGGGAAGCAACGGCAAACACTTCCGGTGTCATTTCTTGGGAAATACGAGTGTCTAAATCCCTCATAATCTTGTCTAGCTAACTAAATAGAGTATATATATAATTCACTAGCTACTTCTCTAATATCGGAAGAAAGAGTCATCAATACTCATTCTGGGATTTTAAGCAATAGAAAATTTAAGTAATTAGACCTAAATAAAAGTGAAGGAGTTTTTCTAATCTACGATTACCAGCCACCAGTCTCCTTAAGCAAAAATTTAGTTTTTAATTTTCTGGAAAATCCTTGTGGAAAATTGAATTCATACATAGCTAACCTTTAAAAACCAAATCGTACCTCTAGCTCTAGCTATTGGGTAAAACGAAAATTGCTTAACTTCAGGTTAGCTAAATTTGCTCAGTTCTCCCTAGTAGATATATTTATGCTATCTGTAGCATTTATTTCTAGAAAAACTGTTACTACTAGCTTGTTGACATTAGCTGCGATCAGCTTCCCAATAGCTAGTTTGGCTGTAAATGTGGAAGCAGTACCCAACCCCCGCAAAGTCAATAGTGGTTGGGTAACAGATATGGCAAATATTCTTAGTCAGCCCACTGAATCAAAAATTAATCAGCTAATTTCAGAATTAGAAGCTAAAAATGGCACTGAAATTGCTGTTGTAACAGTACTAGATACTAAGCCATCAGCTACACCTAAGCAGTTTGCTACAAGCTTGTTTAATCGCTGGGGTATTGGTAAAAAAGGCAAAGATAACGGCGTACTACTGTTAATTTCTAAAGGAGAGCGACGAGTAGAAATTGAAACTGGATACGGCGTTGAAGCCATTTTACCAGATGCAAAAGTTGGTAATATTATTGCACGAGACATTACCCCACGTTTTAAGCAACGTGATTTTGATGGTGGCACACTTGTTGGTACGCAAGCAATAGTAGTAGCTTTAAAGGGGGATATTTCAACTAAAAATATAGCTAATCATCCTCAAGGTAATTCCCAAATAATAACTATTCAAACAGATACTATTGCAGGCGTTCATTGGCTAATTTATCTACTAGGTGGAATAGCTGGCGGAGGAGTAGTAGCAGCAGTAGCTTATGCCAGATCTAAGCACAAAGTTTTGCTAGCACCAGTAGGGCGATCGCACGTAGAAGGCAAACGCTATTATGATGAAGCAATTATGCGATCGCTTCCAGTTTCCTGTGCCAATTGTAAAACTTTATTAAAAAAAATTGTTGAGGGCAAACTTGAGCCATATCTTACTGAAAAAGAGCAATTAGCAGCAAAGCTCGGTAATCTTAAATTTGTAGGTTGGCAATGTCCTAATTGTTCTCAACAACAGCCACAACTAAGAATACATCTACGTTCTTATTGCTGGGGCGAGGGTAGCAAATGCCCTCAATGTCAGGAATTTACCATAGAACAAAAGCATAAAATTTTAGAAAAACCAACTAGATATAAATCAGGCAAACAATTAGCGATTAAACACTGTCACAATTGTTCCTACCACGCAGAAATAGAAGAGAGAATTCCCCCTAGACCCCCATCTCCTCCACCTCATAATGGTGGCGGGAATAGTGGTAGTTTCATTACTAACTATAGCGGTGGCAGCTTTAGTGGCAGTGGTGGTTTTAATGGTGGTAGTAGCGGTGGTGGCGGTAGTTTTGGTGGTGGTAGTAGCGGCGGTGGCGGTGCTGGCGGCGGTTGGTAATTCATAGTTAATTACAAAAAAATTAGGTTGTGATTTTCTGTAAACGCTGTGTTGAAAATTGAAGTCATAAACAGCTAGTCTCAGTACAAAGGTTTATGCAAACTATGGCATTTATTTACAAAAAAAATGTTTATGCGGGGTTTTTAAGTCTAGCCGTAAGTAGTTTTGCACTTCCTAGTTTGGGTGTAAATGTGGAAGCAGTACCCAACCCTCGCAAAGTAAATAGCGGCTGGGTAACAGATATGGGAAATATTCTTAGTCAGCCCACAGAATCAAAAATTAATCAGTTAGTTTCAGAACTCGAAGAGCAAACTGGCACTGAAATTGCTGTAGTAACAGTACCAGATACTAAGCCATCAGCAACACCGAAGCAGTTTGCTACTGCGCTATTTAATCGTTGGGGTATTGGTAAAAAAGGCGAAGATAATGGCGTACTGCTGTTAATTTCTAAAGGAGAGCGACGAGTAGAAATTGAAACGGGATATGGCATTGAAGCCATTTTACCAGATGCTAAAGTTGGCAATATTATCAGCAAAGAAATTACACCACACTTTAAGCAAGGTGACTATAATGGTGGCGCACTCGCTGGCACAAAAGCATTAGTTGAGAATTTGAATAACGAGCAAATTGCTAATGTCATTGCCGAGCAACCAGCCAACAATTCTGGTTTACCTTGGTTATACGGGTTGGGTGGGGGACTAGCCTTAGCAGTAGGAACAGGCGTTTATCTCAAAAATCGTCGCAGATTTATTTCTCCAGAAGGAAAATCGCGCAAATATGGCTCTGGAAGTGGCTCTAGCCCAATGTATTGCCAACAATGCAAAAATCCGATGGAAAAACTCGATCAAACAGCCGTTCAACCTTATCTCAGCAAACCAGAACAAGTAGCGCAACAGTTGGGAAGCATTACATTTGAAGCTTGGCAATGTTCCCATTGTCGCCCACAGCTAACCGGAACAGGCATTCATATTCGCACCTATATTCTCAATTCCTCGTATACAACTTGCTTTACCTGTGAAGAACTCACAGCAGAACGCATAAAACAAGTGTTGCAATACCCTACAAAATATAGTGAAGGCAGACGGCAGATTTACAATTATTGCCATTGCTGTGGTTATGAGTCATGGCAAGAAGAAATAATCCCGTGTATAGTCCAGTCTACCAGCAGTTCCAGCAGTAGTTACAGTAGCGATAGTAGTTCCAGCAGTAATTTTAGTGGTGATAATAGCGGTAGCACTGGCAGTAGCGGTAGCGATTTTGGTGGAGGTAGTAGCGGTGGCGGTGGTAGTGGTGGCAGTTGGTAAAAAAATTAGGCAGACTTCTTTGCCTGCCTCATTCGCCTCTTATAGACACAACAGAATCTAGAATTCTGGTGTTATTTACCTGTAACCTTTTCTAGTGCTTTTTCGATTTTTTCTTCGACTGACTTACCTTGAGAATTTTCTGGGCGTTTCATCTTATCAATATCAGAGTCGCCTTGAATTTCATTCAGACCCTTGCTAGCTTCTTGTTGTGTTTCTTGGAGGTTATAGGGATTTTCCAATACAGCTTCTTGGGATTTCCGCTCGATATCCAACAAGTTAGTTTCTCCACTTCTAGGATGACTTGCATTAGCGCTGTAAGCAGGCGCAGCAGCAGTAAACAATAGGAAAGCACAAACACAAGCAGCTACAACTACACGCAATGGGCGTATTAAAGCAGATAAATTCAAACGGATAGATTTCATAAACAGTTTCTCCTTATTTTTTGTAGTGGGTTATTCAGAGCCGCTAATCCGTTACAAAACAGCGAACTTTTGAAGCACCTTCTTTATTTGCTCAAATTTGGAAGATTTCGGCATCTATAGCGAGACAGATTTACTTAGAGCTTTGTAAAGAGCCATTCATGTCAATAATTCAGATTAAATGCCCGATAAGAACTCAACCTTTGGGGTTAAGGGGTCTTTAACAATCCCAACGCCTTTGAAACCCCACCTTTGAAGCAGACTTTTTAGCTGGTTTCCAGTAATAGACTCTACAGCAAAGCGGTCCGCTACATCAGCACCATGAGTATTTAGATAACTGAGGGCATCAAAATCTTCACGAAACATCAATAGATAAGTAGACTCAACTTGATTAGGATTAGGTTTAGCGACTAAATACTTACCATCAACTCGCGATCGCAACAAATAGTAAACTTCGGATAACATGGTTTTTGGTCATCGGTCATTGGTCATTGGTCATTGGTCATCGGTCATTGTTATTTCAGATCTTCCAGACGAATGCGAGGATCAACAGCTTTGAGCAGTAAATCTGCTAACAAGTTGCCCAAAATTAGCATCACAGCACCCATCATCAAACTAGCCATTACTAAATAAAGGTCTTGAGCAGTTACAGCTTGCAAAATTAAACGTCCCAAACCAGGCCAATTAAAGAAAAATTCCGCAATAAAAGCACCACTGAGTAAGCTGGCAAACTCAAAACCAAGTAACGTCACTAGAGGGTTAATTGCATTACGCAAAGCGTGAACATAAATTACCCGATTTTCTGGTAGTCCTTTCGCACGCGCCGTTTGAATGTAGTCCTGACGTAGTACGTCTAACAATTCACCTCTAGTAATTCGCTGTAACCCAGCAAAGCTAGTAATACTTAGAGCGACTGTCGGTAGAATCATGTGCCAGCCGATATCTAACACCTTACCTAAAGGAGATAAATCAGCATAGTTGATGCTGGTCATACCACCAACAGGAAACAAAGGCGAAGTAAATTGGGCAAAGATTAACAAAACTAAAGCAGTAATAAAACTCGGAAAACCTTGACCGATGTAACTAATTACACGCAATACTCGGTCAGCCATACGATTTTGGTTAACAGCGCCAATAATACCCAAAGGAATAGCAATACCCCAAGTAAAAATAATAGATGCGATCGCCAACAGTAAAGTAGCTGGTATTCTCTCCCATAATAAAGAAGCCACAGGTCGGAAATAAACAAAACTTGTGCCAAAATCAGCTTGAGTAACTACCCGCACCAGCCAACGCCAATATTGCTCAAATGCTGGCTTATCCAACCCAAATTGAATCGTCAATTCCTTAATTCTTTCAGGTGAAATTTTGGGGTTTTGCCTCAAAGTATCGAGATAATTACCTGGAGCTAGTTGAATAATTGCAAAACTCAACGCCGATGCTAGAAGTATCGTTAACAGCGCCTGCAACAACCGCTTGACTACATAAAGAAAAGTTTCATTAGTAAACAATCCTTGTAGCCAATTAGTAATTTTATCTGCGACATCAACCCTGGAAAAATCTTTAGTAGAAGCCATAAGTAGCACCGGAAGAAATAAACTTATATCAATGCTGGCGATAAGTCAATTGTCAATTTAATTGATAATTGTTAATTGATAATTGTTAATTGATTCAGAGGTTACTGGTTAACCACAAGTTTTGGGGTTTTACCAGCCACCCCCAATCTGGGATCTAAAATCTAAAATTGAAATAGCGTTTTAATCGGAATATCCGGCAATAGTTTACGTCCACTCAAATCCACTAGCTCAATAATGAAGCCAAAGCCCACCAGTTCACAGCCAGTTTGCTGCACCAAAGAAGCTGTAGCAGCAGCAGTTCCACCTGTGGCGATTAGATCATCCACAATCAAAACGCGACTACCTGGACGCAAAGCATCTTGATGTATCTCTAGTTTATCCGTACCATACTCCAGTTCATACTCAACCGTATGTACAGCAGCAGGCAGTTTTCCTGGTTTACGTACAGGGATAAATCCTGCTCCCAATTTATAAGCTAGGGGCGCACCAAAAATAAAACCGCGTGACTCCATACCGACGATGTAATCGGGAGCCAAATCAGTACACTTCTCGGTTAAGGTATCAATGGTAGAGCGTAGTCCTTCTGGGTCGCGTAGCAGTGTGGTTATGTCTCGAAACAAAATTCCAGGCTTAGGGAAGTCGGGAATCTCGCGAATTAGAGATTTTACATCCATGAGCAACTAAATTGATAATTGGAGGTTTATGGCATCTGTAGCACCAGGCAACCGATTTTTCAAGAGAGTGAAGCTTGCTACTAGATACCTGGAAAATCGTACACTAGGAAGTTAGATTGTTTTTGTTTTAAAACTAAAACTACAGAACTAGCTTGCTCTTGAGTATGTAAATGTCGGTAGTTGATAAATCGCACTTAGGCACAAATGCCAGGATTAAAAGTCAAAGCAATTAGCCCTCAACGGTTATCCCTCAGCTTTTTATGGTTTCCCATGAGCTTTGGCAAAAAGTTTTCCAATGGAACCCTAAAAAGATTTTTGCCCGATTTCGGTGGCGAGTTTACCAAGCTGATCGCTAACAAGCTGAGTGCTTAAGCGCAAGTGTCAACTATTATAAGGTTGCAAGCCTTTTAAAGTAATGCTTGTAAATGTCAAGTTCCCCCAGATGTGCTATTTGGAATGATTTTTTCTGTGAGCGTAATGCCATTAAACAGTCCTACTGCCCAGCCTAAACCAATGATTTTGGATAATCTGCCTAGCCCGCCAATTTCATCTAACGTCATGCCACGTCGGGCTAAAGTGCAAATTGACCTGATTCTACTGGCAATAGAAGCCTTGGAACTGGGGGGTTCTGAAGTTATGTTGGCAATGGTACAGGATCTGCAACTTCAGGAGATCATCAAAAACAGAGTAGTATTGTGGCGTTTGCGTAGTACTAACCCTTTACGAAAAGCTCATAGTAGACGTAACTTAACTTTAGATGAAGCTAAAGCATTAGTGGTTGTTGCTTGCTATATAGCCAGACGTTTAACTGTGGTACTCCGGCAGTTTTTACTGGAATACCAACAACTTAATGAAAAACAGCTACCTGTAGAAAACAATTTTCGCTTGTCGGAGTATTTAGAAAGGTTTAGGGCTCATTTCCGTAGTCGGATGAATCCACGACGCACAACTGTATCAGATTACAGGTCGGATGAAAAATTAAATGCTTTGGCAATGTCACTGTTGAGTCAACTGCTATTCTGTACCGGAACTTCTGGAATGCAACGCTTTTGGATCAGTTTGTTTGATGGAGAGGTGGAATGACGATTAAACGTCAGTATAGTCTGCCCAACTGTACGCTAATTTTGGAAGGGCTGAGTGATGGCACATCTACGACGGGTCAGCCAGACCCCCGCCCCATCATGTCAATTGTGGTAAATGCTGAGTGCCATTTTGTTGGTCAGCGACAACCCCTAACTGGAGGGAGAGACTTTCTGGAAAGTCTGGTGTCAGGGGTTAGCAATTATGCTCAAGAATTTCTAAGTACAGTCCCGCACCCAGTAGCTTCGGGTAACCAGCCAGCTTTATTGCATTTGCAGCCGTTTCCAGGTAAAAATCGGCACCGTTTAATAGTACAACCAAATTTAGTCAACAGTGTAGGAACCGGATCTAGTACAGGACAGACGGCTGTAGTATCTCAACCAATACATTTTGATTTAACAACAGTACAGTTATTTGATTTAGTGGAGGCGGTGGATCAATTCCTGGCTGACTCCCGCACCCTACCAGATTTAACGCTAAAGCTCAAACCAGTATCTAAGCGTGATCTAACTACTCGTGAGCCAGTTGCCAAGCGAGCAGCACCAGCCGCACTAGGGGTGACAAGTTTGGCAGTGGCAGCGATCGCATTTTCTTTAATCCCTATTCCCAAGGTGGAGCCTCCCAAAGATACAGCACCAAATGCTAAGGCTCAGGCAACTCCTAGCACAACTCCCACCTCTAGTACAACTCCAACCCCTAGTACAACTCCAACTCCCAACCCTACTGGAACTCCTACTTCTACTGCTGACTTGGAAGCATTGGTTGCTTCAGTTCCAGAAATTACTAGGCCTAGTCAGCTATATTTTTTACAACGGAAAATTTACAACCAAATTGATCTGCAATGGGAAAATCGACGTGAACTGAATAGAAGCCTGATCTATCGCTTAGGGGTAGGCAAAGATGGGGCAATTTTAGCTTACAAACCAGTTAATACGGCAGCAGGCGATCGCATAGACGAAACACCGCTACCAAAGTTACTCTACACTCCCACTAATAGCGAAGGTGCGATCGCAGAACGTATAGCTTTATTCAAGGTGGTATTCACAGATAAAGGAGAACTACAAGTTAGCCCTTGGCTAGGATATACCAGCAAACCTAGCTTAGGGAAACAAATAACCGATGCCGACCAACTCAAAAGTTTACAGCAACAGCTAGACGACAAAATCAGACCCAAATGGCAAGGTCTACCTAATTCCACCCGTAATTTGGTATATCGAGTTGCTGTGGATAAAGACGGTGTGTTTTCAGACTATGAACCGCAAAATCAATCCGCCTTTGATTACCTCAGAAAAACTCCTCTTCCTGAATTATTTAAAAATAGCAACTCTAAAGTAGATGTGGAGGAACCTCTAGCCCACTTTAAAGTGGTTTTAAAACCTAGTGGTGTTATGGAAATTAGCCGTTGGTAAGAGGTCGAAATAATTAAATATAGCAGTAGCCACAGATGTTAACACATTTAAGCGTTCTAAAACCTTTGGCAACATTTGCTTTAAAAAAGCTGACGGTGCTGACTGCTGATAGCTGACCGCTATAATTACTGGACAACTTTACGCATATAGTTTCCCCACAATTGAGCGGCTTGGGCGCTGCTACCATTAGTGGGGGAATTATTGTCGTTTCCCAACCAAATACCTGTAACTAACTGATTTTTGGGTACAAAACCAATAAACCACAAATCAACGTTGCGGTCGGTTGTGCCTGTTTTACCAGCCTCCCCCAATCCTAAACTAGCACTGCGACCTGTGCCGCGCTGCACAACACCTCTAAGCAAACTGGTTACTGTATCGGCGACGGAACGTTGTAGCACTTGCTGACTACCTTGACTATCTTGGGTAGCATCATAGATCAAACGGCAAGTTTTAGGTTGAGCGCGATCGCTACAGTCACTACTATCATAAATTCGCTTAATCGCGCGGGGCGGGTTCCAAATGCCTTTATTAGCGATCGCACCAAAAGCACCAGTCATTTCTAATACGTTGGCTTCACTTTGACCAATAACTAAACCAGGAATAGGATTAAGTGGAGACTTCACCCCTAGCCTTTGCGCCATCCTCACCACTTTTTCTAACCCTACGTCCTGCGCTACCCGCAAAGCAATAACGTTTTCCGAAAGCGCCATCCCTGTAAACATATCGGTACTGCCACTAGCGCCATGTTCACAGCCACGATATCTAAAGCCTTGCCAGTTTAGAGGGGCGCAGGAATAAGACTTTCCCGGCGATATTCCTTGCTCAATAGCAGCAGCGTAACTAAATAATTTAAAAGTCGATCCTGGTTGACGTTGCGCTCCTGTAACCCGATTAAACTGGCTTTGTTGGTAATTAGTCCCCCCTACCATCGCACGAATTAAACCAGTGCTAGAGTCCAAGGTAACTAGCGCTCCTTGAGAAAATTTATTAGCACTGCCAACAGTACTGACGTGGTTGCGGAGACTCGTTTCGGCTGAGGATTGCATCTGCAAATCCACGCCTGTTTCAATTAGGAAATTACCTTCTCTGGCTACTTCATCTCCCAATATTTGCCTTAGTTCCTCAAACACATAGCCATATAAATAGGGTGCTTTAGTATTTTTACTTGGTTCACAAGCTTTGGTGTTGACTTCAAGACGCGATCGCCTAGCCTCTCTTGACTCATTCTGACTAATTGCGCCCACAGTTACCATCCTACCCAGCACCAAATTACGCCGTTTCAGAGCGGTTTCATAACTTTGGCAAGGATTGAAAGCATTAGGCGCTGGCAAAATCCCCACTAATGTCGCTGCTTCCGAAAGACTAAGATCGCGAGCCGACTTGCCAAAATAATGTCGTGACGCATCTTCAAACCCAGAGGTATCTGAACCCAAAAACACCCGATTTAAGTAAGTTAGCAAAATTCTATCTTTGCTATAAAAAGCTTCCAACTTTAGAGAAACTACCGCTTCTCGCACTTTTCTACCGAGAGAATCTTGGGTTCCAACATACTTACGAAACAAACTACGCGCCACCTGCTGTGTGATCGAACTACCGCCTTGACGCACTTCACCTTTTTTGGTGTTTATTAGTATTGCCCTTAAAGTTCCAATTGGATCAACACCCAAATGCCAGTAGTAGCGAGCATCTTCTGAAGCCATTACCGCCTTCGGGAGGTAAGGCGAAAAATCTGATAATCGCTGCATATCAATATGAGCTTCACTACGGGGCGGACGTAGCGGTGCTTCTAGGTCGTTAGAGTAAACCACCACTGGGCCTGTAGCATCTGGTAAAGGTCGCACCGCAACCTTAGAGGACTCAATACCAATCACTAATGCAAACAGCCCTGTTACTCCACCTAGTCCATAAAGACTGTAGCGAATAGCTTGGATATACCAAGGAGGCGGATAGTGGTACTTAACGCTAACCGATTGAGCTAATTCTGGTGGCCCCAGATTAAGCACATCACCATGCCGCAAGGGTAAAGAATTGATCCTACGTCTACCCAAGTAAATCCCATTCGTAGAATTTTCATCTTTAAGAACAAAGGATTTTTCCCTTTGCCCTTCCCTCGTTAAAGACAAATGTACCTGGCTGACAACTGGGTTACGCACGACAATATCGCAGGATTTAGAACTGCGTCCCAGAACGTAGCGATCGCCCAACAGAGGATATACTTCGGCTTTAGGCGCATCAGCTTCCTGTACCCATAATTCCGGCACCTTAGCATTAGGTTTGAGTGCCAGTTGGGAAAAATTAATCTTTGCTTGAATAGTCTGTACTGCCTGAGTCACTTGACCCAGAAGAGTTTGAGGCGGACGTTGTTGCTGATGAGGAGGTGTCATGCGCTATTCACGCAAAGGTGTTGTAGAAATAAAAACAATAGATTATCGGAGAATTCCAGAATCTTAAACCATTGTGGCGTACTCAAGTCAATAAGTGCTACATACTTGCAATTTTTTTTGTTTTCATAATTAAAATTAACCGCAGATAAAATCCCAAATTTATCTACTTATGTAATTTTAAGCTCATAAGTTTTTATTAAAAAACCAATGCGTAAAAATTTTTGCTCTCTCTCCTCCCCCTGTCTCTTTTCAAGACAGGTCTATTATTTATGATTTCGTTGGTTGGATGTCGGCTTATTTTGAAAGCTGGCAATCAACAAGCAGATAATTCCTACATTAATAAATACGTCTGCTAAATTAAATACTGGAAATTGGATCAGACGAAAATCTATAAAATCGACGACCTTACCAGATATAAAACGATCAATACCGTTACCTAATGCCCCTCCCAAAATCAAACCATAGCCGATTTGCTCCCAAATATTGAACTTTGGGCCAAATAAGGCAAATGCCATTAAGCCTAAGCTAACTACCAAGGACAACCAGCGCAACCAACCTCCACCTTGGCTAAATAAGCTAAATGCTGCACCTGTATTAGTCACATAAGTAAAGTGAAATACTCCAGGCAACAAGTTCAATGTTTCGCCAATTTTGAAATTTTGTACCACCCAGGTTTTAGTCAACCAGTCTAAAACTAGACTAATCAACGCAGCAATCCAAAAAAAGTTATTTTTAAATTTCATAACAACCGCTTAAAGCTAATAGCAGAAGATACAGCTAATAGCTTTTTAGTAAAACATTAGTTTGCGTAGGGTAAAAGCAATTACTGTTACAGCGCAGACAACTACAAACTGTCCCGGCAATGGATAAAAAGAGTAATTAATTATACCTTGAAAAAGGGATAAGCCATAATTTACTTTCCAGTTCAATAATTGAGAGATAATTAGATAGCTTAACCCAGCGAGATGAATACTTAACAAGCCAAAAAAACAACTCAAGGCTAGAAATTCCAATTTTGGTTGTCTGCGAAAAGCGAGATAACCACAAACCCAAGCACCAGGGATAAAACCTAGTAAGTATCCAAAGGTGGGTTGTTGAAAATACTCCAAACCACCACCTCGATCAAAGACTTGAAACCCCATTAAACCAATAACCAGATAAGCAATTTGGGATAGCGCCCCAGCATTTTTGCCACCCAAACAGCCTACAAGTAATACTGCACCAATTTGGTAGGTAACACCCACAGAGTGAGTATTAACTCCTTGTTGACTCCAACTCCAAGGAAAGTTGATGATATAGGCTTCCAGAAAGTTACCACCAATGGTGAGCAGCAAGCCAATAATTGCCCACAAAATTTCATTGGGAACAGACACATTACTAAATTTTAGTAGTTTACGGCGAGAACTTCGGGGCAAGGTGCGATCGCTTTTGATTAATAAAAGCTGTGCTAATTCCGTACTGTAGTTAAAGTTACGTTAAACCAATAGTTTAGTGAATCCAAATAACTACAAAGGCACAGAAAAATTCTAATTTATGGGATTTCTCTGTCTGAGTATATAGCTGGTATTGGCTCAGTGGGATATTCACCAGGAATAGGTGCTTCTCCACCAGTTAGACCAAGGGATTCTAACATAGCATGATCTTGGTCTGGAGGTTGTCCTAGTGTGGTGAGGTAGTGTCCAATCAGCATGGCGTTAATGCCTGCTTTTAGTCCTAAAGATTGGAGTTCACCCATGACAGTTTCCCGTCCCCCAGCATAGCGAATGATTTGGGTTGGCAAAAGCAAGCGGAAAATAGCGATCGCTTTTAGTGCTTCAAAAGGATCGATTTTGTCAACTTCTTCTAATGGTGTGCCACTTCTGGGATTAAGTAAGTTAAGTGGTACAGATTCTACTTCTAATTCTCGCAGCGCCAAAGCTAGATCTACTCTGTCTTCCCAACTTTCGCCCATGCCGAGAATACCACCAGTACAAGCTTGAATTCCGGCTGACTTTAGGTGCTTAATAGTTTCAACGCGATCGCGCCAACTATGAGTTGTAACTATTTCTGGGAAAAAGTTTTCTGATGCTTCTAAATTATGGTTATATCTAGTCACACCAGCATCTTTTAAAGCTTGTGCTTGTTCTGGTGTTACTTCTCCCAAAGCGCAACAAGGCTTAATATTAGTTTCTGTTGTAATCAGCCTTACTGTTTCAAGGATGCGTTCAAATTCCCCTGATTTCGGGCTGGAATATTTAGGGCCACGTCCTTGACTGACTAAGCAAAATCGAGTTGCGCCAGCTAATTCGGCAGATTTTGCTTGAGTAAGAATTTCTTCAGTAGACTTAAGACCATAAATCGGCGAATCTTCCGCCGGATGGTGTGCTGACTGAGCGCAGAAGCCACAGTTTTCTGAGCAGTTGCCAGATTTGACATTTATAATGCTGCACAAGTCTACAGTATTACCACAACAGCCTTTGCGTACCAAATCGGCAGCTTGGCAGAGTAGCAAAATGTTGTCAGTACCTTCAATTTTGGTGAGTGCGATCGCTTCTTCTCGATCCAGGCGCTTCCCAGCAATAATCTGTTCAGCAAGATTTAACAGCCACGCTTGCACTGACTGGTCAGACTCACACAGGAAATCAGAGCTTGTCTGATTTCCTGAAGTTGATAATGGCGCTTGAACCACGCTTCTTCCTCTAATTGCAGTTCGCGATTTCTAATCACAGTCTCCCATGAATACGCTGCAATTACCAAAAACTACGGTAATATAGCTAGAATTTTATACCTGCTAAGTAGCTGTGGGGAAATAAACTTAACGTCATAAGTTGGTCATTGATCATTGTTAATGGTTCTGACGCTACTACTTAAGTGCAGTTGATGCTGATCACCAATTGTTTACAAGTTATTAACCTTTTCTTTACACTCTCTTTACGATTAACCTGTATGTTCGTATAGGCTCCCCCGTAAAAATACTCTAACTTGATAGCAATGATTTTCCGTATTAATCTGCTTAATCCATCTCGTCTAGCTACCTCAATTTCGTTGGTAGCACTCACAGTCGGTTTGGCTGCTTGTGGTGGTGGACAGGGCGGTTCGGATAATACTGCCACTAACAATAATGCTCCTAATGCAACTCCAGGCAAACTAGACTTAGCCCAAAATGTCTCGCTAACTGGTGCAGGTGCTTCTTTTCCGTCTCCTATATATCAGCGTTGGTTTTCAGATTTTAATAAAAAATATCCCAAAGCTCAGATAAATTATCAGTCAGTCGGTAGCGGCGCTGGCGTAGAACAGTTTACTGCTGGGACTGTAGACTTTGGAGCTAGCGATGTCGCTATGAAGGATGCAGAAATCCAGAAAGTAAAACAGGGAGCATTATTGCTGCCCATGACGGCTGGTAGCATTGTGTTAGCCTACAATCTCCCCAGTGTTGAAAGTGGATTGAAGCTACCCAGAGCAGTTTATACTGATATCTTGCTAGGCAAAATTAAGACTTGGAACGACCCTAAAATTACTGCTGCTAACTCTGGCGTTAATTTACCTAATTTACCCATAACCGTTGTGCATCGTTCTGATGGTAGTGGTACTACAGGTGTGTTTACCCAACATCTCAGCGCCATTAGTCCTGAGTGGAAAAGCAAGGTGGGAGACGGCAAGACTGTCGATTGGCCTGTCGGTGTTGGTGCTAAAGGTAATGAAGGCGTTACTGCCCAAATCACCCAAACTGAAGGCTCAATTGGTTACATTGAGTACGGTTATGCCAAGCAAAATAATGTGAAATTTGCTGCATTGGAAAATAAAGCAGGTAGCTATGTTCTCCCTAGCGAAGAATCGGCATCTAAAACATTAGCAGCAGTAAAACTGCCGGAAAATCTGCGAGCATTTATTACAGACCCCGAAGGTCAAGACTCCTATCCAGTTGTTACCTACACTTGGTTACTTGCTTATAAGCAATATCCTGATGCTGCCAAAGCCAAAGCTTTAGAAGCTATGATTGAATACGGCTTAACTGAAGGACAAAAGAATTCTTCAGAGCTAGGTTATGTACCCCTGCCCCAAAACGTAATTACTCAAGTAGCTGCTGCTGCCGATCAAATAAGCCCAGACTATAAAATTGAGGTAGGTGGCGCAACTGCCACTAAATAGCAAAACCAGAAACGTTCCAAATCGCCTAAAGCTTGTTTTTAAGTGACAGGAAGTAGTGCTAAGAACGTACTTAGGTTCGCTCCCACATTGTTCAAAAGTATGTTCTTAAATTTATGACTTTAGAAGCTAAGGATGCTAAACCAGCAATTCAACCTCCATCAAAGTTTGCACAATCATTTGATCGAGGTTTTATTTGGGTAACTCGGCTCTTTGCAGTAGGAGTTGCTGCTATCTTGCTGTGGATAGCAGTGCAGGTTGCTATTGCAGCTTTACCTGCAATTAGTGAGTTTGGTTTAAGTTTTCTAGCTTCTAGCACTTGGAATCCCGTAAATGAGGACTACGGGGTGCTTGCTCCAGTTTATGGAACTTTGGTGAGTTCTTTTATAGCTTTGCTTCTGGCTGTACCAATTGGAGTTGGCACGGCTGTCTTACTTAGTGAGAATTTTTTGCCGCCAAATGTGCGTTTGGTGCTGGTATTTTTGGTAGAACTACTAGCAGCTATTCCCAGCGTTGTTTATGGTTTGTGGGGAATTTTTGTTTTGATTCCCTCATTAAAGCAACTAGGGGGATGGCTGCATAGTAATTTTGGCTGGTTACCTATTTTTAGCACGCCTCCTTCAGGCGCAAGTATGCTGCCTGCTGGATTAATTCTTACTATTATGATTTTGCCAATTATCACGGCTATCTCCCGCGATGCTTTAATTTCCGTTCCTCCTGAACTCAGACAGGCGGCTATTGGATTGGGGGCAACTCGTTGGGAAACAATTTTTCAAGTAATTATACCTGCTGCTTTTTCTGGCATAGTTAGTGCTGTGATGTTGGCGCTGGGGCGGGCGATGGGTGAAACAATGGCTGTGACGATGGTGATTGGAAATTCCAACAAGATTAGCCCTTCACTACTAGCACCAGCTAACACAATTTCTTCGCTGCTGGCAAATCAATTTGCTGAAGCTAGTGGTATACAAGTAGCAGCACTGATGTATGCTGCTTTAATTTTGTTTATTTTGACGCTGTTAGTTAACATCCTGGCTGAGTTAATCGTGATCCGCATGAGGCGGCTATAATTAGCTCTACTTCATAAAACATACGAGGAGACAGAGGGGCAGAGGAGGCAGAGGAGGTAGAGGTAGTTCAAAATTTCCCTTTTATATTTTCTTTAATTAATTAGGTTGACCTAATTAGTAAATGAATCCAATTTCTAGATAATAGGTGTAATTTGTTAAATTTATGAGGCATACCAGCCAAGAGCAGAATTCTTCGGGTTTTCCAGTTGGGAGTTTGAATCGATCTGCAAGTTCTCCCCGAACACTGTTTAGTATTTTAATGACTGTATTAGCATTTATTTGTACTGCCTTGGCTATTTTGCCTTTGGTAGCAGTACTTTATTACCTAATACTCAAAGGGTTTGGCAGCTTTAGCCTCAAAATTTTTACTGAATTGCCGCCACCGCCAATGGTGGCAGGTGGTGGTATTGGTAATGCGATCGCAGGTACAGTGATCATGGTGGGGATTGCTGCTTTGATTAGTATTCCCTTTGGCGTACTAGCAGCGATCTATATGACTGAGTTTAGTACTGGTAATACGTCTCGCTGGATTCGCTTTGCTACCAACGTTCTTAGTGGTGTTCCCTCAATTATTGCTGGGGTATTTGCTTATGGGTTAGTGGTTGCAACATTTAAATCTTTTAGTGCGATCGCAGGGGGATTTGCTCTGTCAGTGCTGATGTTACCAATTATTGTCAGAACTACTGACGAAGCTTTACAGTTAGTGCCACAAGAACTTAGACAGGCAAGTTTAGGGCTAGGAGCAAATAATTTTGAAACTGTATCACGGGTAGTTTTACCTGCGGCTTTACCTGCAATTGCTACTGGGGTGACATTATCCATCGCCCGCGCATCTGGTGAAACTGCACCTCTACTGTTTACAGCTTTGTCTTCACAGTTTTGGCCTAATAGTGTATTCGCCCCGACTCCTTCTTTGGCAGTTTTGGTTTATAATTTTGCAATTGTTCCTTTTAAAAATCAGCAGGATCTCGCTTGGGCTGCTGCTCTAATTCTGGTGCTGCTAGTGCTGATTACAAGCATTTTTGCTCGTTGGGTAACTCGTCAAAAAGTTTATTAATCTTGAAGGTTCCCTTCTTAAGTTTAACTACAGCAAGCTAAAATTAAGAAAAGTAAAAATGTCAAATCTTATACCTCCGATATAAGATGGATATGGTAGTTAAATCGCACATCTATCTTTGTGCAGAATTTCTGAGATTTAAATTTGTCAAGTTTTGCTTATCCTAAATCTACTTGGGATTGACTCTGATTGTCTGTTTTAAGTGCTTTCCCGTCCCAATGCTGCGAGCGTCAATTTAAAAATTGACTTACAAGTAGCTGTGCTTGTCCAAACTATTGCTGTGGACAAGTCAATTGAACCCAAACTAAAAAATTATTTATGTTTTTGACCGATCACTTTCCCAATCACGCTGAAACTGTTTTAAGTGCCAAAAATCTCAATGTTTACTACGGTAAATCTCTGGCGTTACGGGATGTTTGCATAGATATCCCTAAAAATAGCGTAACGGCGTTTATTGGACCTTCTGGCTGTGGTAAGAGTACGTTGATCAGGTGCTTTAACCGTCTCAACGATCTGATTAGTAGTTTTCGGGCGGAAGGTAAAGTAAATTACTTCGACCAAAATCTTTATGCGCCTACTATAGATCCGGTAGAAGTGCGGCGGCGGATTGGGATGGTGTTTCAAAAAGCCAACCCTTTTCCTAAATCAATATATAACAATATTGCTTTTGGCGCACGTATTAATGGTTACAAAGGCGATATGGATGAGTTGGTAGAAAAATCGCTACGACAAGCAGCATTATGGGATGAAGTTAAAGATAAACTCAAGGACAGTGGTTTAGCTTTATCTGGTGGACAACAGCAACGTTTATGTATAGCGCGTGCGATCGCTGTTCAGCCGGATGTATTATTGATGGATGAACCCTGCTCTGCTCTCGATCCCATCTCGACACTAAGAATTGAAGAATTAATTCATCAACTCAAAGAGCAATACACAATTGTCATCGTTACGCATAATATGCAGCAAGCTTCTCGTGTGGCTGATTTAACAGCATTTTTTAATGCAGAAGTCACAGAGAAGGGACAAAGGTTTGGTTATTTAGTTGAGTGCGATCGCACAGAAATAATTTTCCAAAGCCCTAAAGAACAATCTACACAAGCGTATGTAAGCGGTCGTTTTGGTTAATTTCGGGCTAACTTTAGCATATTTATCTAGTAGCGAGCGATCGGCTTTCTTGCCACCAACGCTAGACAATTGGTGGCTAGTTTTTTATTTTAGGGCTTTGTCAGGTCTCAAGCCAATGTGATGCAGAATACATACTTTGCCTAAACTATAAATCTTAGTAAAAATGGTACAATAGCTTGCTATTTATCAATAAATTAATTTTTTTGATCCGTACACCATCAATCCAAGCTAGGATTAACTTTAATTTTGAATTTTTGTGTCATTAAAAAAGAAAAATGCTTATGAAGCGCTACTTTTCACGCCTGATTGCCCTAGTTTTAGTGGCGGTAATTGGCTTAATGGGCTGTTCTAGCAATTCCCAGGTGATGACGGGAGATTATCGCCAAGATACCTTAGCTTTATTGCATAGTATGAGAGCAGCGATTGAATTGCCAGAAGGTGCAGCAGAGCAAGCGGCTGCACAGGCTCAAGCGCGTCAAGATATCAATGATTTTGCCTCTCGCTACCGTCGAGATAGCTCTGTAAGTAAGCTTAGTTCTTTTACTACAATCAGAACAGCTTTGAATTCCTTAGCTACTCAATATACTTCCTATCCCAATCGTCCTTTGCCACAAAAACTCAAGGAGCGTTTAGAGCAGGAGTTTGAGCAAATAGAAGCTGCTCTCAAGCGTGGAACTTAACCGCAAAGGTTGCCAAGATTAATTCCTGAATTGATCGCAAATTTTAGGGGTTTGATTAATCAAACCCTTCTTTGATAGTTAACACCATTTTATAGCAGTCTGCATCGTCAGTTTTCCTCAAAGGATTTGTTAACCAAAAATTTCAAAATAATGAATGTCCGCGCCCTATCTAGCTACAGCGATACCAAATACAGTATTAGAGGTTAAGCTAACGGGAACATTTACTAGCCATAAAGCAATCAGATAAAGAAACTGTTTCAAAAGTCTGGTAATGGGGAAAAGGTGAAACAACTATATATAAATTGAATTTTGAGATTGATGCCAGTAAAACCAGCAAGAGAATTAATTGCACTGCTTTTATTTACAGAGATAGTAGAAGATAGTTATCTTTTCAATAGAAGATATTCCCTCAACTTGGTGTTTGATAATCGCGTGCTGAAACAATTTGATGGTAGTGATGAACCTTTATAAGAGTTATTTATTGATGTCTACAGGTATATCAAAAAGTTTGACTAAACAGCGATTTATGGAAGCATCCCTCAAGATTTTACCTTCAGCCCAACGTTTAAATCGTAGTTTAGTAGCCGCGCTATTGACGAGTAGTATGTTGACTCAATGCTGGTTTCCTAAACCTGCCTCAGCACAAACAACTACATATTGCCGATTTACTCAACAGGCGATTTCTGAAAAAGAAAACTTACTTAAGGTGGCGTTAAAAGGCAACCAAGATAATCAAAAACGCTATAAAACCCTTTTAAAGCAACACGCCGAGGACTTGCGCCAGTGCCGCAGTCAAACTTGGCCTAATACCCAGGCTACTTGGGTGCGGCTTTATCCGTGTGATAGTCGCCCTGGTGCGATGGATAAGTTGCTCGATCGCATTGTTAATATGGGTTATAACAAAGTTTATGTAGAAGTTTTTGGTGATAGTCAGGTTTTGTTGCCCGCCGGAGACAACCCTACGCCTTGGCCTTCTGTAGTCCGCACTCCTGGTAGTGAAAAAGTTGATTTGTTAGCGCAAGTCATCGAAAAAGGACGTGAGCGAGGTCTCCAGGTCTATGCTTGGATGTTTTCGATGAACTTCGGTTATACTTATGCTCTCCGCCCTGATAAGGACTCAGTGCTTGCTCGCAATGGCAAGGGGCAAAAGGCTTTATTGTCTTTTTCAGATGGGATGCAAGTATTTATCGATCCCTACAACGTACAAGCCAAAAAAGACTACTATCAGTTGGTGCAGGCATTTGTGAAACGTCGTCCCGACGGGATTTTGTTTGACTACATCAGATATCCTCGTGGTGAAGGAACTGATTCTGTAGTTACCAAAGTACAGGATTTATGGATTTATGGTAATTCTGCCCGACAAGCTTTATACGGCCGAGCATTGAATTATAAGGGGCGAGTGCTAATTGAGAGATTTCTAAATAATGGTGTCATTACAGCAGGTGATATTCAAGCGGTTGATCAACTTTATCCCCAAGAAGGATCACCAAGTTGGCAAGGTCGCAATCCGCCACCTAATGAAATGCTGGCAACTCCTGCACAACGTCAACCTCTACTGCAATGGGAACTTTGGCAATTAAGTGTTGCTCATGCTGTTCAGGGAATATTGGACTTTGTGAATTTAGCAATGCAACCAGCACAGAAGCAAGGGATAAAAACAGGGACTGTGTTTTTTCCAGAAGCTAATCAGGGTGTTGGTCAAGTAGGGTATGATTCTCGACTTCAACCCTGGGAAAGATTTTCTAGTAGCATTGAATGGCATCCAATGGTTTACGCTACCTGTGGTAATAGCAATTGTATTGAGGATCAAGTCAAGCGAGTGTTAAAACGCGCTCCTGCTGGCACAAAGGTGGAACCAGTGCTTGCTGGGATGTGGGGCAAGTCTGTGAATAATCGTCCATCGCTAGAAGTGCAGATGCAAGGTATTCGTCAAGCAACGCCACAAGTTAATTCTTTGAGCCATTTTGCTTTTTCTTGGCAAGATCCCGAATTTGACCGCGAGCGCAAAGCTTGTCGATTGTAAGCTTTTGTGTTTCGCGCGTTTTCTGTTTTAGGGGCAGAGGGGCAGAGAAGGGAGGAGAGGGGGTAAGAATGTTTGATAACTTTTCTCTCAACTAAAAATGTACAAATTAAATGCGCCTTAGCTTAGTACCTGGATGGAAATCAACATAACAATGGCTGGTGATTGATAATTGTTAATTGTTAATTGTTAATTGTTCATTCGCTGCCTTAAGTTTGTAGTAAAAATCTGGTACGTCTGCTGAAGGGCTAAATTGATCAATGGGACGTTTTCTTACCTCCCAACGCTCCCAATCTGCTTGATAATTAAGTGGGCAACTGGCAGGTTCTTCGGCTGAATCTAGAGGGCTATTAGTACTTGCTAGCTGTTGGGTCAAGGAATCAACAGCTACATCATTATTAGAGCTTTCTAAAACAGCCGATGACACTGCTTTCTCGGAGGAAAATTCGGATTCTGGCGTTGATGATGTCGAATCAATTTCATCAACTTGTTCACTTAAAGCTACAGGCTCAGACAGTACCTCTGATATAGTGTCAATGTTATTTTCTGCTACTGATGAAGCATCGGAAAATACCGCCAGATTGTGGGGAATTTTGCGACCAATAAGACGCTCAAATTCCCCATTAAAGTGAGATTTTGGGAAACCACGCCGATTCCAAGTAGCTAAAATTTGCTCTACAGAAACAGCTTTGTAACGTCCCTGATATAATGCTTCAATTACCGCAAGACGCACCCAGCTAGATTTATAGTTATGGAGCCATGCTCGCACTAATTCCTCAGCCTGATACCCGCGCAGATCAAAGCAATATTGAACAAGCAGTGCGATCGCGTAAGCAGTACTTGCATCTTGGGTTAACTGCGTCATTAGACCTCAAAGCACCAGAATTAAGAAACAATATAGGCAGAGTTAATAGCAGGCAAGCGTCCAATACTAACTAATGCCTGATAAATCATTGCGGCTGATAAAGCTCGTGTCGTTTCCATGTTTGGGTTAAGTTGCCCTAATATAGGATGGTTGACAACTAAGCTTTTTTGTGTTGCAGCAGCCACTGTAGATCTAGCATAGCTAGGAATGGCATCACGATCTTGATAACGGTTTAAAAATTGTTCATTCCCTTGAGGTAATGACAGTGCATTTGCTAAGGAGACAATCATTTGCACTTTTAGCACATTTTGGTTGGGACGGAAGGTTTGATCTGGAAATCCAGACATAAATCCTCCGCGATAAGCTTGTTGAATTACTGCTGATGCCCAAAAATCAGCCGCAACGTCTGTAAATTGAGTAGGTGGTAGTTTAGCAGAGGGATTAAAAATTGTCACTAATAAAGATGCTAATTGAGCGCGAGTGAGTTTTTCTTCCGGTTGGAAGGAACCATCTGCAAACCCTCTCATAAAGTTTTGGTTGGTTAGTACCCGAATGAAATTTTCTGCCCAGTGTCCTTGGATATCTGTGAAGGTAGGTAGAGAGGGATCAGCCGTGACAATGTAAGGAGAAGCGATCGCAGTTTCTTTTCCTGTTGCTACTAATGCTTGGACAATTAATGCTGCTACCTCGCCACGAGTCATATCCCGCATAGGTTCGAGCAGATTTAGCTGGGGATAATTTACCACCAAACGTTTTTGAGTGGCGATCGCAATTCCATTAGTAGCATAGCTGGGGATTTGGGCGCGGTCTTGATAGAAAGACAGCAAATTTAGATTACCGCCAGTTAATCCTAAACCACTTGCGATCGCGGCGATCGCTTGTACTCGCGTGACATTTTGTGCTGGTCGAAATGTTTGGTCAGGAAATCCATAAATAAACCCCATCTGAGCAACCTTTTGAATCGCTTTTGCTGCCCAAAAATCACTTTTGACATCTTTAAATACCACAACATCGCGCTTAATTAATGGCAAATCAAAAGTATTAAAAATCATTGCCGCAAACTGCGCCCGATTAATATTAGCTTGTGGCTTGAAAGTGCCATCAGGAAAACCATTTACTAAACCACGATTTACTAATCTTTGGATAAACAATTCCGCCCAATGACCAGCAATATCACTAAATTGAGCGGGACCAACTGCAAAAGCACCCACTTCAGCCGCAATAAAATCTACTTGTCCTTGTACACTAGATGGATTTAGCTGATTTCCCGCCGAAACTAACTTAAAAGTTGTGGAATTTTGCAGATCAACTTGACCATTATCTCGTAGGATATTGCCTGCGGCATCTTGACGACTACCCAAATCTGGGCGTGCTTCCTCAGTAACAACCAAACCAGCTATAGTATTTTTTTCAATTAAATTGCGACGAAATACTGGTCGCACTTGCCTAGATAAAACAATACCAGTGCTATTACCCGTAATTTTATTATCTGAAACTAAAGGAGCAGCTTGATCGCCGATAGCAATGGCATAACCTGTTTTTTCCAACACATTTCGGCGTACTTCCCCTTTAGCATTACGCACTAAAGAAAGACCTCTAGCAGCATTTTGGAAAAACCGATTATCAATAATTATCGGTTTACCCGTCCCTGTCACCAAAACGCCCTCACGCCCACAAGCTGTAAATGTATTATTAGCAAGGGTGACGGAAGTTGATTCAATCCACACCCCAGTTCCAGTAGCATTACGATTAGTTACCGTTACTCCTCTTAACTGGGCATTCATCTCTAGTCTGAGCGTAATATTTTGGCTACCCAGAGTCGGGCTAACATATTGCCCACTACCTTCAATGACAATACCCTTGCCTAAGTTCGGTTCATTGCCTAAAACCATTACTCCAGCAGGAATAACTATGGGGAAAATTTCACCAGTAGCAGTATTGTAAGTGCCAGCAGCTAATTGAATTGTCGTTCCAGAGGTAGCTAGACTAAGTGCTTTAGTGAGGCTTTTCAAAGGGGCGGTTAAGTTACCTACTCCAGTATCCTTACCTGTAACAGGGTTGACATATAAGATCGATTGAGCCATATAAAAGTATCAATTTATCAATAGGACTTACGCATTTTTACCAAATATTTAGGCTTTGGGGACTGGGGGCTGGTGTTGTGTGACTGGAAAAAAACCTAATTTTTCAAGCTTTAGGGACGCTTAACTTTTTTAATCTGCGTAAAACCTGACCTCCTGCAACAAATACGTCACACAAGCTTCATAGTTGAGTAGTATCTTGAAATAAATTGTCAATGGTGTTGAGAAGGATAAATAATAACTGATGCAGGTCAACAAAAATAACCAGATTTTTCAATCAGTTAAGTCTACAATCAATATTTGGCTGATCGCTAACGCCTTAATACAACTTGCTTTTTTTCGTGCATCAAAATGATTGAAGTTGAGCATTTAAGCAAAACCTACGGCTCGACCCCAGCTATTCAGGATCTTACCTTTTCTGTGGCTCCAGGGGAAATTTTAGGATTTCTAGGACCGAATGGAGCGGGTAAAACCACAACTATGCGGATTTTAGCTGGGTATTTGCCAGCTAGCAGTGGGACTGCGCGGATCGCAGGTTACGATGTTCACGAAGATTCTATGGCTGTGCGGCGTAGAATTGGTTACTTACCGGAGAATCCGCCTTTATATCCAGAAATGACTGTCGAGGAATTTCTGAAATTTGTCGCGGGGATTAAAGGAGTAAGAAGACGCGATCGCACCACCAAAGTTAACTCAGCTATTGAGCGTTGTAATCTACTCGAAAAGCGTCATGTCCTGATTCGCAAGCTTTCTAAAGGCTTTAGACAGCGTGTGGGGATAGCTCAAGCGATCGTCCACGATCCACCAGTGATTATTCTAGATGAACCTACCGTTGGTCTTGATCCTCGGCAAATCATCGAAGTACGCCAGTTAATTAAAAGCCTTGCTTCTGACCATACAATCATCCTCTCTACCCATATCCTGCCAGAGGTCAGTATGACCTGTAGCCGTGTAACTATTATCAATAAGGGTCAGGTTGTTGCTACTAATACTCCTGACAATTTGATGGCACAATTGACTGGAGGATCTGGTTATGAAATAGAGGTAGATGGTGAACCTCTAGCGCTCCAAAAAATGCTCACGGTTTTGCCTGGAGTAAGTGTGGTTGAATTAGTTCCAGCTAAAGATTTACCTGAAAATCGCTGTTTAATTCGTGTGATTACACAACCAGGAGCAGAGCCTGGTCGGGATATTGCTAGTTTGATTATTAAGGCTGGGTTAGGGTTGTATGAGATGCGACGCACTTTTGCTAGTCTGGAAGATGTCTTTTTAAAACTGACGCTAGAGGATAAAGCTGTTCAAAGCCTCAACGGAGAGGGATTTTAGTGACAGTATTTTCCTTTGCAGAGGAGACAGGGGGAGATCGAGATCAGAGTGTTCATAATAAGAACATTTGCACCTAATTCCGCATATACCCGATTATGGTAGATGTTTAGGCATCCATAATTATTTACCTTCCCAGTAAAAAATGGGGTAAAACTTAGGTTTTTATATGGATAATTTAACCGGGTTTTTTGTGATTTTTTACTTAGCCAAATTTAGTTATAAATTTACAATCTAAAATTAATATGAATGTCATAATTGCTAACATTTTGGCGATTTATAGAAAAGAATTGCAAGGCTATTTTGCTTCACCACTTGCTTATGTAGTGGCGGCTGTTTTCTGGCTGCTATCTGGCTTCTTTTTTGTAGCGATTCTGCTTGGACCAGAAGGTATTATTCAACAAGCTGCTTTGAGAGATTTACAAGGACAACAAGTTGAATTTACGCCTCCTTTAGATGTACCTTATGAATTTTTGCGAATTTTCTTAGGCGTGATGGGATCGCTGGCTTTATTTGTGCTGCCAATTCTCTCAATGGGGTTGTATGCTGAAGAACGCAAGCGCGGAACTCTAGAACTATTGGCAACGTCCCCTCTCACCAACTGGGCGGTAGCTGTGGGAAAACTCTTAGGAGTGCTAACGTTTTTTATCACAATGGTACTACCGTTATTACTGTATGAAGCGATCGCCTTCAGTGCAGCAAAACCATCAATTCAACCTGGTGTACCAATCCTCGCCCATTTAGGCTTGATTTTACTAGCAGCAGCCGTTTTATCTTTAGGAATGTTTATTTCTTCAGTAACTGATAGCTCGATTTTAGCTGCATTTATGACGTTCTTTTTAGTTTTAAGCTTATGGATAATTGATTTGATGGCAAAAAGTATCGGCGGTCCAATAGGAGACGCTATCAGCCATTTATCTTTACTTAAACATTACAACAATTTAATCCAAGGTGTCTTGGATACAAGTAGCTTGATTATATTTGTTAGCTACATTGTTTTAGGCATATTTCTCACAGCACAGTCTATCGAAGCACTTCGTTTCCAACGCTCATAAGTAACAATTAACAATTACTAAGGATTGATAATTGGTAATTGATAATGGATAGCTAATGTCTAATATGAAAACCATCACTAAAAATCGGCAGTATTTAGAATATCTTTTTTTGTTAGGGCCAATCTTGTGCATTATGGGATTAGTGGCTCAATATGTCTCTGGTACTAGGTCGCTAATTCCCTTAACTTTGTTAATTACTGGAATAGTAATTATAATTTTGTGGCTGTTTATAGGCAGCGCTGCACGCAAGTTTTGGGGGCGTAGATCTACTCAAGTAAGTACAAATGCTATAGTAGCAACCTTGGCAGTTCTGGGAATTTTAGCTTTGATTAATTTTCTGGCTGTCCGTCATGCAGTGCGTTTGGATTTAACTGAAAATCAACTGTTTACTCTCTCACCGCAGTCACAACAAGTTGTCAAGTCTTTGCAACAACCTGTAAAACTATGGGTATTTGAGAGTAACCAAAACCCAGCAAATCGAGAATTGTTAGAAAATTACCGTCGATCTAGTTCTCAATTTAGCTTTGATTTTGTTGATCCTGAACTGAAACCAGGAGTGGCGCAGCAGTTTGGAGTGAAATCTGCTGGTGAAGTGTATGTAGAATCTGGAAAAAAGCGGCAGTTAGTGCAAAATTTACAGCCAGGAGATTCACTTTCTGAAGCTAAGGTGACTAATGGGATAACGCAAATTTTTAGCGATCGCCAAGCTAAAATATACTTTCTACAAGGACATGGTGAACGTCCCTTAGATTCTGTACAAGGTGGAATTTCTCAAGCTATTAGTAGGCTACAAGATCAAAACTTTACGGCTCAACCACTGAATTTGGCACAAAAATCAGCAATTCCTACAGATGCGGCTGCGGTAGTTGTAGCGGGTGCAAAACGGGCGCTATTTCCAGGGGAAGTAAATGCTTTAAAAAATTACTTGTCTGGGGGTGGCAGTTTATTAATAATGGTAGACCCGAAGACAGATCTGAAACTGGATAGCTTACTGCAAGAGTGGGGAGTTAAGTTAGATAATCGGTTAGCGGTTGATGCTTCTGGAAAAGGACGTTTAGTAGGGTTAGGTGCTGCTACGGCGGTAGTTACCCAGTATAGTCAGCATCCAATTACTAAAGATTTCGGTAATGACATTTCTTTTTATCCCCTATCCCGACCAATAGAAATAACTCCTGTCAAAGGAATTGAGCAAACTCCTTTGTTGATCACAGATAATCAAAGTTGGGCAGAAAGTAATTCAGAAGGGGAACAATTAGAGTTTAATGCAGATAGCGATCGCCAGGGACCATTAACTCTAGGTGTGGCGTTGGCAAAAACTAACTCTACTCCATCAGCAACTCAGGCTAATCAAGATACTACCTCTTCACGCTTGGTTGTCTTAGGTAATTCAGAATTTATGACTAATGGGTTATTTGAACAGCAACTCAACGGAGATGTTTTCCTGAATTCAGTAAGCTGGTTAAGTAAACAAGATCAACAAGTTCTTTCCATTCGTCCCAAAGAAGCCAAAAATCGTCGGATTAATCTGACTCCGCAGCTAGGACAATTATTAACTTGGACGGCTCTGTTAATTATCCCTTTAATTGGGTTTACGACAGCAGGGATGATGTGGTGGAGACGGCGTTAAGTTCGCTGTTGTGTTTCGCGCATTTTATATTTTAGGGGGAGAGGAGGGAGGGGAAGAGATTTTGCTTTATTCCAAATTTACAAGCCTATTTGCGCGTTAGCTTAAGTATGAGTCATCAGTTATTGTTAATTGTTAATTGATTTATGAAATTGCAGTGGACAACTTGGATTTTAGTACTCTTAGCTTTAGGTTTGGGGGGATTTGTTTATTTCTCTGAAATGAAACCAGCGCGACAGCAAGAAGCAGCAACCATTAAAGAACGAAAAATATTTGATTTTGATAAAGATCAAATCCAATCTTTTACTATTAAAACCCCAGAACAACTGCTGAAATTTGAGCGAGTACAGCAAGCTGGAATTGAATTTAGTAAATCTCCTTGGCAAATGAAATTTCCTGTTGATAAACCAGCTAGCGATCCATCTGTAGCTTTTTTACTAAACTTGTTAGTAAGTGCGAAGAGCGATCGCATATTAACTGTCGCGGCTGATGAGATTCAGCAATACGGGCTAGATCAACCCCAAGCAATAGTAGAAATTAAGCTAAAAAATCAGCAAACCCATCAGCTAATTTTGGGTAAGTCTAACTTTAACAATACTTTTCTCTATGCTCAAGTAGACCCGCCTACGGACAAACCACAACAACGTCAGTTGGTACTATTAACTAAAGACCTTGAAAATGCTGTAAAACGACCGTTACCAGAATGGCAATCAAAGCCAGCTTCTCAAGATAAGTCTCAAACTAACAGTAAAAAATCTACACCTGAGCAGCCAAAACTAATTATCCCTTCACCTTAAAAATTAACAATTATCAATTAAAAATTCAATGATATTGCTCATAAATGAAGTTATGTAGTAATTAGCTGGGTGGAAATAAAAGTAACATTCCGGTGAGTTAATTATCCTTGAAAAGGTTATATCAACTGCACTCATAACCCATAATTCCTACCCAATGAACCAACCTTGATAATTGATGTTTAATTACTCCCAGCTACTTAATTGTTAATTGTTCATTGTTTCTTGAAATACGCTTCCATAACTTTAAGAACCATTGGCGCAGCAATTTTACCGCCGCCACCATTAGCACCTTCATGTTCACCAAAAGCCACAACTACAATCTCTGGTTTCTCAGCAGGTGCATAGCCGCCAAACCAAACGTGAGGTTCTCCAGGGGGAGCTTCTGCTGTGCCACTTTTACCAGCCGTAGTAGGAAGAGTTGGTGAATTCAAAGCTGCTCCAGTACCACCGTCTACCACTGCTCGTAGTCCTTGGCGCAATACTCTGATTGTCTGTGGTTTTAAATTTAAAGACTCTCGCCACTGTTTAGATTCCTCATCATCCTTCAGTAGGTGAGGCTTAACCCTATAACCGCCATTAGCAGGTACAGAAAACATCACTGCTTGTTGTAGCGGTGTCGCCTGTAAAAAACCTTGACCAATAGACATATTTACCGTGTCTCCAACAGTCCAAGGCTCTCTTAAACGCTTACGCTTCCAAGTTTCATCTGCCACTAAACCAGCAGCCTCTTCTGGTGCTAACTCTATTCCGGTTTTTTGACCAAAACCATACTTATGAGTCCAATCAATCAGCGTTTGTCCTCCAATTTCCTTACCAACTTGATAAAAGAAAGTATCACTACTCCATTTCAGCGCACCTGCAAATCCTAGAACACCGAATCCGGCATGGTTCCAGTCAGCAAACTTTCTCCCAGCAATAGTCAGCGAGGCATAGGTTTGTAGCCTTGTATTTTCCGAAAACTTGCCCGATTCTATCCCCGCCGTTGTAGTAATAATTTTAAAAGTACTAGCAGGTGGAAATCCCCGTATAGCGCGGTTAACAAATGGATGGTCTTCACTTTGTATTTTCTGCCAAGTTTCTGGTGTAATCCTCTTGGAAAAGATATTAGGGTCAAAAGTTGGACGACTAGCCATTGCTAGAATAGCGCCATTTTGGGGATTCATTGCTAAAATTGCACCTTGGCGATTTCCTAATGCTGCCTCGGCTGCCTTCTGCACATCCAAATCCAGGGTTAAGTGAACATCTGTGCCTGGTTTAGACTCTTTCTGACCTAAAATTTTGACTACCTGTCCCGAACCATCCACCTCTACTTGTTGCCCACCCCATTCTCCTCGCAGTTGTTTCTCAAAAGCTGCCTCTACACCCATCTGACCCACAAAATCACCCAAGCGATAACCTTCAGAGCGACGTTTAACTAGCTCCTCAGTACTCATTTCACCTGTGTAACCTAGTACGTGAGCCGCTAAATCTCCATTGGGGTAGCTTCTGATTGCTTCAATATCAACTTCTACGCCATCGAGGTCGTTACCGTATTCTGCTAACGCTGTGATTTGTGCAGGGGTAATGTTCCGAGCAAGGCGTACCCTCATACTAGGGTTATAACCAGCTTTTGCCAGCAGTTGGGTAATCTCCTCTTCCTTCATATTCAAAACTTGGGAAAGACGCTCCTTGGTTTTTTGCCAATCTGGTTGCTTGGGAGCCATTGGCCAAAGAAAAACTGAGTAAGTTAAGCGATTACCCGCCAGAAGTCTGCCCTTACGATCTAAAAGGTTGCCTCGTACAGGTAGCTTGGGAATAAGACGAATGTGATTATCTTGTGCTAACTCACGGTTTTCTTGACCCTGAATAATCTGTAGGTAGGCTAGACGAGCGCCAATTCCACCCATCATGGTGAGGGTGACAATTAACATCAAGATCAAAGGCTTGTTAGTACGTCCAACATTAAGGGTAGACTTTTGACCCCTATCTGAGGAAGGCTGCACAAAGGTCATAAGTAGTTGTTACTGTATTTATTACTGGGAAAACAGACGGCAGGAGGAATGCTTTTATCATTACTTCCACCTAGTTAGTCGATGGGTTGATTACCGATTGAGCTATGTGAAGTATTTATTCATCCTTTAAGACATACCATCCTACATTGCTATTAGACGGATAAAATAAACCAAAGTCCACTTAGACACCTCTGGCGTTGCCATCTAACATTAGAAATAACTCATAAATTATAAATACGCCATTAGTTATGTTGGGTATAACTCAAAAATATTTGGGGCATCTACACTGCCAAGGGTCATTATGTCTTTAACTTCTGCACAAAAACAATTGTATCCTGAAACCACTGCTGAACTAGATATTGAACTTCGTAGGGTTTTCAAAGTCTTTAACGGAGAAACTGCCGTTAGGGGTGTTGACCTAGAAATTCATCGCGGAGAATTTTTTAGCATTCTTGGCCCTTCTGGTTGCGGTAAGACTACCACCCTGCGATTAATTGCTGGGTTTGATTCGCCGTCAGCAGGAGAGGTGCTAATTCAAGGGCAGTCAATGAATCATGTCCCGCCCTATCGACGACCTGTAAATACGGTATTTCAAAGTTACGCTTTATTTAATCATTTGAATGTTTGGGAAAATATTGCCTTTGGGTTGAGAATTAAAAAGCTCTCAGCATCGGAAGTAGAGTACCGTGTCAAAGAAGCCCTGAAGTTGGTGAAAATGGAAGCATATACTCATCGGTTTCCATCCCAAATGTCAGGGGGACAGCAACAACGGGTTGCTTTGGCGCGGGCGCTAGTTAACCGACCTACTGTTGTTTTGCTAGATGAACCTTTGGGGGCTTTGGATTTGAAGCTTCGCAAAGAAATGCAAGTAGAACTTTCTAATTTACATCAAGACTTAGGGGTAACTTTTGTGATGGTTACTCACGATCAAGAGGAAGCTCTTAGTCTTTCCGATCGCATTGCCGTGATGCGGGCAGGTAAAATTGAGCAAATTGGTACTCCCACTGAAATTTATGAACGCCCTCGGACTCAGTTTATTGCTGATTTCATTGGTGATACCAACTTGTTTCAAGGACGTATAGAAGCAGCCGATGCTTCCTCACTCGAAATTGTGACTAATAATAATTTAAGAATTGTAGTTGAGCCATCAGATCACAGGGATCAGAATGTTAGCACTCATGAAGTCTCTGTAAGTGTACGCCCAGAGAAAATCAACTTGAGTCTATCTGCGCCAGCAACCAGTGTCAATTGTTTTGAGGGACGGCTGAAGCACGTGATGTATTTGGGGACTCATGTTCATTATGTAGTGGAATTGCTTACGGGCGATCGCTTAACTGTTCGACAACTAAATACAAATGGTAGTTTGTTTGAACCCCACACTCCCATCTATGTTTATTGGGAAGCTAAAGATTGTTTGGCTTTAAAGGATTAATTCCAAATAATGTCTAGTTTTGGATTGAGAATTTCAACGCTTAACTTAACATCCTTCACTGAATACTCTTAACCTTTAGAATGATAGAAAACTGTGCCTTCTACTGTATACAAAAAAGCTCTAATTAACTCTACACGACGTAGATTTATCCAAACCTCAGCAGCAGCTTTATCGGGGCTGGCGCTGTCTAGTTGCGGTTGGACACTTGCTCAGGTGCGTTCAACTCCTACTAATGCTGGGCGTGGCGATAACAAGTTGTTATATATATACACTTGGGCTGGCTATACAGATGAGGATTTACTTAATCGCTTCACTCAGGATACTGGCATCAAGGTGATTGCTGATGTCTTTGATTCCAACGAAGCGATGTTAGCCAAAATTCAAGCTTCTGGAGGCGGCGAATACAGTATTATCTACCCTTCTGACTACATGGTGCGGCAGATGGTGGAGTTGAAGATGCTGACTGAATTAGACCACTCGCGTTTACTGGGTCTTGACCAACTATTCCCCAAATTTCAAAATCCTACTTACGATCCAGACAATCGCTACAGTGTACCGATGACTTGGGGTACTACAGGTTTAATTTACAACACAACTAAATTAAAAAATCAACCGCAAGATTGGAACTACCTTTGGGATCAGCAGAAGCAACTTTCTCGCAAGATGACGTTGCAAAATGATCTGCGGGAAGTTATGGGAGCAACGCTGAAAATGTTGGGATACAGTTATAACTCAACAGATCCACAGCAAATTAAACAAGCTTATGAAAAGTTAGCACAACTTAAACCGAGCATCGCGTCTTTTACTTCTGATGCTTGGCGGAGTCAGATTTTAACTGGGGATTTGCTGGTAGCTATGTGTGTTTCCTCAGATGCTAATGATTTAATTCCAGAAGCAGAAAATTTACAATATGTGTTGCCGCGCAGTGGTTCTTCGTTATGGACAGACACGCTGGTGATTCCCAAAACAGCCCCTAATCCAGAGGCTGCTTATGCTTGGATTAACTATATGTTGCAACCAGAAGTGACTGCGGCAATTTGTCAAAGGTTAAGTTTTGCTACGCCAAACAAGGTGGCATTCAATTTGTTACCACCTGATGTACGGGATAATCCTGTCTTATTTCCTCCCGAATCATTGCTGGCAAAGTGTGAAGGTATTGCTCCTTTACCAGATAAAGTTAAAGAAATTTATGAAGCATATTGGACTAAATTAACCAGCAGTTAGTAATTATATTTTGTAGTAACGGGTTTAAATAAGTTTTTTGTAGGATACATAAATATAGGTGAACCCACCCATACAATTAGATTTATTTATCACTACCAGTACAAATGAGCCTAATTGTTAATTGTTAATTGATTATTGTGTCTACCCCAACTTCTCCTTCTTCTATCCCTAATTCCACGCCATCTGATGACGTTAATGAACTGCTGGTTACAGGCAAAGAACGTCGAGGGTTTAAATGGTTGGAACCATTAATATTGCTTGCCCCAGGTGGGCTATGGTTGGCGCTGTTGCTAGTAGTGCCTGCTTTAGTAATTTTCGAGTTAAGCTTAGTGCCTAATATTCGTCCAGGGGATGTGGTTAATCCTACTGGATTGGCAAATTATACTTTAATTTTTCAACCAATTTATTTGCAGGTATTAGGGCGATCGCTCTTTTTTGCCTTGGGTACAACAATCGTTACTCTATTATTAGGTTTCCCTGTTGCTTATTGGCTTGGGCAAATGGCTCCTAAGCAGTGGCGAAATTTATTAGTATTAGGGTTTGTTTTACCTTTGTGGACTTCTTCGCTGTTACGTTCATACGCTTGGATTACAATTTTACGCCCTACAGGTGTGCTTAATTCGTTTCTTACAAGTCTGCATTTACCGACTGTAGAGTTACTTAATCAAAGTACGGCTGTGTTTATTGGTATGGCTTATAGCTATCTACCTTATATGGTGTTAATTCTCTACGCTTCTGTGGAGAAATTAGATCAACGTTTGTTAGAAGCTTCAGCAGATTTGGGCGCAAATCCGATTCAAACTTTTTGGAAGGTGACTGTTCCCCAAACAATGCCAGGAATTGCTGCTGGATCTTTGCTGGTATTTATTAATACTTTGGGTGATTTTGTTGATCCTGAATTACTTGGGGGTGCATCTAGTATGACGGTTTCTAGATTAATTTATAACCAGTTTTTGGGAGCAACACAAAACTGGGGTTTTGGTTCTTCTTTGAGTATGATATTAATTTTTGCAGTAAGTGTGGCGATCGCACTACTGATTAAATATGGTGGTGATGCTACGCCTCAACGTTAACGCGATCGCATCTAAATTATTAGGTGAGAATTGATGACAGTTACAGTGGATAATCAGCAGGAGGAAATACCATTAGAAATGTTGCAGTCAAAGAATAAACCTCGTCCCTCCTGGCAGGTAATTTTTACCTTGCTGATGTTCTTTTATATGTACCTGCCGATCTTGGTACTAACGTTTTATAGTTTTAATGAATCAGCATATAGTGCTGGTTGGCAGGGATTTACTTTAAAGTGGTATCAAAAGTTATTCAGTGATAGTCGGATTCTAACAGCACTACAAAATAGCTTGATAGTAGCTATTGGCGCGGTAGCTATTTCCGCAGTTTTGGGAACTTTGATGGCTGTTGGGTTAGCGCGTTATCGGTTTACTGGTAAAACTTTGTATCGTGGTGTTTCTTATTTACCTTTAATTATTCCTGATATTGCGATCGCAGTTGCTACTCTAGTATTTTTAGCCTCAGTCGGCATACCTCTAAGTATTTGGACAATTGTAGCTGCTCATGTAGTGTTTTGTATTTCCTATATTGCTTTAGTTGTTTCTTCTCGAATTAATAATATTAATCCTCATTTAGAAGAAGCAGCACTAGATTTAGGCGCTACACCTGTACAAGCTTTTATTCAAGTTTTACTTCCTGAATTGATGCCTGCAATTATCGCTGGTTGTCTATTAGCTTTTGTGTTAAGTATGGATGACTTTTTAATTGCTAGTTTTACTGCGGGGACGGGTTCAACAACGTTACCGCTAGAGATTTTTAGTCGTATTCGTACTGGGGTAAAACCAGATATCAATGCGCTTAGTGTATTTTTAATGGTTTTATCAGGTTTAGTCGCTTTTATTGCAGAAGTAATTAGATATCGTGGTGAGCAAAAGCGTTCTATTTAGTAAAAAGAGTGATTTCAAGATATTTTTAACCACAGATGAACACAGATAAACACAGATAAATTTAGATGTTTAATAAATCCACTCGCAACAGTTGACATTCTATTCATTTGTGGTATTAGAACAATTTATTGGTGCTTTCAACAGTAATGTTAATGATTGGACAGAAAATCACGATCTTTATTTAGGAAATCAGCAACTTTAATCAAGATTGATTATTATATTAGCCCGCGCAGGCGGGCTTTGTTTGTGTGGTTCCCCACCCTTCAGGGTGAGGGATTTTTGGTATAACTTACGCAAGTCCCCCTTTTTAAGGGGGATTTAGGGGGATCTACAATGGCTGAAACGTTGATTTTGACGTTAATGATGCGTAAGTCCTGTTTAAGTATGATAAAATAGTCATATATAACAGTAAGACATATGTTTAAAGTCACTGTAACCATAGACAATGACATTCTGCGGTTCATAGATGAGCAAGCCCAAGGAAATCGCAGTGGTTACATTAATGCCGTATTAACTGAACACCGTCGCTGTGTTTTGGAAGCAGAGATGATTGCAGCCCTTAAGCAGGATATAGAAGATACTGAATATCAAGCAGAAATCGCCGCTTGGGATAGGGTGGTTGGGGATGGAATTCATGCCGAGGGGTGATTTAACTTATAAACGAGGAGATATTCGTTGGGTAAATCTTGAGCCAACCATTGGGGCTGAAACTCGTAAGATTCGTCCGTGCTTAATTGTGCAAAATGACGTTATAAATCAATATGGCTTATTGACTATCGTTATGCCGTTTAGACCTGGAAATAAGAAAGCACCCTATGTTGTAAATGTAAAAGCAACAATCGTTAATGGCTTAGATCGAGATAGATTTATTGATGTGGGTCAAATTCGTGCTGTCGATCATAGCCGGATATTGGAAATGGTAGGTGTATTAGAAGAGGAATATTATTTAGAAATTCAAACAGCAGTTAATGTTGTTTTGGGATTCGCGACTTAATCGCACATAAAATGATAAACATCCCCTAAAATCAGCTATTATGGTCTTAATTTACCAAAAATGACTCAACGTTTCACTGCCATTGTGTATTGGGAAGATGATGTTTATGTTGCACAATGTCCTGAAATGGGAACCGCCAGTCAGGGTGATACGGTTGAAGAAGCAATAGCTAATCTCAAAGAAGCAACAGAACTTTATTTAGAAGAATTTCCCTTACCTAAAACTTCCCCTCGTCTGTTAACTACGTTCCAATAATACTCATAAACCCGCCCATCAACAGATCGTAAAATGCGTAGGGGCGGGTTGACAGACAAACCTATATTCCCACCAACAATACTGATAAACCCGCCCATCAACATTGATCGTATAACCATAATATGCGTAGGGCGCGTTAAGCCCAGATATTTTAGAACTTACGCATTCGCCCCCCTAGCCCCCCAAGTTTGGGGGGAACTAGCAGCTACTCCCCCCAAACTTGGGGGGTTGGGGGGGCAAAACGATGATCTTTGCGTAAGCCCAGATATTTATTAGTAGCAAAGTTGATCTGTCAAAGGGTTCCTACAAATCAATTGGTTTTTATTACAGGTAATCCAACGGACATCATATAATTAATTATTCAGACTTGATATCATTTTAAAGATCTAGCAACTAACCTTAAGCCAGAAATTTTTCCAACTTACAACAGAATCATTCTTCAGATTTTTGCGGAAATACGCACTTCACGCTAATTTCTACATTACAGCCAGCAGAACCAGCAGCAATATAAGGAACTCCACTTGTAGCATTGATATTTACGCCAAACTTGAGGTTAACTTCACTAACTTCTGCAATGGCTAAATTTCTAAACGCATTCAAAGTATGAGTAGTATAAGCGCGAATTGTGCCTTCAATGGCATGGAAACTTTGTGTAATTTGCTTTTGTGGGTCGTCTGGGAATAATCCTCTTTGGGGATTAGTTAATCCTGGGGGAGTTTTTTCAGCAGCTTCGATATAAATAACTGTGCCGTCTTCAAGTTCGATTGGTGTTAATTGTCCCATCAGATTATTTTTTCAAGTTTCGTATCAAGTCTAATCTTAAACGTCGATGTCCTAAAAGATACAGCTATACGCTTTTTACTGTGTCTGACATATCTTCAACTTCTGTTTGTCCTCTGGATGAGTATGTAAATAATCTTGCAGCCAATTGCAACCCATCGCAGTTAAGCTATCCAGATTAAAATTCCACAATTTCACTGTCTTGTCAGCACTTGCCGAAGCAAGAGTTTGCCCATCGGGACTGAAGATGACGCTATTAACCCAACCACTATGCCCAGTCAGGGTGGTAATTAATGTGCCATCTAATTTCCACAATTTCACTGTCTTGTCAGTACTAGCCGAAGCAAGAGTTTGCCCATTAGGACTGAAGATGACGCTATAAACCGAACCACTATGCCCAGTCAGGGTGGTAATTAAGCTGCCATCTAATTTCCACAATTTTACTGTCCTGTCAAAACTAGCCGAAGCAATTGTTTGCCCATCCGGACTGAAGATGACGTTCCAAACCCTATCACTATGCCCAGTCAGGGTGGTAATTAAGCTGCCATCTAATTTCCACAATTTCACTGTCTTATCAGTACTAGCCGAAGCAAGAGTTTGCCCATTAGGACTGAAGATGACGCTTCTAACCGGATCACTATGCCCAGTTAGGGTAGTAATTAAGCTGCCATCTAATTTCCACAATTTGACTGTCTTGTCAAAACTAGCCGAAGCAATTGTTTGCCCATCCGGACTGAAGATGGCGCTATTAACCGGATCACTATGCCCAGTCAGGGTGGTAATTAATGTGCCGTCTAATTTCCACAATTTGACTGTCTTGTCAGTACTAGCCGAAGCAATTGTTTGCCCATCCGGACTGAAGATAACGCTATAAACCGATCCACTATGCCCAGTTAGGGCGGTAATTAATGTGCCATCTAATTTCCACAATGCCACTGTCTTGTCACCACTTGCCGAAGCAATTGTTTGCCCATCCGGACTGAAAATGACACTTATAACCCTATCACTATGCCCAGTTAGAGTGGTAATTAATGTGCCATCTAATTTCCACAATGCCACTGTCTTGTCACCACTTGCCGAAGCAAGAGCTTGCCCATTAGGACTGAAGATGACACTGTAAACCGAACCACTATGCCCACTTAGGGTGGTAATGGGGCTGCCATCTAATTTCCACAATTTCACTGTCTTGTCACCACTTGCCGAAGCAAGAGTTTGCCCATCGGGACTGAAGATGATGCTATTAACTGGATCACTATGCCCAGTCAGGGTGGTAATTAATGTGCCATCTAATTTCCACAATTTCACTGTCTTGTCACCACTTGCCGAAGCAAGAGTTTGCCCATCGGGACTGAAGATGACGTTATAAACCGATCCACTATGCCCAGTTAGGGTGGTTCTTAAGCTACTATGTGATTTCCAGAATTCCCACAATTTCACTGTGTTGTCAGTACTAGCCGAAGCAACAGTTTGCCCATCGGGACTGAAGATGACGCTATTAACCAAACTACTATGCCCAGTCAGGGTGATAATTAATGTGCCATCTAATTTCCACAATTTAACTGTGTTGTCATCACTTGCTGAAGCAAGAGTTTGCCCATTAGGACTGAAGATGACGCTGTAAACCGAACCACTATGCCCAGTCAGGGTGGTAATTAATGTGCCATCTAATTTCCACAATTTCACTGTGTCGTCATCACTTGCTGAAGCAAGAGTTTGCCCATTAGGACTGAAGATGACACTGTAAACCGAACCACTATGCCCAGTCAGGGTGGTAATTAAACTGCCATCTAATTTCCACAATTTCACTGTCTTGTCATCACTAGCCGAAGCAATTGTTTGCCCATCCGGACTAAAGATGACGGTATAAACCGAACCACTATGCCCAGTCAGGGTGGTAATTAAACTGCCATCTAATTTCCACAATTTCACTGTCTTGTCATCACTAGCCGAAGCAATTGTTTGCCCATCCGGACTAAAGATGACGCTATAAACCAAACTACTATGCCCAGTCAGGGTGGTAATTAATGTGCCATCTAATTTCCACAATTTCACTGCCTTGTCATCACTAGCCGAAGCAAGAGTTTGCCCATCGGGACTGAAGATGACGCTATAGACCGAACCACTATGCCCAGTCAGGGTGTTTCGTTCCTTTACTTCATAAACAGCTTGTCGGAGAGGGGCTATCACCTCCATCTTTATATGCTCTTGCTGTGTGGCTGACTTGTCTATTGTTTTTAGCGGTTGTGCTGCCTGTAGTACTTCCAGTAGGGCTTTTAATATTTGTCCATCAGAGAAGAAGGCTTTAGAATAAGCAGTTTTCAACTTTGTATTTACCACTGCTATCTCTAAATTTGCGAATTTTACAGCCTCTCTTGCTGCTTTGCTTTCCTTTTCTACTCGCCTTGCTTGTTTCCTAATTTTGGTTAACTTTGCTTTTTCAACATTTAAGATGCTTTGTGTCGTTTCTAACTCTCTTTCAAGTTCTTGCCTTTTTAACTCCCGACTAGCATCTAAAAACCGATAATCTTGGTCGCCTAAACTTTTGTTTACTGCCCAGGTTTGAGCATCAATTAATGCTTGTCCTCGCAATAATCGTGATTCATCTTCATATCCCGACTCTGACCAAGCTGTAATTGCTTGGGCATAGGGACGCAAACTAGCTAAGATTTCTTCTACCCATTCAAAGTTAAATACCGCAGCATAAATAGGGTTATAAACTTGCAGTTTGCCATCTCGTTTAAATACTAAGCCAGATAAGCGCAATTCCATTTGTTCAGGACTATCATTAGCAACAACTTCCCCTAATTGCAAAATCTGTTGATATAAACCTAGTAATCTACCTGTGCGTTGTCCGGTACTGTATAAAATCCTGTCTCTAATTGTTTTTAAATGTTCTGGCGTATCTTGGGCTTCCCAGTGGTCAATTACTGCTAACTGCACTAAATCCGCTACCCATTCGATTTCACTTCCTACTGTTGGTTCAGAATTAGTTAATAAAATCAAGTCGCATAATTTTTGGGTTAAAAATGGCTGTCCTCCGCTCCATTTTAATAAGGCTGCCATTACTGACTGAGGACTACTAACCTTACTAGCTAATCCTTGAATTAATGGTTCCGTTTCTTCTAAACAAAAGCCATCCAACTCAACAGAACGACCAATATTAAATGGTGTTCGCCGTTTATCTTTAATTAAATCTGCCGGAGTTGCTACCCCAAGCAAAGCAAAGGTTAACCTACTATATTCTGGTTTATCTGCCCTGCGATTATAACAATCTCGAATTACTGCAAAAAAGTCATCAATATTAAATTCTAATGCTAAAATGCTGTCAATTTCATCTATGAAGATGACAATTTTTTGATCAATTGCTGGTAACAATATAATTTCAAAAAACTTACTCAACTTCTGCACTGGTGACAGCAATTCTTGAGATGTCCACCAAAGTTCTAAATCAAAATTTTTATAAAAATTGAAACTACCCACCAAACTATCAATAATTCCGGCATACCATTGTTCGGCAGTAATCCCAAAAGTGCCAATCGCAGTAATATCAATAGCAGCGCAAGCAAACCCTTCATTTTGCAATCGCTGCATAGTCTGAACTCGCAAACTAGATTTACCCATCTGCCGCGAGTTCAGGACATAACAAAACTCCCCAGCTTTCAAGCAGTCGTAAAGTTCTTGATCAGCTTTGCGCCTTACATAAGTGGGTGCATCTACTGGTAAACTGCCACCGACTTGATATTGATACTTGCTTGGAGGGGTTGCAGCCATTAATGTACTCCCAGGCGATCGCAGAAATAAATGCGATATAAATTACACAATGGAATTACATCATTACCCCGCAACTTGACTAAACCCATACTCCGCAGTTTAAAAGCCTGACTTGGTTCTAACCTAACTGGGACATTACTAGCTATTACTTCCTTCATTGCCCCTTCCAAACAAGGATTTTCTTTTAAATTGAATAAATGACGACGGAGATGATCCCCATAAAGTCCTTCTTCTGTAGGGGCAACTTGCAAAAATTTTTCTAACGTCAAGCTACCGCGAGTAATTTCATACAAAGCTTTTCTTAATAAATATGGATGCCCATCTACTACTCCTATCAGTTGCTCAATTTCACTAATCGACCAATTTAACCCATGCCGTTTTATCAACTCTGTAACTTGTCTCTGATTTAACTCTGGTAAATCAATTGGTACACCTACATTAAAAGGCGATTGATTAATATTAAGAGGAATATAAACTTCTTGAGAATGGACAATTACCAAGCGTAAATTTTTCCAAGCTGCCTCATTTTTCCCTCTTTCATGCCACGCCCGCAACAAGCCAAAAAAGTCTTGAGCAATTTCTGGATATTGAAAAATTTGGTCTACCTCGTCTAACCCTAAAGTTAAGGTTTCAGATGTTTCAGCAATAGTTGAAAGTAAGTAGCGTTGGAAGTAATTAGTACACTTATTTTTACTGCCTAAACCCCATTTCCAGTAATCATCTAATCGTTCATCTAAATTTAATTCATTACTAACGCTGGCACAAAACCACTGTAAAAATAAATCAATATTAGTAAAAAATTCGGCATCGGCTGACTGGAAATTAATATAAGCAGTTTGGTGTTTTTGTTGACGAGCGTGATAGAGAATTCTTTGGAGTAGAGAAGATTTACCCATCTGTCTGGGCGCTTTTACCCGAATTAATGCCCCAGGCTTGACAACAGTTTCATAACGATCAACTTCAATCGGCGGTCTTTCGATGTAAAAGGAGGAGTCTAAACTAACAGAACCTTCAGGATTATCTAAACAAAAGGGAGCAACAGGCACTTCTACTACCGAAGGCGATCGCGGTTCTAAGACAACTGCTGCTTCCACTTCAGTCGCTAATAGACAAATATCGCTTCCCTGTGCTATAATATCTGACTTCTTAATTAATACAGGGGTGAGTTCTTCGGGAATCCCAGCCATCCTGATGCTACTACAGCCTAATTTATAGGCAAATTCAATTGATTTCCCTACCCCTAAAGCATCATAAAAACCTACGGCAAATTCCTTAGCGGCGGTATCACCAACTGCTTGATTCATCCCAATAACATAGGGAATGTGACAGGCGATCGCTTGTGCTTGTACTTCGGAATAACAAGCATTTAGTAACACACACTCCACCTGATCCATAAACAACTCAAACAAACCCGCCAAAGCCTTAGCACTAACAAGTTTTGCTTGCCCATGTTCATCTTCTAGCGCCAAACCTCCCTCACCTACACCATGCCCAGAAAAATGCACAATTTGGGGATTAAACTCCAAAACCGCCCTTTGCATATCTCTAGGTGTAACTGCCCATTGTTGCTCTAATTGAAATTCTTCCCGCTTCTGGGCGCGTCTTAATCCAGCATCAATTTCCCTGACTTCTTCATCTAGACGCAAAGGAGTAGAGTTTTTCGGATTTGCTGCTAAAACTAAAATAGTTCTTTTTTTTCTACCTGGGCTGCTCATTAATTAAATCTCTGATGGAATATTACCTTCAGCTTTGTACCTAATAGCTAATTCTTGTTAATCCTGTAAACAGATAACTATTTTAGGCAAGCAGCTTTTAAGAAACATTACTTTATTAGGACTTACGCATTCGCCCCCCTAGCCCCCCAAATCTGGGGGGAGGCGGTGACAGCCAAAAAGCAATTCATTCCAAACAATAGATGCTGTCGCTATTTCCTGATGATACTGTCGCAGCTTTTCTAGGACTTTATAATTAGGAATTGGACGCAGAGGCTCTGACAAAATGTTAGTATCTAGCAAAAAGCCCAATGTCATAAAATAACATCTCGACCAGGTGATTTATCCCTTAATCCAGCAAAAATTTCTTCGGGTTCAATTTCCAATTCTTCTAAATTGACCTGTTGGCGAAACTCTTGCAACGCTTCCCAAAAATTGGGTTTAACATCACTGCTCTGCTGCTCATCAATATCAATTATTATTTCACCATCTGAAATATTGATAGGCTCTAATAATTCGATGGTTTGACCCCGCTTAATGGCTTTTATTTTCATCGCGTTTACTAAATCGAAGGTTTTCCCCTTAACTAACATCTTATACCTATAAAAAAAAGGACTGATTAACAGCCCTTTTTCTTGGCATATTTTAATGATTTAGATCAACTTCAAATCAGGATAATAGGCGAGTAAATCATCGGTTGTGAGTGTGTCGCCTTCTGCTTGAGGTGTCCAGAGAACTTCTACAGCCAGCAGGCGATCGCTTGAAATACTACCAATTTGACGTAAAGCTTGCCGCATATCGTCAGAACTGTTAATAGTTGGCAGTTGCAGATTACCATCGAAACCAACTACAAGCGTTACTAAAATATATTCGCTAGGCGCTTGTGTAGCCTCAGCCAACTGTCCACCACCAGCAGTTAAAGCAGCATTGGAACTAGCTTGACGCAATTGGTTGTTGACATTAGAAAGAGTTTCTTCAGTAAACTTACTGCGTTCAGCCAAAGCTAATTGATTAAACTTAGCTTCAGCGAGTGCTAATCCAGTTTTCTCAAATTGTCCTGCTCCATAAACCCAGTATTCAGGGTGACGTAGCAAAGCTAAAGCACTTTCTTGGAGTACTTGCGCCCGTCCTTCAGCAGTACTTGTATCAGCAGTACGAGCTAAATCGTTTAACTCTGTTTGCAACTCACGAGCTTGTGCTAATAAACCTAATTGTACTCGTGCTACTGAAACTTGGGAATTGTCATAGCCCAAACTTTCGGTATCATTACCAGCACCAACACGGCGGAAAGATTGTACTAAGAAGTTGGCAATTGCAATGAAAATAAAGATACCGAATAAACTGCCAACCCCTCCTCCAAAGCCAAAGAAAGGCAGGAGAAACGGAAGTCCAAAACCACCACCGCCTGGGTAATAGCCACCACCGCGTGGGTAATAACCACCACCACCGCCTGGAGAGTAGGTACGAGGCGCACTATAGCTAGGGCTTCTACTGAAAGAACCGCCGCCCATTCGTCCGCCACTACGTGCTGCTAAAGCGTCACCCGCAGTGCCTAGTGTTAATACCATCATCAGAGCAAGGGCGATTAATGGTTTAAAAAATGGTTTGATATGGGAAAACAATTTATTACGCATAGATATTTTCTCGGTTTAAGCTCGATTCAACTGTAGCGATTTTGACTGCTGCAAACATCTTTCGAGCGACAAGTAGATCTGATGGCGCTGCTCTCTACTAATAGAGGCTGGCATCGCGCCTATATCTAATTTATCCCTTTATATAGCGACACACATAGAGCTTCAGGGCGGATTTACTCTCTGGAAACCCGTACAGGAAAGTATCAAGGAGAGGAGAGAGGAGGGAGGAGTCAGCAAGAATATTATCCTTATCTTCCTCTGCCCCCTCTGCCCCTCTGCATTCCTTAAAATACCTAAGTCCGGAAATTGCAGGTAATTCTAGCCGCCTCCGACAATCGTAACTATTTCTACGCGATCGCCCTCAGCCATTTCTGTTTCTGACCAAAATTGCCGATGCAAAATTTCGCCATTGTACTCAACTGCAACTAAACGAGGATTTAAACCTAGTTGTTCTAGCAGTTGTGGTAATCGAGTTTGTGGCGGACAGGTGCGGGGTTCACCGTTAACTTGCAGTGTGATTTCAACAGTACCGTTAGACATGAGACTGCACAACTTGAGGTTCAATACTGCGTAGGGTTTGCACGCGAGTTAGTTGGGAATGGAAATACTGAGTTATTAAAGTAGGTTGTTCCGCTTCCATAATTGCGCGAACCACAGCTACGCGCTCTGCACCACTTTTCAACACATCATTTAAGTTATTCATATCAATCCCCCCAATCGCAAACCAAGGAATCGGGGAATTTTTAGCCGCGTATTGGACATATTCCACACCAGCAGCAGCTTTACCAGCTTTGGTAGGAGTTTCATATACTGGTCCTACGCCGATATAATCTGCACCTTCTTGGATAGCTCGTTGCATCTCATCTGGATTGGTTGTAGATTTACCAATGATGCGTTGTGTACCTAATATTTGCCGTGCAAAGGCTACCGGAATGTCCTGCTGTCCGAGATGTACACCATCAGCATCTACCGCTACGGCTAAATCTACGCGATCATTAATAATAAACAGTGCGCCGTAGTGATGGCATAGCTGTCGCAGTTTATGGGCATAACTCAGCCTGATAGAATCGTCTGAGGTTTTATCTCGATACTGTAATAAAGTCAGCCCGCCTTGCAGTGCTGCTTCGATTACGTTAAACAAATTTTCTGAAGGGGAAGTCACTAAATACAGGTGCGATCGCTTCAGCAATTGATGACGACGGTAAGCTAACAAATTGCTTTCTAGCGTATAAACTCGATAGCGCATCTGCTTGACATCAGCACTCATTTGTGTACTGTAGAGCTTACCATATTCTTCTATTACCCGCAGTGCTTCTTCGACGCGGCAAAGATTTGCCTGTAACAACTGCTCAATACCCGATCTTTGTTCTTCCTTGGGATGTGTTAATTCTGTACCAGGATCACCTGGAGTATCCCGCGCAGCCCTAATTTCTGAAGAATGCAAGCCAGCTAACTCTTGCCGCATTTGCTTACATTCATTGGCTAACTGACCACTGTTTAAACCAAATCGGCACCATTCTTCAATAATGCGTAAACCTTCTCTGGCTCGATCTAAATTAGCGTCTAAAATGCGGTAAACAGCAGGTTGTATAAAATTAATATTGTTATTTTTATCGCCCATCGGTAATTACTCCATTATTGCTTTATCGTATCAGGATGTATAGCCAATCACAGTTGAATTTTTTTTCAGTTAAAACTAACAATTAACAATGACCGATAACCAATCACCAATCACAAAGTGAAAATTAGGATAATACATTATATTTGCCCTGTTAAACAGTTGTATGCGATCGCATAAAGGATGCGTTAGCCTGTAATCACGCCATGCCAATTTAAATAGTATGCCGATACTTGTAGCTGAAAACCTCAGCAAAGTTTATCCCGTAGCCGTTAAAGAACCAGGTATCAAAGGTACATTAGCGCACTTCATCCGTCGTAACTATCGCCAAGTTAACGCAGTTCAAAATGTTTCCTTTGAAATCAATGCAGGTGAAGTAGTAGGTTTTTTAGGTGCTAATGGTGCTGGAAAAACCACCACACTCAAGATGCTGACAGGGTTAATTCATCCTTCTGGTGGTAAAGTCCGAGTTGCTGGATTCGTTCCCTTTCGCCGTCAAGAAGCATTTTTGCAAAAAATCACCTTAGTAATGGGGCAAAAACAGCAACTTTTGTGGGATTTACCAGCAATCGACTCCTTGAATATCAACGCGGCTGTTTATGGTATCCCTGAAGATGAGTATCGCAAGCGCATTGGCGAATTAGTCGAGATGCTTTCCCTGCAAGGTAAGCTTAACCAACCCGTGCGTAAACTCTCCTTGGGGGAACGCATGAAAGCAGAATTACTAGCAGCACTGCTTCATCATCCCCAAGTATTATTTTTAGATGAGCCAACTTTGGGGCTAGATGTCAACGCCCAAGTCAGCGTGCGAGACTTTTTACGTGAATATAATCAACGCTACCAAGCAACAATTATTTTAACCAGCCACTATATGGCTGATATCACCGCACTTTGCCAAAGAGTGATGCTGATTCATGCAGGGCAATTAATCTACGATGGTAAATTAGAAAGCCTCTTAGACCGCTTTGCCCCCTATCGTGAAGTTAAAGTAGAACTAGCGCAACCTTTACCCGCAGAAAAATTAGTACATTATGGTGAAGTCGAATCGGTAGAAGGGAGAGAAGTACGTTTTTTAGTAAAGCGAGAAACACTAACTCGCACAGTAGCTCAAATTTTAGCGGAATTAGAAGTAATGGATCTAACTGTAACTGATCCACCAGTAGAAGAAGTAATTGGTCGAGTATTTACTGCTGGAGTAGTTGAATAAAAATCTACCAGCGACAACTTATCCGTTAAATCCGTTGCCAAATCCGTTGCCCTCCTTCTAATGAAGCGATTAATTAGAACTACTACAACTTTTCTCACTACTTATTATGCCCACATGGTAGAGTATCGCGCAGAATTACTATTTTGGGCGTTATCTAACTCTTTACCAATTATTTTAATGGGTGTATGGAATCAAGCTGCTCAAAGTGGAAAATTTGGGCTATCACCGATAGATTTAGTACGCTATTTTTTTGCGGTTTTTATGGTGAGACAGCTAACAATTGTTTGGGTTGTTTGGGACTTTGAAAGGGAAGTAGTAGAAGGAACATTATCCCCGCGCTTGCTACAACCAATAGATCCAGCATGGCATCACATTGCTGGACATATTTCTGAACGTATTGCTCGGATTCCTTTTACTGTAGGGTTAGTAATTTTATTTTTTGTACTTTATCCTCAAGCTTTTTGGATACCAAAGTTGCAAACCTTATTGCTGTGTTTGATAGCAACATTGCTGGCTTTTGTATTGCGTTTTATCATTCAGTACACTTTTGGAATGTTAGCTTTTTGGACAGAAAAAGCTTCAGCAATTGAGCAACTATGGTATTTATTTTATCTGTTTTTATCTGGTTTGATTGCACCGTTAGAATTATTTCCCGAAACTGTGCGTAATGTGGTGCAATGGACACCTTTTCCCTATATGATACATTTTCCCGCAGCAATTTTGATTGGGTTGCCAGTGAATATAGGGCAAGGGTTATTAGTAATAATAGGTTGGAGTGTATTCTTTTTTGTGTTAAATCGTTGGTTATGGCGTAAAGGTTTGAAGCATTATTCTGGGATGGGTGCGTAAGGGGTTTAGGTCAGCAAGTAAATCTGTAATTGCCTGTTGGTGGAATCGGTTGTCATCGTAAATCATCAAGGTATTAAGATTAGAGTGCCTGGATAACTTCTGCACCCGCCACACATCTCCGTTAGTAGCAGAAGAGTATTGCTGTTACTGATGAATGTCTAATCCTATGCGGACTAAGTTTTTTATTAATACCAGCATCAAGAGCGATCGCACTCACAATAATATTGTCAGGTTTTGTGACAATATTCAACAATTATGGGTCGCAGGATTTATATTTATGATGTCTTTTCCTCTGAATCGCAGAGGCAGTCAAACCTGCAAAATTTAAAATTTGTCTACTTTTAATTAAAAAAATACTATGTCTTCTAGACTCGATAAACCTGAATTCTCTCGCGAACATCGTCTTGGATTAGTTGTATATGGAGGTGTCGCCTTGGCAATTTACATGAATGGAATTTGCCAAGAATTCTATAACGCTGTCCGAGGTCGAGGAATCTATAAACTGATCAAAGCTCTTACAGATGCTGATATCGTAGTGGACATTATTTCAGGAACTTCAGCCGGAGGGATTAATGGAGTTTTGTTAAGTTATGCTCTAGCAAACAGTCAAGGAAAAAATTGTATTAAATTTGATAAATTCGCTGACGTTTGGAAAAACAGTGGAGATATTAATAAACTCCTTTTCGATCCAAAAGAGTATTCTGGTCTTGACATATCTTCTTTTTTTAATGGAGTAGGCTACTATAAAAAAGAAATCAAAGAAGCTCTCGTAGCTCGGATAAAAGATTTAAAAGAAAACGCGCCTGAAGATGATTGGGTTTCAGAAATAAAAGAACTCGATTTATTTATTACAGGTACTGATACTATGGGTAAAATTAATCAAGTATTTGACAATACAAATCGTGTAATTGAGCTTAAAGATCACCAGGCAATTTTTCATCTAAAATATCGTGATTATGCGGATAACCCTTTCAATCCTGATGATATTACCTGTGAGGCACTTGCCAAGTTGTGTCAAATCACCTCTTGTTTTCCAGTTGCTTTCCCCTCTGTGACAGTCAAGCTTGAACCTTTAGATAAGAACGACCCCGATAAAAAATTAATTGAATGGGGAGATTTAACCAATCGAATTGTGCCTGAAAACAAGCCAAAACTCGATAATTCGCTCTCATTAAAACAACATAATAAGAAAGGCAAGAAACTCAGTGACATAGAGGACGATCCTGGCGCAGGATATCGCCTTCACTTTGTTGATGGCGGTGTATTAGACAATCGTCCATTTAGCTATACAATCAAAGAAATTTATCACCGAGAAGTAGATCGTCGAGTTTCCCGCAAGCTATTTTATGTCGATCCAAGTCCAGACCGTTTTAAAGGCAACTCTGAGTACGAGAATATGTTAAAACCTAATATTGTTCGGGTTGTACAAGATTCTCTAATTGCAATGCCGAGATATGAAAGTATCAATAAAGATTTGGAGTTAATCAATGAACACAACGAGAAAGTTCGTCGCTACAAGTTTTTGCTGGCAGATCTTGAGACTCTTTTAGATATCGAAGAAAAGGATCAAGAAAATAACGATTTTTACGATCAACAAAGAAATGTTTATCTACGGACACGCCTCATTAGTCTTGAAAATAAAATTCTTCCTTTAATATTTTTGAAGTCAGAAGGCTTGGTAAAAGCGAGTCAACAAGAAAAAAATCGGACTAACAAATTAGAGAAAGCTGCAAAGTTACTTGCCGAACCATTCACTACGCCACAAGCTAGCTCTAAACGGTTAAAGCTTCTTGAGCAACTTGAGAAAGACATCTGTCACCTGGATGTTGACTATACCTTAAGAAAGTACTTTTTTATTACTGAATACGTGTACAGGTTGCTTGATGAAAACTATCTTTGTGAATGGCTCAAGAGTAAAAAAAAGCAGGAGATTGAACAAAGTTCTATAAACGATGAAATATTGATTAATTTAAAATTAATAATTAATAAGTTGAATAAGTATAGAAAGCTTATTGAAACAATTAAATCCAATATAGACAAGTTATTTATTAGTCCAGAAATAGAAAAATATTTTTTAAAATTATTAGATGAATCCAATAATTCCAGTGAGCAATTTACCGAAAAATTCTATAGAGCCATGTTATGGTTACACGGGCAATTTCTCAATACAGAATCACTATCAAAGTCAGAGAACCATGAGTTCTCTATTAAAGAATTAAACAAAGATTTAACGGAAAAAATTCACCAAATAAAGTCATTATCTTCTTTAAATAAATTTTTTCAACTTTCTGGAGAGGAACAACTTGTTGAATTGCAAGATTTAGCAGAAAAATCTCTACTTAAGAAGCTAGTAGATGAAACCAAAAAGAAACTGCTAAGTAGTGGGTCTGGAGAAGTAGAGCATTATAATTATATTAAAGAAAAATTGTTAAATTATTTTAACCAATTTGAAAAACTTGATACAGTTCTATACCCTTTAGATTATTTAGCAGGTATTCCAGAAAAACAGTTAATTGAGACTTTTAGAATTAGTCCTGAAGATGCACAATTGGGTTTATCTAGTAAGTTTAATGATGGCGAACGACTGGAACAAAAACTTGCTGGAGATACTTTGAGAGCCTTTGGTGGTTTTTTCAAGAAATCTTGGCGTGCCAATGATATACTATGGGGACGTTTGGATGGACTTAATCGCATCGTTGATGCTTTAGTAACTGAGGAAAAAATCAAAAATTTTCCAAAATTATTAGAAATTGAAGCAGAGAAAGAGGCAAAGAAAAAGAATCAGCCAATTGATCGAGCCAGTTATTTAGACCGTTTGCTTGAGGAAGCATTATTTTCTGATTTTGATCGCGAACGCAGCTTAAAATCAGAGGTAGACAAGCAATACTTGATGGACAAAAAAAAGGAATTAAAGGAAAAACTAGAAAAATTGTTTCCATCGTTATATGCTCCTAGCAGTGGCGAACAACCCATAAATAAAGAGTACTTACAAGATTTTATAAATTCCCTAGTTTCTGTTGGGCATCTTGTTATTCTTGACCAAGATTTAATTCAGACTATGGAAGTTTCTATTGAGGAGCAATTGGACGGAAAACAACAAAAAGTGCCAACTGACAAGCCTGACGCTCCCTTACCTGCTGAGAAGTCTGACGAGTCCATAGCTATTCCTAAATTCAATCGGATAGACTTTAGTTTCGATTCAGCCATCACTGCACTTGTTGTCAAACAAGTTGCTAAAAAATCTCTCAAATCTATCTCATTAAAAGAGAAAGAAGACTTCTTCAATCAACATTATAAAATTGGTTTAGAAACTTTTTATCATATTCCCGAATCCGAGCGTATAAAACTTCTACTTAAAGGTATTCTGATTTTTCAAGATATTTTCCTAACATGGCAACGCAAAACCAAAGCTAAAATTAATTCAAACAAGTCAAAGCCTAACCCTCTTGATTTTTGGAGTCGCTTTGGATGGACAGTTGTCGGCTGGATGATAAATATTGCTATTTTGGTAATAAATTTTATTTTGTGGTGGCGTTTTTGAGCATTTTGTCATTTAATCTTTTGGATTTTAAAGATTAATATTTGCTCGTTAGTAAACATAAAAACGTAAGTATTAGCAGAGCATAAATGCTTAGTATCAAGTGCGATCGCGTAGCGACTCCGTAGGAGTATTGCGCTCTTCGTGACTTGTCAGTTCGCATTTCCCTAACTTCCCAATATTGAACGCAAGTAAGTATTAATGCGATTGTAAAATGATATCGACTCAAAATAATTTTGAACCTATCTACTTTGCAACTAACTGATATCAACCCCCTATGAATCTACTTTCTTGGAGAAACTTTTTTCCGCGTAAGCTGCTAATTTCTGCCTTGTGTACCGCTATGATTTTATTGTTGGTTCAATTAGGGGGAAATATGATTGCTTCGGCTCAAGCCCCAATAACCTCAACCACCTATCAACCTTTATCTCAAATACCTGCAACAGCACAACAAGTTAAGACAGGAATCTATGCTGTAAATCTCTACGATATTAACCCGTCGAGTAATACTTACTACATAGATTTTTATATGTGGTTTAAGTGGAAAGGTGAGATTGATCCAGTTGAAAAACTGGAATTTACCAACGGCGTTGAAGATTGGAGTCTTACCAAAGAAGCTGGTTATGAAAAGCCAGAAAAACTAGCAGACGGCAGCTTTTATCAAGTAGTTAAAACAGAAGGTCGCTTTCGGGAACCATTTTTATTTACTCGCTATCCATTAGATCAACAAAGTTTAAAAATCACCCTAGAAAATTCATTTTATACAACAGATCAATTAGTTTATATAGCAGAAAAAGATGGCTCTGGATATGCTGATGATTTATCTGCTCCAGGGTGGGAAATCCAAAATTATCAAATGCAAAACTTAGTACATGAGTATGCTTCTAGTTTTGGAGATCCTAGCGTCAAACAAAACAAATCAACCTATTCTAGCTTACGTTATGAATTGTTAATATTCCGACCTCTCAGCCTGTTCTTATGGAAACTATTATTACCTTTATTAATTGTAATTTTTTCTAGTTGGGGAGCATTGTTACTGTATCCACTTTATGTTGATTCTCGGATTATTCTGCCTGCAACTGCCCTATTAACTATAGTGTTTTTACAGCAGTCTTACTCAGATGCACTACCTGATGTTGGTTATCTGGTTTTACTAGATAAAATATATGCACTGGCTTATGTGCTGAATATGGCAGCAATTTTAGAGGCAATTATCACAGCTAACTGGGTAAAGAGCGAAAAGCCAGAAGAAATTGCCAGGATAATTAAAATTGACCGCTATTTTTTAATTGGTAATTTGATTGTTTTGGCGGTTGGAGTGGCGTTGTTGATTATATTGAGTTAATTCAAGCAGATGCAAAGATATTTAAGAGTATTAAAACTATTTTGGAGTGCTGCGATCGCCGCCGAACTCGAATATCGAGTAAACTTTATTCTAGCAGCCATCAGCAGCTTAGGAAACCTTGCTGGTAGCCTTTTCGGTGTATCACTGTTTTATAGCAACGGCTACACATTTCCAGGTTGGTCTTGGGATGAAGCATTAATAGTTCTAGGAATATTTACTCTGCTTCAGGGGTTTTCCGCTACTTTTCTAGCACCAAACCTCAACCATATTGTCGATCACATCCAGAAAGGAACCCTGGATTTTATACTCCTTAAACCAATTAGTAGTCAATTTTGGCTTTCTACTCGTACCCTTTCACCTTGGGGACTACCAGATATATTTTTTGGATTAATATTAATCGGTTACGCTGGTAAAAACCTGCAATTACCAACAAGCGGGTATATCCTCAGCACAGTACCCTTATTTTTTGGATTGGTAATTCTGTATAGCCTATGGTTTATCCTGGGAGCAACTAGCGTTTGGTTTGTCAAAATTTATAACGTTACCGAAGTTCTGAGAGGTTTTATTGAAGCTGGTAGATATCCAATGGTGGCATATCCTGCGGCTTATCGCTTCTTTTTTACTTTTATAGTTCCAGTAGCATTTTTAACAACAGTCCCCGCAGAAGCAATGCTTGGTAAAGTTCAAATTGGTTGGTTAGTTGGGGCTGGGGTGTTAGCAATAGTGTTGCTGTTTTTTGCTCGGTTATTTTGGAGGTTTGCACTCAGATTTTATACCAGTGCTTCTAGTTAAATTAAGGATTTTTTTCAACGCAAAGTATCGCAAAGTTAACGCAAAGTATCGCAAAGGGTAATAAAGAAGTTAATCAAAAAGTCGCTAAATTAAAATTAATCCAAGAGCAGGAGGAAGAAGAATGAATTTCCCTTATACAATTGTGATTCAATGGTCAAATGAAGATCAAGGTTATTTTGTACATTTACCCGAATTTCCTACTCAAAAATTTCATACTCATGGTGAAACTTATGAAGAAGCATTAAAGAATGCTCAAGAAGTTTTAGAACTTTTGATTGAGGAATATCAACAAGATGGTAAAGCTTTACCACAGCCTAAACAATTCAATTATTTGGTTTGTGTAGCTTAAAACACAATAAATAAGAATGCGATGCCTGCGGCGGGCTGCGCCTACGCATATCCATTTAATAAACTTTACGAAGGAGAAATATTATGGCAAAACTCACTATAGATCACCTACCTGATGAGTTAATGGAACAAATACAACAACTAGCTAACCAAAATCATCAAACTATTGACGAACAACTGATTAAATTATTAAAACAAGCATTACAAAAGCCCCAACAACCTTTAAAGTTTATCGCTTCCCCCGAAATAGATCCCACTTGGGAAGAACGCTGTAAAGCAGTTCCTCAACTTTTAGCTGATATTGACAAATGCCCTCGCCTCAACCCTCTAGACTACGGACTCCCCGATAGTACCGAACTAATTCGAGAGGATCGGCAAAGATGAGTAACTTTTTACAGTGTGTCATTGATGCAAATGTTGGCATTAAAAGATTTATTGCCGATCCACTATCACCTAATGTGAATCAACTACTAACTCATCTCAACATTCCCCAGACAGAAATCTATATCCCAGATTTGTTTTATATCGAAATAGCGAATATTTTTTGGAAATACGTCCGCGCTGGAATGTACACACCAGAGCAAGTTCAAACAGACTTAGCTACTCTCAAAGGTTTTCCGCTAAAAGTTGTGCCTATGGGTGAATTAATGGAAGAAGCAGTTAATATAGCCGTAGCTTACGGAATTTCTGCTTATGATGCCTCTTATGTTGCCCTTGCTCACCGAGTTTCTGCACCTTTGTTAACTTTAGATAAAAGGCTAGTCAATACTTTAGCAACCGCGCCATATAATGTGCGTTTGTTTACTAACTTTTCTATCCCACCGTTACTCTAAAGTAGGTTTTAATAGGTATATTGCACCATAACAAATTTAACTAAACTCACCCTCAGACAGACGCAGATTTAATTAGATATATTTAATCAATTTAAAGGAGACGAAAGCGTTAACAAATAAAGCGAGATTAAATAGTGGAAACAACACAACTTGGAAACACTAATATTACAATCAGTGCTATAGGTCTTGGTGGAATGCCAATGTCCTTAAGTAGCAGACCTCCAGAGTCAGAAGCAATTAAAGTTATCCACCGCGCCCTTGAGTTAGGTATCACCTTTATTGATACGGCTGATTCTTACTGCAAAGATGAATCAGATAAGCACCACAATGAAAAACTGATTGCTAAGGCACTTAAAGAGTATCAAGGGGATACCAGCAAGATTATTGTTGCTACCAAAGGCGGCTTAATGCGACCTAATGGTACTTGGACACGCAATGGTAATCCCGATCATTTACGCCAAACTATCCGCGAAAGTTTTGAAGCCTTCGGCGGAGAAAAACCAATAGAAGTTTGGCAATATCACGCACCTGATTCTGATTACAAAATTGAGGAATCTTTAAAACCAGCTAAAGAAGCTATAGATGCAGGAATGATTCGCTTTATCGGTGTTTCTAACTTTTCTGTGGAACAAATTAAACGCGCCCGTGATTTTGTCAATATTGTATCTGTGCAGAATCAGTACAACCCCTGGTATCGACAACCTGAAACTGACGGCGTATTGAAGTATTGTGAACAAGAAAAACTAACTTTTATTCCTTGGAGTCCGTTAGGTGGTAGTCGTCGTGTCGGTAAACTAGAAGAAATAGATGCGATCGCACAACTAGCCAAAGAAAAAGGCGTATCCGTTTACCAAATTGTACTTGCATGGTTACGAGCTAAATCACCTGCGATCGTACCTATCCCTGGTGCAAGCAAAGTATCAAGTATCGAAGATTCCATCAAATCTGTTGAGCTTCAACTATCTCCAACAGAAGTACAACAAATCGACGCAGCTACATCATAGCTCACAGATTGAAACCTAGATCTATACAAGGATAAATTAAAAATATAGCCCGCGCAGGCGGGCTTTGTTAGTATAGCTGCACCCTTCAGGGTGTCAGCGCCAAACGGCGAGAGATTAGGTGAAAATTCATCAATAAGCGTCTTGCAACTCGTAGAAGTCAGGCGAGATATAATCCTTCCGTAAAGGATAACCCACCCAATCTTCCGGCATCAATAACCGCTTGAGATTAGGATGTCCTTCATAGACAATCCCATACATATCAAAAGATTCCCGCTCCTGCCAGTCCGCAGTCTTCCAAATCCAGTAAACTGAAGGCACTTTGGGATTTTCTCTAGGCAAGAATACCTTAACCCTGACTTCTTCAGGACGATCAGCATTATCACTCAACTTAATTAAATGATAAAAGCTAACTAAATCTTCACCAGGACCAACATCATAACCACCTTGACATTGCAGGTAATTAAAGCCGTAAGCATAAAGTGCTGTAGAAAGTGGAATTAAAAAATCAGGATCAACTTTAATAATTTCCACACCCACATGGTCGCGTTCTAAAGCTTCATGCTCAAAACCATTTTCTGTTAACCAGCGAGAAACCTTTCCTGCCTCAACTATTTGGGATGCCTCGGCATTTCCAGTATTTTCAGCATTTACTGGTTGAGATTCTTCAGCCACGACTTACCTCCTGTTTTCCTGAAGTTAACAAAGCAGGTGGTACTGGCATACCCATCGCTGCTGTTAATTCCTGCGGTGGCGTTTCGTGGGTTCCATTTTGTAAATATTTACCTGTCAAAATTTCTGGTACAGGTTTCATCTTATGGGTTGTGCTGTAATACCGATGCTGTTGGACAAGTTGACCACGTTCCTGCATGGATTCATTAGCTACCTTCTTACGCAGCTTAATAATTGCATCCATAATTGCTTCTGGACGAGGAGGGCAACCTGGGAGATAAACATCAACAGGAATCAGCTTATCAACACCTCGAACTGCCGTTGGGGAGTCAACAGTGAACATCCCACCAGTAATCGTACAAGCTCCCATAGCAATCACATACTTAGGTTCTGGCATTTGTTCGTACAAACGAACCAACGCTGGAGCCATTTTCATTGTGATTGTGCCTGCTGTAACCAGTAAATCTGCTTGTCTAGTACTAGCACGAGGCACTAAACCAAATCTGTCAAAGTCAAACCGCGAACCAATCATGGCTGCAAACTCAATAAAGCAGCAAGCGGTTCCAAACATCAACGGCCACAAGCTCGAAAGCCTAGACCAGTTGTAGAGGTCATCAACCGTCGTTAAAATGACGTTTTCCGAAAGTTCTTGAGTTACTTGAGGGCGATCAATTGGGTTGATAATTCGCGCCTGCTGTTCAAATCCATCAGCAGTTGTGGTGTTATTCATGACCATTCCAGCGCTCCTTTGCGCCACGCATAAACAAGAGCAACTACAAGAATTGCAATAAATACCAAGGCTTCAATAAAAGCCAATAATCCCAGGCGATTAAACGCGACAGCCCAAGGATAAAGGAAAACAGTTTCAACATCAAAAACTACAAAAACTAATGCGAACATATAGTATCGGATGTTGAACTGAATCCAAGCCCCGCCAATCGGTTCCATGCCTGATTCGTAGGTAGTACGTCGCTCAGGTCCAGAACCTTTAGACCGCAGCAGCTTCGATGCAGCTAATGCGAGGAAAGGAACCGAACTGCAAGCTAGCAGGAAACCTAGAAAATACTCATAGCCAGTCAGAACAAACACGATAGATTACTACTACTCAGGCTAAAGGACTTATGTTCGTACTTCTTTACATTATATGCAGTAGGCTCTCAAGAGCGAGATTTGCCAAGCGTGTCTCTAGTTTTAAAGAATTTAACTCATTGATAATTTGAGTTAGTAGAAGACAGTTTATTAAAAAATCAAGATTCATGTCATAATTTGTAACAGAGATTTTAAGATTGGCTTCTCAATTCCTGCGGTGAGCAATGAGTAATCCAGCCGTTGAGCCTAAAGAGTTAGATCAGTACGAATGTCGAGCTTGTGGCTATACTTACGAACCGGAAAAAGGCGATAGCAAGAATAATATTCCACCTGGAACGACGTTTGATGAATTGCCCTTAAACTGGCGCTGTCCGGTTTGTGGGGCAAAAACTACGGCGTTTCAAAACCTGGGACCTGTAGGTTCACCTTCTGGTTTTAAGGAAAATCTCAACTATGGCTTAGGTGTCAACCGTTTAACGCCTGCTCAGAAAAATCTCTTGATTTTTGGGGCTTTGGGTGTAGGTGTTTTGTTCTTTCTAAGTCTCTATGGTTTGCAGTAATACCCAGTTGGCGGTTTTTCTGCCTGGAAGTAAGCTGTTGTTTACGCTATAAGCTACAAACGTTCCTAACCAGGTATGCTGATCGACATATCTTATCTATATGCTTTAACTAGCTATTAGCTGCAAACAGTTATCCATGTGATGTCAATTGTGAGATTTTTGAAACAAATTTTAATATTACTGGCGATCGCAGTTCTTGCTGCCAGTTGTAGTCAAGTGGCATCTGTAACTAACAGCCCTTGGCAAGTAATTAACGTCCCCACGCAAGCTACCTTGGCAGATATTGCCTTTACAGCAGATTCTAATCATGGATGGTTAGTGGGGAGTGACTCCACACTTGTAGAAACAACTGATGGAGGCAAAACCTGGCAGGTTCGCCGTGTTGATGTAGATAGTCAAAATTACCGCTTTACTTCAGTAAGTTTTGCAGGTGATGAAGGGTGGGTTACAGGAGAACCCGCGATTTTACTACATACAACAGACGGCGGCACATCTTGGTCACGTATCCCACTGAGTAATAAGTTACCTGGTGCGCCTAACACTATTTTGGCGCTTGATTCTAACTCAGCCGAGATGACTACTAACGTTGGTGCTATTTATCGCACATCCGATGGTGGTAGAACTTGGCAAGCTTTAGTCCAAGATGCTTTGGGTGTAGTTCGTAATATATCTCGCTCTCCAGATGGTAAATATGTAGCGGTGTCTACTAAAGGTAATTTTTACTCTACCTGGGAACCAGGTTTAGATGCCTGGGTAGGTCATAACCGCAACAGTTCCCGTCGTGTGCAGAATATGGGATTTACCCAAGATGGTCGTATGTGGATGCTGGCGCGGGGCGGTCAGGTGCAATTTAGCAAGTCAGATGATATAGAAAGCTGGGATGAAGTTCAATACCCTGAAATGTCTACCAGTTGGGGTTTACTCGATTTAGCTTATCGCACACCTGATGAGATTTGGCTTGCGGGTGGAAGTGGCAATTTACTTTGTAGTTTGGATGGCGGTAAAACTTGGCAAAAAGACCGCGAAGTTGAAGATGTGGCATCTAATTTCTACAAAATTGTATTTGTCACACCTGAGCAAGGATTTATCATTGGTCAGCGAGGTATTTTACTGAAATACCAAGGTGAAGCAAAGTCTGCGTGAGACAGCAGAGGGATAAGTTGATCGGCAATGAGTGTAAAATGTCAGCCAAATTGAGCATAAAATTGATCCCAAGCAACTATCTGATTGATTGTGACTTTATACTAGATTTGGGAGCCGATCAACTGAGTTTTTAGTTGGTTTTAACTAGGAGGAATATCAATGGCAGGAACAACTGGAGAACGCCCTTTTGGCGATATTATTACTAGCATTCGTTACTGGGTGATTCACAGTCTCACCATTCCAGCATTATTTATTGCAGGCTGGCTATTTGTTAGCACAGGTCTAGCTTATGATGCTTTTGGGACACCCCGCCCGAATGAGTATTTCACGCAACAGCGTCAAGAAGTACCGATTGTCTCAGACCGTTTTGAATCTAAGCAAGAAATTGATCAATTTCTGAAGTAATTAGTTTGCTTTTTAGTGAGAAATTATGACGACAAATACTCCAAATCAACCAGTTTCTTATCCCATTTTTACGGTTAGATGGATTGCGGTTCATACTTTGGCAGTGCCAACCGTTTTCTTCTTGGGTGCGATCGCAGCTATGCAATTTATTCAAAAATAGGAGTTACATATGCCAGACCGCAGTCCCAATCCAAATAATCAACCAGTTGAATTAAACAGGACTTCCCTATATTTGGGATTACTTTTGGTTTTTGTACTTGGTATCCTGTTTTCCAGTTATTTCTTCAACTAACCAAGTTTAAGTAAAGCATTGTTGGGATAAATAAGGAGGTAAAAACTATGTCTGGAAGCGGAAAAATTCCTTTGTGGATTGTCGCCACTGTTGCTGGTACAGGTGTACTTGTGGTTCTTGGTCTGTTCTTTTATGGTGCTTATGCAGGTGTAGGCTCCGCTATGTAGGACACAGCATTGTTGGCTGAAAATGTCAATAGCCAACCTTGTAAAATTTAATTTTCATTACAGAATAAATAACCGCCGACTTTGATTAAATCGGCGGTCTTTTATTTTATTGCTCAGAGGTATTGACTAAATGCCTGTGGGATCTTCGCGTTCAATGTACAGGAATAAGAAAGCCATTGTTAACGCAGGAAAGACCAAACCCACCGCAGGTACTAGAAGTGAAGGCAAAAATGAAGCTGCCATAACTAAATTTCCTATCTAAGATTACAAATACTAATTCTACTCCTGATTTGCTAACCTACTGCCATTGGTTAAACTTCCAACTCCTCAAACAATAAGTTAGCTACTTCTGGATCAACTACCACACGCTCAATAGTAACTTTATGGCTTTCCGACTGTGTAGAAATATTAACAGCGATCGCCTCAAAATTGATTTCCACGCTGCCAAAGGGGACAGTTAGTTGAATAATTGCCTCCAAACTCCCATCGTTGGGTAAAAACTCTACTAATAAGCGGGGTTCATCTAGTAAAAAACGACTTTGACGATCTTTAATCCACAGCTTGACATAAATATTAGCGGCATCAAGTGGCAATTTCACACATACCGTCAAAGAGTCCCCAGATATAAGTTCGCCAGCAGGGATAATTAACTCAGGTGTTGGTACTGGCTGATCATCAAACTGCTGGCTGGGAATAACCTGTGGTAGTAAGGGCTGACTTACCTGAATATGAGAATTTAATTCAGTAGTCACTGCTGATGATGTCTCTTGTGGTGCAGGTAACTCATCATCTACGACAATCTCTAAACTTTCCCAATCAAAGCTGGCGCTAGGATTAATAGGTAGATGAACTGGTAAATTAGGCGTTTGAGGTTTTTCTTCTGGCTGCCAAAGTACTTCTTGAGTGGTAGAGGGTTCTAAACTAAAGGGATTGTCGAAGAAGTCGAGTGCTGCTTGAATCTCTCTATCTAACTCAGTGGCTCCTTCCACTTCCCAATAAGGATCTTGATGATCAATAGATAATAATTCCTGAGCGATTTCTTCAGATACATCGCCATCTGTCGCCAAAGCATTGAGGCGCGACAAAAAGCGCTCCTCTGAGTGCAATTCTTCAAAGGGATTATTAATCAAAGATGCTTCCAGGGCAAGCTGATCAGATGCTATCTCATAGGCTGGAATTATCGCTTCTGGTTTAATTGAATTCTCTATAATTGCTTCTTTACTAGGTTGAGAATTTACTACTGGTGTAATCTCATGTTGGTTGTTAAAAGCAGGCTGCAATGGCTGCGGAGCTATTTTTGGTTGATTTGAATCCACTATTAGGGAAGTAGTTTCAAGATCAGGAGCATTTTTAGTGCCTTGAGGTAATGCTTGATCACGTTGAGGCAATTTAGGCAGTTGCGGAGATTTGAGGTTTTTTTCCTTGAAAGTCGGGTTGTAAATTTGAGGAGGTAAGGGTTGGTGAGGTGAGGGTTGTAGTGTTTGAGGATTTTGAGGATGTTCAACTAACTTCAACAACTTATCCATTAAAATTGTTGGTTTTTGAGCGAGATATCTGGGTTCTGAAGGTAACATCAACTCTTGTGTAAGTGAGTAATTTAATTCTTCCTCCAAACGTTCTGCGATCGCCTCGTTTTTCTTAGCTAGGATTGTATCGAATAATTCTTCTAAATCAACTGTCATCGTGAAGGGGTGAGATGCCAAGGCGATTGATGCCTGGTCATACAACGTCACATCCCCCAAAATTAAACGAGTTTCGCAATTGATAGTAACTTTAAAGTTACAGCTAAATTTAAAGGTGGGTAGTTGTTCTTCTACGGGTTGCCTAACATCTAGTAAAATTTCTGAATTTTGGGGATCGCGTAGGCGAATTCCTAATGTTCCTTGAAAAAGTAAATTTAATAGCTGGGGGTTGTTGAAAACTTCTACTTTACCTGACAAAGTTAACTGATTTCCGCTACTAACTACAAAGGTTTCCTGTTCGAGGGTTAATTTGAACTGTTGGATGTTGTTGACAGTTGGCGCGGTTGGAAAGTTATCAAGATCTGAAACTAATGAAGGTTGCTCTGCTGGTGTATTTGGGATGTATTTAAGAGATTCTGAGTGATCAAGATCTTCTAATAGTGGCTCAATTACTTGCTGCAACATTTCCTCTAGGTTGAGCAGAGACTCATCCCATAAAACGTTGAAAGTTGGCTTGGAATGCTCTACCTCAGTAGTATTTGCTCTGTGATTGTCTGCTACTTCAAGCTGATATGCTTGAGCTTGGCTTGTTAATACGGGTTCGATAGTTTCATCACTACCAGCAATTAATTTACTAGCATTTGCTAAGGTTTGATTGGCAATTACTAAATCTGGAAAGGTAACATCTGCTATTTCTGTTGATAATGGTGCAGCAATGTTACTTTCGTCCCTGTCTGGGGCGATCGCATCCTCTATATAAGTTGCTGCCTCGACTGGTAATGTTTGTTGAGGTGAGGTTTCACTGATACTAGGTATCACCTCAAGTTTTAGGGCTTGCTGCCAATTGCCTACTGGAGATTTTTGATTACTATAGCAACACAGTTCCCAAATTCCAGGATTGAGATTAGTAAATGGTATGACAACCATTAACCCTTCTGGGTTGGTACGTTGCGATCGCTGCTTAGTCTTACGCTGAGATAGTTGCTTACCAACTGCTTGATAAGTAACCGCAACTTCCACCTCCGCATTGGCACGGGATGACTTTGCCGCTACTCGATAGCGACCTGCTGTGATTTCAAAATTAGTTGTCTTGGGGCGAATCCAAGAGCGATCGCCCTCTTTTTGTAGCAGAAATTCCCAAAATTCCATCGGCGGCTAGGTTGCAACATGAAACTTAGCTCTACATATTAGCGCACACTTTCGCATTAGTTGCCATAAGTATGCCCCTTTACTGGCTATTCCGTAGTTTTTGCTTAATCCAAAGGTGAGACAAACAATTAACAATTATCAATTCACTAAAACAAGCGATTTCAATAATATAAATTTTACTTGTCCCTCTGCTCCCTCTGCCTCCTCTGCTCAAAAAGGGAAACCTACACCCATAAGGGTCGGGGAGTGGGGTAATACCTTTAATTAGGTTGATATACTTACCTATCTCAAGATAGACAAAAATTTTTGTAAATTGTGATCAAAACAACTAAAAAATTATTTTGGTTTAGGTATCTTATTTATAAAGCAAGGAGATCAACTAACTTCTGCGCTCTATTGAAACAATTTTGTTACAAATAACTGCAAGTAACATGAATTCTAGCTCATACCCCCTAGCAATAATTCAAGACGAAGCTCGTCAGCTTGTAGAGCAAGGATTTGTCACTCGTCACCAACGCATCTATAAACTTTGGCAATATATTCCTGCGCGTGAATGGATGCGTGTAGAGCGCGAGTTAGAACAAAACGATTTGATGTTAAGGGATTGTCTGGGCGATTTAATTGGTTGGGGAGAATTTGCTAGCGACTAAAAGCCAACAATTTTTTTAGACTTTAATCATTAGTGTTTACAAACACACTTAAACTTAATTCCTCCAAGTTTAAGACCTGAAAAGTTTACATCTATTGACGGCTGGATCCCCTGGTATAACATGATCCCCAAGATAGATGAAGCAAGCCATCGGTAGCTTTTATTGTGAATATCACAGTAGTTATGTAATTTAAATTCAGCGCGTTGACATTTTGATATTGCCAACCGCCAGTAAATTTAATCAGTCGCCCTGTTCGGTGTCTTTAAGTTTATTTAAGTAACAAACACTACCCATAAAAAAAAACTGTCAAAACTGTAAATAATTTCTTTACAAACCTTAACAAACCACCTCTATAAAGATGCGAATTACTCTAGAAAAAAAATAGAATTACGACTATTGCCGATAGATATCAAGCGGCTGAATGACAAGCACTTCCAACTTGCTTTGTTATCAAGGGACGGCTACAGACTGGTCAACCAATTTTCACAAATACTTTTTTTTAATACGGAGATATAGATCATGCGGTTAAATACTTGTCCTTGCTGCGGTAACTCTCTCCTTCGCCATGCACGGCAAAAGGGTATTTATTGGTTTTGCACCTCCTGTCGGCAGGAAATGATGCCCCTGAATCTTGATAACGTCCTGCGTAGAGAAGTTATAGGTGGAACCACTCGCCTTCCACAACCGCTCAAAGTTTAGTGCATATCGGTTGTAAAACCGCTAGTTGAAAATTCTGGGGGGTTGATGATAGTGAGGAGTAACCCCTCATTCAATTAACAATTAATTAGCTCTACTTTGCAACGTATAAAAGCAAAAATTTCCTCCTTTCTTTGGACAGGCAGGGGCAAAACCCTGATAAAATCAGGTGGAGGCAAGGTTGTAGGCAGGGGAAGTGCTAGCAGCATTACTGTATGGTCAAGAAGATTTACGTTTAGAACAAGTCGCTGACCCAACACCGGATGCAGGTGAGGTAGTGATCGAAGTTGGGGCAGCAACAACTTGTGGTACAGATTTAAAAGTATGGCGGCGTGGCGGTCATGCCAAAATGTTGAAACTTCCGACACTGTTTGGACATGAAGCAGCAGGTCGGATAGTTGCGTTGGGTGCTGGAGTTAGTGGTTGGCAAGTGGGCGATCGCATAGTTGCTAATAACTCCGCGCCTTGTATGAATTGTTTTTTCTGCCAACGCCAAGAATATTCCCTTTGCCCTAACCTAACTTGGAATAACGGCACATTTGCCCAATATCTAAAAATACCTGCACAAATTGTGCAGCATAACTTGTTGCCTATCCCAGATGATTTACCAGATGCTCTAGCAGCAATGACTGAGCCTTTGGCTTGTGTATTACATGGTATAGCTCGTTCAAATGTTAAACCAAATTCGCGAGTAGTAGTGCTGGGTGACGGTGCAATTGGTTTAATGTTTGTAGCAGCATTGGCTAATCAGTCACAAGTATTTTTATTTGGCGGTAACGAGCAACGGCTACAAATTGGCGAGAAATTTGGAGCAGTCCGCACATTTAATTACCATGAAATTAGTGATTTACCAGCAGTAGTAAAAGATTTAACCGACGGTTGGGGTGCAGATGTAGTAATAGAAGCTACAGGCGTACCGACAGCTTGGGAAAGTGCGATCGCCCTTGGTCGTCCTGGTGCCACAATTAACTTATTCGGCGGTTGCCCCAAAAATACTACTATTAGTGTTAATACCGAGCAATTGCACTATAACGAACTCACACTTAAAGGTGTTTTCCACAACACACCAACGTATGTGCGAGAGGCGTTATCACTACTAGCTAGTAGAACAATACCTTTTGAATTGTTAGTGAGCGATCGCAGACCTTTACAAGACCTAGAACAAGTTTTTCAAGACATGAAAAATCGTAAAGCAATTAAAGTCGCCATTCAACCCAATTATCAATGACCAATGACCCATCAATCAGATTTTGACCCAAATATCATTTGTAAGACCATTGGTTGACCCCCGCTAGTATGATATTTATCTGCCCAAGTACGGATGATTTCATCAAGTTCTGCGATCGCTTCATCCATCTGTTCCGGCAAGATATCCAATTCTTCCAATAAGCGTATTACTTGAGGCTCACGCGCTGCCCATTCCCTCATTAATCGGAAATATCGAGCCGTATCCTCAATCATAATATAAGTACGCTCTTCTGAGTCTGCGGGAGAGTAAGAAATGCGTGTTAGTGCATAGAAAGGTAAACCCCAGGGAGAATCAATTCTTGTCACTGTACCTGAATAAATTAAGCGACGCTTGATGTGTTCTGCCAAAGCTTCACTTAAAGGTAGGCACTGATCTAGTGGTAAATTTTCCTGAGAACGGCTATGGAGAAATTCTATTAATTCTAAAAACTGGATAGAGCTAATTATTTGGGCATCAGGGAGGCTTTCTGGCGCTTTTGCTTCGATGTGGCGCTTTTCTTCAGATGTTAAGCTAGTACCAGAAATACGCGATCGCCCCGTATACCAAGGATATCTTTCTAACCAAACATAGGGAAACTGAATCAAATAGCTTGGTTCCTGAGAACCTAGCATTTTCAGCAGTTTACCTTCGGTTAAAGCTTGTCTAACTTCATCAACAATTACCTTAACCCTTTTCGGCTCTATATGGTGCAGATGCCCAGTCATACGGATATTATGACTCTGCTCCATATAAGTCATGTAAATGGCAAATTTTGCAGCAGTTGCAGCAGCATCCAAAAACGCCCCGTGCCTGTGCCCGCCAGTTCTCATCGCGCTGAAAGCCAGGTAAATTAGGATCTGATCCATTGCGCTAGGACAAAGGCTTTTAATCAGATCTATGTCGTTGCTCATTTCAGGATTACTCACAAACCCAGACTAGAACTGTAACAGCTACAATAGCGAATCTATTGCACCCCGTCCGAATTATAGGCTGGTTTTTCAAATAATTTGCTAGCTTCAGGTATAGTCTACCAATGTCATCTATAATACCAGGACTTACGCAGTTACCCCATATATAGTGGGTAGGGTGCGTTAGCGCAGGGTAACGCACCCTACATATAGAGGCTTTGCGTAATTCCTAATACATAGAATGGGGACAAAAACCCTTTACTGGCTCAACTGTTAAACTTGCCAAGAGCCGTATTTAAAAGAAAACTTGGCGCTTTTTGCTTTGTGGAAGGTGGAATATATCTTACTGTAGTACTGAAAAAGAAGCGTAAAGTGCTACTAAGATAAAAAAAAAAGAGCTTTGAATTATGTTGAATTGTCGAAATTAATCCCCACCTCAAATGTGTTTGGGAAGCGGGTTATCGGTGGGGACTTCGGCAGATATTGCTATTAAAACAATTTTATAAGTGTGCGATCGCTACTCCTTGATACAATTCACGGCGACCCGTACCCCGATGAGGAGATTGATCCCTTGGACGTTGGGCGTTAATACTTAAATTTTGATCATTATTATGAGGCAGCAGCTTAGTTGAGCTATATTGGTTATCTAAATGAATTGCTGGAACCGAAATTGCTACTAAGCTACACAAAACTAAAAACTTTTCTAAAGGCATAGCAGATACCTGCTCTAAGGTTGCTAATACCTGTTTCTGATTTAGGGCTAATAGATCCGGAAAAACTCCAAACAGAGTTTATTATTTTAGTTATTTAGTTAAGTTTTAATTCTTTTAGATGAATCTATTTATATAGAAAGTTGACTAAAAATCTTGAATACCATGTATAAAAAGCAAAAAAATATATTGCAGCTTGAGATATTGCAAATAATGGTGATGCCTAATTGGTAATGTTAGAGTCAATTAGCGGTAGGCAAGTGGGCAAAGAGGATTAAAAATGAAAGCGCAAGTATTTCGAGGTGTCAATCAACTAAGCTACGAAGAAGTGCCAGTACCGACGATCGCACCAGATGAAGTACTGGTAAAAGTGGCAGTGGTGGGTTTATGTCAATCAGATATTAAAAAGATTCGCTATCCTCTTTATGAACCACCGCGCATATTTGGACATGAAACTGCTGGGGTGATTTCAGCAGTAGGAGAAGCTGTTACAAGTTGGCAAACGGGACAACGGGTTGTGGTAATGCACCATATTCCTTGTATGCACTGCGCCTACTGTCTCAATGACAACTTTTCGATGTGCGATGTTTACAAAAACATTACTACAACAGCAGGGTTTGCTCCTAGTGGCGGCGGTTTTGCAGATTATGTTAAAGTTCCAGGGCATATTGTGCGTAATGGTGGGTTAATACCCATTCCAGATCATATTAGTTTTGAGCAAGCGAGTTTTGTAGAACCAACTAACTGTTGTCTCAAAGCAGTTAAAAAAGCTGATATCAAACCTGGGCAAACAGTTCTGGTAACGGGTGCTGGTCCAATTGGGTTAATGTTTATTATGTTGGTGAAGTATTTTGGTGGAATAGCGATCGCCACTGATTTACTCCCATCAAGAATTGAAAAAGCTTTACAAGTCGGTGCTGAAGCAGCATTTGATGCCCGCGATCCAGAATTACCCAGTAAAATACAAGCACTAACTAATGGTATGGGAGTTGATACGGCTATACTCGCGGTTCCGAGTGAGAAAGCTTTCTTCCAAGCCCTCGACTGTACGCGCAAGGGCGGCAAGATTTTATTTTTTGCAGAATTCCCCGATCAAATTGAAATTCCGCTTAACCCCAATATTCTCTATCGGCGCGAAATTGATTTGATGGGCAGTTATAGTTCTTCCTATCGGGTACAAGCTTTAGCCACAGATATTGTATTTAATCAACGCATTGATGTTGATGCTTTGATTAGCGATCGCTACTCACTCAAAGATCTTAGTGCCGCAGTCGAGCAAGCGATCGCTCCTACCCCAGAAACATACAAAATCTTAATTTACCCTTCCACTTGAACAATTAACAATTACCAGGCTTCGTTGTCAATTTACTGCCACCGATGCTATCTTTATACCCCTTAACCTCTCACACCCTACTCAGGCGTAGTAGGGTTTAATTTTTTCGAGTATTTTGCTATTAATACTTTTTTATATTTAATCATCCTGCTAAAGTTAGATTAGAGCAAGAACATTTATGGAAACCTATTGAGGTCTAGGTATACGCCAATGGAAAAACCAAGTGTTACACGCGGTCAACTAGAAAGAACTCTTTCTCAGAGTATCCAGGCTTTATATCGCAATGAGTTAGGGCATCAGCCTAGTAAAATTACTTGTCAAATTTTTGATTCCAAAATAGCCATTATTCTGGAAAATTCATTAACTAAACCAGAGCAATTACTAGCAGAAAATGGTAAAGAAGATTTAGCTGAACAAGTACGCTCAGATTTGGAAGAAGTAATTCAACCCCAGATCAAAGCACTAATTGAAGAAATTGTGGGAATATCTGTAATTGACTTGTTGAGTGATTCTAAACTAGATACAGGTCGTAGTGGTACTATTGCTGTATTGGCTGATTCACCAGCACTTCGTAACTTGTAACAGATCGATCTTTGAAAAACTTTTTGGACTTTACAAAATAATAGCGAATCAAATTTTCTAGATTTTGAATATTAAATGGTTTGGTAACGTATTCATTACAACCCGCCAAGATAGCCTGATCTCGATCTTGTGTTCTTGCTAAAGCCGTTACAGCAATAATGGGGATTAAGCTTGTGAGCGCGTTCTGCTTTAGTCTATGTATTACCTCTATACCATGCAAATCTGGCAAGAGAATATCTAGCAAAATAATATCTGGTTGATATGTTATAGCTAAGGCTAAAGTATCCTCGCCGTTGACAGCCGTAATTACAGCACAATCCAACACCTCAAGTATATAAGTAAGTAGATCTAAATTATCTTCGTTATCATCTACTGCTAAAACTAATGGTCGTTGGTCAGTAGTTTGCTTAGTGCCGCCGAGAAAAAATTCCATATCCATAACTCTGTTTAGGAAGGTCGTCAATTTGTCTGGTTATCCTCAACATTAGAGTGGACGAGGCATTCCTCAAACGGCAGAGTGGCGCTTGAAACCGACTGGCTCGTACTTGCTCAACTAGCTCTTAAATCCCAAATGGAAATTTGGAATACACCTATACACCTCAAGATAGAGGTTACTTGATTTTATAGCTATGTACAACTGATATAGATGAACTCAACCAATAATTAAATTAGTTTTAAGAATTCATTAATTTCCCGAAAAATCTACTATAGACAAACTCATTATTTCAAACTAAAACTCCGAAAAATGTCATTTTATATACTTAATTAAAAAAAAAACTGAAGGATCTTAAGTGGAACTTGAGATTGGCGCTGTTTTACAACTAAACGCGCCCGCATTAACCTGGCTTTTATATACCTTTAGGCAGTAAAATTCAGGTTTTTGTAATTGATAGGATGAACTTAGACTATTAGAAATAGTGTCGAATTCTTATGTGGTTATAGTTATATGCCTATAAATAGGTCACTCCCAACAAAAGCTCGTGAACAACTAGAGGAAGTACTTTCCCAGCGAATCCAAGCTTTGTACAGTCAAAAACTTGAGCATCAACCTAGTCATGTGAGTTGCGAGTTGTTTAATGAGCAGCTTGCAATTGTGATTGATGGGTGTCTCACGCAACCAGAAAAAATATTACTTAACAAAGGTCATTCTGAGTTAGCCCAACAAGTACGCTTAGATTTGAACAAAGTAATTCAAACTGAGATGCAACAAGTAATTGAAGATGTTCTGGGTGTAGCCGTTATTGATTTACTGAGCGATGCTACCTTAGAAACTAATCGTACTGGGCTGATTGTTATCTTAGCTAGTGCGCCTCAGAGTGGAATTGCCGCTAAATCTGTCACGGTATCCTCAGATAGTATTCAACAGAGGTAGCGACGGATTATTGCTTCCATTTCATCCAACATATAGGGCTTACTAATATAGTCGTTACATCCAGCCGTCAGAATTCTTTCTCGGTCGTCTGATCTTGCTAAGGCTGTAACTGCAACAACTGGAATATCCTTAGTGTTGGGATCTTGCTTTAATTCAGAAACTATTTGAATACCATCTATTGGATACAACATAATATCCAATAATATTAAATCTGGCTGTTCGCTACGTGCCTTATTAAGAGCCGTCTGACCATCTACAGCAGTGATCACTGAACAATTCAGTGGTTCTAATGTGTATGTCAGTAGCAACAAGTTGTCTTCATCATCGTCTACTGCCAAGATTAAGGGTGTTTTCTTCAAACAACCTATGCCTTTAGTGACCATATAAGTTGGTTCGCTATGGACGGATTGTTGTAATGTATCCATTCTATTTTCTACCGAATGTGGTACTAATGTCAGCGTCACTGCAATATCTATGCAGGCACTCCTCAAGCGGCAAGATGGCACTTGTAATCAGGATTGGCTCATAGTTATGCCCAAGGTTAGCTTATTTTTTATAAACAGAAAAATAAGCAAGCTAATGGGAATATGATTTTTTCAATCATACCTAAAAAATTTAAAAAACAAAAGAATTTATTAAGAAATTACAAGGATTGTAATTTTGTGCTACTTTAGATAGATTTTTTATTATGGTAAGATTAAAATAGATATTTAATGCTGGGAGTAGCAAGGTAGCTGATATAAGTTGGCAAAACCTACAGGCATTGAAGTTGAGCGCAGAAGTAGAGTTATTTACCTGGAATCATTGAACAGCTATCTGTAGAAACGCGCCTTGGCGCTTCTCTACAAGGGTTGAGGAATAACGCATCTTTAATTTATCGCAATGTCTAATTGCTACTCCAGCTAATTAGAGATTGGAGGGCTAATAAATGGGAATCGCTACGATCAACCCAGCCACAGGGGAAACGCTCAAAACTTTTGAGCCTTTGACGGATGTGGAAATTGCAGCCAAGCTAGGACAGGCGCAGCAAGCGTTTGAGGATTACCGTAAGATATCCATAGCTGAAAAAGCAAAGTGGATGAATAAGGCGGCGGAAATTTTAGAGGCGCAACGCGATCGCATGGCTGCAATTATGACCCTAGAAATGGGTAAGCCGATCAAAGGTGCGATCGCAGAAATAGATAAATGTGCTGCTGTATGTCGCTACTACGCAGAAAACGCAGCTAAGTTTCTCGCAGATGTAGCAGTTGAAACTGATGCTAGTAATAGTTTTGTACGTTATCAACCTTTGGGGATAATTTTGGCAGTGATGCCTTGGAATTTTCCTTTCTGGCAAGTATTTCGCTTTGCTGCACCTGGGTTAATGGCAGGTAATGTGGGAATACTGAAACACGCTTCTAATGTACCCCAGTGCGCTTTAGCAATAGAGGAAATTTTTCTACAGGCGGGTTTTCCTGTGGGAGTATTCCAAACTTTGCTAGTAGGTGCAGATAAAGTTGCGGGGATAGTTGCAGATGAAAGGGTGAAAGCTGCAACATTAACCGGAAGTGAAGCAGCAGGTGCGAGTTTGGCTGAAGCAGCAGGTAAGCATATTAAGAAAACTGTTTTGGAATTGGGGGGAAGCGATCCCTTTATTGTTTTAGAAAGTGCGGATTTAGAAACTGCTGTTAGTACAGCAGTAGCAGCAAGAATGTTAAATAATGGTCAATCTTGTATTGCTGCTAAACGGTTTATTGTGGTAGATGCGATCGCAGATGAATTTCAACAACGTTTAGTAGAAAAATTCCAAGCTTTAAAAATTGGCGATCCCAGCAATCCAGAAACAGATTTAGGTCCTTTAGCAACGCCTAGAATTTTGGATGATTTAGATAATTTAGTCCAAGAATGCGTTAGTCAAGGTGCAAAAGTACTAACTGGCGGAAAAGCTTTATCTGATCGTCCAGGTAACTATTATCCGGCAACAATTTTAGCAGATTTCCCCCCAGGCACACCCGCAGATGATCAAGAATTTTTTGGTCCAGTTGCGCTGTTATTTAGAGTTGCCAATATTGATGAAGCGATTCAAAGAGCAAATGCAATACCATTTGGGTTAGGTGCAAGTGCTTGGACAACAGATCAAGAAGAATGCGATCGCTTAATTAATGAAATAGAAGCGGGCGCAGTATTTATCAACGGCTTAGTTAAATCCGATCCACGCTTACCTTTTGGTGGAATTAAACGATCTGGATATGGGCGCGAACTTGGTATCCAAGGTATTCACGAGTTTGTGAATATTAAAACAATTTGGATTAAGTGACCAGTATTATATTTCAATCTCCTAAACTGGATGCCACCTACCCACAACTTATCCGTTAAATCCGTTACAAAATCCGTTGCCACTCCCTCCCCCTACAATTATGAACACTGCTGAACTATTAGTACGCTGCTTAGAAAATGAAGGAGTACGTTACATTTTTGGGCTTCCTGGTGAAGAAAATTTGCACGTACTAGAAGCCTTAAAAAATTCTTCAATTCAATTTATTACTACTCGCCATGAACAAGGTGCAGCTTTCATGGCTGATGTTTATGGTCGCTTAACAGGACAAGCTGGAGTATGCCTTTCTACTTTAGGTCCTGGTGCTACAAACTTAATGACAGGAGTTGCAGATGCTAATTTAGATGGCGCACCTTTAGTAGCAATTACTGGGCAAGTTGGCACAGATAGGATGCACATCGAATCACACCAATATTTAGATTTGGTGGCAATGTTTGCGCCAGTTACTAAATGGAATAAACAGATTGTTAGACCTGGTATTGCGCCAGAAGTTGTTCGCAAAGCCTTTAAAGTAGCTCAAACAGAAAAGCCAGGTGCAGTACATATAGATTTACCAGAAAATATTGCTGCGATGTCTGTGACTGGTGAACCTTTAAGTAAGGGTGATTTAGAAAAAACTTATGCTTCATTTCGCAGTATTGATCAGGCAGCAAAAATAATTTCTCAAGCTAAAAATCCGATAATTTTAGGTGGAAATGGTACGATTCGTGCTAATGCCAGCGTTGCTTTAACTGAATTTGCTACAAAGTTAAATATCCCTGTGGCAAATACATTTATGGGTAAAGGGGTAATTCCTTATACACATCCTTTGGCGTTGTGGACAGTTGGTTTGCAATCACGGGATTATATTAGTTGCGGTTTCGAGGAAACTGATTTAGTAATTGCTATTGGTTATGACTTAGTTGAATATTCGCCTAAGAAATGGAATCCTGATGGGAAAGTTCAGATAATTCATGTTGGGGCAACTCCTGCGGAAATTGATAGCAGTTATATTCCAATTGTGGAAGTAGTGGGTGATATTTCAGATTCACTTAATGAAATTTTACAACGTGCAGATCGTAGTAATAAAGCATCACCTGGCGCATTACATTTACGGGATGATATTCGCGCCGATTATGAGCAGTATGCTAACGATCAAGAGTTTCCAATTAAGCCACAAAAATTAATATATGATCTGCGACAAGTAATGCAAGCCGATGATATTGTGATTAGTGATGTTGGCGCTCATAAGATGTGGATGGCGCGGCATTATCATTGCGATCGCCCAAATACTTGTCTGATATCTAACGGGTTTGCGGCGATGGGGTTTGCAATTCCAGGTGCGATCGCAGCTAAATTAGTTGCGCCACAACAACAGGTAGTTGCTGTTACTGGTGATGGCGGTTTTATGATGAATTGCCAAGAATTAGAAACAGCTTTGAGAATTGGCACTGCATTTGTTACGATTATTTTTAATGATGGTGGATATGGCTTAATTGAGTGGAAACAACAAAATCAATTTGGTGAATCAGCTTTTATTAAATTTGGCAATCCTGACTTTGTTAAATTAGCAGAAAGTATGGGTTTAAAAGGATACCGAGTTGAATCAACTGCTGATTTTATCCCTATCCTAAAAACCGCTTTAGCTCAACCTGTACCTTCAGTAATTGATTGTCGGGTAGATTATCGTGAAAACCTGCTGTTTACTCAAAAAGCTGGAGAATTGAATTGTACGATTTAGCTATTAATTAAACGCATTACCCCACCCCCCAACCCCCTCCCCGAATTCGCGGGGAGGGGGAGATTTGCATTTTATTAGCTTTTTCAATTTTACACTTTTGACATTTTGGCATTGAAAGTCTATAGTTTTTCTTGCTGACTGCTGATTGCTGAACACTGAAAGCTAATTATGCAAATTGCTACTTGGAATGTTAATTCAATTCGCACTCGTTTAGACCATGTTGTGCAGTGGTTGCAAGATAACCCTGTAGATGCTTTGTGTCTACAGGAAACTAAAGTTGTAGATGATAAGTTTCCTCGTACTTTACTTGAAGAATTAGGCTATCACGTCTACACTTCAGGGCAAAAATCTTATAATGGTGTTGCTATCATCAGTCGCCCACCTTTAACAGATGTTAGTACCGGGTTTACAGCAATTTTAGGTGAAGACGTAGTTGGTGATTTAGATGAACAAAAGCGCGTCATTACTGGTGTAATTGATGGTATTCGTATTATTAACCTTTACGTTCCCAATGGTTCGGCGGTAGGTAGTGAGAAATATGAATACAAGCTACGGTGGCTAAAAGTTTTGCGCGAATACCTGCAAACGCTACTAACAAATAAAACCTTAGCCGTACCAGGTGAACAAGTGGAGAGGGAAGGTATTGAAATATGTATTTGTGGTGACTTTAATATTGCCCCGGAAGATAAAGATATCCATGATCCAGCCCCATATAAAGGTAGGATTATGGCATCTGAATTAGAACGCCAAGCTTTAATCGCAATTTTAGAGTTAGGTTTTGCTGATGCGTTTCGGAAATTTAACCAAGAAACAGGAAACTATACTTGGTGGGATTATCGCACAGGTGGTTTTCGCCATAATAGGGGTTGGCGTATTGACCATCACTACTTAACACCTGCTCTCTACAAAAAATCAATTAGTTGCACAATTGATGTAGCTCCTAGAAAACTTACGCAACCTAGCGATCATACTCCAGTAATTGTTAGTTTATCAAAATAGTATAAAGGTGTCATTTGTCAAAAATTAGAAGTTTTATGAGTAAATGTTATAGTTTAAAAACTAATAACTAAAAAACCTTCCTAGGAGAGATTGATGAATTAATAAAATTTGATAAATTGTTAAAAGCAAGTCAAAATTAAGGGATTTTTGTAATGTTTTTAGTAACTGGAGCAACAGGAGGACTAGGACGTAGGATTGTGCAACTGTTACGGGAACGCGATATGAGTGTGCGGTCATTTGTGCGCCTCACATCCCGATATTCAGAATTAGAACAACGGGGTTCTCAAATTTTTATTGGTGATTTGCAACAAGATAAGGATCTTCAAAAAGCCTGTCAAGGTGTGCAGTATATCATTAGCGCACACGGTTCTGGAGGTAATGCCCAGGGGTTAGATTATCGTGCCAATATTGAACTAATCGATCAAGCAAAAGCTGCTGGTGTGCAACACTTTGTATTTATTTCTGTATTGGGAGTTGACCGAGGTTACGAAGACGCGCCAGTATTTAAGGCAAAGCGGGAAGTAGAAAAATATTTGCAAGCGAGTGGTTTAAATTATACTATTCTGCGTCCTTCAGGTTTTGCGTCGAATTTGTTACCCCTAGCAGAAAGATTCCGGCAAACTGGGGTTTACTTACTAATTGGAGATCCTAAAAGCCGTACTTCTATTGTAAGTACGGATGATTTAGCTAAGATTGCTATAGATTCAGTCAATATTGAAGAAGCAAAAAATCAAATTTTCTCTGTGGGTGGATCAGATATTTTACAGCGCCAAGATATTCCGCGCATCTTTGGTCGTATTTTCAATAAAGAACCAATTGTTATTAACCCACCATTGTTAGTGTTTGATGGTGTGCGTAGTGCGCTAGGATTGTTTAATCCTAATGCACAAAATGCTCTTGGTACGCTGCGGACTTTGTTGGATAATGAATTTTTTTGTACACGGGATCAGGTTGAACGTTTAGAATCAACTTTTAAGATCACAATGGAATCTTTAGAATCCTATTTGCGAAGATATTTTGGCAGTTAAGTAGCGGTCATTGGTCATTGAAAAGCTTACCCAGGACTTACGCAGACACAATAAGTTAAGCTTAAATTTCCTCTTGATTAACCAGGGAGTAAATGAAATCAGGATTAGTCACGTCTTGAGGAAAAAATGGAGATAGAGAAGGAAAAGTTTTGATAGGTAGCTTGGTTTCAGAACTAGCGGCGGGGATAGCTTTTAAGTAGCAATCATTAAATATTTCTTCATAGTAAGGCTTGAGGCTAGGGCTATCTTCTAACAAAGATTCAATTTGATAAAACTGTTCCCAAATTGTACGCACCCAACTTGAGGAGCGTCTTGAGGGTTGATATTGATATTTGAGCAGGTGCATCAACAAAATAATTAATCGGTTTTTAAGTTCCCGTCGTTGGCTACCGCTCATCGCCTCAAGTTCTTCTATTAAATTATCCAAATCTACGTCATCAAATTGACGATCGCGTAGTTGTTGGGCTGTAATATTTAACCACATATAATAATCCTGTTTATAAAGATTTTGTGGTGGCGTAAGTTTTAGGTCAGTGGTCATGGGTCAACCTCCCCTATTTCCTGGCTATTGTTAATTGTTTCAACGGCGATGAAATTCAATTACATCTCGCTTCATCAAAACATCATATTTACTCAAAAAGTCTTGTCCTAGCAATCCTACTTCTAAACCTGAATTAGCGATCGCAACTTTAATATTTTTAGCGACAGCACCCTCAACAGCAATTGATTTTACCTTACCTGCACCAAATTGTACTCTTTTCTCGCTGGCTGTATCTGCCATAACTATCTCCTCAACTTTGACACCAATTTGATCTGCCATTGTTGGAGTGATCACGGTTGTACTAGCACCTGTATCCATCACCATCTCAAAAGTATGTAAGCCGTTAAAAGTAACATCAATTACAGGAGTGCCAGAGGCTCTTCTTTTGATGGGGACAGTAAATACTTTGAGATTAGAAGATATTGATTTTGATTGATTTTTGGGTTGCCCTAACTCTAACTGGGTGATATTTTCAGGGGCGGTAGGATTTAATGGATTTTCTGTAGTATTTGGAGATAGCGCCACTTGATCGGCGGAGTTATATTTTTGGCTTAAGCGGATTACTTGCTGTTGGGCAGAGATTAGTTGATGCTGGTACTCGGCTATTTTGTTGTTGGCGATCGCATAATAAGGACTATCAGTTGGCACAGTTTTCAAAAAATCAATTGCTTCTAACCAATGATTAATAGCTAAATTCCAATCATCTATTGACTGTGCTGATTGACTAATCGTAGTTGCGCTTTGAGCCGCCCGCATTGCCCATTCGTAGGGATTTCCGAGGTTAACGTTGGAAGGGCTTACTGCTGTTGGATCAACAAACTTAGGGGTATTGCGTGGCGCAGTAGTGCTGTTGGTTGAGTCAGAGACACGCTTAACTGATTCACTAGAACTATCTAAAGGATTGACATCGCTACAAGCAACACTGACCAATGCTAGTGTGCTTGCCAGTAGCAGGATCGTCGCTGAAGGGTTTTGTCTAGATAGCATGACTTTACTGTTGGTGTCAACTTTCACTGTAGCAATTAGCAGTCAGCAGTTAGTATTTGCACGAGAGACAAGACCTCTAGGCTTGGTGTTGGATAATTTTTACAAATGCGATCGCATTTGTCAGCAATAAACACAACTAGCTTAATTTAGTTGTGCTAATATCAGCGACGCAACTTAGCTTACCTTCTGTTTCTATGCCCGTTTCTGCCCCTCAACCAGCTATCCTCGTACTTGCAGATGGTACAACCTTCAAAGGTTGGTCTTTTGGTGCTTCTGGCACAACTATTGGAGAAGTAGTATTTAATACCGGAATGACAGGATATCAAGAAGTGCTGACAGACCCAAGCTATTGTGGTCAAATTGTCACATTTACTTATCCTGAATTAGGCAACACCGGAGTTAACCCAGAAGACGAAGAATCTAGTAAACCGCAAGTGCGCGGTGCTATAGCTCGTAATATCTGTAATCGACCCAGTAATTGGCGCTCAACTCAGTCTTTACCAGACTACCTAAAAAAACACAATATTCCAGGGATTTACGGTATTGATACTAGGGCGCTAACTCGTAAACTTCGCTCTGTGGGAGCGATGAATGGTGCTATTTCCAATGAAATTCTTGATCCGGCTGAATTACTACAACAGGTGCAGTCTGCCCCCAGTATGGCAGGGTTAAATCTCGTTCAACAAGTTACGACTAAAGAAGTTTATGAATGGTCAGATCCCACTGAAACTGTTTGGGAATTCAGACCTATTAATAGTACTGAACAGACAGAAAGTTTCACAGTTGTAGCACTTGATTTTGGGATTAAACGTAACATCTTGCGCCGTCTTGCCAGTTATGGTTGTCGCGTGATCGTTGTTCCCGCAGATACTCAAGCGGATGAGATTGCCAAATATAACCCAGACGGAATTTTTCTTTCTAATGGTCCAGGCGACCCATCCGCAGTTACAGAAGGAATTGCAACTACTAAAGCATTACTAGATAGTGATAAACCTGTTTTTGGTATTTGCATGGGTCATCAGATTCTCGGCTTATCTTTAGGTGCTGAAACTTTCAAGATGAAATTTGGTCATCGCGGCTTAAATCACCCTGCGGGTTTGAAACAACAGGTGGAAATTACTAGCCAAAATCACGGTTTTGCTATAACTGCCGAGTCCTTAGATAAAAATGTAGAAATTACCCACCTTAACCTCAACGATCACACCGTCGCTGGCTTACGGCACAAGTCCTTACCATTCTTTTCTGTACAGTACCATCCAGAAGCTAGTCCTGGTCCTCACGATGCGGACTACTTGTTTGGGCAGTTTATCCAAACAATGCGCGAGCATCGCCAAGCTCAAAAATAAAAACCAAATTCCCACTTTCCCCAACTATACTTTTAAATACATCAATAATGGTCATTATGTGCTAAAATGCTTCCCTAACACTTTGGGCAACAGGATAGTGTGTTTATAGTTTTGGCGCTTATTGGGCTTTTGCTTGCCATGCCAAAACAAGTTGATACCTGATCAGATTTGGAACTTGATCCACAGTATCCTAGAGCCTTGACGTTCAAAAGATACAGCTAGGAGGGCATTATTCCTGAACCACTAACCTTGACCGTCAGCTTAAGAGGCACACACGAAGTTAAGGAAAATTATCAGTTATTCCGCCTCACGGGCTTGTTAGATGCCTTCAGTGAGCCTACATTTCGGAAGGTGGTCGGCAAGTATATTGAGGATGGTCCGAAGCATATTGTCTTGGATCTTTCTAAGATAGATTTTGTTGATAGCTCAGGTTTGGGCGCTCTAGTGCAGCTAGTAAAAAAGGCGCAAAGTGTCGAGGGAAGTTTGCAAATAGTCAGCAATGCCCGCGTGACGCAGACGGTTAAGCTGGTTCGCTTAGAACAGTTTCTCTCATTGCAGCCTTCAGTTGAAACCGCTCTAGAGAAGATCGCGCAGACTTAAAAAATCGGTTATAGATAGTCAAGCTATCCAGTTGTAACTGGATAGCTTGTTTATTCGGCTTTTTACCTGCACTTAGAACCTATCTTTCAAAATAGATAATCACTCTTAAACATCTGCGTTTATCTGCGTTTATCTGCGGTTAAATACTCTTAAAAAAACTTTTCGGATAGGCTCTTAGCAGCAGGCAACGCTAAAATTTTAGATATGTAAGGTAGGGCAAAAGGTTGAATTTACAGGAGGGCGGATCTTCAAATGACCCAGCAACTAAATCAACGCTCTTGTGGGCGGAATTAGGTTTTAATGGGCTAAGTGCAAGCAGTGATTCATTGCCCCAAATACAGCAGCTTTCACCAACTGCGTTAGCATATTTGGGAGATGCTGTTTACGAATTGTATATCCGCACCTGTTATTTGCTGCCACCGAAGCGATCGCAAAGCTATCATCATCAAGTAGTGTCTCAAGTACGAGCCGAAACCCAAGCAGATCATTTGCGATCGCTTGAACCTCACCTTACTACAAAAGAATTAGATATTGTCCGTCGTGGTCGTAACGCAGCCAGTGGATGTCCTAAGCGACTTGATCCCAAAATTTATCAGCAAGCTACCAGTTTTGAGGCGTTAGTAGGTTATCTTTACCTAACTGATACCCAGCGTTTAACTGAGCTATTAGCACTGTTACAACTAGATTCCAACCCAGCAACAGCAAGTATTAAAACATGAGTAATAAAGACCGTCGGTTGCCTCCTGTGGGTAAACCCAGTAAAGGTAAGCCAGTTCGCTCACGTGGCGATCGCAGTAAACCTGTGTCTAGATATCAAGACGACTCTGGCTTGCCTTCTGCGGGTAAACCCAGTAAAGGTAAACCAGTTCGCATTCGCAGTGAACGTAGTAAACCTGCGTCGAGATATCAAGACGAAAGCTTCTCTCCTGATGTCAAACCAGTTAGAGCGCGTGGCGATCGCAGTAAGCCTGTGTCTAGATATCAAGACGAAAGTTTTTCTCCTGATGTTAAGCCAGTTAGAGCGCGTGGCGATCGCAGTAAGCCTGTGTCGAGATATCAAGACGAAAGTTTCTCTCCTGATGTCAAACCAGTTCGCTCACGTGGCGATCGCAGTAAGCCTGTGTCGAGATATCAAGACGAAAGCTTCTCTCCTGATGTCAAACCAGTTCGCTCACGTGGCGATCGCAGTAAGCCTGTGTCGAGATATCAAGAAGAAAGTTTCTCTCCTGATGTCAAACCAGTTCGTGGACGTGGCGATCGCACTAAACCCGCGTCTGGCTATAAAAACGATACTGACACTGATTACAGGAAAAAACGTACTTTTGACAAACCAGGTAAGCCACCCTTTGGTCGCCGTGACAGTGCTAAATCTGCCCCAGCATACTCTAGGGATGAAAATGAACTGAGCAATAAACGGGATTATATCAAGCGTAAAATTGAGAATCCTGTAAGTTTCGACCAAGACGTGCTTGAACCTGCGGGTACGGTATCCGAACAAGATAACGACATGATTTATGGTCGTCATCCCGTCTTAGCTGCCTTAGAAAATCAGCGACAAATCAACAGAATTTGGCTGCTGACTAAGTTACGTTACGATCCCCAGTTCCATTCATTAATATTGCAAGCCAAAGCTAATGGAACTGTGATTGATGAAGTAGAGGCTCGACGTTTGAGCCAAATTACCAACGGAGGCAATCACCAAGGGATAGCAGCCCAAGTTTCACCCTACGATTACATAGAATTAACCGATTTAATTGAGCAAGCTAAAGCTGTTAGTGAGCAACCTGTAATTTTGGTAGCAGATAGCATTAGCGATCCCCATAACTTAGGGGCAATTATTCGCACAGCCGAAGCTGTAGGCGCTCAAGGATTAGTAATTCCTCAACGTCGCGCGGCTGGTGTAACTTCTACGGTGATGAAAGTCGGTGCTGGCGCGTTAGAAACTTTTCCAGTAGCTAGAGTTGTCAATCTCAGCCGTGCCTTGGAAGAATTAAAAGCAGCAGGATTTTGGATTTATGGCACTGTTGCCAATTCCGGTAAACTACTACACACAGTTGAATTCACAGGACCGATAGTATTAGTAATTGGTTCTGAAGGTGAAGGATTGGGTTTGCTGACACAAAAAGCTTGTGACTTCCTAATTTCCATTCCCTTGCAAGGAAAAACCCCTAGTTTAAATGCCTCAGTAGCAGCAGCAATGTCCTTGTACGAAGTTTATCGCCAGCGTTGGTCAAATCGGCTACAAATACATTCTCTGCCAAAAAATACTTTAAAAAATGAACATGACGGAGTATAAAAAATTGTAAAGATCTATGCAGTTTACTTTAATACCACGTTGCATCCCCTAAAACCAATTTCACTAACCCCGCCCTGAAAGGGACGGGGATTGCTAGAACGTGCGATTCGTTTCTCTGAAATGGGTAGTAATACTCAAGGATGAGAGCTTTAGTAGAGTAACCCGTCAGGGTAGAGTTCGCACTTTAATCCTCTACTAATGACAACTTGATATCCATGTAGGTGAGGAAACCTAACCGAGCCACAAGCTAAGACAGTTAGGGGACAAAGAGGAAAAGATGAAAGTCTACACCGACATCATAACTCTATACAGAAAACACCAAGTCCTACTGCCCTGGTGTGGGGTTAAAAGCACACAGACAACCTAATAACAGGTTGCCCCCATACGCAAGAATGACTATCGAACGTATGAAGCGGGGGTGAAAGCGGCTCAGATGGTAATAGCTGAAAGCATCTACCGCAAGCAATGTTCCAAGGGTAGAACAAACGAAGTGTCGATGAGCCACCGTAACAATCCAACAGGGTAAATAAGCTAATGGGTACTATAAACACTCAACCCCTGTGTCAGAAACATCTGACAAAGGTAAGGACTAACAGTATCGTTCGACCTAGTTAGCACACCACCTAGACCCTCGGTGGAGAGACACGCCCTAAAGAACATATCAATGGATGTCAGGAACGAAGTAACCCTCTAGTGCGCTCCTTGTTAAGTCAATTAGTAAGGTAGGTAGTCAACCAGAAGCTACTTAGAGGGTGGGATGGTTCAAAAAGCAAATGCCAAGCCTGAATTAACAGGCAATGCCGTAAAAGGGATGGCGTAATTGCCTGGATAAGCTGACGTGAATCGCAATGTGTAAACGCTAGAGATTCAAGTAGCAATGTATAAGCCTAATTCAGATTCACAATTGAATACTGAGGGATGGAAGGATATCAATTGGCGCAAAGTCGAGCGATACGTCTTCAAGTTGCAAAAGCGTATCTATGCTGCTTCTCGTTGTGGCAATGTCAAACTTGTACGCAAACTCCAAAAAACGCTGATGAGGTCTTGGTCTAATAGAGTTCTATCAGTACGAAGGGTAACACAAGAAAATCAAGGTAAGAAGACGGCAGGAGTGGATGGAGTTAAATCACTGTCCCCAGAAGCACGCCTAAAACTTGTAAGGGAATTAAAGCTAACTGGCAAGTCTAAACCCACAAGACGGGTATGGATACCAAAACCAGGAACAGACGAAAAGCGCCCGCTTGGTATTCCCACTATGTACGACAGAGCTTTACAAGCTGTAGTTAAGGCTACCCTTGAGCCTGAATGGGAAGCTTTCTTTGAGCCAAACAGCTACGGTTTTCGACCAGGAAGGTCATGTCACGATGCGGTTAATCAAGTCAAAAAAGCAATAATGCAAAAGGCTAAATACGTGCTAGACGCGGATATAGCCAAATGCTTTGACCGCATCAACCATGAGAAACTGCTCCAAAAGTTGAACACAAAAGGTAAGGTCAGGCAACAAATAAAAGCTTGGTTGAAATCTGGAGTGGTAGACCAAGGAAGCTTTACTGCTACATCTGAGGGTACGCCACAAGGTGGAGTCATTTCTCCGCTCTTGGCTAACATTGCCCTTCACGGAATGGAAGAAAGGATAAAACAAGAATTCCCTAGAATGTCACACTCAGGAAGGGAAACTTGGTATCACAAAAAGGGTGAGGAATTCCCAACACCCGATGTTATCCGGTACGCGGATGATTTTGTGATATTCCATCAGAACAAAACCGTTGTCCAGAGATGTCGAGATATAATCTCGAATTGGTTAAGTGATATTGGCTTACAGTTGAAACCTGAAAAGACGAGGCTAAGTCATTCGCTCAATCCTGAGTTGAGTGACGATGGTATTGCGGGGTTCGATTTCCTCGGACACCACATACAACAATACCCGACTGGTAAATACCGATGTACGAGGGATAGCAAAGGTAGGATATTAGGTTTTAATACTCTCATCACCCCATCGAAGAAGGCGAGTAAGGTTCACCTTGAGGAAATCGGAAGAATCATCAAAAAACATAGGTCATCGCCTCAATCGGCGTTAATCAAAGACCTTAACCCTGTAATAAGGGGATGGACTTCTTACTACTCAAACTCTGATGCACAAACAGTCGGAGAACTATCACGACAAGATTACCTCACATACCTGAAACTTCGTAGATGGGCAAAACGCCGATGTAAAAATGCCAAGAAAGCAAGCAGCAAGTATTGGACGACCATCGGCAACAACAACTGGGTATTCGCAACCAAGGAGGGAAAAGCGAACCCCCTCCGGTTACTTACGCATTCTGAATTTGGCAGCAGTAGCACTGAATACGTCAAGGTTAAAGGCGATAAAAGCCCGTTCGACGGCGACCTAGTTTATTGGAGTTCAAGAGTTGGAACGCACCCTGAATTGTCAAGTCGAAAGGCTAAGTTGTTAAAACAACAAAAGGGTAAATGTACCAAGTGCGGATTAAGCTTTCAGAATTGGGATGTCTTAGAAGTAGACCACATCATACCTAAAGCCCTTGGCGGTAGGGATGAATGGAAGAATCTACAACTATTGCATCGGCACTGCCACGACGAAAAGACCGCTATTGACCTAATAGAAATTCGGAAGAAACAACACTCCAAAAACCTTGAACAATTAGCCCAACAATGGGATAAAAATGAATGGGAGTGGGTTGACGATGTTCCAGTAATATTAGGACGAAAGAACGGTTCAGAAAATCCTAGTTCTAAACAAACTGGGGAACAATTCAAGCTTGATTTTACAGAAGTTTGGAAGAAAGGCATAAAAGGGGAAACCCTCACAGAAGAAGAAGAAAAACTTTTTCGAGTGCTGCTGAACTAAGGTCAATAGGAAGTCCCTCTGACAACGGGAGACACATTGAGTAGCCGTGTGCGGTGAAAGTCGCAAGCACGGTTTCGGATGGGAGGGGGAGGTTAGTAATAACTTCTCTCGACCCTAACCAATTCTGGCGACGTAAGAGGTGAATAGCCCTAATTAGCCGTTAAATGCTACAGACTTCCAGATACTTCCCTAGTCTGGATTTTCTCTAAACCTGATTGGTACAGGTGTTGTTAAAGACAAGCCATGTTTTTAACGGTGGGCGAAGGGACATAAACTCTACTCTTGAGGATTATCTCCATGTTAAGAGTACCCGTAATATCAAAAAACAATTTACCTCTAATGCCGACTAAATCTAGTCGTGCTAGACGGTGGATTGAAGAAGGAAAAGCAGTTGGCGCACTTGACGACTTGGGACAATTTTATGTCCAGTTAATCGAGTCTGCTTCTGATAATCAAACTCAACCCATCGCTGTGGGAATTGATCCAGGTAAATTGTTTACTGGAATTGGTGTTCAATCTTCGCGCTTTACCCTATGGACGGCTCATTTAGAGTTACCTTTTAAACGAGTTAAAGAGCGGATGGATAATCGTCGTCTGATGCGACGTGGAAGACGAGGGAGACGGATTAATCGTCAACTTCCTTTTAACTGTAGAGCGCATCGACAAAAGCGATTTTCTAATCGAAAAAGGTCAAAGTTAGCGCCAAGTATTAAAGCCAATCGTCAGCTAGAAATTAGAGTAGTTTCCGAACTATGTAAAATCTACCCCATTACTGACATTTACTTTGAATACATCAAAGCGGATGTAGATTTAACCTCTGGTAGAAAAGCAGCTAAATCAGGTTCAGGTTTTTCAGCCGTAATGGTAGGACAAAAATGGGCAATTGAACAACTGTCTAAATTTGCTCGTGTCCATACTCGATTTGGTTGGCAGACATCTAATCTTAGAAAACATTTAGGATTAGAAAAGTCAAAAAATAAAGCTGAAAAAAGTCCAAAAAGTCATGCCAACGACGGTATTGCTCTAGCTTGTTTTCGCTTTTTAGATTATTTACCTTTTCATACCGCTAATTCACATGGTCACGAATGGCAAGGAAAAGTTACTTTAACATCGGCTATTTTTGTTGTAGTTAAAAGACCTCCTATTAGTCGTCGTCAACTTCATTTAATGCTTCCATATCAAGGTGGAATAAGACGAAAATACGGCGGTACAACAACAGAATTTAGTTTAAGAAAAGGTGACTTAGTAAATTCTTCAAAAGGAATTGGCTATGTGTCAGGTCAAACTAAAAAACAAATATCTGTCAGCGACGCTAATTGGAAACGATTAGGACAGATAGCTTCTAGTAAAGTAACGTTAATCCGACGTTCTACTGGCTTAATTGTCAGTTAATAGAAAAATATAAAGCCGTCCTGCGCTAGGCTAAGGACGGGATTTCTACCCAGGTTTTTCGATGAAAATGAAAGAAAACTTGATTAACATTTTCCAATTATTTGGATTGGCTTGGTGGATTGAGATTGTTACCCAGCACCCTCGCTGCACCTACTATTTTGGTCCTTTCTTGAGTGCTAAGGAAGCTACTGCTGCTAAGGCTGGCTATCTTGAGGATCTGCAAAATGAAGGAGCGCAGGGTATTAGCTTTAACATTAAGCGGTGTAAACCTGAGAATCTCACTATTGCAGACGATTTGGGGGAGCGCATTGACCGCAATCCACAGTCAAATCTTAGCGGTCAAATTTCTTAGCAATGTAGAGATGTTGTATACAACGTCTCTACATTGCTTATAGGTAACGCAGCTTTGATTCTGTGTAGATGTCTATTCAATATTTACATCTAACAGCAGTTGCGGGTGTTCGTCTAGCCAGTGGTCAATGTCTCTAATTACCTGCTCAGAAATTTCCCAAGGAAATAAGTGAGCGGTATTGGGGTAGCATCGCCACTGGCTATCTTTCAGGTTTTGAGATGTTTCTAAGCTGGATTCGGGAGTGATATGGCGGTCATTTGCCCCCGCGAGAACTAAGCAGGGACATTCAATTTGCTGAATATCTCCTAGTCGATTGTAGCCAGCTTGGAGTGCCTGATTAAGTGCTTTGGTGGCAGCAGTAGAGGTTTGTAGATAAGCTGACATTGCCTCTAGAGCGAGATATTGATACGCCTGGGGGGTGTGTTGTTGAATGAGGTAGCGGTAGAGCGATCGCTTCCCTAAGTTATCAATATTCCACTGCCAACCTGGGGTAATCCGGTTGACAATTGAAGCTAACCCTGTATAAAAATTATCCTGCCAGCTAATCGGTGGATGATTGCCTCTGGGACGGGCAGCAGTGGCAATTAAAATTAATCCTGTAACTCGTTCTGGAAATTTCAGGGCTAATTCCATAGCCATAATTCCTCCCAACGACCATCCTAAGACTAAGCATTTTTCAATCTCAAGGCGGTCTAAAAGTGCTTCCAAATCAATTAAATGGTCAGTCATAGAAAAATCTTGCTGAGTAAGACTGCTACCATATCCCCGCAAATCAGGCGCAATAGTTTGGAACCGCTTGGAGAGGTGATTAGTAAACACGGACATACTGCTAGCTGAACCAGGATGCCCATGCAAACAGAGGATGGGAAAGCCTTTTCCTTGAATGTTTACGTTAAGATTTACAGCTATCAATTAACAATTAACAATTAACAATTATCAATTTATAGCAGTTAGCTATTAGCAGTTAGCTTTTTCCACAGCCTTTTGCTCAATTTTCTGGTTTTAGTGATGCGATCGCACTCCTATTAACAATCAACCCAGGGTTGAAGTGTTAGTGCCGTTGGCGTTGCTATACTCACACATAAGTTCACGCAAGGCAGGCATTTTCGGGGATATGCTCACAGTCCACCATCTCAACTTTTCCCAGTCCGAGCGAATCATCTGGCTACTAGAGGAACTAGAGTTACCCTATGAACTGCGTGTATACCAACGAGATCCTGTCACACAGTTCGCTCCAGATGAACTGCGTTCTATTCATCCACTTGGTAGTGCGCCAGTGCTTTGTGATGGTGAGATCGTGCTTGCGGAGTCAGGCGCGATCATTGAGTACGTACTAGCCCGCTACGGGGATGGGCGGCTTACTGTTCCCGTCACGTCACCGCAGTATCCTGACTACCTGTACTGGTTGCACTACGCGAACAGCAGCTTGATGACACAGATCACTATGAACTGGATCGCGGGCATGGCTGCGGAACCAGGCAGCAATTCTGGGCTACTGTCTGCCCTCAAAGAGCGCCTGGAGCGCCACTTGTTCCTCGTTGAAGATCACCTGTCGAGGGCTACCTACTTCGCTGGGACTGAGTTCACAGCCGCCGATATCATCATGCACTTCCCATTCGGAACGATGAAGGGATTTTACAATGTTGGTCTGGATAACCGTCCAAATATTAAGGCGTGGCTGGCGAGAATTAGCGATCGCCCTCACTACCAGCGTGCGATGAAAGTGGCGGGACATGAGCAAGATCCGGCGCTCGACTTGGGCGAAACACGAAGCGTGTTTTGAGATTTAGGGATATTTAGCAGTTGGTAGAATTTAGGGTTTTTGGCTTATTAGCCTAAGCCAAAAATCCTTGCAAGTTGGGTGATTGGTGTATTTAATGAACAGCAGCAAATATTTTCTCTAGATCGGATAGCTGCACAGCACCAGAGAAGACTTTGCCATCAGCTTCAGAGTTACCTGTAGGAAACATCAGGAAGAAGGGAGTGCCAGAAAGTCCTAATTGTTGTCCTAACTGCATATCTTGCTGAATGGATAATAAAGCCGCGTTGCGATCGCTCTTAAACTTCTCTAAATCTAAATCCAACTTTTGGGCAGTAGCTAGATAAAATTCCTCACCTAATTTATCTTGATTGCTAAAAAGTTCGTCTTCGTACTGCCAAAACTTCCCTTGTTGATTAGCTGCCCAAGCAGCTTGAGCAGCAACTAATGCTTCAGCATGAACAGTAGTTAAAGGGAAATGCTTGTAAACTAATTTAACTTCATCTTGATGTTTTGCCATAAACTGCTTTAGCGTTTTATGAGCTTCGGCACAATAAGGGCATTGAAAATCTGAAAACTCAATTAGCACAATTTTTTGCTCATTTGCTCCAGTTGTCGGAGATTTACCAATGATTTTTTGAGGATTTGTTTTCAAATCTTGGACAAATGCCTGTTGCGCCTGTTGTACTTGCTGTTGTTGTTGCTGTTGATATGCTTGTACAGACTCAATAACTACTTCTGGGTGTTGGCGGATAATTTGTAAAACTTGTTGTTCTAATTGAGGATTAATTTTACTAGCTGCTTGAACAGGAAGCGAGTAAAAAAGCATGACAACGCATAAAATTAATGTAGCTGCTAGTTGTAATGCTTTCTTAGCAGTAGTCCGCGCGATCGCCCCAAATTTAATTACAAACATAGATACAATTACCAATTACCAATTAACAATTAACAATTTCTAACTTGCTTGCCCAGCCCCTTTAGTGAGACTAAGTAAGAAAATCCTTCATTATTTTAATTTCCCAACTTCAGTTGTATGGTAATTGATCATTGATAATTGATAATTGTTAATTGTAAAAGAGGTTACTGCATGGCATCCATCCGCGAGTTGCACCAACAACTCATCAGTAAAGAGCGTTCATCTGTAGAAATTACCCAAGAAGCCCTCGATCGCATTCAAGCACTAGAGCCAAAATTACACAGTTTTCTGTGTGTCACCCCAGAAATCGCTCTAGAACAGGCTCGCCAAGTGGATGCCAAAATTGCTGCTGGTGAAGAAATTAATTTATTAGCTGGTATACCTATTGCTGTTAAAGACAATATGTGTACTAAGGGAATTACTACCACTTGCGGCTCCAAAATTTTAGAGAATTTTGTCCCACCTTATGAGTCAACGGTATCGCAAAAACTCATAGATGCAGGTGCAGTAATCTTAGGTAAAACTAATCTTGATGAGTTTGCAATGGGAAGTTCTACTGAGAACTCTGCTTATCAAGTTACAGCTAACCCTTGGGATTTAGAGCGCGTTCCAGGGGGTTCCTCTGGGGGTTCAGCAGCAGCAGTAGCAGCAGAAGAGTGTGTAGTTTCCCTGGGTTCGGATACAGGCGGTTCTATCCGTCAACCCGCGTCTTTTTGTGGGGTGGTGGGGTTGAAACCGACTTATGGGTTGGTTTCCCGTTTTGGGTTAGTTGCTTATGCTTCTTCTTTGGATCAAATTGGTCCATTTGGGCGCAGTGTAGAAGATACTGCCATTTTACTAGGTGCGATCGCAGGTTACGATCCCAAAGACTCTACCAGTTTAAACGTTGATATCCCCGATTACGCCCAATTACTTAAGCCCAACTTTAGACCTAAAAGTACTCTCAGAATCGGCGTAATTAAAGAAACCTTCGGCGAAGGTTTAGATTCAGTAGTTGAAACTGCCGTAACCAAAGCACTCGATCAATTACAAAAATTAGGAGCAGAAATTCATATAATTTCCTGTCCCCGCTTCCGCTACGGTTTACCCACCTACTACATCATTGCACCCTCAGAAGCTTCTGCGAATCTTGCCCGTTATGATGGCGTTAAGTATGGTTTCCGAGCAACAGATAAAGACAATCTTTTGTCTATGTATACCAACACTCGCGCTCAAGGTTTTGGTGCAGAAGTCAAGCGTCGAATTATGTTGGGTACTTATGCACTATCTGCGGGTTACTACGATGCTTATTACCTCAAAGCGCAAAAAGTCCGCACTTTAATTAAAGAAGACTTTGATCGGGCATTTGAAAAAGTAGATATTTTAGTCACTCCAACTTCTCCTACTACTGCTTTTAAAGCTGGAGAAAAAACATCTGATCCTTTAAGTATGTATCTCTCAGATTTGATGACGATACCAGTTAATTTAGCTGGTTTGCCCGGTTTGAGTATACCTTGTGGATTTGATGAGCAAGGGCTACCTATTGGGATGCAAATGATTAGCAAGGCGCTGAGGGAAGACTTACTATTGCAAGTAGCTTATGCTTACGAGCAATCGACTGAATGGCATAAAAAAATGCCTACGCTAAGTTAAAGTTATCTTTCTTTACTAATTAGTCATTAATCATTAACACTGCTAAATGATTAATGGCTAATAAACCTAGTAGTTCTAAAGAATAAAATTATTAAAAACATCTGCGTAATCTGCGTCCATCTGCTCACATCTGCGATAAAAAATTTTAGGGTTAATAACAAATATTTTATATGCTAAAATATAAACATAAATATAATCTTACTTAAATCTAAATAACTTAGTCAAGGAATAATTATGGATTTTGTTGGTTTACATATTCACAGTGATTACAGCTTGCTTGATGGTGCTAGTCAACTAGACGCGCTAGTAGATAAAGCTAAAGAATTAGGGATGGAGGCGATCGCACTCACAGATCACGGCGTGATGTATGGCGCTGTAGAGTTAATCAAAATCTGTCGTAACAAAAATGTTAAGGCAATTATTGGAAATGAAATGTATGTGATTAACGGCGATATTGAAGAGAAAAAACGCTGTAAAAAATATCATCAAGTCGTTTTAGCAAAAAATACTCAAGGTTATAAAAATTTAGTTAAGTTAACAACTATTTCTCACCTGAAAGGAATGCAAGGCAAAGGCATCTTTGCGCGTCCTTGTATAAATAAAGAATTACTCAAACAATATCACGAAGGCTTGATTGTCACCAGTGCTTGTTTAGGTGGTGAAATTCCTCAAGCAATTATGCAGGGTAGACTTGATATTGCTCGTCAAGTTGCCCAATGGTATAAAGATGTATTTGGTGATGATTATTATTTAGAAATTCAAGATCACGGATCTCAAGAAGATCGGGTTGTCAATGTTGAAATTGTTAAGATTGCTCAAGAATTAGGCATTAAAATTGTTGCAACTAATGATTCTCATTTTACTTCTTGTTATGACGTAGAAGCGCATGATGCCTTATTGTGCATTCAAACAGGCAAATTAATAGTTGATGATAAGCGAATGCGCTATAGCGGAACTGAGTATCTCAAGTCCGCAGAACAAATGGCGCGACTGTTTCAGGATCATTTACCAGATGATGTAATTAAAGAAGCGATCACCAACACTGTAGAAGTTGCTAAGAAAGTAAAACCATACGACATTTTCGACGAACCTCGCCTTCCTGACTATCCCATTCCCCCAGATCATACCGCCGATACTTATGTAGAAAAAATTGCCAGAGAAGGACTACAAGAACGCTTTGATGCTAGAACTTATACAGAACTAGATCCCATCTATCGGGAACGTCTCGAATACGAACTAAAAATGCTTCAGCGTATGGGTTTTTCCACCTACTTTTTAGTAGTTTGGGACTATATTAAGTATGCCAGAGATAATAATATTCCCGTAGGACCAGGAAGAGGTAGTGCTGCTGGTTCTTTAGTTGCATACGCCCTGAGAATTACTAATATCGATCCAGTTCATCATGGTTTACTATTTGAGCGGTTTTTGAACCCGGAACGGAAATCAATGCCAGATATTGATACAGATTTCTGTATTGAAAGACGAGACGACGTAATTAAATACGTTACCGAAAAATATGGTACAGAAAGAGTTGCCCAAATTATTACCTTTAACAGATTAACTTCTAAATCAGTATTAAAAGATGTCGCCAGAGTGTTAAAGATTCCTTATGGGGAATCTGACAAAATGGCGAAGTTAATTCCAGTAGTGCGTGGGAAACCTACTAAGCTAAAAGTAATGATTTCTCAGGAGACACCCGCACCGGAATTTAAAGAAAAATATGACAATGAGGAAATAAAAATTATCAACGATGATGGTTCTGAAAGTGTAGTCAAAGTCCGTGACTGGGTTGATATGGCGATGCGAATTGAAGGTACAAATAAAACCTTTGGCGTACACGCTGCGGGAGTTGTAATTTCTGCTCAACCTTTAGATGAAATTGTACCTTTGCAGAGAAATAATGATGGTTCAGTAATTACTCAGTATTTCATGGAAGATTTGGAATCACTGGGTTTATTAAAAATGGATTTCTTGGGGTTAAGAAATCTAACTATAATTCAAAATACTCTGGATTTAATTAAGCAAAGCAAAGGTCTTTCTATTCACCCTGATGATATCATTGCTGAGGAAAGAAAGTCACATGAAATTTTATCCAAAGGGGACGTTAAAAAACGTACCAAAGATGTTGATACTACTTATAAACTGCTAGAAGCAGGAGATTTAGAAGGAATATTCCAATTAGAATCTTCAGGAATGCTTGATGTAGTAGCAAAATTGAAACCTTCAAGCATAGAAGATATTTCTTCAATTTTAGCCCTTTATCGACCAGGACCTTTAGATGCTGGACTGATTCCTAAATTTATTGACCGTAAGCATGGCAGAGAAGCAATAGCATACGAACATCCAGCATTAGAACCAATTTTACAAGAAACTTATGCCGTACTTGTCTATCAAGAGCAAATTATGAAAATTGCTCAAGATTTAGCTGGTTATTCTTTAGGTCAAGCTGACTTATTGAGGCGGGCGATGGGTAAGAAAAAAGCCTCGGAAATGCAGAAGCAAAGGGAAACATTTCTTGAAGGTGCTGCTAAGAATGGAGTTCAATCAGAAATTGCTGAAGATTTATTTGAGCAAATGGTGAAATTTGCGGAATATTGCTTTAATAAATCCCATTCCACAGCTTATGCTTATGTAACGTATCAAACTGCATTTTTAAAAGCTAATTATAAAGTTGAATACATGGCGGCGCTACTAACAGCTAATAGTGGCGATCAAGATAAGGTAGCGAAATATCTTAATAACTGTGAAAAAACGTTAAGTATTAAGATTGAACCGCCGGATATTAATCGCTCTGAAGTAAATTTTACGCCGAGCAATGGAAATATTTTGTTTGGACTATCGGCAGTAAAAAGTGTGGGAGAAGCAGCAATTCAAAATATTTTAGATGCTCGAAAAGAGGGAGAATTTAAATCTTTAGCAGATTTGTGCGATCGCGTTAATCTTTCCGCCGTCAAAAGCTCGACTTTAGAAGCTTTGATTAAATGTGGCGCTTTCGATAAAATTAATAAGAATAGGCAACAATTAATTGAAGATTTAAAATTGATTATTCCTTGGGCGCAAGGTCGAGCGAAAGACAAAGAAATTGGACAAGGAAATCTTTTTGATTTATTCGGTTTAAGCACAACTGATAATGGCTTTGAATCTGCACCAACAGCCAAACCAATAGAAGATTTTTCCCAAAAAGAAAAATTGCAGTTTGAGCAAGAACTGCTCGGCTTTTATGTCTCAGAGCATCCCCTCAAAGATGCAATCAACATTGCTAAAAGTCGTGGAATTACCCCAATTAATCTCAGCGAATTAGGGCAGAATTTAAGAAATAAAAATCTTAATGTGGTTGTCATCCTCGCAGAAATTAAACAAGTGGTGACGAAAAAAGATAATCGCCCGATGGCTATCCTAAAACTCTCAGATATTGAAGGTCAACAAGCTCCTGCTGTAGTATTTTCCGATACTTATGAAAAAATCAAAGATTTGCTGGTAGCAAATACTCCGCTACTACTGAAGGGTAAAGCAAGTAAGCGAGATGAGGAAATTCAGTTAATTGTTGAAGAAGCTAAATCTATTGATGAGTTAGTAAAAGAGCCTTCACAAAACCCCCATCCTTCAATGAATGAATTTGAATCAGAGTTTGAAACTGATTATTTTGTGATGATACAAATAGCCCCACAGCGAGTTGAGAATAAAGAATATATAGAGAAATTACAAGCCATTTTAAAAGAATCTTCAGGCGAACAATTAACTGCCAAAGTTCCAGTTTTAGGCATGGTAATTAATCAAGATACTCGACGGTTTGTTCGCTTTGGAAATCAATTTTGGGTGCAAGATAAAGAAGGTGCTTTAGAAAGACTAAAAACTGCTGGTTTTATGGCGGAACTGAAAACAAACAAAGTAATAGCCGTCAGCAATTTTTAATAAGTAAAGATACTTATTCCTATAGTAGTAAGTATCTTTACCCAAATATATATTACAAAAGTTAGATGATTTGAGGTGGCTAAACAACTATGTTAAGATTTATCAATTCACGAGGAGAGCTTCAATATGTCTGTAGATCCCTCAGATCCCCTCATTGCCCATAATTGGCAAAATTTAGTGCAAGTTCTTTCACTGCTACTATTTGGTAGTACGGTCTTTTTGCTAGGTTTTCTCTGCCGTAAACTAGAAAGAGCTTTGTTTTTTACTTTGTTGACTAGCTCGGTAATATTTTTACTATTTGTTATTACCTGACAGATTGAGTTGATGAATCTCATAATGTCAACATAATTTCAGTTAAAATTGCTATCTTTTTAACCCCTTACCTTGATAACGGCAGGGGCAATAGTAGTGGATTTTTCAATTTACTCAACCTACTTGATCTAACTTAAATATTAGTATTATTAGGATTTTTATAACCAAGAAACTCAGATTTTAAATCTTCTAATTCAAGATCAACCTGACTTTTAGACTTAGCAGGGCTAGGAGTAGCAGGTTTGGGAGAAGCTGATGGTTGATTTTTATTAGTTGCTGGTGGAGAGTTAAGAAATTGAGATGAAATTTCTGCTAATTCATCATCAATTGAGCTTTTTGCTTTAGAAGCTGGTTTAAAGACTTGCGGATTAGGTTGTGGTGAAGGAGGTTTTGGCGTTGGCGCTACTGGTAGAGGGTTTACTTGAACGTTTTGTATTTTGTTAAAATCTTTTAGAACTTCATCGACTGATTGATAACGACGGCTGGGAACACTTTCCAGCATTTTATTTAAAATTTTACCTAAGTCAGGATTAACATTTGATGTTAAGTATTGCTGCCACACCCAAGCATCTTCGTTAATGTCATATAAATCAAAGGGAGAAATTTGGGTTAATAAATGAATACAGGTAGCGCCTAAACTATAAATATCACTAGCAAAAATAGCTTGCCCTCTTACTTGTTCTGGTGCGACATATTCAGGGCTGCCAATACTTGTTCCCTGTTGATACAAAGAAGTATTAGTAACAATTTTTGATGCCCCAAAATCAACTAAAAATAATTTGCGATCGCTCTTGTTTCTAATAATATTTTCTGGCTTAATATCTCGGTGAATTACTTGCCGTTGATGAACAAATTGTAGTACTTGCAATAAATCATTTAATAGTTGCCTAATCTGCGCTTCATTAAACGCACCATTTTCAGCTAGTTCTTCAGCTAAATTCTGCCCATCAATAAACTGTTGCACCAAATACTGTCGGTCATCTTGAGTAAAATATGCCAACAGTTCAGGAATTTGGGGATGTCTACCTAATTCGTCTAAGCGTACTGCTTCTTGATTAAATAACTCAGTTGCCTTCTGGACAGTGCTGGTTCCTTGGGCTTGCGGGTAAAATTGCTTAATTACACAAGGCGGTTTTGAAGGTTTATCTTCATCTACAGCTAAAAAAGTTCTCCCAAAACCACCTTGTCCAATAGGTTTAATAGCGCGGTATCGTTCTCTAAGTAATAACTTAAAACCACAACTGAGACAAAACTTAGTATTTTGAGGATTTTGTGGTGTTGGGCAGTTGGGATTTAGACAATACATCATACATCCTTGATTTTTTGTAGAGAAGCTTGCCTACTTTGAATTATTGCCTGCCGAAAGCCTAACACAACTAAAATATTTGAGAGTGTTAAGAAAAATTCAGCGCCACCATGTAGCCAATCTATATTGGCTAAAGATTCACCATAAGCAACTTTAGCGTAAATCCCTGCGGGAATGGTAACGCCAACAAAAACTAAAGTCATGTAAAACCCAATCAACGCTAAACGAGGCATTTGCTTAGATTGAGTGATAAACCACAGAAATCCTAAATAAGGAAACAGGGAGATAACAAACAAACTTTCTTTGGGAATCATTACTTAATTATTACTGATTAGTAGCTAAACAAAATTCAACTGATGAACCTACCCCCCTTCTTAACACCAAAGAGGAATTAATTCTTACATCTGTGTGCATCTGTGTTTATCTGTCTTTCATCTGTGGTTAATTAACCCAACTTTAACGAAGGCGACGAAATCTATTCATCACTCCTGACTTAACTAGCCAACTTCGATGAACGCCAAATCCACCAACCAGCAATGCAAAGGGTGAAGTTACCCACAACAGTCATACTAGCTTGGAGTGTAACCAGCCACTCTAAACCAGGAAAATTATCAAAGAAGTGCCAAGTGCAAGCACACATGGCGCTAACCAAGGCTGGTAACATAGCGAAAGATAAAGCCCTCCATGAGCGATTATTGCTAACTTCGCCATAAGTCCAGATTAACCAGATAGCGGCAATCCACTCGATAACGCTAGATACATGAATAATCCAAGTAGGTATTGAAAGAGCGTGCATAAGAACAATTAACAATTATCAATTAACAATTATCAATTAACAATGACTCATTACCAGCGTGATATTTAAGTTAATTTTTACGCACATACTTAAGTGATAACTGATTATTGATCCTAGAGTGAAAGCTGGTACATTGGAAAAATGGGACAGATTAAAGCAGGTTTGTGCGGGTATTACGGCAAAGGAAACGGTGGCGATGAAGCTTTGCTGGCATCGGTGCTGCAAATGTTACCTGAGAATGTAACTCCTTTAGTTCTTTCTGGGAACCCCAAAGAAACACGCGATCGCTATCAAGTAGAATCGTGCGATCGCATGGATGCTATGCAAGTTTGGCAAGCATTACGTTCCTGTGATGCCTTAATTATGGGTGGCGGTAGTTTAATGCAAGATGCTACCAGTCTGCGTAACCCCATCTACTACGGTGGATTGATGGGAATAGCGGAGCGACTAGGATTAAAAACGATTGCATTAGCGCAGGGTATTGGTCCCTTGAATAGCCCTATAACTAATTGGGTAGCAAAACGGGCATTTGGCGGATGTACAGCGATTACAGTACGCGATCGCGCCTCAGCTTTCTTGTTACAAGAATGGGGAATTTCTTGTATGATGGCTCCCGATCCTGTGTGGAATTTAGAACCAAGTCCGGTAGAAAATCTTTGGGACATACCTGCACCTAGAGTAGCGGTAGCACTGCGATCGCATCCTCAACTAACTCCAGAACGCATAGACTGCTTAACTCGTGCTTTAGTTGACTTTCAAACAGCTACACAAACAACTATATTACTTGTACCTTTCCAACCTGCAAGCGATCTCGCCCTTGCTCAATCAATTCAAACTCAACTTCGTGGTGCTAATCACATTTTTTGCTTGGAAGATCCGAGAAAATTAAAAGGATTGTTTCAAGGTGTAGAAATGACTATCGGGATGCGCTATCACGCTTTAATTATGGCAGCAGCCCATGAATGTAAGTGTTTTGCCATTAGTTACGATCCTAAAGTTAGTCAACTTATGGCAGAAATAAATATGCCAGGATGGGAGTTAGAGCAAATACCTCACGATCCCAATGAGATTACTCAAGTTTGGCTAGAACATTATGCTAATGGCGATCCACTCAATACTGCTCAAATTCAGGCATTAATAGATCGCTCATTGATTCATCGAGATTTATTAGTAGCAGCGTTAAGTAAATAGTTTTGGGATGTGAAGCATATCCTATTAGTTGTTAGTGTTTAGTGGTGACTAAATTAAAAGCTATGAGTAAAGCTGATACTTCAAATAACTATTCCTTACCTGAAATTGATGCTCTGATTGATCAAAGCGATCAACAATCTATGCCAGCAGAGGAAACTGATTGGTTAACCGTAATTAAAAATTTACGCCAACGCAATCGCGCTTTAATCAAGCAGGTGAGTGAGTTGGAGCCAGCCTTAAGAGATTACCAAGAAGCCATTCAAAAGCAGCAAGCGCGATCGCAAGCACAAGAAACACTGCTAGTCCAACAAAAAGAAGTACTCGATGCCTCAGAACAGCAGGTAAGTCGCTTATTCCATGAACTAGAATCATCTCATAAAGTTGCTCAACGCCAGCAAGTTTTAATTGAAACTCTATCCCACCAATTAGAAAGCAGCCAACAACGATTAGCTGATTTAGAGAGAGAATCTACCCTCACTCATGAGCGTTATCAAGAGCAGTCTAACAGGTTATCTCAATCAGAAAACTTGTGCCAAGAACTCCACATTCGCCTACAACGACAACAGCGCCAAACTCTGCAATTTAAACTAGCTTTAGAAAAGTGTCTGGAAGTACCAGCACCAAGTTATGACTCTCAAGCTGAACCAGGCAATTCTGAGTCACGTGAGCGACATCTCAAAACGGTTTTGGCAGCACAATCTTTAATTCCCAAGGTGGAACCGATTAAAACGTGGTCAGCACAACAAGATGCCTTTGAAGAAAACACTAATATTAATACTGATAATTTTAACTTAGCCCAAGAGCAGGTTAATCCGGCTAAAACTGAGTTCGAGCAGTTAATTAATATTAACGATCATTCTGAAGCCCAACAGCAGGTTAATCCACATACAAAACATCCACAGAATTTAACTGATATTAACTCTATTAGTTTTCAGTTAGCTAATTCACAGCCTACATCCATAATTGAGTCAGATTCGCATAACTTTGAATTACCAGATCCTCAAATTACACTATCCACAGCAGATTCGGAAGACTTCAACTATGAATATTCTGAAGAAATTTCCTCGTCAATAGGTGAAGGACAACAACCTGAGTTAGTTACAAATTCCCCAGTTGTTGAGCCTGAATTTAAGCAAAATTTACTCGAACAAATGCCAGAGTTAGCATCAGTTTATGCTTTATTAGATGCTTTGGATGATGATGATGATACCTTACCTAATCCGGATCAAAATTATGAAGTAGTTTTAAATCAAAGCAACTCGGAACCTGTTCCTATGCAAGAGGTGGAACCAGCACCAAACGTTGAGGAAATGGCGCAGGAGGTAGCAACATACAGGGATAATGCGATAGCGCAAGCGCTGACTTGTCAGTTCGCAGATATGAATGCTACCGAGCCACCCTTACCTACGGAGCCGATTTTACCTCAACCTGAATCGTCATCAAAATTTGCTACTCCTGAACCAATCGTCAATCAAGAGCCAATGCTACCTCAACCCAATTGGCCATCACCAGTAATTTATCCCCAACGTCCTGCTAAAAAACTGAAGTCGTTGGCAGCAATTGATTTGCCAAAATTTCCACGTCGCGAGCAGTGAGAGGGGGGAGGAGAGAGGAGAGAGGAATAATAAAACTCCCTGTTATAGCAACCGCATCTAGCACCGCTTGGCATTAAATTTATTGCTTTTGATCGGTAAGATTGCCTGTAAAAAAGTGGAAAAATTCAAGAAATTTCTCCCTCTGCCCCTCTGCCCCTCTGCTCCCCTGCCCTCCCAATTTTCTTTGACGATAATGAAACAGCCCTGGAGGAATCTAGATTTTAGGCTTTCGGTGTGTAATTTCTAAGTTAATTAATTTCATTTATTGGCTGTCCTGCCTCAGTAAGTTTGCCCTTACTTTGAAGCAATTCCCGATTTTTTGGTTTTAATTGTTCACCATGAAATTTCTGAGGACGACCCATACCAGCAGTAATGGCATAACTTAGTGTCAACAACCATAGCCACAGACGAGGTAAGCGATTTTCTAAATGTGGCTGTAACATCATAACCAATGCAGGAAACCAAGCTGCTAGTAGCCAACTAACCAGCGAACTACGAGCAAACTCAAAATAACTTCCTAACCAACGTAGTATGTCTTGATAACCAGCGAGTTCCCAAATCCAAGGTAACAACGCTGGGTTTTTACTGGCTGCTTTAAGTGCAAGTCGATTAAATGTTAACCAATCAAATCGATCTTTAATAAATGTGTCTGCCACTGCGGGTGGTTCGCCAGCTAATAACCCAAAAAAGGTATTTAGCATGGAATTAATGCGCTGTGGTGGTAAATTACTGCCTGTGGGAACCATCATGCCTTTGGAAAATAGCCAAGTGACTGAGATGTTGCTTTGGTAGGCACGAATTTGATTTAAGGATTTAGCGTCTAAAAGGTCGTGCTTTAGGGCTGTATTTAAGAGATTTGTTAAGCGCGGCAGGTTGCGTACTAGGGAACCAAAGCCAGTGAAGACTAGAGGAGATTGCAAGGATGCAGCATCACCAATGGCAATTATGCGGTCAAAGGCAACAGTGCGATCGCTACTTCCTACACTAAAATGACCTGGAATATAGCCGAATGTTGGCTTCTTCCAAATTAGTTTATCCATGTCGCAACGGCGATACTCTGGCAGAATTGTAAAAAAATCTTCATACATTTCTAGCAACGAGCCAGGGTTATCTGGGTGTACTTGATGGTAATGGAATAAATAAACGGTGATTTCTTCACCCGCACCAGGAAATAACTCCCAAATTAATTGACGACCCCGTGAAATATCCCCGTGACTGTTGAGGACATCGCCATAATCAGCATCCCAAACTTCAGGATCAAACCCACTTGCGATCGCAGCGCCCACAGTCGGGCAGACACTATCAAAAGCACGTCCCCCATTTAATTGCCATGCTATAGGTGACGCAGTTCCCATTGCATCTATCAATAACCGTCCACTTACTTGTTTTTCTGCTTCGGTTGGCAAGTGCTTTACTTGCAGTACAACTTGCGATCGCTCCACATCAGCCCGAATAAACTCCGTCTCATCCCAAATCTCACCACCCGCATTGCGTAGCTTTTCCCCACACATCCGCAACAGTTTCTCAGAATCCAACGCGATATTTAATACCGTCGGAGTATACAAAATTTGCGATCTTAAATGTTTAGGGTTATTACCATCAAAAAACTTATTAAATCCGTCTACATATTCCCGTGCAATCAAGCTTTCAACTTCTGCTGCTGTAAATAAGCCCAAATCTATTAAACTTTGAAACTCTTGACGAGAAATATTCCACTCTCGATTCATCCGTCCAAAGGGTAGCCTTTCAAGCAGTAATACTCGATAACCCAACTGCGCCATTACTGCCGCATGAATTACACCCAACGCACCACCAATATAAATTAAGTCGTAATTAGGCATTGGTGATTGGTCATGGGTGATTGGTGATTGGGAATCAGCCCCAGTCCCCTGTCCTTTAAACACAACTTGTTGAGGCTGCTGCGGATTGCGAATACTGTCCCGCCAGCGTTTTTCCCACCAGTAAACGCGCTTCAGGTCATACTCGCCGTTAGGCATTTTCTGGAAGTATTTAACTGTGAGGGGATACTGGGAAGCCAAAGCCTCAAATATAGATTGTTGCGATAAATTAACCTCCGGTGGTTCTGGATATTGGTTAGGAAACTGCTTTCTAATTTCCGTAGTCAAATGTTGCAGAACTTTTTTCTCGCTAGATATTGCAGTCGTGCGATCGCGAAAAGCTTTTAGGTAAGTAGTGCGCTGCACCGACCAAACAAACACTGAAATATCCGCAATATCACCCATGTCAGGCGTATAGCTCTGTGCTAACTTCAACTTGATGCCATCAGGGGTAAGGGTTTTTTCGCCGAATTCTGGTATCCAGTGTTGTTGTAACCAAGTGCGGACAGCATCTAGATCAGGGGTAGGAACTTCTAAATACAGAATTTCTTTCATGTTAGTGATTCTCAACTTTGATTAAGTACGGCACAAGACTGAGTTGACAAGGATAGAAAGTACGCTAAAATCCCTGATACAGATTCTGAGAAAACATTAAAAAACTTTACATTTCTCTCATTTTGTTAAATTATTTGATGCTTTTGTTAATACGCCATGAATTATCCCATCCCAGCTAACCATCAAGAAATTGTCGCCCTGCGAAATAAACCTGTAGATGAGGACTTAATTGCCGCAGCTATCGCAGGAGTTATTACTATTGCCCGTTCCGAAGGTCAAACCTTAGATGATATAACTGCACAAGTATTAGCTGACGATCACCTTCTGGATCAGTCGCAAAGACGTTGGTTAAGTGATATCGTTGCTGAAGCTTGGGCGACTTTCTAAAACCTATTAACTGTCAGATTATGCGTCAGCTATTCCAGCAAATGATTTCCGCGATGCCACTGTGGGTGCGATCGCTCTTTACACGCGCCACATCTTTACAACTATTGCCAATACTTGTAACAATTCGTATCGGTGGGCTAGTACTTGCGGGTCTTGCGATGTGGGGATTTGCTGAGATTGCTGATCAAGTTTTGGAGCAAGAAAGTCACTCAATGGATACAGCAATTTTACTGCTCCTGAAAAGCTGGCATACACCATTTTTAGAGCGGGTAATGCTGTCTTTCACTTTTGTTGGAGAGCCGTCCTCCCTATTAGTCGTATCTGTACTCATCGGAATTTGGTTACTAATTGAGCGTCGTTACAAAGAAGCAACTACTATCGTGATCGCAGCAGCAGGTGGTGGTGCTTTAAATTATTGGCTCAAAGAATTGTTTGCGCGATCGCGCCCTCAACTATGGGAACGAGTCGTTGATGTTCAGCATTACAGCTTCCCAAGCGGTCATGCGATGGTGTCAATGGTAGTTTATGGAATAATTGGTTACTTACTCAGTACTCACTTTCCCCGTTGGAGTGGCTTAATTATTAGCTCGACACTTTTATTAGTTGTAGGTATTGGCTTCAGTCGGCTGTATTTCGGTGTTCACTGGCCAACTGACGTAATCGCTGGATTTGCGGCTGGATTAGTCTGGTTAATTGCTTGTATTTTGAGTTTAGAAATTTGGCACGAATTCCGCGATGAGCAAAGCCGTTTAAAGGATAAATCTCTCTTGCCAAGTTCGCCAGCCGAAACTCTCTTGTAGATAGTTATATCAGCTAACAGGTGTAGCAAAAATTTCAAGTTCCCAACTTCATTTGTCGGGTAATTGATAATTGTTAATTGATAATTGTTAATTGATTCATGCAAAACACCCGTTTAAATAACCTTGTAGATGTCATCCTGGGGCAGTTGAGGCTATGGTTAAGTAACCCTTGGAGGCGGCTGTCATTAATTGTAATTAGCTTGTTGTTAGGGATATTTTTGGGAACTGCTATCCCTACCACTTCAGGACAAACGGCTGAATGGGATGTAGTTAGTGCTGGGGTTTTAGTTATATTTACGGAAGCTGTTAGTAGATTTGTATACGGAAGAAACAGGCGACCACCAGCCAATGAGGAAGCTTTATCTAGGGGATTATTTGTAGCAGAATTATTAAATTCTTTTAAAATTGGTTTGATTTATAGTCTGTTTGTGGAGGCTTTCAAACTAGGATCTTAACAATTAACAATTAACAATTAACAATTAACAATTACTATTAAAAAAACTAAATGAACTTAATTGACCTTTTAGAAGATTTAGCAGTAGGGAAAAAGGTTGCTACACCTGCATATCAACAACTAACAACGGAAGTGTTAGCAGATGAATTACGCGCCAAAGCGTTTGGAATTACAATTGCACAGGTAGAAGAAGTAATCAAAGAAAGATCAAGCTTATTCCCAATTATATACCCTGAAGTTCTCCAGTTTTGTCACAATATTGGTTTTGAACAATCCAGCGACGTTCTACTAACTCTTTGGAATTTGTGGCTACCATTAGCAATAAATTTAGCAGCAAATCGGCAACAACTAGAACGCCCTCTAATTCAGGGAATTGTTGGTGGACAAGGAACAGGCAAAAGTACACTAGCAGCCATCCTAAAAATAATTCTTAAGCATCTGGGATACCACGCTGTTTCTATTTCCTTAGATGATCTTTATAAAACATACGCTGAACGACTGCTATTAATAGAACAAGACCCCCGCTTAATTTGGCGTGGTCCACCAGGAACCCATGATTTACAGTTAGGCTTAAGTGTATTAGAGCAATTGCGAGAAGCTGATCAGCAGAGTAATATTTTAATTCCTCGCTTTGATAAGTCAGCAAAAAAAGGTGCAGGCGATCGCACTCAACCCGAATTAATCCAAGCTGTAGATATCGTACTATTTGAAGGGTGGTTTGTTGGTATCCGACCAATTACACCTACTGCCTTTGAGCATCAAACAGCGTCATTTGTCACCGAAACCGATAAGTTGTTTGCCCGTGATATGAATGCGCGCTTGAGCGAGTATTTACCTTTGTGGCAACTATTAGATCGCTTAATATTGTTATATCCAGTTGATTATCACTTATCTCAAGAGTGGCGATTACAGGCAGAACACCAAATGATTGCTGCTGGTAAATCGGGAATGACCGACTCACAAATAAAGGAGTTTGTCAACTATTTTTGGAAATCACTTCACCCAGAATTATTTATAAAACCTTTAATTACTCATCCTAGCTACGTGGATTTAGTAATTGAAATTAACGCCGATCAATCTATTGGTGCTGTTTATCGACCATGTGATCGCCTACCATAAACAAAGTAGAGACGCGAAATTTCGCGTCTCTACTGATAGCTGACTGGTACATAAGGAGGACAAGTGTTTTCAGGGCTGAAAAAAATCAGCGCTCGTCAAAGAAAAATATTGGAAGTGGTACTCCGCAACGGTTGGGGTTTTATGCGAGGACTACTACTCGGCACAAAAGCTGAAAAACCCTCACTGCCACCACCCCAAGTATTGAAAAATATCTTAGTAGAGCTAGGTCCTGTCTATATTAAACTTGGGCAACTGCTAAGTACTCGACCAGACTTATTACCCCCGCCTTATATTGAAGCCTTAATAACTTTACAAGATGAAGTTCCGCCTGTTGCTTGGGAAGCAATAGAAACGGTTATCACTTCCCAGTTACGAAAACCCATTGCAGAAATTTTTGCAATTATTCATCCAAAAGCAGTAGCGGCTGGCTCTATTGCTCAAACTCATCGTGCCACACTACTTGATGGGCGTGAAGCCGCACTCAAAATTCAACGCCCTGGAATTGACAGAACTATAGAGCAAGATATTAGAGTGTTACGTGGATTAGCTAGGTTAGTTAATCGTACAGAAGTTGGTCGCTACTACAATTTAGTCTCGATAGTAGACGAATTCGCCGTAACATTGCGGGCTGAACTCAATTTTACTCAAGAAGCTAGTTATACCGATTTGTTGCGGGGTAATCTTTCTAAAAGTTATTGGTTTGATCCTCAAAAGCTAACTTTGCCAGAAATTTACTGGGATTTAACCACTGAAAAATTAATGGTGATGCAGTGGTTAGAGGGAGTTCCACTGTTAAATGCTAATTTTAGTGGTGTAAAATACGGTGGTAATGCTAACGCTGAACGTAGAGCGATCGCAGAGTTACTAATTAGAGCTTATTTCCAGCAATTCTATATTGACGGCGTTTTTCATGCCGACCCCCACCCAGGCAATTTATTTTATCTAGAATCAGGGCAAGTTGCCTTACTTGATTGTGGCATGATGGGTCGTCTCGATCCTCGCACTCAACAGATTTTAATCGAATTTCTGTTAGCGATCGCAAATTTGGATGGTAAGCGGTGCAGTCAATTAACCCTAGAACTTGCCGAATCGACAAACCCTGTAAATCTTTCTTATCTGGAAAATGACTTTGATCGCTTATTGCGGCGTTACTACAACTTAAGCATCGCAGAAATTAACTTTAGTCAAGTAATTTTTGAAGTTCTGCAAACCGCCCGCAAGCATAAAATTCGTCTTCCTAGCAACATGGGCTTATACTCCAAAACTATCGCCAACTTGGAAGGAGTAGCTCGTCAACTCGATCCCGAATTTAACTTGATTGAGCAAATTAAGCCGATGATGGCAGATTTATTCCGCCAAAGATTAGTCGGACAAGCGCCTCTACAAGACCTTCTCAGAGCAGCTTTAGATATTAAAGCTCTAACATTAGAAGCTCCTCGTCAACTTGAGACCTTATTAGATCGAGTCACTTCTGAAACCTTACAATGGAATGTTGCGGTGCGAGGGCTAGAACCCTTTCGCCGCAGCATTGATGCAATCGGAAATCGTCTCACTTTTGCTATTGTGACAGCAGCTATAATTATTGGTGCTGCAATGATTTTTTCCCGTGACCCTGGTAATCCCATTTTATTTTGGGTAAGCGGGAGTTTATTTGTAGTCGCAAGCATTATTGGGCTATGGTTAATTTTTAGTATGATTCGCAGTGGCAGAGTTAAGTAACTTCTTGGCATTCAGCAGTCAGTAATATATAAGTAAATATAATAACTTACTTATATATTGCTCAATAAAGCTTCTGAAACCTAAAAAATACCCGCGAAAGCTGATTGCTCAATCATGACAGTAATTAGTTAAAAATTATTTAGCGATCGCTATTTCGGCTCGTATTTGGTATAAAAAATTACATAATGGTAATGGTATATACACTTATATTTTGCGCCCAGTATTAAATTTACCCATCTGGCGTAGAAGAATTAAGCATTTTTACCACTACCACTTACATAAGTGACCGTAGTAAAATTTTAAGGTTTGGACGATCTAAGTAAGTTTGGGTAAATTTCTGGCATAAGCCTACTTATAAAATTACAGGGGTTTTAAATTCCGTAATGTACAGAGGTTTTCAAGGCGGCGGTTACAGGGAAATAACTTACTGGTTTAAAACTAAGAACAATTAGCCCATATCCTGGGCTTACTACACAATAGTTGCAAACTACTATATCCATAAATTAATATTCATTCAAGCCTGGAGTTTATTAATCTAATTTATAGGTTGTAGAGCCAAGTTTTTATAAATTGAGGCAATTGTATGTATTTAACTGATCTCAATGTTACTCAATAATTATTGATATAAACACAAAAATATGGTGTCTAATCTTATGTCTTGTACTAGCAATTTAAAGGGAACAGTTAATAAAAAGCCATCACATCCCGTTTTGCTTGTTCAAGATAATAAAGGTAAACGAATCATACATCTTGATCAAAATATTTATTCTCTTGGTCGTGAATCTGGCAATTCTATAGTAATTTATTCCAAGCTAGTTTCTCGTCGTCATGCAACTTTATTGCGGGTAACTAATCCTGGGCTAAAAAACGCCTATTCTTTTCAAATTTTGGATGGCGATCTTCAAGGAAAACTTAGCACAAATGGATTAATTATTAATAAAAAACAATGCTTTTCTAAAGAATTACAGCCAGGGGACAAAATTTATTTTGGTGGTGATGCCATAGTAATATATTTAATGATTGATTCAGATAAATCTGAGTCAGAGATTTTAGAGCTTGATCAATCAGATGATTTATTTACTTTATCAACCTTAACATTTGATCCCAATGATACTTTAGTTACAGATAATACTTATAATCAACCATTAAGTGAATCAGCACTGATTCGGCTTGCTTCTTTTCCTGAATTGATACCTATCCCAATTATTGAAATTAATCTTTTTGGAGAAATAACTTATTTAAATCCCGCAGCATTTCTGCAATTTCCTGAACTTCAAGCAACCCCTGAAAATCATCCTTTTCTGGCAGGAATAGTATCCACCATTGAAAATAAAAAAAAGAAGTTTTTTGTTCAGGAAGTAGAAGTTGACAACTTATTTTTTGAAGCATCTATATACTACATTATTGAAAGTGGTTTGATTAGAATTTATCTGATTGATATTACTCAACGAAAACAAGCAGAAAAAGAACTTAAACGAAGTCATCAAGAATTAGAAATAAAAGTAGAACAACGGACAGCACAACTTAAGCAGAGTTTAGCTAACTTAGAAGCTGAAATGGCTGAACGGCTGCAAGCAGAAGCACTGATTCGCTATCAAGTTTTGCATGATTTACTAACAGGGTTGCCTAATCGCACAATGTTCAATGAACATCTAACAACGGCGATCAACTATGCCAAGCAAAACGGCAGTATGTTAGCAGTAATGTTTATAAATTTAGATCGTTTTAAGACAATTAACGAAACTTTAGGTCACGCAGTCGGCGATCAATTATTACAAAGTATTTCTGATAGATTAACACGATGTTTGCGTTTAGGAGATCCTTTAGCACGTTGGGGTGGTGATGAATTTACTGTTTTACTCCCCCATATTCACAGTGTAAAAGATGCTATTAAGGTTGCCCAAAGGATTATGAATGCCTTAAAGCCTGCTTTTTATCTCCAAATTAATGAAACAAGCACACTTACCCCACCGCTACACATCAGCACAAGCATTGGGATTGCTACTTATCCTCAAGATGGTGAAGATGCCCAAACTTTGTTAATTAATGCAGGTGCAGCTTTATATAGTGCTAAAGCAAATGGGCGAAATAACTATCAATTTTACCTTCCTGAGATGAATTCTCAAGCTTCAAGTTTGTTGAATTTAGAAAGATTATTGCATCAGGCAATTGAGCGGGAAGAGTTTATTATTTATTATCAGCCGCAAGTAAATATTAAAACTGGAAAAATTACTGGGATGGAAGCTTTAGTACGATGGCAACAACCTGAACTAGGCTTAGTACCGCCTGAGCAATTTATTCCAATAGCTGAGGAAAATGGATTAATTGTTAATATTAGTGAGTGGGTTTTAAGGAATGCTTGCGCTCAAAATAAGGCGTGGCAAGATGCAGGCTTTTCAGGTTTACGGATGGGAATTAACCTTTCACCTCGGCAGTTTCAAGAACCTCATTTAGTGCAACTTGTAGCAGATATATTAGCAGAAACAGGTTTAGCACCTGAGTTTCTGGAGTTAGAAATAACGGAATCTACTGTAATGCAAAATGTGGAGTTTGCTAAAACTATGCTCCACATTTTGGAAGAGATGGGCGTTCATATATCTATGGATGACTTTGGCACTGGTTATTCTTCTTTAAGTTATTTAAAGAAGTTTCCGTTCCATACACTCAAAATTGATCAATCGTTTGTGCGTGAACTAAAAGATAATTTGCAGGATATGGCGATTATTTCTGCGATTATTGCCTTGGGACGCAGTTTAAATTTAAGGATTATTGCTGAGGGTGTGGAAACTAACGAGCAACTAGAATTATTGCGCCGTCTAGACTGCGAACAAATTCAAGGTTACTTTTTTAGTCGTCCTTTAACAGTAGAAAATGCTACTAAATTTATGCAAGAATACTGGGCGCAATCATGGAATGGTGTTACTACCCAGTAGCGATAAGTTAGTAACTATCTTCGCCGGAAACTTTGTCGCTGTCAGCTTCAGAGACTCCTTGTTTTAAAGAAGCTTCACAAATTGCTTGGAATTCACAGAAAAGTTCTTCACCATGTAAATCAGTTTCTCTGTAGTGCTGAATCGCTTGTTCTAGTTGTTGTGAGGTTTGGGGAACAGGAATATTACAGATTACTTCTGACATAAGTTAATCTCCATTGACGCTGATTACTTCCACTTTATAACCTATAAGTTGGATTGTAAGCAGATTAATCAAAAAAGTATCTAAAGTTACAATTTTTTTGAGGATCTTACGATTTGTTTACTTATATTTACAAATTAAAACTTTTTAACATAAATGCTGGGAATTGGAAATATTTAGCAGGAGGCAGAGCCTCGACTAGTTCGTTCTCAGGTTCAAATGTAGAGACGGGCATGGCGCGTCTCTACAAATTAAGAAGATTTATTAAGCACTTAGTAATCTATTAAATAATGTGCTAACAGATTGTTTGAATTTTTTCTGGCGATGCCACTGCTGAAAAGCTTTCTCGTACTCTTCACCCTGGAATTGATATGTATTCCAGGTTTTTAGCCCTAGCCCTAGCCCCCACAATAATAAAATGTAGAGTGACCAAGAAAGTGTGCCAGCACTAAGAAAGTTTAGGACAATTAAAAAAGTATTAGCGATCGCATACTTACCTAAGTGCTGCTTTAATTTATGACGGCGATAAGTATTAAAATCTTGCCGATGACGTAATTCTCCCTGCTTAGATTGCCATTCTTGTTCTGCTAGTTGCAGAGATTCTGGGGAAATATCTAATTCTGTAGCAATTTCTACTAACTGTTCATGGGTAAATTCTGCCTCATGCACTTGACGCGCGATCGCTAAGTGTAAAATTTGCTGAATATCTTCTTGATTATAAGAGCGGCTAATTTGGGTTTCTGATATTGGCATAATCTAGCCTTGCAGCATAACTAAAAGTATTTCTGCCCAAGGATATGCCATAAGGATTGTCTATCACTGAGCAGTGTTGATTCTATTATCCCCCCACAAATCAAATGCCACCACTTTTTCTGATGTCCTAAAACCGAACCTTAGCGGACGGATACCACTGTAGGAGAAAGATTAAAAGTCTCGTTACATTTCGTTACTGTGGATAAAGAGAGAAAAACATTACTTCTCTCAGCAGAAATTAGAGGTAGTCCGCATGAACGGTACCATTCGCGTCGGCAATCTATTTGGCATTCCCTTTTATGTCCATCCATCTTGGTTTTTTGTCCTAACGTTGGTAGCTTGGAGCTATGGCAGCGATTTAGGCGCTCAATTTCCAGGGTTAGGGTCAGGATTACCCTTGCTACTAGGATTAGTGGTAGGACTGTTATTGTTTGCCTCGGTGTTGGCGCATGAATTGGGACATAGCTTAGTAGCGATTCGCCAAGGAATTGCAGTTAAATCAATAAATTTGTTTCTATTTGGTGGTTTAGCAAATTTAGAGAAAGAGTCTAAAACCCCAGGAGAAGCATTTTGGGTGGCGATCGCAGGTCCACTGGTAAGCTTGGTAATATTTGGCTTATTAACTGCAATTAATGTAACTACAGGCATTTCCGGGGCATTAGCAGCAATTGTCGGACTGGTAGCTTCGACTAATTTAGCCTTGGCGCTGTTTAACTTAATTCCTGGTTTACCTCTAGATGGTGGCAATATCCTTAAAGCACTGGTTTGGAAGATTACGAATAATCCTTATAAAGGTGTAATCTTTGCTGGTCGCGCAGGTCAAGTTGTTGGTTGGATAGCTATTTTTTCTAGTTTGTTGCCTATACTGCTATTTGGTAGCTTTGCTAACATCTGGGGTTTGTTAATCGGTTGGTTCTTACTGCAAAATGCTGGTTTAGCGACTCGGACTGCCAAAGTTCAGGCACAATTAGCAGCAATAAAAGCTGAAGATGCGATTACGCCAAATAGTCCAATTATCACGGCTGATATATCTCTGCGAGAATTGGCTAACGAGTATATTATTGGCAAACCTGATCGGGAACGGTTTTTAGTTACTGATGATGATGGACAATTAATAGGTGCGATCGCAGTTGACGATCTTAAAACCATCCCTACTTCCCATTGGAATGAAACTCAGGTGCGAGAACTGATGCAACCGTACCAACTGCAAACAACAGTGCAATCTGAGCAATCTCTGCTGGAAGTAATCACACTGCTAGAACAACAAAAACTATCTTCACTACCTGTGATTCGTGGAAATGGTGTTTTAGTAGGACTTGTTGAAAAAGCTGAAATTATTCACCTGCTTCAAAAAAGAGCGCAAGCAAAACCTGCTTAAGCAATTTTAGGACTTAACGCAGAGATCCCCCTAAATCCCCCTTATGAAAGGGGGACTTTGAATATCCCCCCCTTTTTAAGGGGGGATCTAAGTTTGAGATTCCGCAGCATGAGAGTCCATTTAAATAATGATTATCTGCTTAAAAAAATTAGTTTTTAATCAAACCAACTATTAGAAGCAAAATCACTTGATTCAGCTTTCTTTGTCTCAACAAACTTAGGAAAATGTCTGTCTAATTCGCTGAATGGTCGTCTTTGGGTGTTTTGCGGTTTAGGATTTTCATTGACAGTTGCCAAGGCATTCATTCCTGGTTTAGGATTTTCCTTGATAGTTTTCAAGGCAGTCATTTCTGCTTTCGGATTTTCCTTGGTAGTTTTCAAAGCAGTCATTTCTGCTTTCGGATTTTCCTTGGTAGTTTTAAAAGCATTCATTTCTGCAATCAGAGTTGAGTTAGCTTCGGCAAGTTTCAAAGCTGCTTGTTTAGTTTCTTCAAGCTCTTTTTTGAGCGAATTAGCTTTATCTAAATCTTGCTTTAGCTTATCTACTAAACTTTTTTGCTGATCTAAATCTGATTTCAAGCTAGAAATTTGCTGCTGTAAATTCGCTTCGTTTTCTTTAGCTTGCGCCAAAGCTGCTTGTAAGTCTGCTACAGTTGCTTTTAAAGTAGCTTCCTGATTAGATTTGTCGTCGGGTAATGCTTCAACAGTTTCAGTTTCTGCTTCTACAACTTTCTCTGCTTTCACTTCAATGACAGATTCAGTATTAGCATCTGGTGATTTTTGCACCTCTTGCTGGATCATATCTGAGAGTTTTTTTCTAGCCATTATTTCCTCCAATCACGCTGTATTTCATTAGCCACACGGCGATAGTCTGCTTCAGCTTCTTTAGCATTTTTGCCGCGCCATTGAGTAATAGGTACGCCATCAAGGGCTGCTCGTTCGTGAGCTTTGTAAGCACGTACAAAAGCATTGCAAGCTTGGATACCTAAATCCATGAGGGTATTTTGCGCCTCCAATGCTTCCCCCAAACTGCGGGAATCTACCTTGGTTAAAAGCACTCGATGAGCAATTCCTGTAGGCGTTACTGCTTGCTGTACTGTCTCAATAAGTGCAGCTAGATCCATTGGTGCTGGAGGTGTGGGCAAAATTAGATAATCTGCGATCGCAATCACTGCTGCTAAAGTTTCAGAGCCTAGCGCCGGAGGCGTATCTATTACTACTAAATCGTACCCTTCAATCGTTCGTAAACCACCTAAAAGTTTTGGATCTGTTTCTTTGGCTAGATCAAAGCTCAGTCCTTGATCGCTACGTTCAAACCACCAAGAACAACTACCTTGAGGATCTGCATCTACAGTTAAAACTTTGTATTTTTCTGCATAAATACCCGATAATGCCATGACTGATGTGGTTTTACCAACTCCACCTTTACCATTAGCCACAACAATTATTTTTGGGGGCGCTGACATCTACACTTTTTCCTTGAATGATAAAACTGTTAATTGGTCATTGGTCATTGGTCATTGGTCATTGTTAATTGTTTTATGCTTCTGGAGATTTTAATGCTTGGTCGAGTACAGCACGGGCTTGTTCTGCTTTAGATCGAGCTTCGTGGAAGCGGATATTAGCCTGAGCAAAGTTTTTGAGTATTTTAAAACCTTCTTTGAGACGGGCTATCTCCTCCTCACTGACTTGCTGATCTGAAAATAGAATATCTACTTGGGCGCGTACTTTAAGAGCTTCAGCGCGTGACTCTTGCACCTTGAGTTTGAGTGTGGCGAGGTTGCTCAGAACTTGTACAGCTTGAGTAATAGCATCCTCATCGTTAGCAGTATCAGTTTCCAATTCTTTCACCTCAATTAGCTGTTGTGCGCTAAAGCCATCTGCGAGATTAGTAGGTAGTTTGCCTGCATCCATGAGTTCCATCAATTGATCCATTGCTTTCTCACGGGCTTTGGCTGAATCTTTGCCTGAGACAGTCAAAATGACTTCTGGGCTTTGAGCAAGAGAGTATTGAACCATTTTTCGGCAAAAATATCTGATTTTACCTCTAATGTGGTTATCTCAAATAAGCGAGTTAACCAAGTTTAGAGGCTTATTCTAAGTTAGACCAAAGCTGTTACCAGAAGTGAGTTTTGGCGTAAATACTAGGTAAAAACTTAATGATTGGGAGAGGGGAAACGGTTCTTGCGTTTTTACTGTATTTTTTTTTGCAAGAGAGGCAGGAGGAGCGATCGCTTATCATCCCTCTGCCATAAGGTCAAGTTATTAAATACGAAAATTTGCTACAAGGGAAAAGCAACAACTGCGATCGCAAATAAAAGTTTTTTAATATGTTGATAAAAAAATTGTTGATAGCTACCGCCGGAACAGCTATCAGCCTGACAGCATTTTTGGCAAATATGACAATTAATGCTTATCCCGCTAAAGCTGTTGCACAGAATTTTAATGAAATTTATGTTTTTGGTGACAGCCTCTCGGATATTGGCAATATGTCCCAAGCTACACAAGGATATAGCCCCCCAAGCCCACTCTACTATAAAGGTCGTTATTCTAATGGCTTAGTTTGGGTAGATTATCTAGCATCCAAGTTTAAATTAACTATAAATAAAAACAACAATTTTGCTTATGGTGGGGCTACTACAGGTAATTCTACACAAACACCTCTAGGATTACTGGCGCAAGTCAAGCGTTTTAAATCAAATCATTCCTCTGCTAATCCGAAGGCTTTATATATTATTTGGGCTGGTGCTAATGATTACTTTCGTGGCGCTACTGACTCAACTACACCAATCAATAATTTAACACTAGCTGTAAAATCACTATCTGCTGCTGGTGCTAAAAATATTGCGGTAGTTAACCTACCAGATTTAGGGAACCTTCCTGGAACCCGTAATACTCAATACTCTGTATTGCTTACCGATGTAACTAACAAGCATAACTCTGGATTAGTCAAGTCTCTCAATAATTTGCGCCCGCAACTGAGATCTGATATCAATATCAAATATATTGATGTTAATTCTCTTTATAAACAAGCAATCAGCAATCCCAAAAAATTTGGCTTTAAGAATGTTACTCAATCCTGCATAAGTCGAAGCCGTATATGTTCTAATCCTAATGAATATTTATTTTGGGACGGCGTTCACCCCACAACATCGGCTCATAAAATATTGGTAGAATCAGCCTTTTCTGAATTAAAACCTAAACCCGAATCTGTTCAGGTGTCTAATTTTAATTTATCTGTTCCCCTGGGCTTGGTTGTAGGGGGTTCTGTAAGTACAGGTTTAATATTGGTGGGTAATAAAGTGATGTAAAATTAAAGGCTGGGCTGGGGTGTATTCGATCAATAAAGCAATTTATGAAGTATATTTGATACCACAGTTTTGAAATTACCCCACCCCAACCCTTCCCTTATTAAGGCAGGGCTGTTTCATTTTCAGAAATTATCCCAGAATGAATGAAGTTCCTCAACCTACTTGCGCTAAAGCTTGTTGTACTACTTCAACGCCTGCACCAGGAATGACAGAGTTTTCTGTTAAATAACGTTTCCATGCTCTACTTCCTGGTTGTCCATTAAATAGTTGCAGCATATGGCGGGTGATTTTATTTAATTTCAATCCTTTTTTTGCCCAATAATCAATGTAAGGTAACATAGCTTCAACTACTTGATGACGAGTTGGGGCTGTATCTTTGCCATAGATTTCACCATCTGCGATCGCAAATATATAAGGATTATCATAAGCTGCACGTCCAATCATTACGGCATCCACAAATTGCAACTGTTCTTTTACTTGTTGCAAATTAGTAAATCCGCCGTTAATTTCAATAAATAAGTGTGGAAATTCTTGCTTTAATTTATGTACATCACCATATCTTAAGGGAGGAATATCACGGTTTTCTTTAGGGCTTAATCCTTGTAACCAAGCTTTACGTGCATGAACAGTAAAACGTTGACAACCTGCATCTGAGACTATTCGCACAAAGTTTGTCATGTCTTCGTAGCTATCTAAGTCGTCAATTCCGATGCGATGTTTAACTGTTACTGGTATATTGGTAGCTTGGATCATAGCTGCAATGCAATCTGCAACTTTATATGGTTGCGCCATTAGACAAGCGCCAAAGTTGCCGTTTTGAACGCGATCGCTCGGACAACCTACATTTAAGTTAATCTCGTTATAGCCCATACCCTCTGCAATACGGGCGCATTCTGCTAAATCTTTAGGGTTATCGCCACCTACTTGCAAAGATAGTGGTTTTTCTTCTGGGGAGAAACCTAGTAAACGTTCTTTATCACCATGCAAGATAGCTGCGCTTGTAACCATTTCTGTATATAACAGCGTGCATCGCGTTATTTGTCGCATAAAATAACGACAGTGGCGATCAGTGCGATCCATCATGGGCGCGACGCTTAAGGGGTTGGTTTGTGTGGTATGGGATTGAGGGTTAAGTTTTAGGTTATTTGTAAGTATCATAATTTTTTTTAACGCAGAGGGCGCAAAGTTAGCGCAAAGGGGCGCATTAGCCGAAGGCTTCCCGCAGGGTAGGTTAGCAGAGAATTGTCGCAAGATATTAGACTTCTTGCTTTTAATCAGTTACTACATCTGTGTTTATCTGTGTTCATCTGTGGTTAATTAACTAAAATTTGATTTATGCAATAGATCTATATAGATAAGGATAGTTTGCAAAATCTACTCCTCACTCCAAGCTGCTTGCTCAAATTCAGTTGCAGCTTGATTTGTTGCAGTAATATTAAAAAATGCTTCTGCGATCGCAGGTGAAAAAGTAAAGGTATCTAATCCCTGAGTTGTCAGAAAAGTAATATCCTCAATATTACGAATACTTGCAACTAATATTCTGGTTGTACTACCAACTCCAATAAGTCCTTGCTGCATGGACACTAAATCATTAATTCCATTACGCCCTAAATCGTTAATTCTCCCTAAATAAGGTGCTGCATAGTCAGCGCCTAAAGCTGCTGCAATTAAGATTTGATGCACCGCGTATACTGCTGTCAGTGTTATCCTAACTTTTTCGGCGATTAGTTGAGAAGCTGCTTGAGTGCCTACTTGAGTAATTGGTACTTTAACCACAATGCGATCGTCAATTGCTGCTAACAGCTTTCCTGTATTAACTAACACATCTAGTGTATTTCCCCAAGTTTGCAGTTGTACTTCTTGACAGCCTAACTCAAACGCTTGGTTTGCTATATCCTTTAATTGTTCTACAGAACAAGTAATATTAGCACGTTTTAGCAATAATGGATTAGTTGTGACTCCATAAAACATACCAGTTGGGAGCCATGTTTGCCATTGTGTAGTATCAGCCGTATCTAAAAACAGACGGATTCCTGATGTATTTGATTTTATGGGAAAAGAGTGATCGCTGTGCATCATTTAAACAATTAACAATTAACAATGACCAAAAAAAGCCTATCTTTATTTAACTTTTGTGGAAAACCACCCAAAATCTGTGGAAAATCTCTTACTTTTGTGGAAAACTTTGAGATGATGCGTTTACTTTTGCCTGCTCAAAGCATACCTTAAGCTGTTCAGCCAATACCTTAACATGAGGTTTTTTCAACATACTAAGATGATTACCGCTTCCTTGATGCACTTCAACTCCTCCCGTCGCTAATTCACTCCAACCCATCGTTGGATCTCGATTTGTTTTGCCCACGTCTTCAATGCTGGTAAACAAATGAATCTTTTTCGGGTAAATTTTTGATTGATAGCTTAAAACAGCTTGACTGTTAGCTTGGAATATCCGCAACATTGGGCGAATGGTTATTTCCCTTAAGATTAAGCTTCTCGATTCATTCGGGATCAGGTTAGTTAAAGCATACTGTTCTAGAGCATGATGCCATGAAAATTTAGTTTTCAGCAATTTTAGAAACTTATTTAGCTTAGAATAAGTTTTGCTACTAGGGTGATCTTTAAAAGATCTGCTAGTTTGGTCGCTTGGTGTACCCTTCCTTAATTTTGGATTAGGAGTAGTTAATATATAAAGGTAATCTGCAAAAAAAGACCAGATAGATCGAATCACTGTAGTAAAAATAAATTTAAAACTGTCCTTTAATGACGGTTTATTGCTAGAAACTGGTGCTTGAGTATCTAAGATAGCTACTAATGCAACTTCATGTCCTGCTGCTTGCAACTGTTGAGCCATCTCAAAGGCGACTAAACCGCCAAAAGACCAACCACCGATAAAATAAGGACTTTGTGGTTGTACTGACTGTAACGCTTTAATGTAGTAAGCAGCCATATCCTCAATTGTAGTTAATGGGGCATTTTTTCCATCAATTCCCAAAGGTTGTAGCGCATAAAAAGGTTGATTTTTTCCTAAATGGTGTGCCAATTCGTAATAGGGTAAAACTACACCAAATATAGGATGGACACAGAAGAAAGGGGGATTTGAACCATGATGCTGAATTGCAACTAAAGGCGACCATTTAAAATAATTGGTGTTTGAAGATAAATTAACTGCTATTTCTGCTATTGTGGGATTTAAGAATAAGGTAGGCAGTGGTAATTCACGCTGAAATTGTGCTTGTATTTGATTTAATAGACGGATAGCTAGTAGAGAGTTTCCTCCTATTTCAAAGAAATTATCGTGAATGCTGACACGCTCAATGTTAAGAACTTCAGTCCAGATTTTGGTAAGTGTTAATTCTGTAGCAGTACGAGGAAAAACAAAATTCTGCTCGTTTAAGTTATTATTAAAGTTCTGCGGTATAGGTAGTTTACGACGATCTAATTTGCCATTAGGTGTGAGTGGTAGCGTATCCAGCATGACAAATGCTGAAGGGATCATGTATTCTGGTAATTTTTCTTTAAGAAATTGGCGTAATTCATTTGATATATAACTCCACGGGTTTTCTTGATCGCTGTTTATGGGTTTTGAAAGTTTGGTAGATGATTGTATTATCTGAGTATTCGGAATAATATAAGCTACTATGCGCTTGTTGGCAGTATCTTCTGTTGCGATCGCCACAACCTCTCCAACCTTTGGATGCTGGCGCAATACCGCTTCAATTTCTCCTAATTCAATCCGAAAACCTCTAATTTTAACTTGATGATCTATCCTACCTAAAAATTCTATATTCCCATCTGGTAAATAACGAGCTAAATCACCTGTTTTATAAATACGCGCACCTGGTTCATTACTAAAAGGATGAGGTATAAATTTTTCAGCAGTTAAATCAGGGCGGTTGAGATATCCTCGCGCTATTCCTTCCCCACCTATATATAATTCCCCAGAAATACCAATAGGTACAGGTTGGAAATAAGTATCTAATATATAGGTTTCAGTGTTAACAATTGATTGTCCAATAGATAATGTATTATTATTTTTAATTTCTTTAAAAGTTGACCAAACAGTTGCTTCAGTGACTCCATAAGCGTTAAAAAATCTTCTTCCGGTAGCCCAACGTTTAATAACATCTTGTGAACACGCTTCACCTGCACAGATAATTGTTTGTAATGCTGGTAATTCGGCTTGTGGTAATACTGATAATACAGCAGGGGGAAGGGTGGCGTGGGTGATGGCGCGATCGCGTAATAATTTAATTAATTCTTTTCCTGGTAATAGTGCTTCTTTTTTAGCTAAATATAGCGTCCCACCATTTCGCAGCGCCATCACAATTTCAAATATTGACGCATCAAAATTTAAAGATGCAAATTGTAATATTCGATTAGTCGGTTGTATGTTAAAAGCCTTAATTTGTGCTTCGGCTAAATTGCATAACCCTTGATGTTGAATTAAAACACCTTTCGGCTTTCCTGTTGAACCAGAAGTATAAATAACATAAGCTAAGTTTTCAGAAATAATATTGCTATTTGGGTTGTTTTTACTGTATTTAGTAATAACGTTTTGTTTTTTATCTATACAGACTAGAGATATGTGTTGTAGATCCCCCCAACACTTAATAAGGGGGGCTAGTGATGAATGAGTTATGATAATAGATATATTTGCGTCTTTTATCATAAATTTAAAACGCTCTTGAGGATAATTAGGATCTAAAGGCAAATAGGCTCCTTCTGCCTTGAGAATGCCTAATAATCCTATAATCATTTCTAGAGAACGTTCTAAACAAATGCCAACAATAACTTCTGGAACTACACCTAGTTGTTGTAAGTAGTGTGCAACTTGGTTAGCTTGGTTATTTAATTCACGATAAGTTAAATACTGATTTTCAAATACTACCGCTATGGCATCAGGTGTCTTTTCTACCTGTTGCTCAAATAAATGATGAAAACCTTGTGTATTTATCTCTCTAACTACCCCCCTTAATAAGGGCGGGAATTGTTTATTTATCTCTCTTACCCCCCCCCTTAATAAGGGGGGGCTGGGGGGGGTAAAGCACGATTGATTCTGATTAAATTCAACCAGTATTTGATGCCGTTCTACTTTATTTAATATTGATAGTTCAGAAATATGCTGTTTTGGATTAATAACAATTCCTTCTAATAAAGTTTTAAAATGCCCCAACATTCGGGTAATAGTAGCGCGATCAAATAAATCAGTACTATAAACAACTTCTCCACGAATGTTTTCTACATCCTCCCAAAGGTTGAACTCTAAATCTAACTTGGCAGTGCCAATATCAAATTCTACTAAACTTAAGCTGATGTCGGGTAATTCTAGCGTTTGTATTGGTGTATTTTGCAAAGAAAAACTTACTTGAAATAGTGGGTTACGGCTTAAATTACGTTCAGGATGTAATTCTTCTACCAGCTTTTCAAAAGGCAAATCTTGATGAGCATAAGCACCTAATGCAACTTGTTTTACTCGTTCAAGCAATTCTATAAAAGTTGGGTTACTGCCAAGGTTAGTACGCAAGACTAAACTATTAACAAAAAAACCAATTAATCCTTCTATCTCACTACGGTTACGGTTAGCAATTGGTGAACCTACGGCAATATCCTCTTGCTGTGTGTAGCGATATAGCAAGGTTTGGAATGCTGCTAGTAATGTAATAAATAAAGTAATGCCTTGTTGTTGGCTAAGTTCTTTTAAGGCTTTAGTTAAAGATTTTGGTAGTTCTATAAATTGTTTCGCACCTTGGTAGGATGGAACTGCTGGTCTGATGGAATTATCTTTGTTTGAAGGTATGCGATCGCTCCGACGGGAAGAGCCTACGCTCAATAAATCCAATACCGATATACCTTGCAACTGTTGTCGCCAGTAAGTTAGCTGAGTTTCTAGCACTTCTCCTTGCAACCATTGACGCTGCCATTCTGCAAAGTCGGCGTATTGAATGGGTAATTCTGCGAGAACCCCACCCCCCAAAATAGTTTTTGTTGACGGGGAAGGGGTGATATCTGATGATTCGACTTTGTATGCAACATTTCTACAAAAAACTGAGTAGAGTGTCCCTAATTCTCGAATTAATACGCCAATAGACCAACCATCGGCAACAATGTGATGTAAATTTAACAACAACACATATTCATCATCACCAAGTTGCAGCAGTTTAATTCGCAATAATTGATCAGTTGCGAGATTGAAAGGTTGTCTAGCTTCCTGAATAGCTAGTTTTATAACTTGTTGCTCTTTTTCATCGGCGGATAGATGGCAGAGATTTTTTACTACTATAGATAGAGTTAAAGAAGAAGCTATAGCTTGCATTGGTTCGCCTTCTACCATCACAAAATTAGTGCGTAAAGTTTCGTGGCGACGCACAATTTCATTAAATGCCTGCTGTAGCGCGGTTAAATTGAGTGAACCCGTGAGGCGAAGCGCTGTAGATACGTTGTAGAAAGGGTTATCTGGCGCTAATTGATTGAGAAACCACAATCTTTGCTGGGCAAAGGATGTGGGAAACAAAAAGACATCTACTTCTTGGTCATCGGTCATTGGTCATTGGTCATTGGTCATTGGTCATTGATAATTGTTAATTGATCACATTAGCATTCTTTCGTAACAAGATTGTTTTTTTAGAGGTAATTCATATCTGAAACCAGACGTATAACTACAGACTGATTAACTGTTTATTCATCTCCTTCTAACGAAGGTGTAATTTTAAGGGTGTGTTTGTTAAGTTAAATACGTGCAGCAAACAATAATACATTTGCACTGCCGTAATCTGTACATCCTTGAAAAAGGGATATTACCTAAATGCGATAGTGTCATGGAAAATTGACTTTGGCTGGCGATAAATTTTTGCTGCTTTCTCCTAGTCTTTTGCATGAAGAGAGGCACAACCTTATATTTAGGGTGTTTTTAAATATTTAGCGTCTGAAGTCAGTAACATCAGCCGTTTTGAAAACAAAGATAGAAGCTTGCAAAAGCTAACCAAATAAATCTAAAAAGGAAACAATTTTTATGAATGAGAACAAATCACCCTTAGATACCACTAAAGAAACTTCACCTAGTATTATCATTGAAAGTGAAGCTCGTCCAGTGGATGCGATTATTGACAATCAGCCTGGTGGCGAGATTACACAAAACGCTCAAGAAGTTGCTGAAGAAGCAGCTAGTCATCCAGTAGGTACTGCAATTGGTGCTGCTGCTGGTGGCGTAGCTGGAGCCGCGATCGGTAACTTTGTTGGTGGTAAACTAGGAGCAGCGATTGGTGCTGTAGCTGGCGCTGTAGCTGGTGGTCTTACTGGTAAGGAAGCTGCTGAAAGCATCACTGAGACAGTAGACAAAGTAGTAGGCGCAGTTACCCACACTGTCGAAGATGTAGGCGAATCTGCTAAAGGTACAATTGAGGATATCAGACCTTCTGTAAAACAGATTGCCGAATCAGTTAAAACTACTGTTGATGACGCTCGACCAGCAGTTAAAGATATTGCCGAATCGGTTAAGACTACAATTGATGAAGCTCGACCAGCAGTTAATGATATCGCTCAATCAGTTAAAACTACTGTTGATGAAGCTAGACCTTCTGTAGTTAATGCAGCGCAATCACTTAGCAATGCTGTAGAAGATGTTAGACCTTCTTTAAAAGATGCAGCGCAGTCAGTTAGCAGTGCTGTTCAAGAAGTTAAGCCTTCTGTTGTAAATACAGTTAAAGATAGTGCTCAAAGCATCAAGTCATCTGTACGCGGCGTAAGTGATACCGTAAAAAATACTGCTGAAGAAGTTAAACCTTCTGTAGTTGATACGGTTAAGAGTGGCGCTGACAACATCAAGTCATCTGTACGCGGTGTAAGTGATACCGTAAAAAATACTGCCGAAGAAGTTAAACCTTCCGTAGTGGATACCGTTAAGAGTGGTGCTGACAACATCAAGTCATCTGTACGCGGTGTAAGTGATTCAGTTAAGAACACTGCTGAAGAAGTTAAACCTTCTGTAGTGGACTCTGTTAAGAGTGGTGCTGAGAATATCAAGTCATCCGCACAAAATGTCGGTAATGCTGCTAAGAATGCTTCCCAGAAAGCCAGCACACCAAGCATAGATAGTAATCCCTTTGTTTCTAGAACTCCTGATGTAAGTACTCCTATAGACTATAGCCGTTCAATAGATAGTGTTACAGGTTTGGGTACCGGAGTTACCTCAAATATCAGTGGAAAAGCAGGTTACAACCCAACTCCAACTACTGGGATTAATTCACCGAGTATTTCTAAACCAGCAGTAGATGATTCGGTTGTAGAAGATGAGTTACCAGGAACAGGATCGTATGTTGATCCTCAAGGAAAGATTCATAAGCGTGGGGGTCAATAATTGTCAGAATTTTATGGGGTTTTTGAATAAAATTCTGTAGTTAGATTTGCAGGGGTGGGTAAGAAATTACCTGCCCTATTTTTTTTTTGACAATATCTTCACATCCCAAAAACTACTCCAAAGTTTGCTATCATTCTATAACAGCTTGGATTAATTGTGATGAATGAAGTTATTAAATCTCAACAACCAAAAATCGTTGAAATTTGTCAACAGTATAAAGTAGAAAAAATAGAATTATTTGGATCTGCTGCGGGCGATAATTTTGATCCAAAACAAAGCGATATAGATTTTTTAGTGCAATTTCAGCAGATGCCACCTGTGGAATATGCTAATAATTTTTTTGGATTGCGAACAGCTTTGCAGAATTTATTTAATCGCTCTATAGACTTAGTAGAATTAAATTCGATTCGTAATCCTTATTTTCTGCAAGCTATTGAATCAAAGCGGGTAGTTTTATATGCGACTTGAAGTGCAAAAATATTTATTTGACATTCAGGAGGCTTGTCAATTAATAACTGAGTTTACAGCAGGTAAGACTTTTGATGATTATAAAAATAATGCCATGTTACGTTCTGCTGTAGAGCGACAGTTTGAAATTATTGGTGAAGCTTTAAATCAAATGTTGAAGTTAGAGCCAAGTTTAACATCAGTTATTACTGATAGCAGAAGAATTGTTGATTTTCGCAATTTATTAATTCATGGCTACGCTAAGGTTTCTAATGAAGTTGTTTGGGGGATTGTGGAATCTAACTTACCTATAATTGCTCAACAAGTTAATCAGCTATTAGCAAATAGCGAATAATTCTTAGTTTACTAGCAACTGAATTAATTTTATTGGTTTTCTTTATTCAAAGATGATAACTTCATCCGCCGACTTTCACGGAAAATAGGTACTAATGCTGGTGCTTGCGTTTTAGGGTTGTTTTCTTTTAAGCTAGAAATTACTTTTGAGAGTTGTGCGATCGCACTGTCTCTAACTCCTTTAACTTCCCTGCCCGTTCAACCAATTAACTAAATCAGTTTCAGTAGAAAAATCTAATAGTGCTTCCCCTAATTCTTCTAACTTAGCAAAGCTTAAAAATTGAATCTTGGCAAGTAATTCCGAGTTGACTTCACCAATTCTGCGATTTAATAGCCGTAAAATTAAAGTTACTTCAGCTTGTCTGCCTTGCTGTAAACCTTCTTTGATTCCTTGCTGAATAATTTCTTGGTAAATCGTAGATTCGCGCATAACTTCCTCTCTAAAAAACTGATGAATCAAAGCATTATCAAACTTTAATCCGGCGATAATCTGAACGCAAGCGGAAACATTGCGCTGCCGTTCTCTTTCTTCAATTATATCCACTTGCGCTGCTACCCTTTGCAGTAAGACTTCAGGCGAGTTAGTTTGTGCCAAAACTGCTAATGGTAACAAAGCAGGAGAAGCTAATAACGCTTCGGGGTCTTGTTCCCAGATACGGATGACTCGATAACGATGCCAAGTATTAGGAGCGCGAAATTCCTCTGTAAAGGCAACTTCTGCATTCGTAGGAGTGAGGAAAATTACTACCTGGTCTATATCGCATTCGTATTGACGGTGCAGCCTTACCCAATAATCTAGCATCCTTAAAGGTCAAGGCGGTCTGGATACAGCTAAGGTTTGAAATTCTAGATGCAAAATCCGGTTAGCTATTTGCAGGAAAATTACCGCATCGGCGCGGATGGGTTCTAAACTTAACTCAGTTTTGAGGATTTGAATGTCAGTCGGTTCTGAACTTAACAACCAGCTTACAAATTGTTCTGGGTACTGCTCGACTAAATATTTAAGGGTATTATCGTAGGTCATAATAATACTGCTACCTTGGCTCACTCATTGATTTTTTGATTTTCTTTATTTAAAGATGATAACTTCATCCTGCGACTTTCACGGGAAATAGGTACTAACGCTGGTGCTTGCGTTTTAGGATTGTTTTCTTTTAAGCTTTCAACTACTTTTGAAAGTTGCGCGATCGCAGGCGCTTCAAATATACTACGCAAAGGCAATTCCACACCAAAAACATCTCGCACCCTGGAAACAAGCTGAGTTGCTAATAAAGAATGACCGCCTAATTCAAAAAAGTTATCCTCAATACCTAATCGCTTAACTCCTAACACCTCACACCAAATTTTTACTAGCCTTTCCTCAATTTGATTGCGGGGTGCAACATAATTACCTGCTATTTCTGGTTTGATCAAATCAGGTAAAGGTAAAGCGCGACGGTCAATTTTGCCATTAGGTGTAAGCGGTAAAGATTCCAGCACGACAAAAGCTGAAGGTATCATGTAATCAGGTAACTTTTGGGTTAGATGATGCTGCAAATGTGGTATTAACTGACGTGCTGTTTTAGCTTGCAATGGATTATTTGTATAATCGCGCCATGAAGATGAATAAGTAGGTTGTGAAGGAATATTTATATGATCTGGTAGATTTTGATTGACAAAAGCAACATCATAATGTTCATTATTACTGAAATCTGACCAGCTAATCTCAACTTTATAACCTAGCTGTTCACCCAAACCCCAAAATTCTTCTGGCTCAATTCCTAAGTTATCAAATTTTTGTAAAGCTTCACGGATTTGGCTAACAGTTTTAAATTCTTCTGTGCTAAATAACCATTCTGCTGTTTTAACTGCTGCTATTACCCGCGCGTTAGGGATATGGGTAATAGCTGTTATTTCGGGTTTGGTTTCAACTAATAATTGATGTACTTTTGCTACAGTCAAATTATTTTCAGACCAATTTAGCAGTTTTGATCCCCCCTGCCCCCCTTGATAAGGGGGGTTATGAATTCGCCCTTCATTAGGGTGGTGATTAAGCCCCCCTTCATCAACTCTGTTGGGGGGTAAAATTTCACTTCCAATATGCAGAATGGCATTATAACGAAACTGAGTTAATTCATTGTGATGATGACCCCGCAATAGTTGAATTTGAACATTACTAATTTGCGGAAATCTCTGCTGTAATGCACTAAATAAAGCAGGATCAATAACTAATTCTGTTTCTTGGAATATTTGCATTTGTACCCGTTGTTGCAACTGTACGCGGGTAACACTAGGTTCAGCTTGATGCAGTTGCACAGAGGCGTGGAAAGCTTGCAGTAGGGGGAGATTACGGACATCCCCGATAAAGATAGAACCACCAGGGGCAACGAGTGCGATCGCACTCTCAATCACTTCAATGAGATAATCAATATTAGGGAAATACTGCACAACTGAATTAATAATTACCGCGTCAAAAGATTTAACAGGTATTCCTTCAACATCAGTCGCTAACTTTTGCAGTAGTTTTACCTGCGGTATTTCTATACTTGCTAACTGCTGATGAATGTAATTAATTGATTGCGCTGAAAAATCGGTTGCCCAGTATTCTGTGCAATGAGGCGCAATTTTAAACAGTAATAAACCTGTTCCACATCCAATCTCTAATACTCGCTTGGGTTGCAAAGCTAAAATCTGCCATACTTGATTATCTACCCATTCACGCATTTGCTCTGCTGGAATCGGCTGATTTGTATAACTGCTATTCCAACCGATAATATTAAATGTGGCATCATCATTATTAGCAGATTGCTGATAATTTTCTTCGTAAAGCATTTGCCATTGCTTTACCTGTTCATCTTGCAATTGTTGCTGCGGTATTTCTTGGGGAAAATTACTGTAGTTAGCATCAAGTACAACATAAGCAATTAAACGTTTTTCCCCAATTGCATCTTCACTGGTATTTACTACAGTTTGCAATACCCCTGGATGTTGACTTAATACTGTTTCTATTTCGCCTAATTCAATCCGATAACCCCGAATTTTTACTTGTTCATCAATCCGACCTAAAAATTCGATATTACCGTCAGCACGATATCTTACTAAATCTCCAGTTTTATATAAACGAGCTTTTGAGGGAGGAGGGAGGAGGGAGGAGGGAGAAAGATCTTCAGTAAACGGATGGGGGATAAATTTTTCTGCTGTTAAATCAGGGCGATTGAAATAACCTCGCGCTAATCCATTTCCAGCAATATATAATTCTCCTGCAACACCAATCGGAACAGGTTGTAAATAACTGTCTAATATATAAACTTGGGTATTAGCAATCGGACGACCAATAGCAGGAGGAAAATCACTGTTTTGATCTACAGGTAAATAACCCGAAGTTGTGACAACTGTATTTTCAGTTGGACCATAATTATTTACTACTTTAAATGGATGCGATCGCCCCTTATACGACTTCAACTTATCCCCACCAGTCAGCAATAATCTTAAAGCTACATTTTGCTGCCAATCTAATAACAAAACTTTTTCTGCTATAGGCGTTGGTAGAAAACTAATAGTGATGTTATTGTCAACTATCCATGATTGGAGTTTTTCAGGCGATCGCCTAATTTCATTATCTGGAAAATAGATACTAGCACCAGCAGTAATATAAGGAAAAATCTCCCATACACAAGCATCAAAAGCGACTCCAGCAACTTGTGTCGCTCTATCATTTGATGTAACTTCAAATTCTTGTTGATGCCAATAGATTAAATTTAATAAATTACGGTGTTCTATTTCAACACCTTTTGGCTTTCCAGTTGAACCAGATGTATAAATAACATAAGCAAGATTATTTAATTTAGTACAATTATTAATATTTTTGTTGCTTTCTTGACTAATTAACTTCCAGTTTTTGTCAATACAAACAACTTGCGAGTTTAGTTTTTCTAACCCTTCAAGACAACGTTCTTGTGTTAATAAGATAGATACTTGAGCATCATCCAGCATAAAGCTGAGACGTTCTGGCGGATAATTCGGATCTAAAGGAAGATAAGCACCACCCGCTTTAAGGATAGCTAATATTCCTACTACCATATCTATAGAACGTTCTACGCATATCCCAACTAACACTTCTGAATTTACACCTAGTTTTTGTAAGTAACGTGCTAGTTGATTGCTGCGGATATTTAATTCTTGGTAAGTTATTTTTTGTTTATCACAAACTAATGCTGTAGCATCAGGATTTTGTTTTACCTGTTTTTCAAATAACTCATGTACACACAAATTCTTGTGATAATCTCTCTGGGTATTATTCCAGCCAAATAACAATTGATTTCGCTCGGATTCAGTTAAAATATCTAACTTAGCAATATTCTTATCGGGATTATCAACAATATTTTGTAATAAATTTTGATAATGCCCAATCATCCGACTAATAGTTGCCTCATCAAAGACATCAATGTTGTAAACGATTAAACCGCTAATACCTTCAGAACTATTTACCCAAAAACCATTACCAGAAGCACGTTCCCATAAATGAAATTCTAAATCAAAGCGTGTTGTTCTAATATCAATATGTTGAGGACGTAGTGTTAAATTTGGTAATTCTAACGCTTCTACTGGGGCATTTTGGACGGCAAATACTACTTGAAACAAAGGATTTTGGTTTAAATGCCTTTCGGGATGTAGTTCTTCTACTAACTTTTCAAAAGGTAAATCTTGATGTGCATAAGCGCCTAATGCAACTTCTCGCACTTGCTGTAATACTTCTCTAAAAGTAGGATTACCTGATAAATCAGTGCGTAATACTAAGCTATTGACAAAAAAGCCAATTAATCCTTCAGTTTCACTACGATTACGATTCGCAATTGGTGAGCCTATTGTAATATCTTCTTGTTGCGTGTAGCGATAAAGTAATATTTTGAATGCTGCCAGTAAGGTCATAAATAAACTTACGCCTTCCTGCTGACTTAATGTTTCTAGTGCTTCACTTAAACTTTTTGATAATTGCAAACGTTGGCTTGCACCTTGGTATGATTGTACTGGTGGTCTAGGTCGATCAGTAGGTAAGTTGAGTAGGGAAATATTATCTAATTGTTGTCGCCAGTAAGCTAATTGATTTTCTAATATTTCTCCTTGCAACCATTGTCGCTGCCAATGTGCAAAGTCTGCGTATTGGATGGGGAGTTTGGGGAGAACCCCACCCCCTGCCCCCTCCCCGTTAACGGGGAGGGGGTTCTGATAAGAATAAGAATAAGCTGTGTACAGTGCGCCTATTTCTTTAATTAATACCCCGATAGACCAACCATCGGAGATAATATGGTGCATATTAATTAGTAAGATATGTTCTGCATCATCAAGCTGCAATAATGTGACGCGCAATAAGGGATCGGTGGATAAATTGAAAGGTTGTAATGCTGCTTGGGCGATCGCATTTTGTGCTTCTGTCTCTCTTGCTACGCTTGGTAACTCCCGCAAATCTATAACTGGTATAGATATAGTTAAACTTGGCGCAATAGACTGTACTGCTTCCCCGTCCACTACAATCAGATTTGTCCGCAAAACTTCATGTCGGCGCACTATTTCATTAAAAGTTTTCTTTAGTACAACTAAATTAAGCGCACCTGTTAGGCGTAATGCTGCTGGAACATTATAAAAAGGATTGTTAGGTACTAATTGATCTAAAAACCATAACCTTTTTTGGGCAAAAGAAAGAGTCAGCTTACCATTTCGGGAGATGGGTACAAGAGATGGGATATTTTGATTAACGGTAGAATTAGCTGTGTTAAGAAATGAGATAATTTCTGCTTTGCGTAGGGATATTTCTTGATGTAATTCTGGTGTTAAAGTGCCTTCTGGGGCATTACAGCGTAATTTATTGCGATCAGCGATAAGTTGAATATCTAAGCTACGCAGTTGAGATAGAAATTCTACTAAGTTGAATCCTGAATTATTTTTGTTTTCCATATTTGCTCACTTATGATTTAGCCTCGGCAGGTGGGAAGAGTTTGTATAGCACCAGTTTTTAACCTGTCGGTTAATTTTTAAGAATTATTAACCGCAGATGAACGCAGATAAACGCAGATAGTAGATGATGGTTACTTGTAAGAGTATAAGTTTTAAGGGATGATATATGTCGGATTAGACACTGGATAAAAATTCTTGCCATTGAGTGCGATAAGCAGCTTTTTCTTGTTCACTTAAGAAACTTGCTTCTAATGTATTATTATTTATTTTCCAAAGTTCTTCCCAAGAAAAACCTTGCTCTGCGAGGGTAATATATTCGTTATTTAGATTTGTACTAAACATTGGCGGATCATCAGAATTTAACGTGCAGTAAAGTCCAGCATCAAACATTTGGCGAATAGGATGCGCTTGATCTCGTTTAACAATACCAATACAATAATTACTTTGTGGTGAAACTTCTAGGGGGATTTGACTTATCCGTAGTTCTTCAACTAATAATGGATCTTCTAAACAACGCACCCCATGACCAATGCGTTCTGTATTTAAGCTTCTTATTGCCCCCCAAATGCTATCTGCACCTTCAGTTTCGCCTGCATGGGCAACAACTCTTAATCCTTGTTCTCTAGCTTTTGTAAAAGTTTTCAGATAATTTTCAGGTGGATGACCAGTTTCTAAACCACCGATACCTAAACCTATAAAAATACCTTTTTCCTTACCCCGCAAGGCAAATTCTAAAGTATGCCATTGTAAGTGGGAAATTTGACGGGAAATATCAGCCATAAACTTAACTTTGCTGCCATATTTAGCTTCACCTGCTGTGACTCCAGCAGCTAAAGCATCAATTATTTCATCATCTGGCAATTTACCATAATGTAATGATGGGCTAAAATAAACTTCACTGTAGTAAATATTTTGCTCTGCTTGATTCTTTAAAAATTGTTCTACCATAAAGGCATAGTCTTCAGGATTTCGCATACATTTGCAGGCAGTCTTATAAACTTCAGCAAAATGAGGAAAGTCCCGAAAATTATAAAAAGATTTCCATTCCTCAAGTGATGAGGCTGGCAACTCGACTTTATTTTTTTTAGCCATTTGATATACAGTTTCGGCATCAGTTGCACCTTCGAGATGCACATGAATTTCTACTTTAGGCATTGCTTGCAAGCGAATAGATAATTCTGGATTAATTTTATTAAGTTTATAACTAAGCATTGAGATAATTTCCCTTTAAAATTCAATATCTGATCGCTGATTTATATTTATTACTTCACTTAATCCTTTTGCCCAGGAAATTGTTTCAATATATTTAGCTAAACTAGCCACAGTTGGCGTTTCAAATAATTGACGGACGGCTAACTCTACTTGCAAGCGATCGCGTATTCTAGAACTAAGCTGAGTCGCCAGCAAAGAATGACCTCCCAACTCAAAAAAATTATCGTGGACACCTACCTGTTGTTTTCCCAAAACCTTAGCCCAAATTTCTACTAACACCTCCTCAACCGACGTGCGCGGTGCTATATAATCTTCATGCAGATTGAAATTAGAGAAATCTGGCTGAGGTAGTGCCTTACGGTCTACTTTGCCATTCTGTGTTAGTGGTAAAGTATCCAGCATTACAAAATCTGATGGAATCATATACCCAGGTAATTTTTGTTTGAGAAATTCGCGTAACTCGCGTAATTTCCCCCCCCTTATTAAGGGGTGGATAGGGGGGGTAGATTTCGCATTATCATTATGTAGAGACGTTTTATCCAACATCTCTACATTAAGGACAAAATAAGCTACTAAGCGTTTTTCCCCAGGTATATCTTCTATTGCAACAACCACCGCTTCCCGTACTTCTGGATGTTGACATAACACAGATTCAATCTCACCCAACTCAATCCGAAAACCACGAATCTTAATTTGATTATCTATCCGACCAATAAATTCAATATTCCCATCAGCTAAATAACGCCCCAAATCACCTGTTTTATATAAACTTAAGGGGAGAGGAGGGAGGAGAGAAGAGAGAGGAGAATCTTTACTAAAAGGATTAGAAATAAACTTTTCAGCAGTTAACTCAGCGCGATTAAGATACCCCCGCGCCAACCCATCACCACTTATATATAATTCCCCGACAACTCCAATAGGTACAGGTTGCAAATATTCATCTAATATATATATCTGCGTATTACTAATCGGACGACCAATAGAAATTACCGTTTTTTCCTCACTATCTAACCACTCAACTAAATAATAAGAAGAAAACGTAGTATTTTCTGTAGGTCCATAAACATGAAGTAAATGCTTTGGTGAGCCATGTTTTAAAATCTTTTCCACCCATCTTGGATCAACCGCTTCACCACCAAACAAGAGATATTTTAGAGATTTAAAAGCTGTAGGAACGTTTCTAGCAATTTGTTGAAATAACGCAGTAGTTAAAAATAAGATACTAATTTCTTTTTCTGAAGCTGTAAAGCAAACTCTTCTGGTGCAAGAATTATATCTCTATTGATTAGCAACAGTTGAGCGCCATTAAGTAATGCTCCCCAGATTTCAAATGTGGCAGCATCAAAAGAGATATTAGCAACTTGGGCAATTTTATCACAAGGTTCTATATTGATATAGTTAGTATTACAAACTAAACGAGTTACAGCTTTGTGAGGTACAGCAACACCTTTCGGCGTTCCTGTAGAACCAGAAGTATAAATAATGTAAGCTAAATTATCTGTTCTAGTGTTGTTAGTTAAATTTTCCTGGTTTTCTAATTCAATTAATTCCCAATCATTATCTATATAAACCACAATAGGAGTATGAATAGCTGATAGCTGACTGTTGATAGCTGACTGCTTTAATAACACTGATACTTGTGCATCTTGTAACATGAAATCAATGCGATCGCACGGATAACTCGGATCTAAAGGTAAGTAAGCACCCCCGGCTTTCAAAATCCCCAATATTCCCACTATCATCTCGATAGAAGGTTCCATACAGATACCAACAATAACTTCTGCACCTACACCTAACTTCTGTAAATAATGCGCTAATTGATTACTACGATTATTTAATTCTCTATAGGTTAGTTGCTGGTTATCAAATAATACCGCTATAGCATCAGGACTTTGACTTACCTGCTTTTCAAACAACTGATGAATACAACAATTTTGCTGATAATTTACTTGATGATCAATAATATTATTCTCATATGCCCCCTCCCCGTAAACGGGGAGGGGGCTAGGGGGTGGGGTTCTCTTAGTATTATTCCACTCCACCAAAATCTGATTTAATTCCGCTTTGCTCAAAATAGGTAAATCACTAATTCGTGTTGATGGATTAGCAACAATTCCTTCTAATAATGTTTGAAAATGCTCTGCCATTCGAGTAATAGTAGCTTGTTCAAATAAATCAGTATTGTAAACAACTACACCTCTAATTCCTTCAGAATACTGCCAGCGATCGCCTCCAAGCAAATTTCTATAGCCATCTCCACATTCCCATAAATTAAACTCTAGATCAAATCGCGTTGTTTTAATATCAATATTAATAAAACTTGCATCTAAATCTAGTAAATCCAATCCTGTCATTGGCGAATTTTGAAAACTAAACATAACTTGAAATAGCGGATGACGGCTAATATTCCGTTCTGGTTGCAATTCCTCTACTAACTTTTCAAAAGGTAAATCTTGATGAGCATAACCACCTAAAGTTACCTCGCGTACCCTAGCTAAAACTTCCTGAAAACTTGGATTACCAGATAAATCAGTTCGTAACACCAAACTATTGACAAAAAAACCAATTAACCCTTCTATTTCGCTACGATTGCGGTTAGCAATAGGTACTCCAACGGCAATATCTTCTTGATGAGAATAACGATAAAGTAATACCTGAAATGCTGCCAGCAAAGTCATAAACAAAGTTATACCTTCCTGCTGGGATATGCTTTCTAATTTTGTAGTTAGATTTTTGGGTATTTCTATAAATTCAGTTGCCCCTCGATAACTTTGTCTTCTTGGTGGCAATTTATTACTAGGTAAATTTAAAGTTGATATTCCTTCTAAGTGTTGTCTCCAGTAACTTAATTGATTTTGTAATACTTCACCCTGTAACCATTCGCGTTGCCATTCTGCAAAGTCAGCGTATTGGAGAGGTAATTCTGGCAAAATTTTAGAAGCATCGCATTTAATGTCTCTACATAAAGCTGTATATATTAAACTTAATTCTTTACTAAGTACACCAATTGACCAATCATCGCAGACAATATGATGTAAATTCAGTACTAAAATATGCTCATTTTCTTGTAAGCGAATAAGAAGCGATCGCACCAACGCTTCAGATGATAAATTAAAAGGACGCTCTGACTCTGCAAAAATTATTTTTTTTGCTTCTGCTTGCCTTTTATCAAGAGACAAATCCTGCAAGTCTACTACCGTTAGACGTATATTTAAGCTAGGGTAAATTACTTGTACTGGTTGCTCATCAACTATCTTAAATCTGGTGCGTAAACTTTCATGGCGACTCACAATTTCGTTTAATGTTTGCTCAAGTGCTAAGAAATTTAGTGAACCTTTTAGCCTTAGTGCTGTCGGTACATTATAAAAATAATTTCCAGGTACTAACTGGTCAATAAACCATAATCTTTGCTGGGCAAATGAGGTAGGAAAAATAAATACTTCTTCAGATATATTGACTTGATGATCATTCATAACAAATTTATAATATATAATTGTTTTTTTGAGTTTGCGATCGCAGTCTTTTTTAGTTAGGGTAGTGCGATCGCGCTTCTAATAAATTTATAATTTATAGAATAAGTAAACAGACATTATATTTGAATATTCAGTATAAATGCGATGAGCGAATTTGAGCAACTAATTAAAGTTGTGGGGAGAGAAAGAATGATCAAACTCCTCCAAGAAGTAGCAAAAGAAGCCATTGATAGCGGCGATTGGCTTAAAGTCAGGCAAGTTACTGATATAGTTGCTCAAATTAATGGGCATCCTGCCAGTGTAACTGAAGAAAATAAACCTAATGTAGACAATTCCCAACTAGAACTTGTCACTATAAATATTTCCCAACGATGCCTTGAGTTATTAAATAAAGCTGGAATTTTTACTATAAATGACCTACAAGGTTATAGTTTAGATAGTTTACTCGAAATTAATGGCATTGGTGAAATGGCAGCAAAGCAGATAGACAAAGCTTTGCAAACACTAGGAATTACCTTGCACAGTTTTGGGTTACGCTCAAGATGGCAAAGTGAACAATCATCAATTAACGATGACCAACTATCAATTAACAATGACCCAAATTAGATATTTTGCACCCCTTCAATAAAATCTTGGCTTACATCTGCGTAATCTGCGTCCATTTGCTGACATCTGGGCTAAAAAAAATGTGACTATTTTTAAGCTAACGCGCAAATAAACTTGTACATTTTTAATTTAGACAAAAGTTATCAAACCCTCTTTCTCTCTCTCCTTCCTCGTCCCTAAAACATAAAATGCGCGAAACTACAACAGCTTATTACCGCGTCACCCCCTGAATAACAGGACGAACATCTGAGGAAAAGGGTTCTGGATTACCTACCCAATTAAAGCTATTAACTCGCAGACTAATCGAACCAATTTCCACTACAGGGTTATAGCGCAACAAAATATTATAGGTGCGACGGCTATATTCTAAGAAATAATCAGTACTAATTGCTCTATTATTATCTAAATTTAACGAAGTCTGAAAGCCTGCACGAAATGGCCCATAAACTTGCTGCGTAATGCCCGCAGAAAGTACTCTAGTATCTACTAAACGATCAAACAAAAACGGTGATTCTCCACTAGGAAAAAGTTGAAAATAAGTAATATTAAAACCTGTATAATCTAAAAAAGGTCGGGAAAAATTACCAATTTGCCCGTCTATTCCTAGATTGCCACTTATCGAGTTTTGATTATCACCATTACTGTAACCAGTTAGTACACCAGTAAGACCCGTGTTAAATTTTAGGTATGGAACTACAGGTTGTGGAGTGTAACGTAAACCTTCTGTAGCAGTTGCAGGTAAGCCTTTACCTTCTAAAAGTAAAAAGCCGCGATTGACAGAAGCGCTGGCTTGATAACGACTAAGGTTAATTCGATCATTATCCCGATTCGGTTTGAGTAAATCTGGTTTGTCTGTTTCAGCATTAATAAACTGCACACCTGCTTGATAGCTGGCATTAAAATCACGCCCTAAATTAATTAATGGGGAAGTAACAACTGCACCCAGGCTACTTTGTACAGGCTGAAAACCTAACGAACCGTTAAATAAGCGATCGCGATAGCCATATTGCAAAGTAAGCTGATGCGGTAAAGTATTACCAATTGTCTGCCGCAATCGCACATTAGCCCTGAACTCGTTCTCTACATCATTAAAATTTAAACTTGTGAGAAATCCAGAACCCTCAAGTGTCGTTTTAGGGCTGAGAGTAGATTGTACTTCTGCCCTCAAACCAAAACTGGCTGGATCAAAGAAACCTCCCTCTTGAACGGCTTTTTGAATAAAATACTGCGGTGTAATACTAAATTTGCTTGTGGGAGTAGTAAATGGTTCAAAAGATCGCTCAATAAAAAGACCACCGCGATCGCCTTGATCATATCCAAAATTTATTAAACCAGGCTCACGTGGTCTGCGATCAAGCGTCAGGCTATTGCGAAACAGTGGTATTTCCAAATTTTGATCTAGCACCAAGCGGGGTCTAGAAGTGGTAATTTCACTCAATAGCGATGAGGTACGCTGAAACTGTGCTGTATCTGCCCGTATTTCTAACTCTGCTGGGGAAAAAGGATCATTTGTAAGTCGCACCTTGGTAGCTTGCAAGGTATTACCTTCAAAATTTATTCTTTCAGCTTGAAAGCGTAAGCGGTTGAAAGTACCACCTTGTTGCAAACCAGGTCGGTTAGGGATATTTATATCACTCCCAACAACAATACCGATACCGCCAGAATTGGTAAGTTGTTGTAGAGGTTGATTAGCAGTAATGCGATCGCTTAAAGGTCTAGCAGGTAATATATTTGCACCCACATTCGCAGGTGATGTTACAGTGAAATCCGTTGCTGCTGTCGGTTGAAAAAACTCACCACTCGCATTAGAAATTACGCCTGTATCTTGACCAAAATTATATTCAAAACGTTCACCGCGTAGTAACTGCTGTCCACGTCTTAGAGCAACATTACCAAATGCGATCGCAAGGCGATTTTTTAAATTTACCTCAATGCGATCGGCATCTAGCACAGCTTCCTGAAAACGCATCACGACATTACCACTCGCCGTAATCACCTGTCGCTGGCTATCGTATTCCTGGCTATCGGCATTTAATTCAACTACTCCCCTAATCTCCACAGGAGTAGTTTGCATAGGCGTTGTAGTGCTAGGCTGTTGTTCCTGTGCTGGTAAAATTTGGGATTGTAGCGATCGAACTTGAACTTCCCCTAAATTGCCTTCTACTGTAGTTTGTTCAGCTACTAAGGGGAATTGTTGTGTAGGAACCTGAATTTGATATTCTTTACGGCTGTTCGGATCTAAAACGTTATTCCTACAACCTTGATTTACCGCCAATCGAGCCTTACAACCACGCTGCGCCGCCACAATTTTAATTGCGGTCAAACTTTTATTATCTGCACTTAACAGCTTTAACTCTTGAGCCTCACCGTCCGTAAAATCCTGCCCTTGAGAACCTGCTGCGGGTTGGATTGCATAACCTACAGACATCGGCTTACCGAGTAAGATAGCACTATGAGCCGCAGTTAAAAGAGAGTGATTTTCTAGTTCTACTGATGCTTGAATTTCTGGGGCTGTTGTTACTAACGTAGATCTTGCTAACTGCCCTTGGTTTAAAAAATTAGTTGTAGATGTAACTTTTTGGGGCGAAATTACTTGAACAACAGCGGGCATTGCAGGCTGAATAAATGGATAGAGCATTTTTTCTTAAAATCTTCAAACAAACCGCTCCAACACACAACAATAGCCAGCACAAAGAGTAAATAGGCGAGGCACGCCCCGCCACTTATCAAAGCTTGATTTAAAAACTCCTTGCTTTCTACTCCAAATCTCGGCGGTTGGGGTTACGAGCAGGGTCGTTAGACAACAAGCCAAAAATAAACAGTAAGGAAAAGAAAGCAACAACGATATAGACAGTAATCTTGAGGGTGACCATAATTTATTTCTCCCAGGGGATGAAGAGTTAAATTCTCTACATAAGAGAAGCTTTAACTTTCTTATCATACCGTTCATCTAGCTGATTTTTTGCATTAGGCTCTGATACTGAAGCGCGAATTCATTTTTGACATCTCCCCAACCCCTCTCCTACAAGGAGAGGGGCGAAACTCCCCCTTCCCTAGTAGGGAAGAAGGTTGGGGGGTTAGGTTTTTAAGAAAGCGCGAACGATATCAGGCTCTTAGAGCCTATCCGAAAAATAAATAATTAGTAAAAAACATCTGCGTTTATCTGCGTTTATCTGCGGTTACATTCTCTTAAAAGGACTTTTCCGATAGGCTCTTAATACTCCTAACATCTACAACAGCAGAATAGAATCGACAATATTGCCAACTTAACTTGGAGATTTTTTCAATGCAGCCGATTCGTACATTTAACGTTTCTCCGGCTCTACCACCGCAACTGGAACCTCTGCGGATACTAGCCTACAACCTTTACTGGGACTGGAATGTTGAAATTAAAGAATTATTTCGGCGCTTAGACCGTGACTTGTGGGAATCAAGCCGCCACAACCCTGTATCCATGCTAGGGATGATCAGCCAAGCCCGACTACAGGAAATGGCAGAAGATGAAGGATTCCTAGCACACATGGAGCGAGCAGTTCGCCAACTTGATGAGTACCTCAAAGAGCGCACTTGGTACCGCAAACAGCGTTCAGCCCTCAGCAACCACCAATCAACTAATGGTGATACATCTACACATCCTCAAAAAGAATGTTTCGCCTATTTTTGTGCTGAATATGGCTTAGTTGATTGTCTGCCTATATATTCTGGCGGTTTAGGTGTCCTTGCTGGCGATCACCTCAAGTCGGCTAGTGATTTGGGATTGCCCCTAGTTGCTGTCGGTTTACTCTACCAAGAAGGCTACTTTGCCCAATATCTCAACGCTGATGGTTGGCAGCAAGAACGCTACCCCGTCAATGATTTTTATAATATGCCTCTGCACCTAGAGCGTAACTCTGATGGGTCAGAACTCAGGATTGAGGTAGAGTATCCAGGTCGCACTGTTTACGCCCGTGTGTGGCGCGTACAGGTAGGGGTTGTGCCTTTATATTTGATGGATACCAATATTGAGCCAAATAACCCTTACGACCACGACATCACCGACGAACTTTATGGTGGTGATTTGGATATGCGGATTCACCAGGAAATGATGCTGGGAATTGGCGGAGTCAGGATGTTGAAGGCTTTGGGGTACAAACCTACGATGTATCACCTCAATGAAGGTCACTCTGGCTTTCTAATTTTGGAACGCATCCGAATTTTGATGCAAGAACAAGGACTGACGTTTGCCCAAGCTAAACAGGTAGCCCAATCTACTCAAGCTTTCACAACTCATACGCCTGTTTCTGCTGGATTCGATTTGTTCCCACCAGATAAAGCAATGTATTACGTGGGACACTACGCCCATACTTACGGGTTATCTCGTGAGGAATTTCTCGGTCTGGGACGAGAGAACACGGGAGATTTAGCTTCACCTTTTAGTATGGCGGCGTTGGCGCTGAAAACCTCCAGCTTTGTTAATGGTGTTGCTCAACTGCACGGTGAAGTCTCACGGGTGATGTTTCACAGCCTTTGGAAAGGCTTACCTATAGCAGAAGTACCAATTACGGCGATTACTAACGGGGTTCATGCTCGTAGTTGCGTTGCAAAAGCAACTCAGGAATTATACGATCGCTATCTTGGCCCTAGCTGGTCAGAAAAAGGAGCAAAAGATCCCTTGTGGGAACGAGTGCTGTCAATTCCTGATGAAGAATTATGGCGCAATCACGAACGTAGTCGTTCAGAACTGGTAGTATTTGTGCGCGATCGCTTGGTAAAACATTTGCGCGGTCGTGGTGCTTCTCCAGTGGAGATTTCCCAAGCTCAAGAAGTTCTAGATCCAGGTGTTCTGACAATTGGGTTTGCTCGTCGATTTGCTACTTATAAACGCGCTACTTTATTTCTGCATAATCTTGAGCGGATTAAACAGATTTTATCAAGTAACAAACACAAACAAGTGCAGTTTGTAATTGCCGGAAAAGCTCATCCTAAAGATATTCCAGGCAAAGAATTAATCCGTGAAATCATCCGCTTGACCAGAGAAAATGGCATATCATCGAGTGTGGTATTTATCCCAGATTACGATATCCATGTAGCTCGGTTGATGGTTGCAGGTTGTGATGTCTGGTTAAATACACCCAGACGACCAAGGGAAGCATCTGGTACGAGTGGAATGAAGGCAGCAATGAATGGTTTGCCTAATCTGAGTGTGCTAGATGGTTGGTGGGATGAAGCCGATTATGTTCGCACTGGTTGGCCCATTGGTCATGGTGAAACTTACGAAGATGCTGAGTATCAAGATGAAGTAGAAGCGAATGCACTATATGAGTTAGTTGAAAAAGAAGTAGTGCCTTTGTTTTATGACCGCGATGCTGAAGGAATTCCTCGCCGTTGGATCGCCAAAATGAAAGATGCCATTCGGTTAAATTGTCCCTTCTTTAATACAGCGCGGATGGTGAGGGAATATGCAACGCGGGCTTATTTTCCAGCAAGCGATCGCAACTTCGTAATGACAGGTAACAATTATGCCCCAGCCAAGGAATTAGCCGCTTGGAAAGAAAGTATGTTTCAACATTGGTACAACATCAAAATTGTATCAGTTGATGTTTCTGCAACCGAGCAAATTCAGGTTAATCAAAAGGTTTCTGTGAAAGCTTTAATTAACTTAGCAGGACTCACCCCAAATGATGTACAAATTGAACTCTATCAAGGCGCTGTGAATGCAGATGGTGAAATTACTAATGGTACAAGTGTAGTAATGCAACACCAAGGAAAAGATCAACAAGTAGATAGTATTTATACGGCTGATATTCTCTACTCTGCCTCTGGTTTACAAGGTTTATCTCTGCGTGTGTTGCCTAAACACGAAAATCTCAGCAGTCCTCATGAATTAGGATTAATTAGTTGGGCGTAAAGTTGTAGAGACGCGAGATCTCGCGTCTCTACTCGTTCCTAGCCAGAGGCTAGGAATGCTATTTCCGATGCTCTGCCTCGTTAAAATTGTTGAGGAACAACAATATAACCACTCTCAAGATTTCCTAATACCAAATTACGCTCAATTCCCCAATACCACCAATAAGCAGCTATGTAGGCACAAATTAACGCATCTAATTTATCTTCTAATGCTTTGAGAGTTGCACCTGTGCTAGGAAATTCTGAGCTTAAAGAATCAAGGAAACACAAAGAAGCCAAAGAATAAGAGGAAATATCAAGTCTAGGTTGATAATTAGGTAATATCTTCAGAATATAATGGCAGAGTTTTTTTAGTTCTATTTGACGCTCTGCCAATTTTCCTTTTTTATATTTTAAAATGCGCTCTAAGTTAAATAAATTTACCATTGCTGCGTGGGGATATACTTCTATTTGATATCTTTCTAATTTCTGAGGTTCTATAATTGGTGCATGAACAAATCCACGCAATTCTAATTCCAAGCCAAATTGAACAGTTTTTTGAGCATAAGAACGTGCTAAAGAAGCAGGATAGCAACCAGCGTGATATTTACCAAAATGTTTATGACTGAGTTTATCTGGTAGACGCATTCCTGTAGCATTAGGAATTAAAGTTGGTGCATCTACTGCAATTATTCCTGGTGCATCAGGTGAGATCCAACTTTCAAGCCAAGAAAGAATATCTGCATTTGATTGTTGGCGGTCTAAATTTAATATTTCTAATTGATTATTTCGCCATTCTAAGCAGCATAATCCACTAGCGCCAGACACCCAGCCAAAATCAATTCCGATAAATTTCATTATTCAGCCACCAGATCTCGCAAACGTACTATGTTACCTTTAATGTAATACTGCTAGTTAACAACTAATACATTTTTGGTACAGAGGCATGATAGAATTCGCCGCCATTACGAAAGTAATTAGTAAATATGCGCCTCAAGCTGGTCAACTAATTATTAAACAAGCTCACAAAAATGAAGCTGTTATTAAAATTTTACAAGAATTAAAACTCAATCCTACCCAAATTCCTGATGATGTTGATACTGTTTATGGGTACACTCTCGTCAAGTATGGGGTATTTAAACCTCAAGCAATTTTAAATTTATTTAGAGAAAAATTAATTAAAGATTACTTTTGGGATGCTTACAGTAATAATGCTCCCTGGCAGTTTGTAGAGAATACAAAAAAGTTTATTAATCAAAATAGCGAACTAAAAACGCAAATAGTTAATGCAAGAATTAATCTTTTAGCTGAATTAGAGGAATTTGGCGAAGTTTTTATTGCAGTTGCTAAACAAACGAAGGCATCCAAATATCAGCCTTACCCTGATTGGAATTTAGATGTTTATCCTAAAGAGTTTAAAGCCTTAATTTTTGAAAAGACTCGTTTATTCTGCGGTCGCGATTTTGTTTTTCAAGCTATTAAGACATTTTTCTCAACTCAACCCAAAGGTTATTTTACTGTGATTGGGGATGCAGGGATGGGGAAAAGCGCGATCGCAGCTAAATATATTTCAGCTATCAAATGTCCTTGTTATTTTAATGTATTTGCAGAAGGACGCAATAAACCAGAACAGTTTTTAGCTAATATTCGTCAACAATTAATTAAGCGTTATTCTCTCCAAAATGCAGACAACGCTGATTTAAGAACTGTATTGCAAAAAGCAAGTGAAGAACTAAACGGGCAAAAACTTGTCATTGTTGTAGATGCACTTGATGAAGTACAACAAGAAGGAAATAGTAATCTTTTAGATTTACCACAAAATCTGCCTGATGGAGTTTATTTTTTACTCACTAGAAGACCTTACAATCAAGAAACCAAACGTTTAACGGTTTCTCCAGAGACTCCGGTAAAGGAATTGGATTTAACCAAAGGTGATTATACAGCTTTGAGTCAGGAAGATGTAAAAGAGTATATTCACTTGTCTTTGAATAACGATTCAAAACTGAAAAATTGGATTAAGGAGCGCAATATTTATGAGAATAATTTTACTCAGGAGTTGGCTGTTAAAAGTGAAAATAACTTTATGTATTTGCGCTATGTATTACCAGAAATTTCTGAAGGCAAATATAATGATTTAAATCTCAATGGATTACCTCAAGGTCTTCAGGATTACTATACAACTCATTGGCATCGGATGGGGATGGATAATGAATCCCATGAAAAGAAGGTAAAAATAATTTATATATTAGTAGAAAGAGGCGAACCCATATCTTCAATCATGATTGCCGATATTCTCGATGAAGATGAATATGAGGTGAAATCGGTATTAAATGATTGGATTGAGTATGTAACACCGAAAGTAAATACAGAGAAACCAAAAATTTACTACAGTATTTATCACCGCAGTTTTTTAGAATTTCTCAAAGGGCAAGATAAATTAGATCGAGGTCGAAAGCTATTTAGGGAAGTTAATCAGAGTATGGCTGATTATATGCTCAGGGAGATGGAATAAATGGGGAGCATTGCCACTAAATTAGCCTCGAAATCAGCAGAATTTAAAAAGATGTTTCTGGGGCAGTTTCCTGAACAGCAATTAAAAGCAGGAAAGTCAGAAATTTATTATCAATATCTCACGGACTTTGATTTTATTTTTCTCAAAATTCACTCTCCTAAATTTGGAGTAGAACCCCTGATTAGGGATTATGCTTTGATTGATGATCCTGAGATATTAGATAAATTAGAAGAAGATGAAACACTAAAACCCGAACAAGTCAAAACTCTGAAATTAATTCAACGTGCGCTACAGTTAGCCGCCCATGTTGTCAATCAAGACCAAAATCAATTAGTAGGGCAACTGTGGGGACGGTTGCAGAGTTTTGAACAGCCAGAAATTCAAAAAATGTTGGCAGATGCAGCAGCAAGTGAAAGTGAAATTTCGCGATTGCGTCCCATCACAGCCAGTTTGACTGCTCCTGGTGGAAACCTACTGCGTACCCTGACTGGTCATAACCACTCGGTACGAGCAGTAGCAATTACCCCCGATGGCAAAACCGCCGTTTCTGGTTCAGATGACACCACTCTGAAGGTGTGGGATCTACAGACAGGAACCGCACTTTCTACCCTGACTGGTCATAACGACTCGGTAATAGCAGTAGCAATTACCGCCGATGGCAAAACCGCCGTTTCTGGTTCACATGACAACACGCTGAAAGTGTGGGATCTAAAGACAGGAACCGCACTTTCTACCCTGACTGGTCATAACGACTCGGTAATAGCAGTAGCAATTACCGCCGATGGCAAAACCGCCGTTTCTGGTTCGCATGACAACACGCTGAAAGTGTGGGATCTAAAGACAGGAACCGCACTTTCTACCCTGACTGCTCATAGCTTTTGGGTACAAGCAGTAGCAATTACCGCCGATGGCAGAACCGCCGTTTCTGGTTCAGATGACAACACGCTGAAAGTGTGGGATCTAAAGACAGGAACCGCACTTTCTACCCTGACTGCTCATAGCTTTTGGGTACAAGCAGTAGCAATTACCGCCGATGGCAAAACCGCCGTTTCTGTTTCACATGACAACACGCTGAAAGTGTGGAATCTACAGACAGGAACCGCACTTTCTACCCTGACTGGTCATAACGACTCGGTAATAGCAGTAGCAATTACCGCCGATGGCAAAACCGCCGTTTCTGGTTCACATGACAACACTCTGAAAGTGTGGGATCTACAGACAGGAACCGCACTTTCTACTTTTATTGGCCATAACGACTTTGTACGAGCAGTAGCAATTACCCCCGACGGCAAAACTGCCGTTTCTGGTTCAGATGACAACACCGTGAAAGTGTGGGATCTACCAGGAACCGCACGTTCTACCCTGCCTGCCTGGCTGACTAGGATATTCAAAATGTTAAAGCCAGAGTTCACCGGAACCGCACTTTCTACCCTGACTGGTCATAACGCCTCGGTAATAGCAGTAGCAATTACCCCCGATGGCAAAACCGCCGTTTCTGGTTCAGAAGACAACACCCTGAAAGTGTGGGATCTACAGATAGGAACCGCACTTTCTATCCTGCCTGCCTGGCTGACTAGGATATTCAAAATATTAACATTAAAGCCAGAGTTGCACACCGGAACCGCACTTTCTACCCTGACTGGTCATAACAACTCGGTACAAGCAGTAGCAATTACCCCCAATGGCAAAACCGCCGTTTCTGGGTCAGAGGACAACACCCTGAAAGTGTGGGATCTACAGACAGGAACCGCACTTTCTACTTTTATTGGTCATAACGACTCGGTAATAGCAGTAGCAATTACCCCCGATGGCAAAACCGCCGTTTCTGGTTCAGAGGACAACACCCTGAAAGTGTGGGATCTACAGACAGGAACCGCACTTTCTACTTTTATTGGTCATAGCTTTTGGGCAATTACCGCCGATGGCAAAACCGCCGTTTCTGGTTCATCTGACGACAACACGCTGAAAGTGTGGGATCTACAGACAGGAACCGCACTTTCTACTTTTATTGGCCATAACGACTTTGTACGAGCAGTAGCAATTACCCCCGACGGCAAAACTGCCGTTTCTGGTTCAGATGACAACACCGTGAAAGTGTGGGATCTACCAGGAACCGCACGTTCTACCCTGCCTGCCTGGCTGACTAGGATATTCAAAATGTTAAAGCCAGAGTTCACCGGAACCGCACTTTCTACCCTGACTGGTCATAACGCCTCGGTAATAGCAGTAGCAATTACCCCCGATGGCAAAACCGCCGTTTCTGGTTCAGAAGACAACACCCTGAAAGTGTGGGATCTACAGATAGGAACCGCACTTTCTATCCTGCCTGCCTGGCTGACTAGGATATTCAAAATATTAACATTAAAGCCAGAGTTGCACACCGGAACCGCACTTTCTACCCTGACTGGTCATAACAACTCGGTACAAGCAGTAGCAATTACCCCCAATGGCAAAACCGCCGTTTCTGGGTCAGAGGACAACACCCTGAAAGTGTGGGATCTACAGACAGGAACCGCACTTTCTACTTTTATTGGTCATAACGACTCGGTAATAGCAGTAGCAATTACCCCCGATGGCAAAACCGCCGTTTCTGGTTCAGAGGACAACACCCTGAAAGTGTGGGATCTACAGACAGGAACCGCACTTTCTACTTTTATTGGTGAAAGTCCTATAAATTGCTGTGCAGTTTCCCCAGATGGATTAAAAATCGTTGCAGGAGACAAATCAGGTCGTGTTCATTTCCTGCGGTGGGAACGTGGTTAATAAAATGAATAATATTGCCAAAAACAACGTTAACATTCCTAGATATCCACCAGAATTTAAACAAATCATTACCGTTAAAAATCGCAACTTTGTCGGGCGTGAATTTGTCTTTACTGCTATCAATAGCTTTCTCGATCAATATGACCGAGGCTACTTTACTATTATCGGTGAACCTGGGATTGGTAAGAGTGCAATTATTGCCCATTATGTCAGCTTAAATCCCGAAGTTGTTTATTATAATGTCGAAATTGCGGTTAAAAGTCGTCAGAGTAGAGAGATTGACGATCCCCCCCAGCCCCCCTTTTTAAGGGGGGAGTATGAGGACACGCCCGAAGATCGGGGGGAGTATGAGGACTTTCTAACAACGATTTGCGATCAATTAATAGAAATTGCTCAAAATCAAGGTAGTAAAATTATTACATCTGATGCGACTACAGAAGGCGGTGGCTTTTTATCTTTGTTGTTGCAACAAATTAGCGATCGCTTGCAGCCAGAAGAACGTTTAATTATTACTATTGATGGGTGCGATCGCATTGATATCAACAATCAGCCTCGCGGTTCCAATCTTTTATATTTACCTCGCTATCTACCAGGAAAAGTTTATTTTATTCTAACTCGCCGTCCTTTCTTACCAGATAAATCTGGTTTACTAATTGAAACACCATCTCAATCTTTAGATTTATCAGCCTACCCAGAACAGAATCGTGCTGATGTACAGGAATATATTAAAAATTATCATCTCCTCCACCCCTCAGAAATGGGATTGAAAATCAACGAAGATGAAACTAATTTTATGTACGTTAGCGAAATATTAAAAGCTATGAATCAAGACATTTATCCACAAAGTTTACAAATTTATTATCAAAACCACTTAGATAAAATGAATTTAACAACTACTAACCAGCAAACAATGGCTGAAAAGGTGCTAAATATCTTATTGCAAGAGCAATTGATATCAATAGAAACAATAGCGGAAAGATTAGACGAAGATGAATATGAAATCAAAGTAATTTTAGGGAAATGGCGAGAATTTTTGCATTTAGAATCAATAGCAGCAGAAGTTAAATATAGCCTTTATCATCCTAGTTTTCGTGATTGGTTGCAGCAAAAAATGGCAGCTAATATTTGAGTTTTACAATATATAGCGGTCAGCAGTCAGCTATCAGCTTTAATCATATTTTAAAGCAGGAAAGAAGTAATTGATAACGGCTAGAAAAGCTTTACTGTTCCTGCATCAACCGCAGATAATTTTTCCTTAGCTGCGCCAAATTCTCAATCATGCGATCGCTCAAATCTTTTTCCACATCGCACATCTGCTGCCAAAAAGCTGCGGAACGTCGTCCGGCGATCGCATCAAGCCAAAGTACATCCAACAGTTCAGCAGCTAAAGGGTTTTCAGCTTCCAGATTGCCACGTAATTGCTCAAATGCTTGTTTCGCTTCAGCATGAGTAGCGACATCTTGTGCTAACGAGATGCACTTTTTAAGTTCGGCAACAAAATTTGGGGAGGGAGATTGCGTCATAATAATTTCAACTAAATTATTGCAGTTCCAAGCAATGAAGAGCAGGCTTCTCTAGAAGCTCTTGAATTGCTTGTTGTCCGGCACGAATGAGAGCTTCAATTTGATCAGTAGGTGTGTTTCCACATCTTAGCCATACTACTTTTGGTGGAGAACCATACAATCGACTTCTTTCTGCAAAGTCTGCATCTTGAGTCACAATGCAGAAATCGTTCAAAAGAGCAAACTCCCAAATCTCTGTATCTGTCTTCTGTGCTAGATCGTGAAACTCAACATGGCTAGCATTGGGGAAAATATCAGCCAAGCGACTAACCAATTTTCGGCTTAGGTTTTGATCGAATAGTAGTTTCAAGCAGCACTCACCGCAGCAACTAAACGATGATCGCGATCGGCAGCAAACTCCAGACAAGCTCTAATATCTGTTTCTGTCAATTCTGGGAAGTCATCAATAATCTCAGAAATAGACATTCCAGCAGCTAACCAGCCAAGAACGTCGTAAACCGTAATCCGCATCCGACGAATGCAGGGTTTGCCTCCACGTTTATCAGGCTCAATGGTAATAATGTCACGATAGCTCATAATACAAGCACAGTGTTTACATTTATTACATCATATTGACACTCCGTGTCTATGATCAAAACTAATACGCGACAATTTGTTGATATTATTTGCTGGGCAGTTCAGCACCAATATTTAACCGAACACAATGGGTAAGCAGCGAGTTCTTTCTGGGGTACAACCTACTGGTAATCTTCACCTGGGTAATTATCTGGGTGCAATACGCAACTGGGTAGAAAATCAAAGCCAGTACGAAAATTACTTCTGTGTAGTAGATTTACACGCAATTACAGCGCCACACAACCCTGCGACGTTGGCATCAGATACGTACACCATTGCCGCACTATATTTAGCTTGTGGCATTGATTTGCAATACTCTAACATCTTTGTCCAATCTCATATATCTGCCCATAGTGAACTTACTTGGCTACTTAACTGCATTACGCCTCTAAACTGGTTGCAAGATATGATCCAGTTCAAGGAAAAAGCGATTAAACAAGGGGAAAATGTTGGCACAGGTTTACTAGACTATCCCGTATTAATGGCGGCAGATATTTTGCTTTACCAAGCGGATAAAGTTCCGGTAGGGGAAGATCAAAAGCAACACCTAGAACTAACACGCGATATTGCTGCCAGATTTAACCATCAATTTGCCCGTAAAAAGCCTGTTTTGAAGCTACCAGAACCATTAATTCGGGCTGAAGGCGCAAGGGTAATGAGTCTCACTGATGGTACGCGCAAGATGTCTAAGTCTGATCCTTCAGAGTTGAGCAGAATTAATCTGTTAGATTCGCCAGAGGAGATTCAGAAGAAGATTAAACGTTGTAAAACCGATCCAGTTAAAGGTTTAACATTTGACGACCCAGAAAGACCTGAGTGCAACAATTTGTTAACTTTATATATGCTACTTTCTGGCAAGAGTAAAGCAGAGGTCGCAACAGAGTGTCAGGATATGGGCTGGGGGCAGTTTAAACCTTTGCTTGCAGATACCGCAGTTACAGCCCTCAAGCCGATTCAGGATAAGTATAAAGAAGTCATGGACGACAAGGGTTATCTGGAGTCTGTATTGCGTGATGGGCGGCAAAAGGCGGAAGCGATCGCATCTGACACCCTAGCTAAAGTGAAAGCAGCATTAGGTTACTCTGTCCCACTGTGAAAATATTCGCTTTCCAGTTTTAACCAATTTAGGATTGTAGACTAATCAAAAGTCCACAATATATCTATACAGTCAGTCCCAATTTCAGAATGAATAATTTTCGTGCTGCCGTCAAGGCTGGTGAATTTCTAGTTACCGCAGAGGTAGCACCGCCAAAGGGAGGCGATCCAGCACTCATGGTGCGGATGGCACAAACCCTCAAAGGTAGAGTCCACGCCGTCAATGTTACTGATGGTAGTCGCGCCGTGTTGCGGATGTCTCCTGTTGCTGCTTCTGTGATTTTGTTACAGCACGGAATTGAACCAATTTGTCAATTAGCTTGTCGCGATCGCAACCGCATCGGATTACAAGCTGACCTCATGGGCGCACACGCCCTGGGCATTCGCAACATCCTCGCCCTCACAGGCGATCCAGTCAAAGCAGGCGATCATCCCGACGCTAAAAGTGTTTTTGATCTAGAATCAGTACGCCTACTGCAACTAATTCGCAAACTCAATCACGGACTTGATTGTAACGATAAACCCTTAACTGACGGTGCTACAGACTTATTTGTTGGTGCCGCAGTCGATCCAGAGTCTTCTAGTTGGTCTGGACTACAGCGCAGGTTTGAACGCAAAGTAGAAGCAGGCGCACAATTTTTCCAAAGTCAGCTAATTTCTAACTTTGACAAACTGGAAAAATTTATGGATCAAATCGCTGCTGGTACAGACAAGCCGATTTTAGCTGGTATTTTTTTACTAAAATCTGCTAAAAATGCCGAATTTATTAATCGCTGCGTACCAGGAGTCCACATTCCACAACACACAATTGACCGTTTGGCAAGTGCATCAGATCCTTTGCAAGAAGGAATTAAAATTGCCGCCGAACAAGTCCAGGTAGCGCGTCAACTTTGCCAAGGTATTCACATGATGGCAGTCAAGCGAGAAGACTTGATTCCCGAAATACTAGATTTAGCTGGAATCCCTGATCAATGAACAATTAACAATGAACAATTATCAATGACCAATCACCAATCATTACAAAAAACCGTAATCTCTGATCGTGTGTAGTGTCGCGGAATTTACTTCTTCAGGTTTGTTGCCCAATAAGTGTTTTCAATAATTGCAATATGAAACTGCGTTTACTAGCCATTATTTTTGGTTTAATTATTCCCGTGACTGCTTGTAATAGCAGCAAACAAGCTAATACACCCACCCCTGCTCAATCGCCCACTTCCACATCTTCGCCTGTCTCGAATGTGCCAGCATCATCTGCTGAATCTGCCAAAACAACTGCTAGTTCTAATGAATCTGCTGTCAGCAAAAATTGGTATAACTATTCTTCAAAAGACGGAAAATATAGCGCTAAATTTCCAGAGAAACCTAACGAGCAGAAAAGAGCTTCTAAAGCCCAACAAAGTGAAATTTCTGGAACCGAAGTTAGATATATTGATAATGCCAAACAGCGTTTATATTTAACTGGTCATGTTAATTTACCTACCCCTAAAGGAGGGAAACTTACTAATGTGAATGTTGACAAAATTTTAGATGGTGGTCGAGATAGTATGGCTAAGACAGTTGGAGCGACTGTCAAAAACGAAACAAAAATTAGTCAAGGTGAATATCCAGGCAGAGAATTTCTCATGACTCTGCCGAATGGTTTAAGTGCTAAAGCACGGATATTTATTAATCCTAAAAACCTCAAAGCTTATCAAGCTGTATTTGCAGCCAAAGATGGCAAGGTAGATGCTCCTGATGCTAAAGCTTTCCTCAATTCTGTCAAGCTTAAGTAATAAATCATTACACCTCTGGCAGGCATTACTGATATTAACCCTCCCCTTATTAAAGGGATGGAACGCTATTTATTACTTCCCGCTTGGTGAGGTAAGTAATAGGACTTACGCACCGAAAGCCTGAAACCTAGATCCCCCTAGCCCCCTTAAAAAGAAGGGAAATTCAAAGTCCCCCTTTTTAAGGGGGATTTAGGGGGATCTCTGCGTAAGTCCTAGTAACATTTCGATTTTTGCAATAAGTCTATCAAAAATGGAGCCAGAGGACTCCCGTTACACCTGCTCTTGTTAACGGGGAGATGAATAGACATCTCCAGGAACCATCAAAACCTTTCTATGAAAGGTTTTGATGGTTTTTAAGTTTGTGCGATCGCTCGATCATAAATACGACTTAATCAGGCTTTGAGCTAAATCCAGTTAATTTAGAACCCAAAGATCAACAGGCTTACACAGCAATAATCTCTTAAAAATTCAGATTTTTACACTGCTAGTATTAAGGCTCCGATCCTCAACCTAACTAAACCACAAACTATCTGGATTACTTGGTCATAATGTTGTGATCTTAACCTAAATCTGTCCTGGGCTATCCGAAATATTTTCACCAATCTAATGATATGTTCAACTACAATTCGTTGCGTTGATATTTCTTTGTTTTCTTGCTTTTGTTGAGGGCTTAATTCTTGATTTTTACGTTTTTTATGGGGTGTTTCAATTTGGTTTTCTCCTAGATAACCTTTATCCGCTTTAAACTTCTGACTAACCTCAAAATTTGCCAATCTTTCTCTAAACATATTAATATCGCTACTTGGGCCAGGTTTTCCTATTGTTACATCGACTATTTCTGAACCATCTGGTAAAATAATAAACTGGTTTTTTAGTGTATGATTTTTCTTCTTCCCTGAATAAAACTTTTTCTGTTCGCTGTAGTCGGTAGGTCTTGCTCTAGCTTGTTCTGAGCTATCCACTACTAATACCCACTGCTCCAGGACTTCTTTATACCTTTTCCAATCATTGCCTTTTTTTTTACTTGTTCTAAAAGAGATGCTGGCAACAATTCACCCAAAATTTTTATCCAGTCATGGAATATATTGTGTGCCGTTGATTCACTTACCCCGAACTGCACACCTAGTAGTTGAAATGTCGGCATATGGTGCAGATAAACTAAAGTTAATAATATCTGCTCTGTCACAGATAATTTTGGCTTTCTACCACCACCTTTTTTTATTATTCTAATCTTGGTTTCTTCTTCTCCACCTTGGAATTGGTTGAAGAGAGCTTCTGCTTCTACGATTAGCCATTGCAACTGTTGGTAATCAATTCCCAACAACCGTTTAGTTTCTTGAGGGTTAGATGTAATGTATTCCAGTAAAGAACTCATGCCCAGCAGTTAAAAATACAATTTTACTATCCTTTTGGGCTACCCAGTTTATTTTTTGGAGATGTCTATTGGCGACCAACTAATAAATTGAGCGTAGCGAATCCATTTTAGGCAAGCGTTTAATATAATCACGTATAACTTCAGACACAGAAAAATCCTTAGTTTTAGCATAAAGATTAATCTGTTCAAATTCTTCCTCAGTTAGTCTAACTTTAATACTTTTCTCTCTTGTCATATTCCCACGAGTGGAGTACAATTGAAAATATAACACAGGTGAGATTTTACTGATGTTAGATGTTTTAAAGGTAAAAATTTATCCAAACAAGGGACAGCGAGAAGCACTGACTAAAAGCTTTGGCTGTTCCCGTTTTGTGTTTAATTATTACCTAAATAAAACTAACACTCAGTATCAAGAAACGGGTAAGGGAATGAGCTATTGTGATATGGCACTCGACTTAACCCAACTTAAAAAGCTATCTGATTATGAATGGTTAACAGAAGTAACTGCTGCTACCTTACAACAAACTCTTAAAAACTTAGAATCAGCCTTTAAGAATTTCTTTTTTAAAAGGGCAAGATTCCCCAAATATAAAAGTAAGCATAGGCATCAGTCAATCCGTTACCCTGAAAGCTGTTCAATCAAAAATGGTGGTTTAAAACTGCCCAAACTTGGAATTGTTAAAGCTTCAATCTCAAAAAGTATTAACGGTAAAATTAAATCTGTAACAGTTTCGATAAATAGCACAGATAAATATTTTGCAGCAATCTTATTTGAAACTGATGATTTAGCTGCTAAAAAGCAAGGGAAAATATCAGGGATAGACCTGGGATTAAACAGTTTAGTTACTGTATTTGATGGTAAAATTTATCAAAAAGTTGACCCCATTAAACCAACTCGTAAGTATGCCAAGCGTTTAAGGCGTAGACAAAAAGCGTTAAGTCGCAAAGTTAAGGGGTCTAATAATAGACGTTTATCGGTCAAAAAAGTAGCGAAAGTCCATGAAAAAATAACAAATACGAGACAAGATTTTTTGCATAAACTCTCAAGACAGTTAGTTGACGAAAACCAAGTCATTGTAGTAGAAAACCTTTGTATTAAAGGATTAGCACGTACTAAATTAGCAAAATCAATACATGATGCTGGTTTTGGAATGCTGCTTAATTTTATAGGCTACAAACTGGAACGAGAAAGCGGAACATTTATTCAAGTTGACAGATTTTTTCCAAGTACGAAACTTTGTAATTGCTGCAAGTTTAAGAATAATTCCTTGAATTTAAGTATTCGTGAATGGGTTTGTCCAAGCTGTCAAACTCAACATGATCGTGACGAAAATGCAGCAAGGAATATTAGGGAAGAAGGCTTGAAAATACTGTCAAATACGGTAGGACATACCGAATTACAAGCTTGTGGAGAGACTGTAAGACTTAATGGTGCTTGCATCAAAGAGCGGGTTTCATTGAGGCAAGAATCTCCCGTCACAGCGCAAGCTTGACGGCGAGAGTGTCAACTAGGGTAAAATTTCCATTCTTCTGCCAGGATAGTGTTCAGAACACTATTCTTAAGGTTGATTTGTGTGAACTTAGAAACATCCAATTCTGATATCAGTAAGACAGTAGATACTCAAATCTGTGCAGTAACAATCTATACAGAGCAAGCCAGAATCAGACGACGTGGTGTTATAGCGCTGGATGGTCAAGAAAAAGAACTTCTAATTTTAGGGCTACCAGCAATTCTAAATCCAGAATCTCTAAGGGTTAGCGGTGCGGGAACCCAACCAGTACGGGTATTAGAAATTAGCACAAAAATTGTATCCCGGGTTGAATCTGTTGATCAACGCCTTGCTGAGTTAACTCAACAAATTCGAGAGTTAGAAGCACAAGAACGAGGTATTCAAAATATCTTAGCATCTGTGCAATTACAACGGAATTTTATCCACTCCCTGAGTGAAAAATCTGTTGAGCGTTTCTCAAAAAGTTTAGCCAGTCAACAGGTCGGAATTAATGAAGCCAGTGATTTACTCAACTTTTTAGGGCAGCACTATAACGATTATTCCAGCATTATTACCCAAAATGAACAGCAGCGTAACGACATTAACCAGCAGCTACAGATACTCCGCCAACAGTTGCAACGACTGGAAAAACCTCGCGTTCAAGAAAGTTTAAACCTAATTGTCACCATAGCCCCTACTGCTGCTTGCAATTTTGAAATCGAAGTATCCTACGTTGTTAGGCAAGCTAGCTGGATACCACTTTACGATTTACAAATTAGTGACAACGGTGAACGAGTAAATATCAACTATTTAGCAGAAGTACAGCAACGTACTGGTGAAGATTGGATAGATGCGTTTCTTACTCTTTCCACAGCTAAACCAGAACTAGGAACATTACCACCCAAGTTAAATCCTTGGTATGTCGATATTCTCAGACCAAGAATAGATTACCCACCTCCACCGATGGCATTACCTAGCGCCCCAATGGATATGTCCCGGCAAAGGATGCGAAGGTCTGCTAATCTTCCAGAAGACTACGAAGAGCCTGATGCTATGTTTGCAGTTGAAACTGTAGCAGCAGAAGTATCAACGCAAGGGGGTGTCGTTACTTTCCAACTCAAACAAAGTAGCAATATCCCCTCTGATGGCACACCTCATAAAGTAACGATTTTCAGCGACGATTATCCGTGTCGCAAAGAGTATATTGCTATTCCTCGGCTAGTTAGCTTTGCTTATCTGCAAGCAACTGTGACTAATCCTCAAACAGGTGCAACTTTATTAGCTGGTAAAGCAAATATCTTTCGGGACAACACTTTTGTCGGTACTACCCAACTAGAGAATATTGCACCCAATCAAGAGTTTAAACTCAACTTAGGTATTGATGAAAGTTTAAAAATCGAGCGCGATTTAGTTGAGCGTCAGGTAGATAAAAAGTTGATAGGCAATCACCGTCGGACTACCTATGCCTATCGCCTGGTAATTACTAATTTACGTGACGAGCAAGTTACTATTCAACTATCTGAACAAGTACCACTCAGCCGTAACGAACAAATTAAAATACGCCTGACGCGCTGCAATCCCCAAATTGAAGCGGATAAGATGGGAATACTAGAATGGTCACTAATGCTGTCGCCTCAATCTAAACAGGAAATATATTATCAATTCATAGTTGAGCATTCACCTGATTTATCAGTAGTTGGGCTAAATTTGTAAGCAACTCTGTTCAATTAACAATTATCAATGACCAATGACGAGGCAAAATTTATGATTTTAAAAACAATAACTCAACTACCCATTCCCTCACACTTTGATGCTCAAAAGGTGGGGCAAGTGTGGCGAGTACCCTATCAACAAAGGGCTGTTGATGCGAAAGATTGGGCTAAAAAGTACGAGATTTCACCAGCATCGCAGGATAAAACTCGTATTTGCTTATTATTAATTGATGTGCAGAATACGTTTTGCTTGCCTGAATTTGAACTGTTTGTTGGCGGTAGAAGCGGTACGGGTGCTGTAGATGATAATGTGCGGTTGTGTGAATTTATTTATCGAAATTTGGGAGTGATTAGCGCGATCGCACCTACAATGGATACTCACACCGCTATGCAAATCTTCCATCCCGTCTTCTGGATTAACGATGCTGGCGAACACCCCACACCCGCCGCTACCAACATTACCCCCACCGATATTCAACAAGGTATATGGAAAGTAAATCCTGCTGTTGCTGATATTAGTGGTGGCGATTACTCTACATTGCAAGCACACGCTTTTCATTATGTACAGCAACTCAGTAGTGCTGGTAAGTATCCCTTAACAGTTTGGCCTTATCATTCCATGCTGGGAGGCATTGGTCATGCCTTAGTTTCAGCAGTAGAAGAGGCATTATTCTTTCATAGCATTGCTAGAAGTAGCCCAACCAGATTTGAAATTAAAGGTGATAATCCTTTAACTGAAAACTATTCTGTATTGAGTGCGGAAGTTTTACAAGATGTTAATGGACAACCAATAGCCCAGAAAAATACCAGCTTTATTCAACATCTGCTGGAATTTGATGCAGTAATCATTGCTGGTCAAGCTAAGAGTCACTGTGTAGCGTGGACAATTGAAGATTTATTAACAGAAATCACAGCACAAAATCCTAACTTAGCTCAAAAGATCTATCTTCTGGAAGATTGCACATCACCAGTCGTAGTTCATGGAGTTGTGGATTACACAGAACAAGCTGATGATGCTTTCGCGAAGTTTGCCGATGCTGGTATGAATTTGGTTAACTCAACTGCGCCACTCGAAACCTGGCTAAACCTAAATTAAACCTAAAGATGGGGAAGATTCAATACTCCCTTGTAGATTATTAGACCTCGTAGCCCTAGTCAATAAAATCTTGGTGACATCTGCGCCATCTGCGTCCATCTGCTGACATCTGCGATTAAAAAACACCAATTTGTGATTTTTACTCATTGGTCTATTTTGTTACTTAAAATGTAACGGCTAAATCCGGCATCAAAAATTAACGCATACTGGCAACAATTGACTTACTTTGTGCATCTTAAATCTATAACGCTCACAGTAGTTTTGTAACAAATTCGTTACAAACCCACTACTGAAAGCTTTGCTGTATCTAAATTAAGCCTACCGTCATTTTTTAATCAATTAGTAATGCTGCTACAAGATGCTCGTGATTATCAAATTTTATTTCTCTCTACCTTCCTAGTTTTAGGTATCAGTACTAGAGACTGGACACTAAGACCTGAGTTAATTTTAACGCTAATAGCCACTTGTCTAATTACTCAATGGTTAGCAATCTCTATTTTTCCAAAAATCAGATATTTTTTGTTTGAAAATAAAAACTTTTCACCAGAGATTAACCCAATTACAACTAATGAAAAATTGCTTTCTCTTAAAAGCGCCACAATCACAGCGTTGGGTCTTAGTTTGCTCCTAAGAGCCGATAATTATCCCACAATGGTACTAGCAGGAACATTAGCAATATTAAGTAAGTTTATATTTAAAGTTAATCAAAAACATTTCTTTAATCCTGCTAATTTTGGCATTATCTGTGTATTGATTCTTACCAAAGATGCTTGGGTTTCCCCTGGACAATGGGGAGATGAGTGGTGGTATGCACTTTTATTTGCTGGTACTGGTGGAATAGTATTAAAACGAGTTGGTAGATGGGATACAACGGCTGCTTTTTTAGGTAGTTACGCTTTATTGGAAGCAATCAGAAATTTTTGGTTGGGTTGGACTTTTGATGTTTATTTACATCGGTTAATGAGTGGCTCATTGTTGCTGTTTGCTTTATTTATGATTACAGATCCGCGCTCAATTCCCAATGCCCGTATTAGTAGAATATTATGGGCTGTTTGTATTGCTGGATTAACTTTTATCCTGCGTAATCAATACTTTGTGTCTACAGCAGTATTTTGGGCTTTGTTTGCTTTATCACCATTAAGTATAATTTTTGATTTTTTCTGGTCAGCGCCACAATTTAAATGGCTAGAAAAATTTACCAGTTTGCCTACCAATTTAGTTGAGGATGATCTAAAAGATGCTGTAACAGTTGAAATTGCCCAATCATAATTTTACTAATTTAGAGGAGGTTGGTATGAAGATATTAAGAATTTTGAAAACGCTGTTAATAGTGTTGATAGCTGTTGTTTGTTTTACCCCTAGTGCTTGGGCTTTTTGTGGATTCTATGTATCTAAAGCTGATACAAAACTTTACAACAAAGCGTCACAAGTAATTATTGCCCATGAGGGCGATCGCACTATTCTAACAATGGCAAACGACTATCAAGGAAATGCCAAAGATTTTGCCCTTGTTGTCCCAGTACCCGTAGTACTCCAAAAAGAACAAGTTCACGTTGGCGACCCGAAAATAATCGAACGCCTAGATGCCTTTAGCGCCCCACGACTGGTCGAATATTTCGACTCCGACCCTTGTAGACCAATGATGTATGAAGCAATGCCCAGTGCGCCAGCGCCGCCCACATTAGGAGCAGCAAGAGGTCAGGCTGCAAGTGATAATGCCTTGGGTGTCACGATAGAATCAAAATTCTCCGTCGGAGAATATGACATTTTAGTTCTCAGTGCTAAAGAATCTAACGGTTTAGAAACATGGCTTAACCGCAATAACTACAAAATTCCTCAAGGCGCTAACCAACTCTTAAAGCCTTACATTCGGCAAAACATGAAATTCTTCGTTGCTAAAGTCAACCTAGAAGAATTTGACAAATCTGGCTATCAAAATCTGCGCCCACTAATGATAGCTTATGAATCTCCTAAATTTATGTTGCCGATTCGTTTAGGAATGATTAATTCTACCAGTGAGCAAGATTTAATCGTTTATCTTTTATCACCCAAAGGTCAAACAGAAATCACTAATTATCGCACAGTAAATATTCCTTCAAATACCGAGATACCGCTTTATGTGAAACAGGAGTTTGGCGGTTTCTACAAAACTATGTTCCAAAATTCTTACAAGAGTGAAGATAAAAAGGTAGCATTTTTAGAATACGCTTGGGATATGGGTAACTGTGACCCTTGTTCTGCCCAACCACTGTCACCAGAAGAACTTAAGAAAGCAGGTGTGTTTTGGACAGAGGAGGGAGGAAGATCTAATGTATTTATCACTCGTTTGCACGTCCGTTATACCCGCGATAAATTCCCAGAAGATTTAATGTTTCAAGAAACATCAAATCAAACATCCTTCCAAGGTCGTTATGTTTTACGTCATCCCTTTACCGGAAATGCTTCTTGTCAAGCAGGTCAAGAATACAAGCGGTCTTTACGTTCACGGTTTGAAAAGGAAGCACAAAATTTAGCTAAACTGACAGGATGGAATATTCAGGATATCCGTAAGAAAATGGATATTAATGATATTCCTGATAGCAAGCCTACTCCTTTTTGGAGAAAACTCTGGTCTTTATCCTTGGTTGCTCCCTTGGTTTTAATTATGATGCCTACAAGAAAGCGTCGCAGGAAATAATCAAGTTATTAGCTAAGTAGTAATAACAATTCGGAAAATCAGAGATACAAATATTTGATGTAGAGACGTATTATAGTATGTCTCTACACATTGCTGTAAACGGGGAGGAAAGATTTTATATTTTTATGGACTTGGTTGATCAATTTGCCATTCACAAAATACCCTATGCTACGAAAAATTAAATGTGCGATCGCTTAATTGAAGATTTAAAAGCTATTAGTTGATTTGCCTAACTGTTTGATCTAAATATTTTGATTTTGAAGCAACTTTAAAATTACAAACCAAATTCACGAGTTAAGGAAGATCCGTCCATATCTCCAGTACGGACACGACGATCTAAATCATAGGGGTCAGGAGAAGCTTTTTTGGCTTCCTCAATTGTTACTCGCTTACTTAATACTTGTTTATAGAGCGCATGATTGAGAACTTGCATACCTTCTGTAGTATTACTTTCCATCAATCGCAACGCTTCATCTTCCTCTCCCTTGAGTAGATAATCTTGCATGGCAGGTGTATTAATGAGAATTTCGTGAACCGCAACACGACGCTGATCAGTTGTAGGTACTAGCATTTGAGCAACTACAGCGATCAAAGACTCAGTAATTTGAATCCGCATAGCTTGCTGTTCGTTTGCCTCATAGAGATTTAACAACCGATTAAGGGCATTGATAGCATTGCGGGTATGTAGAGTACCTAAAACTAAGTGACCCGTTTGGGCTGCTTGTAGGGCGGTATTAACGGTAATGCGATCGCGCATTTCTCCAATCAATATTACATCTGGATCTTCCCTTAACACCGACCGCAAAGCATTATGAAAATCGTGAGTATGCAAACCCACTTCCCGTTGACTAATTAAAGCATTTTGGGATGTGTGAACAAATTCAATAGGATCTTCAACAGTGACAATATGCTTATTAGTAGTTTCATTAAGATAACGAATCATTGCAGCCAGCGTTGTTGATTTCCCCGAACCTGTAGCGCCTGTAATTAAAATCAATCCTTCATTACGACTAGCAATTTTTTTTAAAACTGCTGGTAAACCTAAACCATCTATAGAAGGAACATCTAGACTAATTAACCTCATCACAATTGCGCCACCTGTGAGAGATTCAAAACAATTTATTCGACAGCGCAAAAAACCAGGGTAAAAAATCGCGGTATCTAACTCTCTAGTAGCTGCAAATTCTTGTATTTGCGCTGGTGTAAGAATCTCTACTAAATACTGTTGAAAGATTTCGGAAGTTAATTTCCATTGCTTACCAAAAGGTACTAACTGACCACGTATGCGATATCTGGGAACTTCACCAACGCGCAGATGAATATCAGATGCTTTATTAGCATGAGCGTGCCTGACCAGCATAGCGATTGAGGGAGGCGTATCATTGGCGATAACAGGCTGTTCTATTTGCATTGGACTAGGAAGTAACACTTGGCAACAGGATAACAGCTATTAGTGAAACTGCCAGCTTTACTATCAATGAAATTAAGAGACTCTTTGCAAAAATCCGTAAAACCATCTGTGTGCATCTGTGTTCATCTGTGGTTAATTATCCCAAATTTGACTAGCACTAATGATTTTAAATTACCTTCTCCCTACTAGGACAGCAACAGGTTATCTTAGTTGCTAGGGTGGGATCTTAAGAGAGTAGAAGGAAGCATGGGTGTGATCAACCGGATTACTAGCTGGCTAGAAACTCACTGGGCAACTCCTGCTTATGCAGGTTGGTTGCTTTTAGGAATTGCTATATGTTTCTTCGCAGCCGCGACTAATACAATGGCAGGGTGGCTATATGTGATCAGTGGAATTATCTTTGCCATGCTGGGACTAGGGGCAGTTTTATCAGTGCGATCGCTGCGAGACTTGATCGTACGGCGAAACCCTATTCCTCCTGTGACAGTAGGCGATCAATTAACAATTGAAGTAGAAATCATCAATCAAACTAAGCAACCAAAAACGCTACTGCAAGTTCAAGATGTACTTCCTTTCGTACTAGGTAAACCTGTACAAATCTCCCTAGAAACTATTCCATCTCAAGATGCCCACCGATGGATTTATTATCAACCAACCCAAAAAAGAGGAGTTTATCGCTGGGACACTGTGCAGTTGAGAACAGGTGCGCCTTTAGGATTATTTTGGTGTCGTCGCTTTAGGGATGTTCCAGCTAAAGCTTTTGTTTATCCGACAGTGTTACCCCTCAATAGCTGTCCCTTAGTCGATCAAATGGGACAAGATGAAAACTCACTTTATTACAATCGCGATCGCCGCTCTCATGCCGCTACAGAAGGCGTTACCCGCGCCTTACGACCATACCGCGTAGGCGATCCCATTCGTTTAATCCACTGGCGTACCAGCGCCCGCTATGGTGAATTTAAAGTACGTGAATTAGAAGTATTTACTGGGGGACAAGAAGTTATTATTGGCTTAGATAGCGCAGGTGTTTGGGATTTAGAAGATTTTGAACAAGCAGTAATTGCAGCAGCCTCCATCTACTTTTATGCTGGTAGGTCTGGGCTTAATGCCAAACTCTGGACAGCCGCAACAGGTTTACTGTGGGGGAACCGAGTAGTATTAGAAACCCTAGCCGCCGTTAATGCAGGTGAAGACGCTACTGCCGGAGATCAACCAAACTTACCTCTAATCTGGTTAACTCAAAATCCTGTAACTCTCAATTCCTTATCACATGGTAGTCGCTGGGTATTGTGGCAACCTCAATCAGCAACACCCATCAAGTCAGCTAACCATAATTTTCCTGGTATAAGCATCAACACTGAACAACCGCTTCAAGTTCAATTGCAGCAACCGCTCAGTAACAACTGGTAACTGATATAAGAAGCTTAGGGTAAAATGCAAAAACATACGCTCACATTCCGTTATCTTACCCCATGAACCCAGCAAATACTGATAACCAAGCCAGCGAAAAAAATCTTGAGGCAATGCGGCATTTTTCCGAAACTTATGCCAAGCGCACAGGCACTTACTTCTGTGTTGATCCTTCGGTTACTGCTGTAGTCATTGAAGGACTAGCGAAGCACAAAGACGATCTTGGCTCTCCCTTATGCCCTTGTCGCCATTATGAAGACAAAAAAGCCGAGGTAAGTGCTGCTTTCTGGAATTGTCCTTGCGTACCTATGCGTGAGCGCAAAGAATGTCACTGTATGCTGTTTTTAACTTCAGATAATGACTTTGCTGGTCAGCAGCAAGAAATTTCCCTAGAAGAAATCATAGCTGTTCGCGAAAGTATGGCGTGAGCAATTAACAATTAACAATTTTTAGCCTGCTTGCCCTGCACATTGAGTTATGGAAAATCAAAACATCTTTGGCTATTTCACCTCCCAATTTCAGCTTTTGAGGTAATTGTTAATTGTTATGCAGAATAAGGAATTTCTCCAGGGTGTTGAACAGTTTAATCAACAAGAATTTTATGCTTGTCACGACACCCTAGAGGCTTTGTGGATGGAGGCATCAGAGCCACAAAAAAGGTTCTATCAAGGTGTCCTCCAAATAGCTGTTGCCTGCTATCACTTGGGAAATCATAACTGGCGTGGTGCAGTTGTTTTACTAGGGGAAGGAATTGCACGCATCAAAAATTACCAACCTATATATGAGGAGATTAATGTTACGGATTTGGTAATGGAAAGTGCTGATTTATTAACAACTTTGCATGAGCTAGGAGCCGAGAAGATAGCGGATTTCGTTGAGCAGCTAGAAGGCGCAGATACAGCTAACAATCGATCTAAATATCATTTGCCAAAAATTCACTTAGCTAATCTAGAAAGTGAAAGTACATCTTAAATTAATTATCAGTTTTTAATGCGATCGCCCTAAAAACTCGACTTTTTACCCTCAACCCCTGATGCACAAGAAACTTGATTGCACAGAAATCGTCAATATGCTTGTTGACATTACTAGCAAAAGATGTCAGCAGGTGGTAAGATTCTCGATTTTAACCGATTCGGTAAACTATCGTTAATAGTAGTATCACAATCACGTTCATTTAAGCCAGTGCAAACAATGATTTCTTCACATAAATTAATTGATTCCTTAAAGCGTCAGTTAGGATTAGCTTTAATAGCTCCTATAGCGGTTGCAGGCGCTCTAGTGCCTTTGCAACTCCAAAACGCCCAAGCCCAAACATCTCAAGATAATCGCCCTCTGAGCGTTCGTGCTGATGTGCAAGAATATAACTCTAAAACTGGAGTGGTAACGGCTCGTGGCAATGTGCAAGTTCTTTATCCATCAAGACAGATTCAAGGGACTGCGGCACAAGCTCAATATTTCAGCCGAGAACGCCGCATTGTAATGAGCGGCAATGTTTATATCCTACAGCAAGGCAATAGCCTGCGTGGGGAGACAATTACTTACCTAATTGATGAGGGGCGTTTTGTGGCACTACCTAAATCTAATAAGCAGGTGGAATCTGTTTATATTGTTTCTGAGCCAAATAATCCTCAACGCTAAACGTAATTTGGAAACCCCTGACGCTTAGTCGCAATCAAATGTGGCTTTCCTGATAGCAGTGCCAAAAAAGAGTGAAAATCTTCCTAGAGAACGTCCATAAGTCCTATAACAAGCGACAAATAGTGAACAAGGTCAGCCTCTCAGTTTCCCAAGGGGAAATTGTGGGACTGCTTGGACCTAATGGCGCGGGTAAAACAACTACATTTTATATGGCTACTGGTTTAGAAAAACCAGACCAGGGTAGGGTGCGACTGGATGCACTTGATATTACCAATCTGCCCATGCACGAACGAGCGAGACTGGGCATTGGTTATCTAGCTCAGGAACCTAGTATTTTTCGGCATTTAAGCGTGCTAGATAATATTTTGTTAGTACTAGAACAAACTAATGTACCGCGCCGAGAGTGGGGTAGACGAATAAGTTCCTTAATTCAAGAGTTTCGCCTCGAAAAAGTAGTTTATACCAAGGGTAATCAAGTATCTGGCGGAGAGCGGCGACGGACGGAAATAGCCAGAGCTTTAGCTGCTGGTAGAGATGGGCCAAAATTTTTGCTCTTAGATGAACCGTTTGCGGGGGTTGATCCAATTGCGGTATCAGAAATTCAAAAAATTATTGCCCAATTGCGCGATCGCAGAATGGGTATCTTAATTACCGATCACAACGTTCGAGAAACTCTCGCCATTACAGATCGAGGCTACATTATGCGCGACGGACAAATTCTCGCTTCTGGCAGTGCTGAAGAACTGTATGCTAATCCTTTAGTGCGGCAGTACTATTTAGGTCAAAACTTTCAACGTTGAAATTTATTAATTTTGCAGTAAACATAACTAAAAAATTAACCACCTATTTTTTTTATTTCCTTGATCATAATCATCATTAATAATGGTTTTATTTAACAATGACATTTAGTAAATCTAAATTTTATCAACCTCGGCTACCTGGCTTCTCGGTGATGGATCGATACATTGCGATCGAACTATTAATGCCGTTTTTGTTTGGCGTTGGTGCATTTTCTTCTTTAGGAGTTGCCATTGGTAGCTTATTTGATTTGGTGCGGCAAGTCGCTGAATCTGGACTTTTGATCGCAATTGCCGTCAAAGTCTTGTTATTAAAAATGCCAGAATTTATTGTCTATGCTTTTCCGATGTCTACCCTTCTCACCTGTTTGATGACATATAGTCGTTTTTCTAGCGACAGTGAAATCATTGCGTTACGGAGTTGTGGAATTAGCATCTATCGGCTGATATTGCCTGCCATTGTTCTAAGTTTTATGGTAACAGGCATGACCTTCTTATTTAATGAATTAGTAGTGCCTGCTGCTAACTATGAAGCCTCAACAACCCTTTCACAAGCACTTAAAAAAGACCAGTTAACCTTAAAAGAAGAAAATATTTTTTATCCAGAATATCGGGAAGAGCAAGTAAACGGAGCAAAAACAAAGACGCTTGCACGCTTATTTTATGCCGATAAGTTTGATGGTAAACAAATGAAAAACTTAACCATTTTAGATTGGTCTAGAAAAGGATTAAATCAAATTGTTACCGCAGACTCAGCAACTTGGAATACTCAAGAAAATACCTGGGATTTTTTTAATGGTTCTATTTATATAGTTGCTCCAGATGCTTCTTACCGCAATATCTTAAAATTTGAACACCAAAAACTGCGACTTTCTAGAGCACCATTAGACTTAGCTAGTAAGGGTCGGGACTATGGTGAGATGAATATTGCTCAGTCATTAGAATATTTAAAAATATTAAATATGAGCGGAGATGATAAAAAAACTACTAAGCTGAAAGTGCGTATTCAACAAAAAATATCCTTACCTTTTGTTTGTTTGGTGTTTGGTATAGTTGGTGCTGCTTTGGGAATTAGACCGCAACGTACTGGTAGAGCAACTAGCTTCGGTGTGAGTGTAATAGTAATTTTTAGTTATTATCTACTGTCATTTATTAGCGGTGCGCTTGGTCAAGTGTCTGTTCTATCTCCCTTTTTAGCAGCTTGGTTGCCAAATATCTTCGGATTAACAGCCGGAGGAGTAATGGTATTGCGGGTAGCGCGATAGGAGCAGGGGGGCAGAGGGGCAGAGGGGCAGGGGGGCAGGGGAAGATAAGTATAGTATTCTTGCTGACTCCTGGCTTCTGCCTCCTCACTTCTGACTCTTAACTCAGATTCAACCGAAATTTTTGATAATTGCCTCAGCAAACTCAGAACACTTGAGAGGTGGCTCAACAGGTGGTTCCATCATCCGAGCTAAATCATAAGTAACTTCTCGATTAGAGATAGCTTTACCAATGCCTTGTTTAATCAAGTCAGCCGCTTCTTGCCAACCCATAAACTCCAACATCATTACCCCTGATAAAATCACAGAACCAGGGTTAATGCGATCGAGACCCGCGTGTTTAGGAGCAGTGCCGTGTGTAGCTTCAAAAATGGCACAATTATCACCAATATTAGCTCCTGGTCCCATGCCTAACCCACCAACGATCGCAGCAGCAGCATCAGATAAATAATCTCCATTCAGATTCATCGTAGCAAGAATAGAGTATTCATCTGGTCTGGTCTGAATTTGTTGAAAAATACTGTCGGCAATTCGGTCATTGACCATCACCTTATCTTTCCATTGACCATTGCCGTGAGTTTCCCAGATGCTATTCAGCACATTTTCCACTTCACGACAAATAGCAGCTTGTTTTTCCTCGGTCAGAGAATCATACCCTGGCTCAATCTCGCTGGCATTTTCTGCGGTGGTAATATCTGGGTTCTTCTCTTTGTTAGAAAGAATCCAAGATTCTCGTTCAGTCACACACTGGTTACGGAATTCTGTAGTCGCTAGTTCATAACCCCAGTCGCGGAAGGCTCCTTCGGTATACTTCATAATGTTGCCCTTATGCACCAAAGTAACCATTTGCTTATTTTTAGGTAGGCGCAGGGCGTGCTGCATAGCGCGACGAACTAGACGCTGAGAGCCTGTTCTACTAATTGGTTTGATTCCAATGCCAGAATCGAGTGGAATTTGCTTTTTGCCATGTTCGGGAGTGGCTGGAATCAATTCAGTATTTAGCAAATGAATGATTTTGTTAGCCATTTCACTGCCTTGTCGCCACTCAATTCCCAGATAAATGTCTTCTGTATTTTCTCGATAAACAATCACATCGAGTTTTTCTGGGGTTTTGTGGGGGGAAGGCGTACCTTGATAGTATTTACAAGGGCGCACACAGGCGTAGAGGTCGTGAATTTGACGTAGGGCGACATTAAGTGAACGAATCCCGCCTCCGACTGGTGTTGTCAGTGGCCCTTTGATGGCAATACCAAACTCTTTGATCGCGTTAAGAGTATCTTCAGGCAAATATTGGTATGTGCCGTACTTTTCACAAGCTTCGTCACCAGCATAAACTTTAAACCAACTAATGCGTCGTTTATCGCCATAGGCAGTTTGAACTGCTGCATCAAATACCTTCTGAGCAGCAGGCCAAATATCAACACCTGTTCCATCTCCACGCAGGAAGGGAATAATAGGGTTGTCTGGCACAATTGGTTCGCCATTTTGGAAGGTAATCCGAGAGCCAGTATCAGGGGGTGTGATTTTTTCGTACATATTGCTGTTGAGTTTTTGGATAATTTAGCCGACAAGCGTGCTTTTAGAGGCAGGCTACTAGATTAATCTAGCTAATGGTACTGAAATCAAGCTTTTTTGTGCTGATGCTCAAATAAGCTATTCAAAACATTTGAGTTGTTCAAAATTGTTAACAGACAGATAAATAGAAACAGGCATACTATTGTTGTATAGAGCTATACATAGTTCAGTCTAGAGGGGTTGCATCACCATCAGGATTTTAAGCCAAGTAGGTTAATTGACGTGAAAAAGATTTTAGTGGTTGATGATGATAGAACTCTGCGAACTATCTTGAGCCATCATTTGCACAAGCAGGGATACCAAGTCAACGAAGCGAGTTCTGGAGTTGAAGCATTAACTGCTTTCGAGCAAGAGCCACCTGATGTAGTCGTATCTGACGTGATGATGCCAGAGATGAACGGTTTAGAATTTTGCCGTCAGTTGAGGGCTAGTAGATTTGGGCAATTAGTACCGTTTATTTTTTTATCGGCGAAAGGAGATTTAGAAGATCGGATTAAAGGTCACACGATTGGGGGGGATGATTATTTAACTAAACCTGTTGATCCCAGGGAATTAATCGCCAAGATTGAGGCTCAACTAGAGCGATCGCGCCGGATACATTCAGAAATGGTAATGTTGATGCAGCATTTGGCTAGCCGTTCACCCGCGATGCCTCTACCGCCTGCACCTGAAAAACCACTGTTAGAAAAAGAGCGCACAGTTGAGATGGTATCTACTCAACCAGTAGATTTACCATTGACACCAGCCGAAGCGAGAGTTTTTTGGGAAGTGATTCAAGGTTTTACAAATAAACAGATTAGCGATCGCTTGTTTATCAGCCCCCGTACAGTGCAAACTCATCTTAGTAATATACTTAATAAGTTAGATTTAGCCAATCGCTCTCAGCTAGTGCGCTTTGCCTACGAAAATGGCTACCGCCTACCGGAACCGAAGTAAAATTATTGGCTGATATTTAGCTATGCTGGTAAGCTAATTAATGCACAGATAACTCCAGCCACAAGTAACCAGCACGCCGAGTCGCTTAATGAGTGATCTAACCACTACCTCACCAGACACATCCGACAACATCGCTGATATTCGCTACAAGTTCAAGTCAGAAACTGAGAAAAATCAACAAAAACTGATTCCCGAAGTTCTCAGTTCTGGTGATGTCGGTTTACAGTTATTGATGGAATTTTTATCGGAACGTCGCTCTTCACCACCAAGTTTAGTTGACGGTATTGCTTATCAAGCTCTTTATCAGGCGAACTCAGCCAAGGCAACTGAATTTCTCAATACCAACTTTCCGACTGGGATTGTGCCATTAAAGTCTGAGCGTGGAATTGATTATAGCCCTCTCCAAAAACTGCTTGCTCAACAAGACTTTGAAGAGGCTGATCGTCTCTCTAACCTAAAGCTGTGTGAATTGGCGGGTTCTGATGCACTACAAAGAAAATGGCTGTATTTTACAGAGGTAGAAAATTTTCCAATTACTGATCTCCAAACCATTAATAATTTGTGGTTACTGCACTCAGAAGGCAAGTTTGGCTTTTCTGTACAGCGCGAACTTTGGTTGGCTGTTGGTAAAAATTGGGAAAAACTCTGGTCTAAAATTGGTTGGAAAAACGGCAACGCTTGGACTCGTTATCCGAATGAGTTTACTTGGGCTTTAACAGCACCCAAGGGGCATCTACCTCTATCAAATCAGTTGCGAGGAGTGCGAGTTATCTCCTCTTTGCTGTCTCACCCTGCTTGGACAATGAACAATTAACACATTGCAGCCGAATTTAAGTCGGGTCATCAGTTATCGGTCATTGGTCATCGGTCACTGTTAATTGTTCATTGTTCATTGTTAAGAGGGAACCTTAGTTATAAGGTTAACTATTCAGCAGCATTGGGATGAGCAATATAGCAGCAAGGATTGGGGCAGAGATGGTCATGGAAAGTCCAGAGAGTAGGCTTTTTTGTCGTCTTGATAATTTCACGCCCGCAGTAAAAGAACAGCAACGCTTCAAGATTTTGGCGGAGTTTGGTCTACTTAAAACAGACACTCTGCCAGTGTTTGAAGAAGCGACTCAAACAGCTTGCCGATTTTTAGAAACACCGATCAGTATTGTGGGCTTAATGACAGAAGATCGACAGTGGATTAAGTCGGCTGTTGGTTTATCTCGCTTGGGATTAATGAATGAGTTGCTGACATCTCGGCAACTGTCTCGTAATGAATCATTTTGCACTCATGTTGTCGATAGTCATCAAGTTTTAGCGATTTCAGATACAGCGACGGATGGAGAATTTTCTAGAAGTTCATTATTTCAACATTATGGTATTCGTGCTTACTTAGGCGCACCTTTGCTTACGGCATCTGGACATTGTTTGGGTACACTGGCAGTGATGGATCTGATTCCTCGTAACTTTAGTAGCAAAGATATCGAATTCTTGATGTTGTTGGCTCGACTGGTGGTTACGGAAATTGAACGTAACTGTTTGGTAAAAGCTAAACAAACAAGAGTTTTAGGGCTGCATACCAATTCTGATTTACACCGTTACTCTGTAGTGCCATCATCAGTACTAAATAAAAATGAGTCGTTAGAGTTTGCTTGTGCTACATCTGTAAACCCCGCTATTAGTATTAATTCAAATAGCCATATTTCCCTAAGTCAGGGAAATAATCAAAGTCATCAATCTCAAGAATTTACCACTCAAAAACTTAAAGTTAAACTGCTGACTCACATCAGCCAGGAATTACGCACGCCTTTGACTTCTGTAATGGGGATGACGAGTGTATTAAATCGAGAAATTTATGGCCCTTTAAGTAGTAAACAAAAAGAATATCTAAATATTATTCACCATAGCGGTCAGAGTCTAGTTTCTTTAGTAGACGAGATTGCCGCGTTAGGTTTATTGGATGAAAATAATCAAAAACTTCAACTCACTTCTGTAAATATTGAAATGGTTTGCCAACAGGCGATTAAAAGCTTGGAACAGGTAGCTCATCATAGACAGCAACAGCTACGGTTGTCGGTAGAACCTGGAAATCGGATTTGGTTGGTGGATAAAGATAAAATCCGTCAGATATTGTACTACCTGCTGTTGAGTTTAATTCAATCAGCAGAAGTCGGGTGTGTGGTGCGTATCCATCTTTCTCATAAAAGTGAAAAACTCAATATGGCACTCTGGGTGTCTCATCCTTGGTTAGGTGATTGCCTTCCTCAAGTTGAACTGTACTCTGAATCTGGTATTGCTAAGATTGCTAATAATTCTGAACTTTTACAGGACAATGCTACTGTTATTCAAGATCAAGTAGCTGATGCTTATTTACCTTTGGGAAGCGAAACGCTAACAAGTACTCCTCTAGTGGCGGCGTTGATGAATGCTGAGGATCTCAACATTAAGTCTGCTGTCGGCAATGACTCGCGTGAAAGTTTGGGGTTATTACTCAGTTGCTGTTTAGCAGAAACGCATGGGGGTGAAATTTTAGTTCAAGGTTCGCCAGAGTGGGGTTATCGCTATGTAGTCAGTTTGCCCCATATAGTAACGGGGGACGATCCACTGTAGTGTTAAGTTTGGGAAAAATTGTGAGTTTTTACCATTGAGTGTTAAGTTACTTTGGCAACTCAATCCCCAAGCTTCAATCTCTAATTTATGAATTTAGTTTGGCAACGATTTACTTTATCAGATTTGCCTCTTTCTCAGTGGCGCAGTAGCAGCTATCTTTATCGCTTGGTTGGTCCTCTGCAAGCGTGGCGACAAAGTAGCTGGTTGATGCAGTGGGCTGAAGGGATAGGGGCAGGGTTAATTAGTTTGGTTTTTGCTTTAGCACCCTTTGTGGCGAATGAACTTGTGGGTGTGTTGTTGTTGGCTAGTGCTGGTTATTGGGTGCTGCTGACACTATCTGATAATACTAGAACTGCTGCAACGCCGATTAATTTGTTAGTGCTGCTATATTGGGGCATTGCTACGGTTGCTACGGCGATGTCTCCGGTAAAGAATGCAGCTTTTACTGGTTGGACAAAGCTAACTTTATATTTGTTGTTTTTTGCTTTGATGTCACGGGTGGTGCGATCGCCCCGTCTACGTTCGTGGTTAATTACGGTTTATTTGCACGTAGCTTTGATTGTAAGTGTATATGGGTTACGTCAATGGTTTTTTGGCGCGGCGCAATTAGCTACTTGGGTCGATCCGACATCTACTATGTCGAAAACAACACGAGTTTATAGCTATTTGGGTAATCCTAATTTACTTGCTGCTTATTTGCTACCTGCGATCGCTTTATCTTTGGCAGCATTGTTTGCTTGGCGTGGTTGGATGCCTAAAGCACTAGCATTAACTATGTTTGTTGTCAATACAGCCTGTATGATCCTCACTTTCAGTCGTGGTGGTTGGATTGGCTTTGTATTGATAGTGTTCGTTTTCTTAGTTTTACAGCTTTTTTGGTGGAGTGTGTATCTACCGAGTTTTTGGCGCAAGTGGTCGTTACCATTGCTGTTAGGAAGTTTGGCACTGGTATTAACACTAACGGTGGCATTTGTTGATCCAGTGCGCGATCGCGTTGGTAGTATGTTTGCAGGTCGCGGAGATAGTAGTAATAATTTCCGCATTAATGTCTGGACGGCGGTAATTAAGATGATCGAAGATCGTCCTATACTCGGCATTGGTCCAGGAAATACTGCTTTCAACAAAGTTTATCCGTTATTTCAAGTCAGCCCCCGTTATAGCGCCCTCAGCGCGTATTCTATAGTGTTGGAACTGGCTGTAGAAACTGGATTTATTGGGTTAAGTTGTTTCCTGTGGCTGCTAATTGTGACTTTTAACCAAGGAGTGCGCCAATTAGGGCGGCTGCGGAAATTTGCCAACGGTGAGGCATTTTGGTTAATGGGTGCGATCGCGGGTATGCTAGGTTTGCTTGGTCACGGCTTGTTTGATACTGTTTGGTATCGCCCTGAAGTAAATACTCTCTGGTGGTTCATGGTGGCTGTGATTGCTAGTTATTACAATCCACCCAGGTTGTTAATGGGCAGCCACCCAGATGAGCAAGATTGAATGACAGTGCAGTTAGGAATTACGCACCAAAAGCCTGAAACCTTGATCCCCCCTAACCCCAGGGCTGTTTCATTTTCCAAGGCAAATTCTTAAAGAAAGAGCGATCGCTACCTGATAAAATCACAGTGATCGCTCTTTTTTTTTAATAAAATCATGCTTGTTAGTCTAATAGAACACTTGAAGAAAGTCAAGGATTTTCGTAAAAGTCAAGGAAAAAGACATCCCTTATGGATAGTATTATTAGTAGTAGTTTTAGGGATGATGTCAGGGTATCAGGGCTATAGAGAAATTGGGCATTTTGTAAAATATGAGCAAAGGAATCTGATTAATAACTTGGAAATATTTACGGAAAGATTACCATCTTGTGCAACTATAAGAAGGGTAATGATGGGCATGGACTGGCAAAATCTCAGCGAAGTTTTTAATCAGTGGGCTAAAGAAAACTATCCGCAAATAGATGAAACAGACTGGTTGGCAATTGATGGAAAAAGTTTGAGAAGCACAGTAACAAACTATGCAGATAAATCGCAAAATTTTGGGGTAATAGTTTCTGTATTTAGTCAACTAACAGGATTAGTGATAGCCCTGAGTAAAATCGAGAATAAAAGTAAGTCAGAAATTGCCGAAGTTCAAGATATAGTAAGGAATTGCGGTTTTAAAGGAAAAGTAATAAGCGCCGATGCGCTGCATTGTAATCAAACTACAACTAGAGCAATTATCAAAAGTCAAAATAATTATTTAATTGCTTTAAAGAAAAACCAAAATAAATTGTATGAGCAAGTAAAAACTTTAACAAATATGATTGAGCCATCCAGCCGATGTATCACTAAAGAACAAAGTCATGGACGACAAGTAACTCGAGAAGTAACAGTTTTTAATAATATTATTAAATTGAAAAACTGGTCACATATTCAAAGCTTGATTAAAGTAGAACGCTGGGGATGGAGAGGAAGCTCACCATATCAAGAAACAGTTTATTACATCAGTAGCATGAGCGCAGATGCGGAAACGTTTAACCAAAGAATTAGAGGGCATTGGCGAATAGAAAATCAAGTTCACTGGGTCAAAGACGTAATTTTAAATGAAGATAAAATGAAAATTCATCAAATTCAAGCAGCTACTAATTTTTCCATTTTAAAAACAATAGTTTTGAATCTTTTTCGCGGCTTGGGTTTCATCTCTATAACCGAGGGAAAAAGGTGGTTAGGTAATCACTGGAACAAACTGCTCATTATGACGGAAGAATTGACTTAAAATTTGAAAATTATCAGCAGTAGTTTTCGTTAAAAAAATAACTTAAGAGGAGCTTCAAGCCTGATGGGATAAAGCATCGGAAAATTTATGCTGTGTATAGAGTTAATCTATCAAGGAATAATTAATTAAAGTTATATTAAACATTAGTGCTAAATTTTAATTTGATAAATAAAAAAGATTTAGAGTCAATGTTGGAAATATAATTCTGGAAAATGAAACAGCCCTGCCCCTAACCCCCCTTAAAAAGGGGGGAACATTCAAAGTCCCCCTTTTTAAGGGGGATTTAGGGGGATCTCACCGTAAGTAGAGACGCGAAATTTCGCGTCTCTACATCATGCTTATCATCATCCCGCCCTAAATTTGATAGCTAATCGCGCTAATCACGTTTCATTGCCCGTTGCATATCGCGTTTGTCTTGACGTTGCTTCAAGTCTTGACGCTTATCGTGTAACTTCTTACCTTTAGCAAGACCGATACTGATCTTAGCTTTGCCGTTTTTCAGGTACATTTTTAATGGCACCAAGGTTAATCCCTGCTGTTCCACTTTGCCAATCAGCTTGCGGATTTCTTGCTTGTGAAGCAACAATTTACGAGTACGGCGCGGGTCATGGTTAAAATACTGGCTGGTAGTAGGGTGTGGTGATACATGAACGTTAATTAAGAATGCTTCCCCATTGCGAATCAAGGCATAGCCATCTCTGATGTTAGACCTACCTTCGCGGATTGACTTAACCTCTGTACCCTTTAACTCTATCCCAGCTTCGTAAGTTTCTAGGATTTCATAGAGGTAACGGGCTTGACGGTTATCACTAACTACTTTAAATCCATCACTTTTTTCACTCATATATTAAATTTAGCCTTAGTTTGAAAAAGATAGCTATAAGAAAATTAAGTCCCTAGATAGAAATAAACTTAACATGATGGCTGGTCATTGGTCATTGGTCATGGGTGATTGGTCATACAAAATTTAGTACTAAGTCTGATTGTGCCAAAATCAAGATTAACTATGTAGGTTAATCCTGTATAGGAGTTACCCAAAATTACTTTTTACACATCACTGCATGAATTTGGGCATTGGACAAGCATTAGGTGGGCGCTACCAAATTATTAGCTTGCTAGGACAAGGAGGGTTTGGTACTACCTTCCTGGCTGAAGATTTACATCTACCTGGAAACCATCGCTGTGTTGTTAAGCAATTAAAGCCGCAAGCAACTGATTTGTTGACTTTGCAAACGGCTAGGCGTTTATTTGATACTGAAGCACAAGTTTTATATCAGTTGGGTAATCACAATCAGATTCCACAGCTTTTTGCTTTTTTTGAGGAAAATCAAGAGTTTTATTTAGTTCAGGAATTTATTCCAGGTAATAATCTCAGTGAGGAAATAGTTGCAGGTCAGCAGTTAGGTGAAGATCAAGTTATTAGGTTGCTGATAGAGATATTGGAAATCTTAGAATTTGTCCATCAGCAAAATGTGATTCATCGTGATGTTAATCCCGATAATTTAATTAGGCGTAGTCAAGATGGAAAGTTAGTTTTAATTGATTTTGGTGCGGTTAAGCTTAGTACTACTGTAGTTACTAATGTTAATAGTAATATTAACGTGACTGTGGCAATTGGTACTCGCGGATATTTACCTAGTGAACAAGCCAATGGTAATCCTAGATTAAGTAGTGATATTTATGCGGTGGGGATAATTGGTATTCAGGCGCTTACTGGGTTACTACCTAATCAATTAACATTCGACGCTCAGACAAATGAAATTGTTTGGCGTAATCAAGCATCAGTTAGTGCTGATTTAGGTGATGTTTTAGATAAAATGGTGCGGTATGATTTCCGCGATCGCTATCAGTCCGCAACTGAAGCTTTAGCAGCAATTAAAAATTTTAACACGGTAGTTATTGCACCTCCTCAAGCTTCATTACAGGGTACTCATCCTCGCCCCAATATAAAAGTTAAAAAACTTATATATAGTTTATTTGGTTCTATAGCCGTAACTGGAATAATATTTGCTGGGGGAATAACAATTAATAATATAATTAATTACTCTAATGCTACGGAATTATATCAACGAGGTAATGCTTTAGCTGAGTTAAATAAATATGAAGATGCTTTAAAGGTTTACCAAAAAGCTATTAACCTTAAGCCAGAATATTTAGAAGCTTGGTTAGCTAAAGGAAAAATGCTGTTAGCTTTGAAACGTTATGAAGATGCACAGCAAGCTTATGAGCAAGCAATTCAAATTAAGCAAAATGCTGTCGAAGCTTGGGTTGGTAGAGGAGACGCATTAAATAATTTAAAAAAATATCCAGACGCAATTGATGCTTTTGAAAAAGCTATTCAATTACAAATTAATTATCCTGAAGCATGGAAAGGTAGAGGTGAGGCGCTGATAGGTTTACAACGATATCAGGAAGCTATTACTTCTTATGATAAAGCTTTACAGTTCCAGCCGGATGATTATGTAAGTTGGAATAGTAGAGGATGGGCTTTACATAATTTACAAAGATATGATGAGGCAATTTCATCTTACGAGCAAGCCGTTTCATATAAACCGGATTACTCGGTAGCATGGTATAATAGAGGCAATTCTTTAGTCAATTTAAATAAAAATAAAGAAGCGATTGAATCTTATGATCAGGCGGTAAAATTTCAGCCATCTAATTATCAAGCCTGGTATAGTCGCGCAAATATACTGGTTAATTTAGGTAAATACTCAGAAGCGGTTGAGTCTTATGATCAAGCCGTAAAACTTCAGCAATCTAATTATCAAACTTGGTATAGTCGTGGCTGGGCATTGCATCAATTGCAACGATATGAAAGTGCGATCGCATCTTATTCTAAAGCTATAGAGTTGAAGCGAAATAATTATCAAACTTGGTATAATCGGGGAAATTCCCTATATCAATTACAGCGATATGAGGATGCGATCGCATCTTACGCTCAAGCGGTACGCTATAAACCAGATTACTACGAGGCTTGGTATAGTCGCGGGAACGCATTGTTGAATTTAAAGAGATATGAAAGTGCGATCGCATCTTACGATCAAGCAATTAGATATAAGCCAAATTACTTAGAAGCAGTAACAGCGCGAAATGACGCACAGAAACAGTTAGAGGCTGAAAAAGTTAATATTGAGGAAAATAAAGAAGAAATTAATCAACAGCAGATAAATTTTTAAATACAATTTGTAAATTAATTGTTAATTATTTAAAAGTTGCCTTTGGTAGTTTGTATGCCTTATTTTTCTTGATTTTATACCCCAGGTCGAATTGTGAGAAATCCGATTGTGGTGTAACCTCAATATCACTTGATAAGTTGCTAATACAATCACTTAAGGTTTCTGCTCATGGTTTTGATGCCTCTCACTTTCCTGATGGTTTGGTTAGCTGGGCTATTGTCCATTGGGATACTTGGCGGGGGTGTCTATATTCTTTATGAATGGTATGAAGGGGATCTGGTAGGATATTCCTACTTGTTAGGTGGAGTTGCGCTAGTTTTGTGGTCTTTTGGCGGTCGTTTTATTATTCCGCTATTATTTCACCGCCCTGGAAATGATGAACCAAGTTTTATGCGTACTGGTAGTGTACAGCGCATACAAAGACCTGATGGTAGCGAGTTGCACGTAGAGTTTTATGGACCTGAAGATGGACAACCAATTATTTTTTCACACGGTTGGGGACCTAATAGTACTGTTTGGTATTATGCTAAGAAACAATTGAGCGATCGCTTCCGAGTAATTGTTTGGGATTTACCAGGTTTAGGGAAATCGAAAAGACCTAAAAATAACGATTATTCTCTAGAAAAATATGCGCGTGATTTAGAAGCAGTTGTTTCCATAGCTGGGGATAAACCTGTTATTTTACTGGGACATAGTATGGGCGGTATGATTACGCTGACATTTTCTCGGCTATTTCCTGAACTTTTAGGAAGTCGAGTTGCTGGTTTGATTCTTGTAGATACCAGTTATATTAATCCAGTCAAAACTTGTATTTTTAATGGTTTAGTAACTGCTTTGCAAAAGCCAGTGCTTGAACCTATTTTATACCTGACTATTTTCTTATCGCCTATTTTTTGGGCAATGACTTGGTTAAGTTATTTTAATGGTTCACTATATATTAGTGTGGAGTTATCGGGATTTACAGGTAAAGAAACTCGCGGTCAACTAAATTTCGCTGCTTTATTATCAGCTTTGGGTGAACCTGGAGTGTTAGCGCGTGGCACTTTAGCAATGTTTAAGTTAGAAGAAACAGCAACACTAAAAAATATTAATGTTCCGGTGCTAGTTGTTACGGGTAAGTCTGATATAGCAGTTGTTCCTGAAACTAGCGCACGTATGCAAGCAGAAATACCTAATGCGGAATTGGTGACATTAAAACCAGGTGGACACATGGCTTTAATGGAGAGAAATGAGCAATTTTCGGAAGCTGTGAGTAGTTTTAGTAGTGCGATCGCAAGTAAGGCTTAGTTAAAGATAAATTTGATAAATAGGAGATAAAAATGCAAATTAAAGATATGACAACTGATGAATTTAAAGATTTGATTAGAGAAACAATAGTTGAAACATTAGAGGAATATTTAGGAGATACTGATGAGGGTAAAGAAGTAAAAGAAGAAGTTAAACAAAAACTGCTGGATATCAGGAAAAGACGCGAAGCAGGACATCGCAGAGAAATTTACGGGTGATTGAAATACGATCGCACCCGCGACAACAACAAAAGTATCGCTCATCCTATTTGAGTTTTTAAGCAAGAGCGATCGCCACCATGAGAAGGTCGATCGCGTCCGCTATCATAGTTCTAACCTCTGGCAGATGCCCAGTTATGATCTGTTGCCTTAATCCCCTATGTCACAATCCCCCCAACCGTTCCTGTAACGCCGTCGCCAACGCCGAATGTACCTCCCACAATTCCTGCACCGCCGTCAGTAAAACCTGTACCAGCAATTAAATATGCATAAGCTCAAGCATAAGTGGATTCTAGGAGGCGCTATTTTATTAACAATCTGGGGAGGAGGATGGATATATTCTCAAATTAGATTTGGTGCAAATCCAATTTCTGTAATAACTTCCCCATCTTTACTCAAAACTACCCTCACAGGACATTCCGACTCTGTTAATTCCGTAGCCATTAGCTCGGATGGGCAGACTTTAGCTAGTGGCAGTGAGGACGGCACGATCAAAATCTGGAATCTCTCCACCGGGCAGGAGATACGCACCCTCACAGGACATTCCGAGTTTGTTAAATCCGTCGCCATTAGCTCGGATGGGCAGACTTTAGCTAGTGGCAGTGAGGACAACACGATTAAAATCTGGAATCTCTCCACCGGGCAGGAGATACGCACCCTCACGGGACATTCCGAGTTTGTTAATTCCGTCGCCATTAGCCGGGATGGGCAGACTTTAGCTAGTGGCAGTGGGGACAACACGATTAAAATCTGGAATCTCTCCACCGGGCAAGTGAGACACACCCTCACGAGACATTCCTTCCCAGTTAAATCCGTCGCCATTAGCTCGGATGGGCAGACTTTAGCTAGTGGCAGTGAGGACAACACGATTAAAATCTGGAATCTCTCCACCGGGCAGGAGATACGCACCCTCACGGGACATTCCGAGTTTGTTAATTCCGTTGCCATTAGCCGGGATGGGCAGACTTTAGCTAGTGGCAGTGGGGACAACACGATTAAAATCTGGAATCTCTCCACCGGGCAAGAGATACGCACCCTCACGGGACATTCCTTCCCGGTTAGATCCGTCGCCATTAGCTCGGATGGGCAGACTTTAGCTAGTGGCAGTGAGGACAACACGATTAAAATCTGGAATCTCTCCACCGGGCAAGAGATACGCACCCTCATGGGACATTCCGGCTGGGTTTATTCCATCGCCATTAGCCGGGATGGGCAGACTTTAGTTAGTGGTAGTAACGACAAGACGATCAAAATTTGGCGGTAGCCGATGTAGGTTGGTTAGAGTTGTTTGATTCTGTCAAAAGCCGACACCCTGAAGGGTACGGCTATAGAAACAAAGGCTGCCTACGCAGCCTTCAGGTATTATTTGAGAACAGAAGTTGCTTCCAGATACAACTGCGTTGCTTCTTTCAAATTGGCAAGAGCTTCTTCAATTGTTTCTCCTTGATCGACTGTTCCGATTTCTGGGCATTCTGCCACATACAGATCTTCTTCTTTATGAACAATAGCTGTTAGTAACTTAGTCTTCATTTTTAATTAATCCCATTGAGCATTATTGTAATTTGCCTTTTGGAGATGTCTATTAGACCTGTTTAATGTTATTTTTTATGTTTTTCAAGTCGCTGGTGAATGGCTTCTTGTGCAAGCTGAATATTTTCTTCAATTGGTGTCCCATCTTCCCCGATCATAGGTTCATACCAAGTTGCTTGTTCATCAGGAGTCCGACGACGATACAAAACTCGCAATGGTTCTAATTCATCTCGATGAGTGAGTGCATATTGAATCAGTTCTTTATTGCTAAATTGCTCAAAATTCGGTTGCATCTAAAAACCTCCAGCGTCCATTCGGGGGAATAATAATTTGTATGTCTTCACCTGCAAGAATAAATACAATACCTGTTTCGTCATCGAAACGAAATAATTCAATATTACGATAACTGTTAGACAGCATTTGGCAGACTCGTAAGCAGGCTTGAGCTTGAGCGTTGGTTGGTTGAATGTTTCTATCCTCAATGGTGACACATCTAATACAATCATAAAAAGATAAAAACGTCCTATCACCCAACCAATAACCTTAATACTGCCTTTGCGCCCTTTGCGAAACCTCTGCGACCTTTGCGTTAAAAATAACTAAGCCTTCAGCACTCAGCGCATCGCGTATCAGCTAGAACTACTTTCACAGCTAAAGAAATATAAATCTCTTGTGGTACTTATCGTCTGATTTCTCTTACCATATTTATTCTCAACCCACTATGCTTGCTCTTAGCTGAGTGCTGATAGCTGATAGCTGACGGCTTACAAAAATAAAAACGCTAAGATCATCAAAGATAAATATGTGCCTTCATGCCTCATCCTGCCGACATCTCCAACCTCACAACCTCCCCAAACGGACATCACCCCAGCAACAAAGATGAAAACACTATCCGCATTCGGGGTGCGAGACAGCATAATTTAAAGAATATAGATCTAGAACTACCACGCGATCGCTTAATTGTCTTCACAGGCGTATCCGGTTCTGGTAAATCTTCCCTGGCTTTTGATACCATCTTTGCAGAAGGACAACGCCGCTACGTTGAATCTCTCAGCGCCTACGCGCGACAATTTTTAGGACAACTAAATAAACCAGATGTCGATGCGATCGAAGGTTTAAGTCCCGCTATCTCCATAGATCAAAAATCCACGTCCCACAACCCCCGCTCTACAGTTGGGACTGTTACCGAGATTTACGATTATCTGCGCCTACTATTTGGACGCGCTGGTGTACCTCATTGCCCAATATGCGATCGCTCTATCGTACCCCAAACTATAGATGAAATGTGCGATCGCATTATGGAACTTCCCGACCGCACCCGCTTTCAAGTTTTAGCCCCTGTAGTACGTGGTAAAAAAGGAACTCACGCAAAACTCCTATCTAGCCTTGCTTCTGAAGGATTCGTCCGCGTGCGCGTCGATGGTGTAGTATACGAATTATCCGAAAATATCGAGCTAGATAAAAACTATACCCACACTATTGAGATCGTTGTTGACCGCTTAGTTAAAAAGCCTGGTATACAAGAGCGTTTAACCGATTCTCTCACAACTTGCTTGCGTCATGCTAATGGAATTGCGGTGATTGATGTCATACCCGATACATCTGTACAGACAGACTCCTCACCCAATACACGACGGTATTCTGAAAATAGCACAGATTTTCTAAAATATCAAGAAAGTAGCGAAAATAAGGTTACAGACAATAATCAAGCAACCCCTACAAATAACGATAACGACTATCAGGAAATTACCAAAGAAATAGTATTTTCAGAAAACTTTGCTTGTCCCGAACATGGGGCGGTAATGGATGAACTTTCGCCAAGATTATTTTCTTTTAACTCCCCTTATGGCGCTTGTCCGAGTTGTCACGGGTTGGGTAATTTGCGGACGATATCACCAGATTTGATAGTACCCGATCCAGAAGCGTCAGTATATAGTGCGATCGTGCCTTGGGCAGAAAAAGATAATTCCTATTATTTGGGACTACTTTATAGTGTTGGACAAGCTTATCACTTTGAATTGCAAACTATTTGGAAGAATCTAACCGCCGAACAGCAGCACGTTATTTTGCATGGTGCTGATAAACCTATTTGGATGCAAGAGCGCAACGATCATAGACGTTATGCTGGTGCGATCGCAATCCTCAAACGTCAATATGATGATGGTTCGGAATTGCAAAAACAAAAATTAGAGCAGTATTTAGTCGATCAACCTTGCGAAGTTTGTCAAGGCAAAAGATTAAAACCAGAAGCCTTATCTGTACGGTTGGGACAACATCGGATATTAGATTTAACCAGTGTTTCAATTGGGGAATGTCGGCAACGGATAGATGAATTAAAATTGAGCGATCGCCAAGCGCAAATTGCTGACTTAGTACTGCGAGAAATTAAAGCTAGATTGCAATTTTTGTTAGATGTTGGGTTAGATTACCTGACATTAGATCGTCCCGCAATGACCCTTTCTGGTGGAGAAGCGCAACGGATTAGATTAGCTACACAAATTGGTGCAGGTTTAACAGGTGTACTCTATGTATTAGATGAACCAAGTATCGGATTGCATCAACGAGATAATGGGCGATTATTGAATACTTTAACTAAATTGCGTAACTTAGGAAATACCTTAATTGTTGTCGAGCATGATGAAGAAACAATTCGCGCTGCGGATCATTTAGTTGATATTGGTCCAGGTGCAGGTATTCATGGCGGAAGAATTATTTCTCAAGGAAACTTAGATACATTATTGCAAGCAGAAGACTCTTTAACTGGTGCTTATTTATCAGGAAGAAAAGTTATTAATACGCCAGCAGAGAGGCGCGACGGAAATAAGCGATCGCTCGTTATTAAAAATGCCTACCGCAACAACCTTAAAAATGTCGATGTAGAAATTCCACTAGGTAAACTTGTTTCAGTCACAGGGGTATCTGGTTCCGGTAAATCTACCTTAATTAACGAATTACTTTATCCAGCATTACAACACAATCTTACCCGTAAAGTACCATTTCCCAAAGACTTAGAAAAAATAGACGGACTCAACGCCATTGATAAAGTAATTGTAATCGATCAATCACCAATTGGTCGCACACCTAGATCTAATCCTGTTACTTACACAGGCATTTTTGATCCAATTCGGGAAGTATTTTGCCAAACTATCGAAGCTAAAGCAAGAGGTTATAAACCAGGGCAATTTTCTTTTAATGTTAAAGGGGGAAGATGCGAAGCTTGTAGCGGTCAAGGAGTGAATGTGATTGAGATGAACTTCTTACCAGATGTGTATGTGCAGTGTGAAATTTGTAAAGGCGATCGCTACAATCGTGAAACCTTACAAGTTAAGTACAAAAACAAATCCATTGCCGACGTACTTAACATGACAGTAGAAGAAGCCTTAGAGTTTTTTATTAATATTCCCCGCGCTGCAAGTAAGTTGCAAACCTTAGCCGATGTTGGTTTAGGATATATCCGTTTAGGACAAACAGCACCTACTTTATCTGGTGGAGAAGCGCAGCGCGTCAAATTAGCCACAGAATTATCCCGTCGCGCCACAGGGAAAACCTTATATTTAATAGATGAACCAACAACAGGTTTATCTTTTTATGATGTCCACAAATTACTAGATGTCTTGCAACGGTTAGTAGATAAAGGCAATTCAATTTTAGTAATTGAGCATAATTTAGATGTAATTCGTTGCGCCGACTGGGTAATAGATTTAGGTCCAGAAGGCGGGGATAAAGGCGGAGAAATTATTGCAGTGGGAACACCTGAAGAAGTAGCGAAGAATAATAGGTCTTATACGGGGCAATATTTAAAGCAAGTATTGCAGCAACATCCACCTACACTCGTTCATAATTCTGACCTAAAACAATAATTTTCAATAGCGTAATTATCATAGCTAGCTATTAGAGCTTAAGCAGCAGGCTATGTTCGTCTTAGAAAATTTTTGAAAATATATAGCCACTGCTAAGGCTGTTAAGGCAAATATTGGTTAAAATCTGCGCTCATTTTGCGTAGCTTACGGGAAGGCTACGCCAACGGCTATGTCTGCTTACATCTGTGATTAAAAACTAAAATTGTGATCCTAAGCAATAAATCTAATGTCAAACGCGGCTATGGCGGTTGCTATATTTCACCTCTAGTTTAGTTAATAGGGGCGTTTAAAATAAAGGAACACACCAAATCCACCAACAGCCTTTTCATTTCTCCAAACCCCTGACATCTCCCATCCTTCTTTTCCCATATGGTTTAAAAAATCCGATGCTAAAGAACCCTTCCAATTCGTCAATAAATTTCCATTTAAATTGATTTGTTGAATTTCATTCTGAGTGCTTATTATCATAACAGTACAATGCTACTGCGGCATTCAACTCTTTATCAGCAGATACAAATGTCACAAGGGGTAAACTGTTAGCCAAAAGTGAATTAATCAGTATAAAATCAAAGCACTTTAATTACTGCTTTGAGCATGAGAGATCCTTTGCGTCGCTTAAAGAATTTACCTTGGCGAGCGCTTCTGCAAGTTTCCGTCTTGACTAACCTGATTGTTTTAGTATTAGACTTTCTAATATGGAGAGAATACCAGCGATCGCCTGTAGTTCGTCAAGCCCTAATTATTTTATATACGCCACCCTTAGAAATAATCACAACATTAACTGTAGCAGTTGGCGTAGGTGCTTTAGCTGTTTACTTACTTGAGCGATTTTATCCCCAGATTAGACTTGAAGCTAACACCTTATGGGCGTTAGTTCCCTGTTTAGCTTTAATTATTTTTCTTAAGTCACTCTTACCGCTTCCATCTATTTTATTGAGTTTTAATGAAGTTCAAGTAATGGCTATTATTATTGGCATCTTCTGGAAATCCCAACGCTATTGGAGATAAATTAAAAGAGATACAATAGATAGCGTATTGATTGATAAGGTTGCTTGAAAAATGAAAATTATCAAAGTTACCCCAGAGAATTTTAATGAGTGGCTTGACCTAACGTTAAAGCTGTGGCAAGATGTGTCACGGGCAGAAATGGAGGAGGGGTTAAAAAATCTTCTTAAATCAGAGCGTGAGGCAGGTTTTATAGCCATAAATGATGATGAAAAAACAATGGGATTTATCAATCTTTCTCTGAGATCGGATTATGTTGCAGGTGCTACAAGTAGTCCGGTTGCATATATAGAAGGAATTTATGCAAAAGATGAATATCGCCATCAGGGTGTGGGTAAATACTTAATTGATTTTGCTTCTCAGTGGGCGCTTGAACATGGATGTACTCAGTTGGCATCAGATGCCTTAATTGATAACACAGTTAGTTATGAATTTCATACAAAGGTAGGATTTCAGGAAGTGGATCGAGTTGTAACCTTTATTAAACAAATCGTTATTTCCTCATAATGCCGTTGTAAAACAACTAACATTATTGATGAAATAATTGATTCTAATGTATATTTTTATCCGCCTAAAAATTAAAGTAATAAAATTTAAGTGGTGGCTATTATTATTAGCATTTTCTGGAAATTCCAACGCTATTGTCGATAAATCAAAAGAGCTACAATATAAAATTCAACCTAATTAAACGGAAAAAAATGGCAACAAGAGGTACTGTAGTCCTAGATATTATCGGCACTTGCTTCAGATTAGAAAAGCCCCGTCAAAAACTGCTTGAAATAGGTGCTACTCCCTATACTATGCAACTTTGGTTTGCCCAGACTTTACGCGATGCTTTTGCTTATTCTCATGCAGGTAGATATCTACCTTTAAAAGAAATACTAGAAGCAGAATTACCTCGGACATTAAAGGTACTAGGTATTGAAGCAAATGCAGAGCAGCGATCGCAAATAGTAAAATCCTTTTCTGAGTTAGATTTACAACCAGACGCTTTAGATGCTTTTAAAACCCTAACCGCCGCAGGTTTCCAGCTAATTGCTCTCACCAACGGTAGCGCAGAATCTACCCAAAAACTGTTAGAAAATGCTGGTGCAATTCAGCACTTTGAGCGTATTCTTTCCTGTGATACTGTTCAAAAAACTAAGCCGCATCCTGAAGTATACGAAATGGCTAAACAAAATGTAGCAGGTGATATTTGGATGGTTGCTGCCCATGCTTGGGATATTGCTGGCGCTGCTAATGCTGGTTTGAAGACTGCTTTTATCACTCAGGAAGAAAAAGAGTACTTATCTGTTTACCCGCAACCAGAAATAATTGCTGATAGTTTATTGCAAGCAGCAAATAAGATAGTACTTTGACTTAATCAAAACCTTTCTTTGATCTCCCATTAAAAATGGGGAACGCAATTAAGATAAACTAAACTACCCCAGCGCAAAAATTAAATGGAAACTAACCCAGTAGAAACAAATCAAGACCTACCCATCGAACATCAAAATGTCCCTGTTGCACATCAGGGATTACATGGGTTTTTATACAGTTCCGATGACGAACACACCGCCGAAGTTACTACTATTCCTCAAATTGAAAGCAATAGTGCTGAAATTCTATCTCTAGAAACTTGGTGCGATCGCGCTTCAAATGCCAAAGTCGCTGGTGTATATGCTGTCTTAGACACCCAAAACCGTACTCAATATATAGGTTACTCCCGTAACGTACTACTTTCACTCAACGGTCATCTTACCCAAAACGGTAAAGACAAGTGTGCGTTTGTGCGTGTACATACATATAAATTCCCCAAACGCGAAGAAATGGAAAGCTTGCGAGATCAGTGGATATCTGAACTTGATAGCATTCCACCAGGTAATAGTAGCGATCGCGAAATGTGGGCAAGTACAATAGGCGAAGCCGCCAAAGCAGCAATGTCAGCAGCAGAACGCAACGCTTATGAAGAGAAAAAGCTGAAACTACGCAAAGCAATGGCTGATACAGCTTTAAATAGGAACTTAGAGGCAATAGATGCAACTGAAGCACAACGTCGCGAGAATTTAGAAGCTGCGGTTAAAAATGATGACTGGAGCGCGGTAATCAATGAACAACAATAAACAATTATCCATGACCAATAACCAAGGTTAATAATTCATAATTATTAATTCGTTAATCTGACCTCGTTTTTGAGCATTAGAATTTATCATCCTACTAGCCTTAACACGCTCAATCTTGTATCCCTGATATGCTTTTTCAAAGAAATCATCATCAGGGTTAATGTTTTTTGGATCAGAATTACTAAGCATTAACTTTGCACCTCTAGCATCCAGCTTTCTAAAAAAATCAGCTAAACGTATTTGTGCTGCATCATCAAATTCTAGATTTGAATACGAATTAAAGTTAGCTGTGACACTAATAGGACGGTATGGCGGATCAAAATAAACAAATGTCTTGTTATCTACAACATCTTCACAACTCATAAAATCCCCATGCCTAATTTCTGCATCTTGTAAAATTGCTGAAACAGCACGTAAATTATCAGTTGAACAGATTTTTGGGTTCTTGTAACGTCCAAATGGTACATTAAACTCAGACTTAGAGTTGACGCGATAAAGACCATTAAAACAAGTACGATTTAAAAATATTAGGTAAGCAGTACGTTCTACACAAGCCTGATTAATTTCATTTAAGTTAATATCTTGCTGATGTAAATTAAATTTAGAACGAATATCATAAAATAGTTCTTTTTGTTGATCTACTTCTAAAGTAAAATATTTAGCTTGAATTTCTAATAATGAATTAATTAAACTCTCTACATCATTTTTAATAACCTGATATGCCATCACTATTTCTGGACTAATATCAGCAATAACAAATTCTTCAATCAAATAATTTTGAGCTATATAAAATAAAACTGAACCACCTCCGATAAATGGCTCAACATATCTGTTAATTTTCCCTAACTTTAATTGTTGAGGGAAATAATCAACAAATTGTGGAATTAACTTGCTTTTACCACCAGCCCATTTTAAAAAGGGCTTTGCTTGTGCTGAAGATATTTCTAAAGGCATTAATCAAAAAACCTCTTGTACCCATTCGATCAATCGTGTATTTAATCTGCGTTTATCTGCGTTTATCTGCGGTTAATCTGCGTTCTAAAAACAACATCATAATTTTTGCAAGCAGCATAAATACTACACAGCATTAAGCCACGTAGAATATAACATCTCCCACACTACCCTATTATTCTGCGCTGAAATGTGCGATCCTTAACTCCTGAGAATTATTCCAAAAGTATGATGGACAAAAATCAACGTCAATCTTATTGGCGTGCCAATAAAGCATTAATCAGAAATCTCCTGGTTGTTTGGGCGTTAGTGTCAATCGTTTTTAGCATCCTGCTAGTACAACCATTAAACACCATCCGGTTAGGCGGGTTGCCGCTTGGCTTTTGGATGGCGCAACAAGGTTCGATCATCGTTTTCGTAGTGCTAATTTTCATCTACGCGATCGAGATGGACAAACTAGACCGTAAATCTAACATAGATAAATAAGGGTGGCTTATGTCTGTTGAATTATGGACTATTTTAATAGTCGGCATTTCCTTTGTAGGATATCTCTACATCGGTTGGCAGTCCCGCGTTAAAGTAAGTTCTGACTTTTTCGTAGCAGGGCGGGGAGTACCATCAATTGCCAACGGTGCGGCTACGGCTGCTGATTGGATGTCAGCCGCTTCTTTTATTTCGATGGCGGGAATAATTTCCTTTGCGGGTTACGACGGTTCAGTTTACTTGCTAGGGTGGACTGGTGGTTATGTATTGCTGGCGCTGTTATTAGCCCCTTATTTACGGAAATTTGGCAAATACACCGTCCCCGACTTTGTAGGCGATCGCTATTACTCCAACGCCGCCCGTTTAGTTGCAGTATTTGCAGCTATCTTCATATCTATGACTTATGTCGCAGGACAGATGCGGGGTGTGGGAATTGTTTTCAGTCGCTTCCTGCAAGTAGATGTGAACACAGGCGTATTAATTGGTATGGTAATTGTCGCCTTTTTCTCAGTTTTAGGCGGTATGAAAGGCATTACTTGGACGCAGGTAGCACAATATGGTGTGTTAATTTTTGCTTATTTAATTCCAGCTATTGCAATCTCAATGGTGCTGACTGGCAACCCCATTCCGCAACTAGCTTTTACCTTTAGCGATATTGTCGATAAACTCAACCAAGTTCACATAGATTTGGGTTTCAAAGCGTATACGGAACCATTTGCTACCCAGTCGCAATTAGATGTTTTGTTTACTACAATCGCTTTAATGGTAGGCACTGCTGGACTACCTCATATTTTGATCCGTTTTTACACTGTTCCTGATGTGCGATCGGCACGTTATTCTGCTGGTTGGGCATTACTATTTATCGCCATACTTTATACAACTGCCCCAGCATTATCAAGCTTTGCCCGTTATAACTTAATTAATACTTTGCACAATCAAACTATTGAGCAAATCCAAAGCTTAGATTGGGCGCAAAAATGGGAAAAAACCAAACTACTCAAATTTGATGATAAGAATAACGATGGGCGGATTCAACTGACACCTGATAAAGCAACCAACGAACTAGACATCGACAAAGATATCATCGTTTTATCAACACCAGAAGTCGCAAACTTAGCACCTTGGGTAATTGCCTTAGTTGCTGCCGGAGGATTAGCAGCAGCTTTATCGACAGCATCAGGATTATTATTAGTAATTTCCAGTGCTGTTGCCCATGATGTATATTATCGCATCATTAATCCCCAAGCTTCCGAAGAATTGCGAGTCATGGTTGGTCGAATAATGATTGGATTTGCGATCGCCATTGCGGGATATTTTGGAGTTAACCCCCCTGGATTTGTCGCTCAAGTTGTCGCCTTTGCCTTTGGTTTAGCTGCCGCGAGTTTCTTCCCAATAATTGTATTAGGAATATTTGACAAACGTACAAACCGTGAAGGTGCGATCGCGGGGTTACTAACAGGATTAGGTTTCACTGCTTTTTATATCATTGGTGTCAAATTTGGGGGAATGCAACCTTGGTTTTTTGGGGTATCACCTGAAGGCATTGGCACATTAGGAATGCTGATTAACTTTGTAGTTACTTTGATAGTTTCTCGATTAACTCCACCCCCACCATTGGAAATACAAGAGATGGTAGAATCACTGCGATCGCCAGATGGAGAATTACCTGTAGAGGCATCCCATTAAGGGAGCAGAGGGGCAGAGGGGCAGAGGAGCAGAGGAAGCTAAAAGAAAGCACCAACTACTGATAACCATGCCCCATTCTTAATAAACTTCGTAGCATTATGTCAGTTAAAGGGGAATGGAAGAGGAAAAGTTAAATAGTTTTCCTAATCACTAATCACCAGCCCCCTTTCTGATAAACTGCTGCAAAATCTCACTCGGTTTCCTATCCCAAGTATCAATATGCTCGTATATCAAGCAATCTTGATTTAACTTATATGTAGAGTAGCCATTAAAGAATATATGCGCCTTCCAGGGTACACGCAATACACCCCGCACAGTCCACTTAGCAATAATAGTGTCCTGATTTTCTTGATATACATCATGCACATCAAAAAATATTTCTGTAAAAAATAATTTGGCATGAAATCTCAGCGTCCAAAAGATGATGCGATAATTAAACTTCCACTTAAAAGTATTAACTGGATCTTTAAAGAAAATATCTTGTGTATAGATATCATAAGAAATATCCCGCTCAAAAAGAGTTGGCAAATCCTTTTTAAGCGTTTCTATAACACCTTCTATTTTTAACTGATCCTTCACAATTTCTTCTTTGCGATCTTTGCGCTTACCTTGGCGACCTTGGCGTTAAAAAACTCTAACTCTCCGCCCAACTTCTAGCCCAATCTAAAGTTTGATGAACCTGTTCTAAATTCTCCGCCTCACAATACAGACGCAAAACAGGTTCAGTACCACTAAAGCGAATGAGTAACCAACTACCATCAGCCAAACGGAACTTATAACCATCAATAGTTAAACAATCTACAACCTCACGCCCCGCAATTTCTGTTAAAGGCTGACTTTGCAATTGTTCTACTAAACGCGATCGCACTTCCATACTGGCTAATGGTAAATCAATCCGGTCATAAGCCGAAAAGAAACCTGTTTCTTGCTGTAGCCTGTGATAAATCTCGCTTAAATCACTATTCGTTTGAACCACAGTTTCTAACAAATACAAAGCTGATAACAAAGCATCTCTTTCAGGAATGTGATGACCGTAACCAATTCCCCCAGATTCTTCACCACCTAATAACACCTGAGTTTCTAACATTCTGTCAGCAATGTATTTATACCCAATTGGGGTTTCATACACAGGCAGATTGTAAAGTGCTGCAACTTTCGGAAATAAATCAGAACCGCTAATAGTTTTAATGACTTCGCCCTTATATCCCCGTCTCAGTGCCAAATGTTCTGTCAGGATGGGAATCAAAAGTTGGGAACTCAAGAAATTACCTTGCTTATCAACAGCAGCAATGCGATCGCTATCTCCATCAAACACCAAACCGACGACTAAACCCGATTCATTACTGCTGCTATAGCTACGAATACGTTCAAACAATTTACCTAGATATTTCGGCAAAGGTTCCGGTGCGCCACCTTCAAATAAAGGATCGCGATCGCTATTAATTTCCTCAACAGACACCCCTAACAGCCTCTCCAACCCACTCGCGGCTGCTCCGTGCATCACATCAACAAACACGGTTAATTTACCGTTCCTAATCGCCTCCTGAATTCCTGCAATATCTACCTTTGTCTGCAACCCCTCGCAGTAACTCTGCCAAGGATCAAATAGCCGTAAACTTCCACTCCCCGATGGTGGTGTGAATGTCTCAGATAACAACTTTTCAATCTGCTGAGTTACTTCTTGAGGAACCGAACCACCAAACCCACCCTTAACTTTTAATCCCAAATATCCGCCAGGATTATGACTGGCAGTAATCACCAAAGCTCCTATTGCCTTTTGTTGATAAGCTGCCCAACTAAAAGCAGGAGTTGGGGCATAACCTTCGCTCAACAGCACATCAAACCCTGCCGCCTGCACCGCCTCGGCTGCTGCACGGGCAAAATCTTCTGCCATAAAGCGACGGTCATAGCCCACAATAATAGTTCTGCTATTAGTCGTGCCACCATAGACATCTGCCAAAACATGAGCAGCTATAGGGGCGACAGTGATTAGGCGATCGAAGGTAAAATCAGCAGCAATTAAACCTCGCCAGCCGTCTGTACCGAACTTAATGGGATGCAGGGCAACCGACATTTAAGCAAAGGGGCAAAATTCCCCAGTGAAAGTGTTAACGGCTGGATTTTATCATTAGTTAAGTTACTTGTCATAATTACAGAGAATTGTGAACTTAACAAAAATTAAGATTCTGCTTCCGCCTCTGGATTAGTAACAGGTACATCGGTTTCAGAGAAATTTTTAAGTAGCGATCGCAGCCGCATCCGGTCAATATATGGCCAACCGCCCTCCTCCTCAATATCCTTCAGAAGTGCATATAAAGCCTGTCGGTTATCCGGTAAAGAAACCTGGAACACCCCCTCTTGAATTTCTCTGTGTAACCGTTCCAGCGTCCGTAACAAAGCCAAAAGCGCCAAACTATCACCCTCACACTTTGTCGCTAAAGCACGAACAGCATCAGCAATAACTCGCAGTTCCGACTGCCGTTCCAACTCAAAATCTTGCTTCTGATTCATGCAGTTAAGTTAAGTAACTAGATTAATTTCAACAAACCCGGAGTATGAATGCCAACTTTATACAGAGGAAAGGCGACTCTTCCCGTGTACAATGCTGTATCGGAAGGGGGATCGCGCAACCGTCGCTTTCATGTGACCCAAAATATAGCATGAGTGAAATCTCGTTAAATGTGGACAATAAACCTCAACTTGCGAGGATTTACAAATGCTTATAGGCGTGTTCAAGATCACCCTGGCAGATATTTTTGATATTAGATATTCAGGATTGAGGTAGAAAATGAAGTTTCGTGGTTTCATCGTTGCATTCCTAGCATTGTGCTTGGGCGTGCTAACTGCCTGTAGTGAAGGTCCAGCCTCTGCGACCAATGCTCCACTCACCTACGACCAGATCAGAGGTACAGGGTTGGCGAATAACTGTCCAATTCTTTCAGAAACAACTCGCGGTGCTATTCCTGTAGATTCCAGCCAAACATACTCCTTGAAAGAGTTGTGTTTACAACCGACAACCTTTTTTGTTAAAGAAGAATCGGTTAATAAACGGCAAGCCGCAGAATTTGTTCCAGGTAAGTTATTGACACGCTTCACATCTAGCCTTGATCAAATTTCTGGAACAATCAAAGTTAGCAAAAATGGCAGCCTGACATTCACCGAAGAAGATGGCATTGACTTCCAGCCTATTACCGTCAGACTAGCAGGTGGTGAGCAAGTACCTTTCTTCTTCACCATTAAAAACCTAGTTGCCAGCAGCCAACCTGGTATGGATAGTATTAACACCTCCACAGACTTTGAAGGTGAGTTTAACGTCCCCTCCTACCGAGGTGCTGTTTTCCTCGATCCTAAAGGTCGCGGTGTAGCTAGTGGCTATGATAACGCGGTCGCTCTGCCATCCGAAGCCGATAGTGAACAGCTAAGACGTGCTAACGTCAAGCGTGTAGAAACTGGGAAAGGCAAAATTTCCCTCCAAGTTGCGAAAGTAGATAGCAACACAGGCGAAGTTGCAGGTACATTTGAAAGCGAACAACCTTCAGATACAGACTTGGGGGCTGATGATCCCAAAGAAGTAAAAGTTCGGGGTATTTTTTACGCTCGCATTGCACCTCAGCAAGCCTAATCCCAATTCAAATATTGCCAACCCTTTGAATAGTTGTGTGGTAACTGCGACAGGGGCCTTTGCCCCTGTTTTTTATAGCACTCAGCTTTTTTATATTTATGAAGTTGTATAAAGAACACCTCTACAACTTGTCAATAGCTTTGTGTTTCTGACTATATTTAAAGGAATTGCAATATTGATGTTAACTTTTAAATTTCAGTAAATACTTCTAGTTATTAGATCCAAAACTTGTGATCTGTAGCACTGCTAGCAGAAAATAATACGTGCATTTTAGTATAAATGCTGTTGTCATTAGTTTAATTAAAGCATAAACTAAAACTTGTCAGGGAGTGTTAAAAGCAACAGCTATAATAAATTCCCTATCTAAAAATCTCTTTAAACCCATCATCAGGCTTAAGAAGCAGAGACAAAAGTGTTAATCTCGAAGTTCTCGTCTAGATCCAATACTGTCTTTAGCTTCTTCAGTTGTTGCTCTACCAACTGAACTTTGAATATGTCAACAATACTTACCCAAGACCTTAAGCATCAAACATTACAACTCTTACGAGAGTATCAACAGTCTGGTTCGGCAAGTATCCGCAATCAGCTAGTAAAACTCAACTTGGGATTAGTTAGAAAAGAAGCCCATTATTGGGTCAACCAATGTACAGAAAGTTATGAAGACTTATTACAAGTTGGTTGCTTAGGGTTAATTAGCGCAATTGAAAAATTTAATATCAGCAAAGGTCATGCTTTTAGTTCCTTTGCCCTTCCGTATATTCGCGGAGAAATTCAACATTACCTCAGAGATAAAGGTTGTTCAGTTCGCATCCCTCGTCGTTGGCTGGCTATAAGACAGCAATCTGTGGAAATTACACGAAATTTTCACACCAAATACAACCGACAACCCACAGAAGCAGAAGTAGCCGCAGGGCTAGAGATATCTTTACAAGAATGGCAAGAAATTAAACTTGCTTATCAAAATCGCGAACCTGTGAGCCTAGATCTACCAGTTGGCGATGCAGAGGAAGGCTCAACTTCATTAGGAGAACTGGTACCAGATAGTCAATATCGGAGTTTTCAGTTAGCCCAAGAAGACCAGCTTCGGCTGCAACAAGCTTTAGTGCAGCTAGAAAATCGCACTCGTGAGGTTCTAGAATTTGTTTTTCTACAAGATTTAACCCAAAAAGAGGTCGCAGAACAGTTGGACATTAGTGTAGTTACAGTCTCCCGTCGTGTCAAAAAGGGGCTGGATATGCTGAAAATTTTAATGGTAGGCGCGGAAGAATAAACAATCAAAACTAGAAAATTAACCGTAAATTTACGGACTCAATAATGTTACTAAGTAATTTTTGGTAGCTAGTTGCAAGTTACTAACAGGATAATATAGAGGAACATCCCATTGCCGCCTGAGAGTCCCTATGACATATATAGGGGAAAAACTATTTGGCAAACTTAGGGTAAACCGTTGGTGGACTGGTTATGCGTAGACTCTCTTTTTTGATTGCATTCCTGGGAATGCTAGCTTTATCAATCGGCAGTTGTTCAAATGAAGGTGACGGTAGTAACACAAGTGGGAACAGCCCTTCTCCTGTGGCATCCCAAGCCGCACCTCAAACAACCTCTAAGGAAAAGCCTTTTTCTAAGCCAGCATTAGTGCCGAAAAAGCCTACAGCCTCGCCATCTCCAGTGAAAGTGGCATCTGTTTCGACCTTGATTCAATCCACTAACCCTGATGAGCGTGTACGGCAAGTGCAAAAAGGACGACCCGATCCCTTTGCCTTAGTTCCGGTACAGCCGATTGTGACGATTAAACCATCGGAAGATGGCACAGAGCCGTCTCCCGCTACGTCTCCAGGAAACGGAACAAATCAGTCTCCTACCTCTCCAGGAAGCGGAATAAATCAGTCTCCCAGACCAGTCCCGACGGTTCCTAGCTTACCGTCAGCATCTCAGCCTAGACCAGGGGTACAACCGCCTGCAACTTCGTCTCAGCCTCCCAGAGCGACTATATTACCGCCGCCTCCAAGTGTGCCAAGATCGATCGCTCGTGCTGCGGCACGCCCTAGTAGTCCTAGTGTGCAACCTCAAGCGAGTAAGGCTCCTACTGCGGCACAGCCTCAAGCTAACAATCCTTCAGTTTCTCCTGCGACACCAAGGATTGTTAATGTCCCGCGTTCTCCTGCACCACCAAAAATTGTTAATGTTCCGCGTTCTCCTGCGCCACCTAAGATTAATGCGGTTCCACGTAGCAGCGTGCCGTCTCCACGCAGCTATGTGTCTCGTTCTAAAGTACAGGCTAAAACTAAAAATGCCCCACGTCGGAATGTACAACCTCAGTCGCCTGGTATCGGTGGTCTCGGTTCTACTGTGGGAAAAGCAAGGTCTTGGTATGGTTCGTCTATGGCGACAACCCGCGTTGCCAGCATTGGTGCGCTGTTTGTAGCTGCTAGTGCGGCTAATCCTAGTTCTTCAAATCAGCCAAAAACTTTGCCACGCAAAAGTTCTGGGCTAAAGTCAGGTAGTGGAGATGGGATGGTTTTTAAGATGGAAGCCGTTGTTGGAGTTACTCCGGCATCTCTAGCTAAAGCGAATGTTGTCCCACGTCCAAGTTCAAGACTAGCAGCCGCTCCTAAAAAACCTGCTCAACCGCCTAAGAAGAGTGCAGCTAAAGCTAAACCTCCAGCAAAAACGACAGCTAAAGCTAAACCTCCAGCAAAAACAACAGCTAAAGCTAAACCTCCAGCAAAACAACAGCTAAAGCTAAACCTCCAGCAAAAACAACAGCTAAAGCTAAACCTCCAGCAAAAACAACAGCTAAAGCTAAACCTCCAGCAAAAACAACAGCTAAAGCTAAACCGCCAGCTAACGCATCCACTGCTGGAAGACCTAAGCCAGTTACTCGAACCAACACTGCGGCACGTCCTAAACCACCTGCGGCAAATCGGAATGTAGCTAATGGAGGATCAAAGGTAGGTGCTACAAGCGCAGCACGTCCTAAACAGCCTACAACAGCACGGAATGCGGCTAATACGCTCTCGCCCGCAACTAATGCTGCTACCCCTATTGTCGCCCCAGGCGCTACATCTGCGGTTGGTTTAGGTGCACAACTTGGAACTCCGGGTGTGGGGAGTAATAGTACACTGCCTACTATTCCTGCTCCAATTTTTAGACCTGAACTGCCAAAATTACCAGAGCCTGAATTGGCAAGGGCAGTGGCAATTACAGGGGTGGTGCAAATAGGTGATACTACTCAAGCAATTGTGAAAGCACCTAATGAAACATCTAGCCGTTACGTTAAAGCAGGCGATCGCATTTCTAATGGGCAGGTTTTAATTAAGCGCATTGATATGAATGAAGGACCTTCTCCAATTGTTGTTTTGGAACAGTACGGGATTGAAGTACCTCTTAGGGTAGGTGACAATCAACAAGGTACTTCCACTACAGGGCAACCTGGAGGCTAGTTCAGGGAAAAGTTATCAGTAACCAGTTATCAGTTGCTTAAATTTGAGTTAACTTAATCTGGTTACTGATTTTTTTTATGTGTTGGAGTGGAAATGACGCAGCAGTTAGTTTTAGAACAAGGGCGATCGCAAATTTATTCTCCTGGTTTACCTTTGGCTGTATACCGCGAAGTGGCTGCACATTTACGTCAAGTTGAGGGAGTAAATACAGGTTTACTTCCTCAGCAATCCCAGAAGTTTGATTACAACGATAGCCAAATTGGGGCTTTGTGGATTGAGTTTTCGGTTGTTGCTGATGCAGCTAGTAGAGAACAAGTTGAGCAAATCTTGGCTTATTATGGCGATCGCTATTCCCCTTGGGAAAAGTTTGATTAGAAGGTAGAGGGGCAGAGGGGGGCAGAGGAAGCGGAGGAAGATGTTAATTTATTAATTGATAATGGATAATTGATAATTGATTAATGGGTACTATCCAAGCTTTACGTGGAACGCGAGATATTCTGCCTGATGAAATCGGGTATTGGCAACGGATAGAAGCTATTGCACGGGATATTTTAGGGAAAGCAACTTATCGAGAAATTCGTACACCAATATTTGAGCAAACTGATTTGTTTGAACGTGGTATTGGCGAAGCTACTGATGTAGTTGGTAAAGAAATGTATACGTTTAAGGATAAGGGCGATCGCTCAAATACCCTACGTCCTGAAGGTACTGCTGGGGTGGTACGCTCCTATATTGAACATGGTTTACACGCTCAAGGTGGAGTACAGCGCCTTTGGTATACGGGCGCAATGTTTCGTTACGAACGTCCGCAAGCTGGTAGACAGCGACAGTTTCACCAGTTAGGTGTGGAAGTTTTGGGAAGTGCTGATCCCCGCGCTGATGCAGAAGTAATTGCGATCGCAACTGATATTCTGCGAACTTTGGGTTTAAAAAATCTCCATCTTAATCTTAATTCGGTTGGAAATTTAGAAGACCGTCAGCGTTATCGTCAAGCATTAATTGATTATTTAACACCTTATAAGGATGAGTTAGATCCAGATTCGCAAGATCGTTTAACTCGTAATCCTTTAAGAATTTTAGATAGTAAGGATGAAGGTACACAAGCAATTGCTAAAGATGCGCCGAGCATCCTAGATTATTTAGGTGCAGACTCGCAACGTCATTTTGAGCAAGTACAACAATTATTAACTGATTTAGGGATTAGTTATGAGTTAAATCCGCGTTTGGTACGTGGTTTAGATTATTACACCCACACAGCTTTTGAAATTATATCTGATGATTTAGGGGCGCAAGCAACTGTTTGTGGTGGCGGTCGTTATGATGGATTGGTAGCACAATTAGGTGGAGTAGATACGCCTGCTGTTGGTTGGGCTATTGGTTTAGAACGCTTAGTTTTATTGTTGCAACAGTTACAGGCGCAAACGTTACCAGTATTAGATTTTTATGTAGTTTCTAGAGGTACTAATGCTGAGTCTCAAGCTTTAGTTTTAGCTAATAAGCTGCGGAATGTTGGGTTTAGTGCGGAATTAGATTTAAGTGGTAGTGCGTTTAAGAAACAATTTGCACGCGCTGATAAAAGTGGGACTGTTGCTTGTTTGATTTTGGGTGATGAAGAAGCAGAAAACAATACAGTTAAATTGAAGTGGATGGTGTCTAAAGAACAAAATGCGATCGCGCAAGCTGATTTATTAGCAAAAGTTGATGAATTGCGCGATCAAATTGCTGCTTTGAGAACTGAAACCACCTAAATTTTTATATCATTTTAAACAATCTCTCCCTGAATGTGCTATATGCACCGCACTGCTGATCCCACTAGACGGCGAATTGAAATACGCTTTACTCGTTTGGGTAAAGTAACGAATGTACAGTAAACAGGGAAGAGGAAATAGGGAACAGTAATAAATTACTCCTCTCTCCTCCCTCCTCCCCCCTCCCTCATTAAGCACCAATAAGTTCTAGTGCATCTGTCCCACTAAGTTGCCGCGCGATCGCACTTCTCACTTCTAACTTAGCCACGCTAAACTGGTTACGGAGATATTCTAAATGCGTCATTGCATTAGCTTTCTCAGCAGTTAAACGCATCATCGTATTAATTGCTTGTTGATACTCTAAACTTACCTGAAGCACTTCAAACCGACGCGCTTTGCGTTGATTATCATTCTTTAAATGCGGCTCAAAAGCCGAGATTTTATCCGCATTATTTTCAATTCGATTAATTTGCAATTGCACTGCTGCAAGTTGTGAATCTAATTCATTAACAGCTTGAGCCGCTTGTGCGATCGCGGCTGGATATTGACTTAATTTCATCACAAATTTCCCTCAGAAAATACTGGGTAATGAATCTTAAAAAAAGCTTTGAAGAGAGAAATCTTGTGTTAACTAAGCAACCAACTCCTTAAGTTGTGGTACAGCAGGAACCGTAGGAACATCTATCGACCGTTCCGGCTGAGGAAGAGGCGCTTTTTCTAACACTTTGACTTCAATACTGACAGACACTAGATAATCACCCGCCTCTTCTCCCACCGCTTCAGCAAGCATACTTGCTAAGTCTGGGCGTTCAGCAGTAATGGGATTCCTTAAGGTGCAGCGATCCCACTCATGTTGGGCGTTGGGATTAAGGCTAAGAACGTAGTGCTTAGTCATGAAATATTGACTCCATCTGGGTTTCAGGCGTGTGCTGACTTGGGAAGCCTACCTCTTCATTATAGTACATCCGTACTGAATTTGGGGAGATTTTAACCAGAATTGGAGCGATCGCCAAAATTTTGTTTAATTTTATAACACTATATATAGAGTATAAGCACATAAACTTCTCTATATGTAGCGTAGCCTTTATTACCTACAGGATTTACGCATCCGTTACAATAGAATCACAATTGCAAAACCAAATAGAGGTTGTTATGGCTGTGCAAATGCTGAAACGGCTTTTCACAGTAGAGGAATATTACCAAATGGCTGCGGCTGGTATCCTCACTGAAAATGACCGCGTAGAATTAATCAAGGGAGAGATTGTTAAAATGGCAGCCCTTGGTAGTCGTCATGGTGCGTGTGTAAATCGTTTAAATAGCTTATTCTGGCAACTGCTAGGTATACGTGCTATAGTAGCTGTTCAAAATCCAGTCAGATTAAACAATAACTCTGAACCACAACCTGATATAGCATTACTGCAACCTCGCCCTGATTTCTACGCCTCCGCACATCCTCAACCCTCAGATATATTTTTAATAATTGAAGTTGCAGACACGACAATTGAATATGACAGAGAAGTAAAACTACCTTTGTATGCAAGTAGTGGAATATCTGAAATTTGGATAATTAATCTGAATCAAGAAGTCATAGAAGTTTATCGGAATCCTAATAATAATAGATACGAAAGTGTGCAAATTTTTCAACGGAATAGTCAGATTGATATCCCAGCTTTTGCTAATTTTAGTTTAGCTGTAGATGAGATTTTAGGATAGATTTGTAGGTTGGGTTAAGCGCAGCGCAACCCAACGCAAACTTTGTAAATGTTGGGTTTCACTTCGTTCTACCCAACCTACGATAAAGTAATTATAAACTCCCCTGCCTGTTAACCGGGAGGGCTAGGGGGTGGGGTTATCCACCTTTTATCCCAGTCCCTAATCACCAGTCCCCAATCCCCAACTTAATCATTTCTCTGACTATCAAGTGGCAGAAATCGTTGTAAAGCTTCACTCACTGGCACTTTAATAATAGGAATTGCCAATTGTGGCATTTTAGAACTCGGCGCGATCCACTGCCGTAATTGGTTCAAAGGATTACTTCCACCGCACAATAGTAAGTGATCTCCAGCCCGCAATTCTACAGTTTCATCTGGAAAACGAATAAATTTGCCTTCTCTACGAATAGCTTGTACTTGCACACCATACTCGCGTCTAAAATCCAATTGGGCAAGAGTTTTTCCAACCCCTAAACTATCCTCTGGAATTTGCAACCACTGACAAGGAGTACTACTTTCTGGAATTACCACTTCACCTTTAGCAAGTTCATTAAAAGCTGCTTGTTCTTCCGGCTGTCCAACAACTAAAAAGCGATCGCCTTTTTCTAAACTAATCTTGGCATCAGGATAATCAATTTCCTCACCGCGATCGCGCCGAATTGCTACTAAACTCACGCCAGTTAACGAGCGAATATTAGCTTGTCCTATAGTCATGCCTACCAGGGGCGAATCACTAGGCAAACCATACCATTTGCTATTCATTTCTTGAGCCGCAAATTGCAAATCTCGCGCAATTTCAGACTGCGATCGCTCTGGGCGCAAATCTAAATAATGAGAATTACGAATTTGTTCAACTTCCCTGGCAATTACTGCTATCGGCACACCTAAACCTGTTAACAAATGAGTAGCCATTTCTAAACTTGCTTCAAACTCTGGTTGCACCACTTCCTTAGCGCCTAATTGATAAAGCAGTTCAATATCTCGGTTATGATTTGCCTGGACAACAATATCTAAATCAGGCGCTAACTCTAATGCCCGCTTCAAAGCTAGTCTAGTACTCATCGCATCTGGCAAAGCAATCACAAGCGATCGCGCCTGATCTACCCCCGCCTTTTCTAATACGTGCAAACTAGCAGCATTGCCATAAACATAAGGCACTTCCGCCTCTCTAAGTTTCTGAATCGCAGCTTCCGATTGATCAATTACTACAATCTGAGAATTATGCTCATTTAACAGCCGTACTAAATTGCGACCAATCCTACCATACCCACAAACCACTACATGATTCTGTACAGGTATATCAATTGCAACTTCTAAAGGAAGTTCCATCGAATTGAAATACGGCTTAAATATTGGTACTGTCTCCAACCAGTTAAATAACTGCGGAATTACTTGTAATACAAACGGCGTAAGAATCAATGTTACCGCCGTAGTCCCTACAAGTAATAAATAAACTCGACGGGAAACCAAGCCTAAAACTTGCCCTTCACTAGCAAGTACAAACGAAAATTCCCCAATTTGAGCTAACCCCAGCCCAACAATTAACGCAGTTTTTAAAGGATAATTAAACAGTTTAACTAATGGCGTAATAATTAAAAACTTGCCTACAAATACTAGAAATACTAATCCTAAAATTAACTCCCAATTGTTCCATAAAAACACCGGATCGATTAGCATCCCTACCGAAGCAAAAAACAGCGCCGCAAACACATCTCGCAACGGTTCCACATACGTCAAAGTTTGATCAGCGTACTCCACCTCAGAAATCATCAAACCAGCGACAAATGCCCCCATTTCAATACTTAATCCCATCTGCTCAGTCAGCAGAGCAATACACAAACACAGCGTGACAACGCCTAATAAAAATAGCTCCCGACTTTCAGTTTTTGCCAGCAATCTTAATAAACGTGGAATTAACCAAATCCCCACTGCAACAGCACCCGCAGCAAATAAACCGATGCGTAATAGTGCTTGTCCAATAGCCATCCCAATCGCTTCAGGTGGTTGATCCAACGCGGGTAATACTGCCAACATTAAACCCAACGCTAAATCTTGTACCACCAAAATCCCCAGCATCACCTGTCCATGAGGCGTTGCCGTTTCATTGCGCTCCATCAAGCACTTCAGCACCACAGCCGTTGAAGATAGAGACAAAATTGCCCCTAAAAACACACCTTGGGCTGGAGATTTTACCCAACCTATCCCCAAGGAAACTAATGTTGTCACCAGGATGGTTAAGACAATCTGTAAACCACCACCACCCAAGCTAATTTTTTGAACTTTTTTAAGTTCTGCAAAGGAAAACTCGACACCCAGAGCAAATAATAAAAAAGCTGCTCCAAACTGTGCCAGAGTCTCGATTTGCACCACTTCTTTAATTAGCCCCAAACCAGCAGGTCCAACCACCATCCCGCCGATAATATAGCCGAGTAATGGTGGTTGTCTCAGCAGTCCAGCTAAAAGTCCACCACTAGCCGCCGCCACCAGCACTGATACTAAGTCAACGATTAATCTAAAGTCTTCTTGCACAGATTTTTATTATGAGAAAAATATTAAGCTATATAAAGTTTAGAATATACAGCTTTTTTTATGAATTTGCGCCAATGCCTGCAACTCTAATCAGGGGCTTTGATGTAGCGGTTAATAGTTCACGACGTAGGAATGAAAATGCCAGGTGGAAAAATAGATCATGGGATGCTAGCAAGTGCGGATAGCTAAGATAGAACAGAAATAAACTAGACTGACTGTTAGGATGCCTGTCTTGTTACTCAAATCTTTGATACCACTTAGCTTTACTCATCACTGGACTGCCTTGATTAGCTCATACAAACAGCCTTTGCAAGCATTATCAATCGCTACAAGCCTTACTTTGGGAATCGCTGCTAGTTTACTCGCGATCGCATCCCCAGCAAAAGCTTTACAAGTTCTTCGTGTAGAACCGCAAAATCCCAAATTGGGAGATACGCTCTCAGTAGTGGTGCAATCAGATAACCAGGACAATAGCACCGCTCCTAGTGTGAAGATGGGTAACAAGACTTACCCAGCTTTTTTGATTGGTACAAATGAATACCGCGCATTTGTACCCACCAGCCCATTAAATCAAGCTGGTAACTGGAAAATGGTTGCTACTGGGGATGGAGAAGTCAAGAATTTCACAGTCAACGTGCGATCGCGTTCCTTCCCAGTCCAAAGAATAAATCTACCCCCTGGAAAAGCTGGCGTGTCAGCAACCCCATTGGAACTTAACCGTGTAGCTGCATTTAAAAGCTTAGTCACGCCTCAAAAATTCTGGAATGGGGCATTTATCAAGCCTAACGCGGGACGAATTAGCTCAATTTACGGAGTACGCCGTTACTACAATGGTGTATTCGCTAAAGACTATTACCATCGTGGAGTAGATTATGCTGGCGGCTATGGTTCACCAGTAGTTGCCCCCGCAGCAGGACGGGTGGTATTAGTAGGTAGCGTAGCACAAGGTTTCCGTGTTCATGGCAATGTTGTTGGCATCGATCACGGTCAAGGCGTTACTGGGATATTTATGCACCTCAGCCGCACTAATGTTAAAGAAGGGGATTTTGTGCAACCTGGTCAACTAATTGGTGCAATTGGTTCAACAGGCGCTTCCACAGGTCCTCATTTACATTGGGGATTTTATGTGAATGGAGTTTCTGTTGATCCAACTCTTTGGCGCTCTTCAGGATTAAACTAAAATTTGTAGCAAATCTCACCCACTGTGGCAACTTTTGATTAAATGTAGGTTGTAGACAATCTGATAATTTCCTGCTGCCTCAAATCAACACGGTTGCCACGCGAAAATTATTTGAGACGATATTCTTAAGCCAAGAAAAATAATGAGTATTCAAAAAATAGTTGAACAAGCATTGCATGATGGTTATTTAACACCAGCGATGGAAGCTGAAGTGGGGCGGATATGTGACACCGCCTCAGAGCTTTCTATCGAAGAATATATGGCGCTGGATCGCTTGATGGGCTCGCTGTTGACGGGTGAAGTGGTTGCTGTACCTCGCAAGCAGTTTATCAACGTCATGGAAGAATTGGTGCTAACAGAAGCAATTGCTCGTGTAGCTGAAATTGAAGCCACAAGCGATCGCATCCTCGATGTTGGCGATATTGCCGCTTATGCCCTCAATCGACTGCCTCCCCTATATGCTACGACTGAAGAAGGCGCAAGCTACCAAAGAATGCGAGCTAAAGAAGAACTTCAGGAATTAATTACCCAACAAGTCAGCGAAGCGATCGCCCGCAACCTTGACAGACCCGAATTCTTTCCAGAACGACAAGCTATCGGCAAAGGCAGTGGCAAAGATATACTCACTCAGGTTAGCGGCTTACTACAAGTCTATGCTCCTGACTTTGAGCAAACCACCCCTAATAGCTAATCGCTTTTAGCTTTGCCCTCGTTCCCAGGTTAAACCTAGAAACTAATTATTGAGGCTCCGCCTCATCGCTCAAATTCGTGCAACTGAGTAAAACCTTTGTAGAGACCTTTTAATACAACGTCTCTACATTTGCATTTCTAAGAGATGTTTATTCACGCACAATCACAGGTGTTCCAACTGCCACCTGTTCATAAATCTTCTCAATATCTTGATTTTCCATCCGTAAACAGCCATGAGAAACAGCTTTACCGACTAACTGCTCATCATTAGTGCCATGAAAGCCAATTTGTGAACGTCCATCTGACCAAAACCCAATCCAGCGAGATCCTAAAGGATTATTTACCCCAGGTTGCACAACTTCACCTGTAAGTGGATGCCGCCATATAGGATTTTTTAGCCTTTTCAATACTTTGAAATTACCTGTGGGAGTTTGCCAGCCTTCTTTTCCTATAGCCACAGGATAACTCGCACTCAATCGTTCACCGTGATAAATATAGCTGCGGCGATCGCTTAAATCAACAACTAACCGAGAATCGTTGGCTACAATATTACTTGCCTGCCCAGGAGACGATCCACGTAATAAAACTGGCATTTTGGGTTTGGTAAGCATCATAGAAGATGGTTGCAAAGCCAGCAATAATACCCCTGCTGCGGTAAAGCACAGAAGCATAAAGCTTTGAGAAAATGACTCATCTGTTTTCACTGCTCTCAAAACTGCCAGAAATCTCTACACTTCTAGGTTATTAATCAGTTAAAGCGTTTGTTTATAATTCTAGATAGATTTATAAGCGCCGCGATCTCATCCTAAAGGCTCTGCGGTGCTAGTTTTATCAGTTATTAGTTAACTGTAGGTAACTTATATGTCATCCACTTCAGGATGAAGTTCCATAATTTTCAACCAGTATTCTCCTACATTTTAACAGTCAATTATGAGGCATCTGCCCCAAGCAAGATATTTTAAATAAAATTACTATCAACTTAGATTGAATTATGAAGTTATATACTATTCCTTCTGATACTAAAATTTATTAGTATTATGTATAGAAATACAGGCATTGCAAGGGAACTTTTATAAACAGGGCAGCGTCGTTGAAAGTAAGGATGTTGTAGCGCCCCTTTTATCCATGACTCAATCAATTCCCGTATCTTGGTCAACTGGTGAGGCAATTTCTCAAGCGTCGGTGCAACCTGATAAATTAGCAAATTATGACTTGATTTTGCGCTGTCAAGAGGGAGTTCGCCCTGATCGTGTTGGCTTCGCCGAATTGATGCGCCGATATCAATCTCATGTTGACAAAATTTTGTACCATTTAGCTCCCGACTGGCAAGACCGCTCAGATCTGGCTCAAGAAGTTTGGATTCGAGTTTATCGTAATCTCAAGCGTCTAAATGAACCGGAAAAGTTTCGCGGCTGGTTGAGTCGGATTGCTACTAACTTGTTTTACGATGAATTGCGGAAGCGTAAGCGAGTTTCTCATCCACTATCTTTAGACGCTCCACGTCTTGTAGATGATGGCGAAATGAGTTGGGAAATTGCTTCAGATAAGCCTAGTCCTGATGAAGATTTGACCACCCGCGAGTTTTACGATCAATTACGGGAAGCGATCGCAGATTTACCAGAAGTATTTCGCACTACAATTGTGTTGCGAGAAATTGAAGGTATGGCTTACGAAGAAATAGCTGAAATTACAGGCGTTTCTTTGGGAACTGTAAAATCAAGAATTGCTAGGGCAAGAACTAGATTACAAACTCAACTGCAAGGCTATCTGGATAGTTAAGATTGCGATCGCGCTCTTCACGTTAATATTATTCTTTTACGATCAGATTTATAGCCTAGCAGTTAATAATAAATAGTGGTGAAGGCAACATGACATATAATAATGAACCTCGTGATCTTTCTGGAAAACAGGAAATCAGAGATATGGATAACTTACAAAGAGAGCGTTTTGAATTATTAAGTGCTTACTTAGATGGTGAATTAACAGCACATGAACGCAAGCAAGTGCAGCATTGGCTGGATAATGATCGAGAAGTACATCAACATTATGTCAAACTGTTGAAGTTACGGCAGGGAATTCAAACTTTACCTGTACCAACAGTAGCTCAAAGTGCTACAGAGATGGCAGATCAGGTGTTCATACGTTTGAACCAATATAGAGTCAGACGGTTGGTTGCTTGGGGAGGTACTGCGATCGCAGCATTATTTATTGGTGCAGTATCCGGCGTACTTTCTCCTAATCATCCCACTACACAACTAGCTAATTCATCTCCTTCACAAGCAGCACCAGAAACTTTAATGGTGGCATTAAATGCTCCCCCTGTGAAAATTCCTAAAGCAGCAATAGCAGTTCCAGAAAAATCTTTTGAGTCACCAGCCACAGAAGTAAATAATTAATTTCCTCCCCGTTTGTGCAAAAGTTAGGATAACAGTTACCTAGCTAAAATCGGGGATTTTTTTTATACAACTGAGGAATAGGCTAGTTACTGGTAACGTGGAACAAATGCTGATGTTAGACTGAGCGTAAAATATCTAATTTTTGTTTTTTTAGAACGCAGATGAAAACAGATAAACGCAGATGGACGCAGATGTAAATTAGATTCTATCTACTTTTACATTAAAATCGAAGTCAGAAATTTACTCTTCACCCGTCACTCCTCAGCACTATAATATTGAAGCGGACAACAGACCAGATTCAGCAGGAGTTCTAGACAGTGGAGTCACGTTACAACCCAGCATCTATAGAGGAAAAGTGGCAACAAAACTGGGCGGAACATGGCTTAGATCAAACCCCCACAGATAGTGACAAGCCAAAATTCTATGCCCTCTCTATGTTTCCCTATCCATCGGGAACCCTGCACATGGGTCATGTCCGTAACTATGTAATTACGGATGTAATTGCCCGACTTAAACGGATGCAGGGAGAGCGCGTACTTCATCCTATGGGCTGGGATGCCTTTGGACTACCTGCTGAAAATGCTGCCATTGAGCGGGGTATTCAGCCAGCAAAATGGACTTATCAAAATATTGCCCAAATGAAGGCGCAATTACAGCGTTTAGGTCTTTCTCTTGACTGGGATAGAGAAGTTACTACTTGTTCGCCAGATTATTACAAGTGGACGCAGTGGATTTTCTTGCAGTTTTTAGATGCTGGACTGGCTTACCAAAAAGAAGCAGCCGTTAACTGGGACCCGATTGATCAAACAGTATTAGCTAATGAACAGGTAGATAACGAAGGGCGTTCCTGGCGTTCTGGTGCGAAAGTTGAGCGCAAACTACTACGCCAATGGTTCCTCAAAATTACCGACTACGCAGAACAACTGCTGAATGATTTAGATAAATTGACAGGTTGGCCTGAGCGTGTGAAATTAATGCAGGCTAACTGGATTGGTAAATCTGTTGGTGCATACATAGAATTCCCAATTGTGGGAATGAATGAAAAAATTGGTGTCTTTACTACCCGCCCCGATACAGTTTACGGCGTTAGCTACGTTGTCCTTGCTCCAGAACATCCTTTAACCGCTCAGGTTACTACACCAGAGCAAAAACAAGCAGTAGAAGCATTTATTACTGAAGTTGCTAAACAAAGTGAGCTAGAACGTACTGCTGAAGATAAGCCAAAACGTGGGATATCAACTGGCGGTAAGGCAATAAACCCTTTCACGGGCGAAGAAATTCCCATTTGGATTGCCGATTATGTGTTGTATGAGTACGGCACTGGTGCGGTGATGGGTGTACCTGCTCATGATGTGCGAGACTTCCAGTTTGCTAATCAGAATGAACTAGCTATCAAGGTGGTAATTGTACCTCCAGGGGAAAATACAACAGAAACGCCTGAGCTAAAAGCTGCTTATACAGAACCAGGAATTATGATTAATTCTGGTGACTTCGATGGTATGCAGTCTACTGAAGGCAAACAGGCAATTGTTGAATATGCTGAAAAACAAGGTATTGGTAAAGCGCGTATCCAATATCGTTTGCGAGATTGGTTAATTTCTCGTCAGCGTTACTGGGGTGCGCCTATTCCAGTGATTCACTGTCCGAAGTGTGGGACTGTGCCAGTTCCAGAGACAGATTTGCCTGTGATGTTGCCGGAAGATGTAGAATTTTCTGGTCGTGGTTCTCCTTTGGGGCAGTTAGAAAGCTGGATTAATGTATCTTGTCCTAGCTGTGGTACGCCTGCCAAGCGTGAAACTGACACGATGGATACGTTTATTGATTCATCTTGGTATTTCCTGCGCTATCCTGACGCAAAGAATGATCAGCAAGCTTTTGATCCAGCAAAAACTAATGACTGGATGCCTGTTGACCAGTATGTAGGCGGAATTGAACACGCAATTTTGCATTTACTATATTCGCGGTTTTTTGTCAAGGTTTTGCGCGATCGCGGTCTGATCAATTTTGATGAACCATTCCAACGCCTGTTAACTCAAGGCATGGTGCAAGGGATGACATATAAAAACCCTGCAACGGGTAAATACATTCCACAAGCACAGGTAGATCCAGCTAACCCCAAAGATCCCGAAACCGGAGATCCTTTGGATGTCTTCTATGAAAAGATGTCCAAGTCTAAATACAATGGCATTGCTCCAGAAGACGTGCTTGGTAAATATGGGGTAGATACGGCGCGGATGTTTATTTTATTTAAAGCGCCACCAGAAAAAGATTTGGAATGGGATGATGCGGACGTAGAAGGACAATCCCGTTTTCTCAACCGAGTTTGGAGGTTAGTAACAGATTTTGCTCCTGCACAACCTGTTTTACCTCCTGCTTGGGATGAAGAGGTAAAAAGCGATGATGTTGAAACTGAGAAAGATGTAGCAGCATCATTACCTGAGTGGCAGCAAATTTTACAGCAAGGAACTCAAGTGCTGTCTGATTTGCCTGATTATGTGGGTAAGTTTGTTAGTACATACAAAAAACCACTAATTACGGTGGGTTTGATTAGTGCGGGTGCGATCGCAGTTTATCTCACCATAACCTTGCTAGATGCGGTTAATCATATACCACTGCTAGAACCAGTGTTCCAACTAATTGGTTTTGGATATGCGACTTGGTTTGCTGCTCGTAATTTGGTATTAGCATCTACTCGCCAAAAGCTTTTCGCAAAACTGGAAACATTTAAACCCCAAATCACCAAAAATCCTGCACCTGAAACTAAAGAAGAAGCAGCGCCTACTCCTCAACCCTCGCCTACACCTATTGAGGAACAGCAAACAGAGGATACATCTGCTAACCAAACTGCAACTACTGTTTCCGAATGCCCAACAGCAGCAGAAAAAGAATTGCGGCGGGCGATTCATACAGCGATTAAGGAAATTACAGAGGATTTAGAAGGCGATTATCAGTTTAATACTGGGGTTTCAGAATTAATGAAACTCAGCAACGCATTGAATGATGCTACTTGCAAAGACTCACCAGTTTATGCAGAAGGTATTGAAACCCTGATTATTTTGCTTGCACCCTTTGCGCCTCACATTGCTGAGGAACTCTGGCATAGTATTGGTCATACTGATTCAGTACACTATCAAGCATGGCTCAAAGCTGATCCAGATGCCTTAATTGCCGATGAAATTACTTTAGTAATTCAAATCATGGGCAAAACTCGTGGCACAATTAAAGTCCCTACTCAAGCAGACCGCGATGCGTTAGAAAAATATGCTCGTGAATCTGAATTTACCCAACGTTTTATTGAGGGTAAGGAGATTAAAAAAGTGATTGTTGTACCTGGAAAGCTAGTTAACTTTGTGTTGGGCAAATAACACACTGTAGTTACTCGTTCCCAGGTTTAACCTGGGAACCCTTTAATTAAGGTGCCTTGTTAAATTTTAAAACCGTAGAATTCTTGCAAAAATCATTTTGATTACTTTTAAATTTTTTAATTAACCGCAGATAAACGCAGATAAACGCAGATAAAATTCAAGATTTATCTAAATATTCTAGAAGTCTAGTGATATAATTAAGTTGGTAACACCCATCGGTCGTCCGGGTCGGGCAGGCGTGAAACTGGTGCTATTAGCATCTGCCGATGTAAAACTCAAAGTACACGAAGCTAACGGCTGAAAATACTGTTCCATAAGCGGTGTTGGAAGTACGAGAGCGGATCACACATTTTTTAACTAACCTAAAACAAAGGGTAAGGATTATGGCGGGTATTTATACCTGATTCCTTACCCTTAAATTTTTTTTTATGAGAAAACCCCACCCCCTGCCCCCTCCCCGTCCACAGGGAGGGGGTAAAAAGTTAGTAGCTGAAAAATTATAGGACTTACGCACCGCAAGCTTGAAATCTTGATCCCCCCTAGCCCCCCTTAAAAAGGGGGAACTTCAAAGTCCCCCTTTCTAAGGGGGATTTAGGGGGATCTCTGCGTAAATCCTAAAATTAGTTAAACACTAGCGGCGGTGTCTGTTGGTTGCGTTGCTGGTTGCGTTACACCCATGCGAATTTCTGAGCAAAACGTCGCCATACTGAAACCACCAAAGCGTTTTAAGGTGCTGGTGCGTAGTCTCAGGTTAGGGCTGGCAAACCAGATACGTTCTTCTGAGTACATTGTTTCATACTCGGTAATTAAGGTGAAAGCATCATCGCTACCCATAATATAGCGACCCGCAACGGGAGCTTTTTCAGCGTAGCCAACAGAGCGTAGCAGCTTGCCTTCATTTGGTTTATCAGGATCGGCAATTGGTACCATGACGGTGGAACCAGAGTGTTTTTCTTCGTCCCATTCCATTGTGCCGTTCCAAGTGACACGGGCTGCACTCAAAGCTAATTTCGGATCAACTTCGTATTGTTCACAAAGCTGAATAACTTCGGGGTCATTTGGTGCTACGTTCTCAATGACAATATCTGACTTGCCACTTTCTGTTTGCTTAAAAGCTAAATGGTGGCTAGTACGCTGGGAAAACCATTTTCCGGCACTTAGTTGGAAAAATTCTTGAACATCCATGAATTAAATTGTCTTGCGCCAACAGTTTTTTAACTTTAACAGGACTTACGCATCATTAACGCTAAAATAAGCAGTTTCAGCCGTTGCCGATCCCCCTAAATCCCCCTTAAAAAGGGGGACTTGCATAAGTCCTATTTAATACAAATTTTAAGCGATAGGTGTGACCTAACAAAAAGTACTTATTAGAAAGCTTTGCCTTTGAGATGGAAGTAAATTGTTTTCAATGGTTGGTTGTTGATCTGTGCAACTATTAATTAGGGTTTTCTCCCAAGTTTTTGAGTGAGTGTAGTGCTGCCTCAGAGACATGATTATGGTTATCTTTGGCTAGGTATTTTAAGGCAGAGATACTTTTGGGGCTGGGAAGATGACCCAAAGATTCTGCTAACCGTTGACGCACTAACCAATCTTCAGATTGAGCAAAACGCAGGATGTGATCGACTGCATCTATGGCTTTAATTTCGCCTAATGCCGCGATCGCAGCTTGGTGTACTACTACTTCTTTAGCATCTAAAGCTTGAATCAGCACATCATAAGCGCGGGGATCTTTTAAGTTACCTAGTGCGACAGCCGCGCTAAAGCGTACTAACCAATCTGTATCTTCATAGAAGGCGCGGGATAAAGCTTCAAAGGCGCGAATATCTTCTAAGTAACCTAAAGCACCCGCAGCATCGGCACGAATGCCATAGTCGGGGTCGTTTTCTAGCAATTTTACTAAGATGGGATAGCATTCGTCGGTAGCTTTTACTCCCAGAGCAAATACTGCCATTGAGCGTAATTGCAGGTTGTCGTCCTCTAATACTTTTTTAATTAAAGGTACAGCATCAACGGCTGGAACGTCGCGCAGTGAAGCAAGAGCGACCATGCGATCGCGCAGATTTTCACTTTCTAGTTGAGTAGCTAATTGCTCTAATGTCAAATGGTTCATCAGTTTACCTGAGTTCTTTACAAATTGTAACGAAATTCTCAGATATTGATGTACTCCTGTGGTCTAGCGTAGTATGGCAGTATCGGCATTTGCATCTAATACACAAGGGCGTAGGGGCGGGTTTGGGAGATAATTATTGGTACTTGATAAAGCTAATCAAAGCGCCCCTATAGTCGCTAATTTTTTCCTCAGAGATGCTGTTCCCTCTGAAGGCAGGGGAGTGGCAAAAGTTGAATTTGATACAATTAACTGTTAGCAAATCAAGTATTAGCAAGATTTGCTGTGGCATAATGTAGGCACAGAATTTCCGTTATGATACCGGAACAAATGCAGATATTGCGTGAGTCTTGTAGAGATGACATCGCCCTGAAGCTGTTGCCCAATATTCTGTCAGCTATCGAAACTGGATCTGAGCCGACACAAATGCCAATTAGTATCCAAGCTGCCCTTTTGGATCAAGTTTGTAACGCGGTCATTGCTACTGGTGTAGAAGGTAAAATAATTTATTGGAACCGCTTTGCCCACAGTCTTTTTCAATGGACAGAGGAAGAGGTTATTGGTAAAAATATCTGTAATGTGATCATTACTAAGGATCTTCCCCAGGTAGCAGAAGCTATTGTGATTAATCCCGATCAAGCGACTGTGTGGCAAGGTAGTTTTGTTACTAAACGTAAAGATACCACACAGTTTGTGGCTTTTACTCCCAGAGCAAACACTGCCATTGAGCGTAATTGCAGGTTGTGGTCTTATAATACTTTTTTAATTAAAGGTACGGCATCTGCTGCTGGAACGTGGCGCTGTGAGGCAAGAGCGACTATGCGATCGCGCAAGTTTTCACTTTCTAGTTGAGTCGCTATTTGTTCTAACGCAGTATGATTCATCAGTTTTTTGTTATTCCTTACAAATTTTAACTAAATTTTCATAAATTGGCTGGTTCGCTGGATCTCACGGCTGATCAGAATTTTTATCCTCTACCCCAAAATTTCTAGCACCAAAACCAAAATTATCGGCTTCAAACCATTCTGTTTTAAGTAGCGACCACCAATCGCGGGTTAGTCCTTGCAGCAGATAATCATAAGGTAGCCAGCCATAACCTTTGCATCCCCATTCTCTTCCCCACGAATTTCGGATTAATAATGCACCTTGAGAAATTAATTTTGAGTCTGCTTGGGGAATTTCTTTAAAATCATCGTAACCAACAGCAACAACAGCATGACCGCCTACAACTTGATCTTTTACAGCATCTGGAAAAGGTATATAGCCTTTGTGAATATTAAATTCATCATAAACAGAAGAATAAATTGTAAACCCAAACATACAGGGAAAACCTGCTGCTAAAACTGCCTTGAGTTGAAATAACAAAGTTTCTTTGGAAATACCAGCGTAGTCTAAGCGGAAATATTTTAAGGATTGATAATTTTGGGCATAGGAGTAGCAAAATGCAGGTGGTTCATCTTCTACTCTGTCTTCTTCATATTTCCAAAATTCTTCTGGAGGTACACCAAAAAGTGCGATCGCTTTCATTGTCTCTCGTAAAGATGCCCCGACATCGCCTGTCACGTTCATTAAGTTACGCGCAGCTTTATACAGAAACATTGGAGAAACATCTGTATATTTCCCTTGACTTTTGTTAGCAAAATATTCAATTAATCCACTAGCAGCAAAAGCAGTACAGGAATTTATAGAACCTTGATCTTCAATTGCAGAACACCAGTAGCTTAAGTCAACTACACTTGGTAAAAATAAATAAGGTGTTAATTGTGGTTCACAATTAACTGATTTTTCAAAAGACAAACTTTTACTGATTGGAATTTGAATAGGGTCTGTTGAAAAAATCTCAACAGTATTTGTTTCAACGTTTTTAGCTAAATTATCAATTTCTAGCAACTCTTGTTTGCTAAAAATATTGGACTCCCCTAGAGGTTCTTCTTGCTTTAAAGCAGTAATATTGAACCCCATAATATATTTTTTTGAGCAACACATAAAAGTATATTTCACTTGCGTTATCTTTGAGCTTGTTACTATCTATAGGCTTTTTTCTTTCTCGGAGAAGCAAATTCAAGGAATCATAATAACGCGCGTGCATCTTTTGCACCAATTGAGCTAATTTTTTTGCGTCAACTTTTGATAAAATGTATTCTTTACTATCTTCCAGACAATTAATTGTTGAATTGGAGATAAATCCTGAAGTAAATGTCTGAGAAGTGTTAATGATTGGTTTCAGTTGTTTAAATCCCACTTCCATAGCTTCCTCAAAACTTTTAAACTGAGCTAATGGAGTAGTTAGATTTATAATTAGAGAGATGATTGGCTCAATAAAGAGAAAATTCTTCTGGGCTATATCAATAAAATCTTGTAGTTTTTCCGGCGTGAATACTTTTTTCCACTTAAATTGTGTTAATTCTAAAATTATTGCACGGAAATCTTCTTGTAAACAATCATCTGAATTATTATCATAAAAATCACTTTCTACCACCTCTAATTTAATTAATTGATCTAAAATCACTTTGAAAATTTCATTAGGTATCAGTGAAGGAAGAGAAACTAACTTAACTTTAGTTTCGGCAGGTGAAGAAATTTCCCCAGATAAGATTTGATTAACTTTATTTTTATTTTCTGGGCGTTGACTTTCACCTAGTTCTTGAAGTTTGCTAGGTTCAGCATTGAAATACTCATTTAAAGCTGTATAAGTCTCCAGCCCCAAAATACCATCAATTTTAATATCAGCACAGCATTGAAATACCATTAAAAGGCGTTTAGTGGTTTCATCAAACTCATTGGTTATAAGCCATTTGACTAGCTCTTTAGGATCGTCCAGGTCAATGCCTTGTTCAAGAACAAGTGGCGATTTTAATACTTCTGTATTTAGTCCCTTTGCTACCAGAATATACAAATATTTTTTTAATTCCAGTATTTGATTTGCTTGAAATTGAGTGAGTTCAGGATTAAAGTAGTTAGATTTTACGGGGGGTGAACCTTGTCTTAAAATCTTCCTAACTTTGACTGTTATAAAACTAACATTTCCGAAAATTTTATTTTGTAAGCTGTTAACTAATTCTTCTATATTATCATCCTTTTGCTCGGAGACTTGATTATTTTTTATGATGTTTAAAACTGCAATTAATTTGTCAGCTATTTCCTCAACAGCGCCCGTAAATTCATCTTTTTTAACAACACCATTTTTCTTAATTAATTTATCTTGATTGGTTCGATAGTCTCTAATATCGGGATAATCTGGAATCCAACCTAATCCCTTTTTTTCCAATCAATTTTTCGTGGTTTATTTATGTTGTTCATAGCTGATTTAGATGGATATATGTTAGAAATGTTTGAAGTCATTGCTTATGTCTAACTCATTATCGGGTTAGACAATTCGGAATTACGCTGTTCATTCAATAGACATCTCCTCTCATAGAATGTAGAGTCGCGCCCTGGCGGGGCTCTACATTCGTTCCAGGCAACATACCAATAATTTCTGGAGATGTCTATTGATAATTACCCTTTATTTTACATCATTGCAGATATCAGATGGAGCATTGGAATTATTTTTCCTATAGTCCTGTAGCCACTCACATCCATCTTTCCTTAATTCGTCTACAGTTAATTTATCTAAATCCCAAAGCAGTACTTTTTGGTCTGAACTAGAACTAGCAAGGATGTTATTATCATTAGGACTAAAACTCACTGATGTCACTTCATCCTGATGCCCTGTCAATTTTTTAATTAATGTCCCGTCTTTTGTCCAAATTCTTACAATTTTATCGTCACTAGCACTAGCAAGAAGATTACCATCTTTGCTAAAACTAACGCTGGCTACCCCGCCGTCATGTTTGAGCGTTTTAATAAGTATATATTTACCTTTACTATCTTGTTTCCACAACTTGACAGTATTGTCCTCACTCGCAGTAGCTAATATTTGGCTATCTGGACTGAAATCAATACTGTAAATTGGGCTATTATTTGATTGCCAAAAATCTTGTAATTTTTTGCTCTTTCGATTCCACAGTTTGATATTACCTCCGTCATCCGCACTGGCAATTATGTTGTTATCAGGGCTAAATTTTATGCTAAATATCTTTGTCTTATGTGCTGGAAAACTTCCTAATGATCTTTGATCTTTTGCCCAAAGTTGAATTAATCCAGCCTGAGTTCCAGCAGCGATTTCACCATCAGGACTAATGCTGACACTCAACATTTCTTGATCACGCTTTCCAGGTAAATCTTTGAATGAATTATCTTGACGATTCCATAATTGTACTGTGCCATCCCAATTTGCTATAGCAACTTTTTGACTGTTAAGACTAAAGCTGAAATCACTAATTCTATTTTCAAAATTTTTATCTTGCAATAACTTAAGCTGATTATTACTACCAGTAGCTAGAATTTGACTATCTGGGGTTTTCTTCTGAAATAACTTAAGCTGATTATTACTAGCAGTAGCTATGATTTGACCATCTGGACTAATTTTAACAAGATCGGCTGAATTTTCGTATGTTGTCAAAACTGTCAACCAATTATTTTTTATAGCCCATAATTTAACAGTTTTGTCGTTACTACCAGAAGCTAAGATGCTGCCATCTGGCTTGAAACTGATGCTGTTAACTCTGCTTGTATGTCCTGCCAGAGTGTTTAATAGTTTTCCTTTTAAATCCCAAAGTTTGATTTTATTATCAGCACTAGCAGTAGCAATTATCGGCTCCTTGGGATTGAAGCTGATATCTTTAACTCCATCAATGTGTCCTGTAAGTTTTATTCGCTGCTTGCGTGTTTTTAAGTCCCACAATATGGCTGTTTTATCGTTACTAGCACTAGCAAGTAAGTCTCCTTTGCCATTAAAGCTAACTTTAGTAACCATTTTTGTATGCCCATTTAAAATGTTTATTTTCCATTTTCCTTGTTGCTGAGTCCAGATTTTTACTGTTTTGTCATGGCTACCAGTGGCGATCGTATTGCCATTAGGACTAAAACTAACACTGTAGACTGCTTTTTTATGTCCGTCGGGAGTTTTTTTATCGTTTAGTGTTTGAAGGAAATTGCCATTTTTATCCCATAATTTGACAGTTGCATCCGAACTTGCAGTGGCGATTGTTCCATCAGGGCTAAAAGTTACACTATAAACTGGCATTTTATTAGGCTGCTGTAATGTTTTAATTAAATTGCCTTTAGCATTCCAAAGTTTGACAGTGCCATCATAGCTAGCAGTAGCAATTTTGGAGCTATTGTGATTAAAGCTGACGCTGCTAATTGCATTTTTTTGCTTGGGTAGAGTTTTAAATTTTCTACGCTCTAGATCCCAAAGTTTTACTGTGTTGTCACCACTGCCAGTGGCAATTAATTTACCGTCAGGACTATAGCTAACAGTGCTAACGTAATTATTATGTTGTTCTATACGGTTGCGCTCTTTTACAAAGGCACGAGCTTGTATAAGTGCGCCGATGACTTGAGATTGTGATTCTGGATTTTTTGCAAGCACGATGGAATTTTTTAGCTGTTCTGCTGCTTTGAGAGCGTCTATTAAAGCATTAAATGAATTGCGATTTTCGTTAAATTTGGCGGTTGAAGATGTGGTTAAGGCTTCAATCTGACCGCGATCAGCAGCTTGCCATTTAACTCCAGCAAAAATAGCAATAACTGTAATGCAAAATAGAGATGCAACTGCACCTATCAACGTTGCGCGATAAAAAGTAAGTTCATGATCGCGCTTTTCTAGACTTTTCTTAACATACTCTGCTTCTGGTAACTTTTCCCAATCAAGTTTCTCTTCAACTGTTGCTAATAAAGCACCCATCAGCAAAGCTTTATCTGATTTTTGATACTTTTCTTGCCAATCACGACATTCTGATTCTATGCGATGCTTGAGACGGATTTTTTCTCTGTCTGTATCAATCCACTGTTTCAATAGCGCCCATTCTGATAATAAAGATTCGTGAGCTACTTCGACTGTTTCTTCATCAGTTACTATCAATCGCTGAATAGCTAACTGATTGACGACTTCTCTAACTAATTCCTTAGTTAATTCTGGTGGGTAAGCTATAGATTCTAAACGTTTCCAAGTTGTACGACGACGAGTGACTTTTTCTCCTTCTCCAAGCTGTACGAGTTCTTCAGCAAATAAGTATCGGACAAATTGCTGTTCTGCTTTGCTAAAACTGTCGTATATTAAGTTAGCTTGTTTGGTTAATGCTCCCCCTACTTTACCAATTTGTTCATATCCTTTCCAAGTAAGACAAGGTTCTGGATTTTCTGGCTGTTCAATACAAACTTTCCACAGTTCTTTTAAGGCATATTGCAATAGTGGTAAAGCGCCAGGGTCAGCAATAACATCGGAAACAATTTCTGCTACTAATCCTGATTCAAATGAAACTCCTTGTCGAAGAGCAGGGAGTGCGATCGCTTGTTCTATGTCTGTCCTAAACTCTGGTAAACATAAAGACTTGACCACGTAACCAGTTGGGCGGGAAGCATTGATTAAATCAGCAATTTCTGCATAGTCTCCACACTTAGACATAAAGTCTGCTCGAATTACAACCGCAATTCGAGTTTCATACTCAGATTTACTTACTTCCTTGGCAATTAATCGAAAAAAACCTTGACACTCAACTTGATCTTCACATAATGTAAAGACTTCTTCAAATTGGTCAATTATCAAGAGAAATGTTGTTTCTTCAGTTTGACGCTGTTCGAGAACTTCAATTAATTTTTGACGAGGATTTTTACCAGGAGTCATCACGGCAATTTGCCATTGATATCGCTGTCTTAATTTAGGTAGCACACCTGCTTTAATTAAGGAAGATTTGCCACTACCAGAGGAACCCATTACTGCCAAAAAAGGATTATGGTCAATACAGTTAATGACATCCCAAATTACTTGTTCTCGTCCAAAAAAACGCTCTGCGTCTTTTTCTTCAAATGGGTAAAGACCTAAATAAGGATTGTCACGTTGTAATTCTGTTTTTGCAGGGAGAATACCTGGTGCGATCGCACTATACCTAACAATTGTCATTGGCTGTTTGTAAATTAAACAAACAGGTTCTTGTCCTGTACCCCTAAGTTCTTGTTCGATTACTGTATTCAGCTTATTGCTAGTTACTTCTTCTGCATTTTCATTCTGTGATCGAGATAATCCTGTCAGCAGTGCAGTTGTAAAAATACTGTAGGGTGACTCTGCTCCTCCCTCATAAGCTTTTTCAAAATCACGACAAGCTGCCATCAAAGCAATTGAGCGATCGCCTGCAAATGTTAGCACCTGCTGCACAACTTTGCTTTCAATTAATGATCCTGAGTGACAGCAATCTAATAAGACAACTAAATTATTAACCTTTGATTCTGAGAATTTCTTACTGAGACTACGCAGAGAAATACTGTTGCGTTGCCAAATTACCTGCCCGTTTTCCACCCCAATCTGGGTATCTGAAGCTGCGAGAAATGCCTCTGATTCACCCATATTATCGGGCATAACAAAGCCATGACCACTAAAATATATTAAAGCTTCGCCACCATCTTTTAACTGTACCTCTAGTAATCGTTTGAGTTCTTTACTGAGTTCATTGGCAGTCAGTTTACTAATCCCAACTTCACTGCGATCGCTGCTTAACCAGTTAGCAGGTAAGCGGCGCACTTCCTGAAAATCGCCGTGTTGTTCTAAAATTTGGGCGATCGCTTCAGCACTAGCCGCAGGTTTGGCAAGCTTAGGTAAATAATTACTATCATAGGCAGAAATCCCAATCACTAAAGCATATCGTTTCATAAAAAATTAAATATTTAAGAATATATGTTGATTAAGTAGAAATTCCTGTGATTAGATTAGCCAGATATACTGGGAAAGTGCATCAATAACTTGTAAAACTTAATGTTTGCTGAGGTTCTCCATGTCAGAAGTACAACGGCTGGTGATTGAAGAAAATGGCGAAGTTTATGAAATCTTTGTAGAAATTAAGGAAGACCCAACCCTGGCAACTCCCAACGCTCCCAGTAATCAGCGCCCAGGGGAAATGGGCATTGCAGATGATGCTTTAGTAAAAATGCAGCAGGCACGGACAATGATTCGTGGCTATACAATGTACGTTTTAGGAGCTTTTAAGGATTTTGGTGCAGCTAAAGTTGAGGAAGTTTCACTAAAGTTTGGTCTTAAGTTTGGAGCTAAAGCAGGTATTCCTTATATTACAGAAGGTTCTTCCGACTGCAACTTGGAGATTTCGGTGAAATGTACCTTTCCTGAAAAAGACGACTCCCTCGGAAGGCAGGGGAGTAACAAAAGTTGAATTTGATAGAATGAAGTGTCAGCAGATCAAGTATTAGCAAGACTTGCTGCGACAATAATTCAGGCACAGAATTTCCGTTATGATACCGGAACAAATGCAGATATTGCGTGAGTCTTGTATAGATGACATCGCCCTTAAGCTGTTGCCAAATATTCTTTCAGCTATCGAAACTAGATCGGAACGGACACAAATGCCAATAAGTTTCCAAGCTGCTCTTCTAGATCAAGTTTGTAACGCGGTCATTGCTACTGATGTAGAAGGTAAAATAATTTATTGGAACCGCTTTGCTCACACTCTTTTTCAATGGACAGCAGAAGAAGTTATTGGTAAACATATCTATAATGTGATAATGGCAAAGGACATTCCCCAGCTAGCAGAAGCTATTCTGGTGAATCGGGATCAAGCGACTGTGTGGCAAGGTAGCTTTGTTACTAAACGTAAAGATGACACACAGTTTGTGGCGGATATCACTCATGCTGTTATCCGAGATGTTGATGGGCTTAAAGGCTTTCTTAGTGTTTGTGTAGACACGACAGATCGCAGACGTTCAGAAGTAGCTTTAAAACAATCGGCAGCAAACTTGAAAGCAATTTTTAATAGCAGCTTGCAAGCTGTTGTGATGATTGATTGGGATTATCAAATTCAAGCATTTAACAAAACCGCTAACGATTGGGCTCTAAAAATTTATCATAAAAATTTGAATGAATATAATTCAATTAACGATTTTCTCATTGCAGATGAAATCTATGATTTTCATCGAGCGTTTAATGCTGCTATTAAAGGTAAATCATTAAAAATAGAAAAGTTGTTTAAGGGAATTAAGGGCGATAGTTATTGGTTTGAAATTAATTATTGTCCTGTCTTGGATGACGCAAGACAAGTAATTGGTGTATGTCAAGTTGCGCTCAATATTGATCAACAGAAAAAAGCAATTGATGAATTAGCTAAAAGTGAAGAACGTTTTCGTTCTTTGGTTCAAAATTCATCAGATATTATTACTGTTTTAGAGGCAGACGGTAGTATCCGTTATGTTAGTCCTTCTGTAAAGTTGATTTTGGGTTATCAACCAGAGGAATTGGTTGGTAAAAACGTTTTTGACTACATTCATCCGCAAGATCAATCAAATGCTAAAAGTGAATTTGCTGAAAGGTTAAAACAACCAGGCGTAGTGGGATTAACTGAGATCAGATTGCATCATGGATCAGGTAAGTGGATTGATGTTGAGGTAGCTGTTAATAACCTCTTGCAAGAAGCTAGTACAAAAGGCGTGGTTGTTAACTGTCGTGATATTAGCGAACGTAAACAAGCAGAAATAGTCTTAAAACAACAAACAATACGAGAGCAAGCTTTGCATAGGTTTACGCGAATGATGCGTAGTTACCTAGATTTAGAAACAATTTGTGCGATCGCTGCTCAAGAAATTACTCTAATATTGCAAGTTGAGCGTGTGGAAATTCAACAATATTTGCCATACGAGCAAGTTTGGTTGATTGTTGCTGAGTATCCACAACAGACAGGACAATTAAACAGTTTGGGGGTGCAAGTTCCTGATGTTGATTACGAAATAAGCACCAAACTTAAGCAGTTACAAGTGGTAAAGATTCAAAATACTGACAATAAAGATACTGAAGCAAGCCAGATTAACCTAAGATATCAAGGCGCTTGGTTATTAGTACCGTTGCATTTTCAACAGCACCTTTGGGGCAGCCTAAGTTTGTGTAATGGTATTGAGGAATGGCAACAATCACAGGTAGAATTAGTTAGTGCGATCGCCGATCAATTAGCGATCGCAATTCAGCAAGCACAACTTTATCAACAAAGTTCAGCAATTAACGCCGACTTAGAAAGCCAAGTGCAAGAACGCACCGCTCAACTAGAACAAAAAATTGAAGAATTAGAACAACTCAATATTCTTAAAGACGATTTTCTTAGCACAGTTTCTCACGAACTGAGAACGCCATTATCAAATATGAAAATGGCAATCCAAATGCTTAAAATCGCTCCTACAAGCGAACGCCGCCAGCGATATCTGGAGATATTGGAATCAGAGTGTGCTAGAGAAACAGAACTAATTAATGATCTTTTAGATTTGCAGAGGCTAGAAGTTGCTAGTTACTCTATCTCTTTAGATAAAATTAATCTTCTAGAGTGGATACCTACAATCGTCACACCTTTTTACTCTCGTATTCAACAACATCAGCAAAACCTGAAAGTTGATCTCTCACCAGATTTGCCGATAATAGTTTCAGATCGTACTAGCTTAGGCAGAATTATTTCAGAACTACTCCACAATGCCTGTAAATACACTCCCCCTGGCGATCAAATTGTTTTCAATGTCAGTTATACAGCTAATTATTCCAGTAAAACTGTAGAACAATCCAACTTAATTATTTTTACAATCAGTAACCAAGTAGAAATCCCAGCATCTGAACTACCACGTATTTTCGACAAGTTTTATCGGGTTCCAAATGCTGACCCTTGGAAACAAGGCGGTACAGGGTTAGGACTTGCGTTGGTGCAAAAACTGATAGAACAGATGGAAGGAACTATTCAAGTTGAAAGCAGTGGGGGATGGACAACATTTATGGTTCAAATTCCACACCGTCCTAGTGAGCATTTGAGATCGGCAAACCCTAGAATGTTAACTTGAAAAAATATCAGAAAGAACCCCACCCCCAGCCCCTCCCCGCAGATTCGGGGAGGGGAGTTTGTTTAATGTTTCAAGATTGTTGAGTTACTTAGCTCACTATTAAAAAATAAACCTTACGTTTTAGAAGAAAAACGAGAGAACTTTTTAACCTCTTGATGAACACTCAGGCTAATTTCGAGAGCTTCATTGAGTAGTTGTCCATACTCATTTGCTTGATTGTTTACTTCTAAAGTTCTTAAGTTGACTAAATTATTTTCTATATTGGTGAGTAAATCGTAACGGCGCGATCGCGAACTGCGGGTTTCTCGCAAGATTTTCTCAGTCATCAATCCAGAAACCAAGCTATCTCTAGTTATTCTTAATGCTTCTAAAGTCTCGTTGCGATTTATGAAGCTTACCTGCGAGTTGCCAACTGCTTCTAGGCGATCGAGAATATCAACAGCTTGAATTACCTCATTGTATTTATCAACTTCGTTCAAGAGATGAAGCAAAGTTTTTAGGTGTTTCCTTCTAAACCACATATATATATGCCAAGCAACTAGCACTATCAGAGTGATTCCTAAAGTAACTTCTAAAAACTGCCAAATCACAGGTAGCTGATTAACCCCATCTACAAAATTGCGCGTTACAGATAATCCAATGGGTATAGTCAAGATAAATATTAAAACGGCAACAATTATTTCAGTAATACAGAAAGAAATAAATTGTTGAGGTTTCTGGAATATAGAAGTTCTAAACACTCCTCCTAAGACACCGCCAACAAATAAATCATCAACATCTAACCCTGTTAGAGTTTCCAGTTCTTTTTCAGTAATTTTTAAATCTTCCAAATTTGGCTTCATGCCAGTATTAACCTCAGAAAATGAAAGTCTCAAATTTGATTACAGACTTTCAAAACCTTAAATTTGAAAGTGAATTCAAGACTGCTGATAAAAAACTACCTTCTCTAGGACGAAACAACTCAAATGCTCCAGGAGAACCAAAGAAGGGTCTAAGTGTCCAACCAAGTTGGCTACCAACAAACCCATAAAGCACTAACCAAAACCGTAAAATATTAGTACGGACTTTTACTCCCTGATCTGTGTCATGATCGGCGGCAACTGGCTTCATAACTTGGTAGAGAAATGAAACGCCAAGTATACCTGTAAGGGCGAAGATAGCCACATTTAGGAGTAAGAAAAAATGGTAGTCATTAACGGTAATTAAAAAGAACAAAGTTATAGGAGCAAATCCACAAAGAAGTAGGGAAATAACTGAAACAGCAGTGAGTAGAAATGTAAAGTGTTGACCTAAAGTTTGTTTTGAGCCGAAAAGGACATTAAAAATATACAACGTTGGTAAACATACCAGCAATGTAATTAAATAGAGGGCTGGAAGTTTAATCGCGGAAGATAAAATTTGTAAAGGGCTATGGAAAGCGCCAATAATTGCGCCATAAACAGCAAAGAAACAAAAACTGGAAATCATTAAGGAAGAAATTTTACTGGGAAGTTTTACGCCTTGGTAAATTTCGGCTAGAAATTTTTGGCGATCGCGCAGTAGAGAAATTACCGTAGAAAAATAGTTAATCATGGTTATCCTTGATAAACTGAACAACCCTTCTATTTGCAATATCAATGAAAGGTTTGTTAAGGATACACCGACACTTTAAGCAATTACGGAAATTTTGCCAGCAAACCATCAAGATTTATTAAGATAAAAATTGGTAGGTCATTGTTAATTGTTAATTGTTAATTGTCAAAGCGCCACCACAACTAGAGCCACACCCAGCCGTACAACCATAACAAAAGGGTGCAGTTTGTACCTGTTCGATTAAATCTAAACTACCAGCTTCTAAAAACTTTGCCACTGTTAATGCTTCACCAGATGGCAGTTTAGCAGGTAGATTTTCCATCTGATTAAAGTCGCAATCATAAACATTGCCTAAATAATCAACTGAAAGCTCATTCCTACACATCAAACCTTCAATAGTATTAGGATTAAAATTATTATCCAAAAACTTTAAGTAAGGTGCATATAGTTGATTGCGCTGTAGAGAAAGTTTAGTTCTACCAATTGGTAAATTGGTGATTGTCAACAAACTGTTAAATTGAATGTCAAAATGTTCTTGAAGGAACATTTTATAATCTTGTTCAAGCTTACCTTGATCTGGAGTAAGAGAGAAATTTTCTGATTTAGGAAGCGGAGGATTATAAACTAAGTCCAAGATTAAATCTGAAGACTTACCATATCCGAGTTGATTAAGTATCTGTATAGCTCTAATTGAGGCATCATAAACACCTGCGCCACGCATTTTGTCAACATTATCTTGCAAATAACAAGGTAAAGAAGCAACTATTCTTGTTTGGTGTTTAGCGCAGTATTCAGGAATGTCCTCAAATCCTTTTTCAAAATAAATAGTCAAATTAGAACGGACAATTACTTGTTTCCCTGTATTTCTTGCTGCTTCTACCACTGGTTTAAAACCATAATTCATCTCTGGCGCACCGCCAGTTAAATCTACAATTTTTATTTGAGGAAAGTTATAAATTAACTTGATTAACTGCTCACATATTTCTGGTGAGAGTTCCTCTGTGCGTTTTGGGCTTGCTTCCACATGACAGTGGCTACAGGCGAGGTTGCAGCGTTTACCCAAATTAATTTGTAAAACACTAATTTGGTTTTTGGTTAAAGCACTGCCGAGCTTTGTTTGAAAAGGTGTGATTAAATTAGATGATTGTGTAGAAACCATTTTTAGGGGTATTCCTAATTGAATGTTTGCTGTAGATATTTGTCTAATTAAGGCTGATATTATGTCCGCTCTCATTACCTATATGTTGGGGCGGGTTAAACTAAGATATTGATTAGTAGCAAGTTTTATCTGTCAACCCGCCCCTACGCATATTAGGGTTAATCGATCAAACTTAATATTACCTGCTCAATAACCAGTAAACGATCGCACTGATCGTAGCTGCAATAGGTAAGGTTAAAAGCCATGACAAGAGAATTTGATAAAAAACCTTGGCATTAGCTTTTTGGGAAATCAAGCCAACGCCAAAAATAGAACCAACTGAAACATGGGTGGTAGAAACGGGTAAACCGTATCCACTAGCAGCAATTACTAACGATCCTGTCACCACATTAGCAATTAATCCTTGACCATGATTCATGGCAGTAATTTTTTTACTCATGGTTTCGGCAACTTTACGCGCATTTAAGATCCCGCCAAGTGCGATCGCAATTCCTACGGCTAACATTGCTCCCTGAATTGATAAAGCTTTAACTATCAGGATAATTGAGACAATCTTGGGTGTATCATTTAACCCTCTAGCAAAGCTAACTATTCCAGCACTAAGAAAGTGAAAAGCATCAACTAATTGCTGATTCGTGATTTTGCCAAATTTTCCTATATACCTTTGGGTACATTTTTCCGTTGAATCTACTGCTACATCTGTCGTTTTGATGCACTGTAAAATATTAGTAGCATCTGGTTGGGGAATGGGAATAAATTGTTGTGTTTCTCCCGCACAAATACACCATTCTTTCTGTATGCCTAAACGCACTCGCAGAAAACGCAATAAGCCATACAAAACTGCACCTAATGCAATCGCTACTAAGGGGCTAATTAACAATGGGAGAAAAAATGAGCTTCCCAGTTTCTCAAAATTAACTTGTGTGCCAATTGCTACTAAACCTGCCCCGACTAGCGCCCCTGTTAAGCCGTGAGTTGTAGAGATGGGAAAACCAGTGAGTGTGGCAATTATCACTGTTAAACCAGCACCAAGAGCAACCGCTAGGTGAAATTCTGTAGAATCGGCGATCGCATCTGGAACCAACCCCTTACCCGAAAAGTTTTTTAACAGCGTTTCTGCTAAAAAAATAGATGCTAATGAGCCAGCAAACGTTGCTAATGTAGCTAACCAAATCGCAACTTTATAGCTAGTTGTTTGGCTACCAAATAAAGTAGCTACGCCTTTAAAGTTATCATTAGCACCGTTAGAGTAAGCTAAAAATAGGGTAGCTAAAAGCAAGGCAAAAATTAACATTTCTTACTTAAATTTAGTATTAATTAGCAACAACCGCCACCAGTATAGTGCCAAGTGGAATCTGTAATTAATACTTCTTCAGGCAGACGTGAGCCTAACTTTGCAGCAGTTTTATCACATACGGCTGCTGGTACACCTTTTTGGAGAATATGACCTGCTGAATCATCAAATATTTCTTGCGAACCTGAATAAATAGCTGTTTTTCCAGTGAAAATGCAGGCACCATCTTCTGGAATTGGTACTTTAAAGGATACAGAATCAAGACTTTCTAATAGTAAAGGTTCTGACAAATTATAGGTTTGGCAATCTAGCAACCGATAAGGACGACGCGCCCGAACTTCTATTTGTCCAAAACCAGTATCAACTAAATGCTGAGTATATTCTTGATAAGTTAACGCCCCAGATAAACACATTGCTCGTAAGCGATCGTCTTGGCGCAAGTGTTGCGGAATTTCACGAGTAGCGATCGGATCGCTCATTAGTAAACGTCCACCAGGCTTTAAGACGCGGTAAGCTTCTTGGAGAGCTTTTTTAAGGTCTGCGGGTTCAAAGATATTAAATAGACAATTTTGAGCTACTACATCTACAGAAGCATCTGGAACAGGTAAAGCAAAAGCATCTCCTTCCCGAATTTCTACAAAACTCGGATCAAACCAAGAATTTTCTTCAGCAGCAATAATTAAATTACGTGCTGCTGCTTCACGCATCGCAGGAACCGGATCAACAGCAATCACAGCACTAGGTTTACGGGAAAAATAAGCAAATTGTAGTGCTTCTAAACCACCACCCACACCCACATACAAGACTGTTGGCTGGTTCACCAATTCTGCTGCGTGGACTGTAGTTCCGCAGCCGTAGTTCATTTCCTGCATTTGAGGGGAAATGTTCAGTCCTGGGAGTTGCAAAGGGCTGCTTTGCACACAGCACAAACCAACTTGCGGTGTTTCGGCTACTTCACTGTAAAATTGGGCTGCCGCTTCTAGATAAGTCACGCTCGTTTTTCCTAGTATCGAAATTAGTCTTTATCTATACTAGGTTCTGGCTTCACAAGTTACTATAAAGCAGTAACTATTTATACTCAACACCGAAGCAAGCGTGGAAACGGGTTTAGAAGAAAATTCCCCAAATCTCAAACAGCGTTGTGTGCTAGTTTGTCAATACCGCTCTTGTCTAGAAAATAATTCAGCAGAGGTGCTGGCTGCTTTTCAAGCGGCTGTTGTTCCAGGGGTGACAGTTACAGGTGCTGAGTGTCAGGGACAATGTAGTAGTGGCGCAACTGTGCGAATTTTACCTGATGAAACGTGGTATTACCGAGTAAAGCCTAATGATGTGTCAGTGATAGTTGAACAACATCTCAAAAACGGTCAACCAGTAGAGAAGATGCTTAACCCCAGAATTCATTTGCGTTTTAGTTTTTAATAACAATTCAGGAGTCAGAAGCCAGAATTTGGGGAAATGGCGGATTTTATAGTTAAAATGCGTAAGGTCTGGTAGCTGTAAAAATACTACTTTGATTAGATGCGATCGCATCCCCTATCCATAAGATAATTACACGATAAAATTAATTGAATATAACTAGCTGACAACCTACGGCTGTAGTAAGAAAAATCAGTCGCTTTCAAGCTTTGCTTCATTAAAAAAAATATCTATAGTACCCATTCAAGGAATGCAAAATCCGATTGTTGCTGCCTCATCGCCTAACTTAGAAGTATCTAACAATGCTTTAAACCCGCCTCTCCTACCACCTAATGAAGCGCAACGCTTAGAGGCACTACGGCGCTACAATATCCTCGATACACCGCCTGAAGAAAGCTTTGATCGCATCACGACTTTAGCTGCGCGGTTATTTGAAGTACCAATTGCCCTAGTATCGCTGGTTGATGAATATCGAGCTTGGTTTAAATCTAGCTACGGCTTTGATACTCCCGAAGTTAGTCGGGAATCAACTATGTGTAGCTTTGCTCTTTTATATAACGATATTTTAATCGTTCCCGATACGAGATCCGATCCTCGCTTTGCTTGTATGCCCTTCGCTACTAGCGAACCAGGGTTGCGCTTTTATGCTGGCGCACCTCTTGTTACTCAGGATGGGTTTAATCTTGGCACTTTATGTTTGCTTGACAGCAAACCACGCCTAAAATTAACTTCTTCAGAGGAAGCAACACTCAAAGATTTAGCAGCTATGGTAGTTGATGAGTTAGAGCTAAGATTAGCTGCTCATAAAATTGCTCAGATGGATGTTGCTTTAATTGAAGTTACACAGGGAGTTTCAGCAGCAATTGGACAGGAGTTTTTCTCGTCACTGGTGCAACACCTAACTAAAGCCTTGGATGTGAATTTTGCTTTTATTGGTGAACTAATTGATCCTGATACAATTAAAACTATTGCTGTATCTGCCCAAAGAAAAATTGTTGAGAACATCGAATACACAGTAATTAATACCCCCTGTCACACTGTAATTGAGCAACGGAAGACTTGCTTTTACCCATCGAATATTCAGGCAACTTTTCCTTTGGATGATTTTTTAGTAGAGATGGAAGTTGAGAGTTATATTGGCACTCCTTTATTAGACTCTACAGGTGCAGTGCTAGGTATATTGGGAGTGCTGGATACAAAACCTTTTGAGAATGTTCAGTTAGCAGAATCTTTATTGACAATTTTTGCAACTCGTGCATCGACGGAACTAGAACGATCGCGTGCAGAGGAAGAACGCAATGAATTGTTAGTGCGTGAACAAGCCGCACGTGAACAAGCGGAGTCAGCTAACCGGATGAAAGATGAGTTTTTAGCGGTAGTTTCCCATGAATTGCGATCGCCACTCAATCCGATTCTAGGTTGGTCACGAATGCTGCTGAGTCGCAAGCTTAACCCAGTTACTACCACTAAGGCACTTGAAGCAATTGAGCGTAATGCTAAGTTACAAGCAGAATTAATTGAAGATCTGCTAGATGTCTCTCGGATGATGCGAGGTAAGCTGTCTTTGCAAGTTTGTGCAGTTAACCTCAGACAACCAATTGAAGCAGCTATTGAAACTGTTCAATTAGCAGCAGAAGCTAAAAATATTAAAGTCGAAAAGTTTATTGATTCCTCAACTAATTTAATTTCAGGTGATGCTAACCGCTTGCAACAGATTTTGTGGAATTTACTATCTAACGCGATTAAATTCACACCTGAAGGCGGACAAGTCAAAATTAGTTTAGAGTACAGCGAAAATGCTACTCAGGAAAATATTAATAATGGCAGTTATCCTGGTTCGCAGAAAAAAGCACTTATAGTAAATTCTTATGCTCAAATTACAGTAAGTGATACAGGTAAAGGAATTAGTGCGGAATTTTTACCTTATGTATTTGAGCGATTTCGTCAAGCTGATGGTGCAACTACGCGATCGCAAAGCGGGCTTGGTTTAGGTTTGGCAATTGTACGTCACTTGGTAGAATTACACGGGGGAACTGTTGAGGTTGACAGCGCGGGAGAAGGATTTGGAGCAACATTTATAGTTAAACTACCACTGATGCAGGTTCAGCCACAGGCAAATAATTCTGAGTTGATCCTTGAGGCGAATGGAAACAAAGTAATCATGGATATACCAACTCTTAATGGTTTGCAAGTGTTAATTGTGGATGACGAGGAAGATACCCGCTTTCTACTCACCATTGCCTTAGAAAATTATGGTGCTAAAGTCACAGCAGTAAGTTCAGCGACAGAAGCTTTAGTTGCTGTGCAAGAATTAATGCCGGATGTTTTGGTAAGTGACATTGGTATGCCCAATGAAGATGGTTACACACTTATCCGTAAAATTAGAGCATTAGAGCCAGAAAAAGGTGGTAAAATCCCTGCTGCTGCTTTGACAGCCTATGCTAGGAGTGAAGATTCTCAAAAGGCGATCGCACTTGGCTTTCAGAAGCATATCGCCAAACCAGTTGAGCCAGCAGAGTTAGTTGCTGTCATTGCAAGTTTAGCTAAAGCTAATTAGTCAGTATTTAGAAATTTGCCCATTCATATAGATAATGAGTATGTAGCGGAATCTGTACACAGATCTCTGCCCATCGGTTGATGAAATCAAAAATTGCGCTGTAGTGATAAGACGAAGGTCATGCTAAGTAAGTTAACTTGTCCGGTATGCGATCGCAAAGATGTAAGGGGTGACACCTGCCCTAACTGTGATGCAGACCTTACCATCATGCGTATACTTGCAGAACTTCCACCCTCATCCCCTAGTTATGTCCCATCATCATTCACTACTGAGCAGCCAGGAGGTGCAAAATGGTTGCCTTATGCGATCGCTGCTATGATCCTGGTACTAGGAATTATTTTAGGTGCTGTTGCTAATAAGTGGTTTTCTCAGTTTTCATCAATCGCTAGAAATCCTAATCCTGCTAACCAAGAATCCCCACAGCCTGAACCCAGTAGCAAACCTACCCCAACAGTTACCACTTCCCCTCTACCTAATCAATCAGTTGGCAACAACGAAGATCAGAATTACGTAATTAAAGATGGAGGATTCCAGCACACAGTAAAACCTGGAGATACAATATCATTACTTGCCAAACGTTTTTATGGTGATAAAGATTTGTGGACTTTAATAATTAAAGCTAATCCCAGCTTTCAAAATCACGTAGATTTAATCGAAGTTGGTGATGTGCTATTTATCCCAAATATTGAAAAAAAATCTCCAGCTAATTAACACTGTAAAATTTAATCCTAAAACTAACTATTTAATAAATTTATTGCATAAATATAGGACTTACGCAGAGATCCCCCTAAATCCCCCTTGATAAGGGGGACTTTGAATTTCCCCCCCTTATTAAGTGGGTAGGGGGGATCAAGCTTTCGGTGCGTAAGTCCTGACATAGATAAATTTGTATTTCATCTGCGTAGCCTACGGCAAGCGCTAACGCGCTATATCTGAGGTTAATTTATCAAAAAATAATTTTTGTAAAAAGTCTAATAATTATTTTATAATTTTGATATTAATTATATATACTGACTAAGTAAAATATTTATTTTAGCCAATAAATAGTATGCCTAATCAACCTTTAGAATTTAAATTGAGCAATGAAAAGCGGGAGCGACTCTTTGTAGATATTGGCAAAATGCTTAAAGAAAAAGTTTTGCTGCAACAAGCTTTGCGTGAACAGAAAGAACAAGCAAGCAGCTTCAGCGAAGACATTTTTTTAGAACTATTAGAAGTCGTCGATGCCTTACAATTCTTACTCGACTACATGGCAGAAAATCCCAATCCTAGCCCTGAGTTGATCAGCAATATACCAAACTCACTAGCTGCTGTGCAGAAAAAGTTCCTCAGCGTACTGGCTAAACGACAATTACACCAACTAGAAATTGCAGGAACAAAGCCAGATTTTAGTATTTGTAAAGTTATAGATTGTGAAGTCAGGAATGATTTGGAAGAGTCAACAATTACTAAAGTTGTTCGCAGAGGTTTTCGGTTTGGAGATAAAGTAATTAGACCGATTGAAGTGATTACTTCTAAAAAAGACTTAGCAGCCGAAATTCCATCAGAAGTACCTCCTGAAGCGATTATTCAAAAAACTTCAGAAATAGCTAATCAAAATGTATTAGTGGTATCTCCTGAAGAAGTTATTCCCAACACTCCAGAAATAGCTAACCAAGATTTATTAGTAGTATCTCCTGCGGAATTTATTACTGATAACACAGAAATCAACAACGCAAATTTCTCAGCATTATCTCCTGAAGAAATTATTCCAGATACCCTAGAAATAGCTAACCAAAATTTAACCGTAGTATCTGATCAGGAAGTTATCCAAAATAACCCCGAAATTAACAACGAAGATTTAACAGAATTATCTCCTGAAGAAATTATTCAAGAAATTACAGAAATAGCTAATCAAGATTTATCAGTATTGTCTGATGAAGAAGTTATCCCAGATAACCCAGAAATTAACAACGAAAGCTTATCCGAATTATCTGCTGAAGAAATTATTCAAGACACCACAGAAATAGCTAACCAAGATTTAGCTGTAGTATCTGATCAGGAAGTTATTCAAGATAACTCAGAAATTAACAACGAAAACTTATCCGAATTATCTCCTGAAGAAATTATTCAAGAAATCACAGAAATAGCTAATCAAGATTTATCAGTATTGTCTGATGAAGAAGTTATTCAAGATAACACAGAAACAAACAACGAAAACTTATCCGAATTATCTAATCAGGAAATTATTCAAGAAATCACCGAAATAGAGGAAATTGCTCAAGCAATGCCAGAGACAGAGGAAGATTCACCAGCTAATAATGCGTAAGGATAATATTAACCTTTTTTAATTAGCTGAATAAATATTCTAAATTGCAAATATATCATCCCAGATAGCACTTTAACTTGTGATAATCCCTTCTAAATCTTTAAGTACAATCCTAGCAGCGTTACGTCCTGATGCACCCATAATTCCACCGCCTGGATGTGTACTAGCACCAGTTAAATACAATCCTTTGAGGTGTGTTTTATAATCAGACATACCTAAGAATGGACGCAACATAAACATTTGATCCATACTCATTTCTAGGTGCATGACATTACCACGATATAATCCTAGTTCACGCTCTAACCATAACGGGTCTTGGAATAATTGCCCAACGATCTTGTCGCGTGTTCCAGGTGCATATTTTTCAAAATTATCTAAAAGTCGATTAACAACTGCTTCTCCTTGTTCATCCCAGTTACTATTAGCAAGTTGATAAGGGAAATACTGCGACCACAACCATAGTACTTCGCCACCAGGAGGTGCTAAGGTATCATCCACAGCACTAAAACTCATAGCAAAAATTGGTGGGTCTTGGGTAGTTTCGCCACGTTTAAAATCATTAAAGGCTGTGTTAATTTGTTGGCGATCGCGACATAATAATTGCAAAGCTATCCGTGCATCTTTCCCTGGATATGCTGTGTAACTAATTGGAGAATCTAACGCCAGACGCAGCATAATACCAAAACCGTTGCCTGTACGCATTCTCTTAGCGCCTAGCGGTCGGTGTTCTTCAGGTAAAAGCTTACCAAAAGTTTCAATCGCGTGTGTACCTGCAACTACTACCTTAGCAGTATAGATTTGTCCATCTACTTCAATACCAACCGCACGGCGATTTTCTACTAAAATCTTTTCCACAGGCGAATTTAGGTGTATTTCGCCACCATGAGCAATGATATGTTTGGCGATCGCTTGCGTCAACATCCCCGACCCACCTTTTGGTCGCGCCACCCCGCCATCATGGTAAAGTGGTTGCCAAAGCACATAAGGACCACTCAAAGGTTCTGTAGGTGCTGGACCTGACTGCGCCCCCATCCATACTAAAGCTGCCTTAATTTTTTCCTCAGTAAAATAATCATCTACAACTTCGCCATAAGGTTTAAATAAAGTTTTAAAAGTAGAAAACCAGCTAACATCCGGCGACTTACCATTAATCATTTGCTTACCCAGTTCAAACGGACTAGGCGTACTTAAGAAAAATTCCTTGATATTTTGCATCAAAGGTCGCCAGTCATTTATAAAACGGGCATAAGCTTCCCCCTCACCAGGAAATTTATCTTCTAAATGATTAATAGTTTTTTGTTCATCCCGATAGAAAAATAGCGAATCTCCATCAGGAAAAGGTGCAAAAAATAACGGGTCGAGTTCTAGATACTCCAACCCATAATCTTCTAACTTTAATTCCTGCACAATCGGAGTTAAGCGAATTAAAATGTGGGCGCTACCACCCAAATCAAATCTGTATCCTGGCACAATCTCCTTAGTAGAGACAGCACCACCAATAATATCTCGCCTCTCAAACACGCCTACCTTATAACCAGCTTGCGCGAGGTAGGCACTGGTAATGAGTGCATTATGTCCGCCACCAACAGTAATCACATCGTAATCATAAGCTTGTGTAGCCATAGTCCTTTTATCCTTAGTTATTAGATTTATGAGCAAAAATAAGTGATTCCATCTGTGTGCATCTGTGTAAATCTCGTGGTTAATTATCCATCGCTGTTGATGGTCGGTTTTCCTCCCATAAATTTACCATCCATCTCCCTGTTGATTTAGCGAGAATTTATTTATAGTGATTATTGGGTTGTAGGTGTATGTTTCCTTTCTGGGATAGTGCGTGCTATAGTTCCGAACCCGTATCTCGTAAAAGCCGTTTGGAACGCAAACTGAAGTTTCTCCAATTGATGCGAGATGATCTGGAAACAAGATTAGCTGGTATCAATGCGGCTATTGGTAAGATTCAAGAGCAATTAACTCAAGACGAAGCTGCGTAAGTATTTATATCTAAACAGCTAGTACTTAGCAAAGCAAATCTTTTAAAGATTGTCTGTTGCTAATTGAGGAGTTACTGTAAATCGCTGATTTACCAAGAGTAGAAATGTGATTTACAGTAGCTTCTATATATTGACATGATGTATTGAAATAACCAAGCTGATTATTTGTTTAGGTAGTAATTGATAATTTCTTTATAATCAAGACAATATCTGTACTAAGATATAAAGACAAGAGATTTACCAAGATGTAATCTAAAAAATAGGATTACTTTTAAAGCGTCAGTACTAATAAATTCGCGGATATTTACTGTAAAAAATAAATGTTTATTCAAAATCTCCCGCTTCTAGAAGTTGAAATAGCATCATCAATTATCAAATTGGTAATGTTGTTAAGTTTAACGTTGGCGATCGCCTTTTTTGTAGCAGCCGAACTTTCTTTAGTATCTGCCTCCCATTCTCAAATCTACCAGCTTACCCAAGAAAGCGATTCTACTAGCAAGTCAAAAGCAGCTAATCTTGTCCTAGACGCTCAAAATCACTTACAAAAGTACCTTTCTGTCACCCAAACAGGAACTACAGCTTTTAGCTTACTTTTGGGTTGGTTGGGTGAAGGTGCAACTGTACATTGGATAGAACCGTTAATCCAGCGTTTACCTATAGGCAAATTACCTGCCATTGTAACAAGCCATACTATTTCTGTAGCTATAGCATTTTTATTAGTAACTTATGTAGAAATTGTTTTAGGTGAACTGATTCCTAAAGTACTAGCATCGCAAGCGCCCGAAAAAACTGCGCTGTTATTAATTCGTCCACTTTATATCTGTTCAATTATTTTCTTTCCTTTATTAGTAATTTTTAATGGTACTGTACATTTGCTTATCGGTCGTGTTCCCAATCGACAGTATGAGTCGGAAGTGTCTTCAAAGGTGACTTTTGTTCACACTGATCCACACTCTGTGCTAGTTTCTGGAGTTGTAGAGTTAAATACAGTTAATGAATTATTCGGATTAAATATACCTACTAACACGGCTTATAGAACTTTAGCGGGTTTTATAATCCATCATTTAGGTCATGCACCAAAAATGGGAGAGATTCTTTTGTGGGGTGAGTTGGAATTGGAAGCAACAAGTGTAGTAAATGAAAGTTTAGAAACTGTATTACTGCGTCAAGTTACTCGTCCTTTGATAAATCATCCCGAAGTTTTTAAAGATCAAGATATAGAATATGCTGCCTTATAAAGGGATAGAGACGCGAAATTTCGCGTCTCTACAACAAAAGTAGTGCGGGCATCTTGCCCGCGTAATGTTCTTTGATAAGCCCTTACTAATCATTATTTGATATGATTTGATAAAAATATTATAATTAATAAGTAATTTGTTTTGGTATAAAGGCAAGTTAATTCAAGGCAACATTTTAGAACTGGAAATTGATGATCCAGGGTTGCTTTACGGTGCAACAGTATTCACCACTTTGCGAGTTTATCACCAATCTTTAGATAGTCGGCTCACAAATTGGCAAGCCCACTGCGATCGCCTACACTCCAGCATACAAAATTTTGGCTGGCAACAACCAGATTGGGAACGCTTGCGTAATGGTGCTGAGAAATTAATACTATCCTTTCCCGTATTAAGAATTACCATCTTCCCAGATGGGCGAGAGTGGATTACAGGGCGTTTGTTACCTGCTGATTTAAAGCAACGTCAGCAAAATGGAATTATAGCTTGGTTGGCAGATGCGCCACAATTTGAGCGATCGCTACCAACTCATAAAACAGGTAATTACTTACCTGCTTGGATGGCGTTAAACCAAGCAAAGTTATCTGGAATGCAAGAAGCAATTTTAGTTGATGCAGCCGGAAATTGGTTAGAAACCAGTACAGGTAATTTATGGGGTTGGCGAGATGGACGTTGGTGGACACCTCCAATTGACGCGGGAATATTACCAGGAGTAATGCGATCGCAAATAATTGATTGGCAACAACGTTACTATCAACCTGTAGGGGAAGTAATTTGGGATAAAGATTGGGTGCAGGAACTTGAAGCGATCGCTTATAGCAATAGCGTAGTTGAAGTAGTACCAATCCATACAGTAGTTAGCCAAAACTGCACCTTAGCCTTTGATCCATTACACAAAAGCTTAGAACAATTAACAATTATCAATGACTAGCGAATTAGAGCAACTATCTGTTATTTCCCAAGAAAAGCTTTATGAGCAAGATTTTTATTTGTGGATACTTTCAACAGCTAACCACATTCGACAGGGTAAATTTGATGCTGTTGACTGGGAAAATGTGCTTGAGGAGTTAGAGAGTTTGGGGAGATCCGATAAACGCGAGTTAAGAAATCGCTTGATTGTTTTATTAGAACATCTGCTGAAACTTGCTTATTGGAAATCTGAAAAAGAAGCTAATACTAGAGGTTGGCTGTTAACAATTACAGAACAGCGACGGCAAATTAAGGTGATCCTCAAGGACAGCCCTAGCCTGAAACCTTTTTTACAAGAAATATTTGCTGAATCTTACCAAGACGCGGTAAAAAATGCTGCGATCGCATCTGGACTTGATATATTCCCCACCGAATCGCCCTTTACCCAAGAAGACACCCTTAACCCTGACTGGATACCAGAGTAAGTGTAAGTGCGATCGCACTTACACTTACCCCTCTGCCCCTCTGCCCCTCTGCCTCCCCTGCTCCCAATTTAGTTACTATCAAAGAAGATATGCAGCCTTTTTCCAGTTAACCCTGTCAACTAATTCTGAGAAAGGTTAACATAAATTAATATTAGGACTCATAGAATAGCGTCTTTACATACCTGACCATAGGGAGAAATCAGAGTGAATAATAAGCGGTGGAGAAACGCAGGGCTATACGCACTGTTAGCAATAGTAGTGATCGCCTTAGCAACCACATTTTTAGAAAAACCTACCCAAAGCCAAAAGGTATGGAAGTATAGCGAGTTTATTCAGGAAGTTGAAAGCGGCAAAGTCGAGCGAGTTGGTTTAAGTTCTGATCGCACCAAAGCCCTAGTCACAGCCCAAGATGGCAATAAAGTTATTGTTAATCTGCCCAACGATCCAGACTTGGTAAATATCCTCACCAGTAAAGGTGTAGATATTGCAGTTTTACCTCAAAGCGATGATAGCTTCTGGTTCCGCGCCTTGAGTAGCCTGTTTTTCCCAGTTCTACTATTAGTCGGGTTGTTCTTCTTACTGCGTCGCGCTCAAGGTGGCCCAGGTTCTCAAGCGATGAACTTTGGCAAATCTAAAGCCAGAGTACAAATGGAGCCACAAACCCAAGTAACCTTTGGTGATGTTGCAGGAATTGACCAAGCCAAGCTAGAACTCAACGAAGTTGTAGACTTCTTGAAGAACGCAGACCGCTTCACCGCCATTGGTGCAAAAATTCCTAAAGGTGTGTTGTTAGTTGGCCCTCCAGGGACAGGTAAAACACTGTTAGCTCGTGCAGTTGCAGGGGAAGCAGGTGTTCCTTTCTTCTCCATCTCTGGTTCTGAGTTTGTAGAAATGTTCGTCGGTGTCGGTGCTTCTCGTGTCCGTGACTTGTTTGAACAAGCTAAGTCTCAAGCACCTTGTATCGTATTTATTGATGAAATTGATGCCGTTGGTCGTCAACGGGGCGCTGGTTTAGGTGGTGGTAACGATGAACGCGAACAAACCCTCAACCAGTTGTTAACTGAGATGGACGGCTTTGAAGGCAACACTGGCATCATTATTATTGCTGCTACCAACCGCCCAGACGTATTGGATTCCGCATTATTGCGTCCAGGTCGTTTCGACCGTCAGGTAGTTGTAGACAGACCTGATTATGCTGGTCGCTCAGAAATCTTGAAAGTTCATGCACGGGGTAAGACTCTAGCTAAGGACGTAGATTTAGACAAAGTTGCCCGTCGTACACCTGGTTTTACTGGTGCTGACCTTTCTAACTTGCTGAACGAAGCCGCAATTTTAGCTGCACGTCGTAGCCTCACCGAAATCTCTATGGATGAAGTGAATGATGCGATCGACCGTGTATTAGCAGGACCAGAGAAGAAAGACCGTGTGATGAGCGAGAAGCGCAAGACTTTAGTTGCTTATCACGAAGCTGGTCACGCCTTAGTTGGTGCGTTAATGCCAGATTATGACCCAGTACAAAAGATCAGCATTATTCCACGTGGTAATGCTGGTGGTTTAACTTGGTTTACCCCAAGTGAAGACCGCTTAGATTCTGGTCTTTATAGCCGTTCTTACCTGCAAAATCAAATGGCTGTAGCTTTAGGTGGTCGAATTGCCGAAGAAATTATCTTTGGTGATGAAGAAGTAACCACTGGTGCTTCCAATGACTTGCAGCAAGTAGCGCGAGTAGCACGTCAGATGGTAATGCGGTTTGGGATGAGCGATCGCTTAGGTCCTGTTGCACTTGGTCGTCAGCAAGGCAATATGTTCTTAGGACGCGATATTAATGCCGAACGTGATTTCTCTGACGAAACTGCTGCCACCATTGATGATGAAGTTCACAACTTAGTAGAGCAAGCATATAAGCGTGCTAAAGAAGTGCTGGTTAATAACAAGCACGTTTTAGATAAATTAGCGGTGATGCTAATTGAAAAAGAAACTGTAGACTCGGAAGAATTGCAAGAATTGCTGGCAAATAATGATGTCAAGATGGCTGCGATCGCGTAGCGTTAGCGCCTTAGCGCATAGCGGTAGCCTAAAACACACATAACCTCACAGGCTAAAGCCTGGAGCTATACTAACTAAGCCTGCCTACGCAGGCTTAGTCTGTTTAAGAACATCTGTATGAGATTTTAATTGACTATAGACAATGACTATGGTTAATATATTACTATGGAAAAAGTACAAATTTCGGAATTTAAAGCTCTTTGCCTTCGTTTGTTGGAACAAGTTAACCAAACGGGAGAACCTTTAATGATTACCAAGAAGGGTGAACCACTGGCAGTAGTTTATCCGGCTCCAAAGCAACGAACAAGAGTTCCTTTTGGTATCGCCCAAGGAACAGCCAAAATTAAAGCAAATATTGTTGAACCTGCTTGTGATCCTAGCGAGTGGGAGGCGTTGCAATGAAACTTTTATTAGATACCCACATTTGGATTTGGTTTCTTTTGGGGGATGAGAAGCTCAACAGTGCGATCGCTACTGCCATAGCTGAGGAGTCGAATGAACTATGGTTGAGTCCTATCAGTGTTTGGGAAACCCTCGTATTGGGGCAGAAAGGAAAGATCGAATTCCAGCCAGATCCGTACCGATGGGTGAAAAGAGGACTGGAACTGCTAGATGTTAGGGAAGCCAGCCTGAACAATGAAATCGCCTTTTTGAGTCGGCAACTAGAGATGAAACATGAAGATCCAGCCGATCGCTTTCTGGCGGCGACAGCAGTACATTTTAATCTAACTTTAGCGACGGTAGATAGAAGACTGCTAGACCTAGAATGGTTAACAACCTTAAGTTAAAAGTTGTTTATTTTTGCTAGTAACTAGAGATTTTAGATAAAAGTAGAAAGTTTCAATAGCACCTTGACACTAAAGTATTTAACACAGCGTTGCGTCGAGTGCAACAATGTACGCTACTGGTTAATGAGATACTCTCCAGACGGATGTTTTCATAAACAATCTTCGCTATTTTTAAAACTAAAGTAATAACTAAGTAGTCATCAGCCTGATGAGCAATCTGCCTCAACTAGGATTAGTATGTATCACCTCGTCGAATCAAGTGCGTTACCGGACTGTGACGCGCAAACGTTTGTTGCAATTAAGTTCTGAGGAACAACAGCAAGTTTTACGCCAGTTGTATCAGGATAATTTGCAGCGTATAAATAAGGCGCTGGATTTTTGTGTTGCTAATAATATTAAGCTTTATAGAGTAACTTCTTCTTTATTTCCTTTTGCAGATACTCCAGAGGGGGAGAGTGTATTAAATGAATTTGATTGTGAATTAAAAGCAACAGGCGATCGCTCTCAATCTTTAGGCATCCGTATAGTAATACATCCAGATCAATTTGTAGTTCTGAGTTCCGATACTCCTTCTGTTATTGAAAACAGTATTAAGATACTGCAAATGCAGGCGATGATTTTTGATAAACTCGGTTTACCGCGATCGCCTTGGGCAATGATGGAAGTACATGGAGGAAAAGGCGATCGCGCGGAACGTTTAATTAATGTTATTCGTGATTTACCAGAAGGAATTCGCTCTCGACTAGCATTAGAAAATGATGAATACGCTTACAGCGCTTCAGAAATTTTAGAAGTATGTCGTGCTGCTAATATACCAATGGTGTTTGATGCTCATCATCACGTTATCCACGAAAAATTAGATACTTACGAAGATCCTAGCGTTCCCGAAATTTTAGCAGCAGCGCGTAGCACTTGGCATTTACCTGAATGGCAAATTGTTCACATTTCTAACGGGCGCGAAGCATTTGGCGATCCGCATCACAGTGATTTGATTAGTGTCATGCCTACTTCATATCGTAATGCACCTTGGATTGAAGTAGAAGCTAAGTTAAAAGAACAGGCAATTGAAAAGCTACGAACAGAATGGCTATCACCGTTATTAGTTGTTAGTTAAGTTTGTTATATCTATAAATAATTTAACCAATGTAGATAGCAATTATTATCAGTGGCGTGAATATGGAAACTAAATCAGAATCTCACTCGCTTTCCCCAACTATAGAAGGAATTGCCACAACTTTTCGTATTACAGGCTGGATTGACTTTTGGCTACAGTTAGCACTCGTTGTAGTTTGCAGTTTTACTTTATTATTTGCCATCTCTGGTCGTAACTTTAGCACCGAAACTACTTCAGGAATAGGAGTTGGGATTTTTTGGGCAGTCTGTGGGCTTTTATCACTGTGTTTTAGTGCTTTTTTAGCTTTTCGTTATACTCGCATAGCCAAAGGTTTACACAATCCTAAAACTGATTTGCGTCCTAAGAAAGCAGATACAGTTCAACTTTTGCGGCTAGGAGTGATTGTGGGTTTAGTAGGAATATTATTATTTTTACTAGGCGCGGGAGCAACTTTGGGAGTGTTAGTAGCAAAATCTGTCTCCCAACCTCCAGGGGTGGCAATTACTGATCCTAACAGGATTGTTCGAGCTTTGGATGTATTTGTGGCAGTAGCAAATGTTAATGGTATCGCTGCTCACTTTGTCGGTACTGTTTCGGCAATTTTCTTGTTAGAAAGAATACATCGTTAGGGAAAAAATACTAATAATTAGTAGTTGGGGAAGTTGACTACTGAATTCTGACTTATGAATTATTTAATTTTGATTAGTTGATTCTGGCGGTAACTCTTGTGGTAATGCCCATACACTTATAATTGCTGCTGCGATCGCCCCAATACTATCCATAATTAAGTCATTGATTGTATCATCAAGGCTTTCAATAACTTGCATAGATACAAATATATCTGCTGTCCACTCCATTACTTCCCAAATAGCTCCAATAGCAATACCAAAACTGCTAATTGTGAGGACATAAAGAATCCGGTGGCTACGAAAAATAGTCAGCATTGGGCTATAAACTAAAAAGCTTAATGCTAGGGAAATTGCAAAGGGTGTATATATATGGGTAATTTCATCGTAAGGCTTAACTGTATTAAATAAATCCCATACCCATCCCGCAGCATTTAGTAATGCTGCAACTACAAACAGAAAATCAAATAGTGTTGGTAAGCGATCGTCTTTAAGTACAAAAATAACAGAAGCGATGAGAAATCCAGCTAATGCGATCGCACCTCTCCAATTACCTTGAGTTGCTTCTATAATCACAGCTATTGTCAACAAAAACTGCCCAACCCAAGCAGCTACTCGATAACCGCGCCAGTTAGTATTGTGCAACCATTGGTGTGTACTTGTCATTAATAATTTTTATATTTTAATAAGTTGTGTATAAATAAAAAACCGCAGTTAGTCATATTAGCTTAAAGTGTTTCTTCCTTAAACCAGTAATCTTTTCCCTGCGGTATATTTATCTAGCAAGTGGTATTGCTAACAATTAAAATTATTTACCAGTAACTTGCTCTACTAATTCTTTTGCTTCTTCAATTATGCCTTTATCTGGCTGTACTTCTTTGTATTCTTTGACATTTTCTTTATAAACCTTATCCATCTTGCTAGGATTTTGAGCTTCTTCTACTGCTTCTTCATAACTTTCTGCTTCAGTAACATAAGCAGGCTCAGTTGTTTGGATTTGATTCGCCTTGCTAGCTGCATAAGCAGGGTGCTGAGAAAACATGAACACATTAGACAAAAGCAAACCTACTAAGCTTAGAACTAAAAAGCTTTTGCGAAATACTTGCCCAATACTAGAAATAATGTTTTTCACGTAAATATCCTCCTAATTTAAACTGGTTAGAAAACTCACAAAAAGTATGTTTTTTCTGTAAGAGATTTTACGGTTATAACTATAACCAAACCTTCTGCCCAAAGATACATTAAATTTCTTCAAAGAATTAAAAGTTTGTTAAGACCGCAGTTGCAAGCCTAATTGCCGATATTTTGTAGTAGTGCCTCAACATTCAGCAATTCTTTAGGCATAGCTTTCGGGCGCATTGCTTTGATGTCTACCCATACCCATAAAGCTTCTGCTGTCACCAATAGTTGTTGATCTGCTTGTTTGCGGATCTCATAGTGTCGGGTGGAACGCGATCCGCGCATATCTTGTATCCAAGTGGTAATTTCTAGGGTATCGCCAGCAAATGCAGGGCGCAGATAATCTATCTTGATACGTCGCAGTACAAACACTCCGCCTAACTGTTGATAGCGATCTAAATTAAACTCCAAATATTCCATGTGTTCGATCGCAGCTTGTTCCAAATAATTTTGGTAAACAGCGTTGTTGAGGTGTCCTAAAGTGTCTAACTCGTAGTGACGTACTTTAATCTGTGTAATAAATTTTTCCATGCGATCGCACCCCTACCAACATTATGAATATTACTACCCCTCTCCCCTCATGGGCGGATGAACTTTTCCTAAACCTCAAAGCATAATAATTGTGTAATTTAATTAACTTTGATATTTGCAATGCAGCGCGAGATAGCTAATACAGATGGAGTAACCTGGAGTTGCGTTCAGGCATATACAGGTCTGACAGAGGGTACTGAAAACAAAGATGCTGCGAGTGTCAAAGGGGAAGATGATAGTTACTGGGTAGTCTGTACACCTAGCGGGGGTGCAAAATCAGTACGACTGAAATTAGAAGGTGATTGGGAAAATACCTACTCTGACGAAGATTTATTAAACGAAATTATGACAAAACAGCAAGCAGAATAATCTTCTGTTAATTTGTAAGCTTGAGCATAATTATTGAGAAGTTAAGGAAAATAGTTTACCCATTTGTGCAAAATCTACATTACCACCACTAATAATTACCCCAATTTTGGCATCATCAGGCACACTAATCACACCTTCTAATAAAGCAGCAGCAGCTAAAGCGCCTGTGGGTTCCACGACAATTTTTAAACGTTCCCATACGTAAAACATTGTACGAAGAATCGCTTCTTCAGATACAGTTACCATGTCATCAACATAATGTAGTACTAATGGAAACGTAATTTTTCCTAAGTATGGTGTTCTAGCACCATCGGCAATAGTATTTGGATTATGAATAGTTTGTAATGTTTTAGAATAAAACGAGCGCGTTGCATCATCGGCTTGTTGTGGTTCTACTCCAACAACGCGACAATTTGGTGATAACGCCTTAGCTGCGATCGCACTACCAGATAATAACCCACCGCCACCACAGCAAACTAGCAGTAAATCTAAATTACCGACTTCTTCAATTAATTCTTTGGCTGCTGTACCTTGTCCAGCTATAATATGCGGATGATCGTAAGGTGGAATTATGGTTAAATTGCGATCGCCTGCCAATTTTTCAGCCAATTCTTCCCGATTAGTTTCCAACCGATTATATAATATTACCTCTGCCCCATAACCGCGAGTTGCATTTTGTTTTACTATTGGGGCATCATCGGGCATGACAATTGTAGTAGGAATATCTAGAAGTTTACCTGCAAGTGCGATCGCCTGTGCGTGATTCCCTGATGAAAAAGTCAGCACACCTCGTTGCTTTTCTGCTGTTGATAGCTGCGCTAAAGCATTATAAGCACCCCGAAATTTAAATGAACCTGTGCGCTGAAAATTTTCACTTTTAAAAAATACCCTACTTTTCGTGCATTCATTAATATTACTAGAAGTAATAACTGGTGTTCGGTGTGCTTTATTTTCTAGACGTAATGCTGCTGCTTCGACATCGGCATAACAAACGGGTAATTTTGAAGCATCAACAGCAGTAGATATTTCAGATGGTGTCTGATCAGCATTCATCGCAAAATCAAATATTGTAAAGTGACTGTTTAATCAAACCTTAGTTTTTAAATTGGCTAAGGCGTTTATGGTTTGGCTAGTTACTTAAATAATTTTAACAAATCAAATATTACTTAAATCATTACTGATTTGCTTTTAATCTAGCCGTTTTTTCCAGGTATCCATCTATGTTTTTAACAAGTTCAAAAGTCTCTGGAACCAGATTGCTCAATTCTTGTACTAGCTTCTCCTTGAGTTCAAGAGATAACTTTTGATTTAACTGTACTTGCTTCAAACTATCACGATAGTTAGTTAAGTAGGTATCAAGATCATTAAAGAAAAGATCTACTCGCTGATGAAAATCTTCATCAAGATACTGATTGATTTCTTGCTTAATTTTTTTAATGCTTTGCTCAATCAATTGATTGACTTCTGTAACAATTTCTTGTAAAGAAACACTATAATAGGCTTCACGGTGTTCTGGTGTTTTAATTTGAATTGTTTCTTTACGGGGAATTAATCCCAACCAGTACCACCAAGTTCTCTTGGTTACTGTGTGTTCTTCAAAACCCCGATTTAATATTCGTGTATGACGCTTGACACGGGGTTTATCAAAATTAATTTCCGTAGATTCCAATCTGGGTGTAGGCAATGATAAATTAACATTAAATGTTTCATTTAAGCGATCGCGCGCCCGTTCAATAATTGCCTGTGTTTCTCGCTCTAATACAACAGTAAGCTCAGTCCTAGCTTGTTCTATCTGCTGACTAATTTGCTCTCTTACACTTTCTAATAAACTATCGGCTCTACCTTTGGGATAAGATATGGCTATATCAGCAAACTCTTCAGCTTCTCTTAATGTTTTAAATTCAATTACACCTTTTACTTCTACTGGAGACTTGACATATTTGTGAATCCAATCAAGAAAATTACTAGCTTCCATGCCAGTTTTTTTCATTACTCCAGTACGTTGATATTCTTCTTCATTAAAATAAGTTTCAATCGAAACTTTAGCTACTTTCTTGATAGATTCAAGAATGCTATTTAGCTCTCCATCAAGTTTGTCTTTAATTTGATATACTGCTTGCAAACGATTTCGGCATGATTCCAATGTCTGTAAATCTGCTTCTAAAGCTTCAACTTCTAACTTAAGTTGTTCTTCATCTTGATTAATAGCATGACTGCGAAGTTGCACATCTTCTTGTAATTCTATAATCCGACTACGAGCAACATTAAGTGCAGATAAAATACAACGTGGTGCTGCTTCTGCAATCAGGGCGCTAATGGCATTTTCTAAAAATGGTTCAAAGCCGGATTTTTGCCAAAGTTTTTGAGCTTTTTTTTCTAATTTTTCTAAAGTTGCTTCTTCAAGTTCTTCTTCCCAATCAATCCCAAAAACTTCTTGCGCTAGAGGTAGTGCTGTTTGTGATTTGCGTAAATCCTTTAAGTTCTGTTCAAGTTCTTGGATAAAGTTAGCTGCACAAAAAGCCCGTCTCGCTGCGATTTCAAATACACGATTAGTATTACCATCAGTAGCTAGTCCTAATTCAGCAGCAACAAATTGTTGTACTTGTTCCGGTGTCATGTCGCCTTTACGTCGTTGATCAACTTTGTTAATTAAGACGTAAAGATTATCTTTGCCGCGAAATTCAATTACTCTTTGAACATCTCTTTTAACTTTTTCTGCGGCTTCTGTTCTTAACTGAGTAAAGTCTAAGACAATTAATACTAAGGAACATTTCTCAAGTTGGTCTGCAACTACATTAACTAATCTGAGATTTTCACCAGCTTCGTTAGGTCCAGGGGTATCAATTATTACCAGTTTGCCGAGTAGTTTAGCATTTTCTGCTGTTTTATCTTCTAGTTGAGAAATAGTTTGCGATCGCCAAAACGGAGTATAAATCTTTGGTACATCTGTCAGCAACTCTAGCGGGTCAACCATTGGATCGAGAATGCTGCACAAGCGCACAATATCGTTTAATGCGCTTAAGTTACCAATAATCCGTTGACGACCTAAAACTTCGCCGTCAATTGCACCACTGGTTTTAATGGCAATTCTTTCTGCGAGTTTGACTAAATGGGGATAATGACCAAGTTTTGCTTGGACTACATCCATCCCCAACTCTTGAATTTTACGCTGTAAGCTAAAAAATCCTGATTCAAAAACTTCTCGAACTTTGGGACTAAGATTCAGTAGAGGTTCTTTTCTTTTTGCGTCAAAAATAATCTCAGTGGGGATGGTAGTCATGGCAGAATTGCGACTTGGCAACAAATCCTGCCCGATAATGGCGTTGATGATAGTAGACTTACCAGCCTTCATCGGTGCAACGATCGCCATTCTTAATTCAAAGTCTTCTACATTGGCAGTTGCATTATTAATTTCCTGCTCAAATTTAGCAAAGCGATCGCTACCACTATCAGAAGTCAAAACCGCACTGGCGCGTTGCATCAGGTAACTGACTTGGCGCAGCAACTCAACAACTTTGGTTTGCAAGTCTTGAATATTGGGCTTCCGCGCTTCAGTTTCCATAACAGTGCAATTATTAAAATAACTATACAGAATTCAGAATGAAATTAGTGCAGTAATTAAACCCTCGCCAGAGTTAACTAGCAAATCTTTTAGCTTAGAAGAAAAAACGCCAATTTTCTATCAGCCCTCAGTAGTATTTTAGATGCCTTTTATTGATAAAATAAAGAGTTTGCAATCAAAGAGCGAAAAGCACTTAGCACTCAGCCGTCAGACACAAGAATTGTTGCCTACAAAAAGCGAGGCAATTCGGATACGCGACAAGCTGATAGCTTAGTAAATTAAGACGCTCTCACACTCAAGGAGTTAACACATGGCCCGGATGTATTACGACGCGGACGCGAATTTAGACTTGTTAGCCGGAAAAACGGTAGCGATTATCGGTTACGGTTCTCAAGGTCACGCTCACGCGCTCAATCTCAAAGATAGTGGCATAAATGTCATTGTCGGGCTGTATCCGGGCAGTAAGTCTGCTGAGAAAGCAAAGCAAGCTGGTCTGGAAGTCCACAATGTCGCTGATGCCTCTAAAGCAGCCGATTTCATTATGATCTTGCTGCCAGATGAAGTGCAAAAAACAGTTTATAAAGAAGAAATTGAGCCAAATTTGACGGAAGGAAAAGTTTTAGCTTTTGCTCACGGCTTCAATATTCACTTTGGTCAAGTTGTCCCACCAGAAAACGTCGATGTGGTGATGGTTGCGCCCAAGGGACCTGGACATTTAGTGCGACGCACTTATGAACAAGGCGAGGGTGTACCCGCGTTGTTTGCAGTTTATCAAGATGCTTCTGGTCAAGCACGCGATCGCGCAATGGCTTACGCTAAAGGTATTGGTGGCACTCGCGCTGGTGTTTTAGAAACTACTTTCCGCGAAGAAACAGAAACCGACTTATTCGGTGAGCAAGCAGTATTATGCGGTGGCTTGAGTGCGCTGATTAAAGCGGGTTTTGAAACTTTGGTCAATGCTGGCTATCAACCAGAATTAGCTTATTTTGAATGTCTGCACGAAGTTAAATTAATTGTTGACTTAGTTGTAGAAGGTGGTTTGGCTAAGATGCGTGATAGCATCTCCAATACTGCCGAGTATGGTGATTATACTCGCGGCCCTCGGCTTGTGAATGACCAAACTCGCGCCGAAATGCGGAAAATTCTCCAAGAAATTCAAAGCGGTCAATTTGCGCGGGAATTTGTGTTAGAAAACCAATCTGGTAAAGCTGGGTTTACTGCTATGCGCCGTCAGGAAGCCGAACACCCAATTGAGGAAGTAGGCAAGGATTTACGGGCAATGTTTAGCTGGTTGAAGAAAACAAATTAAATCACTTAACAGTTGACAGTGAACAGTTAACTGTCAACTGTCAACTGATAAATGGTTTAAATACCTTACTTTTTCTCCTCTTGCGGGTTCTTCTCTACTTTATCGAGGGCTTTTTGTGTACGCTCATATGGCTTAGTCTTGGGTTTCCAAGCTGGAAATAAACCGACCACAAAATTGTTTAATGAGGCTCGGCTTTCCACGCTAGCTGTATTTAGGGGTTTGGGAAGGAAGCGATCGCCAACAGAAACAAACACCACAGCTAAGATGACGACAATTGTACTAATACTTTTAGTGCCCATAAGTTATTAAATTGGAGTTGTATTAAATGGCTTAATACTATCTTTCCCACTAATAACCCCACAACAGTCACTAATTTTTATACTTGCTCAGAGTTTCCAACTAATATAAGTTTGTCTAATTTAAAATGCACTATCGTCTTTGGCTTAAATTAGCTATCTATCTCAATATAGGATTAGGATTCGTATTACTCAAAATTATATCAACAGAGGCAGTCGTGGCTCAAATTCCTGGCTCAGTTCCATTAAAAATTGCCCAAATATCGCTACAACCATTTTTTGATCAAATCAATAATCCTGATTTTCGTCGCTTTCCATCTGGAAACTCAGCAGATATCACACCGCTACCACCTCAGCTAAATGCTTTTGACCAAGCTGTGCTAAAAACTTGTGGAACAATTGGCAGCAAAGTCAAAGCCAGTGATGTTAAACAATTGATGTTAAATAACTCATTTGTATTGCAAAGAATTCAGCAAGCTGTTGGAGGTGAATTACGCACCAATCGCCGTACACAGGCAGAATTTTTAGATGATTTCACAGCTATTTGGTCTAACTCGCGAGGTTTTCAACATATTTTCTGCGGTGAGATTAAGAACCAAAAATATATTGGTGGACTACATTTTTTTGGTAGATATCTACAACTACAAAATCAAGGTATTGCGGGAAGATTACCTAATAACCAGGCAAAAGAAGAGGTAATTCCAGGGGTAGTTTATACTTTGGGAGTAGTAATTAAACAAGGAAATAGAACGGTGAGCGATCGCATCAAGGGTTATGCTCTTGTCAGCGATGCCGCAGAAATACTTATAGATGCAACTAAAGCATTCAAATCTCAGGGAAATAAACAAGGCGCGTGCCTTTATCCGGTGCGAGATCAAAATTCAGGCAAATCTTATCAAGCAGTTTTTGTCAAAGATAGAAACGCAATTGTAACTTTTTACCCTGATGCAACTCCTAAAGGTAAAGTTTGTGCAGTTAAGTAACTCACCCTAAATAAACATAAATCTTTATACCCCAACTTTGAAGGTTAATTCATAATTAGCTAAAATTTGCTGTTAATAAGTGTTAAGAATGTGCCAAAAGCAGGATGTGCAGCGAACCAAAGCTAATGAGAATGAGTTATAGAACATATATTTACTAGGTTATTCTGTGATGTTAGCCCTGGAGCGGATTCTACCAAATAATAAATTTAATACAACAAATATTTGGACTAAAGCTAACTTTGATTGTGTTAAACGGAGAATCAAGCAAATTAATGCTCGAATCGAATTAGTAATAGAAAAACCTTTGGGTAACTCCGATGATGAAAACAGTCGTTAGTAGCTACTAAGCTTTTTTATATTAAAAGTAATTGACTAATTTTTTAAGTAAACCCGCAACAATTTTATGATTTTATAGCAACAGTAAAATTAGACTTGTAGGGGCGGGTTGCACCATAAATTTATCCTGACACATTGATCTAGATAAACCCGCCCTAACCTTAAAAATGATTTATGCCTAAGCTTTATCAGTATTAAACAAAGGTGGGCGATTTTGACTCCAAGGTTTTGCAGCTTCAATTTGGGCAGCTAAAGAAATTAAAGTAGCTTCTGCTGCTGGACGACCAACTAACTGTACACCCACAGGTAAATTGGTAGTGGAGTCAAAACCAGTAGGAAGTGCGATCGCGGGTTGTCCAGTAGCATTAAATGGTGGACACGCCCCGATCCAAGCAGTCATTTGTTGAAAAGTTTCTTCGGGACTAAGATCAGCCCATTGACCAATTTTAATCGGCGGGTGCATAAATACAGGTAGCACCAACACATCAAAGTTATCAAAAAACGCTACAATCTGCCGTGACGTTACCTGCATTTGAGTAACCGCCTGTAAATACTCACCAGCAGAACCAGCATTAAACACCAACCAACGATTTAAAGGACTTAGTACTTCGGGGGGAATTCCCGCCGCCGCAACACCCGCCTGCCAAACTTTAGGAAAAGATGTTAGTAAACCAGTAAAATCAGGGCAAGCTGATTCGATACTGTGACCCATACTTTCTAATAATTTTACAGTGTCTAATACGCCTTGCTGACACACTGGATCAGCATCACCAAAAGGTAGAATGCTGGTGGAAAAAGCAACTCGCAGCTTAGATAGAGTTTGTTGAGTTGCTGATAAAAATGAATTTTCAGGATTGGGTAGCCAATAAGGATCGCCTGTAACGTAGCCAGACATGACATCAAGCATTGCCGCAGCATCAGCAACAGTACGTGCGATCGCACCATTAGTAGCAATTCCACTAATGCGATCGCCTACTGGTGCATGAGACACCCTACCACGCGCAGGTTTAATTCCTACCAAACCACAGCAAGCAGATGGTGTACGAATAGAACCACCCCCATCTGAACCATGCGCCACCGGACACAACCCAGCCGCTACTGCTGCCGCAGCACCACCACTAGACCCCCCTGGCGTATAATCTAAATTCCAAGGATTGCGAGCAGGTGGAAAACCAAGCGGTTCTGTATAAGGAAAAGATCCTAGTTCAGATGTAGCCGTTTTACCAAGAATAATAAAGCCAGCGTGCTTCATACGCGCCACCACGCCATCATCATAAGTGGCGATATTATCCATCAATGCCGGAGTACCGTAGGTACAGCGAACACCAGCAACAGGGTTAAGGTCTTTAACTGAAGTTGGTACACCAAAAAAAGGTGGTAATTCTGAAACATTGGTAGAGTGAGCTAATATTTCTGTTTTAGCTTTGGCTGATGCTAAAGCTTGTTCTGACATCACAGTAAAATAGCTACCCAGTTGCGGATCTAATCTGGCGATGCGATCCAAATAAAGTTCAGTTAACTCTAATATTGATACTTCTTTGTTACGAATCAGTTGTGCTTGTTCTAGTGCTGAAGTAAAAGCTAAATCAGTTTTATTCATGAGAAATTTTGTGCGATCGCTATTTAATGAAACCCATTCATGGCTAGCTTAAATCTTAAAAGACAATCAGCGACCTAATTTGAAAACTTCCCACAGGAAACGCGGCTGGAAAAAAGCATTAGGGGTTTTGAGCATATGAACCACTTCTAGAAATACCTTGTAAAGTTCAGGACTACTGCTGAAGGTGAGCGACACTTTATCCAAATAGCTATGCAATAGGCGGGTCATAAAGTTGGGTTTTCCACCTTCCGTTGTAGACCAACGGAAATCGTCGTTAGTAGCCATTAACCAAGGAACACTATTAACTTTTGCCAACTTAGCTTGAAAGCGTTGCGCCAAACCTGTCAGATCCTTACTACTTCCAGTTTGGTGTTGCTGAAGACATTCATCTAAAGTTAATGCGCTTAGGGCTGCCGCCGTCATGCCTTGACCATAGACAGGGTTAAACGCACAAACTGCATCTCCCAAAGCAATAAAATTTTCTGGTCGGCGCGACATTCGCTCATAATGATGCCAACAATTTTCTGTACGTTGGTAGCTGTAAATTGGGCTTAGGGGTTGGGCGGATTTAATTGCCTCATAAACTTCGGATGTCCGCAAACTGCGGGCAAATTCTTTAAACCCTGCTTCATCCGTCGGTGGGTAGTCTCGACCGACACCGACCAGACCAACTAGCCAGCGATCTCCTTCGGCGGGATAAATCAAGCCACCACGCGGATAATTTGGAGCTTTGGGCATCACGTACAAAACTTTGTAATCTACATTACTGCTAAGGTTTTGGTACCAGCGAGTCGCATACCCCAAAAAAGCATTAACCACTGTTTTCTGTGGTGGCTGATAACCAATCTGTTGCAACCACTTAGGAGATTTAGAATTGCGACCGCTTGCATCAACAATTAACTGAGCCAAAACTTCGATTTCTCGATCATTTTCGTCCCGCAACTGCACCCCAGTTACAACTGTATTATCTGAGTTAGCAAGTAAACCTGTAACTTGGCTACCCTGGCAAAACTTTACCCTGCCATCATCTAACAACCTCTCCCGCAGTTGAAATTCCAGCAAATTTCGAGTACAGGCGTAGGTAATAATCTCAGAAACAAAACGAGGCGACCAACCTCCTGGAGTCAACCAACGAAAGTCTGCTGCCCAATCAACCTTTTGAGCTTCCGCATTAGCAAGATCTTGAGCAAATCCTGGAAATAGTTTTTCTAAAATTTGAGCGCCCTTACTTAGCAGCACATGAAGTTGGTAAGATTGGGGTACACCTGGGCGGGGTATAGGTTGTGCGGGTATGCGATCGCGCTCAACAATTGTTACTCTATCAAAGTAGTCAACCAAAACCCTGGCTGCTAAAAGTCCGGCAATGCTACCTCCAATTACTAAGGCATGATCATTTCCATTTACATGAATAGGGCTATCATTCATATTTAAAATATTAAAATTTATCAAAATATCTATATGTAAAATTCTAAAAAAATAGCACAGATAAACACAAAAATAATAATTTTATCTGTGTTTATCTGTGTGCATCTGTGGTTAAAACAACCTTAACTCGATTATCTAAACCTTTGAACGGTCAGTCAAAATCTCATAACCATCCTCTGTCACCAACACAGTATGTTCAAACTGAGCCGACAGAGAATTATCAACCGTTACCGCAGTCCAACGATCTGATAAAATGCGAGTACGTTTAGAACCAGCATTTAAAATTGGTTCAATCGCCAAAGTCATACCAGCACGTAATTTAACATTAGGCATCTCACGGGTGCGGAAATTAAATACAGAAGGTTCTTCGTGTAAATTGCGACCAACACCGTGACCTGTAAATTCTTCTACAATGCTAAAGCCGTTAGCTTCTACACAATCTTGAATTGCCCCAGCAATATCCATTAAATAATTGCCAGCTTTTACTTGCTCAATTCCTTTATATAGAGATTCTTCAGCTATTTGAATTAACTTAGCTGCTTCAGGCTTGACTTCACCCACAGCAATAGTAATGCAAGAGTCGCCATGAAATCCCTGATAATAAGCACCAGTATCTACTTTCAATACATCCCCAGCCCTAATTACCTTTTTAGGACTAGGAATGCCGTGTACCACTTCATTATTAATACTGGAGCAAATTGAAGCTGGAAAGCCACTATAGCCCTTAAAGCTAGGTGTTGCGCCCATTTCACGGATGCGTTTTTCGGCGTGGGCATCTATGTCGGCTGTTGTCATCCCAGGTTCTACCATCTGAGAAACTTCTTTCAGCACAGTTGCCACAATTTTAGCCGCCTGTCGCATGATTTCAATTTCACGCTGCGACTTAATCTCAATACCTCGACGTTGTTTTTTCTCTTTAGGCGCTTGAGTTGGTTGGAAAAGCAGATTGTTCAAAATGTTCATTGGGGATTGACAGGTGGCTAAAGGTGGGAAATCTACGGATTTGGAGTAATACCACAGGTAAGAACAATAATCCTACACTTTTAAGACTTACACACAGCCATAGGCTGGGGTGTTGGTGTTTTATCTCTGTTTTCTAACTTAACTTATCTTTAGGGCTGAGGATTTTTTAGAGGCAGTAGGTCAATATAATTAAGGGCTGAATCTAACCCCCGACAGGGTTTGATATTGACAGGGAGGGGGCTAGATTTAGGTTTGATGTTTTTTAAGGTTGAGCTACTTGATTAGATGGTCTGGACGCTGACAGAGGTGGTCCTGCTGACACTACTACCAAGTTATCAGGATGGAGCAACTCTTTAGCTGCCTGATTTACTTGATCTGGGGTAACTGCTTGGATTTTATTGATAAAATCGCGCATTTCTTCTGGGTTTAACCCATAAACTTCGTTCATCAGAATTTGAGAAGCTAAAGTATCTAAACTAGCTAGAGAGACGGCGTAACTACTATTAATCGAAGATTTAGCAGCCTCTACCTCACCAGGATTTAAGCCTCGATCGCGTATTTGATCTAATAAGGCTATGGTGCTAGAGATGGCGCGATTTGTATCTTCTGGAGAAGTTTGCATGGAAATTAAAAACGGACCTGCATATTTTCCAGCTTGGAAGTAACTGTATATACCATAAGTAAGCCCTTGGCGATCGCGAATTTCCGTTCCCAACCGACTTGATAAGGTATTGCCACCCACAATTTCATTAAGTATTGATGCCGCATAGAAACGAGGATCTTGGCGGTCAATTCCTTTATATCCTATATAGGTAATTGACTGAGTTTTACCAGGAATTACTGGATTTAGTTGCACTACCTTTGTTGGTAAATCTACTTGTGGATACTTGATCGTTGGTGCTGTACCCGTAGTCTTCCAAGTACCTAATTGTTTTTCTAGAAGCGATCGCGTTTTGTTAACGTCAAAGTTACCCACAAGCGTCAGTACTGTAGTATCAGGGCGATAATGTTGTTTGTAAAACTGCATCACATCAGCACGACTAATACTCTTTAAAGTCGCTTCAGTCGAAAAAACATGGAAGGGATGATTTTTTGGATAAATTGTTTCTTGAAATGTCCGTCTTGCCAATTTAGATGGATTATCTAAATCAAACTTCAAAGTATTTAAAGCTTGTTGACGGCTTATTTCTAACTCTTTTGTCGGAAATGATGCGTTTTGCGTCACTTGAGAGAAAACTTCAATTAGTGTTGGTAAATCTCCCGTTAACGCATTACCGGAAATTGCTACCCCTTCTCGATTAGCACTAAATGATAACTCCGCTCCTCTATCTGCTAAAGTTTGAGCGATCGCTAAAGCATTTTTACTCTTAGTGCCATTCATCAAGTTATCTGCCGTCATTCCAGCAATACCTGCCTTAGATGAAGCATCAAACTCTGAACCAGCTTGAATATAGCCACTGAGCGTGACAGTGGGAGTACTGCTATCTGGTAATAACAAAACTTTAAGATTATTTGCCAGCTTTAATTCCACTGGCAATGATTGTTTTGTGGATGTTGTGGCTGCATCTACAGATGGCAGGTATTTTGCTACCTCTTCTGGCGCGACTGGTGCGCCGAGATTAAAACTTTCAGAAGTTTGTGCTGCATTTTTAGCACCAGCAGGAGTTTTACTTACTTGTTGCGTAGGTTCAAAATAACCTACTGTACGCTTGGTTTGTTTCAGGTATGTTTGAGCAACTCTCTGGACATCAGCAACAGTAACTTTTTGGATTCCTGCCAAGTAACGGTCTGTATAGTGATAATCATTAGCCGTCGTTTGATCGTTGCCCAACTGTTGAGCTTGGCTAGTAATATCGCGGTTTGACATAATTAAGTCAGAGCGCAGTTGTGCTTTTGCTCGTTTGAGTTCTTCTGCTGTCACTCCTTTTTTGCTAAAATTGGCGAGCGCACCTTGTAGCACCCGATCAATCTCTGATAATTTCTTACCAGGGGCAGCCGTAGCCGATAGTTGATACCATCCACCAGCGATCAAATTAGCACTTCCCCCACCAACATCGCTAACTAACCCTGATTCCACTAAAGCTTGATAAAGCCTGGAACTCCGCCCCTCTGCCAGAATATAATCCATCACATCTATCGCTGGCACATCTGGGTGCTTCAGATTAGGTAACGGATACACCGCCTGCAATAACGCCGCACTTCCAGCCTCACGTAATACAATTGGATTTTGGGTTTGAGATTTTGAATTGTTGAGTGCTAATTGTTGAGTGCTAACTGCTGACTGCTTGCTGCTCACTACTTGCTGGTTGGGGACTTTGGTAAAAATCTCTTTTACCGCCGTCATGGTTAACTTTGTATCAAAATCGCCCACAATTACCAGCGTGGCATTATTAGGGCTATAGTAATGGCGGTAGTATGAAAGCACTTGCTCAGGTGTAAACTTCTCCACATCTGCCTTAGTACCACCAACTGTTAAACCATAAGGGTGGTTAGGAAAAGCAGCCCGCTTGACAGCACGATTTAGTCGATAACTAGGGCTATTTTCATACCCCTGCAATTCAGAAATAACAACCCGCTTCTCACTTCCCAGTTGCTCACTATTAATCAACGAATTCTGCATTCGATCAGCTTCTAACTCTAGTAGCGCCCGGAGTTTATTGCGCTCTGCTGTCCCAAAATAAGCCGTTTGATCGTAGCTAGTAAAAGCATTAGAGTCACTTCCTAAAGCACTAAATAAGCGACCAAATTGTATTGGACGGCTTTTAGTACCTTTAAACATCATGTGTTCTAGTTGGTGTGCAATGCCATTAACTCCTGGTGCTTCATTGCGGGAGCCAATTTTATACCACACCTGTACGCTTACTACTGGCGAACTATGTACTTCCTTTGTCAGAACAGTAAGCCCATTTTCCAAAACAGTTTTCTGCACGTTTTTGGTAAGCGATAAGGGCGCGGCTGGCGTTGCTATAGGCGACTTACTCTTACCACCCTGATTAACAGTTGTTGAGGGTGATGAACTAGCGCCCGCAGCTTGGCTGGAAGTGGTGACACCTCCTAGTGCTAGTACAGCACTTAAGCATAAGCAAAAAAGTAAGAAAGAAAAGTGAAGTCTTCGCCCAGTATTCCAAAGAAACATAAATTTTGACATATAAATTGCACAGGTAATCAATCTAAATTTAGTTCGGAGGTAGTAAGGATAATCTTTTCTAGCAAATTAAATGGAATGTAACAATTAATGACTAATCTAAAAACAATCTAAAAATACTATTTTAATCCCCAGGCGGGGCATTGCTTATTGAACCTAGTACAAGCTCTAATTTTATCTAGTTGCAATAAAACTACTTGGAAATATTTGATGAGTAAGCTTTCTGCATTAGTTTTGACAATTAGCTTGTTGATAGTAGCTTGCGGCGCTGGAAATAATACCACAGCGCCTTCTAACCCTTCGGTAACCAGTACAGCAACCAAAACAGGCGATCGCCAATCTCAAGATAAACCTTTAGTCGTCACAACAGTAGCTCCTATTACTAATATAGTCAGTAACATTGCAGGCGATCGCATCTCTGTTGTCGGTGTTGTCCCCGAAGGTACTGATTCTCATACCTTTGAGCCTCGCCCTTCTGATGCCGATCTCCTTGCTCAAGCTGATCTAATCTTAGTTAATGGTTTAAGCTTAGAAACCCCTACAAAAAAACTAGCACAAACCTCTAAACCCAAAGACACAAAAATCTACCAATTGGGAGATGAAACAATTACAAAACAAGAGTGGATTTTTGACTTTAGCTTTCCTAAAGATAAAGGAGATCCGAACCCGCACCTGTGGGTAAATCCGAAATACGCTGAAGCTTACGCCAAATTAGCTGCCAAACATTTAACCGAATTAGATCCAGCAGGAAAAGATTACTACGCCACTAATTTAAAAAACTACCAACAACGTCTTGATGAACTAGATAAAGTCACCCGTGCGGTAGTTGCTAGTATTCCCCCCGAAAAGCGTAAACTGCTCACATACCACGACTCTTGGGCATACTGGGCGCGAGAGTATGGTTTTGAAGTTATTGGTGCTATTCAGCCTTCAGATTTTAACGAACCTTCAGCCCAAGATATTGCGAAACTCGTCGATCAAGTTCGTGAAACAAAAGTCCCCGCTATCTTTGGTTCAGAAGTATTTCCTAGCAAAGTAGCCGAACAAATTGCCCGTGAAGCTAACGTCAAAACAGCTAACACTAGCGATGACGATTTACCAGGCGAAGGTTCAGCTAATGCCATAGAAAATACTAATACTCAACATACATACATTGGCATGATGGCAGAAAACTTACGGATACTGGCTGAAAATCTTGGCGGTAATCCGAAGCTAGTTGACAGCCTTGATACTGCTAATATTGTAGGCTCAAAAGCAAGTGCAAATAAATAACGTTGGAGTTATTAAAGTATGAATAATTGATTCATACTTCAAAATTGCTTGAACTAAATGTTTCATCCACAAAATCACTAGCTTGCTGAAAAAGTATCTGAAAAATAATTAACATTGACAAAATATCTGCATTTATATATGGTATAAAATTCACCAAATCAACTTTTGAATAAAATTTTAATACCTCAACATTACTGTTCAAGCTTTGATAGCTTCGCAATCAACTTTGACCTTTTATCCTGTTCAACGTGGAACCAATACTTGAAATTAAAAACCTCACCTGTGGCTATCAACAAGAGCCAGTATTTACAAAAATCAATCTCAAACTCTATCCTGGTCAACTTTCTGGCTTAGTTGGACCATCAGGTAGTGGTAAAAGCACTTTGATGAAAGCAATTTTAGGCTTAATTCGTCCTTGGGGCGGTGAAATTTGGTTTCGTGGTAAAAAATTAAATCCAGGCGTTGCGCCACTTAAAGTCGGTTATGTACCGCAGGTAGAAACAGTAGATTGGAATTTTCCTGTGACTGCTGAAGAAGTAGTAATGATGGGACGTTACCAGAGAAAACAGCTTTTGCCTTGGGCTTCATCAAGCGATCGCGCAGCCGCCAAAAGACTCCTCAGCCGCCTTGGAGTCGCTAATGTAGCCCATCAACCCATAGGCGAACTATCGGGGGGACAACAGCAACGGGTGTTTCTAGCGCGGGCGCTTGTCGGACAACCAGATATTGTGATTCTGGATGAGCCTACCAGTAGTTCAGATCTCCATGTCCAACACGAACTCTTACACCTATTGGCAGATTTAAACCAAGAAGGGTTAACAATTCTACTCTCTACCCACGACCTCAACTCAGTAGCAACTCATCTACCCTGGGTAGTATGTTTCAATCACGGCATCATTTCTCAAGGTCAACCAATTGATGTTTTTACTCCTGCTACTTTGGAACAAACATTTGGAGCAGAGATGGTAGTTTTCCATCAAGAAGACCGGATTTTGATTGCTAGTGGAATGACTACACTCCGGCATCAAATGAAGCGTAACTTACCTCATATCTTGCACAAATCTAAAGCAGTTAGCGATTAGCCGTCAACAGTTAACTGGTAGCATGGAAAAATGAATGCAAGGTTGTTTTATGTCAAATCCTGAATTATTGACGCAACTGCGGCAGTTATCCAATGATGAGAAGGTTGAAATGATTCAGTTTTTAACGGCTGAATTGGCAAAAGAAAAAGGTTTAAAGTCATTGGACAATGGCGCGGTTTATCGTGCTTGGTCGCCTTATGATTATGATGATGCTGCTCATAAATTAATGAGCTTACTAGAACAAGAAGAAGCGAAATAGAATGCGAAATGCTAAACGATTTCCTTTTATCGAACGAAGGAATTAAGCAGGAGAGGCTAATGTTTTTCCCTGCGTACCCATAACTTTAAGTTATCGGGATTGTGTTTCGGAAGTTTTTGGTTTGTTAGATACGGGAGCTAGTCTTAATGTTTTACCGTACCATGTTGGTTTAGCATTGGGAGCAGTGTGGGAGGAACAAACCCTTTCAATTGCCTTAGCAGGTAATCTTGCGCCAGTGGAAGCAAGGGGTTTAGCTGTTGTGGGGCAAATTAGCAATTTTCCGCCTGTTCGTTTAGCTTTTGCTTGGGCTAAATCTAATGATCCGCCTATTATTTTAGGTCAGTTAAACTTTTTTATGGAGTTTGATGTCTGTTTTTATCGTTCACAGTTGGCGTTTGAAGTGTGTCCTAAGTTTAGGGATAATTGAGATTATCAAGCTTCCAAAATCAAAATAGTGCGTTTCTACATGAGCAACAATTTATTAGGGAAGTAAGCACTATGGATATTTTATTAAAACCCTTCCAATATGAATTTTTTACTCGCGCCATACTTGTGGGAATGATGGCAGGGTTATTGTGTGGCGTGATGGGAGTTTATATAGTAAGTAGGCGGATGAGTTATATCGCGCATGGTCTTTCCCACGCAATTTTGGGCGGTGCTGTGCTGAGTTATGTTTTAGGGATCAACTTCTACATTGGTTCTGGAGTTTGGGGTTTTGGAGCAGCTTTGTTAATCCAGTACTTAACAGGTCGTAAAATTTATTCAGATGCAGCAATTGGGATTGTAACTACAGCGAGTTTTGCTTTGGGTGTTGCGGTTATCAGTACTTATCGTAAATTTAGTCAAAATTTTGAAGCAGCTTTATTTGGAAATGTTTTAGGGGTTGCTCCTAGCGATTTGTGGATTGTAACTGCTGTAACTATCGTCCTACTTAGTATAGTTTTTATCTTTTATCGTCCCTTGCTATTTTGGTGTTTTGATCGAGAAGTCGCACAGGTTCATGGTGTACCTGTATTAGCAATGGATACCTTATTTGCTTTAATGTTGGCAACTTTATTAGTAGCAACTCTACAAGTTTTAGGAGTCACATTAATTATTTCAGCAGTTGTAATACCAGCTTCAATTGCACGATTATTAAATAATCGCTTTGGCTACATCATGCTGATTTCAGGGTTTTTAGGTGCTGCGATCGCATTTGTCGGCATATACCTCAGCTACTACTTCGATATTGCTTCTGGCGCAAGTGTTGTATTGCTATCAACCCTAATTTTTGGATGTGTTTTATTGTGGACTCAAATTCGACAAAGACAGAAACGAAATCTTCCGCCCCTACACCCAAAACCTTTTTCTTAACAAAGTGAGTATTTAACCCTTACTTAAAACTCTAATAAATTCTAGAGGTAATCCATCAGTATCAGCAATAAAGGCGACTTCGTAAACGCGATCGCCGATCATTTGTTGAGTTGGTTCTAATAAAATCTTTAAAGGTTGAAATTGCTCTCCATCCTGATGTGATGCTTCTGCAAACTGGTTTTGGAGATTACTTAACCAAGTAGGAAGATCATCTGAGACATCAGTGAGATCAAAAGATAGATGATAGTAACCAACATAATGTTCATCCCCAAAAGCATCGGCGGCTGGGCGGGGTTGAGGAATTTGAATTAATTCTATGCGCCCCCCTAGCCCCTCCATCCAGCACGCGAGGGTAATTCCGGCGGTAAAGCGTTCACAAACTGTAAATCCTAGCTGTTCATAAAATGCGATCGCTCGATGAATATTAGCCGTACGGATGGAAGCGTGGTGCATTCTAACTTGTGATTTAAAATTTAGGATTTTTACGACTCAGCACAACACCAAATTATTACTCAAACAATCGGAAATAGGGGTATCTTACTGGCACACCAGGTTCTTTTTCTAAATCAAAATTTATTACTTCCCAGCAAGGATCTTCTTGAGGGTCGGGACTAAACTCCACAGGTAAACCATAAAGCTTAGGTTTTTGTTGGTCTGGCTGACTTCGCCAAGGTGTACTGCGTTCCAAATAAGAACTAATCAGTTCTCGGTAGCGACTAGCAATAATCACCCGCGTCGCTTTATATCCCTGGGTATATAGTCGGTCTAACGCTTCGTGAATCTCAAACCTAATCCCATCTGGATGAGTATGCTGTCGATACCATTCATTATTCCACCGTCGCCAGTGCCGTCCTGATTGCAGATGAACCAGTTCACCTGTTTCGGGATCTGCTTCAAATGCACCATGACGCTGACACAGATATGTATCAGTTAGCGTCAATGCCGGAATAGTTTGACGACAGTGGGGACACTGAATTTCTGCGCCAAATATAGGATATTGCAAGCCTGGATTCATCATCAAGTGCGTAATCGCATTTTATCTGCGCCACCGTAGCAGTGGCTTTATTATATCTAGTATTAAACTTTATCAACCTTCTGCAAATGACTTATTTACTGTAGTGAACAATAAATACGAACAACTATTTTCAGCTTCATCATATTGGTCTAGTGTCGATCTGTTTCAAGCGGCTTTTGTTGCGCCTAATGCGGTTGTTATGGGCAAAGTCAAGATAGAGAAAGGAGTTAGTATTTGGTATGGCGCTGTTGTCCGAGGAGATGTCGAGTGGATTGAAATTGGAGAACGAACCAATATTCAGGATGGCGCAATTTTGCATGGCGATCCTGGTAAACCTACAATTTTAGAAGACCATGTAACAGTTGGTCATCGCGCTGTAGTGCATTCAGCTTATATTGAACGAGGAAGTTTAATCGGTATTGGTGCAGTGGTGCTAGACGGCGTTAGAGTTGGCACTGGCAGCATAATTGGGGCTGGTTGTGTGGTAACTAAAGATGTGCCGCCATTCTCGTTGATGGTTGGTGTACCTGCCAAGCGACTACGTGATGTTTCTGAGACGGAAGCAGCAGAACTTATAGAACACGCGCGGCGTTATGAACAGTTAGCTTTAGTTCACGCAGGTAAGGGAACAGATTTAGGCTTTACAGCACCACATTAATTAAGTTGGTCATGGGTTATGAGTTATTTAACTCTCTGGAAAATGTATAAAACTGCCCCACTTCAGTTAAAAATAAAAATGAGAAGTGTTCAAAAATCTTTAAGTATTAACAGAGGAGACTTAGTATGGAGTTTGATTTGCGTCTTTTAATTGTTCTGCTACCAGTTCTAGCCGCAGGCGGATGGGCTCTTTACAATGTTGCGCCCATTGCGATTAAACAAGTACAAGCTTTTTTTAACAAACCTTAAAAAATTGCTCATTGCAACAAAAGTAGCCGACTACTACCCGAAGTGGGTTGTGGTCGGCTGTTTTTACTCTAATTAAAGATGTGGCTGTGTATACTGGGTGCGATCGCTCCTTCAAGCCAAACTCAAATGATGGAGGATGTGCGATCGCAATTGTTTTAATCCACATCAACAGCTACACCAACGTTACTTAACGCTTTCTAGCTGATCCATACGAAGCCATATATTCGGCGTTGGTACTTGACCGAACTTAACCAAAGCATAGTCGCCCCGTAAATCTAACACTTCACCCTTAGTTTCAAACAAATAGGACGGAAAGCGGGAATCACTAGCTTTAGCCTCTAAACTGTTTTCCAATTTTTCGCGGATAGCACGAACTAACTCGCCTTTTTTGACTGCCATACTCTTAACAATTAACAATTAACAATTAACAATTATCAATTAGCAATGACCAAAATATCTATCTAATGCTGACACTCTGGGCAAAAGTGAGCCGAACGTCCTACTAATTTCAGTCTTAATATTGGTGTATTACAAACGCGACAAGGTTGCGAAGTGCGGTTATAAACCCAAGCGATACCGCCATAGTTACCATTAACGCCCTGCACATTTAGAAAATTACTAAAAGTAGTTCCCCCTGCTGCAATTGAGTTTTCCAAAACTTGAATAATTGCTGTTCTCAATCGCTCAATTTGTTCTACAGTCAGGCTACTAGCAACTGTTGTCGGTTTAATACCGCTCAGAAATAAGGCTTCGTCAGCATAAATATTTCCTAGCCCTGCTACAGTGGCTTGATCTAGTAGAACCGTCTTAATCGAACGCTTACGCTGGTGCAGTTGCTTTGTTAGATACTCAACTGAAAAATCATCCGAAAAAGGGTCTAGCCCCAATTTCTGTAACCCTGTAATTACTTCTTCAGGCGGAGTTCCTGGTTGCACCCACCACATCTGCCCAAAGGTGCGTTGGTCAACAAAACGCAACTCATGTCCGCCCTGGAAAAACAGGCGGACTCGCGTATGCTTCTCTAATGGCTGTTCCTGGTCAACCCATAACAATTGACCTGTCATCCGCAAATGAACGCCTAACCAACCAGCACTAGATGCTGAATGAGCATCTATGACAGATGCCAGCAAATATTTACCACGTCGATGCCACTCAGTAATCGCTGTACCTTTTAGACCAGCAAGGAAATCTTCAGCAGAAAGAGGGTGGGCAATGGTGCGTGTCAGCAACACATCCCCACCCAGAATTTTTTTAGCCAGGGTGACATGATTTAGACCCTGGCGTACTGTTTCAACTTCAGGCAGTTCAGGCACAACTTAACGAGAATCAGTTCCTTGGTTAGGAGCGCCTTGAACGCGAGTTCCAGCTTCTCCAGATTCTGGTGCAGCACTGGCTTTGCCGCTAGGCTTGGGCGCACCCTGACCTGTTGTGCGTGTGCGTTCGTCAATAGTGGTTTGCTTGCCACCTGGTTTAGCAGTTGAAGCTTTAGACTTAGCTGTGGGTGGTGCAATTTCTACCACTTCAGCCTGGCTAAAGTTATTAGTGTTAACGCCTGCGTAATTGACATTCTCGAAGCGGACAATTACTGGATATTTGATTCCGCTTTGATCAACGGTAGCAACTGTGCCGACATCCTGAAACCAGAATGATTCTTTGCGGAGAATGCGTACTTTAGAACCACGCTGTACCATAAGTGTTTTTCCAAAAAGTGTTAATAAGCTTCAGAGTACTACTGGATTAGGACTCGCTGTAGCCCTTATTCTTTAAGTTTTATTGCAAATTTGTCTACTTTTCATTAACAAAAAGCGCCGAATGTCGCCCCAGATAAGGAATTAGAGTAATTTTTTCAATCAAAAAGATAGGTTTGGTTAAGTACTCGCAAATCCAGATTATGGGTTAGTAGGGGGAGGTGAAACTGGTGCTTGAGTTGGCTGCTGAGGGCTAGGTAAGGATTGTTCTATATTGGAACCGCGATCGTAAATTTCAATATCCCACTGTCCTGAGCGGTTAGACTCAAATGCTACAAATCGACCGTTGCCACTAATTGTGGGATGACGGACTTCGGCTAGTAAATTTTCAGTAATTACTTCTGACTCAAAACTTTGACGATCGTAAACAAAAACATCTGGCTTGCCACGTTGCTCAGAAATGTAAACTATGTAGCGACCATCAGCACTAATATCGGGTTGATCTTGGATACTATTTGGCGGATTTAGTCCAGGTAGATCAATAAGACGCTTGTTTGGAACGTCATAGAGAAACACGCGGCGTTGACTCAGCCTATCTGAAGCAAAAACTAGGTAGCGACCATCGTATGAATAGCGGGGTTGTTGATCTGCAACTACACTGTTGAGTGTAGATCCAAAAGTTTGAGTCGGTGGGGTGAGAAAGCCTTGTTCACGACAACCGCCCAACCCTAGTAATATCAAGCCTAAAAATGTTAGGTTGCTTGTGCCAAGGTAGCTAAGAAACAACTTCATCGTTAGCAGTTGGCAGGGGACAACAGTTGACATTATCTATACAAACTTTGCCCCACTGTAAAGCCCAACGTACAAGTGCTACTCGGTTCTCTGTTGCGGTTTTTGTCAGGATATTACTGATGTGATTGTCAACTGTACGTTTACTAATTTCCAATTTTTCAGCAATATCGTGGTTAGTTAAACCCGCAGTGACTAATTCAATAATTTGTAGTTCTCTCTCTGAGAGGGAAGCTGGGGTTCTTGGCTTGGTATTAGCCATGATGGATTTTTCCTTAGTATATCTACTTACATATCTATTTCAATTCTAAACGCAAGGCTAACGCTCTGGTAGGCTGATATCAGGTTGCCTAAAGATGCTCTTATGTCTAATCGTGTTTTGTGTCTCGGTGAGATTTTATTTGATTGTCTAGCGGATCAAGTAGGACTCCCTCTAGATCAAGTAAAATCATGGACTCCCTACCCAGGGGGAGCGCCTGCAAATGTTGCTTGTGCTTTAGTTAAGTTAGGTACTAATGCTGGGTTTATTGGCTGCGTAGGGGCTGATCAACCAGGAGATTCGTTAGTACAAGTGTTACAGGAGGTGGGTGTTGATACTACTGGGGTACAACGTCATCAGACTGCGCCAACTCGACAAGTTTATGTGCTGAGATCGGAAGCAGGCGATCGCGAATTCGCGGGTTTTGGTGACAAAGATACGACAGAATTTGCTGATGCTTTTTTGCAAGGTAATCATCTACCAGAAGGCATATTTGAAACTGCTGATTTTTTAGTTTTGGGAACTCTGGAATTAGCTTACCCAGAAACAAGAGGTGCGATCGCCAAAGCGTTGAAATTAGCAGAACAATATGATGTCAAAATTTTGCTAGATGTGAATTGGCGACCGATGTTTTGGACTAACCCTGATGAAGCAAAACCATTAATTCAAGAATTATTTAAGCGCGTTGATTTTCTGAAGCTTTCTGAAGAAGAAGCTGAGTGGTTATTTGATACAACTGATGCAGGTGCTATTACTTATCGGCTTAATTCTTTAGAAGGTGTTTTAGTTACTGCGGGTGAAAAAGGTTGCGGTTACTGTCTATCAGAAAATGAAGGTCATGTGTCTTCATTTGATATAGATGTAGTTGATACAACTGGCGCTGGCGATGCTTTTGTTGCTGGTTTTTTACATCAATTATGCAAACTCGGTATTAAGAGTTTAACTGATGGCGAAACTGCCAAAAATATTGTTACATACGCGAATGCAGTAGGGGCTTTAACAACAATGAAACCAGGTGCGATCGCATCTCAACCTACAGCAGCAGAAGTCGAAACTTTTCTATCTCAGCAACAAAATGTTACTAAATAGCAATTCTGTTCTGTGTAAAATAATTACCGATCAAATTGCACAAGCACCAAATCATCAAATAAATTTTGCAGAGTACATGGATTTGGTGCTGTATCATCCCCAGCATGGTTATTATGCTGCTAATGCTACTAACATTGGGGCGCAAGGGGATTTTGTTACCTCTCCCCATTTTGGTACTGATTTCGGTGAGTTATTAGCAGAACAATTTGTCGAAATGTGGGAGATTTTAGGAAATCCTCCTTCGTTTCAGTTAGTAGAAATGGGCGCAGGACAAGGTTTGATAGCAACTGATGTCTTGCGCTATCTCCATCGACAGCATCCCAATTTTTTTAACTCGTTAGAATACATCATTGTTGAAAAAGCAGCAGCAATGATTACTCAACAACAGCAGTTTTTGCAAAGAGCATTACCTAATTTAGAATTACCTGTAAGGTGGTCTACTTTTGAAGAAATTTCAGATAATTCGATAGTCGGTTGTTGTTTTTCTAATGAGTTAGTAGATGCTTTACCCGTAAATCAAATTGCGCTGAAAAAAGGTCAGCTAAAGGAAATTTATGTAACCACACCCTCCCTTGATAAAAGTGGGGAAGCCAGAGGGAGTAGTGAATTTGTAGAGGTAACTGATGAACTTTCGACACCGCAACTATCTGAGTATTTTGAGTTAGTTGGAATTAATTTATTTAGCGGTAATTATCAGGATGGATACCGTAGTGAGGTAAATTTAGCAGCTTTGGACTGGCTAAAAACAATATCCAATAAACTACAGCAGGGTTATCTGCTAACAATTGACTATGGTTACACAGCAACTCGATATTACAACCCTCAACGTTATCAGGGAACTTTGCAGTGTTACTATCAACACGCCCATCATAATGATCCCTATATCAATATTGGATATCAAGATATTACTGCCCATGTAGACTTTACCGCCTTAGAACGTCAGGGGGAATTGTGCGGTTTACACAAGGTAGGATTTACTCAGCAGGGGTTATTTTTAATGGCGTTAGGGTTAGGCGATCGCATTTCCGCTATATCTACTAGCAGCGTTACTGATACTCAAGGTATCCAACAAATTTTACAGCGCCGTGATGCTTTACACCAACTAATTAATCCAATGGGGTTGGGGAAGTTTGGCGTTTTAATTCAAAGTAAGTGGTTAACTGAAGATCATCAGCGACAACTAAAAGGTTTGAGTATGCCTAGTATGTGATGAATGTGCGATACTCCTGCGGAGTTGCAGGTGCGATCGCATCCTAAAAAATGTCCTTTATTAACCTTCTTTCTCCCCCTCCCTGTCAACAGGTTAGCCTCAAGTTAATATAATTAAAAGTAAATCTGTTGGCTGCACTTTCAGATAATAAGAGGAAAAAACTTACAGTGGAAGCAACAACGATAGACTGTGCCGTAGCTTGCGTTAATGGCTGCGTTTTAGGAGATAAATGTCCTAAGCTGGAATATGTCAGCGAAGCATCCAAATTTATGCAAGAAACTTCCTTAGATAAAATGCACGAAATTGCTGAGGAAGCGAGAAGGAAGAAACTTATGGAACCGCCCAAGTGGGTTATTCCTGATTTTCCTTAATTGCCAGAAAAGTTTGCAAATCTCAATCCCCTCCAATATTTAGGGAGGGGATGTGTTTAAGATTCAATTAATCTTATCAGACGTTCTGGATTCCAAATTTCCTCAGCAATCTTCTGATAAAGCTTCTGCCGTGCCTCCAAATCTGCCTTTTTAAATTCCTCATGCGGCTGAAAAGGTAAATTACTCCGTTTCTTATATGCCAAAAACTCTGGGTTATGGTCGTAACATTGAGGATTTAGGGATTGAGCTAAAATATTCTGACCGTAATAATGGGGCAATTTTTCAGTGTAAGGCAAATCACCATAACTAGCGTTAAAAGACCTTGGTAGCAACAACAAACCCCCAATACGGTTGCGATACTCTAAAAAATCTTCCTTACTAGAAAACTCATCGGAATGACGTTCAAACTTATTTGCCCAAATATGCTCTATGTCGTAGCGATTCTTCCCACGAGATCTGTATTCCTTATAATGCGAATCTAGCCCCGATTGCCTTTCCACATGGTCTGTTATTCGGGCGAGAAACTGCTTAATAGCATTAGAGTTTTGCTGATACAATCGCAGTCTGTCATTAGAAGCAAATACTTCTGCTTGTGCAACTAACTTTTGAAGCAAAATAACAGCGAGTTCGGTAGGGTTTTTTCCCTGAATATCCCGCATAACTACAAACATGGCATACTGCATCGTGTCGTAAGTAATGTTCTGGAAGTTCCATAACCTACGGGCAAGAAGAATATCGAGAAAACTTGCCACTAAACGAATTTTCCGATTAACAACTTGGGGATCATCATCAGGATTTAGAGGTGCAAGTAATAAAGGATATTGCAGAGTAAAATTATACTGGGCATTATAAAAAACTTCTTCTAACCCTGCTTTCAAAGATATTGATGCTTTTCGCAACTGAAGATACTGACGGGTATAAAATGCAAAATCTCGCTCAATAAAGCGCACAAATTCAGCACTATTATTGAGTCCAATTTTATCCCGATAGTCGCGTACCCACCGATGAAATTCAGTACCGATGCGCTCAAAGTCACCAGGAACAGCACCTTTTTTGCGTTCCCGAATTGTTTGGGCGTACTGACTGCGAAGCCAAGTTTTAATGGCATCAACTTCTTCTTCTTTGCCCAATTCCATCAAAGCATTTACTCGTTGTTTCCAAAGCTGATTTATTTGTTCCCTCTTGGCTTCATCGTTGATATTTGCCACAAAGAATCCCTTGAGCATATCTGTTGGTGTCAGAGATAGCCCTCGGTCGTTCATTGTTTCAAAAATAATATAAGCATCCTCATCCGAGTAAGCTGTAATTTCAACGATATTAACGTTCTCTATTAGCCAATCAATAAAGTAGGGTAAAGCATTTCCCGTTAAATCTTCAGGAAAATTTTCTTTAATATCTTGATAACGAGCAATAATATTCTTTACTGATTCCGGTTTATCTATATCATCAAAAGGAATTTGGTTAAAGAGTGCTTCCATACAAGAATTTCGCTCTTCAACATCCAGGTTAAAGGATTTTTGAGAAAATTTTTCTGAAAATATTAAATCGTCAATTTTAACTTGATGAGGGCGTTCTTTTTGTAAGTTATGTAGAAAAATCAGCAGTAGAGATAAAGTAGTCAGCCTTTGCTGTCCGTCAATAATAAATTTCTTAGCTTCCTTCTGGCTAATAATAATTGAACCTAAGAAGTAATGCCCGTAGTTCTCAACAGCTTGACGTTCGTGAGTTATATCAAAATCATATAAAAATTTACCTGTTATATCTTGTAAAAGCTCTTGAATTTGTTTAGTTTCCCATTTATACTCCCTTTGGTAATAGTCAATAGAGTATTTATTACCGCTTAAAAGTTGACGAATTGTTTTAGCATCTCCCAGAATCTCTTTCATTCCGCTATTTCTTCACCTGCAACAATTTTATATAGTATACCTTCTGTTTCGGATAGAGCTTAAGGGTAGAAAAAATAAATTTATGTTTTACCCGGGGAAAAATTCTGATGATAAAATTTCTGTTAAGTTATATAGGCAAGTTTCAGGAAATAAAGATAATCCGGTTTCTCTTTCTGCGCTCAGGGCAGCTAGAGGATAAACTTTTTCTATAACTTCGCAAAGATTCGATTGTAGACTAGGATTTTCTTGCAGTAGTTTTTCTAAGCGCAGGCGTTGCTCTTTGATGGTTAATTGCCAACGACGGGAACGTAAATTAGGCTGAAACTGCCATTTTAATAAGTGCATAATCAAAACTTCTAATCTACTTTCTAATTGTCTTTTTTCAGAGCGTCCCATGTCTTCTATTTCTTCAGCAATATTCTGCCAATCTATTTGATGTAGTTGCCCTGTTTTTAATAAATGTGCTTGCTCTTGTGTCCAAGCATAAAAGTCATTATCATGGGTAGCTGAGTTCATAAATTATCCTAAATTAGGAACAGGGGTTCTCGTTCCTACGATCAAGCCTAGTAACGAGCATTTTCATTCAATGTTTTAATTAATTTTTAGTAGGATCGCATCAAATTTTTGCTTCTCTCATGTTTAAGATTATAAATAAATCTTATGGCAAATGCTGATTGACAACAGTAGGGGCAGAAGAACAACTACAAACTTAGGAGGTAACGAACCATGATCGCAGCCAAAGAAAATTTCTCCACCCTAACCCCCGAAGAATATTTCACTTGGGAAGAACAGCAGCTAGAAAAGCATGAATTGATCAACGGTCAAGTTTATGCCATGAGCGGCGGTAGTGTAAATCACAGTCGCATAGCAGTACGCTTTACTACCCTGATTGATACGCATTTAGACGGTAGCAACTGTATTACTGGTAACTCTGACCTGCGAATTAACATTGTTGGTACAAATAACTACACCTACCCAGATGCTAGCGTCACGTGCGACGATCGCGACAAAACCACCACCCAATACATCACCTACCCCTGCTTAATCGTCGAAATACTCTCAAAAAGTACCGAAGCCTACGACAGAGGCGGCAAATTCAGAATGTATCGCAACAATCCAGCCTTACAAGATTACTTATTAGTAAGTTCCACTAGCATCGAAATGGACTTATATCATAAAAATGAAGCAGGTGACTGGTTGATTATCAACTACAAAGCAGGCGACACGATCAAACTTAAAAGCATTAACCTCAATTTTCCAATTGAGCAAGTCTATCGCAGTTTAACTCTTGAACCAGAGAATGAAGGCTAAAACAGATTGGATCATTGTCCTCAGCGCCTTGTCGGTTGCTATAAATCCCCAAAAAACAAGGGTTCTAACTTACCGAAAAGCTAAAACCCTTATCTTATTTAATGCGGATGAAAGGACTTGAACCTTCACTCCTCTCGGAACTAGAACCTAAATCTAGCGCGTCTGCCAATTCCGCCACATCCGCAAATATTCCTTAACTATCATAGCAAAACTTTTACGATTATGGCAAGTATTATTGGCTTTATTTTCGAGATTTATTTTTAAATTAGTTTAACCAACCAGTAGCGATTGTCCTCCGTCAATCCAAACCTCAGTTCCAGTAACGTGGCTAGAGGCATCTGAGGCTAAAAATAGCACCAGTTGGGCTACCTGTTCAGAAGTCCCAGGCTTACCATCTGTTAGAGGGATTTCTCCTTCAGGATACTCAACTTCTTCCTTAATCTCCTCCACATCCCGTCGCTCTGTATTTTCGTCAATACTGGTTGTAATTGCCCCTGGGCAAATCACATTTACACGGATACGGTGTTCAGCAAGTTCTAACGCCGCCATTTTAGTAAAAGCTACTTGGGCAGCCTTAGAACAAGCATAAGCGGTAGCACCAGTATTGCTGAATATACGAGTGCCATTAACCGAGGAGGTGACAATTACCGAGCCACCTTGTTTTTTGAGATAAGGCACAGCATATTTAACCGTCAAAAATGTACCTTTTAGGTTAATATTTAGGGTTTTATCCCATTCTTCTGGCTCCAACTCTTCCAACGATGCCCAAACCCCATTAATTCCAGCATTGGCAAAGACAATATCCAAGCGCCCCCATTGATTGACAATCTGCTGTACAGCTTGTTGCATCTGTTCTGGTTGAGAGATATCTGCTGTAACTGGTATTGCTTCACCGCCAGCAGCTTGAATTTGGGCTACTGTTTTGTTTAATTCTTCCTCCGTCCGACCTAGTGCCGCTACTTTTGCGCCTTCTTTGGCAAACAACAACGCTGTTGCCTTAGCGATACCGGAACCAGCACCAGTAATCAATGCGACTTTTTCTGCCAGTTGCATATCCTTTCTCCGCTTTTAACTATAGAAGTTACCCACAGGACTTACGCAAAGCCTAAGTCCTGTAGGGTGCGTTAGCGTAGCGTAACGCACCCTACCCACTGGCTATATATAGTCGGGGCATCTTGCCCGTAAACCCACGAATACCTAAATTAATAGTTGAATACACTGAGCAAAAATTACATCCATCTTCTTTGGTAATTAGAATGCTGGTGGTTTTTCTGGAGGCGGTAACTGCTGGGCTGGAGGATCAGGTGGTCGCTCTTGGGAACGAGCAAATCCCCTAGAGACGTATGTATATCCCAAATATGCAGGCGCTATTAAAGTTAAAATGGCTGCTAACGTACCCAACCAATTGATTGTTGTCCAAGTGGGACCATAGTACGAGCGGTAAGGGTCGAAAGACAAGAATTCTGGATTAACGATCTCACGTAGGGCAATTGGTCGCTTAAACCGCGCCCGCCGATCATCAAGTTTTTCTAGTAAAATCCAACCAGCAGATCTTTCTTCTTCACATAGCTGCTGAAAAATCCTCGGATCGCGGAATAAATCTCTTTTAGCTCGCACAATCTTAAATTCCCAGCCCATTAAGCGCGGATCTGGGTTTTTAGCAGGCTCGATCGCGGAACTATTGTTTTGTATTTCTAGTGGTTGGTGTACTATAGCAAGCTCTTCTTTTGATTCAAAGCTAGTCAAGATGTCCTCCTCCTCCTCCCATTCATTTTGTTTACGAATAGTTTGCTGTCGCCAGTATAGCCAGCCACTTACGGAAAGCGTCTGTAGACCCAGACTCCCCACTAAGACGCTGCCAATTATGACTTCAAGCATATTTTTCTTGCTATATCAATAACAAAGTTAATAAATTTTTTGAGAACAGTGGTAAATCTGTCAGCAATAATCCTGCTAAAAACGCTACCTATAGTGGGCGGAATCCTCTGAGGATATACCAGGTAAGTTAGTACAAAATGCTTTGTAATTACCATGAAAAAGCTGACTACTAATACCTGATTGCTAACTGCTTTTATCTGGGTAGAGGTGGTAAATAACCTTCAAGCATACAATCTGAACCCACTGGTCGCCATGTCACTCTTTCTAGAGTTATAGCATCCGTCATCATTGCCAATCCCAAATCTCCCACAGGTGAGGGTGCTGTTTTGCCACCAACTATTTTGGGAGCAATAAAAGCAAGTACTTTTTGAACAGCGGCTTGTGCGATCGCACTAGCCGCTAATGTACCCCCACATTCCCATAATACAGACAGCAAGTTTCGCTGATATAAATATTCCATTACTTTTGTAGGAGTTAACGGCGTTAACTCTACCACTTCAACGTTCTTTTTCAACAACATTTGCTGAAAATATGGAGATGAATTTGCTTCTGTTAATACCAGCGTGGGCGCATCTGTTGTTTCCCAAAGATATGCGTCTGTTGGTAAGTCTAAATTTCGGCTCATCACTACCCGCAAGGGATTATGAGTATATGTTTGATGGCTAGTCAATTTAGGATTGTCTAGGCGCACTGTATTACCACCAACAATTACGGCATCACAAGCCGCACGTAACTGATGCACTATATGACGAGCATCAGGGCTAGTAATCCAAGCACTGTGTCCTGTGGTAGTCGCAATCTTACCATCCAGGGTCATGGCATATTTTAAAATTCCAAACGGGCGCTGGTAGAGAATACGATGAATAAAAGCTTCATTGAGTTGGCGACAAGCTTCTTCTTCTACACCTACTACTACTTCAATCCCAGCCTGCTGTAATCTCGCTATACCTCCACCCGATACACGGGGATCGGGATCAACCATCCCTACCACCACCTTAGCCACCCCAGCAGCAACTAACGCTTCTGAACAAGGTGGTGTCCGTCCATAGTGATTGCAAGGCTCTAGATTGACATATATAGTTGCTCCAACAGCTAGATCACCTGCCTCTCGCAAAGCGAATACTTCTGCATGGGGATTACCCGCACCTGGATGAAATCCTTCGCCAATAATTTGCCCATCTTTAACAATTACAGCACCTACTAAGGGATTAGGTGCTGTTCGCCCCAAAGCGCGACGAGCAAGTTCAATACATCGCTGCATCATTGCTCGATCTAATGGTGTTCCTAAAAAAGACGCGGATAACATTTGGTCTGAATCAATTTGAGCGTCTAAGGGAGAGTTTTCCATAAACTTGCTGTTGTTGCTGCCTACTCTGTAATTAGTAATTAGTCATTAAGTTATGATCTATGTATATAAGTAGTTGCCAAGGTTTGGGGGATATACTTCTAGTTTATATATGTTTTTCTAATCAATATAAGGGACTCAAGTCCATGACAACTTATGTTTTTATTGATAACGTAAAGAAATGTATCAAAGAGCAAATTTGAGTAACTTTTGATGACAGGAACGACAGCTTCAAAATTACAATCACCTTTTTATCGGTGTCGAGATTACCCAAAAAAGTCAGGGATGACGGTGTTCTGTGACTTTGACGGACCGATAGTTAATGTCTCGGAACGATACTACAGCACCTATCAGATAGCACTAGCTGATCTAGTGGCATCTTATCAAGCTCAAGGCATGATCCTGCCCATCCAAGTACTCAGTAAACAGCAGTTTTGGGAAATGAAGCAAGATCGAGTTCCCGATGTGGAAATTGCCATGCGTTCAGGTTTGCAGGGGGAACAGATTGATTCTTTTTTAAGGAATGTATGTGAAATTGTCAATCAGCCTAGTTTATTAAATAAAGATAAGATGCAGCCTGGAGTGAGTTGGGCATTGGCACTGCTGCATCAAGAGGGAGTCAAATTAGTATTAGTGACATTGCGCGATCGCACTGAAGCCACACAGATATTAATAAATTATGGTTTAGCACGTTTATTTAGTGGCATATACGGTACTGATGATAGCCAGATAGCTTATCAAAACAACTCAGAAGCAAAAACACAACTTTTGGCACAAGCAATTAAGGAACAATCTCCCCGATCAAGTTGGATGGTTGGAGATACCGAAGCTGATATATTAGCAGGACAAGCATTAGGAATTCCGACAATTGCTGTTACCTGTGGAATTCGTAGTTGCTATATGCTGAAAAAATTTCAACCTACTCGCATCCACAGCGACTTACTATCTGTAGCCCATGATTTACTCGGTATAACCCAGCTAGTTCGGGTTTAAGATTGCTGTAACAAATTCATCTGTACCCACCAGCGATTGAGCGGGTAGTAAACTACAGGAGCCCAGAGGCTACTAACAATAGCAGAGGCTAAAGCAATTAACTGATAGTCAGTCCAAATTTCCGCCCAGTTGCGATCGCCCTGCAACAAATACTGTGCTGCTGTAATTGTTTCACCTACAATAGCCATACCAAATACAATTAAAGCTATAGAAATAAAGTCTTCCTGAATGAATCGTTGTTTTTGAATCCTCGCGCTCAAGAATCCAACTAGCATTAAACTGATGGTATGGCTAGGATGAGGAGATGTCATCCCATCTTGAATTAATCCTAATACTAACCCTGCAAACGCTCCTTGAACAGGCGATCGCTTAATACTCCAAGTAACCACCCAAATTAATAACCAATTAGGGCTAAATCCGAATATTTCCATCCCAGATAAGCGAGTTGGCAAAATCAATAAGCATAAAATTACGGAAAAAACAATCACAAAGCCGTTAAGAATTTGCCGAGTCCGTAGTGATAATTTAGAAATCTTGATCACTTTCTAATGGTGGTTTAGGATAAACAATTACCCACTCCAAAAAACTCATTGGTGCGGTCAGTTCAATCACTGCTTCAGGAGCGGGATTTTTACTTAAATTTAAAGACTCTACACGCCCGATTGGTAAGCCTGCGGGAAACAGTTGGCTCACAGATGAGGTAGTAACAGAGTCACCTACACGAACATCTGGAACTTTATCAAAAAATTGCATTACAGCACGATTGGAACCTTGACCCCGAATATAACCCATTTGGCGGCTACGGCTGATCAGCACACCTACCCGACTGCTTGGGTCACTAATTAGCAAGATGCGGCTAGTACGGGGTGTAACACTCACAACCCGACCTACTAAACCGCCTACTCCCATCACACTAAAGCCTACTTTAATGCCATCTTGACTCCCGCGACCTAAAGTTATCTGTTGCCACCATTGATCGGCACTGCGACCAATAATTGGAGCAACGAAGCCTTTTTGTTTCTCAGCCCCAACATAACCTAACAGTTGTTGTAACTTTTGATTTTGGCTTTGTAACTCATTTAACTCTATTTCCAGTTCTCTAGTTCGGGCAGTTGTTAAGCGTTCCTCTGGAGTTGGTTTTGATTGAAAAGGACGGGTAAGTGACTGGTAAGCCTCAAACAAAACTCCTCCCTGAGTATATTGAAGCCCATAGGCAGTTCCTAAGCTCAGACTTACCAAAACAAATTGTAGCCAGTGTCGATCCCACCAGCGACGCAACGTATACATAAAAAGCTGTGAGTTATTTCTAAAGTGATGAGTTTTGAATTAAAACTCGTATATTGGGCATTATTTTCAACTACTGCTCCTTGAGACCTAGAACAAGAGGTTTTTTATTACCATCAAAACTGGCGATCATTTCCCAAATACTAACTACATATTTCGGGAATGGGCGCTGAATACCCGTCCTAGCTGCTTAAAGTTCTCCAATACGCGCCCTGTACCCAAAACTACACAACTTAAGGGGTCTGCTGCAATGTGTGTGACAATTCCCGTTTCGTGGCTAATTAGGGTATCTAAACCTCTAAGTAATGCGCCACCACCAGCTAACATAATTCCTCTGTCAATGATGTCTGCTGCGAGTTCTGGAGGTGTCCGTTCCAAAGTACGCTTGACAGCTTCAATAATCACAGATAGCGGTTCAGACATACTTTCACGAATTTCTGGACCTTTAATTGTGACTGTTCTGGGTAATCCAGAAAGCAAGTGTAAGCCACGAACTTCCATCATGGCATCGTCATCTTCATGGGTAGGATAGGCGGAACCCATTTGAATTTTAATTTCTTCTGCGGTGCGTTCCCCAATGACTAAATTATGCACCTTTTTCATGTATTGAATGATCGATTCACTCAATTCATCACCAGCAACCCGTACAGATTCACTAATAACTGTTCCTTGCAAACTTAAAACTGCTACTTCGGTTGTACCGCCACCGATATCAATAATCATGTTTCCTGTAGCTTCTGCTACTGGTAAGCCAGCACCAATGGCTGCTGCTACTGGCTCATCAATTAAGAAAACCTCTCTCGCTCCAGCTTGAGATGCTGCTTCCATTACTGCGCGTCGCTCGACTCCAGTAACGCCACTGGGAATACCGATCACAATTCGAGGAGAAACTAGGGTTCTGCCTTCGTGTACTCGGCGGATAAATTGCTTGAGCATCATCTCGGCAATGTCAAAATCTGCGATCACACCATCACGGAGGGGACGCACGGCAATTACATTTCCGGGAGTCCGACCTAGCATTTTTTTAGCTTCCTCACCCACTGCTAGGGGAATTCTGAGGTTTTGATCGATGGCAACAACAGAAGGTTCCTGCAAAACAATTCCTTTGCCGGATACATAAACTAAGGTGTTAGCAGTCCCCAGGTCAATTCCCATGTCCCGGGATAAGGAAAAGCGATTGAACAAACCCACGCGCTTCTTAGCCCCCAAATAAAAATGCCGTTATTAATGACGGAAATGTACCCTAAATATAACCGAGGTGGATTGTATTATGTTTTTGATCCTGAGTCTAGTTTAGGTGTTTGCGATCGCATTTTCGTGATCGCCATCAGTAGGAAAAATTCATTCCCATACCTAAATAACAGGGGCAAGCAATTTCCACCTCAGATTCCCTGAATTTTGGGTAAATTTAAGATACACCACACACAAGTACACCAGTACTAATAAAACTATGATGAATCTCAATGTTGTTAATCTCGTCGGACGAGTCGGTGGAGAGCCTGAAGTTAAGTATTTTGAGTCAGGTAGTGTTAAGTGTAACCTGACCCTAGCAGTCAATCGTCGCACAAGTAAGAGCGACCAGCCGGACTGGTTTAATCTGGAACTGTGGGGTAAGACGGCGGAGATTGCTGGTAACTATGTACGCAAGGGTAGCTTAATTGGGGTTCAAGGTTCTTTAAAGATAGAGACTTGGAGCGATCGCACTACAGGCACTAACCGCTCAAAGCCTGTGATCAAAGTTGACCGCCTAGATCTACTAGGTTCTAAAAAAGACACAGATGCTAGTGCAGTTGACAATTATAGCGGTCAGGGGACGGAATTTTAACTCAAATGGGATAAATTGTCAAGTGTTGAGTTATTAGTTGGCAACTCATAACTCAACACTGATTTTTTTTAGGTTTAGTAGCTGATTTGTAACGTAACAGAACCCTCTACCTGTTGTTCACCGCCTACAACTGGTGTAGAAGAGTCTGACTTAGCTAAAGTACTGGCAAGGCGTGGCATGGGTACTGGCGGGGGTGGACTAGCACCATTAACTTGAATGTTCACAATTTCCCTACGAGTAAGATTTAATGCCCCCAAAACGCTCTCTGCTTGTCGTTGAGCGTCCTGAGTTGCTTTGCGTAAAGCAGTTTGTTGAGCCGCCTCAATTGCGCTATCATTAGCCACAAAACTAATGCCATCAATGCGTGTCGCGCCAGCTTTCACCGCGTCATCTAATAGAGAGCCAACTCTTTGAGTATCTAGCCGAAAGCTAACGGTATTAGTAGCTACATAGCCAGTAAGTCGTTGTACATTGTTCTCATAGCTATAGCTTGGGTTGAGCCTAATGCCAGTAGTTTCTAGTTTTTCAACATTGCGCGATCGCAGTAACTCTACTACGGCACTTGATCGTCGTGCAACCTCCTGCTGCGCTGCTGTCGCAGTTTTTCCCGACACCTCAACACCTAGTTCTACTTGCGCCTTAGTGGTAGGAATCCTTTCCACACCTCTACCAGTAACCGTAATCGTCTTCAACATTCTCTCTTGGGCAAAAGCAGGATGTGCAAAGGTTAAGCCTAAAATACCCAAAGACAAAAATATAGCTGGCAACCGATTCCAAGAACTAAGCTTAATATCAGACATACTTATTTTATTCATCATTGATTCAGAGATATTCTTTTAGAATCTCAAAACGTCTATCAGTCTGTTATGGTATAACTTATTTTTAATCTGCCACTGAAACTATCAAAAGTTTAAGCTGTTACAGTTTTAGCAACTCATCGCTGATCAAGATTACCAAAAGACTCAGGCACAACCGTAGACTTCATAAAAATGCTATATGTATAATTTATTGCACATTTGGGATAGCCATAAAATCCAATTGTTTGGTTAATAAGCTGATAGTTGACACCAAAATAGTTAAAATTTAGAGCGAGAATTTTATATTTCGTACTCATTGGAATCTGAGGATTTGAGTAAAGCCTGGCACTGTTCACTCAAGCCGTTGATTTGAGCCATTTTTTCTTACTGTCCACTATCGCTGGTGTAGGTATATACTTGAAGCGCGATCGCCTAAGTAACTAGCAGCTTGAGTTACTATAAACTTACTAAGATATAGATCAGCTACTCATTATTTTTTTCTGTCATAGCATTTATTCCTATTTCATTACACCCTAAGTATTGTGCTAATTTATAGTAGCAGCCTAGAAACTGCTCTACATATTAGCTTGCTTACGTTATGATCTGTTGCTTAGTAACTGTGCTGCACTTACCAATACTAAAATTTTTCTAGGAGAGTTTTTGGATCTGATTGATCAGGAAATATGAACTTAGCAATGCCAATCGAGTAGATCAAATTTTACCAAATTATGGTTAAGTGTAATAGGTGTGAATTTATACCGTCAAAACATATTGTAGTATTTCCCCCCCCCTGACATCAACTGACAGCAAATCACCCTGATGTTTATTCTGAATGCGGAATGGTACAGATGTAAACGGAGATTGTAAGAACGTTTGGCTGAAACATAATTCACTACATTTACGTCCCAGTGCTTAACTTTACGGCTGGGAAAGCCAAAATGCCAAATTACAAAAACATCAAGTATTTAGCTTCCTGACCCCTATCATGCACAATTACCTACGTCATACTATTTTTACCCCTAGTATGAAAAACTTTAAAAATGTCGTAAACAATTGCATGGGCTATGTTCTGATTATCACCAATCGCTAAGAAGATTACTGTTAATTGCACTATTTCAGGAGAAAGGATTGTGAGACATTACTGGCTGTTACCCAGTTTTTTGAGCATTTTTCTATTTTCATTACCTGCTGAAGCTGGTAGAATTGTCAGATGGGATTTTAATACCAATCAAAATCGGCTGTCGTTTACAACAGATTCAGGAGTTCAACCTCGTGCCATCCTGATTTCTAACCCTACCCGTCTGATCATTGATCTACCAAATACATCTCTAGGACGTGCAACTGTCAAGCAACCCCTCAGTGGCACAATGAACTTTTTGAGAGTTGGTCAACTTGATGATCGTACTACTCGTTTAGTAATTGAATTAAAACCTGGTTATACTCTCGACCCTCAACAAGTAATTTTCCGTGGCGCTTCACCTATCAATTGGTCGGTACAACTTCCCAGACCACAGCGCATAGAAGAGTTACCTAATTTTATACCACCACCCCAATCTACTCCTCGTCTCAATCAATCTAATCAAACAATGCCCAAAACTTTAGCTCAATTGTTGGAGATGCCAATCCCAAAATTTAGCAACAAATCGTAAAAGCCTAGAGATTAATGCCTTGACTGCTGCCATTTGGAATAAATATCCCTGGAAATATAGTTTGTAGGAGATTCTGTTGCAGCCTTATTACTCCCAATATTTAGATAACTTCATCGAATGAGTAATCACTTGATAAGGCTGCTGCAAAAAAATTAAAAAACATTTCAGCAGGGAGTGGGGGAGGAGACCACCCTACAGGTGTAGGTTTATTTACATTTTCCCAGAAGCAGGGGAAGCAGAGGAGGCACAGGGAGTAAGAATTAATAAATTCCCTTGCCCCATTATCAATAAGTCGTTTTTATTGAAGAGACTTCTGCTGAATTATTAAAAACTTACACTTGTGAGGAGAACACCACCTCCACAATGGATGGGGTTTTGATCCTAGAAAAGCACCGAGTTGGAGAGATTTTACCCAATAGGGACAATGAATCTTGCAAAAATCTCCTGTGCGCCCTACCTAAGAGTCCATGCCTCTAATTCATCTTTGATTTATATCATCTCTAAATAGAAGTGCATTTGCTGCTGATAATCGCGCCTCGATTTTGGTGCTGAAATTATGTATTTATGTTGACAGTTTGGAATAATGTCTGAAATAGTTTCATCACCCAACATCGTTGCCATCACCACTTTGTCAAAACTATTTTGCTGCACCGCGTCTCAGGAGCAAGGATTGTGAGATTTTACTGGTTACTACCCAGTTTTTTGAGTATTTTTCTGTTTTCACTACCAGCTTCAGCCGCTAAATTGCTATCTTGGCGCTTTGACGCTAATCAGAATCGGCTGGATTTTCAAACAGATTTTGGAGTACAGCCTAGAGCGCAATTGCTGACTAACCCTACTCGTTTGATTATCGACTTGCCAAGTACAACTCTGGCACGCCCAACGGTGACTCAGCCTCTTGCTGGTGCAATTCGTTCTTTGAGAGTCGGGCAATTTGATAACCAGACAACTCGCTTAGTCTTGGAACTTAACCCTGGATACACAATAGATCCCCAAGAAGTTCTATTTAGGGGAACAACTACTGCACAGTGGTCGATAAAACTTCCTAAGCCTGAGCGGATAGGAGATTTACCGGATCTGACACCTGTTACTAACTTGCCAGTCAGTGTAGACAACAATCAAGCACGCCCGGTGTCTCCTCCAACTATATCTCAACAGTTAGGGACTCAAATTCAAAATCTCCAAATCACACGAGATGGTTTTTTTATCCGTACCAATGGCGGAAATCCCACATTGAGAGTAGGTCGCAGTGAAGATCGCCGCACGATTAATATTGACTTAGACGGTACGACTCTTGCCCCAAACTTGGCGAGAGATTTTCCGATTAATCGCTATGGTGTAAGCCGTATCCAATTTTCTCAACCATCACCTAGGGTTGCTCGTGTCACGTTGAATGTCAGTGAAAATAGCCCTGATTGGCAAGCAAGTCTAAGTAGATTAGATGGCATCGTGGTACTACCACAAGGGATTTCTGCGGCGCAAATACAAAATTCGGGCTCTACACTCTCTAGTTCCAATCAGTTAGCCACTATTGGGTCAGTTGAACTTGATTTTAATAGTCCACAGCTATTAATTAGGTCTGATTTACCAGTTAAACCGATTATCACTTGGGACGGTTCAGCCCGTCTCTACCGAATTACGGTTCCTAATGCTCAGTTGTCTACTTCATACCGAGAGCCACAGCTAACGCCTAACAGCCCTCTGTTGAGAGTGCGGCTACTACCTGTAGGTTCTCGTGCTGTAGAGATTCAAGTTATCCCATCGGCTGGTGTAGAAATAGGAGGACTCAATCAGATTAGTAACCAGTTAGTAGCAATACAACTAAAACAAAATCGACCAGGTAGTAGCCCAATCACTACGATTCCCATACCACCACCCGATCAACCTAATCCGTCTGTAGGCTTACCTAGCATTCCTAATAGCAGGATAGTTGTTGTTGTTGACCCTGGACATGGTGGTAAAGATCCAGGCGCTATTGGTTATGGTGGGTTGCGTGAGGTAGATGTAATTTTACCAATTGCTAGACAGGTAACTGCTTTATTGGAACAACGGGGAATTAAAGTAGTGATGAGCAGAAATGCTGACTACTTTGTAGATTTGGCTCCGCGAGTAGATTTGGCGGCGCGAGTGGGGGCTGATTTATTTGTCAGTATCCATGCAAATTCTATTCGTAATCGTTCAGATGTCAATGGTTTGGAAACCTATTATTACGGTGGTGGTCAACGTCTAGCTCAGACAATCCACAATAGTGTTCTACAAAGCGTAAATATTAACAATCGAGGTGTCCGTAGTGCCAGATTTTATGTCTTGAGGAGGTCGTCTATGCCTGCAACTTTGGTGGAAGTTGGATATCTGACGAGTCCACAGGAAGCTCAAAAATTGGCAGATCCTAATTATCAAAGACAAATGGCTGAAGCGATCGCTCGTGGTGTTTTACAGTATATACAACAAAATTTTTAGCTGAAACAGAGCGCCGTTGTTTCAGTTGCAACGCTCAACTAATAGATGACAAAATAAATGACAAAGCACAACAGCCAAAAAAGAATTGGTATTTTTGATAGCGGGGTTGGAGGTCTCACTGTTCTCAAGGAACTTTACAACCAGTTACCTAATGAATCCATTCTTTACTTTGGGGATACAGCCCGCCTCCCCTACGGAACCCGCAAACCAGCAGAAATTTTACAGTTTGTACGCGAAATTATTAGCTGGATGGTGGAACAAGATGCCAAAATGGTAATTATGGCTTGTAATACCAGTTCTGCTCTGGCGTTAGAAGCTGTGCAATCAGAATTTGATTTACCAATTTTAGGACTGATTTTGCCTGGGGCGCGTGCTGCTGTACAGCAGGGGCGGCGAATTGGTGTGATTTCTACTCCTGCTACTGCCTTAAGCAATGCCTACCGCAACGCAGTATTAGAAATTGATGCCACCGCCGAAGTTTGGCAAGTTGGCTGTCCTGAGTTTGTGCCACTCATTGAGCAAAATCGTATTCATGATCCTTATACAACTGAAGTAGCCAGAGAGTATTTAGCGCCTTTGCTGGAACAAGAAATAGATACGCTGATTTACGGCTGTACTCACTACCCTCACTTAGCACCTGTTATTCGTAATATTCTGCCAAGCACAGTTAAGTTAGTTAATCCAGCCGTTTCTGTTGCTGCTGCCACTGCCCAGGAACTAGAGCTATTAGGACTGCAAAATACTTCTGGTGTACCAACTCAATTTTGTGTTAGTGGTTGTCCTGAACAGTTTGCTAAATTATCTGTTCAGTGGCTGGGATATACGCCAGAAGTTGAAAAAGTTTACTTACCCGCTTTACCACAACCGTCTTTGCCGTTGGAATCCTTGGATTAATAGATACGCAAAAATACACTTTTTGGGTGGTGCGAAGATAAAGTTAATGTGCGTAAGTCTAAAAAACTTACGCACAATTAGTACTCAGCAATGGTTGTTACTAACCTTGAGCTACTTCTTCTCTAATTTCCGTGCTAAGACAGCCTCTAGAGTCTAGCTTTTCGCTCAAACTTCCTTCAGCTAAATTAGCGTATACATTAGGCTGTAATCCAGAAGATAATTTGTAGCTTGTAGGTCGAATCCTGCTGATTGTTACATTAGGTAAATTAAAGTTTTCTTCAACAAGTTTTCCCTTTAATGAGGGTAATCTAGAATAAGGTAAGCTATGGTTTTGACCACTAGGATCTTGCCCACGCTTTACAGTTCGCTGTGCCAAAATCAACAGGAAATAAATGGTTAATAAATACCCCGTAGCTAACAGGGGTATGATCACAGGCATATCAGCGTAAGCCATAGGATAAACGCAAGCTGTAAACAGAAATTAAATTTAAATACCGAGTAATAGCGCTTCTAATCTGACCAAATCAGAATGCCATAATAGTAGCCGCTTAGGAAACAATGTCCTGCTCCTTTACGGTTGTTTATTGCCTTTAATAACGACAGACGTTTACCAGGCAATATGAGTTTCACCTAGCATCTTTACTAGGATGAAAGTTCTTTATGTTACTTGAGCAATCAGGAATGATTTACCCACCCCTAACTAGATGAGACGGCATTATGATACAGGCAGATTACGCCTCTCACAAAAACCACCTGAATTAGCTACTGGTATCTAACCTTTACCCTGCATCTTTTACTCAAGCAGTGTATGAATTTTTTCAAACCCTTATTATTAGACTAACATAAGATTCACGGCTATTTGGGTTATTTTTTTAATATACTTAACAAGTCGTTACAATTGATTAAGCAGCCATCTACACTGGACTTGAGGAACAAAATTTTCTTATAGGGATGGCTTGGCTTAAAATATATGTAAACTTTCGTAACTCTCTCATCTGAGCTAGCCGATCCATGACCTCAGTGACCTCCCTTTTTGCTCCTGTTGAAGCTGATTTGCTAGTTTTGACGGAAAATTTAAAAAATCTTGTGGGGGCAAGGCATCCCATACTGTATGCGGCGGCTGAACATTTGTTTGGGGCGCAGGGCAAGCGAGTCCGACCTGCGATCGTGCTTTTGATTGCGCGGGCAACTATGCTAGATCAGGAGATTACTCCGCGCCATCGCCGACTAGCAGAAATTACGGAGATGATTCATACCGCTAGTTTGGTACATGATGATGTGGTAGATGAATCAGAAGTGCGTCGAGGTATCCCTACTGTTCATAGTCGGTTTGGCAACCGGATAGCTGTTTTGGCAGGAGATTTCTTGTTTGCTCAATCTTCTTGGTATTTGGCGAATTTGGATAATCTAGAGGTTGTCAAGCTGCTGTCGGAAGTAATTATGGATTTGGCAGAAGGAGAAATTCAGCAAGGGTTGAATGGATTTGACACCAGTTTGTCTATAGAAGCTTATTTAGAGAAGAGTTATTACAAAACTGCTTCATTAATTGCCAATAGTTCTAAGGCTGCTGGGGTACTGAGTGAGGTATCGCCCCAAATGGCTGAGAATTTGTATGGCTATGGGCGACACATTGGGTTAGCTTTCCAGATTGTCGATGATATTTTGGATTTTACTGGCTCTACTGAAACTTTGGGCAAACCAGCAGCATCTGATTTGCAAAGCGGTAACTTGACAGCACCGACTTTATATGCTATGGAGGAAAAGCCTTATTTAGTGGGTTTGATTGAGAGTGAGTTTGTTGAAGAAGAGGATTTGGAACAAGCGATCGCACTGATTAAGGAAAGTCAGGGGATAGAGCGATCGCGTGAGTTAGCTAAACATCATGCTCAATTAGCTGTGGAACATTTGGGAGATTTATCACATTGTCCGTCGCGCCAAGCTTTGATTGATTTAGCGGATTATGTTTTGCGCCGTATTTATTAAAGAACCCCACCCCCTAACCCCCTCCCCGCCCGCAGGGAGGGGGGATTTGAGGTTTGATGATTTTATTAAGGTGGACTTGTGCGTGGGTTCTGAAATACTTTAAGTTGTGTACTCGGCGTTGATTTTTACATAGTCATAACTTAAGTCACATCCCCAAGCTTTAGCAGACGCGGAACCGTTACCGATGCTGACGGAGATGGAAACAGTATCATCTTTTAAGTATTCACCTGCTGCTTTGGCTTTGAGATAGGCGCTGGCGGCGGGACGATCAAAGGGTAGGGGTTGACCATTTTCCATTAATAAGAAATCTCCTAGTTGAATGCGGAGATTTTCTTGATCGAAGGGTATTCCAGCACGTCCTGCTGCTGCTGCAATTCGTCCCCAGTTGGGATCGCGTCCAAAAATTGCGGATTTAACTAGGGATGAACCGACTATGGTTTTTGCTATTTGACGGGCTGCTTTTTCGTCTGATGCGCCTGTAACTTCTACTTCGATTAGACAGGTAGCGCCTTCACCGTCACGGGCGATCGCTTTGGCTAAATGTTGGCATACTGCTGTTAGCATTGCTTCCAGCTTTTCTGCTTCTGCGCCCATTTCGGTTATTGCTGGGGTGCGTGACTCACCGTTAGCTAAAGCTATTAAGGAATCATTGGTGCTGGTATCGCCATCTACGGTGATTTGGTTAAAACTGCGGTCTGCTGCCCTGCTTAACATTTGCTGCCATAGGGAGGTAGAAACAGCCGCATCGCAGGTAACAAAGGCTAACATGGTTGCCATATTAGGATGAATCATGCCTGAGCCTTTAGAGATGCCCCCGATGCGTACAGGGCGATCGTGAATGGTAGTTTCTAAGGCTATGGATTTAGTAACTAAATCAGTGGTAATGATCGCTTGGGCTGCGGCATCGCCTCCTGTGGGAGAAAGGGCATTAACAAGTTGAGGAATGCCAGCAATGAGTGCCTCCATGCGAATTCTTTGACCAATTACACCAGTTGAGGCTAGTAATACTGATTCAGAAGGAATGTTGAGTGTTTGCGCTACCAACATGGCAGATTCTATGGCATCTATCCAACCTTGTGAACCTGTGGCGGCGTTGGCTTGTCCGGCGTTGCAGAGGATGGCACGGGCGCTATGCTTGGATTGGAGGCGCTGACGGCAATAGTCTACACAGGCGGCGCGGACATGACTGGTGGTGAAGACTCCTGCTGCGATCGCTTCTACATCTGAGAAAATTAAAGCTAAATCTGGAAGCCCTGAAGGTTTAAGTCCGGCGGTAATTCCAGCCGCTTTATATCCTTTGGGTGCTGTCACTCCGCCTGGTATTTCTTGCCAATCAGACATTGTTACTCCTGTCGTCCGCTTGTTTGAGTTGTGATTATATCAAGTTAATTCTTAATTGTTAATAAATAAGTTATATTTATTTTTATTGGTTTTGAGCTATGTAAGAGATTTATCGTGCTGATATGATGTTTTTTTTTAACGCATTAGCCGAAGGCTTCCCGTAGGGTAGGGCGCAAAGGGGAGATTTTTTGAGATATAAGTTTTAATTACTTATTTATAAGTTTAAATATATTGCTGAAAGAGTGGGTTTAATTGGCTAAACAACGGCTGGATATATTGTTAGTAGAACTGAATTTATGTGCTTCAAGGCAGCAAGCGCAGCGATTAATTCAAGCTGGAGAAGTTAGGGTAAATGAGCAAATTATTGATAAGTCTGGAACTGATGTTGATGTATCTTCAAATATTCAGATTAAGGAGCGATCGCGTTTTGTTTCTAGAGGTGGTGAGAAGTTAGCTAAGGCTTTGGAATTATTTGCTATTTCTGTAGAAGGACGCATTTGTTTAGATGGTGGAATTTCTACTGGCGGTTTTACTGACTGTTTATTACAAGCTGGCGCAACTAAAGTTTATGGTGTTGATGTTGGTTATGGGCAAGTTGATTGGCGTTTGCGGAATGATCCGCGAGTAGTGTTAAGAGAAAGAACTAATTTTCGTTATCTAAAATTATCTGATTTATATGGTGATGGTGATATTATCCCAGATTTGGGAGTGGTAGATGTATCATTTATTTCTTTAACAAAGGTTTTACCTGCTTTGTGGGAATTACTGCAAGCGCCTCGTGAGGCAGTTTTGTTGGTTAAGCCACAATTTGAGGTGGGAAAAGCACGGGTGGGGAAGAAAGGTGTGGTGAGAGATCCTAAAGATCATGCAGATGCGATCGCACAAGTTTTACAAACGGCGCAACAATTAGGATGGCAATATCGCGGTTTAAGTTGGTCGCCAATTACTGGCCCTGCTGGTAATATTGAATATTTATTATGGGTGGGAATGGATGGTGAAATACTTCATTCTGATTTAGAGATGATTAAACAAGTTACTAATCAGGCTTGTCAGGAATTAAGTAAGTGATAAGATTTTTTTAACCGCAGATAAACGCAGATAAACGCAGATGTTTTTCAATAAAAGCTGAATGCTGACGGCTATAAGTTGATTTTTTGTTGCAATTCTTGTCGTAAGCGATAAAGGATAGTATTTGATTCTACTTGACTGAGGATTTCTGTAATTACGGTATTTGCTCCTAATTGTCCCCAAGTAGCGCCTTGTTCTAGATAAGCTTTTGCTGCTTTTCCAACTACATAAGCACCATAACCAGCAATACCACCTTGTGCGATCGCAGTACTTCCATAAGTAAAAATATTACTAGGATTCTCACCTGTTGTAAGTGCAGATGCGCTTTTACCTATTCCTAAAAACAAGCTACTACCTAATTCACCTAGTAGTAACCCTCCCCCACTGAATAAAATTGTTTTCAACAATTTTCCTGCTTCATATCCAGTGATTGGCAGATTATATAATTTAGCTAGAGAGCGAATTAATGCTAAATCGGTAATAGTTCCCCCTAAAACATCTAAAACTGCAATGGGATTTAAGGCAACTGCCAAAGCTTTATATTGGGCATAGCGCCAGATTAAATCGTCTGCTTCAGCCGAAAGTACATCTACTGTTTTACTGGCAATATTAGCTTCAGCTTCTCTAGCTTGTACTAAAGCATTTAGTGCTAAGAGCGATCGCCCTTCTTTATTAAGTAAATTTAAAATTTTTTTCCTTAAATCATCTATCTGAGGTTCAGGTTTTTCCCATTCATAACTGACCCGCCCATCTTGCCATTCTACCCGCACTTCTATCGGTGCAGGTTCAGCCGCTACCATCACAATTTCATCTTTAGATAATAGTTGTTCAAGACGTTTTCCAGTAGTAGTATTAACCCCAAGATTTTGTAGTTGTTGGTAAATTGTTTGTCGATCTTGCTCTGGATAAAGATCTATCTTATTAAAGACTAAAATAAGGGGTTTTTGTGATTGGCGTAATTCACACAACGCCTGATACTCTGTGCGCGTGATATCACCAGAAATGACAAATAAAATTAGGTCGGCTTGGCGTGCTACTTGCTTCGCCATCTCACCCCGCGCTTGCCCATTAATTTCATCTAATCCAGGTGTATCAATAAATTCCACCTGTACCTTACTGACTGCCTCGTTAGTAACAGGTGGTGTCCAGCGTACAGATTTAGGCCATTGAGTAACGCCATTTAAAGGGCCAGTTTGGAGGATTTTTTGTCCAATTAAAGCGTTAAGTACTGCTGACTTGCCACGACTTACTAAACCAAAGGCAGCAATGCAAATTACACCTTGATCTAGTTTTTCTAAAGTATTGCTCAAAACCTCTAACTCATTTCTTACTGCTGCTTGTACTTCTGAGTGGGAAAGTTGTTGATTGTTACCACGATGGGAATACCACGACATAGTTTGTCGTAGACTAGCACGAGCGCGATTTAAGTGAGATTCTTGTTGATTACTAGCCACTGTTTAATTTTAAGGACGTTGTTAGGACAATTCAGGGTGAATCGACTTATGAGCAAAAATAAATTATTACATCTGTGTAAATCTTGCTCACTCCTCTCTCCTCCCTATTTTCAATACAGTTTACTATTGACAACTAATAGTGGGAGGATTGTAATCGAGAGTAAAGCGAGCAATAGTTAACTGTTGTGGTTGCAGTTGGGGCGATCGCATGAGCAAAGAACACAACTTGTAAGCTAGTTGGAAGGGATTACGGAGATTTTTTATGCTGGAGTCCTTTGAGATAAATAATTTTAGGCTGTTTCAACACCTTGAAATTGGAAGGCTAGGTCGCGTCAACCTAGTTGTTGGCAAGAATAATGCTGGAAAGAGTACCTTTCTCGAAGCAGTGCAACTTTATGCCAGTAATGCCTCTCCAACAGTCCTACTTGACCTTCTAGAGTCTAGACAAGAAAATTGGTTTAGTGAGGCTCAACCACAATCCCAAAATTCTCTTGGTAATTCTGTGCGACATCTATTTTTTGGGCATAGATTGCCCAAAATAGAAGAAGATGGCATTTCTATTGGAGAAATCTCTTCAAATATGAAGTTCCATATTAGTGCTGCTGCATATCAGCGTAACAATAATGATGAAGGCAGGCTAAAGAAAATTTCTATTTCTGATTTACAGCTTGAGGAAGATATATCTAATATTGAATTTTTTCTTGTCGTAAAAGAAGGAGAAAGAACTAGAAGACTTTTTAGCTTGGAGAAGGATGAGAAAGACATTCGACGTAGGTCTAGACTTTTTTATGAACGCCAGGAACCTGAATTCAAATATATATGGCAGATTGTTTCTACAGAAAATATGCCCAATCGTAAATTAGCTGCCCTTTGGGATTTAACAAACTTAACCAACTTAGAATCAGAGGTTATTTCTGCACTTGGTTTGATTGATGATCGAGTTTCTGGAGTTGCTTTTGTAGAGGACATTAGTAGAGGTCGCGTAGGTGAAAATCGTATTTCTTTAGTAAAAATTAAAGGTATAGATGAACCATTACCTCTCAAAAGTATGGGAGATGGTATGACCCGTTTATTTCATATAGTTGTTGCTCTGGTAAATGCTAGAAATGGACTTCTATTAATTGATGAATTTGAAAACGGATTGCACTGGAGTGTACAGCCTAAAGTTTGGGATATTATTTTTCAGCTATCAGAAAAACTTAATGTCCAAGTTTTTGCAACAACTCACAGCCGCGATTGTATAAAAGGTTTCGACCAAATATGGAATAAATATCCTACGCTTGGTACTTTCTTTAGACTTGACGCAAAGGGCGATTTTATTAAAGCAATAGAATATACATCTGAGACACTCACTGATGCTATTGATATGGATGTTGAAGTGCGGTGAGCAGTATGAAAAAGGAAGATATTTGTAAGCAAGATACAGATAAAGTTTTACTTGTTGAAGGAGATAATGATTGTCATGTTGTTATGGCTTTATGTAATGCTCACAGTGTGCCTGAGACTTTCGGTATTTATCAATGTGGTTCAGATAATGGTGTTTTAAAGAGATTAAATGCACTGATTATACGTCCTAATCCTCCTCAAGTCATAGGTGTTATGCTTGATGCTGATAAGCCTTCTGTTGAAGGCAGATGGCAGAGTATAAAAGCTAAATTAAAGAATAATAACCACAACTATCTACTGCCGGAAATTCCTCATGTTGATGGGACAATAGTTGAGCGTATTGAATATAAACCTAAACTTGGGTTTTGGCTCATGCCTAATAATCAAGATTCTGGTATGTTAGAAGATTTCTGTGCAGAACTTGCAGAACCTGCATCTTTGGCATTTGCTAGAGAATGTGTTGAACAGGCAGACCAAAGGAAGGTAACAACATTCAAAGAAGTGCATCTTAGTAAAGCTGTTATTCATACTTATCTTGCTTGGCATGATGAACCTGGTTATCCTCTAGGAAAAGCAATTACAAGTCAAGCTCTTCGTCCTCATACAGATGTAGCAATAAGATTCACGAATTGGTTAACATATCTATTTAGCTAAATAAGTTTTTTTAGCGATCAAAATTTCCCCAAGTTTTGCATATTGACATTGGTACTGTAGATTTGCCCTCTTTTCCAGAACAAACCCACTGATTTCCCGCTTTGGGATACCAAGCTTGTCGCCACTGTTTTAACTGCCCAATTTCTTTGTTTTGAGCTTTGATAATTTCACCAGCTAATTTTTTAATTTCTGGGGGTTGAGATTTCTGTTGAGCTTCTTTTGCCATCTTTACCACACCTTGATGGTGTAGTGTCATAGCATCCATGAATCGCAGATCGTAGTTAGCATTTGCTAGTTAAAGCTTAAAGGTAATTGAATCGTAAAAGTGCTGCCTTTACCTAATTCACTTTGCACCTGTAAGCTGCCGTGATGTGCTTGCGCGATCGCATTAGCTATAGCTAATCCTAATCCAGATCCGCCTGTATGACGTGAGCGATCGCTCTGTACTCGATAAAAACGCTCAAAAATTCGTGTAATATCTTGAGGCGCAATGCCCACACCTGTATCAATAACATGAATCAAAGCATGATGATTACTACAATCCAAAATGACACAAATTTTGCCTGTTGCTGGTGTATATTGAATTGCATTAATAATTAAGTTAGAACAACAGCGATAAAGTTGTTCTTCATCTCCGACAACATACAATGGCTGATCGACTCGGAGATCAGAAGTTAGAGTTAGCTTCGCGGCGATCGCTAATGCTTCTAATTCCTCTACTAAATCGCTAACTAAATCATTTAAACAACAATTTTGGCGTTGTGCTGGTACAGCTTGCCGATCTAAACGAGCTAATAATAATAAATCGTTAACTAACTGAATTAATCGCCGATTTTGACGTTCTATTGTTTTTAAAATATCTTGTGCTTCTTTGGTAGATAATTCAGGCATTCTTAACACTGATTCTACAGTGGCTTGTGTCGCTGCTAAAGGGGTACGCAATTCATGCGCCACATCTGCGGTAAACTGTTTTATTTGTTGATATGATTTATAAATTGGTTGCATTGCTAATCCAGATAACCACCAGCTGCAAATAGCAATTAACCCCATTGAAATTGGCAATCCTACTAATAAAACCCATCTAACATCTGTGAGATAATTATCAAAATCGGCAAGATTTCGCCCTACCTGTAAGTATCCCCAATCTTGATTTTTTTGAGTATGTAATGACAGAGAAATTTGTTGATAGCGGTTGCCAAGATTATCTTTTTTAGTTTGCCAGAGTTGATTTTTAAATATGGGAGATAATCCTTGAGGATTTACTCCAGCTATAGCAATCAAACTTCCTGTATTATTAAATAAACGGATATAATAAATACCTTGATTGGTTGCGCCTAAAATATGACGTGGTGACGATGTTTGCGTGGGCAAACATTTTTGATTTGCTAAACAAATATCAGGTAAAAGCTGTTTAACAATAAGTTCGATTTTTCCTGGTTGCTTCAGTTTCAGTTCTAGGCTATCATGCAGTGTTCCGGCAACTGATTTGAGTTCTTGGTCTATCGCTACCCAATGGGCATGAGCGATCGCCTCATAAACACCAATACCACATAAGCTCAAAATCACCCCCATTACGCCTGCATACCACAAAGCCAAACGCGCACGAGTGATATAAAATAACTTATTCTGATTCATCTTAAGTTAGCAATTAGCCGTTTATTATTAGTCATTGTTAATTGTTAATTGTTCCCTGTTGGATTAAAGCGATACCCCACACCATGAACAGTTTCAATCAAACTATTACTACCAAAATCAGCTAATTTGCGTCGTAGCAAACGCATTTGTGCTGCTACCACATTACTAATTGGATCTGCACCAACTTCCCACAGTTGGTTACGAATTTGGTCAGAAGTAACAATTTGATGGGGATGCTTCATAAAATATTCTAAAAGTTGAAATTCCTTAGTTGTTAAAGGAATCACCTTAGCATTGCTTATCTGATTTTGATAACTAATAGTGCGAGAATTATAATCGAGAGTAAAGTGATCAATAGTTAACTGTTGTGGTTGCAGTTGGGGCGATCGCCTTTGCAAAGAACGTAACCGCGCCAGCAATTCCGCCATCTTAAATGGTTTTACTAAATAATCATCTGCACCAGCATCTAAACCCTCTACTTTATCTTCGATTTGGTCTTTAGCTGTGAGAATAAGTACGGGCAAAGGGTTATTCTGGGAACGTAGTCGCTTGCACAATTCTAACCCTGATAGTCCTGGCAATAACCAATCAAAAATAGCTAGATTGTACTGCGTCCAATGGCTTTCTAAATAATTCCAAGCTTCTGTACCATCAATAACCCAATCGACAATATATTTTTCTTGGTTCAAAGTTCGCTTAATTGCAGCGCCTAAATCTGGCTCATCTTCTACTAACAAAATTTTTGTCACTTGACAACCAAACTTTTAAAATTAACTGCTAAACAAATAAGTTCTGTAACTAAAGCAGCCACCATAGCAATAGCAGCAGCTATAGCCCCATTCATGCCCGACTGTACCGCCGAAAAAGCCCCAATCAACAGCACTACTGTTCCTACTGTAGTAGCTTGATTAACAACGCCAGTACGACCTTCACCCACCAAAAAGCCTTGAGTAGCATTCTGCAAAGCCACCAACAAAGGTATTGAGGAGCAAATCAGCAACACAGGGCGCACACGCTCCACAAGTTCTTGATCTTGACCCACAAAGCTTTGTACAAGCTGATTTCCCCACGTAGTAGTACCCGCCAATAGCAGTAGCAATGAGCAAAGCGCCCCTACACTTAGCGCAAATATTAGTAACAAACGGTCTTCTGCTTGACCACGATTTTTGATAATTACTTGTTGTACCATACGGGTAGCATTAGCAATTACTAACACTAAGCCCCAAGCAGCAGGCCAAGCAGCTAAGGCGATATCTGCATCAGTAGCGCGGGCGATAATTCCTATAAGTATGGCTCTACCTCCCCAAACAATTAACATAGAGGTGGCAAGAGGGAAATAAAATCGCCAGACGCTCTTGAGATCGGTAGGTAATTTAGTAGAATCAGTTAACTCTGGTGGACGATTTGCGCCTAAATTTTTCGCTGCAAAGGTGACAAGTATAGCTTCAACTAAAGCTCCTGAAATTAGGGCAATTCCTGCTAGTAATGCTCCAGAAATTTGACTGATAAAACCAATAAAAAGCACAACTGCCACAGTTACCAGACGACCAATGCCCGCTTTAGCGACAGCAGTTTGGTAGCCACTATAAATTAATAATCCTTGAAAATATCGCCGCCAACTGATAGCAAATGGCCACAAAATCATCAATATTAGTACATAGCGGACAGTTTCGCTTAACTCTGGCGGTACTCCTAAGAGACGGTTGCCTAATGCACTAAACACAATCGGCACTGTCAACAGTCCCAGGAGTAATGTTAAACCACCTCCTGCTAACAGTGCGAAACGCCATAATGCTTGGCGCGATCGCTGCGTCGCTGCTAAGGCATTGGAAGCGTGTAAAATCATAATGATCGGGCTTTCTAAAAATATGGCGATCGCTTTCGCCACACCCACTGCTGCCAAGTTGACACGCGCCAAAGGTAGATGCGCTAACGTGGTAGTAATTAAAGGATCGCCACAAGCCATCGTCACATCGCTGACGGACAAGGGAAGAAACTGCCGCCACAGAGACAACAAAGTTATTTTGCTGTCTTTTTTAGACTTATCTGCTTCTATTTTCATTACTCCTACGCTGGCATAAAAATCTGCTGGGGTACTGGAGCCAATGATTTAATAGTTTCTGTCAATTCTGGCTCCTGTAACAGATTAATACCTTGCTCGCGCAGCCAGGTACGGTTATAGACTGTTTCCAAATAGCGATCGCCCCGATCTGGATTCAGCAATACTATACGTTGACGGCTACTCATTTTAATGCCATAAGCTAGAGCAGCAGCCACAATTGCCCCTGTCGATCCTCCCAGTAATAAACCTTCTTTACGAGCCAAAACATGACAAACGGAAAAAGCCAGTCTGTCATTTACCGAATAAGCAGCATCTAACACTTTTGGGTCAAAATTTGGTGGTACAAAAGACAAACCTAAACCCGTCATTTTATAGGGATGGGGAGGAGTTCCAAACACCACTGAACCCGCTACATCCACACCGACAATCCGCGTTTTAGGATAATGCTGTTTAAAATAACGACTAATACCGCCTAACTGTCCGGCTGTACTAACACCAATAACAATCACATCCGGCGCACCACCAAAAGCCGCCTCAATCTCCGGTGCTGTAAAAGCTTCATGGGCATCAGTATTACGGGGATTCTGATGTTGGCAAGGATACCAAGCCCCAGAAATTTGACTTGCTACTTCTTTAGCCTTCTGCATCCGCGCTACCTGCATTGAGCCATTAGCATCAGCAGCACTGAGAGGAACATCTACAAGTTCTGCACCATAAGCTTCCAACATTCTCCGCATCGGTGGAGCAGTTTTCGCATCTACCACAATTACCACGCGATAGCCACGCGCCGCACCAATCATCGCTAATCCAATGCCAAAATTACCAGAACTTGATTCTACAATCGTGCCTCCAGGTGTTAATAACCCGCGTTTTTCTGCATCTTTAATCAGATAAACAGCATTTTTTTCCTTAATACTGCCACCAGGATTGCAAGATTCTAGTTTCAGATAAAAATCATGTTGTTGGCATAACTCGCTTAAGCGATTTAATTTCACAATTGGAACCATTCCAACAGCTTCACTCACATCATTTGATAAAGCCGACCTAAGCTGTTGATTGACTAAATCGAATTTTATTGAACTTTTTAATAATTCCATCTCAATACTCCAGTTTATTTGGGACGAGAGTGGTTAATTCCATCCGAAAAATGGGTGTTATATAGCAACGGACAGTCAGCGATGGTTAACATCTGCGAAAGGGTGCGTTTATCTGCTCACATCTGCGATATAAAAAGCCCGCAATCTTTGGTAAAAATGCGTAATTCCTAAGCTATTTTTTGTACCAAGCTGTTCGCCACTGCTTCATTTGGTCAATTTCTTTTTGCTGTGAAGCCACAATATTTTGAGATAATTTCTTAATTTCTGTTTGCTTAGACTTAGCCAACGCATCATTAGCCATTGTGATAGCCCCTTCATGGTGGGGAATCATGGCATTAATGAAGCGTAAATCAAACTCAGCATCAGCCGCCCCTAAATCTTGAGACATCATCATGCTCTGCTTTTGCTCATCTGACATTGGGACTGTAGATTTGCCCGCGCCTCCATAAGCAACTAACTGAGTTCCAGCTTTGGGATACCAAGCGAGTCGCCACTGCTTTAACTGCCCAATTTCTTTGTTTTGAGCATTGATAATTTCAGAGGCTAATTTTTTAATCTCTGGGCGTTGAGATTTTTGTTGAGCTTCTTTTGCCATTTCTACCGCACCTTGATGGTGTGGTGTCATGGCATCAATGAATCGCAGATCATAGTTAGCATCTGCTGAACCCAAGTCCATAGCCATATCATGGTTGCCACTACCATGCCCAGAATGACTACTGTGGTTAGCTTTTTTTTCAGTACTGGAATTGTTTGAGGTAGTGCTGGAAACTTGGTTTGGAGTTTGTGAAGAAGTAGAACAGCCTGTTATAACTGCACCTGTGACGGATGCGATCGCCACAAAGGTAATTAAAATGCTTGTTTTCATTGATCTGTGTTTTATAGAGTAACTAAGAGACAGCTATATTTTCCACAGTGCATGGAATTAGCCCTCATTAACCAGTGTGTTACTCACAGATGAAATTTAGATGAAATCGTTCTACTGCTTTAGGAGTAAAAAAGCTGATAGCTGATAGCTGATAGCTAACTGCTATATTATTGTTCAAGTTCAAACAAATAACGAGCCAACCCAGATTGACGAATAATTGACTGCAATGTACCAATTCGTAACTCAGGGTAATCTGGTATAGGTACTGTCAGCGTTGTATATGATAGCCTTCTTTGCATAATAATATGGCTACCTTTTCGCCGAACTTGAACAAAATCATGTTTGGCTAAAATTTGACAAGCTTCTGCTGCTGACAGTACCCTCAATTTACCCAATATTTACTTCCACACGAGTAATAAAAATTTCAGAGTGTAATCTATTCTGTATTTCTTTAGGATCGGCAGTTTCAAAAAATAGTTCTAATGCTTCAACTAAATTGTTGCGTGCTTCTTCAATATTACACCCTTGACTAGCAATATCAATTTCGGGACACAGGGATACATATCCACTGCCTTCGCGTTCAATAATTGCTGTAAATTGTTGCATTATTGGCATCCTTACCAGCATTTTTTATGACCGTAATTACAAAATATTTTCAATGTCATGGGCTAAAGTAAAACTTTAGCCAGTGGTAATTAATCTCAAAGGAGAATTTATAACAGTCGTCACATTGTTTAAAGGGATTTTCAATTGTCTAGGCGCTACTCTTGTCAACCATCTTTGTTGATGATTTTGAACGAAATCATAAAAATGATTTTCATCGCTAGTTAGGACACCTTCTTTACAGATAAATTCTCTGTAAGGAGGTTGAACAAGCTCTTCTACTGTTATGGAAAGTATCTTTTGAGCAAATAATTCTAAAAAACTGAGCATAGCGGTATTGCAGACAAATTTACACTTACCTTTTTCAATGCCGTATAGTTTTTTATTCGTCCAAAGTCAAAAATAGCTGCATCTAGTCTTGTAGTTTGATTTTATATTGAGCAAGTCGGATTTGATTGAGCTATAACAATTATCTGAGTACATCTAGTTGTTATAAGATTAAGCTTTACTTAAGAAGTAAGTTTAATCTTATAACAAACTTAACAGTCTTGCTAACAGTCAAATAATTTGCCATCTTTATCGAGATTACCAAAGATGATTTTTTATTACCTACAACTATTCTAGCATATTGCAAGGAGAGAGCGCAATTGTATAAAGTGTTATTATTCTTATTACTGATGTGTGATTTCTTGAAATTCTTTTAAACAGCTACGAAACAGGGGATGATTTGACGTATCATATATATAAGGATGAATCGTCGATAGTGGTTTTAATTCCATCATAGTAGCAGCTAGAAAGGCTCCGTCAAAATTTTCTAAATCAGCAGGTTTAATATCCCGTTCTTCTACTGGGATTTGGAGGTTTTTAGCAAGATCAATAATTGTTAAACGGGTAATTCCAGGGAAGATATGGGGAGTTAAGGCAGGGGTAACTAATTTATCTTTTTGGATTAAAAAAAGATTGGCTACTGCTGCTTCAGTAATTCGACCTTGTTGATCGAGTAAAATGCCATCATTAAATCCCGCTATTTGTGCAGCACGACGAGCTAGATAACTATTTACATAAGTTCCGCATATTTTCCATGCTAAGGGAATGGCGTTACCTGAAATACGTTGGTATGGGGAAATGTGGCAAGTTAAAGGTTTATTTACATCACGATCAATCGTCACTGCTAATATAGTCACATCAACAGGCATCAAATCATTAAAACTTAGTTGTGGTACTGAACGGTAAACAATTGGTCTGATGTAATAATTTGTTGCAGGTAATTGATCTAAAAGTGATGAAATGCCTATTTTTAAATCGGCATTTGACCAAGAAAATTCTAGCCCCATTTGTGTCGCACCATTGCGGAGACGATCTAAATGTGCATCTAAGCAATGAATGTAATAATGATTACCATTCCAATAAGCCATGATGCCATCAAAAACACCGATTCCTAAGTGGAGAGAATGGCTGGCAATGGAAGGCGCAGCTTGTTCTCGTTCAACCAGTCTGCCATTATGCCAAACAATCGAAGTTGCTTCAAGCATTTATTAGCACTTTTAGTGATGAGTGATATTAAATCCGGTGGCGTTGGAATTATATCTTTTTTTTAACGCAAAGGGCGCAAAGGGAAGCGCAAAGGATCGCAAAGTTAAAAATGTACAAGCTTATTTGCGCGTTAGTCGTTAGTTTATAACTTAGGGAAGGGCTGCTGTTTCAGCTACTATAATTTCAGGTTGGGTTGATTCTGGCATCAAACGTGCTACTCCTTGCTTGATAAATGCTTGCAAAAAAGCTACCCGTTGATTTTCTAGGAATACTTGTTTAAGGGTTTCACTCAATTGTTCAACATTAAACAATCCGCCTGTGGTTGTAGCAGTTTCTTGAACTTGGAAATATTCTATCAAACTTAATCCTGCTAATCGGGTAAGGTACGCGGCGCTTACTCCTTGCACTACGCCACCAGCCACAAATGTAATTGCATTGCTTTTCAGCATACCACCAACGGCAGAAGTGGAAAGCTCAACTAATCCCAGTTTAACCATTAAACTACCCATTGTGCTGGCTATAGTTTGAGCTTGTTGTAGTGAGAATTTTTGCTGATAAACAGCACCCAAATCTATAATTAATTGGGCATTAATAGCGGCAGTTGCTAATAAATCAAGTGCGGGAACTGGGTTAGCTAAAGCTGTAGCAGCGACTATCCACTGATATTGCTCAATTATAGGTAGAGCGCGATCGCGTCTCACCTGATTTAATACAGTTTTAACTTCTGTTTTCAAATTAATTGCTTGTCGGTAAGCACTAGCCAAAATTAGTTGTTGTGCTGAGTTAGATAATATTTGCTCTAGCTGTTGTGTCAAAGGTGCGATATTAGCTGCTGGTTTTTCCATCCACTCTTGTAATGTACCATCAGGCTGATGTTGACGCACTTTTACCAGTCCTGGTTCAGCCGCGATCGCAACTACATCATCTAAATTCAATATACCCTGCATCCGTTGTCGCAGTTGATTCAAAACTACTACTCTGTCATCAGGTAAATACTGGTCTTGTTTATTAAAAACCAGCATGATTTTTTGATGAGATTTAGCCATTTGTTGCAGAGTTTGGAACTCTGGATCAGTCAAATCAGCAGCAGTGAGGAATAATATTAAATCATTAGCGATCGCAACCTGATTCGTAATAACCTCAGAATCATTTGCTGTAAATAATGCTGCTGTCTCGCTAAAACTCGGTTGCTGGGAGTGGAAGCAACTATTTTCTAGAAGTTTTAGTAAAGTTGTTTTACCGACATTTTTACCACCTGTAACAGCTATACGATTTACTTTTCTGTCTAACTCGGCTGTTACTTGGACAACTTGTTGCCTTAATTGAAGATTAGCGGGATGATTTTCTGTCTCAGATTCTAGTATAGTAATCGCCGTTTCAACTTGAGCGATCGCTTTTTCTACCGTTTCCCGTTCAATTGTTGATGCTATCGGTGATATATCAACATCAGGGGAGGTGCGTTTTTGGAAAAACCAGAAACCACCACCAAGTGCGATCGCGCCTAATACTGTAAACTCTCCTAATTGAGCCATTGAGTGATGCAAACTTTGCAACAGCCACAGCGACAAAGATAACCCAACTCCACCTACTAAAATCGGACGGCGCAACTTCACTGCCATTTAATCCTCCGCAACCTTACTCCCACCAAGCTTCACTTTATGACAGCTTGACACATATCCCTATACTTATGCTACGCCTAGTAGTACCAATATTAAACATCTTCAGAAATTCAAGGCACGTTACCTAAAACCATTGTAGAGACAAGCGCATAGCAGGTCTCTACATCGGGCTATGCTAACGGAGTCCTACGCGGTTTTTCGGCGCATTCCTGTAAGTGCCACTATGGGCTAGCTTTACAATCCATTAGAAGGTAATTGGTTGTAGAAAGAGCAGTTAAGTAAAAAAGAAATAATTGTCAGCGATCGCAGTGTATTAATAAATACATTATTTGGGAATTTATATTCAGTTTCTTCTGTAACATTTAGCCCTGATGGGCAACTTTTGGCAACTTGTAGTTTAGATCACACCATCAAGCTATTGCAAGCTTAAGATAGGAACTAATTCGTACTCGGTGGGTGGCGATCGCTCCTGATGGCAGAACTATTGCTAGTGTAGTAGTGACAACACCATCAACCTCTGGCGCAGCGATACTGTTGAACCCTCAATGATTGGTAATTCTAAGTAAATTTTTACAAAAAATAGTTAAGATTTTATATGAATTCCTAGCTTTCATCTGTACCTAAAGTTGAATAGACTTATGAATACTTATTTTTTGTCATTTTTGATTTTATAAGCTATATTTTTAGCTTAATCAATTTGAAAATGTAAAATTCAAACATTAATTATTGATTCAGGGGCAATAATCAAAAAGCTATCACCATATCGAATCATTACTAAAATTAGCGTAATTAAACTATATGTCTATTGCTAATCAGTTAAATAAAACTGGTAATCAACAACAAACACGCCCTGTTTTGATGGTTGAAGACTCAAAAGGAAAACGTATAATTAATCTTGATAAAAATATTTATTCACTGGGGCGCAGTTCCTTAAATTCTATCGTTCTTAATTCTCGGCTTGTTTCTCGCCATCATGCAACACTACTGCGTGTTACTGACACAGAAAATGATACTTATTTATTCCAAATCATTGATGGCAATTTACAAGGAGATCATAGCACCAATGGTCTAATTATTAATGGCAAACAGTGTTGGTCAAAAGCTTTACAACATAAAGATTTGATTTTGTTTGGAGGCAATGCCCAAGCTAGTTATTTTGAAATCGAAGCTGATTTATCGGATGAAGATATTTTGGAGTATTGTGAAATCGAAAAAGCAATTAAGTATCAATCTTTCGCTAACGAGACATTTGAAACGTTAGTTACAGATGATGTTTCTGTTGATCCTTCTAGGGAAGCAGCCTTAATGAGACTAGCTTCTTTCCCTGAGCTTTTACCTACTCCGATTATCGAAATGGATTTAAAGGGCAAAATCACCTATTATAATCCTGCTACACTTTTGAAATTCCCCGATGTTCAGGAATTACAGCTTAATCATCCAATATTAATCGGACTCCTCTCAGTAGTTAAAAATGAAAACAATGATTTTTTTGTCCGAGAAGTGGAAGTTGAAAATGCGATATTTGAACAATCTGTCCATTATATTGCTGAAAGTAATTTAATCAGAATTTACTTAGGAGATATTACTAAACGTAAACAAGCAGAAAAAGAACGCGAACAACTACTTATTCGTGAGCAAGCAGCACGCAATGAGGCTGAAACAGCTAACCGCATGAAGGATGAGTTTCTAGCGACACTTTCTCACGAACTTCGTACTCCCTTAAATGCCATGATTGGGTGGACAAGTTTGTTGCGTAGCCGAAAATTAGATGAGCAAACTGTTAGTCGTGCTATTGAAACAATTGAGCGAAATACTAGATCTTTGGCACAACTGATCGAAGATGTTTTAGATGTTTCACGGATTATTAGGGGTAAGTTACGCTTAAATGTTCGTTCGGTAAAACTGATTCCGATAATTGAGGCGGCAATAGAAACTATACGCCCTGCGGCAGATGCTAAAAATATTCAAATTGAATGTTTTTTTGACGCGGCTGTACCATCAATATTGGGTGATGCCAACCGTTTACAACAAGTTGTGTGGAATTTGCTTTCTAATGCAGTTAAGTTTACACCTCAATCTAGTCGTGTTGAAGTTAGGCTGCTATTGACTACAGATACAGAATTGCCAAGTAATTATGCTCAGATTCGGATCAGCGATATGGGTATAGGAATCAAGCCTGATTTTTTACCTCATGTATTTGATCGTTTTAGTCAAGCAGATAGTTCTAGCACTAGGGCGCATGGTGGATTAGGACTTGGGTTGGCGATAGTGCGACATTTAGTAGAACTCCAAGGTGGAACCGTTAAAGCAGAAAGTGCAGGGGAGGGATTAGGAGCAACTTTCATGGTAAATTTGCCCTTAATAGCGGTAAATCCCGAATCAGCAGTAGCTAGTCTTGAAGCAGAAGGTACTACTACGCCTCACTCTGTAGTTCCAATTCAGCCTTCTGCGCGATCGCTTGCTGGTTTGCGTGTGCTAGTAGTAGATGATCAAGCTGATACACGCGAATTTATAATTACAATGCTGCACGAGTATGGCGCTGAGGCAACAGCAGTAGAAACGGTAAGTCAAGCACTCGAAACACTACAACATTGGAAGCCTAATGTTTTAATCAGCGATATCGGAATGCCTGGAGAGGATGGTTACGCACTGATTCGCAAAATTAGGGCAATGACTACAGAAGAAGGTGGGAACATTCCAGCGATCGCACTCACAGGTTATGCTAGTGCAAGCGATCGCACACAAGCTTTATTAGCAGGCTTTCAGATCCACGTTCCCAAGCCAATTGACGCAGTTGAGTTAGCTGTAGTTGTTGGGAAACTTACCGGAAGAATAATAAATTAACTATTTTTTACAAAACCCCATAATCCCCTGTTTATCTAGATAAATAGGTAAAAATTAAATATCAGCCAGAGATAATTTTTCTCTCTAATTCTCGGCATTTTGCACGATTACTGGATTTCTAACTAGCCTGAAAATAAATCACACTATCGTCTCTAGCTAAAGCATCTGCCTATCAATACCTGCTCATTAATCTAGAGCTTTACAGAGTTTTACTTAGTCTTACCTCTAAAAATCCATATCCGGTTTCAGGGTAAATATGACTAGAATAACTTCTCTCAGTGTATATTTTTATATTGTACCGAATTTAATATAAAAGGTATACAAATATTTATAAAAAGCTTAATAAAAGTATAAAAGAGACCTTTCATTGATTATTGCTGCGAATGATTAGTAATTTTATCTTTTAAACTCGTATACACTTATGAAAGCGCTTTCTTTTGTTCTTAAATTGGACAATAATTCAGTTCAGCGACCTGATAGACAAAGCAACATTAAAGCGACCTGATTAAAAAAAACCTATAGGAGGTAATTCGAGTGAAATTAGCAGTTTATGGAAAAGGCGGTATTGGTAAATCTACAACTAGCTGTAATATCTCTGTAGCCTTGGCACGTCGTGGTAAGAAAGTGCTGCAAATTGGTTGTGACCCAAAACACGACAGCACATTTACCCTGACAGGCTTCCTCATCCCTACAATTATTGATACCCTTCAAGAAAAGGACTATCACTACGAAGACGTTTGGCCTGAAGACGTAATATATAAAGGTTATGGCGGTGTTGACTGCGTAGAAGCTGGTGGCCCTCCGGCTGGTGCAGGTTGTGGCGGTTATGTAGTTGGCGAAACCGTCAAGCTGCTGAAAGAACTTAATGCCTTTGACGAATACGACATTATTCTGTTTGACGTACTGGGTGACGTAGTGTGTGGTGGCTTTGCCGCGCCTCTCAACTATGCTGATTACTGCTTAATTGTCACAGACAACGGTTTTGATGCTTTATTTGCAGCTAACCGGATTGCTGCATCTGTGCGCGAAAAAGCGCGTACCCACCCATTACGCCTAGCAGGTTTAATTGGCAACCGTACTTCTAAACGGGATTTAATTGACAAGTATATTGATACAGTCCCAATGCCAGTATTGGAAGTATTGCCTCTGATTGAAGATATTCGCGTATCTCGCGTTAAAGGTAAGACATTGTTTGAAATGGCAGAGACTGAACCCGCACTTAACTACGTCTGCGACTACTACCTGAATATTGCAGACCAAATTCTTGCTAAACCTGAAGGTGTGGTTCCCAATGACTCACCTGACAGAGAGTTGTTCTCCTTGCTGTCTGACTTCTACCTCAATCCTACTCAACATAAATCTGAGGAAGAACACTTAGATTTGATGATGGTTTAATATTCACACCCCGTCGCCCGCACCCTCAAGGGTGGGGCTAGACGAACAAAGTCCGCCTGCGCGGACTTAAGAAAAAATAAACTTCTTGCCTAAGTGGATACCTTTGCGTACCTTTGCGTTAAAAAAATCAACCCTTACTTCTGCAAGAAGTTAATTACATAATCCAAAATTTAAGAGGAGAAATTTTACATGACGGTTGCAGCAGAACCACAAGGTTTAAATTTTGAATGTGAAACCGGAAATTATCATACATTTTGCCCGATTAGCTGCGTAGCATGGCTCTACCAGAAGATTGAAGATAGTTTCTTCTTGGTAATTGGTACTAAGACTTGTGGCTACTTCTTGCAAAACGCAATGGGCGTAATGATTTTCGCTGAACCCCGTTATGCGATGGCGGAGTTAGAAGAAGGCGATATTTCGGCACAGTTGAATGATTATGAAGAATTGAAGCGGTTATGTTTGCAGATTAAACGCGATCGCAATCCTAGTGTAATTGTCTGGATTGGCACTTGCACGACCGAAATCATCAAGATGGATTTGGAAGGTTTAGCACCTAGACTAGAATCGGAAATCGGTATTCCCATTGTTACCGCTCGTGCTAACGGTTTGGATTATGCTTTTACCCAAGGGGAAGATACGGTATTAGCGGCGATGGCTGCCCGTTGTCCTGAGAAGGCTCCTATGGTAGAAGGTGAGAAGAAAGAAAAAAATGCGATCGCATCCTTACTCAACTTCGGCAAAAAGAAAGAAGATATTGCCACCGAAGAATCAGAATATGTCAAGCATCCCCCGCTAGTTTTATTTGGTTCTTTACCAGATCCAGTTGTTACTAACCTAACCCTGGAACTCAAAAAACAAGGCATTAAAGTTTCTGGTTGGTTGCCCTCCAAGCGTTATACAGAATTGCCTGTTTTAGAAGAAGGCTACTATGTTTCTGGCGTGAATCCCTTCCTCAGCCGCACAGCTACAACCTTAATGCGTCGCCGCAAGTGCAAACTAATCGGCGCACCATTCCCCATTGGACCTGATGGAACTCGCGCTTGGATTGAGAAAATCTGCTCAGTGTTCAATATTGAACCCAAAGGTTTAGATGAACGGGAAGCACAAATTTGGGCTAGCGTAGAAGATTACGTTAAGCTACTTCGCGGTAAGTCTGTCTTCTTGATGGGTGACAACTTACTAGAAATATCCTTAGCGCGTTTCTTAATTCGTTGCGGTATGACTTGCCCAGAAATCGGTATTCCTTACATGGATAAGCGTTATCAAGCTGCCGAATTAGCATTGCTTGAGAAAACTTGCCATGAAATGGGTGTACCAACACCAAGAATTGTTGAAAAACCAGACAACTACAACCAAATTCAGCGCATTCACGAATTGCATCCTGATTTGGTAATCACTGGTATGGCTCATGCTAACCCCTTAGAAGCGCGTGGGATTAATACTAAGTGGTCTGTTGAGTTTACTTTTGCTCAGATTCACGGTTTTACTAATACTCGTGACATTTTAGAGTTAGTAACTCGTCCGTTGCGTCGGAATAACAACCTAAAAGATTTAGGTTGGGATAAGTTGGTGAAGGAAGAAGCGAAGGTTTAACGTCACCCTCTACCCCTTTCCTTGTAGGGAGAGGGGAGTAAGAATTAAATTATAGATGTAAGGGCGATCCAGTGCGATCGCTCTTTGCATTAATGATGATTAAGAAAATATTAATTTTAATGAGAAATATTAGGCGTTTGGATATGAAAAAACCTTCAAAATGAGGGTTTTTTATAAGCTATCCTGAAATTGCAACGTATATTATTTTAAAGAATACACAAAATATATGGTAACACCTTCTAAAAGCCAAAGTGAGGAAATGCTCAAGTGGCTAAACCATAACCGCCAGATGTTATTAGATTTATATAAAAATCAATATATCGCTTATAACGCACATCGGTTAATTGCTCATAGTGAAAATTTACAGGAAGTTTTGCAGTTAGCAGAAGCTTCAGGAGAATATTTTGCAATATACTTAGTTCCCCGCCGTACTGCTTCTATCCAAATTTTACCAATTCGCTTTGGTACAGTTGCTCGTCATGATTGGCAACCAAATTATCATGTGAAACTTAAACATCGAGAGCTAGAAATATCTACCACTATGTTAGTAGACTCTGGCGCTGAACTAAGTTTGATTTCATTCAAAGTAGGTCAAGATTTAGGCTATGCTTTAGCCGATGGGGAATCAACTTTATTAGCAGAAACGATAGGCGGTAGAGTTGAGTATGTTTTACGCAATGTGGAAATGACAATTAATGAACATACTTTGATTGCTCCTACGGCATGGTTACAAAATCATACAGGTGGAGAACAATTACTCTTGGGAAGAGAGGTTGTATTTGATAAGTTTGATATTGAGTTTAGACAAGCTGAGGAGCAAATTATTTTTAGATGGCGTGAATAGTAGAATTAATTAGATTGGGTGTAGGGACAAAGCCCAACCCTTTCAATACTAATTACACATAAAAAAACCTAGACAAATTTAATTTAATTAACAACAATTCCAAACTTTAATAACATTTGTGGCATATAATCATCAAGATTTTTGATATGTTCATCATCTAGTTCGATTAAGTTTAATTCGTATTTTTGGTAAAGATCCTGTTTAATTTTTTTTCGAGCTACATAATCCGGATCGTTATTATATCCCCAATATTCAATATATACTTTTCCAGAAGGAATATAAAAGTCACAGTAAACTTCTTCTTCAATTGGTAGTCTGCGCTCATAGGCATGGACTAGCCCTGACATATATAACCAATTATCAATTAAAACTTCTGCTTTTGACCGTACTAAATGTCCATCTGTTGTACGGTGTTGTGCGCTACCCTGAAACTTTTCGCGGAAACCTTGCTTAGTGCTTACCTCTGTTTTATTAACCTCAGAATTGTTCCCTCTGATACTCTCAAGAGTTGTTAAAAATACTTGATTTGTTAAAATTGACTCTGACCAAAGTACATAGGGAGTATTCTCTTGAGAGTGTATTTTCTGGACTGCACCGAATGCTATTCCCCGTTTGGTAGCTATCCAACCATTCTGGTCTTTACTCAACAACCCTAACTCTGCCAATATGGAGTTAATTTTGTTTTTAGGGATACCAAGTTTCTCACCAATAGTTGTAGCAGACAGTAGTGATGAAGAGGATGCTGTTTGATGCTGAGGTTTTGGTTTAGGTATAAATTGTTGAGTATTATTAACTTTCCAGCAGTTGTAACAAAGTTTATAACCTGGTTTTGATACTTGTTGGTTACATCCAGGTGTAGTGCAATTCAGCCCAGCATTGCTTGAGGACAAGGCTTGCATTAGATTGACTAGCTTAAAAATTGAAGGCTCTAAGCTCATAATGGTATTAATAGTAATTTGGGATATATTAGCATGACTTTATCAAGTGATTATAAGTTTTTTTGTCAAAAAATTTAGCTAGTTAGATTGTTTGATAAATAAGCGTGCGATCGCACATTTTACGCAAATTAACGATACCCTATAAATAAACAAGCTACGGCTGTTGACATAAAATTATGACAGTCTTCACCTTAACCCTACCAGATACTTTAACCCTGACAGATGAGCAATTTTTTGAGCTTTGTCAGAATAACCGCGATTATCAATTTGAGCGTACAGCATCAGGAGAATTGATTATTATGCCACCCACAGGTAGCGAAACTGGTAGACGCAATATTAAAATAACTGCTCAATTAGAAAATTGGAGTTCTCAAAATAATCTTGGAGTTGCCTTTGACTCTTCAACTGGTTTTAAATTACCTAATGGTGCAGATCGTTCACCTGATGCTTCTTGGGTAAAAAAAGAAAGATGGGAAGCTTTAACTCCTGAACAACAAGCAAGATTTGCTCCCTTATGTCCTGATTTTGTAGTGGAGTTATGTTCTCCTAGTGATTCCATAGAAAAAGTACGTGCAAAAATGAGCGAATATATTGAGAACGGCGCTAGATTGGGATGGATGCTCGATCGCAAAAATCAACAAGTGGAAATTTATCGTCCTAATCAAGAAGTTGAGATATTACAATCTCCCACAACGCTATCATGCGAAGATGTATTACTAGGATTTGTATTGAATCTTAAAGATATTCTTTGAAGAATCTTGCAAGCATTCAGCTATCAGTAGTCAGCACTTTTAATCAAAAAAACACAATAAAAATAGCTCTTCATAACATAACCAGCAATGAAACTGCTTCATCGGCATAGCACTCCACGCTTGATCAGACGGCTGCAATGGTTTGCATACCCTTTGGAATACTTGGAAATGTACGCTAAACAATATGGCGACACATTTAAAGTAGGAGGCAAAAATTCTCCGGCTGCTGTTTACTTAAGCCATCCCCAAGCAATTCAACAAGTTTTTAATGCTCCTCCAGAAATATTTGATTCTGGTCGAGGAAATGGAGCCTTAAACTTTTTGTTGGGGGATAATTCCTTAATATTACTTGATGGCGATCGCCATCAGCGTCAGCGTAAGTTATTAACACCCCCATTTTATAGCGAACGGATGCGGGCTTATAGTCAGCTTATTTGCGACCTCACCCAACAAGTAACTAATGAATGGCAAATAGGTAAATCTTTTAATGTCCGTACCTATATGCAAGAAATTACCCTGCGGGTAATTTTACAAGCTGTATTTGGTTTGCATCAAGGAGAACGTTATGACCAACTTCAGCAAATGCTGACCGCACTTTTAGAAACTATTGGATCTCCTTTAGGTTCGGCAGTCTTATTTTTTCCCGTTTTACAAAAAGATTGGGGCGCTTGGAGTCCTTGGGGGCGTTTTTTACGCTTGCGTCAGCAAGTTGATGAACTTATCTATACAGAAATTAGAGAACGTCGCCAAATTGATCATCCCAATAACGATATTCTCACTCTGTTGATTTCAGCGCAAGACCAAAATGGTCAACCAATGACAGACGAGGAGTTGCACGATGAGTTAATGACACTATTAGTTGCTGGACATGAAACCACAGCTTCCGCTTTAACATGGGCATTGTATTGGAGCCATTATCATCCAGAAGTTAAAGAAAAGTTGCATTATGAACTACAAAGTCTAGGCGATAATTTAGATCCCAACTTGATAGCCAAGTTTCCTTATCTCACTGCTGTCTGTCAAGAAACACTGCGGATTTATCCAATTACAGCTACAACGTTTATCCGTATTTTGAAATCTCCCTTAGAAATTATGGGGGAGCAACTTGAAGCAGGTACAGCGCTAATACCTTGTGTTTATTTGGCTCATCACCGAGAAGAGTTATATCCCGAATCGAAGCATTTTCGTCCAGAGCGTTTTTTAGAGCGACAATTTTCTCCTTACGAGTATTTTCCTTTTGGTGGCGGTAATCGTCGTTGTATTGGGATGGGATTAGCCCAGTTAGAAATGAAACTGGCGCTGGCTACAATTTTGTCGCGCTTTGAATTAGCTTTAACTAGCAATCATCCAGTTAAACCTGTACGTCGCGGTTTAACTATGGCTCCTCCAGGTAATCTGCGTATGGTTGTAAAAAACAAACTAGAAAATGTTGATAAAAAATTAACTAAAAATATTAGTGATAGCAGAAAAGATTGAGCTACAATCTACAAAAAAAATTAGTAGTGAAATCTCATTTTTGTAATCATGCAAATTTTGCGATCGCTAACAAGGCGATTACAAACAAGTAAGCTACTAAGATTGGTATTGAAGTTGAAGAAATTATTAAGATTTTCTGGAAATTGAACGAATTAACGCTTATCCAGATATGTTTGATGCAGCATTGTGATACTTAGTGCAATCTACATTAAAAGCGCACCTCGCTACCTTAACCCAAAAATTTAATAGCTAGACATAATAGGACATAGAACTCAAACGAGGTAATTATGGGCTTAGGTCTTCTTATTGGTGGTAAATGGGTATCTGAACGTGAGCAAGAAGATTCCCAAGGTAAATTCATCCGACCTGTAACAACTTTCCGCAACAAAATAACTGCTGATGGTTCTAGTGGATTTAAAACTGAAGCTGGACGCTACCATCTGTATATTTCTTGGGCTTGTCCTTGGGCGCACCGCACTGCCATTATGCGGAAGTTGAAAGGACTTGAAGATGTTATTGGTATGTCAGTTGTTCACCCAGAAATATATGATAATAGCTGGGAATTTTCATCAACTGATCCAGGGTCTATTCCTGATACCGTAAATAATGCTAGTGCGCTGTGGAAAATCTATCTCAAGGCAGATCCCAATTACGAAGGACGGGTAACAGTTCCGGTACTTTGGGATAAACAAACAAACACGATTGTTAATAATGAATCCCGTGAAATTATTCGGATGTTGGATACAGAGTTTGGATTTGCCAAATCAGATGTAGACTTCTATCCCGAAGATTTACGAGAAGTAATTGACAAAACTATCGACGAAATTTATCAACCAATTAATAATGGTGTTTACCGCGCAGGATTTGCTAGTACTCAAACAGCTTATGAAGAAGGTTTAACTGACTTATTTAATGCCTTGGATCATTGGGATGAAGTCTTAGGAAAGCAGCGTTACCTGTGTGGCGATCGCATTACCGAAGCAGACTGGTGTATATTTACCACACTATTACGCTTCGATGTCGTCTACTACGGTCACTTCAAATGTAACATACGCCATATTTGGGATTACCCCAATCTGTGGAACTACTTTAAAGAACTCTACCAAGTACCAGGAGTCAAAGAAACTTGCAACATTGACCACATTAAACGCCACTACTACAAGAGTCATAACAAAATCAATCCAACTCGGATTGTCCCCAAAGGACCAGAAATTGATTTTGGCACACCACACAATCGCGCCCAGAAAGTTGCTGTTGCAGCAGTCTAATTAAATTTACACAATTTCTCAGATTGCACAGGTAATTAAGTAGGGGCGGGTTTAATTGAGATTTTTGTATGATACCTAGATGATTGTGAACCCGCCCCTACACTAAAATCTCCCTCTCCACTTAACAAGGTAACCATGTTGGAGGGGAGGGATTTTTTATTGAATTACATCGGCATACTTACTGCCTAATTGTTCCTGCTTTTAAATCTGCTATATGCAATGCTTTGATTTGTGGGTGATAGCCTCTGTAAAGTTTTACAATACTTGCAAGTAAAAAGTTTATTTTTGTTTAAATCCTGGAGCCGGATCTATGACATCATATGTAACCTCCTCTGCTAGAGCCGAGATGAGCGAACTCCGGCGTTTAAAAACTCTTTTACCGCCAGAGTTACAAAGCTGGGTAAGTGTGGAGGGAACTACAGAGGTAAATCCACCTCTAGTACGCTGTGAAGAAATTGGTAAAGATCAGGTAGAAATTCAAATTGACCTGGTGAAATGGGATCAACTAGCCCTCGATCAAAGAAATCTGCTGTTTTGGCACGAAGTCGCGCGTATTCAAAATGACACCATCCCTAGAGAAGGTTGGGAAATGGCAGCACTTGCCATTGGTTTAGGTGGTGCAGTTGGTGAACTTTGGGTACAAGATGGTTTGCTGTTGTTACTGGCATTAGTACTTTGTGGCGTTTCAGGCTATCGCCTATTTCAGAAAAACAACGGTGAGCGAAACTTTAAAGAAGTAGCAGAAGCCGACGAAAAAGCGATCGCACTAGCAACCCGCTTTGGTTACACACTCCCCAACGCCTACAAAAGTCTCGGCAGTGCCTTGAAAACCTTAATTGAAATCACTCCTAATAAGCGTCAACGCAGCAAATACGAAACCCGTCTGCAAGCTCTCCGACGTAGTGCTTCTAAAGCCAAATCTAAAGTCAAAGGAGCGCGGGAAGGTTTTGAATAACAAAAATTATGTTTTGTGAGCCACAAGTGGAACGCTTCCACTACATCTATCTAGATGGAGCAATTCATCTCCCGTTACAATCGCTTCGATTTAACGGGAGATGAATTGCGACCAGTATATAAACTGAGCGAAGCGCGAATCATCTACACAGCTGACTTATCCTTGTAGATATGATTATCATGGGATGAGCAACAAAGGTCGAAGTATGCTGACTTGTAATTATCAGTTCAAGTTAAAACCAAACAAACGGCAAGTTTTCGAGATAGAGCGTTACCTCAATGCTTGCCGTAAAGTTAGGAATTTTGCCTTGGCTGAACGTAAAGATTGGTCTAATTCGCGTAAAAACAACGTGGATAGATGCTCGTTGGAAAAAGAGTACATTATCCCTGCTGACGCGCCTTACCCTTGCTACAAATTGCAGTCAGCATCTTTGACATTAGCTAGGAAGGACAATCCTGATTTAAGCTCTGTTAATGCCCAAGTACTTCAACAGGTGTTACGGCAATTAGATCGAGCATTTGTTGAGATGAAATCTTTGAACAAAGGTTTCCCCAGATTCAAGAATAAATACAGGATGCGGTCTTTTGTCTTTCCTCAGTTCAAGACTAATCCAATTACCAATAATTATATAAAACTCCCTGGTATTGGACTGGTGAAGATGAGGCTATCAAGACCAATTCCGCAAGGTTTTATTCTTAAACAGGCAAGAGTAATCAGGAAAGCTTCTGGCTACTTTATCAATATGAGCCTTGAGTCAGAGGTTGATATACCTGCGCCTTTCCCTCACGGTAATCCGCTAGGGATAGATATCGGACTTGAATATTTTGTTGCTACTTCAAATAATGAGTTGATTAAAAGACCATTATTTTTCAATAAACTTCACCGTAAGCTGAAATTGCTACAGAGAAGGCTGAAAAATAAGCAACTAGGTTCTAATAATCGCCATAAATTAAATCAAAAAATAGCTAAAATACATCAAACTGTATCGGATACGAGAAAGGACTTTCACTATAAATTAGCGCATCGCTTGTGTGACGACAATGGAATGATATTTGTAGAAGATATTGACTTGAGGGCGTGGTCTAGAAATATGCTTTGCAAGCATAATTTAGATGCAGGTTTTGGTCAATTCTTTGAGATATTATCTTATGTTTGTTGGAAACGAGATGTGTATTTTGCCAAAGTTAACAAGAACTACACTTCTCAGATATGTCCCAACTGTGAAGTTCATACAGGTAAGAAACAATTAAGTGAAAGGACTCATACCTGTCCTGAATGCGGTTTTAGCTGCAATAGAGATTTTGCAGCTAGTTTAGTCATTAGATCTAGAGGATTAAATGCGGTCGGGCAGCCCGTATTCCAAAATGCTTGCGGAGATGGTCTGTCGGGGCTTGGGAGTAATCTCAGGCTAGACAAGAATCTGTGATGTAAGAATATCCCGTCAAGCTTGCGCTGTGACGGGAGAGTGTCAATAAATAGCTCCACCTTAAAACATCTTCTCCCCCTACCCGTCCAGGGGTAGGGTTTAATATTTAATTCGATTGATTTTCCGCAACTTTCTTGTTGTATTAGTTTTGTTTAAAGTTGACCAATCATTTTATGTGTTTGCGGCACAACTCTAACCTGTTTAAGATAACGCTTCATCAAAGCTTGCCAATTTAGAACCTTCTCTGGCAATGGAGGCAGCAGCACAGTTTCATCTACATTAGGAATTTCTAAAGGTGTAACTGGTTGCAAATACACCGGAATACTTGGGCTAAAACTCGCAATCAATTCAGCCGCTTTTTCTAACTCTGCTTGTTCAGTATTATTAGAAATAATCAGCTTTGCAAAAACTTCAACTTCTGAATCGTAGCAGCATTTCAGAAATTCTCTATGAGCTTGCCAATGTTCTTCCCCACTGACACTAGGTAGCTTGATATCCATACCTACCGAATCCAGATATGGCAAAATCATTTTTAATTGTTCTGGGCGATGACCACCAGTTTCTAAATATATTGGTAAATTAGTTAAAGCACGTACTTGCGGCAGAAAGGCTTTTAAAAAACGTGCGTGCAGTAGCGGTTCGCCACCAGTTAAACTAATGCTATCGTGTAGACCTGGTTGATTTTGTCGCTCCACCCATTCCAGCAACGTCTCTATTGATACAGGATTTGAGTAAGTTTCAAAATCGCGCTCTCCAGGCGTTTTCTCAATTTTACAAGTAGCTGGTATCTCCCAAGTATGAGCGCTATCGCAGTAATTACAGCGCAAATCACATAATGCAAAGCGAATAAAAATTTGACGAGTGCCAATATTTAAACCTTCGCCTTGAATAGCAGAAAAGATTTCAATCAGTCGAGCAATCTGTTTGTCAGAAGTTTGAGGTGTCATTGGATTCTAAGCCTGGTTATAACATTTTATTAGACCTCGTGGTTCCTTAGTAAAATTTTGGATAATTAACCACAGATAAACACTAGATTTTCACAAATGAGATAATTTATTGTTGTTTAATTCTATTGTTTATGCAAAGCTTTTCAACACAATTAAAAAAATTACCAAATTTTTTTCCCTGTTTATAGGGATGGATTGGGGTTATGTTTTAATGTCTTTTAATGTTGTTATACTTAGGTGAACCCAGTAAAAAGTAATCTTATTATTTTTAATAATTCATACAAATTTATCAAAATAAAATGATATATGATGCTAGGGCGGTATTTCTGTACCCGCCCCAAAAAATTAATTTTTTTGTAGCATACATTCACTGAATACTATTATAGCTAGATTTCAGCTACGGCTCGTTCAATTAAACGACGAGCTAAAGTTTGAGTGCCAGTGTGTTCATAGTAGTTAGTTGTCATATCTAGAAAAGCGCCTAGATAATCCAACTTATCATTAGAAATTTCTACAAAGCGTTGCATATTGCTAACTACTTTATCTGGGGTTAATGCGCGATCGCTCACAAAGTTACCCATCCACCCTTTAACTGAATCAAAGCTTTCACCAATGAAATTTAGTTGACCCGCAGGATTTCCACCTGGAATTAAACTATTAACCTGCTGGAAGGTATTATTTTGTTGTAACTCAGAAGGACTTGTTTGAGAAAGGAAAGATTGAGCTTGTAGAATAAAATCGGGTCCTAAAGGAATTAATCCATCTATACAAACCAGTGCAGCCATCCGCATCAAAGATTCACCACTGTATTCGCCTAAAGATGCGACAAAATCTCCGATACTATCTCCAGGGATACCGTTAATTTGGCAGAAGGCTACCAATTCAACTACTAACTTTAAGCACAAATCAATAGCTTGAGCTTTATTAGCTTTGGGGGTGACTCTGGTTAATAAACCTCCCAAAAGAGGAATTTTATCACCTACTTTATTAGCCAAAGCAGCAGCACCTAAAGCACTATCTGCCCTATCAACGCTTTGATAGAGCCACATTGCGCGTTGATAGCCCTGAGATTTATCGTTATATAGATAGATGGCTCGTTCGCCGATTTGTTGAATAAAATCTTCGTCTGTTTCTCCAGTAACGTGACGAATAGTGTTAGTAAAACCAACTACATTTTCCCACTGCCCAGGAACAACAAAATCGAGCGATCGCAACGCATAAATAGTCATGTTGCTAGTTGGTAATTCATCAACTAACTCAAAAATAGACTTAGCCACAACAAACTCCTGATGCTAAATTTTGTTACTGTAAATTGCGAACTTGTTACTAATTAGCGCAGTCGAGAAAGACCACCCAAGTTAAATTTTTTCAACCAAGCTTCGCGATCGCTTTTAGTAAAACTAGCATCACGAGATTGCACCTTGACTTGATAGCGATCGCCTACCAAAATAGATGTAATATTCTGACCCTGAGTAACCGCAGGATAACCCGCAATTGTCTGACTGCTTTGCTTAAACTTTGATTTGGTGCTGGGAATACTAGCAGTATCATTAATAGACAATACAGCTACATCAGTACCACCCCTTTTTAACTTTGCCTCAGCAAAGCCTTGTTTTTCTTGGGTATACACACGCTGATAGCCACCACCAGCAGAGGGGAAGAATTTGTTAAATTGACCACCTGTTACAGCCTTACCTGCTGAAGATCGATCTTGAGTACGGCTAATGGGAGCTTTCTGGGTACTTTCCCTCTGTGCCTGATCCCAACGCGAGGGAGCCTGTGTTGCACAAGACGTAACCAGCAGCAGCATAGATAGCAACAAAGGAGCCAGAATTTTATGAAAACGAGGGAGAATCATCACCATCTCCTGATAATTAGGTTTATACTCCCTATTTTGGCTTATAATTTCCAGATTTGTTCTATCTAATAGGTTTGATATTAGCTGAATTGCCGCAGCAGTTCTAGATTTATGCAAATCTCCCCAAAAAGCTGAAATACTCGGTAAACCAGCTAGGCAGTATGCCTTAGATAATTATGTTTTTGAGCAAGCTTTGAACAGATATGAACAACTGAAGGAGTGCTGTCGCTCAGAGTCATTAAGCTAATATGGAAGAATATTCTATAATTACCACCTTTGCAAAAGCAAAAGATTGTGATGCGTGAACAGGTTTTAGCCTGGTTAGCTGATCATGTTCCGGCTTCTCGGATCGAACATATTCTTGGTGTAGAGCAAATGGCTCTAGATCTAGCTGCTCATTATCATCTAGATGCAGAAAAAGCTGCTATGGCTGGACTAATGCACGATCTGGCTAAATACTTTAAGCCAAAACAGCTATTAGAGATGGCACAGGCAGAAGGATTACTTCTAGATGAGGTAGATCAAGCTAACCCCCATTTGCTTCATGCTGATGTCAGCGCGATCGTTGCTAGAGATCAATTCGGTGTAAATGATCAAGAAGTATTGCAGGCAATTCAAAACCATACTTTAGGCAGACCTGGTATGAGTTTGCTAAGTTGTATAATATTCGTAGCCGATACTTTAGAGCCTGGTAGAGGAAACACTCCCGAATTAGAAGCTTTAAGGCAGATCAGTCGGCAAGATCTCTACAAAGCTGTTTGGCTAACCTGTGACTATTCTCTAAAATATTTACTTGAGACTCGTTGCTTAATTCACCCACGCACGATTAAAACTCGGAACTGGGCAATCCAAACGGCAACAAAAAAACAGCAGCCTCTACAAAACTCATCTCACCTGACTAGAGTATAAATTAAAGTTGAACATCTACAAGATAAATCAGTTGATGTTGCTTTAAATTTGATGGGTTTGTGAGGAAAAAATCATTAATTGTGAGTAAGGAATATTGATATTAATGTCAGAAAATTTGCCATCATCCCCAACCTTAGTTAGTAATAATGCCGCAAAAGAAGACGAAAGTAAGATAGCTGCGATGTTAGCGGCAGAGGCTGCTGATGATCGTAAAGGTGGTGATATCCTTTTGCTAGACGTTGCAGAAGTGTCATATCTGGCTGATTACTTTGTGATAGTTACAGGCTTTTCTAAGGCGCAAGTACGGGCGATCGCGCAATCAATTCAAGAAAAACTTGAAACTCAATTACAAAGGGTTCCTCGTCAAATAGAAGGACAAGCCGAAGGTACTTGGGTTTTATTAGATTATGGCGACCTGATTGTTCATATATTAATGTCTCAAGAGCGAGAGTTTTATAACTTAGAGGCTTTTTGGGGTCATGCTGAAACAATCAAATATCCACTAGCCTCTTAATCAATTAACAATTATCAATGACTCCTAACTTTCGCGTTGGCGCTGGAAATAATACAGTAGGTTTTAAGCTGATAGCTGACGACTGACGGCTACTTCTATAATTGATAATTGATAACTTGTTAATTGTTAATTGAATGGAGTCTTCTGTTTCTGCTTGCCCAGTTCCCACAGAGCAACAACCCATTAATGAGTATCAGCAATTGAAAGACTCTTGGTTTTTTAACTGGGTAACTCTAGATATGCAAGCATATCTCAGCAAGTTGGGTTGTACATGGTTATGGAGTTGGTTGATAGCTGCACCATTAGCTGCTGCAAGTTTTGTGCCTCAAAAGCATTTAGGTCAGTTTCTACTTTATGGTGCAGCAATAGCTAGTATATTTGTGGGGTTAACTCTGTTGCGGTTGTACTTAGGTTGGTCTTATGTACGCGCTCGCTTGCAGAGTGAGACGATATTTTATGAAGAGTCTGGTTGGTACGACGGGCAAACCTGGACTAAAACGCCAGAAATTCGCACACGCGATCGCTTGCTTGTCAACTACCAAATTGAACCAATTATGTTGCGCCTCAAGCAAACATTTGGCTTGATGATGCTATGTTTCTTAGGTGGTAGCTTAATCTGGAATTTTTTGTGATAAAAGTTAAAGATCAAAAAAGTAATATATCTTACCCATGACTAGGGGAAAAAGAACTCAAGCACCAGAACTGGAAGTAGGATTGCTCCGTGAAGGGATTGCTGAATCCACTCATCGCGTCCAAGCAGTTGTATGTGATAACAGAGGGCGTGTTCTGTCAGTAGCAGGTAATGCAGAAACGGCATTTTTTGTCCGTTCAGCACTTAAACCTTTTCAAGCCTTGGCAGTCACGACCACTGGAACACTAGAACGCTACAATCTTACCGACCGAGACTTAGCGGTTATTTGTAGTTCCCACCAGGGAAACATTGAACAGACACGGCAAGTTTTTAATATCTTGTGGCGCTGTGATATAGATCCATCTATACTTCAGTGTCCAATTCCAGAAGGTAAGCGTAGCCCTCTAGAATATAACTGTTCCGGCAAACACGCGGGAATGTTAGCTGTCTGTCAGCAACGAAGTTTGCCGACTAGCAATTATTTACAGCGCAACCATCCAATTCAGAAGCTAATTTTAAGTAAAGTGTCTGAATTGCTGCGGATGCCTGGAGAAGAATTTATCGCAGTACATGATGACTGTGGCGCTCCTACTTATTTGATGCAGATGGGGCAAATAGCTTCCCTCTATGCTCACTTATCTTCTGGTGAAAATTTAGACTTAGAGCGGATTGTGCGTGCCATGACTCATCATCCTGCATTGGTGGCAGGAGAAGGGGAATTTGATACGCGCCTGATGGAATTAACAGAGGGAGAATTGGTAAGTAAAGCTGGAGCCGAAGGAATTCAGTGTATTGGTAGAGTTGGCGAAGGCATGGGTTTGGCGATTAAAGTAATCGACGGAGCCAAACGCGCTAAGTATGCTGTAGCAATCCACTTACTTCAGCAGATGGGCTGGATTAGTCCAACCGTTGCTGAAAGCCTTTCAGAGACGTTTATCAGCCTCGGAAGATTTAAGCGTTTAGAAGTAATTGGAGAACTTTCGCTTTTATAGTTGCCAAATCAGGAATGTTATGGTTATACTATAGAAGACGACGCGGGATAGAGCAGCCTGGTAGCTCGTCGGGCTCATAACCCGAAGGTCAGTGGTTCAAATCCACTTCCCGCTACCAAATAAATTAAAACCCTGTAATCAAGAGATTGCAGGGTTTTTGTTTTATTAAAAGAGAATTCAGGATCATGTAGAGACGCGAAATTTCGCGTCTCTACCCCTATTGATTTTTGAAGTCAAAAAGAAAAGTCCATGACGTTGAAAATCTCTGACGCTAACATATCAAAACCTGTTGTAGGCGGTCTGGTGCAGCGCCTTGTTCGACCGCCGTTGATACATTACGGCGGATGTGGTGGACTGCCTCCATCGTCAATCACCAGAACTTTGAAGCCAAACGATTCCACAAGAGCCTGCATACAACCTGTGCCGCCATATGGATAAGCATGGGCGTAAAAATTAAGACGCGCCGTATTCAGGCTTACTTTTTCGCATGACAGCAAAGAGAACTCGCCGTTTTTGAACGCATCAATCATTGAGCCAAAATCCCAGCCGCAATTTAGCGACGGGTCTGTCCAGAGAGCATCTTCTTCAGGCGTTGACCATACAAAATACTTGCGTGCCTCTTCGTCAAACAAAGACAAATATTGCTCGTCGTCACTTATATTATCTTCATCTTTATCCATTTTGAGTTGGTTAAAAACTCTTTGTAAATCTTCAAATCTCTTATCATCGGTAACGGCAAACTCAATATATTCGCTCACCTATTTAATCCCAATTATCATTGGCTTAGAAAAGATTACAATTTTACTATAAAAAAATGTGTTTTTATGACTCAAGCAATTAATAACTCACAACTCATGCTCAATGAATTTCAAAATTTATCTGCCGCTCAACAGCAGGAAGTAATTGATTTTATACAGTTTCTGCAATATAAAGCAGCACAAAAGAATGTGTCAGAACTCCGACGTATTTCTGCTTATGAAGCAGCCCAACAGTGGGCGGGATGTGTTGATAGTGGATTAGGCGACCTTTCGACTAATAAAGATTATTTAGAGGGATTTGGTAAATCGTGAAGTCAAAGGTAATTTTAGATACAAGTCCTTTAGTAGCTTTTATTGATCAAGGTGATAACTTTCATGGTTGGGCGATAGAAACTTGGAAAAGTCTCGCAATACCTTTATTTACTTGTGAGGCGGTAATTGCTGAATCGTGTTTTTTACTACGGCGAACTTACGGCGGACAGGATGCTGTTATGTCAATGCTGGAGGCTGGAGTAATTAAAATACCATTTCATCTAGATGATGAAATAGGAACTATCCGCGAGTTAATGAGAAGATATCAGAATGTACCAATGGCTTTGGCTGATGCGTGTTTGGTAAGGATGAGTGAGTTAATAGAAGGCAGTGAGGTATTAACTTTAGATAGTGATTTTAGGATTTATCGCAAGAATAAGAATGAGGTAATTGATCTGATTATGTCTGATAAGTTATGAACTTTTTCTCCCTCCTCTCCCCTCCCTTCTTCGGCTATACCTAGCTCCGCATACGTGAACACCGATCTGTACGATCGCACTATCCTTTCTACAATGACCTTAGTAGAACAAATTTATATAAAAAATTACTAGGGAGGTTATAGGGAAGTATGCAACCAACTAATCCTAATCAATTTACCGAAAAAGCCTGGGAAGCGATCGCACGTACCCCAGATGTGGTTAAGCAAGCGAGTCAGCAACAAATTGAAGCTGAACACCTGATGAAGGCGCTGCTAGAACAAGAAGGACTAGCCAGCAGCATATTTACCAAAGCTGGTGTAAGTATCCAGCGCGTGCGAGATTTTGCGGAGCAATTTATTCAGCGTAATCCTAAAGTATCAGGTAGTGGCAGTTCTGTTTATTTAGGGCGTAGTCTTGATGCACTCCTGGATCGGGCTGAAGCGTATCGTAAAGAGTATGGAGATGACTTCATCTCGATTGAACATCTGATGTTAGCTTATGCCAAAGATGACCGCTTTGGTAAAGCTTTATTCCAGGAATTTAAACTTGATGAAGCGAAACTCAAAAATATCATCACCCAAATTCGCGGGAGTCAAAAAGTGACTGACCAAAATCCAGAAGGCAAATACGAATCGCTGGAAAAATACGGGCGTGACCTGACACAATATGCCCGTGAAGGTAAACTTGATCCAGTAATTGGGCGAGATGATGAGATTCGCCGCACCATCCAAATTCTATCCCGTCGCACTAAGAATAACCCTGTGCTAATTGGAGAACCAGGGGTTGGTAAAACTGCGATCGCAGAAGGACTCGCACAACGGATTATAAGTGGAGATGTACCGCAATCTTTGCGCGATCGCAAGTTAATTGCCTTAGATATGGGCGCTTTAATTGCTGGTGCTAAGTTTCGCGGTGAATTTGAAGAACGCTTAAAAGCTGTACTTAAGGAAATTACCGATTCTCAAGGCAAAATCGTCCTATTTATAGATGAAATTCACACCGTTGTCGGTGCTGGCGCTACTCAAGGTGCAATGGATGCCAGCAACTTGTTAAAGCCGATGTTAGCGCGGGGTGAATTGCGTTGTATTGGTGCAACAACTTTAGATGAATACCGCAAATATATTGAGAAGGATGCAGCTTTAGAGCGTCGCTTCCAACAAGTATTTGTGGATCAGCCAAGCGTCGAAGATACGATTTCAATTTTGCGGGGTTTAAAAGAACGCTACGAAGTTCATCACGGGGTAAGGATTTCCGATAATTCCTTAGTAGCAGCCGCAACTTTATCTACTAGATATATTAGCGATCGCTTCTTACCAGATAAAGCAATTGACTTGGTAGACGAAGCTGCTGCAAGGTTAAAAATGGAGATTACCTCCAAACCTGAAGAACTTGACGAAATTGACCGGAAGATTTTGCAGCTAGAAATGGAGCGTTTATCGCTGCAAAAAGAAAGTAATCCCGCTTCCAAAGAACGGTTAGAAAGATTAGAAAAAGAACTCGCTGATTTCAAGGAAGAACAGCGCACGTTAAACGGTCAATGGCAGTCTGAAAAAGATGTTATCAACAAAATTCAGTCGATAAAAGAAGAAATCGACAAAGTTAATATTGAGATCCAACAAGCTGAACGCGATTACGATCTCAATAAAGCAGCAGAACTCAAATACGGTACATTGACCGAACTGCACCGCAAATTAGAAGATGCTGAAAGAAACCTCGCAGAAGCTCAAACCAGTGGTAAATCTCTGTTGCGAGAAGAAGTTACTGAATCGGATATTGCGGAAATTATCTCTAAATGGACTGGGATTCCAATTAGCAAATTAGTGGCATCTGAGATAGAAAAACTCTTACATTTAGAAGATGAACTGCACGAACGGGTAGTTGGACAACATGAAGCGGTGACTGCGGTTGCAGATGCGATTCAAAGATCCCGTGCTGGGTTAGCTGATCCTAATCGTCCCACTGCTAGTTTTATCTTCCTTGGCCCTACAGGGGTAGGTAAAACAGAACTGGGAAAAGCACTTGCTGCTTACCTGTTCGATACGGAAGACGCTTTAGTGCGGATAGATATGTCCGAATATATGGAGAAACACGCCGTTTCTAGATTAATTGGTGCGCCTCCAGGGTATGTCGGTTATGAAGAAGGCGGTCAACTAACTGAAGCTATCCGTCGTCGTCCTTATTCAGTCATCTTATTTGATGAAATTGAAAAAGCACACCCCGATGTTTTCAACGTAATGTTGCAAATTCTTGATGATGGTCGAGTTACAGATTCTCAAGGTCGTACTGTTGACTTTAAGAATACGATTATCATTATGACCAGTAATATTGGATCGCAATTTATCTTAGATATTGCTGGTGATGAAACCCGCTATGAAGAAATGCGGAGTCGGGTGATGGATGCGATGCGGAATAGTTTCCGTCCAGAATTTCTCAACCGAATTGATGAAATTATTATCTTCCACGGTTTGAGTAAAGCTGAACTGCGGTATATTGTGCAGTTACAGATTAAGCGGTTACAGGAAAGATTGCGCGATCGCAAGATGTCTTTAAAACTTTCTGAATCTGCCTTAGACTTCTTAGCAGAGGTGGGATATGACCCTGTATATGGTGCGCGTCCACTGAAGCGGGCGATTCAACGAGAATTAGAAACCCAAATTGCTAAGAGTATCTTACGAGGTGACTTTAACGACGGTGACACCATCTATGTAGATGTGGAAAATGAGCGTCTTGCTTTCAAGCGTTTACCCGCAGAGTTACTAACTGCACAATCAAGTTAATTTAGCATTGTTGCCGTTAGCTTTTACTTTTGGGCGCACATATAATTAATGCGCGCCTTTACAATTTGATTGCACTTTGCCTAAAAAACCAAAATGCTTGAAATTCACAAATATTATGTTTTTGACGAAAATCAGCAACCTATTGCTGTACAAATTTCCATTTCTGAATTTACTCAAATTGAGGAAATTCTAGAAAACTATGGTTTAGTCAAATTGATGGAGTCAGCAGAAGATAACGAACGACTATCTAAAACTCAAGCTTTACAATATTATCGATCGCTAAAAGGTAAGAATGTGGACAATTAAATTAAATATACTAACACAGCAACAGTAGAGACGCGATATATCGCGTCTCTACATTATTTAGAACTTTCTACAGAGGAATCTGTAATTACTAAATTAGTTGATGTATTGATTGCCTTAAGGGAAGTCTTTTGAAAAGGATTGTGAAAAAACGACCCCGTTTGAGGTGGTAGTGTCGGATCTAGAACAATTTCCGCCAGACTCTTAAATACACCTGTAAGTGGAATTGCTAAAATTACGCCTAATATTCCACCTAATTTTGCTCCTAGTAGTAATGACACAAATATTATTACAGGTGATAAACCTGTCAGATTACCCATTATACGGGGAGCTACTAAATTATCTTTAACTTGTTGCAGTGCGATCGCAACTACTAAAACTTTTAAAGCTAACCACCAGTTAATAAAAACAACTATAACTGTGACTATAGCAATTCCTAAAGTTGCTCCTATAAATGGAATAATTTCCATTATTCCTATAATAACAGCAAATAATAAAAAGAAGGGAACTTGTAAAAAAAAGAAAGCTGGTGTTAATGCTACTGACATAAATAAACCTAGCAACAGTTGCCCTGTAACAAACCTTTGCAAATTTCTGGCAAGCGTATCTGTTAAACTTGATTGAATTAGAGGAGAGAAAATACCTGTAAAATTCTGCCAAACTCTTTCAGCATCAATCAACATATAAAAAGAAATCACCAAAACTAAAATAAAGTCCAAAAATCCATTAAATGTACCTAAAACTAAGCCAAAACCTGTTGAAGTAAGTGTTGAAGCTAGGGTTTGTAATCGAGCTAATAGTTGAGAAGCCAGTATTGGTACATCAAATGGTAAGTTACGCTCTACACTCCAGCTTTGAAATAGAGATAATTGTTGTCTGGCTGAATCTAATAGAGATGGAAAATTAGTTAATAATTGTCCTGCTTGGTTAAACACAGGTGGTACTACAGTTAAAGCAATGAGTACTACAACTACTCCAGCTAATAGATAGACCAGTAATGCTGCTATACTTCTTGGTAGAAATGGCTCTAAAATAACAACAGCATAGTTGAGTAAAAAAGCGATTAGCCCTGCCGTCAGTAAAATACTAATCAGTTCACCAACATAGCTTAACGTTAAAACTGTCAACCATCCAGTTAATAAAATTAGCGACCATGTGATCAGGAATTGCTGGAAAGGGGAAAAATATCGGTTCATTGCTCTAATTCAGATATATCTTAATCAATGTGCTGATAACTTTTATATAAATTATGGAATGAATAAGCGTCAAGTTAAATTTTCAAGGATATATTTTTAATTATGACTTAAAATTTCAACGTCCCAGCTTTTAGGAAATTAATTGCTTTAAATTATTAACAACTTCAAGAAGCTGCTGCGGATGCTCGATTAAATAATCTGGGTTTTGATTACTTAATATTTGTTGAGAATTAAACCCCCAGCTAACTGCAACTACTTGAATATTACTTTTTTTTGCAGCCTCTATATCTCTGGTTTCATCTCCCACATATATAACATCTGATAAATGGAGATTTTGTTGAGTCAGCACATTATTAATCACTTTGTTTTTCCCAAAAATTGTAGTGCCTGAACAAATAAAACTAAAAATTTGATCTAATTGATTATTTTCTAAAAATAATTGAACATTGTCTTGGGAGTTTGAAGTAATAATACCTAACTGGTTGCCCTGAGATTTTAGCTCCAGCAATGCTTCTTTCATTCCTGCAATTGGTTTAACTAATTTAATGTCTTTATGTAATTCTTTTTTAATTCTTCTCAAAATAAATGGCAGTTTCCAAATAGAAACACCTGCTTGATAAATAATTTCTCTAGTGGTTAAATTCCTAAAAACATCAATATCTTCTGGACTAACTGATTTATATCCAAATTCTTGAGATAAACGCTGAATAATATTAATCAACGGCTCAAATGTATCAGCAATAGTACCATCAAAATCAAAAATTATTAGTTTCACGGTTATTGATGTGTATAGATGTCAATTTTGTAAACATACTGTATTTTGGAGCCAGTATCCTTTTTTTAGATAAATCTCATAATAATAATGGATAAGGATTAGTCAGCTAGTCGTCAAATGGGGTTTGAAGTGTTGCCAAATTAGCTTTAGCATTGCGTCGGAGCATTTCTGGTTTAATCCGTCGCAGGGCGGATGCTGTAAATCTTTGATTCCACTCTGCATCAGAGATTTCTGCTAATTCGGTGAGGCGAGGTGCAATATTTGCAGGATAAGGTTGAAAATCTGCTACATCTGTGTTTTTGGCAAAACGTTGATTCCAGGGGCAAACATCTTGACAAATATCACATCCTGCAATCCATCCTTGTAAATGAGGCGCGATCGCATCTGGCAATTCTTCCGCCCGATTTTCAATTGTATGATATGCAATGCAACGATTAGCATCTATTACAAAAGGGTATCCCTGCGCGTCATCCTGCGCGACAGCACGAATCGCATTTGTAGGACAAGCCTCAATACAACGAGTACAATTACCGCAGTGGTGCGTGTGCGGCGTATCTGCTGTCAACTCTAAATTAGTCAGCACTTCCCCTAAAAATACCCAAGAGCCAAATTCTCTAGTAATTACATTTCCATTCTTAGCAATCCAACCAATTCCTGCACGTTGCGCCCAAACTTTATCCTGCACTGGCGCAGTATCAGCATAGTAACGAGCTTGAATACCTTCACTTTGCTCTTGCAGCCAATTAGATAACGCTTTGAGCTTTTTATGTAAAACCTTATGATAATCCCTTCCCCAACCATAGCGGGAAATTTTGCCATATTCTCGACTTTCTGGGCGCTGGTGAGGAGTGTAATAATTGAGAGCAACACAAATTACTGATTTCACCTCTGGCATTAGCAAGTGGATATCGTGACGCTTGGGGTTTGCCATCCATTCCATATCGGCGTGATAGCCTAGCGCCATCCATGCTTGCAATCGCTGTACTTCTACGCCATTAGTAGCGTTAGCATCGGCAATTCCTACCTGATGGAATCCTAACTCTAGGGCTTTTTGCTTAATTTCATCGCTGCTAACTAACACTTTTTTCGGCAATTACTTGAGAGCGCATTTGATCGGGATATCTATTATACAAGTAGAGACGCGATATATCGCGTCTCTACATCTCAGGCAACCAATCAGAATTGACAGAAAGTGTTTTCGTCAGCAAAGGGTGATTCAATTAAGTTAGATTAATATTCTTATCCTAAAAAGGAATTTGTGATAGTTTCTTCTTGAGTAAAAGGAGACTCTTGGGGAAAGAAGTTTAATTTAATTTTTGTTTCTTCGGAGGCTTTAAGACGAGCTTTTTGATAACAATCATTAAATATTTCTTCAACTAAAGGTTTTAAACTAGGACTATCTTCAAGTAATACTTCAATAGAGATACGTTGTTCAGTAATTGTACTCCGCCAGCTTTCACTACGCTTTTTTGGTTGATACTGCCATTTGAGGAGGTGCATTAATAATATAATTAAACGGCTTTTTAACTCCCGTTTTTCACTTCTTCCCATGCTTTCAATTTCTTCAATGAGATTAGGGATATCTATTTCATGTAATTTATGTTCTTTTAACTGTTGAGCAGTTGTTTGTGTCCATAAATAAAAGTCTTGATCGTATAGAGTATTGGGTGTTGAGATAGCTTGATTAAGCATACATAACTCCTTTTTAACCCACTATAAATATTATCTTATGGCATTAGGTCAGAAAATTAAGGTTGGATTATATAAGTTTTACGGAAATTTTACAAAAATATTCTGCAAAATCCCTCTAGAAGAGTAGGTATTAGCTGGCAATTCTATTGAATAATAAATCAATATTTTACAAATAATTTTATGACACTTGCTGAAGACTTACCCCTAACTACTGAATCTGCCTCTGTTACTGAAATAAAGATTGAAGGAATTACAGAACCAGTATTGGTGCGTTACTTTGAAACCTTAAACGCGGGTGATTTTCAGGCGACAGCAGCTTTATTTGCCCCACAGGGGACAATGTATCCGCCATTTGAGGAACCAAAGGTAGGTAAAGATGCGATCGCAGCTTACTTAGAAGCAGAAGCCCAAGGAATGATTCTATCTCCCAACCAAGGCATTGCTGAAACTTTAGAAGATGGCTTAATTGATATTAAAGTTAGTGGTAAGGTTCAAACTCGCTGGTTTGGAGTGAATGTTTCCTGGTCTTTTGTCATCAATTCCGAGCGAGAAATTCTTGAAGCTACTATTAAATTATTAGCTTCTCCTCAAGAGTTACTAAGCATGAAGAAATAGCTATCTATTACCGAAAGAATGACGGCTTTGGGCTGCCCGTCTTTAGGATAAGTTGTTTTATGAATTAGAGGATTTTGGTGCTTCAGGCAAATTTACTTCTAGCTTGAGACAGTTGCGCCCATTTACTTGTAGACGGTATTCCACTCGATCCATTAACCGATTCATAATTAACCAACCATAGCCGTTTTCCTGTTTATCATCAGGATTTGGTGGGAGATAGCTAGAAAGATCAAATCCTTTGCCATGATCCCAAATTTCTAAGGCAAGGTCACGATCTTTTAACTCTAAACGAATTAATACAGGTAAATTTGGTTGGTTTTTATGGGCGTGGCGCACTACATTTGAGTAGGCTTCTACCAAAACTAATCTTAAACGATTTGCTTGGCGTGTCCAATCAACAGATTCCCCTAGTTCAGCTTCTAAACTGCCTAGCAGCCAGTGTTCTACAATTGCTAAAAACTTTAAATCGCTAGGTATATGTAACTCTGTTTTCATATCCACTTAAGAAACCTCTAAAGAAAGTATAGTTTGATCGTCTTCCTGAATATTATTGGTATGTTCTCGTAGACGAGCTAATAAATTATTCAAACTAAAAGTTATTGGCTCTTTAATTAATAGTTCCCAAAGTCCCTCTTGTTTGAGCATTGAACCAGTACTTAGTTCAATGCTAGTTTGCTCTCCTGCTGCCAATGCTATCGGCTCAGTAATTGTTGCTTCAGTAATACCATCGCTAGTCAAGAGGAAGATTTCACCGGAATTTAATATTATATGTCCCACTGCTCGTTTCCATATCGGTAAAATCCCTAATGGAATACTTCGCACCTTCAGAAAATCGGGTTCAACTTTAACACATTCTGAGGATTCCTTTTGTTGAACTACTGTTTGGTGAGACCAAATTAAAGGGTAAATGTGACCAGCATTAGCATAGGCTAACTCCTTTGTGGTTGGGGTATAACGCGCCAGCACCATTGTAATAAAGCAGTTGTTGCTAACTAAATCGTCAGACATGATGGCGTTGAGATTTTGCATCACTACATCTGGCTCTGGAGATATTTCTTGAGCTAGTTCCCGCCGTAAGACTGAAATGGCACTTGCCATAAATAATGCTGCTGGTACTCCTTTACCAGATACATCGCCTACAGCTAACCAAATATCACCTTGAGGATGGAAATAAACTTCAAAAAAATCACCGCCAACTTCTCTAGCTGCGTAACAGCAAGCTTGCACTCGCAAACCTTCAACTTCGGGCCAACTTTGACGTAGTAGGTTATTTTGGATTTGACGAGCAACTGCTAGTTCAGCTATCATTTGCTCGGCTTGCTCTTGGGTACGCTGATAGAGTTTTGCTTGGGAAATAGCTAGGGCAGCTTGCTCTGTGACACCTTCTATTAGTTGTACTTCTTCTGGTGACCAGGGAGGAGAGTTAACGTACTGATAAATAAACAAAACTGCCAGTAGTTGCTGCTGATAAATCAGGGGGACAATTAGCTGAGTATATTGGTTGTCGTTGTCCTCAATGTGAATAATTTGTGTCTGGGTGTTTCCCAATACGTCTTGCATCTGCACTTCTGCCTGGGAAGGTAGTTCAGTCCCTGTCGCGTCTGGTGCATAGAAGGAAAAAGCCTCTGGGGTGATGCGATCGCTCTCTACTGGTCTTAAAATACAACCTGTTGCTTTGAATGTTTGACCAATTGTATTCACAATAGTTTGTAGCATACTGCGATAGTCTAAAGACTCCCGAATCGCAGTTGTAACAGCATTAAATAAGGATTCTCTCTGGAGCGCACGCCGCAGTTCATCTGTCCTGCGCTTTAATACTTTGTAGGTTTCTGCTGCTTGTTGGACAATGCCTTTTAATTTATCTGGATTCCAAGGCTTAGTAATGTATTTAAATACCTTGCCTGAGTTGATCGCATCTACCAAATCGTCAACATCAGTATAACCAGTTAACAAGATCCGAATTGTCTCTGGAAACTGTTCAGCTGTTTGACCCAAAAATTCTGTGCCGTTCATCTGGGGCATACGCTGATCGGAAATAATCACAGCCATTTCCCCTTCAGTTTCCAGCACTTTCAAAGCACTCAAACCACTATCGGCTTTATAAACGCGAAAATCACGCCTAAACGTTCGGTATAACAAATCCAAGTTGTCAGACTCGTCATCAACTACCATCAACTTGAGTTTTTTTTGATCTACCTGACTCATGCGATCGCTCCACTTCCAAATTGCTCAAATACAATGAACAATTAACAATTAACAATTACCGAGCTAGAAACACGACGAATACTTTGATCAGCAATAGTTGATCTATTTTCAAGAAGATTTATTAAATTAATTTAGAGAATACAGGGCTTGTATAGTCAAGCCCTTACTGCTATAGTCAAGCACTCATTTTTAAGTTCGTGTCAATCAATCAAAGTTGAAAATGCCCTAATTTAAGGCATTCCCAAATAATTTATCCAACTAAGCCAGATCTTAAAGCACGTACAGCAGCTTGAGTACGGTCATCAGCACAGAGCTTGTTTAAGATGTTGCGGACATGAGTTTTGACAGTTCCGACTGTGATGAATAATTTCTCAGCAATTGTGGCATTGCTGCAACCTTCAACAATCAGTTGTAAAACTTCTAATTCCCGTTCGGTGAGAGGATAAGCTTCAATTAACTGACTGTATTCTGGCTCAGAAGCATTAATCGTAACTGTTTTATTCAATGCTGCTGGTTCGACTGCTTGCTGGTTACTTTTTGTCTGCTTGAGGACAATTCGAGCGATCGCGGGATCAATCCAAGCGTTGCCTTCGTTTGTTACTTGCAGTGCTTCTAGCAAGTTATCAAAGCTGATATTCTTCATGCAGTAGGAGTCTGCCCCAGCAGCGAAGGCAGCTAAAACTGCATCTTCGTTGTCTTGTAACGTCAACACCAAAATTTTTGTGGGCGTATCTTCGTTGCTTTCCTTGAATTTTTTAAATTGCCGAGTTAATTCAATTCCGTCTATATCTGGCAAGCCAATATCAACAATGGCAACGTCCGGTTTAGAGGTTTCCAGCAATTTTAGACCTTCTGAACCATTGGCAGCTTCGCCAACAAATTCAATCTCGCCACGCTGTTGCAAAGCTGTTCTAATGCCAACCCGCGTTAGATCGTGGTCTTCAATCAGGGCTACTCGAATTGTACTCATAGTCAATGTTCCACGCTTTCCGATTCAAAAACTTTTTAAATAGAGTGTATAAGCTTTTGGCAATTACGTTAAATCAAGTCCACCCATTGGCAGTTGAATTAGTTTTGGCTTAGTGGATAAATTCAAAGAGATACATTTTGCGCGAATCTTGCTATTAGCATCAACTTATGATCCAAAAAACGCTGGTTTGCCTGGAGACGAGCCAAGATTAATTACGGGTTTTTATTTCCAGCAATTAATCTTTAAGCGATATACACCATTGCGATCGCTCTTTAGGATATAGCTAGTGTGATTGTACCATTGGTAAGTTGCACAAGCTGGTTTTGTTCTGCTGCCATCGAAAGTTGGCATAATCCAGTTGAAGTTAGATCAGATGAGTACATTTTTCCACCACGACCCCTCTACAGTTGACGCAGGTGAAATTCAAAGATTACACCTGCAAATAGATCGGCTTGAGCGTTGTTTAACAATTAGCTCTGCTCGTCAGCATCAATTAATGGCAACAATGCCAGAGATAGCATGGATTGCTAATGCTGATGGTTCAATGATTGATTTTAACCCTCGTTGGTATGAGTATAGCGGTTTAGGGATCGCGGAATCATTAGATTGGGGTTTCTTGAAGGCGATTCATCCAGAAGATCGCGATCGCCTGATCTGTGCTACTCAGCAAACAAGCACAGATCAGCAAAGTTATTCATCTAATTTACGCTTATTAGGTGCAACAGGAACTTATCAGTGGTTTAAAGCGCAAGCATCCCCAGTAGTGGCAGGCGATGTAGTGGAGTGGGTGGGAACTTATACGGCAATTGTTTCTCAAGAAGATTCAGCAGAAACCAATCTTTGGGTAGATGCCTCTCAACAAAAAACTGAAAGCAAACAAATAGAAGCAGAACGCGATCGCTTTTTTAACCTTTCAATTGATTTACTTTGTACTGCTAGACTTGATGGCTATTTCCGACGTATAAATCCCGCGTTTGAAAAAACCTTGGGATATACCAAGGAAGAACTATTAAGCCAACCTTGGGTCAATTTTGTGCATCCTGAAGATCAAGCTGCAACCCTTGCTGACTTGGAAAGTTTGGCTACAGGTCAACCGACTTTTTACTTCCAAAATCGCTATCTTTGTAAAGATGGCTCATTTAAGTGGCTATCTTGGGCAGCATTTCCAGTAGTAGAAGAAAATTTGGTGTATGCAGTAGCACGTGACATCACAGCTTCTAAGCAGATCGAAGAGACGCTAAGGCGACGGGAACAGGAATTTAAAACACTCTTAGATAATACACCTGATGTAGTTCTGCGTTGCGATCGCGATCTCCGCTATGTCTATGTGAATGCGGAAGTCGAACGCACAACGGGTATGCCAGCAGCAAGTTTTATTGGTAAAACTTTGAGAGAATTAAATTCTCCACCAGATTTATGTGAAATTTGGGAAACAACTTTGCGTCAAGTATTTGAAACAAATGAAGAACAAGAAATAGAATTTGAGGGTTTGACAGTTGAGGGGTTGCGTACTTATCAATCTCGTGTTGTTCCAGAATTAAATTCCGAAGGTTTTACAGAATATGTGTTGATTGTTAGTAGAGATATTACTGAACTCAAACAAGCTGAGTTAGAAATTCGCAATTTTAATGCTGAACTAGAACAACGAGTAGCTGAACGCACAACTCAGTTAGCAGCAGCGAATCTTCACAAAGATGAATTATTAATATTAGAACAGCAAGCGCGTAGTGAAGCCGAAGCTGCACAACAACGCTATCAAGATTTAGTTAATGGGTTAGTTGATGCAATTGTTTGGGAGTGCGATCCGGTTACGCTGAAGTTTTCATTTGTAAGTCAGAGTGCAGAAAATATTCTATGTTATCCCGTTGTAAGTTGGTTAACGCAAGTTAATTTTTGGGCAAGTTTGATTCATCCTGAAGATCGAGAATGGGTGACAATTTTTTGTAGTGAAGAAACACTTGCTGGTCGAGATCATGAATTTGAGTATCGCTGTATTGCTGCGGATGGGCGGGTTGTGTGGTTACGCGATCGCGCTTATATTGTCCGAGGTGTAGATGGAAAAGTGCAAAAACTGCGCGGTTTAATGCTTGATATTACTCAACAAAAGCAAGCAGAAGCAGAAAAAGAGCAAGCGTTAGCAGCTATTAAATTACGGGCAGATGAATTAGCTAAAATGGCAGCAGTTTTGGCGAAAACTAACGCTATTTTAGAGAAGCGTAACCAAGAACTTGACCAATTTGCTTATGTGACTTCACATGATTTGAAAGCACCTTTAAGAGCGATCGCTAATTTGTCTAACTGGATAGAAGAAGATCTGGAAGATGTTCTTACTGATGAAACTCGACACCAAATGCAGCTTCTCCGAGGGCGCGTTCATCGCATGGAAGGGTTGATTAATGCGCTGTTAGAATACTCTCGGATCGGGCGGGTTAAGAACCAAATTCAACGGGTAAATATTAATGATTTACTAGCAGAAATAATTGAGGCGATCGCACCACCACCACAATTTACCATAGAGGTGGAACCAAGTATGCCTACTATCGTCACTGAATTGCTACCTTTGCAACAAGTTTTTACTAATCTGATCACTAATGCTATTAAACACCATGATCGTGAAGATGGACGGGTGAAAATATCTGTCCAAGATCAAGGGAAATTTTATAAATTTTTAGTAGCTGATGATGGTGTGGGGATTGCGCCCCAATTCCATGAGAAAATATTTGTAATTTTTCAAACTTTACAAGCACGGGACAAAGTAGAAAATACTGGCGTTGGTTTAGCTTTGGTTAAAAAAATAATTGAAAATCAAGGAGGTAGTATTAGCCTAGAATCAGCAGAAGGTCAAGGCTCAACATTTAGTTTTACCTGGAATAAGTGACAATTGGTGATTGGTAATTGGTGATTGGTGATTGGTAATTGGTAACTGATAACTGGTAACTGATAACTGGTAACTGGTAACTGGTAACTGGTAACTGGTAACTGGTAACTGGTAACTGGTAACTGGTAACTGGTAACTGTTCCAGATTTCAGTATTAATACTCAACGCCAGTCATTAGATAGAAGTCGCAAGATATAATTTGTTGCAAAATTGCAGTGTAGTCTGTCTAAAAAATTATGTAGAGATTATGAAATTTTTTTTAATACAGATGTTCTACTTGCTGGCAGCATCTAAAATATCTACCAGCAGAGAAGATATCTTAGCACCTACCTTAAGTAGTAAAATATTAGCTGTGAAACAAAGTTTTATGAATTTAATCGCTAATGCGATCGCACACTATCAACAAACTGGTAGAAAATTAAAGATCGCAGTTGCAGATGCTTAAAAGTTCCTGAAATTAAATCGGCATGATGGAAGAGAAGATGACTAATTTACTCCTGGTTGATGATGATGAAATTGATGTGATGACCGTCCAACGGGCGTTTAAGAAAAACAACATCACAAATAATCTCTATGTAGCTACCAATGGCATAGAGGCATTAGCTATGCTACGAAGCGATACTAATCCTCCGGTTGTGCCTCCCCAAAGAAGATTGATCTTACTTGATTTAAATATGCCCAAAATGGGAGGAATTGAGTTTTTGCGCGAATTACGCAAAGATGATGCGATCAAAGCTATCCCTGTAATTGTTTTGACAACTTCTAATGAAGATAAAGATAAAGTCGAAGCATATAACCTGAATGTAGCTGGGTATATTGTTAAACCAGTAACTTTTAGCAAATTTGTTGAAGCAGTAGCAACTTTAAATAAATATTGGACTCTCAGTGAAATGCCGTAGCAAGGATTAAAGATTTTGAACAATCAATTAAACCTAAAATTACTGCTTCGGCGCGTAGCGCTATCCAAAATCAAAAATAGTTATGGAAGATATTCTCAATATATTGGTGGTGGAAGATGATGAAATAGACCGAATGGCAGTGCGTCGGGCTTTAAAGAAGGCGGGCGTAAAAATGCAAATATTGGAACTAGAAAGCTGTCAAAGTGCGATCGCCACTTTAAAACAACAAAGCTTTGACTGCGTATTTCTCGATTATCGCTTACCTGATGGCGATGCTCTACATTTAGTTAAAAATATCCGCGATGCTAATTTAAAAGTGCCATTAGTCGTATTAACAGGGCAAGGCGACGAACAAATCGCCGTTGATTTGATGAAAGCTGGCGCTTCCGATTATCTTTCTAAAGGAAAAATTTCACCAGAAAGCCTTTATCGCAGTCTCAGCAATGCGGTACGAGTTTCTCGTGCGGAAATGCAAGCTGAATTAGCTACTCAACGTCTGCGGGAAAGTGAAGAACGTTATCGTTTAGTATTAGAAGGTTCTCAGGACGGAATTTGGGATTGGGATCTTGTTAAAAACCAAATTTATTGGAATGACCGCTTATTTGAAATTACTGGTTTATCCCCTACAGAAATAGCAATTTCTTACGAATTATTTTTTGAACTTTTGCATCCAGAGGATCAGCAACGAGTCACAGATGCTTTGAAGGCTCATTTTGAGCATCAAATTGATTATAATATTGAAATGAGGCTTTTACATACCTCTGGAGAATATCGCTATTGCATTGCTCGTGGTAAAGCGCAGCGCGATGATCAAGGTAAACCTGTGCGGATGTCGGGTGTAATTAATGATATCACTGAGAGAAAACGGGCAGAAGAATCTCAGCGTTTTTTAGCTGAAGCAAGTGTGTTACTTTCTGCTTCTTTAGATTACCAAACAACCTTAGAAAATTTAGCAAAATTAGCAGTCCCTCGCCTAGCAGATTGGTGTGCAATTGATGTAGTTGATCCAGATAATTCTTTCCGTAGAATTGCGGTATCTCATGTTAATCCGCAGAAAGAAGAATTAGTTTGGGATTTACAGCGTAATTATCCAGCTAATTTAGACGATCATTATGGATATGCGAAAGTGATTCGCACAGGTGAATCAGATGTAGGTTTTGAGATCACGGAAAATAAATTAGCTGAATTCGCTAACGATAGTAAGCATTTAAAACTTTTACAAGCATTAAATTTAAAATCTTATATTTGTGTACCTTTGGGTGTTTGGGACAAAACTTTAGGATCAATGTTATTTGTCTTAGCAGAATCAGGGCGACGTTTTACTCCAGCAGATTTAGAATTAGCTGAAGATTTGGCACGGCGGGCGGCGTTAGCAATTGAAAATGCCAGACTGTATCGTGAAGCCCAAGATGCCAGTCATAATCTGCGGGAAGCTATTTTGATTTTAGGAGAACAACAGCAACAGTTGCGGACGCTACAACAACTGACAAATTTACTTAATCAACGCTTGACGGATTTACCTGGTTTATTGCGAGTAATGGTTGGGGCAGTTTGTGATGCGATTATTGGTGCTGACTTTTGCTTTATTATCCTGCACAATTCCCAATGTAATCGCTTGGTATTAAGTGTCACCGCAGGAAGTGGTACTGAAAAATTACGCTTGGAAGATGCTTTTTCTCCCGATGAAGGTTTATTAAATCATGTATTTGCTACGGGAGAATCACAGTTAATTCAACGTGATAGTAATGAGCATGAAAAGAGTGAGTTACCAGCTTCGCTTTATGCTGTTGCTATTGAATCTGTGCAAGCTGGTAGATTAGGAGTTTTGGCGGTTGGTAATTGGGAAGATGCTGCTGCTTTTGAGGAGGAAGATAAGCATTTATTAGTAGCGGTGGGTGAACAAGCTGCGATCGCGATTGATAATGCTAGACAAATTAATACTTTAGAAGAAAGAGAAGAGCGTTTAGAACTGCAAAATGAAATTTTAGCTCAACAAAACCAAGAGTTAGAAACCCAACGGCAGCAAATCCAGCTTCAAAATTTGCAACTAATGGAAGTTGCGCGATTGAAATCTCAGTTTCTCGCTACTATGTCCCACGAATTGCGGACACCAATGAATGCAATTATTGGTTTTTCACAACTATTATTACGCCAACGCAATAGTCAGTTAACACCGCTACAAAATGACATGATGGGGCGGATTCTTAACAATGGGAAACACTTATTAACAATTATTAATGACATTCTCGATTTGTCAAAAATGGATGCAGGTAAAATGGAATTAAACTTAGAAGAATTTCATTTAGTGCATTTAGTTAAGGCAACTGCTCAAGAATTGCGATCGCTTGCCGAAGAAAAGCATTTAGCTATGCTCTTCAAAGCCGATATGGAAAACCCTTATGTAATTAACGATATTGATCGCACCAGACAAATTTTAGTCAATTTAATTTCTAATGCCATCAAGTTTACTGAAACTGGTATGGTGGAAATAAAAGTAGAAGAACTGCAATCAGATCAGGTATCTATTACAGTTAGAGATACAGGTATAGGTATTTCTCCAGCAGATTTAGAGCATATTTTTGAAGAATTCCGCCAAGTAGACCAAAGCTTGAAAAAAAAGCACTACGGTACAGGTTTAGGACTAGCAATTACAGATTCTTTAGTGCAATTAATGCACGGTAAAATTTCAGTTGAATCTACTTTAGGTGAAGGCTCAACTTTTAGAGTAGAATTTGAGCGTGAAATAAAAAATTAACTAAACTTAATTTTTGAGAAGAGTTTAAAAATATATCTTATGATAGGGTTAAACATGAAAATATACATTACAATATAATTAAACTAATTTAATGTTAGCTTTTACAGTTTTTAATTAATGGCAGTATAGTCGCGCATCAGGGTTGTGAAAAATTTTTGGTTATTTTCTGCCCCAACGCCAGTTAATTGTTAATTGTTAATTGTTAATTGTTAATTGTTAATTGTTAATTGTTAATTGTTAATTGTTAATTGTTTATTGTTAATTGTTAATTGTTAATTGAAAGATGTCTGATTACAAAATAATTGTCATTGGAGCTTCAGCAGGTGGAGTCGAAGCACTAATCGCATTAGTTAAGCAATTGCCACCAGATTTGCCAGCAGCAATTTTTATTGTGCTTCATATTCCACCACATGGTACTAGCGTTTTACCAACAATCCTGAGTCGTGCTGGCAAACTCAAAGCTGTTCACCCTCAAGATGGACAAGTAATTAAGCCAGGGCAAATCTATATAGCCCCACCAAATAATCACTTACTGATAAAACGTGGTTATATTACCTTAGCTTGTGGTCCCAAAGAAAACGGTCATCGACCTGCGGTAGATCCTTTATTTAGGACAGCAGCCAGAGTATACGGAGCAAACGTAATTGGTGTGATTTTATCAGGATCGCTTGATGATGGCACAGCAGGTTTGATGGCAGTAAAAATGCGGGGTGGTGTTGCTATTGTGCAGAACCCCAAAGAAGCGATGTTTTCAGGAATGCCTACTAGCGCGGTTGAGAACGTCGAGGTGGATTATATTATGCCCTTATCGGGAATTCCATCACTTTTGGCAGAGTTGGTGAATCAACCAGTAACAAAGGAAGAACAGCCAATGCCGGATGAAATGGAGATAGAATCGGATATAGCTGAATTAGAGATTAACGCTGTTCACAAACACGATCGCCCAGGTAATCCTTCAGGTTTTGCTTGTCCCGCCTGTGGTGGTAGTTTATGGGAAATTCAGGAAGGACATTTGCTCAGGTTTAGGTGTCGTACTGGTCATGCTTATTCATCGGGAACACTTTTAGCTGAACAGTCTGAGGCTTTAGAAGAAGCTTTGTGGATAGCGTTACGAGCTTTAGAAGAGAGTTCGGCTTTAGCGGCTAAGTTAGCAGATAAAGCACGCGATCGCCAACACAATAAATCAGCAGAACGTTTTGATGAGCAGTCACAAGATGCCCAAAAGCGTGCTAACGTCATCCGAGAAGCATTATTAAATGACTCTCAACCAAAAGGGTTAAATCATCGGTATGGAAATGGACAATTAGATAAAATTTAATTGGCGATAAGTATGTGGGTGAAATTAAACGTTACCTGCTATGACTGGGACTGGGGACTGGGGACTGGGGACTGGTGAAGTGGAAAATCATTATACGTTTATTTATGCCAACCTACTTAACTAAATTAATTGAAAGTCTAATTAATCAGCTAACGCGCACTTAAATTCTACATTTTATAAGCCAGAGAAAATTTATCAAACCCTATAATCTCTCCTCCCTCCTCTCCCCTCTCCCCTCCCTCCTCCCTCCTCCCCCCTCCCCCTAAAACATAAAACTTAGAAGCACAACAGCTTAACACCAAGGGTTAAATGAATTTTCAACAGGATGTTACCCCTGAATTTCTAGCTTTATTAGATTATATTAAAAATAACCGAGGCTTTGATTTCACTAATTATAAAAGCCCCAGTTTGATCCGTCGCATTCGCTTACGGATGAAGGAAATTGATATTGATAACTATAGTGACTATATAGACTACCTAGCAGTACAGCCAGAAGAGTTTAATCTTTTATTTAATACAATTTTAATCAATGTTACTTGCTTTTTCCGCGATCGCACTGCTTGGGACTACCTTGCCAGTGATATCATCCCTTTAATCCTTGAAAAAAATCCCGACAAACCTATCCGTGTCTGGAGTGCTGGATGTGCTTCTGGGCAAGAAGCCTACACATTGGCGATGGTGCTGGCTGAAATTATCGGTCTTAAGCAGTTTCGGGAGCGAGTAAAAATTTTTGCCACAGATGTAGATGAGGAAGCTCTCAACCAAGCGCGTCAAGGTAATTACTCTCTCAAAGAAGTTAAAGATATTCCCCCTCATTTACTCACAAAATACTTTGATTCTCATGCCAACCGCTATACTTTCAATAAAGAGTTGCGTCGTTGTCTAATTTTTGGTCGCCACAATTTGATGCAAGATGCACCTATTGCTAAAGTTGACTTGTTGGTATGCCGCAACAGCTTAATGTATTTCAACGTTGAGGGACAAAGTAGGCTGCTAGACCGTTTTCACTTCGCTCTCAATGACGATGGTTTTCTGTTCTTAGGTAAAGCCGAAACTTTATTTACCCGCAGTAATTTGTTCACTCCAGTAGATTTAAAACGACGTATATATATCAAAGTTTCCAAAACATCTCGTCAGACAAACCGTTTATTCTCTACTCCTAAAATTAATCAAGAGCCAACACCAAATGAAATGGTTGATGAAAAACTCTTATATGAGGCAGCCTTCAAAGCCGATACCTTAGCACAAGTAGTCGTGGACATTAAAGGTTGCTTGTTTTTGGCTAACGAGAATGCTTACAACTTATTTGGCTTGAATTCCTGGGATATCGGTCGCCCTTTTCAAGACTTGGAAATTTCTTATCGACCTGTAGAATTGCGCTCTCAGATTGATCAAGTTGCCGTTGAACATCGCCCAATTACTTTATCAGAAATAAAATGGTCAACTACTATTGGTGAGATTAAATATTTTGATATAGAAATCATTCCTTTATTAGAAAACCAAACTCTTTTAGGAGTAAAAATAATTTTTAATGACGTAAGTAGCTATCAAAAATTGCAAGATGAGCTAGAACATTCCAACCAAGAGTTAGAAGCTGCTTACGAGGAACTGCAATCTGCTAACGAAGAATTAGAAACTACCAACGAGGAACTGCAATCTGCTAACGAAGAATTAGAAACTACCAACGAGGAATTACAATCTACCAACGAAGAATTAGAAACTACTAACGAAGAACTTCAGTCTACTAATGAAGAACTGCAAACACTCAATCAAGAATTACTGCAACGTAGTTCTCAACTCAACCAAGCAAACTTATTTTTAGAATCAATCTTAACTACATTACACATGGGGGTGGTAGTGTTAGATGATGAGTTGTGCATTCATATTTGGAATTCTCAAGCTACAGATATGTGGGGGCTACGGTTAGATGAAGTTCAAGGTAAACACTTGCTGAATTTGGATATCGGTTTGCCATTAGAGCAACTTCGACAACCGATTAGGCTGTGCTTATCGCCAAATGCGACATATCAAGAGTTAGTATTAAATGCTACAAATCGTCGTGGCAAATCAATAGAATGTCAAATTAGCCTTACACCAATTAATCATACTCAGACAACATTTCAGGGAGTTATTATTTTAATGGAGGAAATCAGCTAGTTTGCAGTTGCCAATTTGGACAGTGATGTAATATATATAAGGCTAAATTTGGATAATTTCCTACAGGCTTGCACGAAAGATAGAGGTTTTATCACCTAAATAAGAGTTAGTGTTCAAATGAATCAGCAGCAAGGGGCGGTGGCAGTGAATGGAGAGGAGTTTTTCAATCAAATTGAGGTAGTGCGCGATCGCGCATCTTTAGTGTACCAGGAAGCCCAGCGAGGGCAGTTTCCAGCACCCGACTTGCTACCCGTTGCTGTAGAAGAATTGCGTACTGCTTTAGAAGAACTGCAAGTAGCGGAAGAAGAACTGCGCGATCAGAATCAACAGTTATTAACTACTCGTCATCAGCTAGAAGTTGAACGTCAACGCTACCAAGATTTATTTGAATTTGCCCCTGATTGCTATTTATTAACTAATGCTCAAGGAATAATCACTGAAGCTAACCATGCAGCAGCGAAACTGTTTAACCTACCCCAGAAATATCTGGTAAATAAACCCTTGGTTACTTTTGTAGTCGAGCAAGAGCGTCATAACTTTGTTAACGAACTGCTAAGGCTGCAACAACAAGAGCGGGTGCAGGAGTGGGAATTGGTGATGCAAGCAAGGAATGGTTTACCCTTTGATGCTGCCATCACCGTAGCTGCGATGTACAATCAGAATGGTTGCTTGATTGGTATGCGCTGGCTGGTGCGTGATATTACCGCCCGCAAGCAAGCAGAAGAGCAAAGGCGGCGGATAGAGATTCAGAATTTGCAACTGTTAGAAGAATCGCGCCTCAAATCGCAATTTTTAGGAATTATATCCCACGAACTACGCACCCCACTAAATGCGATTCTGGGATTTTCGCAGGTGATGTTGCGACAATGCGATCGTCAATTAATCCCACAGCATATCAATATGCTAGAGCGGATATTAAATAATGGCAAACAACTATTAACAGTAATTAACGATATTCTCGACTTTTCTCGGTTACAAGCAGGTCGTTTAGAATTTAGGCTAGAAGTTTTTAATATTGAACAGTTACTAACAACGATTGTTAACGATTTTAGACGTAGTGCTGAACAAAAAAACTTATCGTTACAGTTAAATATTACTTTACAAAATCCCCAAGTTGTGAATGATAGCGATCGCTTGCGTCAAATTATAGTAAATTTATTATCAAATGCGATTAAGTTTACTGAATCTGGCAGTGTGTTGGTTGAAGTGCGGGATTTTGAGAGAGATAAATTAGAAATTATTGTTAAAGATACTGGAGTTGGCATCAGCGATGGTGAAATGCAACATATTTTTAAAGAATTTCGGCAAGCAAATCAAAGCAATACGCGCATACCAGGGGGTACTGGTTTAGGATTAGCAATTACAGATTCTTTAGTACAGCTAATGAATGGCAAAATTACAGTAAAGAGCGAATTAGGTCAAGGTTCTACTTTCCGTGTCGAGTTACCACACAGCTTAAATTTGCAACAATCATCGCGGGTTGTAAGGACGCTTTGTTGAGGGCAGAGGGGCAGAGGGGATTTTATGTTTAATCCCAAAAATCTGGCTATAGTGACTAAATCTAAATAAACATCTGCGTTCATCTGCGTTTATCTGCTCTCATCTGCGGTAAAAACCAACTCAAAAATAAGCATTTTCAATAAATTTTAAACCCTATTTAATACCAATTTTATCTATATTAGGTAGGGTGCGTTACGCTGCGAAGATCGCACCCTACTGTTTATAACTGAGGAAATTGGTTTCTCAAGTCGCGTAGCATTCTGCTAGTACCTTCATCAATTGCTTTTTGCACCAGTTGGGGAATTAATTCAGTTAAAGGTAAGCCTGGAAAGATAGGACTATTAGCAATTTCAACATAGCCTTGATTAGAGAGTAAGTATATTTTCAGTTGCTTGCTGCGGTAAATCCAAACTTCAGGAACGCCCATCGCTTCGTAAGCATCAAGAGTTGTTTTAGAAGTAACATCTGCCTCTATTGCTAAATCTGGGGGTGGATACTGTTTTAAATCCAAGTTTGTACAGCCTTTAACTTTGTCAGCGTTTTGGATATAAAAGCAAGTATCAGGTTCAATTCCAGCAATTTCTGGACGCTTGAGGGTTGTTGAACCAAAATCTTCCCAGTCTCGCCCTTGAATGTCCAGAATGACTTTAACTATATCAGCAATAATACGGTGCGGACGTTCATGTAATGCCAACGGGGACATAATTTCTAAAGTTCCTCGGTAATAAGTAATGCGACTGCTACTTTTTTCTCCTAAGTCAATGAGAATTTGCTCGAATTCTTGCCAGGAAAGGTTAGGGATAATAATCTGGCTACCTGGGGTAAGTTCAATAGCTTGAATGGGAACAGTTACGCTCATGTTTGTGCCTAAAAGGGGGGGAAATTCAAAGTCCCCCTTATTAAGGGGGATTTAGGGGGATCTCTGCGTAAGTCCTGCCTGTTTGATTTAACTTTAAATCTTCCGTTCTGCTAACCTAAGTTTAGCTGAACGAGAACGAGGATTATTTTCAAGCTCATCTTCTTGAGGAATAATCGGCTTCTTAGTCAATACTTGCAATAGCGGTGATTCTTTTAATCTATGCTTAACAATTCTGTCTTCCAAACTATGAAAACTAATAATTCCAATTCTGCCACTAGGTTTTAACCAATTAGGTGCTTGATATATAAACTTTTCCAGTGAAGTTAATTCTTGATTAACTACTATTCTTAATGCTTGAAATACTCTAGTAGCTGGATGGATTCTACCATAACGGTATTGACGAGGAACAGAATATGCGATCGCTTCCGCTAATTCTGTTGTTGTCTTAAAAGGGCGATTTTCGACAATTCTCCGCGCAATCCGCCGTGAAAGTCGCTCCTCTCCATATTTAAAGAAAATATCTGCTAATTCCTTCTCATCCCAATGATTAATAATATCTGCTGCGGTAAGATCTTCTCGTCTATCCATCCGCATATCTAATGCCGCTTCGTGGCGAAAACTAAAGCCACGCTCAGGGAAATCTAGATGTACAGAGCTAACACCTAAGTCTGCTATTATACCATCAAAAGTAACATTTTTAGGATTAAACTCCGCAAAATTGCTTTGAATAAAATTGATCCGTGAGTTAAAATTAGTTAAGACAATTTTAGCGGCTGCGATCGCACTTTCATCGCGATCAATAGCCGTTACTTCCACATCCGGTGCAGCCTCCAAAATCAAGCGGCTATGTCCGCCCCCTCCCACCGTTGCATCTAAATAATGCCCCCCTGGACGAATTGCCAAGCCGTGGACTAACTCTCGGCTTAATACCGATATGTGAAAAAACTCCGGCTTATCCATTGATAATTGTTAATTGTTAATTGTTAATTGATCAATATGGCACAAATTGAAACCAGAACAGAGCCGATGGTGCTGAACATGGGTCCGCACCATCCATCTATGCACGGGGTATTAAGACTAATTGTCACCCTTGATGGCGAAGATGTGGTGGACTGCGAACCAGTCATCGGCTACCTGCATCGAGGCATGGAAAAAATTGCCGAGAACCGTACCAATATTATGTACGTTCCTTACGTTAGTCGCTGGGACTACGCCGAAGGAATGTTCAACGAAGCAATTACCGTCAACGCACCAGAAAAACTAGCGAACATTCCAGTTCCCAAACGCGCCAGCTACATTCGTGTAATTATGCTGGAGTTGAACCGCATCGCTAACCATTTATTATGGCTTGGTCCCTTTTTAGCTGACGTAGGCGCACAAACTCCCTTCTTCTACATTTTCCGCGAACGGGAATTAATTTACGATTTGTGGGAAGCAGCCACAGGTTATCGGATGGTAAATAACAACTACTTCCGTATTGGTGGTGTAGCAGTTGATTTACCTTATGGTTGGGTAGATAAGTGTGTAGACTTCTGTGACTACTTTGACGTTAAAGTTGATGAGTATGAACGCTTAATCACTGACAACCCGATTTTCCGCCGTCGGGTTGAAGGCGTTGGAACTATCGGGCGTGAAGAAGCAATTAACTGGGGTCTTTCGGGTCCAACCTTACGCGCTTCTGGGGTGAAATGGGACTTACGCAAAGTTGACCACTACGAATGCTACGACGACTTTAACTGGGACGTACAGTGGGAAACTGGTGGCGATTGCTTCGCCCGTTACCTAGTGCGGATTCGTGAAATGCGCGAATCTGTCAAAATTCTGCGTCAAGCCTTAAAAGCACTTCCAGGCGGACCTTATGAAAACTTAGAAGCCAAGCGCATGATGGAAGGCGCAAAATCTGAGTGGAATGGCTTTGACTACCAATACATAGGTAAGAAAGTTGCTCCTACCTTTAAGATTCCCAAAGGTGAACACTACGTCCGTGTAGAAAGTGGCAAAGGCGAGTTAGGCATCTTTATAGTTGGTGATGATAATGTCTTCCCTTGGCGCTGGAAGATTCGTACTGCTGATTTCGTTAATCTGCAAATTCTGCCTCATATTCTCAAAGGTTTCAAAGTTGCAGATATCGTAACGATTTTGGGCAGTATCGACATCATCATGGGGTCAGTAGACCGTTAGGATTGTTTGAGAATGTAGAGACGTTGTATAAAACGTCTCTACATCTGGAGATGTCTCATAAATGAATTAGGGATGCACCTGCTGTGTGCGTTCATACAGTTTTTATACTTATAGAATAATATATTTATTTTGTCCCAACTGGATGTATAAACATTCAGTAGTTGAATGAAGAAAATTATCATGGAAATTCCAGAAATTACCCAAAAACTTTTAGCAGCTAAAAAAGCTAAAAATGTCAGTTTTGCTGATTTAGAGAAAGCAGTTGGACGTGATGAAGTTTGGATTGCAGCAGTAATATACCGTCAAGCTAGTGCATCTGATGAAGAAGCAAGTAAGCTGCTACTTGCGTTAGGTTTGGATGAAGAATTAGCGCAAGAATTAGGTGAATATCCTGTGAAAGGTTTGGGACCAATTGTGCCAACTGACCCTTTTATCTATCGTTTTTATGAAATTATGCAAGTTTATGGTATGCCGTTGAAGGCAGTAATTCAAGATAAGTTTGGTGATGGTATTATGAGCGCAATTGATTTTACTTTAGATGTGGAGAAAGAGGAAGATCCAAAAGGCGACAGAGTTAAACTAATTATGTCAGGAAAATTCCTACCCTATAAAAAATGGTAAGGAAAATTTTAAAGTAATTTCGCTTTTAGTTAACCCCACCCCCAAACCACTCTCCACAACGGTAAGGGGGATAAATCTTGTACTTAAATACAAGCAATATTTTTTATTGAGGCTGATTGATAGATAAATCTTTAACTGCTAGGGTCGCTAATCTGTTAAAATTCATTTTTGAGTAGTATTTAATAGTTCAATTACCTTATGGCTGATTCCAATAAATTAGCTTGGACACCTGAAGCGGAAGCTTCTTTAAAGGAAATTCCTTTCTTTGTCCGTCCCGCAGCTAGGAAAAAGATTGAGAAGTACGCACAAGAAGCGGGGCAAGAAATTATCACTCTAGAGATTTATGAAGAACTTAAACAAAAATTTGGACAAAAATAATTTAGCAAATTCATCTACTGCATTTGAGGATAATGATTAATATCGAGATAATTTTAACGACGTAATAAATTACGTTGCATGGCATTTAAGTAAGCAAAAACTGGAAATTGGTAAGACTCGATCGCAATACTAACAACCAATAATAAATGGCACACAAAAGTTAAGCCAATCCAAAATATGGGTAGCCAAGATAAGAAAGCTTGAGGTTCGGCGGGGAAAATATATGCGCTGAGGGCGACTAAGGTTGTTGGTAATAATACGAATGCGATCGCACCCAATACTATACCCCAACCAATTACAATGCCATTTTGATAAACGCTGCGCCATCCTCTACCATTCCAGCGCCAAGTCAAGGGTAATGAACTATCTGCCATAGTCAAATGTTGTGTAACAGCATCCAACGTAAAGATGTGGCGGCAAAAGTTACAAGCTAATGCTTCCATTAATGGCATAGTCGAAATTTGACCATGATGGCAGACTGGGCAAGGGTAATCACCATCATCGCTGAATTTATCTTTGCTTAAATCTTTGCGATTCATAATTTTTTGTTAAAGTCATTATGTAGTAGCACAAATCTAAGCGATCGCTACTGTCTACCCATTCTAGCTAAATTCTATTTTTTAGGTTACTTTCCTAGCCCGCAAAAATGGAAAAAATACAACGCAACTACTGTTAAGTCACTCAGCTATATGAAGCAAATATGAGCTTACTGACACTGCTAATTGTGGGAAATTTATTCAAGATAAAATGATGCTAATTCTATATTTAATTAGATGCGCCACTGATCAAAATGCTCTCCTGAACAAGCATTAATATAAGTATTAAGTACCCAACCTTTAATCGGTTTAACAACCTCTGGTACAACTCCTGGCTTTGATGTTATTTTTCCAGATATTTGTACCCAGTTTCCTTTTCTAAGGACTGCTATTACACCATCTCCCATCTTGAGGTTAGCAACAACTTTAAACTGAGTACCAGGCTGGCTACGAATATTAACATTATTGGCAGTAATAAATGAACAAATACCCTTGTTAGCTACTAAAAGGGTGGAAGTAGAAAAATTTACTTTTTCTGCCTTAGTAATTGGTTGAAGTATAAGTTGTGAGGCAGTTAATGATACAGATATTAACGCCAAAGTTGCTATATTTTGCTTGAAATATATCATAGTTAAATTTATATATAAAGGAGGTGGATTTCAAAAATATAACTAAATTAATTATAATTATTATTGATTTTGTGATATTATTTAACAATATAATAAATATTCTTCTGTAACGGTAAATTTATCTGCGCGATCGCCTGTACAACTATTGACAAACTTGTTGCCTAGCCATAAACTTTCAGGCGTTCCGACATTTAGCTAAAAAGGTATAAACAATGATTAAAGCAGATATTGGGATCATCGGTGGTAGCGGTCTTTATAAGATGGATGCTTTAAAAGATGTTGAAGAGGTGCAAGTTGACACACCTTTTGGAGCGCCTTCTGATGCCTTAATAGTAGGAACACTAGAGGGTACACGAGTTGCTTTCTTGGCGCGTCATGGTCGCAACCATCATTTGATGCCTTCTGAGTTGCCTTTTAGAGCTAATATTTATGCGATGAAGCAGCTAGGAGTGAAGTATTTAATCTCTGCTTCTGCTGTCGGTTCTCTGAAAGAAGAAGCTAAACCATTAGATATGGTAGTACCCGATCAATTTATTGATCGGACAAAAAATCGCATTTCTACCTTTTTTGGTGAAGGAATTGTTGCTCACATTGCTTTTGGCGATCCAGTTTGTGGTCAGTTAGCTGGGGTTGTGGCGGATGCGATCGCGAATCTCAACTTACCCGATGTTAACCTACATCGTGGCGGTACTTATATTTGTATGGAAGGTCCTGCATTTTCGACAAAAGCAGAATCAAATCTTTACCGCAGTTGGGGTGCAACTATAATTGGGATGACCAATTTACCAGAAGCAAAATTAGCCAGAGAAGCAGAAATTGCTTATGCTACTTTAGCGTTAGTTACCGATTACGATTGCTGGCATCCAGATCATGACAGCGTAACAGTAGATATGATTATTGGCAATTTACAACGTAATGCTGTAAATGCCCAAAAAGTAATTCAAGAAACAGTACGCCGCCTCAGCGAAAATCCCTTTACTTCAGATGCTCATTCAGCATTAGAATATGCAATTCTCACGCCTCTAGATAAAGTTCCTGCTGCAACAAAAGATCAGTTAAATTTGTTGTTGCAAAAATATTTATAGCAATTAGCAGTTAGCTTTAGCTGGGTAGGTTGGGTTGACGCAGGAAACCCAACCTTTTCGAGATGTTGTTGGGTTTCACTTCGTTCTACCCAACCTACAACATTTTTTTATTTAGTCGCAGCAAACCATTGAGTAATACCATCAGCGATCGCTTTTGCCATTTTCTGTTGCTGTTGGGGATTAGCAACCCACTCAAATTCCTGTGGGTTACTCATAAAACCTAATTCCAATAATACAGAAGGTGTTGTTGCAGGACGAGCTAAAGCTAGGTTATCCCAAAACACACCATAAGAAGGACGACGAGCATTTTGCACTATATGGTTATGTACAAACATTGCCAAACTATGAGCTTGCGGATGATACCAAAAAGCCCCAAAACCTTGAGTTTTTAAAGCATCACCTTGATCTGGTAAGGAATTGTAGTGAATTGAGACAGCTATTGCAGGTTGCACTTTGTCAATAATTGCTACCCGTTCTGGTAACGACACTTGCTTATCTGTCTCCCGTGTCATATATACTGTCGCGCCCCGCGCCATTAATTGATATCCCACGAGTTTTGACACATACAAATTGGCATCTTTTTCTAAATAACCCGTTGGTCCTGCTGCGCCAGATTCTTTACCACCATGCCCTGGATCAAGTACTATTTTGATCCCAGATAAAGGCTTTGAGGCTTGTTTAGAAATCTTAGCCGGATGACGTAGAGATAGCACTAAGCTTGTGCCACGATATTGCAGCTTATAGCCCCATTGTTGTAAAGATTTGAGGTTAAAGGTATACTGCACCACCCCTGGCGATACTTGCTGCCAATCTAAGCGAGAAATTATGGGGTCATCGTCTAGGCGGATAATATCTGTTTGGGAAGTAGTGTTGTAAAGGGTAAGAACTAATTTGCGATCGCCCTGTTGTACCGTCACGGGTACTGGTACTTGCAGAGGAAATACTACTTCTGTTGCACCACCAACTTTACGAGAAGTAATACTGCGAATTATTGACTTAGGCGGTACTGAACCAGGAACAATCTTAACTTCCTTACTATTAATCCAACCACCATAATCTAGGCGTACCCATTCCCCTTCACGTCCAGTAATTGATGCTTTTGTACCTTTAGGCAGTGGTGTCAACCGAGCAAAATCTGTACTTGCCCCACTACGAGCAATCCCATTATCTACAATTACTTCTGCAATCTCCAACTTAGCAGGAGAAATAATTTGTACCTTACCTGGTCCCTGCTGGCTAACCTGCTGACCATTTTTTTCTAATTGAAACTGGGGGTTTCCCAAATCGGCGGCGGCGGCGGCGGCGGCGCAACCAAGATAATGCCCAGCACCAGACACCGCAGATGGTTGATTTTGCTGCGCTGAAACCAAAGCGGCAGAATTAGCAGGTAAATTTACAACTTGCTCTTGAACAAATAGCGGTATAGTTTGACCACCAATATTTACAGAGACATTAGCTTGAGATGGTGCGATCGCGCCAAAGCAAAATAACTCCCCTGGCATCCTCGAAATATCCACCGATGGTTCCAACGAACCTTCCGCAAACTCTACTCCCTTGGGTATTACAGCTTGGGTAGCAGTGCGCGTCACCTTGAGATTGATTTCTTTATCTTGGTAGCGCACTTTAAACTGATTTTCCCCCAGCATCAAGGGAAAACTAGGAGCAAAATGCCCTGCCGGACTTCGTGGGATCGCCGTCCCATTTACTAACACCTGTCCTTTAGAGGGCGCTGTCCCCATCACAAAAATCCGGTCAGATGCCGTTTTGTAAGTTGTTGGTGGATAGGAAACGTAAAGAGACTGTTGTGCCAAAGCTGGAAATGTAATTAAAGACCCTAAAACAGCCAATCCCAGGATATTTCTCATTTTTAATCTTAGTTACTTAAATATATTTAGAGCAAACAACCGCTAAAAAAGTTTCTTGATTCAAAAAATATCAGCTATAAGTTCATCCTAATTTTTTAGCTTTTTAACTAAGCAATATTTTATTGACTACTATTTTTCAATTTCTAATCATACCATGATTTTTGGCAAATATAGAAACACTCACAATCAGCATATTTATTTTATTAAAAACTATAGCCGCTAACATCTTTAATAATCGCCAGAATTCATAAAAAACTAATAATTCTTGACCATTGATTAGTACAGCGTTCAGACTAGATAGAATATATATGTTTTTATCTAAAAAAATACTCAGATTCCTGAATGATCTAAAAAATCGAGGATCTTGTTAAATAAACTTCTTACTCTTAATCCATTATCCCATCTGTGTGCATCTGTGTTTATCTTGTCTTACATCTGTGGTGAATTAACCAAACCTTAACTAAGGCGACGAGGCTGATTAAATTAAGCCGTTAATTTTTAGCTCTTAGCTCTTAGGTAAAAATCTTTTAATCATTCAACGATATCGGCATCTAACTGACCCTTAGCGGCTAGATGCTGAAGGCTTAACATAAAATGGCTACACACGACATCATCTTAATAGCGAAGATTGTGCCACAATTAACGGGGGGTTAGTAGAAAGTTCTACTTTTAAATATTGTATGACTAAGTTTGTATTTGTCACTGGCGGCGTTGTTTCCAGCATTGGTAAGGGTATTGTCGCAGCCAGCTTGGGGCGCTTGCTGAAATCGCGCAATTATTCTGTCTCAATTCTCAAGCTCGATCCTTATATTAACGTCGATCCAGGGACGATGAGTCCTTTTCAGCATGGGGAAGTATTTGTTACAGAAGATGGTGCTGAAACAGACTTAGACTTGGGACACTATGAGCGTTTTACTGACACATCCATGTCGCGCCTCAATAGTGTTACTACTGGCTCAATTTACCAAGCGGTAATCAATAAAGAACGCCGAGGTGACTATAAAGGTGGGACAGTACAGGTAATTCCCCACATTACCAATGAAATTAAAGAGCGTATTCAACGGGTAGCGAAAAATACTAACCCAGATGTGGTAATTACAGAAATTGGTGGGACAGTTGGGGATATTGAATCGCTGCCGTTTTTAGAAGCTATCCGCCAGTTTCGTAAAGATGTGGGACGGCGGAATGTGCTGTATATGCACGTAACGTTATTACCTTGGATTCCTTCTGCTGGGGAGATGAAAACTAAGCCAACGCAGCATTCAGTGAAAGAACTGCGTTCAATTGGGATTCAACCAAATATTTTAGTATGCCGATGCGATCGCCCGCTACCACAAGGACTAAAAGACAAAATATCAGAATTCTGTGATGTACCCATCGAATCTGTAATTACAGCACAAGATGCCAAGAGTATCTACGAAGTGCCACTGATGATGGAACGAGAAGGACTAGCACAGCAAGCACTAGAATTACTGGAATTAGAGCAACATCAGCCTGATTTAAGACAATGGCAAACCTTAGTTGATCGTCTTTATCATCCAACTAACCAGATTAACATTGCTATTGTTGGTAAATATGTCAGGTTAACCGATGCCTATCTTTCAGTTGTGGAAGCTTTACGTCATGCTGCTATGGCTTCAGCTTGTGAACTTAACCTTAATTGGATTAACTCTGAAGACATAGAAACTGACGGCGCTGAACGCTATCTAGCAGATGCCGATGGCATCATTGTACCAGGGGGTTTTGGCATTCGCGGTGTTGATGGTAAAATTGCTGCGATTAAATTTGCTCGCGAACAAAAAATTCCCTTTTTAGGTTTATGCCTGGGAATGCAGTGTTCTGTAATTGAATGGGCGCGTAACTTTGCTGGTTTAGCAGATGCTAACAGTGCGGAATTTGCTCCTGATACTACAAATCCGGTAATTAACTTGTTACCAGAACAGGAGGATGTCGTAGATTTAGGCGGGACTATGCGTTTGGGTTTATATCCTTGTCGTTTATCACCCAACACTTTGGCTTTTAAACTTTATCAAGAGGAGGTAATTTACGAACGCCACCGTCACCGTTACGAATTTAATAATGCCTACCGCAACTTATTTTTAGAAAACGGTTATGTCATTAGTGGTACATCTCCTGATGGTCGCCTAGTGGAAATCATTGAACTAACAAATCACCCCTTCTTTATTGCTTCTCAGTTCCACCCAGAGTTTCAATCTCGACCTAGCACTCCCCACCCTTTATTTAAGGGGTTTATAGAAGCGTCATTAACTCGTGTTGATTTAAGTGAAACTACAACAGAGGCAATAGAAACTACATTTTCTAGCTCAACCTCAGCTATGCCCTATCCTGCTGAGGTGTCTTAAATAAAGCGCTTAAAAGGTGTGATCTTTCAGGGAGTTTTGAGTTAATATCGAATCTTTTAATTCAAAATTCAAAACTCCCTAAAATGAGGAAATTTTGTGGCTCATTGGATAAAAATTAATTATGAGCGAAATGAATATCTAGTTGATCTCGACCGTCTTAGTGCTTTTGCTTGCGCCCCAAATGGTCGGATCACTTTTTGGCTACCTGATAGCGGTACGCCGATTATTATCAACCAACAGAGCAACCCTGATGGATATTATAAAGTTTTAAAATACATCCAAAATTTATCAGATTACTCACTGACGACTTCTTGGTTTAGAATTATTTACGATCGCAGTGAGTATATAGTTAATCTCAACACTGTTAGTAGCTTTTGCTGTTCTCTTGGCAGGTTAAAGTTTTGGCTACCAGACAGTTCTATCCCAATTATTCTTAATAAGAATAGTGACCCCGATAACTATCAAAAGCTTTTAGATTATATTGAGTGTCAATCTGGTCATACTTTAAGTTGTTGAGGGAGGAGGGAGGAGGGAGGAGAGAGGAGTAGGGAAGGGGGAAAGGTTTAACGGTTCACTACTAACTGCTCAAATGCTAATTTAGCAGCGCCAACCATACCAGCTTGATTACCTAATTCTGCCTGTAATAGTTGCAGTCCAGCGCGAGAACTAGGTAATACTCGTTTTTCTATTTCTGCTAATGCAGATGGGAAGAAAAATTCTGCACTTGCACTTACACCGCCTCCAATTACGATCGCTTCTGGAGTTAGGACGTAAATTAGACTAGCTAAGCCAATTCCTAAATTCTGTCCGTAACTTTTCCAGAAAGCTAATGCTTCAGCGTCACCTGATGCAGCAGCTTCGCCTAGCTGATTTGGTTCTTTTCCTGTCATGCGTCGAATTGCCTGAACTGAAGCGTACTGTTCTAAAGAGCCTTGATTACCACTATTACACGCCGCGCCATCTGGATACAAGGTGATTAACCCTAATTCACCTGCTGCGCCTTGATGTCCTGTAAATAATTTGCCATCAAGGATAATTGCACCACCTACACCAGTACCTAATGTGAGTAATATGAGATTACGGAATTTGCGCCCCGCGCCTAACCAAGCTTCTCCTAAACCAGCACAGTTAGCATCGTTGGCGAGAATGGTAGGTAAATTTGTTTTTTCTTCTAACCAGTCAGCTAGGGGAACATCATGCCAACCTGCTAAGTTAATTGCTACTTGAGCAATTCTAGCAGTAGCATCGACGGGACCTGGTGTACCAACGCCGATCGCTCTAGCACTGTTTGTTTTTAAGGATGCGATCGCCTCAACTATAGCATCGACAACTGCTGTCGGTGTCGCGGGTTGCGGTGTTGGCACACTTAAAGACTGCAAGCAAGTACCATCTTCAAGAAAGCGTCCTAGTTTAATTGCTGTTCCGCCTAAATCAATCCCAATTACTTCAGTATTTTTCACAATCGTAAATTTAAACTTTGTTACTTGCTAGCTAGATGTTCTTGCACAACACGCTGATAAAATTCTTCTAGTGCTACTACACAAGTTTTATCTTCATAAACGCGATCTTGGTTTTGCTTAACTTTATTTATAATACTTTCTCGCCACTCTTGATCTAAACCTAATCTGACAGCGATTTCAATATATTCTGCTTCATCAGTAGCAATTGTGTCTATAACTCCTAGCATCCTGAGAATTCCATAGGAGTGACGACCGCGCATAAACTCACCTGGGCAAGTAACAATGGGTAAATTGCAAGCGATCGCTTCTAATGTAGTATTCCCACCCGACCAGCCAAAGGTGTCTAGATAAATATCTGCAACTAAATTAAGGTTAAGATAATCTACTCGATTAATTCTTGGTAAAATCACACAATATTCTGCACTATTCAACCCAAAACTAGCAAAAGCTTTTTGCAGACGCTGCCTAAATTTTTCGTCGATTGTTTCAGTTTTACCACTAGACAAAAAGACAAACTGAGCTTGGGTAATGCGCTGTGCGATCGCGGCATATATATAGTCATATTGTGGGAGATATTTGTAAATAGACTGGCACGATAAATAAATCGTCGCATCCTCCCTCAAGTAAAAATCACAGCGTTTTTTACTGAGTTCAGGAATTACTGGTTTGGCATAATTAATGCCAATATTAGGGAGGCGAATTAATTTTTCTGAATAATGTTTTTCATTATTTGGCGGTTCCATCAAATTACTAGAAAGGAAATAATCAATATTTGGTAATCCTGAAGTTATGGGATGTCCCCATGTAACACACTGTATCGGTGCTAAACGCAACGCCCCAATTTGTGTTAGTGCTGGGTGCATACCAATATCTATAAAAACTAATATGTCTAATTTATCGTTAATGATTTGTCGGCAAAGTTTTTCTAAGTTTTTGGGTATATGACATTCTGTAATCTGGCAAAAAACATCACTATAAAGCCTAAATTGCTGTGTCATCCAGTCTACAGACGAGTCATTATAGTAAGAATATATTTCAAGGTTTTGGCGATTATGATTTTTTAGCCAACCAAGAAATAAATGTCCTACTGTATGACTTTGCATACAATAAGAAATATATCCTACACGAATTTTCCTGGCTGGGGTTAATTGTGATTTTGCTATAGGTTGAACCCATTGAGGATAGTTAGCAGCCATGACTTGATGCACAAGTTGCCCATATTTAATTTGCACATCTAAATCGTTCTTGCTTTGATAATGCAAGTAAAAATTTGTACGCCAGCTTAATCCTTTAAGTGCGTTATTTTTTGCTTCTGTACTAACTAATGATAGTTGCGAAATAAAGTCAAATAATTGCTTAATAAATCTGCGGCGATAAAAATCTATTTCTGCTGCGTCTTGATAAAGAATTGGGAGAATACGACATTTTTCTAGCTGAATAGCAAAATCTTTAGGTAGTAACTGTGCAGCTTCGTTAGCAAAGGCGATCGCTTCTTCAACTCGCCCTAGCTGTTGCAGATATGTTATTAAACTTAAATAAAGATAAGTAGCCGTTGGATGATACTTAATTCCTTTTTTGTAAGAATTAATTGCTACTTCTGGTTGATTATTTTTTTGATAGCAATCAGCTAGTTTCGTATAAAATACAACATCTTCTACTGGCTTACTTAAAGCTTTTTCATAATGAGCGATCGCTTCTGAATATTTCCCTTGTTTGTGGGCTTCATCTCCTAGATAAATAGCAGCATTTACAGAATTATTTTTAATATCTTTAGCTAATTTTAAATTGTGTAATATATCTTGATTATCAGAATGAAATTCTAAACTAGCCTCATAAAAAGCAATAGCCTCATCAACTTGCTGTTGCTCCATTAACAAATTACCTAAATTAAGATAACTACCAAAATGAGATGGCACATTAGCTATTGCATTCCGATAAACTAACTCTGCTTGCTGGATATTACTAAGCTCACATAGCAAATTGCCTAAGTTATTATAAGCATCTACGCATTGAGTATCCAGATTAATTGTAGCTTCATAAGCTTCAATTGCTTGTCCAACTAACCCAAGTTGTTGAGACACTAAACCTAAACTATAATGATAAGTAGCTCTAGTATCATCAATACTAATAGAGCGCAATAGCATTTCATGTGCTTGAGAGTATCGCTGCATTTGAGCATTAATTATCCCCAAATGATAATAAGCATCAGCATGATTGGGTTGTAGTTGAATTATTTGCTGATAAATCTCAACGGCGGGGATAAATTGCTGATTAATTTCCAGTTGTAACGCTTGTTGCTCTAAATTTAATAGCCTTTGGGGTAAGGTTTGTAACTCTAATTGCTCACAAGTATTTCTCAGAGCTTCAATTACTATCTGTGATCTGTGATTTTCTGTTAAATCTGAACCGTCATAACTATAATCTTGCTCTATATCCCAACTAAAAATTTGTATACCTTCGCCCCAAGTATTCTGCACTGTTGCAGGTAACTCTAGTAATAGTTGCGCTTGTGGTGTCGTCGTTAAAAAATCCCAATGTGCTTGTTGTGCTGTACTGTATTTACTCCCAAAGGCAATAATTAATGCTTGTGGTGCTAATAGGGGTTTGACTAATTGTAATGCTAACAGTTGAGAGCGATAATCGTGAGCGCCCGCATAGACATATACTCCAATTTTAGTTTCTGGAGATATTTGTCTTAATTCACCGAAAAATTCGGCTGCTGGTTGCTCTGTTAAAATGATTTGCTCGTCTAAGTTATATAAACTTACGGCTGAAGTTAATTCAAATAATACTTCTGATTGCTGGTGATTATCTGTTGGTTGTGCAACTAGATATGCTATTTGAGGATGGTTAATCAATGCGCCGATGACATCAGATGCGGTGATTCCGTCTATTTGACAAAATACTTCTTCCTCACTCATGCACTGTAGCCCCCAGTTGAGCAACTGCATGATGCTGGTTGAGCTATTAGCCCCAATTTGATGATTTATTTCGTTGTAGATTTCTGTTAGGGGTTGGGCTGAGGCTTTTCCCCATCCTTCGTATAACTGTGGGAGTTTTTTAATAAATTTCTGATAGTCCATTTTTTATGTTTTATTTATTAAGAAATTTATCTTTTATTGAGATAGTAGAGATTTGTCAGGGGTCAATAACTATTAATTAGATGTTCGTGAACTACACGCTGATAAAATTCTTCTAACGCTACCACACAAGTTTGATCTTCATAAACACGCTTTTGGTTTTGCTTAATTTTATTTATAATACTTTCTCGCCACTCTTGCTCTAAGCCTAATCTCACAGCAATTTCGATATATTCGGCTTCAGATGAAGCAATTGTTTCTGTAACTCCCAACATTTGTAAAATGCCGTAGGAGTGACGACCGCGCATAAATTCACCTGGACAAGTAACAATGGGTAAATTGCACGATATCGCTTCTAATGTAGTATTACCACCCGACCAACCCAATGTATCAAGAAAAACATCTGAAACTAAATTCAGATTTAAATAGTCTACCTGGTTAAGCGGTGGCACCATTACACAATATTCTTCACTCTTTAACCCAAAACTAGCAAAAGCCTTTTGCAAACGTCTGTGAAGTTTTCTGGTAATTGCTTCACTGATATCAGATTTTATAAAAACAAACTGTGATTGAGGAACACATTTAGCAATAGCCGCAAAAATGTAGTCATGCTGTGGCAAATATTTAAATAAAGACTGACATGATAAATACACTAAAGCATCATCTTCCAATGAAAAATCAGCGCGTTTCTTCAAGCTTGTAGGTAAAACTGACTGAGGATAACAAACTCCAATATTTGGAAGACGTACTAATTTTTCTGAATAATGTTCTTCACCATTATCGGGTTCCATTAATTCACTCGATAAGTAGTAATCAATGGTTGGTAAACCTGAAGTAACTGGATGTCCCCAAGATGTACATTGAATAGGAGCTAACCTTAATGCTGCCATTTGGTTAGATTTAGGGTTTTGACAGATATCTGGGTAAACTAATATATGTAGTTGATCTTTAATTATTTGCTGACCCGCTAACTCTATATCTTCTGGAAAGTGATAAAAAACCTCACTGTAAATTTTAAAATCTTGAGTAATAAAATCTGTATGTACACCAAGATGATAACAGGAAATTTCAAACTGGTTTTTAGGATGATGTTTCATCCATCCTAGTAGCCATTTAGCTCCGCTATTATTTCTGAAGTTAGCGGAAACATAACCCACTTTTATTTTTTGCTTTGTAGTAATAGATGATATTTTGGAAAATTGATGATATTCGGGATAGTTGGCAACCATGATTTTATGGATTAACTGCCCTGATTTTTTTTGTAGTTCTAAATCATTTTGGCATTGCCTATGTAAGTGATAATTTGTTCTAAACTCTAAACCTTTGAGGACATTTTGTTTTGCTGCTACAGTTTCTAATGATGTTTCTGCAATTAAGGCATCTAATTTATTACTAAACCTAGTACGGTAAAATTCAATTTCTTCCACAGTTTCGTAAATTACTGGTAGAAGCCGTTGCTCCTCTAATTTAAAAATAAAGTTTTCTGCTATTGTTTTTGATGCTTTGATTGCTACTGCGATCGCATCTTCAACACGATCAGCATTTTGGAGAGCTACAATCAAGTTTAAATATAAATTACGTTCGTTAGGATAATGTGCGATCGCCTGCTGATAGGTTTCTATGACATTATCTTCCAGATTTAAAGCTGTGTAGCATTGTACTAAATAATTATAAATATTTAGATGTTCGGTTTCAATATCTAAAATATCTCTAAAGTATTGAATTGCTTCTAAATATTTATTACGATAATAAGCAGCACAGCCCAAGTAAAAATAAGAGTTAGTTTTGTCATTTTTGGCTGCAAATGCTAATCCTAGATTATTCATTATATCAGGATAATTAGGGTTTAATTGCAGTGATTTTTGATAATTTTCGATAGCAGCATCAACTTGTTGCTGATATATTAACAGATTTGCTAAATTTAGATAGCTTCCAAAATGATTAGGATTATTAGCGATCGCCTGCTGATAAATCAACTTAGCTTGCTCAATCTCACCAATTTTAACTAAAATATTACCTAAGTTATTATAAGCATTTACCCATTGAGTATCGAGATTAATAGCAGTTTGATAAGCTTCAATCGCTTGTCCAACTAATCCCAGCTTTTCTGAGACTAAACCTAAACTATAATGATAAGTAGTTCTAGTATCATCAATACTGATAGAACGCAATAGCATTTCATGCGCCTGAGAGTATCGCTGCATCTGCTCATTAATTATCCCCAAATGATAATAAGCATCAGCATGATTGGGTTGTAGTTGAATTATTTGCTGATAAATCTCAACGGCGGGGATAAATTGCTGATTAATTTCCAGTTGTAATGCTTGTTGCTCTAAATTTAATAGCCTTTGGGGTAAGGTTTGTAACTCTAATTGCTCACAAGTATTTCTCAGGGCTTCAATTACTATCTGTGATCTGTGATTTTCTGTTAAATCTGAACCGTCATAACTATAATCTTGCTCTATATCCCAACTAAAAATTTGTATACCTTCGCCCCAAGTATTCTGCACTGTTGCAGGTAACTCTAGTAATAGTTGCGCTTGTGGTGTCGTCGTTAAAAAATCCCAATGTGCTTGTTGTGCTGTACTGTATTTACTCCCAAAGGCAATAATTAATGCTTGTGGTGCTAATAGGGGTTTGACTAATTGTAATGCTAACAGTTGAGAGCGATAATCGTGAGCGCCCGCATAGACATATACTCCAATTTTAGTTTTTGGAGATATTTGTCTTAATTCACCGAAAAATTCGGCTGCTGGTTGCTCTGTTAAAATGATTTGCTCGTCTAAGTTATATAAACTTACGGCTGAAGTTAATTCAAATAATACTTCTGATTGCTGGTGATTATCTGTTGGTTGTGCAACTAGATATGCTATTTGAGGATGGTTAATCAATGCGCCGATGACATCAGATGCGGTGATTGCGTCTATTTGACAATATATTTCTTCCTTATTCATGCACTGTAGCGCCCAGTTAAGCAACTGCATGATGCTGGTTGAGCTATTAGCGCCAATTTGATGATTTATTTCGTTGTAGATTTCTGTTAGGGGTTGGGCTGAGGCTTTTCCCCATCGTTTGTATAACTGTGGTAGTTTTTCAATAAACTTTTTATAGTCCATTTTTTTAATCTAATGCCGTAATGACTATAGCTGCTAAAACAACAACGTATATTCTGAATAATTGGAGGGTAACTATTGGCTTAATTGATTTTTTTGAACTACATTACGATAAAATTCTTCGAGTGCTACCACACAAGTTTTATCCTCAAAAATACGGTGTTGATTTTGCTTAAATTGAGCTACTATACTTTCTCTCCACTCTTTATTTAAACCTAATTTCACAGCAATTTCAATATATTCGGCTTCAGATGAAGCAATTGTTTCTGTAACTCCCAACATTTGTAAAATACCGTAGGAGTGACGACCGCGCATAAATTCACCTGGACAAGTAACCACAGGTAAATTGCTAGCTACCGCCGTCATTGTAGTATTTCCACCTGACCAGCTAAATGTATCTAAATAAATATCTGAAACTAAATTAAGATTGGTATACTCCACTCCATCTAGTCTAGGCAAGATTACACAGTAATCTTCACTATTTAAACCATAACTAGCAAATACTTTTTGCAAACGCTGCTTAAATTTTTCTGTAATTGCTTCGCTTATATGAGAACCAATAAAGGCAAAGTGAGCAGAGGGAACACGCTGTGCGATCGCTGCAAATACATAGTCATACTGCGGCAAATATTTATATAGTGATTGACATGATAAATACAATATTTTATCATCATCTAACTTAAAATATGAGCGTTCCAACGTGGTTTCAGGTATAGATGGTTGCTCGTAATAAAGACCTATATTCGGCAACTTGATCAATTTTTCCGAATAATGTTCTTCACCCTTTTCTGGTTCCATCAACTCGCAAGATAAGAAATAATCCATTGTTGGTAAACCCGAACTTATAGGATGTCCCCACGTTGTGCATTGTACTGGTGCCAGACGAAGAGCGCCTATGAGCGTCATAATGGGATGCATACTGATATCTAGAAAAACTAACAGGTGGAGTTGGTCATTAAGAATTTGCTGGCATACTGCTTCTATATCGCCGGGAATATGATGAAAAATATCGCTATATATTATGAATTCTTGAGTTTTGAAATCTTTAGATTCGTTGAGAGCGTAAGAGTAAATTTTAAACTTATGTCGGTTATGCTTTTTCAACCAACCTATTGTCATACAGGCAACTACATGACTATTCATGTTATTGGATATATATCCAACTCTGATCTTGCCATCTGTCTCCAGTGGTGGCATCGGCAAAGGTTTTACCCATTCGGGATAAGTAGCCGCCATTGCTTGATGAACAAATTGTCCATATTTCGTTTGAAGTTCTAAGTCATTTTTACCTTGATAATGTAAATAAAAATTTGTGTTGTGACTTAATCCTTTAAGGATATTAGCTTTAGTTTCAGGATTATCTAGTGAGATTTGGGAAATTAATTCCAATAAGTGTTTAATAAATCTGCTACGAGCAACCTCTATTTCTGCTGCATTTTCATAAATAATTGGTAAAACCCGGCATTGTTCTATTTTTATAGCGAAATCATGAGGTAGTAACTGTACAGCTTGATTAGCAACTGCGATCGCTTCTGACTCCTTTCCTAACTGTTGTAGCATCGCCATAAATTTTAAATATAAATATGTTTCAGTAGGATAGTGCTTTATTCCTTCTTTATAAGTATTGATTGCGGCTTTCGGTTGATAAGTTTTTTTATAGCACTCAGCTAATTTGATATAAAAAAGTATATTTTCTACTGGCTTGCCTAAAGCTTTTTCATAATGAGCGATCGCTTCTTCATATTTTCCTTGAGCATAAGCTTCGTTACCCCAATAAATAGCGTCTTTAACAGGGTTATATTTAATGTCCTGAGCTACTTTTAAATTGTGCAATATATCCTCATTATTGGCATGAAGTTTTAAGGCACTTTCATAAACATCAATAGCCTCATCTACCTGCTGTTGAGATATTAATAAATTACCTAGGTTTATATAACTACCAAAATGCTGAGGATCGGCTGTAATTCCTTGCTGGTATACCAATTTAGCTGGCTCAATCTCACCAAAGCTAAATAGCAAATTACCCAAATTATTATAAGCATCTACCAAGTTGGGATTAAGTGTAACTGCCGTTTTGTAAGCCTGAAGCGCTTGGGCAGTTAAGCAAAGTTTTTCAGACACTAAACCTAAGCTATAGTGATATTCAGCAATCGAATCATCCAAGTTAATAGACTTCAATAAGAGGTTTAGCGATTGGGCGTAGCGGTGCTGATCGTAATCAATCATCGCCAAATGATAGTAAGCATCCGCATGATTTGGTGACCAACTTAAAATCTGCTGATATATTTCTGCTGCTGCTACAACTTGTTGATTTGACTCTAGCTCTAATGCTTGTTTTTTCAACAATTCTATAGTATTGCCCTTAGTGTGCAACTCAAATTCATCAGCAAAAGCACTCAGTGCTGTAATCACAGGTTGATGACGAAAGACAAAACTTGACTCATCGTAGCTGTGATGTTGAGTAACATCCCAACTGAAAATATGTAAACCTTTACCCCAATTTCCACTAGCAGTTGCAGGTAAATTTAACAGCAATTGAGTTTGGGGCGTTGCTGCCAAAAAATCCCAGTGCGCTTGTTGTGCAGTACTAAAATTACTGCCTTCAATAATAATTATTGCTTGGTCAGCTAAAAACGGTTTTACTAGCAGCAGTGGTAATAATTGCGAACGATAATCTTGAGCGCCTACATAGACGAAGACACCGATTTTCATTTCTGGTTGAATTTCCCTTAATTCCCTAAAAAACTCTTCCCAGTCTTGAGGGGTAAAAATTACTTGCTCGTCTAAGTTAAATAAACTTAAGTTTTCACTAAATTGCTCAAATTTCTGTTCTAAATCAAAGCTGTTGTCTGCCGCATAAGCAATTTGATCTGGGTGATTAATCAGTGCGCCGATCAAATGTGCTGCTGTTATCCCACCAATTTGACAATAAACTTCATCGTCTGTGATGCAGTCAATAGCGCAGTGGAGTAACTGCATGATGCTAGTTGAGGTAGTGTCTTGTAATTGTGCTAATAGTTGGGTAAATTCCGGTGACTTGGGACGCGCTGATGCTTGTCCCCAATTTTCGTACAATTCTGGTAACTGTTGCAAGAATTTTGGGTAGTCCATTAGTTGAATTTAATCCCATAATAATTTTTCGTCTTATAAGTTCCATTGGCTAATGGAAAATTTTCAGATAATCCTTAACTAAATTGATTGTTCCTGAACTACACGCTGATAAAATTCTTCTAGCGCATCTACACAAGTTTGGTCTTCAAATACACGGTGTTGGTTTTGCTTAACTTGCTCTACGATCGCGAGTCTCCACTGTGGATCTAAACCTAATCTCACAGCAATTTCAATATATTCTGCTTCATTAGTAGCAATTGTATCTGTAACTCCTAGCATTTTCAGAATACCGTAGGAGTGACGACCACGCATAAACTCACCTGGACAAGTAACTACAGGTAAATTGCTAGCTACTGCCGTCATCGTGGTATTTCCACCTGACCAGCTAAATGTGTCTAAATAAATATCTGAAACTAAATGAACATTAGGATATTCCAATCCATCTAGCCTGGGTAAGATTACGCAATAGTCTTTGCTATTTAAACCATAACTCGCAAAAGCTTTTTGCAAACGCTGCTTAAATTTTTCTGTAATTGCTTCGCTTATCTGAGAACTAATAAAGGCAAATTGAGCTTGGGGAACAAGTTGTGCGATCGCTGCAAACACATAGTCATGCTGCGGCAAATATTTAAATAGTGATTGACACGATAAATACACTACCGCATCAGAACGCAACTTGAAATGTGAGCGTTCCAACCTAGTTTCAGGTATCAAGGGTTTCTCGTAATAAAGACCTATATTCGGCAATTTGAGCAATTTTTCTGAATAATGTTCTGCTCCATTTTCTGGTTCCATCAACTCACAAGATAAGAAATAATCTATTGTGGGTAAACCCGAAGTTATAGGATGTCCCCAAGTTGTGCATTGTACTGATGCCAGACGAAGAGCGCCTATTTGCGTCATCATCGCATACATACCGATATCTAGAAAAACTAGCACGTGCAGTTGGTCATTAATAATTTGCTGGCATACTGCTTCTAGATTATTGGGAATCTGATAAAAAACATCACTATACATTTGAAAATCTATAGTTTTTGAATCTTTAGCTGTATCTATCGCATAGGAGTACACTTTAAATTTATTTCTATCCTGCCTTTTTAACCAACCTATTGTCATATTAGCAACTACATGATTAAACATAGAATTGGATATATATCCAATTCTAATCTTGTTATCTGTATTCAGTGGTGGCATCTGCAAAGGTTTCACCCATTCGGGATAATTAACCGCCATTACTTGATGAACAAATTGTCCATACTTTGTTTGAATATCTAAGTCATTCTTGCCTTGATACTGTAGGAAAAAATTAGTATTGTAACCGAGCGCGTCAAAAGTATTCTTTTTTGTCTGTTGACTATCTAAAGATATTTGATTAATAAAATTATTTAATTCGTGAATAAACCTACTCCTGTAAACTTCAATTTCATCTATATCTTTGTACAGAATAGGCATTAATCGTACTTGCTCTAGTTTTATTGCTAAGTTGTTAGGAAACTGAGCTACTGCCTGTTGAGCAATTTTAATGGCTTCTTCTATATGATTTAACCATTGCCTTAGTACGATTAACTTCAAATGAGGAACAAATTCATTGGGATACTGGATAATTGCTTGTTCAAAAATTTTTATTCCTAGTTCGTATTGGTTAGTTTTGAGGTAGCATTCAGCGAAATCCAAATAAAATTGAAGTTCACCTGGTTCTTGTACGAAAAATTTCTGAAAATAATTAATAGCTTTTTGATATTTTCCTTGGCGGTAAGCTGCATAAGCAAAGTGAATATCTGATTGAGATTGTTCATTATTTGCAGCAAAAGCAATTGCTAAATTATTAATAATATCGGGATTACAGGGGTTTAAACTTAATGCTTTTTGATAGGTTTCAATTGCTTCCTCTACTCGATCAAGGGACATCAAGACATTTCCTAAATTTAAATATCCACCAAAATGATTGGGATTAGCGGCTACAGCTTGCCGATATATTACTTCAGCCTCAGCTATTTTATCGGTTTTTATTAATAGATTGCCTAAGTTATTATAAGCATCATGAAATTCTGGATTGATAACAATTGCTTTTTTATAAGCATCAATTGCTTGATTGGTTGAATTAAGCTTTTCTAGAACTAAACCTATACTATAATGGGTAGAATCTCTACCTGGATCAATTTCTAAAGATTTAATTAACATAGGAAGTGCATCTTCATATTTAGCTTGAGAATAGTAAAACATTCCCAAATTGTGATAGCTTTTGTGATTATAGATATCCCACTCTAAAACTTGCTTATATTTTTCTTCGGCTAATAATGCTTTTGAATTAAACTCAAGCGATATAGCTTCTTTAGTTAACCTGTCTAAAGTTTCTCGCTTGGTTTTAAATTCAAACTCTGAATAAAAGTCTTCTAATGCTGTTATTAATGGCTTGTTACGAAAAGATTTATTAAACTGCGACCAATCATAAGTCGTAAATTGATTAACATCCCAGCTAAAAATATGTAGCCCATTTCCAAATCTACTATTTCCCTTTTCATTTCCAGGTAATGTCAGCAATAGTTTGGCTTGAGGCGTAGTTGCCAAGAAATCCCAATTAGCCTGTTGAACTGTACTGTAGTTACTACCACTGACAATAATTAAAGCTCGATCTGCCAGAAAAGGCTTAACTAATAAAAGTCCTAAAAGCGAAGATCTATAATCTTTCCCACCTTCATAAAAATAAACCCCAACTTTTTGCTCTGGTTGTATTTCTCTTAATTCGCTGAAAAAATCCTCAAAATTTTCATTAGAAAAAATTACTTGATCTTCTAGACTAAATACCGATAAATTATTTACAAGTTCTTCAATTTTGTGATCTGCGTCATCGACTAAAAACTGCTCTACTGCATAAGCTGTCACTTCTGAATGGTTCAAAAGTGCGCCAATTAAATTGGCTCCTGTGCCGCAACCAACTTCACAATAAATTTCATCTTCTTCCAAGCAATCTACCGCTAAATTGAGCAATTGCATAATATTAGCTATCGCTAATCCTTGCACTTTTTCAACAACTGATTGAAATATGGTGGATTTAGGAAGAAGTATTTGTTTTTCTGAAGTTGTGTATACTTCTGATAACTGATTAATAAATTTTTGATAATTCATTAGAGCGTAGTGTTGTTAACGTAGATACAATGAAGGTTTTATGTTTTACTTATACAGTATTAGCAACCTTTTTGGTAATACTGTATCAACCAGCTTGATGATATTGTGACTTTTTTAACAAAATCAACTATCTGAGCTAATGCTCAAAAAAAATTACCGACAGAGGTGAATTGGATTTCAAGTGGGTAATCTAAATTCAAAAGCGAAAAAAGCATCCCCCTTCAAGGAGACTATATGAAACCCGAATTCCAAGCTAAGTTCCTGCAACACCTCAATTACAAACAACAGCATCCATAAATTTTCTGGGCGAGGGGCAAAATTTATCTCCGTGACTACTAAATAAGCATCATAATTTATCTCAAGTCAAAGCTAAATCAACAACGTAATTATTTGTCTAACTTTTGATAATTATTTGCTTAAGAAGATTTATTGCGAGGATTAATTAACTCGCTGAGTCCCTCTCCTAAAAGAGACAAACCTATTACCATTAATGTTAGGGCTAACCCAGGAAATAAAGTTGTCCACCAAATACCAGTTGGTAAGGCATCAAGAGCTTGACGTAAATCATAGCCCCATTCAGGAGTTTGTTCTGGTAAACCTAATCCCAGAAAGCCTAAACCTCCTAAGATCAAAATGGCATCGGCAGCATTGAGCGTAAATATTACGGGTATACTCTGAATCACATTGAGAAACAGGTAGCGAGACAGCACTCTTGAGGTTGATGCTCCCATTGCTTGGGCTGCTTCGATAAATAATTCATTTTTCACACTCACAGTTTGGTTACGGACTACGCGATAGTATTGGGGAATATAGGAAATACTAAGTGCGATCGCGGCATTAATTACCCCTCTTCCTACCACAAAAGCTAATGTTACTGATAGCAGTAGCCCTGGAAGTGTATATATAGTATCCATTAAAAATAACAACACTCGGTCTAACCAACCGCCTCGATAACCGCTAATCATTCCCAGAGGCACACCCACGATCATACTTATCGCTGTCGCCAGAATCACTACTTGCAACGCGGCTTGGGAGCCATATAAAGCCCTAGAGAAAACATCATAACCTTGGCGACTGGTACCAAACCAATGTTGCCCAGATGGTGGTTGGTGAATTGGGTTACTCAGAGACTCAAGTGGGTTTTGTATCCATCCCCAAGTCTGAAAAGCAGGCGCTAAGACGGCTATAAGTACGAACAGCGAAGTTATCACAATTCCTACTCTCAGCAATTGTATAGAGAGGCTGCGACGCTCAGAAGCTCGTAAAAATCGGGGAAAGCGGAATTTATTAGCAGTATTCATAAATATAAAGGTTGCAATTATAGCTTGATAATAATCTAGATGTTCCCCAAACTAATTTATTACAATTTTATAAGACAGCGAGCAAATCTCATTTCCATGTTGTACCTAAAAATGCCTACAAAGTGACTCTGCCGCCAGTAAGGGAGCCTCAAAAAAGTTTGTTTGTAATGGTGATACAAAGTTGAGCCTAACTGGGTAAGCTACATTCAGAAGGGAAAACAAAGCATCATACCATTAAGGAAATTATTATGAAACTCGAATTACAAGCTAAATTCCTCCAACACCTGAACCGCAAACAAAGCGACAAAGGTTTTACCTTAATTGAACTGTTAGTTGTAATCATCATTATTGGTATTCTAGCTGCTATTGCTCTACCTACCTTCTTAAATCAAACCGCTAAAGGCAAGCAATCTGAAGCTAAAAACACAGTTAGTGCAGTCAATAAATCTCAGACGGCATACCGTGTTGAAAGTACAGCCTTTGCAAGTGATATGTCAACTTTATCACTTGGTTTGCCTACACAAACTACCAACTACACCTACGCAGTTAGTGGTTCTACAGAAACATCCACAGTTACTGGCGAAGCTAGAGATGCCAGTTTGAAAGGCTACAGTGGTGCGAATACCAGATATACAGATGCAAATAGCCAAAGTGCTATAGCTTCAGTTCTCTGTGAAAATCTTGCCCCTGGTACAGGCACAGTTACTGTACCAACCACAAATGCTCTTGCTACCGTCGTTGCTGCTGCTGCTAGCTGCCCTGCTACTGCAAAGACACTCTAAGCAGATCAGCTGTTTGGGGCAACACCAAGACTTGATCCGTAGTTTAACTTTCTTTGATTGGTGGCTAAGAACTATTACTGCTACTGGTTACGGTGCGATCCCACTAGACAAGTCTGCTGTTACGATACTTTATCTGACTTATTTTTTTAGTAAAGGTGATATGAAATTGATCATAAGTGGGTAAGCTACATTCAGAAGCGAAAAGAAAGCATCCCCCCCTCCAGGAGACTATATGAAACCCGAACTACAAGCTAAATTTCTGCAACACCTGAACCGCAAGCAAAGCGACAAAGGTTTTACCTTAATTGAACTGTTAGTTGTAATTATCATTATTGGTATTTTAGCTGCTATTGCTCTACCTACCTTCTTAAATCAAACCGCTAAAGGCAAGCAATCTGAAGCTAAAAACACAGTTAGTGCAGTCAATAAATCTCAGACGGCATACCGTGTTGAAAGTACAGCCTTTGCTGGTGATATGTCAACTTTATCACTTGGTTTGCCTACACAAACTACCAACTACACCTACGCTGTTGGTGGTTCTACAGAAACAGCCACCGTTACTGGTACAGCTAGAGATGCCAGTTTGAAAGGCTACAGTGGTGCAAATGTCAGATATACAGATGCAAATAGCCAAAGTGCTATAGCTTCAGTTCTCTGTGAAAATCTTGCCCCTGGTACAGGCACAGTTACTGCACCAACCACAGTTCCTGGTGCAGTAACTGTTGGTTCTGCTGCTAGCTGCCCTGCTACTGCGAAGACACTATAAGCTATTCACTGCTTATTAGTAAATATATTTTAAGTAATTATAAGGGTAACTCTGTGAAGAGTTACCCTTATAATTACTTTATTTGTCCATCACTGATACAAATGAATTGGAAACCAGAAGCTCAAAAATTCCTTTTAGAAAATAACTATGACCAGTTAACCAATTTTTATGAACAGGCTATTGCAGAGGAACCCGATCAAATTACGCATTATTGGTATTTAGGTTTAGCCTATTTGCTTCAAAACAAAGAAGAAGTGGCTCAAACAACTTGGCTACTAGCAATGGCTGGTCAAGATCAGCAAGTTGAGCAGTGGACGGAAGAACTTGTACAAATTCTGGATCAAGAAGCTGTTCGTCAAGAAAATACAAATAGTCATACAAAAAGTTGGCTAATTCGGCAATACATTCGAGAATTTGCCCCAAATAATCTTAACAACTTACTGCTATTAATTAAAATTGCAATTGCTTTAGGTGAATTCACCCCACAATTACTGAATGACTGGCAAGTTATAGAAAACTTACAACAACATCAACACATAGATTTAGACTTACTCCTACAGATAATCAAACAAGTACTAGAATTTCCCAGTAGCGAAGCATTAGCCTTTACGGAAGCTTGTTTACCGTACTATTCGGAAAATCCTGTAACTTTAACTGATAACTTGATGCTAGTAGCTGTCAAGATAGCTTCTGAAACTTTAAATCCCAAATATGGCGCTAATATTGCAGAGTTCTGTCTAAAATTACGACCGGAATATGCCGAACCCTTACGGCATTTATCTTATTTTTATTCTAATGCTGGTGAGTATCAAAAAGGGATAGAAACAGCTAAAAATTTTTTAAATAATTGTATAACCAATGCTTGGAAAGTTCAGGGCAGTACTTTATTGCTCCGCGCCTTATTTGTGGCTGGCGGTTGGCTGGAAGCAGAGCCTGTTATGCAACAGCACAAATCTTTAGTTTTAGATTTAGTTAAAAATCCCCCTGACGACCTCCACCCTATTGCTGCTAGTTATCTAATCCCAGCCAATTATTATTTACCTGCTTTTGAGGATCAACCAGAAGAATATCATCACTTGCAGAATCTTCTTGCTCAATTATTTCAAAAAGTTGTCCAAGCTGGATCTCAAGAATTGGTAAATTTGCCTTGGAAAAATCCCCAGGAAAAAAATAGAAAGCTGAAAATTGGTTATATCGCTCATACACTTAGATCGCATTCTGTAGGTTGGTTAAGTCGCTGGATATTTAAATACTACAACCATGAGCTTTTTGAAACTCATCTTTATTTAATTCATCAATCTTTAGAAGATAATGGATGGATAGGAGCAGAAGTAGATGGCATTTCTAACTTTGGTTCTGAACCCGAACAAATTGCGGCAAAAATAAAAGCTGATCAAATTGATATTTTAGTTGATTTAGATAGTATTACCTTAGATATTACCTGCACAGTAATGGCTCTGAAGCCTGCACCTGTGCAAGTAACTTGGTTAGGTTGGGATGCTTCGGGCATTCCAGCAGTTGATTACTTTCTTGCTGATTCTTATGTTTTGCCAGAAAATGCCCAAGATTATTACAGGGCAACTATTTGGAGATTACCAACAACTTATGTAGCAGTAGATGGTTTTGAAGTAGCTGTGCCAACTTTGCGGCGCGATGACTTAGGAATACCTGCGGATGCAGTGATATATTTTAGCGCTCAACACGGTCACAAACGACATCCTGATACAACCCGTCTGCAAATGCAGATTATTAAACAAGTTCCTAATAGCTATTTCTTAATCAAAGGTCGTTCTGATGAAGCAACTATTAAACAATTTTTTACTAAAATTGCTGAGTCCGAAGGAGTTGATCCAAGTAGATTAATATATTTACCCAGAGATATCAACGAGTATGTACATCGAGCAAATTTAGGAATTGCTGATATAGTTTTAGATACCTATCCCTACAATGGAGCAACTACAACTTTAGAAACTTTGTGGATGGGTGTTCCTTTAGTTACACGAGTAGGGAAACAATTTGCTGCTCGTAATAGTTACACATTTCTGATGAATGCTGGAGTAACTGAAGGTATTGCTTGGACTGATGCAGAATATGTTGAGTGGGGAGTTAAGTTAGGACTCGATTCCAGCTTGCGCCAACAAGTTGCTTGGAAACTGCGCCAATCAAGGCAAACTTCACCTTTATGGAATGCTCAACAATTCACTATGGAGTTAGAAAAAGCTTATCAGCAAATGTGGGAAAGGTATATTGAAAGTAGATAAAAATTTCTCTTTCACTATACCTCTCCAGCAAAGAATGTAAAGACGCAAAATTTCGCGTCTCTACAAGGGTTCTAGGTAACACACCTTTAATTTCTGGAGATGTCTACTGCTTACTTCTAAATTTTTTGTAATACAGTACTTCGCATCTAACTGTAGTGCAGGTGGGGTATGTGTGTACTTCACCAACACGGAATCTGCTGTAAGTTTCAGTTAAATTGATAATTCCTGTAGCTTAAGACTATTCAATTCCAGTAGGGGCAGATTTTCTGCTTTGGCGCGAGCGATCACTTCAGTATTTTCGTAATTCAAAACGATGCGAGCAGAGATGCGAAATAACAATGATTCCCACCCATTTTCATTAAGTTGTCCAATCAGCGAAATTTCTGCCCCCTCGCTAATGTCTAGATTTTGTTCGAGCAGCAGATTCATCACCACACCAGATACAACTAAATCCGCATCCTCCACAGAAATATTGCTTGTGTCTATTAGAAGAGTTATACGATCTTTGTCAGGGTGAGTCGCGATCTCTTTCAATACAGCCGTTAACTCTTGAGAAATTAACTCTTCAGTTTCGCTCCAGTTAGGGAAAATAATCAGGTTTTTCTCCCTAAGCTTTAACTCATTGCTCAGAGCAATCTCTTGCTCTTTAGTAAGACTATAAATTGTCAAAAAGTCTAATCCTTGCAATATTCCTCTAGCCAGCATAGCTGCTTGAGCTACATTTGATATTCCTGCTTGTTCGCAATTAATAAGTAATAAGTCTAATAAACCATTAGAATTGAATACTGGCCCTTGATAAGCCTTTGGATCTTGAACAAGTTTAGGAGGAATATTTATTTCGGAAATTGGGACTTGATACTTTTCTGCTAAATCTTCAATAGCTTGTAAATTAACGTCATATTTTCCCAAATCCCTATTTATATTTGCAGCCATGCAATTTAATAAAGTGATTATATCTATTTTCAATTCATGATCTTCTGGAAAAAACAGTTCCTTTGTTAAAATTCTTTCAGTAGTCTCTGTCAATACTAGGTTAGGAACTGGAACTAAACTTTCATGTATTAACTCATTCACGTTCTTTTTAAATTCTTCTGAAAATTTTTGCATAGGTTCTGAGTTAAAGCTTTGAAACCAAGCTGATGTTCCTGTACTATGCCCAGAAATTCCACCAAGTGAAAGACCACGAGACGAATAAAAATATCTATCAGAGAAATAAGCATTAACAATGCCAGAAAAAATATCAGGGCAATATGTCAGAAAATATTTACCATATATAGACTTTACTTTAGCAATAATATCTTGATGGACAAAAGAATTGTATAGCATGGGCATTAAATCCCATGAAATTTGAAAGTTATAATATTCTTTTAACTTTTGTCGAGAATTTAAAATCTGTCCTACCTGCCTAAAATTGATACCAAGTCTATTTCTATTCCAAGGTACAATAGCACTATCCCACCAATAAGTATTTTCCCGCGACCAAGTAACAATATTGACATCATATTCATGCAATAGCCTTGAGCATATCTCCACACCGTCTGGCATCAAAGCATCATCATCTCCTAAAAGAGTAACGTATTCTCCAGTGGCATAAGATAAACCTAGTTCCCAATTGTCAGACATTGAAAGTCTTTTTGGCGAACGATAATATTTAATCCTTGAATCATTAAAAGATTTGGCGACTTCAGCCGTTTCTGGGCTACTGAAATTGTCCATAACTACCACTTCAAATTCGGTATGCGTCTGATTAAGAACGCTTTGAATAGAATGCTTGAGGGTGTCATGTCTTTGACGGGTAGGAATAATAATTGAAAACATATTGTGATTCATTTTAATTAACTCAATTGTTTAATTTAACAAGTTTTTGAAATCTTAACTATTGAATAAACTGCTTTAAAATTTGCCACCCACTTTTTTTTACGTCGGATTAATTTATGTTCATTTCAGATGGCAAATTTACTATATCTCGTTTTTTTACATATTATTTATTCTTTTTTACGTCTCAATTTCTCCGCAGCCATGCTCCAGGCCAATGAGTGACATTCTCGCTCAACTCACTTTCATTGAAAGACCAAACAGGCTGTTCTAACAAAAATTCTGTATGCCTTTGAGCAAATTCTGCTGCTGCTGTAGAGGGATTATCCCATTTCCATTCTGGCTTACCACGTGGCACGTCGTCCAGGTCTTTCATAATTCCGTCTGTAGCAATAATATATGAACCAGGGGTCACTAAATCCTGGTAAGCTTCTAATTCGGATAAAACATGGTCTTTTGTATGGCAAGAATCCAGAATAACCATTACTGTTTCTTCTGGTTTTACTAACGATTTGACGTAAGTAATTATATCTGGTGCTATCGAGTTCCCCTCTATTAAAGTAATTAAAGAATACATTTCATGATTTTCAATTGCTTTGAAGTTATGTGGTCGAATTTCAATATCAATTCCAATTACTCGCCCTTTATCCATAGCTTTGCATAAACTAGCATAGTAAATCAATGATCCACCATGAGCAATACCAGTTTCAATAATTACATCTGGTTTCACGCGATAAATTACTTCTTGGATGCGGATCAGATCTTCTGGAAGCTGGATAATTGGTCTGCCCATCCAACTAAAAGTATAAATATACTTCTGGTTCCAACCAATTTTTATCCATAAACTAGAAAGTAATTCAAATGCTTCGTTTGTATAGAGCCCTATTTCATGTTGTTCACCATTGATTTCGTAAATTATAGTTTGTTCGTCCGGTTCAATTGTTAACTTCATTGGAATTTCCTTTATCTAGAATCACTTGATTATTAGTATGCAACAGAGCAGATTATTAACAATATCTGAATATTTTTTTATTTTACTAGAATATGTGAGCCTAGAATAATAAATTCTATATTTAGATTACCCAGTAATCTAAGTTAGCGATCGCCCTGGTCAAAATTTTCTAGAATCTCTACCCTGCCTCCACCAAGCAAGAGTTTGATCCAAACCTTGCTCTAAGTTATATTTAGGCAACCAGCCCACCTCATTAGTCAAACGACTCACATCAGCGACTAACAAGCGTGGTTCCGAAGCTGATGTAGGTACAACACCTAATTTAACCAGGTCTTTGCGGTTAATTTTTTCAGCAATCTTATAAATGACATCTTTTAAAGTCACAGGATATCCTGAAGCAATATTTACAGCCCCAGTCACATCACTATCTAATAAAGCGACAAAAGCAGCCGCCACATCTTCAACATACAGAAAATCGCGAATTTGATTACCGTGTGAACAACGCGCAGGTTCACCTTGCAATAACGATCGCATCACCGAAGATATAAGCCTATCGGGATGTTCATCCATACCATACAAAAAGAAAATACGCCCCCAAGCTGCGCTTAATTGTTTTTCTTTAGCAAAGGCATCTAGCATGATTTGTAGAGAATGCTTACAAGTACCATACAAGGTTGCTGGTAATAATGGGGTAACTTGCTCAGAACAATATCCGTAGTTCCAGTCATACTCAGCACAGGTTCCCGCCATTACTACCCTTTGACCGCCGTAATGAGCAAAAGCTTGTAATAATTCTAAACTTGCTTGCACCCAGCGTAAGTTTTCTGTAGAAGTCCAGAATTTTCCTGGTGTAACAAACCAAGCAAAATGTAAGAGGTGGGTAGGCTGCACTTTAGCTATTAAGTCCCAAATTGCGCCTAACTTCAATAAATCAGTTTGATGCCAATACACATCAGATAATTTTTCTGACTGAATTTGAGAAGAAACAGCATGAAGTTCATAGCCTTTAGCGGCTAACAATGGCAGACAATGGCGACCCATAAACCCTGATGCACCTGTAACTAAGACTTTTTTCATAAATTAAAGTCTGAATATTGCTGATCTTTTACAGAAATAATCCCCTCATCTGCTGGCCATTGAATACCGAAGGCTGAATCATTCCACCTTACGCCGTTAGCCGACTCTGGATGATAGAATTCTGACATTTGATAGAAAACTTCTGTATTGTCTGCTAAGGTTTGAAACCCGTGAGCGAAGTTTTCAGGAATGTATAACATTCTCTTATTATCTGCTGTTAATTCTACCGCCACCCATTTTTTAAATGTAGGGGAATTAGAGCGTAAATCAATAATCACATCATAAATTGCTCCCTTAGTGCAGCGTACTAACTTAGTTTCCGCGTGGGGTTCTGCTTGGTAGTGCATTCCACGTAAAGTGCCTTTTTGATGATTAAATGAAATATTGCACTGCACAAGATTGGGATTAAGATGATGTGCTGCAAATTCTTTTTGACAAAAGGTACGGGCAAAAAAGCCACGGTCGTCTGTTAGCTTTTCTAGTTCAATAATAAATGCGCCCTGTAGTGATGTTTCTGTAAAAATCATTAATCGTTACATTACCTTTAAATCTGGAATAGGAATAATAAAGCGTCCGCCACGCTGCCTATATTCAGCTTGTTGAGCTAAAATTTCTTCCGCAAAATTCCAAGTAAGAAGTAATACATAATCAGGCATTACTTCTAATAGTTTTTCGGGTGGATAAATAGGTAAATGTGTACCTGGAGTGTAGCGCCCTTGCTTGTAGGTGCTACGATCAACTACAAACTCAAGCATTTCTTTTCCAACCCCGAAGTAGTTTAGTAATGTGCTACCTTTTGCAGAAGCACCGTAGACGGCAACACGCTTTCCGTCGGACTGCAATTTATGTAAAAGTGATAGGAGATCTTGACGTAATTTCTCGACTTTTGCACCAAAACTTTGATAATAATTTAACTTGTCTACACCCCAGCTTTTTTCTTCTGCTAGTAAGTTGATAACTTGAGGTGTGGGCTGTTGATTTTTACCAACAAAAATGCGTAGCGAACCGCCGTGAATTGCCAACCGTTCAACATCTACCAATAGCAAATTATGACTACGAAATAATCTATCTAAAGCTGTAAGTGAGAAGTAACATAGATGTTCGTGATAAATAGTATCAAACTCACAATGATCAATCATGTCTTTAACATAGGGAACTTCAATCACCGCTATTCCCTGTGGTTTTAGGAGTAAGCTAATTCCTGCTATTACACCGTTTAAATCTGGAACATGAGCTAAAACGTTATTGGCATGAATGATATCTGCTTGTTTGCCTTCTGCTTTGAAGTTTTCTGCTAGTTCTTTGCTAAAAAATTCACATAAAGTGGGGATACCTTTTTCTTCTTGGGCAACACGGGCAATATTTGCTGCTGGTTCAATACCTAAAACGGGTACATTTTGTCTTTGATAAAACTGTAGTAAGTAGCCATCATTGCTGGCAATTTCAACTACTAAACTGTTGGTGTTTAAGTTTTTAGTATTGATGATGCGATCGCATATCTTTCGTGCATTGTCCAAAGCTGTATCGGAAAATGAAGAAAAATAAAGATACTCGCTAAATAATTCTTCTGGTGGTACTGTTTCGGTAATTTGCACTAAAGCACAATTTTGGCAGAAAGCTAAATCTAAGGGATAAGTTGCTTCCGGTTGATTTAGTTGCTCTGCTGTTAATAGTGCATTGGCTAGGGGCGTTTTGCCTAAAGATAAAATTAACTCTAAGTTAGCTTTGCCACAAGAGCGACAAATAACGGAGCTATTATTCATTATGATGCTCCTAAAAATTCTTTGTACCATGCGATCGCACGTTGTAAACCTTCATCAAGCGTAAATAATGGATGCCAGTTGAGCATCGTTCTTGCTTTGGAAGCATTTAGAAATTGATCGCGAATTTCATTACTAGCTGCGCTGCGAATATCTGGCTTTAAGTCAGAACCCATTAAATACAGTATGCGCTCTACCAAATCTAATACAGTTACTTTAATTTCATTAGAAAAGTTAAAAGCTTGCCCGCGCAAATCAGGGTTTTTGGCTAAAGATTCAGCTAGTAACGTATAGAGGGCTGCACCATCTTCTACATAAAAGTAATCTCTAATATAGTTACCATCAGAACGGATTATTGGGCGCTGTCCTCGCAATACAGAACGAATTGTGCCTGGGACAATCCGATTCCAGTTTAGATCACCACCACCATAAAAATTACCACAACGAGCGATCGCCACTGGTAAACCATAAGTTTTAGCATAAGTTTGGGCAATCAAATCAGAACAAGACTTACTCACATCATAAGGATGCAATCCTTGCAGTGGTGTCGTCTCATCATAGGGCAACTTATCTGAGTCACCATAAGCTTTATCCGAGGAAGCAAATACAATTTGCTTGACCGTAGGGCTATGACGACACGCTTCTAACAATACCCAAGTTCCAGCAATATTAGTCTCAAAAGTTGATATGGGATTACGGTTAGCAATACCCACAATTGTTTGCGCTGCTAGGTGCATAACTGTATCTATTTCATATTCACCCAGCACTCGTTCAAGCGTTGCTTGATCCCTGACATCACCCCGAACAACCTTTACCCTTTCAATTAATTTGCTACGCGCCAATTCACTTTGTGGTATCCAGTCGCGCACCAAGCACACCACATCAGCACCCAAATCAATTAACCTGCGTACTAACCAGCCGCCTACAAGCCCAGTAGCGCCTGTAACTAGAGTAGGACGATCTTGCCAAAATTGATTACCGTCAATCACCATTACTCCCAAACCTTCCAAGGCGGCTTACCACTTTGCCAAAGACTTTCTACTAGCCTTAAATCCCGTAGGGTATCCATACACTGCCAGAAATCATCGTGACGGTAAGCAGCAAGTTGCCCATCCACAGCAATTCGCTCTAGTGTATCTACTTCTAAACTAGAACTATCTCCCTCTAAATATTTAAAAATTTCTGGTTCTAATACTAAAAATCCGCCATTAATCCAACCTTCGCCAGCTTGGGGCTTTTCTGTGAAGTTTGCTACTAAATCTCCTTCTAAAACTAAACCCCCAAATCTCGCAGGTGGACGAACTGCTGTTACAGTTGCTAACTTTCCATGAGATTTATGAAAATGCAACAAATCTGTAATATTAACGTTACTTACACCATCACCGTAGGTAATTAAAAAAGTTTCATTTCCTAAATATGGCTCTAAAAGTTTTAATCTTCCTCCTGTAGAAGTATTTAGTCCTGTATCCATCAAATTTACTGTCCAATCTTCGCACTCTTTTTTATGCACGTGAACAGCGCCATCGGATAAATTGAGCGTCATACTACCATTTAAGGTGTAATAGTCTAAGAAGTAACGCTTAATTACTTCACCTTTATAACCCAAGGCAATAAAAAATTCTTTACAGCCATAGTGGGCATAATGCTTCATTATGTGCCACAGAATAGGTCGTCCACCAATCTCTACCATTGGCTTAGGTTTAACCTCTGTTTCTTCAGCCAATCGGGTTCCTAAACCCCCTGCTAGTATCACAACACGCATATAGTTTCTACTTTTATACTTGAGGAATTATAAATATCTTTAGTTGTCAGTCTGCTATAGCTATAAAATACAGCTTATGTAAATTTATGTAACAGTACAACCGAGAGCGATCATGCAGTTATCTATTTGTAACTTACCCAATCATTTCCTAAAATCGATCACTTTATTGTAAATACGATAGTTGGTATAGCGGCGAGAAAAAATACTTGTAATTTACTGATTAATGGTATGCTTTATGCTAAAGCTTTCCCAGGTTCGTCAACAATTTTATCGCTCACTTGCTACTGTCCTTGTAGTCAGTTTAGCTATTTTGGCAGTTGGATCTCTACAGTCATCTCAATTAAAAAAACTCAAAAATACTTCTGCTCTAGGTTCACCAGCAGAGTTAAACAAACAAGTAGAATTAGAAAAAGTAAATTTAAAGGCTCTGCAAAAACTACCAACATTTGGTTTTAATAATTTGGTAGCAGATTGGACTTTGCTAAATTTTCTGCAATATTTTGGTGATGAAGAAGCTCGTCAAGTAACTGGGTATGGTATTAGCCCAGAATATTTTGAAGTAATTATACCTCACGACCCCAAGTTTTTAGATGCTTATTATTTTCTATCTACCAGTAGTTCTATATACGCTGCACAACCAGAGAGGTCTGTCAAATTGATGTCTCAAGGTTTAAAGTCGCTTTCTCCTAAAATAGCACCTAGAGCTTATTATATTTGGCGACAAAAGGGAATTGATGAACTTCTATTTTTAGGAAATGCCAAAGCAGCCAAGCAATCTTTTGAAACAGCCGCAAATTGGGCAAGTGTTTACCCCAATCAGGAAAGTCAGCAAGTAGCAGCAGCATCTCGTAAAACAGCTAATTTTATTGCCCGTAATCCTAACAGCAAACAAGCGCAAGCACAGGCTTGGTTAATGGTGTTAACAAATGCACCTGACGATCGCACTCGCAAAATTGCCATTAGTCGTATTCGGGGACTAGGTGGAAATGTGTTCCTTACTCCCGAAGGATCTGTAGATGTGAGGATGCCGAAGGAGGATTAATTTGGGGGTCATGGATCATCGTTAATTGTTAATGGCTATTTCGCTGCAATTTTCTTAGGGTTTGATACATTTCAGGCAGACGACTATAAATAGCGGCTGCTTTGACAAATACTTTGTGGGGAATGGCAGGAACGCCAGTTACAATTGCTCCAGGTTCAATGTCACTATGGATACCAGCTTTAGCAGTAGCGATCGCACCATCTCCAATATGCGCCTGGTTAGCAATTCCTACTTGCCCCGCCAACAATACTTGATTGCCAACTTTCACACCACCCGCCATCCCAACTTGTCCAGCTAAGGCACAGTTTTGTCCAATTTGGCATCCGTGACCAATATGTACTAAGTTATCAATTTTTGTATTACGCCCAACTCGCGTATCTCCTACAGATGGACGATCAATAGTACTATTACAACCAACTTCCACCCCATCTTCTAACACAGTGTAGCCAGATTGCTCCATTTTGAACCAACCTTGAGGTGTGGGTACAAAACCAAAACCTTCAGCACCAATAACAGCACCGCTATGAATCACACAACCTACGCCTATTTGCGTGCGTTCGTGGATAGTGCAATTGGCGTGTAAGATAGTGCGATCGCCTATTTGCACATCTGGATAAATTACTACATTGGGGTGAATACACACACTCTTACCAATTGTTACCCCTGCTTGAATCACTACATGAGCGCCAATGTAAACATCATTACCGATTTCGGCAGTAGGATGAATTACCGCAGTTGGGTGTATTTCTGGAGTCGGGTGGAAAGGTTGATAGAAAAGTGCGATCGCACTGGCAAATAACAAGCGTGGATCAGATCCTACTACCCAGGCAATACCACGTTCACTAGCTTGTGCTTGTAGCGCTTCATCCTTGGGCAAAATCAAAGCACTTGCAGAGGTTTTACCCACCTTGGAGGCAAATTTTCCGCCTTCTATATAGCTGAGAGTCCCTTCTTCAGCAATATCAATCGGTGCTACGCCTGAAATATCAGGATCAATATCTGGTTTAGATATCAGACTATTGGCAGCAACACTATCAAGTTTTTGTACAATTTCACTAAATTTCATTGCGTATTATTAAACCACGAAGACCCAAAAGACGCGAAGGAAGGCTTTCCAATGACCAATGACCAGCCTGGATGTTAAGTTTATTTCCACCCAGCTACTTAACAACTTATTAGACTACTGCCATTTTCCCATTGATTGACCAGCTAACCAAGCTGTTGTCCAAGCACTTTGAAAGTTAAATCCTCCGGTAACTCCATCAATATCTAAAATTTCTCCCGCAAAATAAAGCCCTGGACAGCAACGGCTTTCCATCGTCTTAAAATCTACCTCCTTCAGCCTCACCCCGCCACAAGTCACAAATTCTTCCTTAAATACTCCCTTACCTTTAATCAAAAATTGACCTTGATTTAGTTCTTGGATCAGTTGATTTAAAGTTTTATTTGATAACCCAGCCCATCTATCTTCCGCACCAATACCAACAGCCGTAATCAAACTTTGCCAAAGGCGGCGGGGGATAGGAACTGGACAATTAGCCGAAATATTGCGTTGCGGTAACTGTGATTTAACTGCCAGCAACATTTTACGCAAGCTTTCTGGATTGTACTGCGGAAGCCAATTTATTACTAACGGTGTTTGATAATCGCGATCGTGTAAGAATCTCGCACCCCAAGCGGAGAGTTTCAGGGCAGCAGGACCACTTAAACCCCAATGAGTAATCAGCAAAGCACCAGTTTGTTCTAGTACAGGTTTAGCCGCAGGTAATAACACTCGCGCTGATTCAACGCTGACACCAGCTAAATCTTGCAAACGAGGGTCGTCAATATTAAAAGTAAATAAAGAGGGAACAGATGGTTCAATCGTATGACCCAAATCTTTTGCCCAACGGTATCCTTGAGGGTTACTACCAGTACTAAGGAGTAGGCGATCGCATCTTAAAACTTCTTCCGACTTCAATTTAATTTCAAATTCCTTTTCCGTTGGCGCGGTGGATGAAACCGAGGGTTGGGGCAAAATTGAAATCACAGGTATCCCAGTCCGAATTTTTACCCCAACTGCTTTAGCGGTTTCAATCAAACAATCTACAATCGTTTCTGAATTATCTGTCACCGGAAACATTCTGCCATCCGGTTCAGTTTTCAGCTTCACCCCATGAGACTCAAACCAAGCAACTGTATCCTTAGCTTGAAACCGAGTAAAAGCACCCCGTAGTGCTTTATTTCCTCTAGGATAATATTGCACCAAAACAGCCGGATCGAAGCAGGCATGGGTAACATTGCATCTACCTCCCCCAGAAATGCGAACTTTCCCCAGAACTTCGCGCCCAGCTTCTATTAATGTGACTTGGGCGTGAGGGTAAGTTTCAGCACAAGAAATTGCTGCAAAAAAACCAGCAGCCCCACCACCTATTACCACGATTCGTAACTGTTGCACACTCAAATTAGTAATAATGATAGAAGATCTATTTTACTCTTCTATTTCAAAATCCTCTTTGGTTGCTTTGCAAACCGGACACACCCAATCTTCAGGGATGTCTTCAAAAGCCGTACCTGGTTCAATCCCAGAATCGGGATCACCTTGTTCTGGGTCATACACATAGCCACAAATCGTGCATATATAGGTCGCCATAGAAATGCTCTCCTCACAATTTCCTTTATAGTTTAAATCTCTAGAGAAATAATTTCATATTTCAATGAAATTAATATCGTAAAGTTTTCAATATTCCATATAAAATGCCCGTAGCAATTGTCAATACTATTAATAGTAAGTACACGCCACCAGGAAGAAACGTGAGAATACCAAATCCTCTTAAAAGATAGAGAGCTATTGTAATTCCCAATACACTGCTAAAAATATAAGCAACTAATTCAGTTTGAGACTTGCGAGATTGTCTCACGCGCTTTTCCTCTAAAATATCCGCATATTGTAGCTGATAATTACATGAGCATATCTTTTTATTCTGATTCGCTTGACGCTACCGAAGCCGCGCTTTTCCAAGGGGAAATTTTAATTAAAACGGGAATGCTCTGCACAGACGGTTCGGCAACGCATTCTATTTGGGGGGGGGCTGTCACGGCGCAGATGTATTTACCAAGAAAGCGATCGCACGTTTGGCAAAAAATCACAAATTACCCTCTTTGGGTAGATTACTTTCCAGATTTAATCCGCTCGGAAGTACTACCCATAACTTCTAGCAGCTACAAACGTCTTTACCAAGTAGCCCAAAAAGCTTTCTTATTTCTGAGTGTGCAAGTAGAAATTTATCTTCATGTGTTTGAGATTGTGCAGCAGCAAATTAGTTTTCGGCTGGAAAAAGGCAGTTTTACCGATTTTTCGGCTGAATTAAAACTACAAGATGCTGGCGCGGGAACTGTGCTGACCTACTCAGTACAGGCAACCCCTACTATTCCAGTTCCATCTATATTTATAGAACAAGCAATGAAACTTGATTTACCAGCCAATATGCGAAAAATGCGTGAATGTATTTGCGCTAGCTAAAAATAAGCTACAGACATTTTCAAAAAACAAACAACCCCTTGTAGGGGCGGGTTACACGCCTAAGTTATGCTGACAAACCATTGATATACATAAACCCGCCCTGACCTCAAGGATGATTTATGTGTAAGTCCTAAAACAATTTTATTAAAATATTAAGTAAGGTAAAGAAAATTAGCATAAATTAGAGACAAATTAAATGGCGATATTTGGATTTGGTAAAAAACTTTCTGTACCTAAACCGGAAGACGCATTACCAGGCAGAGCAGAACCCATACCAGTACCCGCTCATCATTACGTCAACGGCAACCCCCTCAAGCCTCCTTTTCCTGATGGTATGGAAATGGCGATATTTGGCATGGGGTGTTTTTGGGGAGCAGAACGCAAATTTTGGCAGGAAAACGGCGTGTTTAGCACCGCAGTTGGTTATGCAGCAGGATCTACGCCTAATCCCACATATCAAGAAGTATGTAGTGGGTTAACTGGTCACAACGAAGTTGTGTTAGTTGTTTTTGACCCAAAAGTAATCAGTTATGAAGCGCTGTTGAAAGTCTTTTGGGAAAGCCACAATCCCACTCAAGGTATGCGCCAAGGTAATGATACAGGTACTCAGTACCGCTCTGGAATTTATGTTTATTCAGAAGGTCAAAAGCAACTAGCAGAAGCATCACGAGATGCTTATCAGCAAGCTTTGACAGCAAAAGGCTATGGCAATATCACTACAGAAATTCTTGATGCGCCTGAGTTTTACTACGCAGAAGGCTATCATCAACAATATCTCGCTAAAAATCCTGGTGGTTATTGTGGTTTAGGTGGTACAAACGTTGCTTGTCCCATCAGTCCTTTAGCTGTTAAATAATTCTTCTGAAGTAGCAGAAAATTAAAGGATTTAATTTTTGCAATTTGTGTGATTAACCCCTCCCCGTTGACGGGGAGGGGAGTTTTTTTTAACTAAGAGTGATGACGAGGGGCTGTGAGGGCTTCCCAAGCGGCTTTTGCTGCATCAGTTAAGCGATCGCCCAATGTGGAAACTTCCTTAACAATTGACTCCCAGTTTTTCTCTGCTTCCATTTGGATCAGTTTGAAAGAGTATTCAATCCGATCTTTTTCTAGCAAAGGCTGATTTGTTTCAATTGATGTGCGTGCGTGGGTTACAGCTTCCCGTGCTTTAGTTAAAGCATTAAGATAAGCATCCTGGCTAAGATGACCAGCCGATTGTGCTTCTACTTGCGCCCGCTTTTTAATGGCATCAATTAGCGCCATTACTTCACGCTTAAGGTCTTCAGGTTCACCAGCCATCTTATCATCGACTAGATTTCTAGTTTCCTGGCTGATTTCCACAATTGCAGATTCTTTATTAATCCTGGGTTCGTTAGTCATATCGGTTTCTCCTCAAATAAAATTTAATTGCAGTGATTTGAAAAAAAAGTTTGTTGTAGTTTAGTTGTCAAAGCTCAATAGCTATACAAGTAGCTAGAGACAGGTTTTCACAACCCTACATTAAATTAGATGTATATTTTGGTAGCTATTGTTCCAATTTCAGAATGGCTCTCTATCTAAGAGATAACATTTCTTGACAAAATTGCCTTCATTCTATCGACTTAATTATCAAAACCTTTGATAATAAGCGAAACCATGAGTGTGAGCCAAGATTAGGATGCTAGAATCGGATATCCGCAATCCTATTGCCATCAGCTTAGGTGCGATCGCAGGTGCGTTAAGTCGCTATTACATTACACTATGGTTTTCTAAAACCTTTGGTACTGGATTCCCATACGGCACTTTTTTCATTAATTTAACTGGCTGTTGTGCAATGGGCTTTTTCGCCACTCTGGTATTAGAAAAATTTGTCAGTATTCCACCAGAAATCAGATTAATGGTAACAACTGGCTTTTTAGGTGCTTATACTACTTTCTCAACTTATGGGTTAGATACGGTTACGCTGATGCGCGATCGCAATCTACAAATAGCGACTTTTTACTGGCTAGGTAGTGCTGTTATGGGGATAATTAGCGTACAACTAGGTATAACTCTCGCCCGTTTGTGGCGGTTTTATCAATAACTATTCTCTAAACGGAAAACGAGTAATCTGTCATTCATCTATCTAGAGTGAGCCTACCTTGACTGACACTAACATTCTCACCCAGACAAAATCGCGCACTGAAATCCGATTAGAGTTGCGATCGCAACTACAAACCCTACTAGAAGCACAAAACTTGGAAGCAGCTAAAGATTTACTGCAAAGAGTGCAACCAGTAGATATTGCCGAAGCTATTGCAGGTTTACCCCAAACCACACAAGTAATAGCTTTTCGCTTACTACCTAAAAATCAAGCTATAGAAGTATACGAATATTTCGACTCTACTGTACAACATTCACTGATCGCAGAATTTAAAAATCAAGAAGTCCAAGATATTTTCGATCAAATGTCGCCTGACGATCGCACGCGACTATTAGATGAGTTACCAGCTAGAGTTGTTACTCGTTTAATTGAACAACTCAGTACAGAAGAACGTCAAGCTACAGCACAGTTACTAGGCTACCATGCTGGTACTGCTGGCAGAATAATGACCCCTGAGTATATTGCTTTAAAAGATAATTTTACAGTTGCTCAGGCATTAGAACGCATTCGCAGTTTAGCCAAAATTACCGAAATTATCTATTACCTCTATGTTACAGATACAAATCGCTGCTTAAGTGGCATTGTCTCGTTACGGGATTTAGTCACGGCTCAACCAAATCAAACTTTAGGTGAAATTATCACTCGCGACGTAGTTTTTGTAAATACAGATACTGATCAAGAAGAAGTAGCAAAATTAATCCAACGCTATGATTTTTTAGCAGTACCCGTAGTTGATCGCGAACAACGTTTAGTCGGTATTGTCACAGTTGATGATGTGATGGATATTATTGAGCAAGAAACTACAAAAGATATTTACGCTTTGGGGGGTGTACAGTCTGGTGGTGATAGTTATTTTCAAACTAATTTATTTACAGTTGCGCGTAAGCGAGTTGTTTGGCTGTTAATTTTGCTACTTACAAATACTGTAACAGGCTCAATTATTAAATCTCAAGAGGATCTCTTGCAGCAAGTGGTAACATTAGCCGTGTTTATTCCCTTACTTACTGGTACTGGGGGAAATGTAGGCGCACAATCATCAACAGTAGTAATTCGCGGTTTAAATACTGATGAACTGCAAGCTATGGGAGCAACTAAAATTGTTTTGAGAGAAGCGATCGCTGGAGCAATGTTAGGCGTTACACTGGGAACTTTGGCGATGGTATGGGCTTATTGGTTGCAGGGAAATTTGTTTGTTGCTATAGCTGTAGGTGTTAGCTTAGTTGCGATCGCTATTTTAGCTTCTGTTACTGGTTCTGCATTGCCGTTTCTGTTTCGTTCTTTCGGCTTAGACCCAGCTTTAATGTCTGCTCCTTTCATCACCACAGCCGTTGATGTTTTAGGAGTATTAATCTATTTTAACATAGCACGACTGATTTTAAACTTATAAATTATAAAATCAATTATCAATGAACAATAATCAATTACCTGATAACTTTCGCGCTTGGGCTTTAAATAACGAATGATTTTTAGATTTCCCATAATTCCAGGCGCGATGCTAGCATTTAAAAATTGATAATACCTCTTGCGTAACTCAATTTTCAGATAGTTAACCGCAAATGCACACAATATTTACACAGATGTAATAACTAATTATTGCAATAATTAAATTGATTGATCAGCCTTAACCAATACTTCCAATGTTAGAGTTATCTCGTTGGTTACAAATTGCAGAAATTTTATCTATAGCTGCCTCATTAGTCGGGGTATTTGTTGCTACGAAGTTAGGAGACATCCTTTATGCAACCGTGCCAATAGCTATTTCTTTATTACTCAATTCAGTTAATAGATTATATTTAGAGCAACGTAATAAAAAACGAATCAAGGTAGCCATTAGCCGTATAAATCAGGAATTGTCAGCACATCTTCAAACCTTAGAACAAAAAAACTTAGAAACGCGGAATTTAACTTCTCAACAAATCCAAGCAGAAATTTATGCTTTCAAGTCAGAAATGGCACAGCATCTTTCCCAAGATGAAGCTCTTGAACTTGTACCAATATACGATAAAATTCTAGAACAAAAACGATTAATCCAGTTTCTACAAGAACAATCTACCAGCCTGGAAGAATCTTTAAATATTGTAATTGATTACCTTAAAAATTTATCTTTACCATCAAGAGTAGAGTTTTTAGAAAAAACGAGTTCACAACAATCTCAAAAAGTTGCTACTTTCCCTACCCAATTAGCAGAAATTACTGCCCGTCTTGATGCTATCCAAGCACAAACGATTGCACGAGAAGAAGCTTATTTAACAACTAAAATTCCTTCTTTAGGGGATAATAGTGAAGAATTAATCAGTGTAAATCCACAGCAATTAATCTCTTTACAGTCTCAATCATGGAGTTGTAGAAATACAATTTTAGGGCATTCAGACTGGGTTCGTTCTCTAGCAATTAGTTTTGATGGAAAAACTTTAATTAGCGGCAGTTTTGATAAAAATATCAAAATTTGGAATTTATCCACAGGAGAATTAATCAATAGTTTATCTGGGCATACTAAAGCAGTCTTTTGTGTTGCTATTAGCTTAGATGGAAAAATTCTTGCTAGTGGTAGTTGGGATGAGACAATTAAGCTGTGGGAGATGGATAGTGGTAAATTAATTACAACTCTCACAGGTCATAGTGGTTCAGTGCGATCGCTTACAATTAGTCAAGATGGACAAACTTTAATTAGTGGCAGTTTTGACAAAACCATTAAGTTATGGAATTTATCTACAGGAGAATTAATAAATACCATTACTGATAATATAAATCCAATTAGTGCGATCGCACTTACCCCAGACAACCAAATTGCTAGTAGCGGCGAAGACGGCATCATTAGACTATGGGAACTCCAAACTGGTAAATGCAGCAGTATACTTACGGGTAATCTCAGCAGTGTAGAGTCACTGGCAATTAGTCCAGATGCTTACATTGCTTCTGGTAGTGCCAACGGGATGATTAGCCTGTGGCAACTGCCTACAGGCTTATTAATTAACAGTTTTAAGGGACATTTAGGACAGGTAACATCTGGAGTATTCAGCTTTGATGGGCAAACTTATATTAGTGGTAGTTCCGATGGCACAATTAAGATTTGGTATTTGCAAAGTAACGGCAAATTGAAAGAATCGCCTGTACATATTCTGAGCAATCAAAACAGTAATGTAGTAATGTCTTTAGCGGTAAGTGTTGATGGTAAAACTTTGGTTGCAGCCTGTGCAGATGGTAGCATCCAGATTTGGAAATGTGATTAAATCAGGCAAAAGTTACCAAAAGCTTGCTATTGACTTTTAGAGTAGTCACCGTCGATGTCTCTCTATGAGAGCGTTTCACGATGTTTGAGGTTGTCTGAGGAACCCCGTCACCCATGTGGACTGAACGTTAAGCGGGATAAAAGCTTTATCATGGAGAAATGCCCAGTGTAGTCTAAACGGTTTTCTTATTAGAAGTGAAATTAATAAAAAATTAACAAAAAAAACCGTTCTAGTTAATCGCAAGCTTTCTTGATCTTTTTATCTATGCAAAACACAAAACTTTCGATTGTTATTGTTACTTATAAAACTTGCCAATTCTTAAAAAACTTGATTATTTCATTGCAGGAAGATTGTTTAAATCTTGATTTAAACATAGATATTATTGTCGTTGATAATAATTCCGAAGATGGAACTAAAGAAATGCTCAAGGAAAAATTTCCCGATGTCATTTTAATTTCAAATGAGCACAATTATGGGCCAGCTAGAGCCTTTAACATGGGTATACGTCTAGCATTTGAAAATAAAAGTGATTTTGTTATTTTAGCTAATAGCGATATTAAAGTAATTGAAGGCACAGTATCATCAATGGTCAATTACTTAAACTCAAATCCCCATGTAGACGGTGTTTGTGGATCTATTCTTAATCCAGACCTGACTAAACAATTCCAAAGAACTCATATAATTAGCTTTAAAAAACCAGATTTTTCCCAAGCATTTCAAATTGAATGGATTGGCAATTTTTTTAGCATGGTTAGAATAAATTGTTTTGAAAAAATTGGTTTATATGATGAAAATTACTATTTTTACAATGAAGACCTAGATTGGATCGAAAGAGCGAAGAAAGCAAAAATGACTTTTATGTATATTCCGACTGCTCCTGTAATTCATTACGGGGGACAAGGCAAAAAACATAACATTAGTGCTATTTTAATTGATTTTCCCAGAGCAAATATTTATTATTATCGTAAATTTTACAATAATTTAATTTGGTTATTCTACATTGGGATTTTGTTGGAAATAAACTACAAGATTTTATTGATAAAAATTCAAAAGCTAAAGGAGAAAGACCACAAAGAATTAGATGCGGCGCTAGATATTTACTCCAAATCATTAAAATTAATGGGAGAAGAAATTAAAAAGCCGCGTCCATTTATTGGAACTGAACCGAAGTTATAATAATTACGAAGTTTTGCGAGTATTATATTGAGTTTTCCCTCAAGAACTGGTAATACTTGGAAAGGTTAAACTTATTAACTTCAATTAATTACTCAACAATGATGAAAAAAGATGCGCGATTTGATTTCCTGAGATCCCTTTTCTTTTGGAGCATGAAAACTCAAGTTAAATCACGCAGAAGGCAGTTTTTAAAAAGTTTTTTTTTCGGTCTATCAGCTACTTTTTCATTTCGTGTAGCAGCCAACGCCAGGGATTTGCAGAATAGTAAAATTAGATTAACTCAACAAATTGAAGATCATAGTGATACTGTTAAATCTGTCCGTACTAGCAACCCAATCGTTATAGAAAATCAGAAGCAAGGAACAACAGACTGGCAACTGACGAATCCTGCTACTAAGCAGGAAATAGAAGGATACGCATCACTTACCAGTATTAATCGTGGTGGCAAAATTAGCTTATTTGTCAATACAAATGACCCTACCTACACAATTGAAATTTTTCGTATGGGTTGGTATGACGGTACTGGTGGGCGTAGAATCACCGATAAAATCGCACTTTCAGGGATTAAACAACCACCGCCTGTTGAGGATAAAGATAGTGGATTAATTGAATGTGATTGGAAAAACCCCTATATTTTAAATATTCCATATAATTCTAATGATGCCACTGACTGGGCAAGTGGTGTTTATTTAGCAAAACTAACTGCAAGTAAATCTGGTAAGCAAAGTTACATTATTTTTGTAGTACGAGATGATGCCCGTAATTCTGATATCCTGTTTCAACAAAGTGTTACTACTTATCAGGCATATAACAATTGGGGGAATAAATCACTTTATCGTTGGAACAGTCGGCGGATACAAGCATATCAAGTTTCTTTCAATCGTCCATATTCTAAAAGTCCTAACCCTGCTGCTGCTTACGGAGTAGGCGCTGGTGAGTTTTTGACAAATTTTCAACCCACTAGCAGAACTTCCACTGCTGGGTGGGAATATAACATGGTACGCTGGCTAGAAAAATCAGGTTATGATGTCAGCTACGCCACAAATATAGATACTCACGCTAATCATAATTTACTATTGTCTCACAAAGCTTTTTTATCTGTCGGACATGATGAATATTGGTCTTGGCAGATGCGAGAAAATGTGGAAACAGCACTTAAAAACAAAGTTAGTTTAGGTTTTTTCGGTGCTAACACCTGTTTTTGGCAAATTCGTTTAGATCTTAGTCCTATTACCAAAGTACCTTATCGTACTATTATTGCTTATAAAGAAAATGCGGCTCTAGACTATTATCAAGATCATCGTAATACTACTTTATGGCGGCAATCACCTGTGCAACGTCCAGAAGACGCTTTGATTGGCGTGATGTACGATAGTGATCCAGTAGATGATGAAATTGTAATTGACAATGCTCCAGCATGGCTATTGAGTAATACCAGTTTAACTAAGGGTTCTGTTTTGCCAGGGTTACTTGGTTATGAAGTAGATAGAATGTTTGGCAATGCACCAGCAAATACAATTCGAGTTGCACACTCACCTTATCGTTACAAGGGTCGCACTCGCTATGCTGATATGACGGTTTATACTGCTAGTAGTGGTGCAACAGTATTTGCAACAGGATCAATGCAATGGGTTTGGAGTTTAGATGACTACAATGCACCTAAATTACGTTCATCACGCTTAAATCTAGATGCCCAGCAAATGACACATAATGTTTTAGCACGTTTACTTAAGATTGTTTGAAAAGCTTAAAAAATTGGTAAATTGATATTTAATATATCTATTTAAACATGAATATAGAGACGTTGGCGGCAACGTCTTTACACTGGTTTGATGTAATTTTATATCCTAGTTTATTACTTTATAAAAAGTAGATTGTATACGCATCAATTTATAATTCTGATAGTGTATCCGGTCCAACTTCAATACCGCCTTGTTGGATCAGATTTTCTTGATCTGTAATTAAATCCCTAAGTTCGTTAAATGTAACACCCATGCGATCGCACGCTTTTTTCAGTTCAATCTGAAAAGTTCTAATATCTTGACCATAACCGCACAACTCAGCAGCCGTTGTAACTCCTTGCTTGGCGTTAGCTTTAGCACAATCAACTAAGTCTGTATCTTTAAGAGGTATAGGTGAAGCCATATATATTTTTGTAAGAATTATCTATCAGCAGAATAATGGACGTTCTGCTATAGATAATCCCTCTGGAGTTAGAAAATTGTTAATTGTCAACGTTGCCAATATTTATAAACTGCATTAGCAAGGGTGACAACACCAGTAATAATTGCAGATTCATCAACTTGAAACTGGGGATGGTGCAATGGGTAGTTATGTCTGTCAGGATATCCGACACCCAAGCGAAACATCGTCCCTGGCGCGTGTTCTAAATATAGAGAAAAATCTTCTGCACCTAAAGAAGGTTCTGGTAAAATTTGAACGCGATCGCTTCCCCAAGCTTCTCTTGCTGCTCCTTCCACCAACTGCGTCAGTGTGGTATCATTTTGTACCGAAGGCACACCCCGCTCATACTTAACTTCACAGGTAGCGCCGTAGGTGTGACAGACATTTTTAACAATCTGGTCAATCCATTCGGGTAAATTGGCGTGGGTTTCTGGATGTAGCGATCGCACAGTTCCTAACAACTCTACATGATCTGCAATCACATTCGGTGCTCTACCACCCTTGATCGTACCAATAGTTAACACTACCGGACGCAAAGGATTCTGTGTACGACTAATAGCTTGCTGAAGCGTAGTAATTACTTGTGAAGCAATCCAAATTGCATCAATTGCTTCATGGGGACGCGCACCATGCCCAGATTCTCCCATAATTGTAATTTCTAAATGATCTGCCGCCGCCGTCAACGCGCCATAACGAATACCTACCGAACCTGCCAGGATAGAAGGGAAAACGTGAACGCTCAAAATACTATCAACTTTTTCCATCACGCCATCTGCTACCATCCAGCTAGCGCCTAGAGAAATTTCCTCTGCTGGTTGAAATAAAAACCGCACATTTCCTGGTAAGTTTTCCTCAAGCTGCGACAGCACCATTGCCGTACCTAAGCCTACGGTGGTGTGGACATCATGCCCGCAAGCGTGCATAACTCCTGGTTGACGGGAAGAAAAATCTAGTTCTGTGCGTTCAGTAATGGGCAAAGCATCCATATCTGTACGAATTGCCAGCAACCTGGAGTCTATACCATCACCTTTTAATTCCCCGACAACGCCAGTTTTACCCACAGATTCTTGCACATGGATACCGCAAGAAGACAGCACACCAGCAACATAGGCGGCAGTTTGGTATTCTTGACCGCTTAATTCTGGGTGAGAGTGAATGTGGCGGCGGATTTCAATCAAGCGCGGTGCTAGTTTTTCAGCTATCTCTTTGATACGGGTCAGCATTTATTAAATAGTTGATTAAGAATTAATTAAGCTGTCCCTATGATAAAAGTCACTGGGGGGTAGTTGTAAGATTTGGTGGTGATGTATGGCTCTAGTTTGAAAAATTCTGACTAAAAAGAACTTAGAGGCGATGAATTTTGGGTAAATTATCATTCCTCTGTAATTTTTTTTGTGTATTGTTTAATCTGCGATCGCGAAGTGCTGCTGCGAAGCGCAGATCGCACGGCACTCAAATTAATCTCATGCTCTGGGATACTCACAGTATGAGAAATTTGCAGCATAATTCAACAATTGCCCAGAGATATTAGTTGATCAGATTTTGCTCTGATTCGCCTTTTCTAATTATCTCAAAGCAGACTGAGTAAGGGAAAGAAGCCGATGGATCGATTGAATTTAAATGTACTCCAGCAGTTTTGGGCGATCGCCAAATCCTATTGGTCAGGGGATGAAAAATGGCAAGCTAGAGGGTTACTGCTTTCTGTTGTGCTGTTGCTGCTGGCTTATACAGGGTTGAGTGTGTTACTCAACAACAAGCGAGGGGCGTTGATTTCATCCCTCTCTGCCCAGGATGAGCCGCGTTTCTGGCAAACTGTGATCGTTTTCATCGGCGTGTTAGTAATTTATGCGCCTCTGTTGGCAGCATATACTTATTTGCGCGATCGCCTGAGTTTGCAATGGCGGCGCTGGCTTACTCATCGGTTTGTAGATAATTATTTTAGCGATCGCGCTTACTACAATCTGCATATCTTAGATACTGAAATCGACAACCCAGATCAGCGAATTGCGGAAGATGTTCGCAGCTTTACCCAAGAATCTCTCACTTTTTTGTTAGTGCTGGTGGAGTCTGTGTTGTCGGTGATTGCTTTTAGCAGTGTACTTTGGGGCATTTCTAAACCTCTGGTATTTTTCTTGGTGCTGTATGCCTTAATTGGAACATTAGTGACAACGGTTATATTTGGTAAACCCCTTGTCAGACTTAACTTTGAACAACTGAAGAGGGAAGCAAATCTGCGTTTTAGCTTGGTACGAGTTCGGGAGAATGCAGAAGCGATCGCTTTTTATCGGGGAGAGGAACGCGAATCTAATCAGGTCAAACAGCGATTTCTGGATGTGTTTGAGAATGTTCAACGACTGCTGGTTTGGGAATTGAACTTAAATATTCTCACCAACGCTTATGAGTTCATTCCCTTCGTTTTGCCTGCTTTGGTGGTAGCCCCTGCAATTTTTGCTGGAGAAATGGAGGTGGGGAAAGTGTCTGAGGCACAAGGGGCTTTTATCCGCGTCTTTTTCTCCCTCAACCTTGTAGTTGCCCGTTTCCAAGCTTTGACCACCTTTGGAGCCGGAATTAACCGTCTCTATACTTTTGCTCAGTTTTTAGAACAGAAAGAGTCAAATCAAGCATCCGAGGAACAACCAAGGATTCAGACAGTTGAGGCAGATAGCCTCGCAGTGGAACACCTCAGCTTGCAAACGCCTAACTATCAACGCACATTGGTAGAAGATTTATCAGTGGAGTTACCTGTTGGGCAGGGGCTTTTAGTGATGGGGGCGAGTGGTTGTGGCAAAAGTTCACTGCTGAGAGCGATCGCAGGGTTGTGGAATTCTGGTAAGGGTGCGATCGTTCGTCCTGAACCAAACCAGATTCTATTTCTGCCCCAGCGTCCTTATATGGTGTTGGGTACTCTGCGCGATCAATTGCTCTATCCCAATACCCACCTTGAGGTTGACGATCAACACCTGAAGCAAGTTTTAGAACAGGTAAACTTAGCGGATCTCGATGAAAGATTTGGTGGATTTGATGCCCAACTGGATTGGACAGATGTTTTATCTTTGGGTGAACAACAACGGCTGACCTTCGCGCGATTGCTATTAAATAAACCCAAGTACGCCATTTTAGATGAAGCGACGAGCGCACTGGATTTGAGCAATGAGGAAAAGCTATATCAACAATTGCAAGCAGTTGGAACTACTTTTCTAAGTGTGGGGCATCGCTCTACGTTGGCGAACTATCATCAGTCTTTGCTGGAACTCTCGCAGGATAAGACTTGGCAGATTAAACAACCTGTGGCTATAGGAAAAGAACAGTCGGAATTGTTTGAACTTCCTTCGACTAACTGATATTTTAGGGCGATCGGCAGATTCGGACTAAACGATAAAGTAGTCATTTTCACCTAATGCTGTGCGATACTCACAATGTTGGAAATTTACAGCATAATTTATTTGTTTGACAGAAAATAGAATATTCTTGTGGGTAGAGTCTTACGCAGTTTTGATCTTTGGTTAAAATTCCTATGCCATCAGAATCCGAGTTCAAAGCCATATTTTCCGAATTCCAAGGTTAAAGAGTGAATGATGATTGCTTGCTAGTTTCAGTAAAAACAGTACACTTTATCTAGCTGTAGGTCATATACTCAACAAGTATCTGAGGAGCGTTAAAGTTATTTTGGGTTTGGCACAGATACTTCATCCATAAAGAGGTAAAACTGATTAGAAGGAGAATATGGTTGAGCTTACTACAGAGCAATTAATTTATTTGCTTCATGCTTATGCCTACACAGAAAGGGATACGGTAACAAAAGGTACTGTCAAATCCTATTTGCCGGAGGAGTGGAAGGAAAAAGCCGAGGAAATTTACACTGGCTTAGAGCAGCAGAAGCTAATCAAACTAACGAGTAAGGGGCGCTTCTTGGTAACGGAGCAAGGAGAGAGAACCCTAATTGCTAATTTAGCTGCTACTAATTATCAATTCACCTCTATAAAAGGCCCCAAGGTCTTGAATACGTTGTTGAAATGTATTGGGAAGGCTGCTGAGGGGTGCTTTGATCTCAACTCTTCTGAGAAGATGACCTTTGATGAATTTTTGTTCAAATTCAAAACACTATACTTTGAAGAACGGAAGCGTCAAGAGTTAACTGGGGTTGTGGCTATCCACAAGCAAGAAATACTTAAAAGCTTTCAGGATGCTAACTCAGCAACCCTCTCTCTAGAACAACTGAATGTTTATTTTGATAAATTGAAGTCCAGCGGTAAAATTTTTGTTTCTAAAGGCGAAAAAGATGAATTAATCCATTGGGTTGAGTAATATGTCTGGTTATTCAGAGAATTCTAAATTCATAGAAGCCTTTCTTAGAAAAGTTGCTTCTGGGCGTGACTTTACTCAAGACATTTGGGTTGAGCGTGAAGTTAAACGCCAAGGAGAAGGTGGTGAAGTTACTAAGGCTAGTAGTTCTTCCCAAAAGATTATTGGAAAGCAGATACACAATTTAACACAACTGCTTGAAGATGATTTAGATTACTGCTTCAACAGAGGCAGATTTGTTTTTAGGTTTATTACTGCTATTGCAGGTAGTGGCAAGACGGCACTACTTAGCTATTTTAGAGAACTAATTAAAATTGATAATGATAGGTCTAAATATTCTATAATTGTTAGTTTTGACTTTTCGGCAAAGCTGCACCCCTCAAGTAATATACAAGAATTTTCTAGTAAATTTTATTCCTATATTTTAGCTGAGACACTTTGGAAAGTACTAACCAATGAAGAGATAAAACCTGTTGCAAAATACGTTTTAGAAGAGCTTATAGGAAAAAATAATTTTCCTGTTCTTGAACAGTCAAGAGATTTTGAAATAAGTTTTTTAGGTAAATTCAATAAGTATATTAAAGATGTTAATATTGATTGGCAAGATGTTTTTCTACGTGTGATTAATGAAATTTCAAAAATTAATTCACAATACACTTTTATTTATCTTATTGATGAATTAGATGATGCTTTGAGAAAGTGTGAAGATCAAGATCAGCAAGAAATTAGAGGGGTTTTTAAATCCTTGACAAATAAAATATCTAGCCAAGATTATAACGATGAAGTTCGACTATTAATATATATGGCTGGCACATCAGATATATTGAGCAAATTTATTAACTCCGAGTCAGCAAGTGAACGTCGATTTTCTACTTTGAGTATTTCACTTGGTTCCGGTTTGAGTAACGAGTTTCATAAAATTAGAGAAAAAATTAATAAGCGTATTGAAAGTGCATATAATAATTGTGAAAATTTTGCTGAAGCTTTCTGTAAAATTCAGGAAATAGATAATAAGGTTCAATCTAAGCTTCAAACAAACATGAGAGTTTTAGGGAATTATTGTAGAGATTATGCTCTCGCAGCCCTTGAAATATATGAAGAATATTTTGGTGATAAATCAGAGAACCATTTTCAAGGTTCAGCGAAGCAACTAACATATTTAGTAGACTCACTTTGCCAAGATAGCTGGAAAGATTATTTAAACCAGCCAGAGTACAAACTCCAACTTGAAAAAACTACTAATAATTCTGATGAACATATCTTCAAGTGTTATGCAAAGCTGCTAAAACATGGAGAAATTGTCGCTAGTGCTTATGGCGGATCAAGAAATTATGAGCTTCTTAGCGTATATGTAGATAAATTCATACAGCTTCTGGAAAAATCTAATTTCAAACCAGATGATCATAATGACACGCCTCCAAATATTGCTTTTATTATTTCTCCAGCGCAATGTTCTTCTTTTATTAAAAATAAGCTAATATCGAAAAAAATTCAGTTGATCAATTCATCTGAAATTACAATGAATACGGTTACCTCAAATTCTTCTGTCTCAACTCAGGAATTAGTTCCCGAAAATAAATCATCTATTGATATCAATATGGCTAATCACGATGCTTTAATTAAGGTTTTTAAAAATACAAACATTGGCAGAAGCATTATCAGTAAAATAATTGATTCTCGACCCTATAAGGATATAGAGGATTTATTTTCTAAAGTTAAAGGTATCGGAGTAGAACGCCGAAAAACACTCCAAGACAAACTCAATAGAAATGAAATATGTTTCCGAATAGGAGTTTTTATTAGCTATAACAGTAAAGATAAATCTGAAGTAGAGAAAATCATAAGTAACCTAAAAGAAAATAAAATTTCCTACTGGATAGATGAGGAAATTTTAGGTGGTGAAGAAATACGGAAAAAACTGGAAGAAGTAATTAAAGATGATAACCTTTGGGCAGCAGCCATATTTTACGGTAATAATGGCCCTGGCCGTTGGCAGGATGTAGAAATCAGTGCTTTATTTCGTAAATACTTAAAAAATGACCATCCAGTTATTCCTGTAGTTCTTAAAAGTTGTAAAAGTGATCCGCAAATATCACCTTTCCTTGAAAACCATAAATATGTTGATTTTCGGAAGAGAAGCCAAGACCAATATGATTTTTTGGTTCGTAGCATAAAACGTGAATAGGCATAATTTGTTTTAATATTTTTATAAAAGTTTTAGAAATTAAGAACTGCTAGGACTTTTTAGCTAGCTCTTAAAATTATTAGTGTAATTGCCAGAATTATTAAGTAAGGAAGATTCGCCCAAGATGCTAAAGTATTTAAGTAGAACTGCACAGCTTCCTTTCTAGACAATCGTTCTAAGGCTATAAAGTTTCCCTTAAAAATTTGAAACTTGTCTAATGATTCATTATTAAAGCCACATAGAATTTCGGTTAATTGGTTAAAGTTATATCGAAAGCGTTTTTCTAGGTATAAGTAATACCCGTCAAAAAAACCCAGTAGTGTATAAGAAATAAAAGCTAAGACAAATAAAGACTTTGTTTTATTTGTAAAACCGAATCCTAATAGTGTTGTCCAAAGTGTTAGTCCTAGTTGCTTAATAGTAAGTGAGTTGCTTGCCATACGGCTAATTATCGCTTGCAGCATCTCACTTTGTTTAATTAAAAAATCTCGATTTTCTGCAATTAATTTGCGGTTATCCATAGATATTACTCCCTACTATATCGTGCGGCAGATTGTAATTATGCAAACGTCTTATGCTTGCATTTGACGACTGCCTTCATAATGAATAGCACGATTAGCACCCATCATTCCATCAGTTATTATGTGAACTCCAATGCGTTGATAAAAGAACATCTCTAATACTCATAGTACTGCTTTTGTTCGTTACGGCAAAGCATCCACAGTGGTTCTCTGTTTAAATTGTTTTAATCACACATTCGTAATATTGAGAGGCTAAATGGAAAATGTCGCTTGGTTGGATCTAGCATTAGGAGGATTAGCCCTAGTTATTTTGATTAGTGGGCTAGTAATGTTGTTAAGCGGCGTTTCTGCTTTGGGTAATAATAAGGATAAGTAGCGATCGCTCACGCCTCAATTTCCCAATCCTCAACCTGCAAATCCTCAACCCGCTCAAATTCCCGCGTATTGTGAGTTACCAGGGTTAAATTATTTACCAGGGCGATCGCTATTATGGTTAAATATCCCCAAAAGAAACCATGATGAAATGGCGTGTTGTGCTTGAAGCTGATGCTGAAACGGGAGATTGGTCTGTTTGGTGTCCAGAATTACCAGGTTGTGTTTCGGCTCTTTGAAACCGAAGAAGAAGCCTTAGAAAATATTCGTGAAGCGATTACGTGCTTCGCACAGGCTACGCCAACGCACTTTATCTTAAGCATCACCGATGATTGATTTTACCGTATGGGATAGCTTGCTGCACCAGTATGTTGACGAGCTTGGTCGAGTCGATTATCATGCCTGGAAAACACAGCAGCCTCGGACGTTAGCAAATTGGCTATCTACTCTGGAATCATGTGACGACATCACCCCTGAATTGACTCGTAATCAGCAATTAGCCTTGTGGATTAATCTCTACAACGCATTTACAATTTATACAATTCTAGAACGCTATCCTCTGGCTTCAATTCGACCTGTAGTGCTAGGAATTCCCAACTGGATTGCGTTTTTGTGGTTCTTTCAAAGGCGCGTGTACCGCTTCTCAAATCAAACTTATAGTCTGGGTCAAATTGAGAACCAAAAGCTGCGATCGCAGTTACAAGATCCACGCATTCATTTTGCCCTCGTTTGTGCCTCTATTGGTTGTCCACTACTACGAAATGAGGCTTACGCACCTGAAAAAGTCATTGAACAACTCGAATCAGATGCAGAGCGATTTGTCAACAATCCTGAGAAAGTTCGTTACGATGCTGAGACTCAAACGCTCTACTGTAGCAAGATTTTTAAATGGTATCGCCAGGACTTTCTCAAAGTCGCTGATTCAATTCCAGACTATATTCGTTCTTATCTCAAACCCAATGCACCCTTAAGCGCCTCGACTTCTATTGCTTATCTTGACTACGACTGGAGCCTAAATCAACGAATATCTTCATAAAAGCGTTTCAAGTAACTTGTAGAAACCCCAATTCCCCATAGACAACCAACATATAAATAGATGGCTGTTGCTTTCCAACTTCCCCAACGGGCAACCCGACGATCCGAACTTTGAACAATGCGGTTTACTTGACGAATTTTCCCTTTTTTAACTAAGCGCAGGCATAAATCCCCATCTTCCATAATCGGTAAAGCTTCATCAAAACCACCGCAGTCCCAAAAATCTGCGCGACGACAAAACATTACTTGATCCCCAAACAAGAGGCGCAATCCTTTAAAAAAGAGATGGGGTCTAAATAGCAGAGGTGCATAGTAAGTTTTGAGGTAGTTGTGTAGCGAGATGCCCCAACGGGTAGTTTGTTGTCCTGACATCAGCGAGATAAATCCTCCACAGGCAACGGTGGAGTCTGCCAAGGTTTGCTCAATCACGGCGATTAAGTCATCTGGTACGCAAGTGTCAGCATGAAGAAAACAAAGAATGTCGCCACTAGCGGATTTCGCACCGTGATTCATCTGGACAGATCGCCCAGAGCGATCGCATGATAGCACCTGCACCCCGTAAGATTGTGCGATCGCCACTGTTTCATCTGTACTGCCCCCATCTACGACCAACACCTCTAAGGCAGATGGTTCTAGCACACTCAGTTGGCGCAATGTACGCTTTAGACTGCTTGCCTCATTCAACGTAGGAATGATAATCGACACACTATACATAAACCTTATATAAAACCTATCAGGAATACTTCTACAGTTAAAGAATCTGATTTATTTAATGATCCGACTAGATTTCTAACGCCACCCCAACCAACGCAAAAAAGGCACAAAAACGTAATAACTAATTCCCAACCAAAAAGCCACAGTAATTGCCAATAACCCGAAAAAAATAATACTTATAATAAAAAACTCTGGCTTACCGTCAATATTACCAACAGACAACCAGCTAATCAATAGAACTGCTAATTCCTTCTTTAAAATCACCAAAACATAAAAAAACGTAGCTGTGCCACTTGCCGCTACCAAAGCATGAACAAAATGATGACTCATTAAACCTAAACCCAGAGTCAAAAAAGTTACTGCAACAGTAATTAATGCCATTAAAGACAGCCTAATTTCATAAACTCCCAAAGCCTGCCAAATCGACCACGCCAAGGCATAACCGATCATCCCAACCAAAGCAGCTTCTAAAAAGCGCCGTCGCTGCCCAAAACCACCTGCAACAGTTAAACCAACAGCCGTACCTAATCCAGCTAATGCAAACAAAATAATCTGTGGTTGAACTGTAATCGAAGTTGGTGAAATATTAGCAGGGAGTGTTTGAGTGAGAAAATTAGAAATGCGATCGCCAAAATAAAACCCAACACTCGCACCGACAAATGCACCAATTCCCCCACACAACATTTCCCAAACTGTATCCAAACAAGCTAAAACAAATTTGGCAATAACTCCCAAACACCAGATAATTGTCTTGGCGATCGCTTTACTGCAAAAAACAAATACTACCCAAAAAAGTTTCCAACAACTACCAATTACTTTAGTTACAACTTGATAAATAGATAAAGGTGCTTTTGGCGCTGCCCAACTAGGAATAGTATTAGTAGTTGAAATACCAGCTAATTTCCTTTGAATTTGAGCAGCACTAGCTGGACGTTTTTGGACATCAGCTTGTACCATTTCATCTAGCACATCAGCAAAATCCGCACCCACAGGAATAACATTGCGCCAGAGTAAATCACCAGTAATGGGATCTTCCAAATCAGCAGGATACTTACCCGTCAGCAAGTGAATCATCGTCCTGCCCAGTGCATAGAAATCTGTCTGAGCAACAATTGTCCCCCCAGAAACTTGCTCTGGTGGACTGTAACCAGGAGAAACTAAGCGTGTTGAACTCCCCCCTTTACCACGATGACCCCAACCAATTTGTTTTGCCCCCCCAAAATCAATCATTACCAGTTGTTGTGTATCTTGGCGTAGCATCAAATTAGATGGTTTAAGGTCGCGGTGAATAATTTTACGTTTATGTAACTCCTGAAGAATTTCCACCGCTTGCTTCAGCCAGTTAAAAACTAACCCCTCTGGACAACCTTGAGGATATTGATCCAACATATCCGCCAAAGTAGGTCCATTAATTTTCTCCATCACTAAACAAGGCAACTGACGCGCCTGTGGATGTGAAAGCGTCTGGATAAAAAAGCTATCCGGCTCAACTTTAGGCACACCAGGATGGCGCAAACTAGCTAAAACAGCCGCTTCTTGTTCAAAAAGTTCTAAAGCTTTGGGGGCAGTTTCTACCAATACCTTTAGCACTTTCTCAGTATTTGTTTTTAAATCCAAAACAGTATAAATACTAGCAAATCCGCCTGAACCTAAAAACTGAAGAGGAATGTAGCGATTTTTTAGTTCTAGCGATGCCCCACAACTATTGCAAAACTTATTACCCCAAGGCTGGGCATTGGGACGCAAGCAATCAGGATTGATGCAGTGAGTAGCACTAGCAACAGACACAAGGCACAATTAGAACAAGATACAAGTTCTTAGATTCTACACAACTTCACCAACCTCGCCCTAAAAGGACGAGGATTGCTCAAGCGTGCGATTCGTTTCTCTGAAATGGGTAGTAATACTCAAGGATGAGAGCTTTAGTAGAGTAACCCGTCAGGGTAGAGTTCGCACTTTAATCCTCTACTAATGACAACTTGATATCCATGTAGGTGAGGAAACCTAACCGAGCCACAAGCTAAGACAGTTAGGGGACAAAGAGGAAAAGATGAAAGTCTACACCGACATCATAACTCTATACAGAAAACACCAAGTCCTACTGCCCTGGTGTGGGGTTAAAAGCACACAGACAACCTAATAACAGGTTGCCCCCATACGCAAGAATGACTATCGAACGTATGAAGCGGGGGTGAAAGCGGCTCAGATGGTAATAGCTGAAAGCATCTACCGCAAGCAATGTTCCAAGGGTAGAACAAACGAAGTGTCGATGAGCCACCGTAACAATCCAACAGGGTAAATAAGCTAATGGGTACTATAAACACTCAACCCCTGTGTCAGAAACATCTGACAAAGGTAAGGACTAACAGTATCGTTCGACCTAGTTAGCACACCACCTAGACCCTCGGTGGAGAGACACGCCCTAAAGAACATATCAATGGATGTCAGGAACGAAGTAACCCTCTAGTGCGCTCCTTGTTAAGTCAATTAGTAAGGTAGGTAGTCAACCAGAAGCTACTTAGAGGGTGGGATGGTTCAAAAAGCAAATGCCAAGCCTGAATTAACAGGCAATGCCGTAAAAGGGATGGCGTAATTGCCTGGATAAGCTGACGTGAATCGCAATGTGTAAACGCTAGAGATTCAAGTAGCAATGTATAAGCCTAATTCAGATTCACAATTGAATACTGAGGGATGGAAGGATATCAATTGGCGCAAAGTCGAGCGATACGTCTTCAAGTTGCAAAAGCGTATCTATGCTGCTTCTCGTTGTGGCAATGTCAAACTTGTACGCAAACTCCAAAAAACGCTGATGAGGTCTTGGTCTAATAGAGTTCTATCAGTACGAAGGGTAACACAAGAAAATCAAGGTAAGAAGACGGCAGGAGTGGATGGAGTTAAATCACTGTCCCCAGAAGCACGCCTAAAACTTGTAAGGGAATTAAAGCTAACTGGCAAGTCTAAACCCACAAGACGGGTATGGATACCAAAACCAGGAACAGACGAAAAGCGCCCGCTTGGTATTCCCACTATGTACGACAGAGCTTTACAAGCTGTAGTTAAGGCTACCCTTGAGCCTGAATGGGAAGCTTTCTTTGAGCCAAACAGCTACGGTTTTCGACCAGGAAGGTCATGTCACGATGCGGTTAATCAAGTCAAAAAAGCAATAATGCAAAAGGCTAAATACGTGCTAGACGCGGATATAGCCAAATGCTTTGACCGCATCAACCATGAGAAACTGCTCCAAAAGTTGAACACAAAAGGTAAGGTCAGGCAACAAATAAAAGCTTGGTTGAAATCTGGAGTGGTAGACCAAGGAAGCTTTACTGCTACATCTGAGGGTACGCCACAAGGTGGAGTCATTTCTCCGCTCTTGGCTAACATTGCCCTTCACGGAATGGAAGAAAGGATAAAACAAGAATTCCCTAGAATGTCACACTCAGGAAGGGAAACTTGGTATCACAAAAAGGGTGAGGAATTCCCAACACCCGATGTTATCCGGTACGCGGATGATTTTGTGATATTCCATCAGAACAAAACCGTTGTCCAGAGATGTCGAGATATAATCTCGAATTGGTTAAGTGATATTGGCTTACAGTTGAAACCTGAAAAGACGAGGCTAAGTCATTCGCTCAATCCTGAGTTGAGTGACGATGGTATTGCGGGGTTCGATTTCCTCGGACACCACATACAACAATACCCGACTGGTAAATACCGATGTACGAGGGATAGCAAAGGTAGGATATTAGGTTTTAATACTCTCATCACCCCATCGAAGAAGGCGAGTAAGGTTCACCTTGAGGAAATCGGAAGAATCATCAAAAAACATAGGTCATCGCCTCAATCGGCGTTAATCAAAGACCTTAACCCTGTAATAAGGGGATGGACTTCTTACTACTCAAACTCTGATGCACAAACAGTCGGAGAACTATCACGACAAGATTACCTCACATACCTGAAACTTCGTAGATGGGCAAAACGCCGATGTAAAAATGCCAAGAAAGCAAGCAGCAAGTATTGGACGACCATCGGCAACAACAACTGGGTATTCGCAACCAAGGAGGGAAAAGCGAACCCCCTCCGGTTACTTACGCATTCTGAATTTGGCAGCAGTAGCACTGAATACGTCAAGGTTAAAGGCGATAAAAGCCCGTTCGACGGCGACCTAGTTTATTGGAGTTCAAGAGTTGGAACGCACCCTGAATTGTCAAGTCGAAAGGCTAAGTTGTTAAAACAACAAAAGGGTAAATGTACCAAGTGCGGATTAAGCTTTCAGAATTGGGATGTCTTAGAAGTAGACCACATCATACCTAAAGCCCTTGGCGGTAGGGATGAATGGAAGAATCTACAACTATTGCATCGGCACTGCCACGACGAAAAGACCGCTATTGACCTAATAGAAATTCGGAAGAAACAACACTCCAAAAACCTTGAACAATTAGCCCAACAATGGGATAAAAATGAATGGGAGTGGGTTGACGATGTTCCAGTAATATTAGGACGAAAGAACGGTTCAGAAAATCCTAGTTCTAAACAAACTGGGGAACAATTCAAGCTTGATTTTACAGAAGTTTGGAAGAAAGGCATAAAAGGGGAAACCCTCACAGAAGAAGAAGAAAAACTTTTTCGAGTGCTGCTGAACTAAGGTCAATAGGAAGTCCCTCTGACAACGGGAGACACATTGAGTAGCCGTGTGCGGTGAAAGTCGCAAGCACGGTTTCGGATGGGAGGGGGAGGTTAGTAATAACTTCTCTCGACCCTAACCAGTTTGGGTGACGTAAGAGGTGAATACCGCATTGAGACGCTGCTTGGTACACACTTCCGAATGCTTCTCTAGTTCGGACTATTTGTAAGCATAATTGGTTCTTGCGTTGGGTAAAGCCAAGACATCTTAGCAGCGTTGCGGGAGGAGACTTAAACGGGTTTGCTGGTTCCTGGGATTATATCCACTTAAAAACCAGCATTAAACGTAAAGCCGATGCTCAAAGCACGGGGTTTCAAATCAAATTTTTCTGATGATTGAACTACTAGATATTAAACGAGAAGTCGATACGTTGTGCGATCGCCTGGGTAAAACCCAGGACTATCTTTGACGTTCCTGCCCTAACCGCTAAAATTCAAGACCTAGAACAGTTAGGATCTCAACCAGATTTTTGGGATAACCAAGCCGAAGCCCAAAAAACCCTGCAAGAACTTAACGATTTAAAATCGCACCTCCAGCAATTTGAGCAGTGGAAAAACAGCTTAGAAGATGCCAAAGCCGTAATCGAACTGCTGGAATTAGAAGCTGATGAATCACTCCTACAAGAAGCCCAAACCAATATCACCAAATTAAACCAAGAGCTTGAGCGTTGGGAGTTAGAACAGCTTTTATCCGGTCTTTACGATGCCAAAGGAGCAGTACTAACTATAAATGCTGGTGCAGGAGGTACAGATGCCCAAGACTGGGCAGAAATGCTGCTGAGAATGTACACTCGTTGGGGAGAACGTCACGGTTATAAAGTCCACCTCGCCGAAATTTCTGAAGGAGATGAAGCAGGACTTAAATCTGTCACCATAGAAATAGATGGGCGTTATGCCTACGGCTACCTCCGGTCAGAAAAAGGCACTCATCGCTTAGTCAGGATTTCACCATTCAATGCCAACGGCAAGCGACAAACCAGCTTTGCAGGCGTAGAAATAATGCCACTGATCGATAACTCAGTGCAACTAGACATTCCTGATAAAGATTTAGAAATCACGACTTCCCGTGCTGGTGGTAAAGGTGGGCAAAACGTTAATAAAGTTGAAACTGCGGTGCGAATCGTTCACCTTCCCACAGGCATTGCCGTGCGCTGTACCCAAGAACGTAGTCAACTACAAAACAAAGAAAAAGCCCTCGTTATCCTGAAAGCCAAACTGCTAATCATTGCCCAAGAACAACGCGCTCAAGAAGTAGCGGAAATTAGAGGTGACATGGTAGAAGCAGCTTGGGGCAACCAAATCCGTAACTACGTCTTCCATCCCTACCAGTTAGTCAAAGACTTACGCACTGGTGTGGAAACCACTGCTGTTACAGACATTCTTAACGGCGAACTCGATTTATTTATCGAAGCTTACCTGCGTCAAGAAAATCAGTTAACCTAATAGCAAGTTTTTAGGGTGGGCAATACCCACCCCCCCTACAAACTAATTTGATACAAGCTGTTACATTAAATGAGTAGCTACTTAAGCAAACTCCAAACTACTGATATTTTTAGGAAAATCTTACCTAATACTTCCAATCCTGACTTTGTGTGAGGTTTGGTTGACACACTTTAAACCCAACTTTTAGCAAAGCAACAGGTAAGCGCAAATATTTCTTTCCTAAAAAGGAATTTAACAACAGCATCAGCTACTACTACAATTTTTTGAGCTAAAGCAACCCCCTATTATTTATGAGCAATCCATCCTCGGTATCTAAAACAACAGCATCAGATGTTGATGCTGCCAGCACTGAATCAAAATCGGCGGCACAGGAGCCTCAAGCAAGTTATGTCAAATTGGCAATGCGGAACATGGTGCGTAAGCGTGGCACTTCTCTTTATCATTTCTTTTTGACAACTGTAGGTCTTTTGACAGTCCTCATCGGTCTAGCCTATCTTACTCGTTAGCCACACGAAATTAAGCTAGGGAGACTCAAAATGGTGGAAGTAGAAGTTACTGTACAAGATTGTTTCAACAACAATTTTCCGTTGGAAACTGTTAATGACACATCCAACAATGTGATTACGGATACAAATTGGGAAAATTGGTTTCAACAATGGTTAGAAACTTTGTATACAGAACTACCGATAGCTACAGGTTATGAACTGAGCATCCGCTTAACTGACGATCCAGAAATTCAATCACTCAATGCCCAGTATCGTCAAAAAGATCAGCCTACGGACGTTTTAGCTTTTGCTGCTCTGGAAGTAGACTACCCTCAACTGCCAATGGAGTTGTTGAAGTCTATGCCCCTTTACCTTGGCGACATTGTGATTTCAATTGATACAGCCCAACGGCAAGCACAACAACAGGGGCATTCATTAACCACAGAATTAGCATGGTTAGCTGCTCACGGTTTGCTGCATCTAATCGGCTGGGATCATCCTGATGGAGCTAGTCTGCTTAGAATGTTAAATCAGCAAGAAAAATTGCTCAAGGTAGTTGGGTTGAAGATCTCATTTCTATAGATATCTCAGCTACAATTTGTACGATGAGTTTTCTTACAAATTATTTGATTACTAATGGAGGTTACGGTTTATGGTGATGAAACTAGATCAGCCAGTCATTCCTTTTAGATCTATCAATACACCTGATATATCTGATATATCTGAAGAACTTTCAATCTTTACCTCAGATCTATCTGAATCAATGGCTACACCCAACCGTGATTTAGCATGGAAAATTGCTCCCAACTTGCTAATTAGTTTCAAATATGCTTGGGCTGGATTGCGCTATGCCTTTGTCACACAACGTAATTTTAGGATACATACCTTAATTGGTGTGCTGGCAATTAGCCTTGGTGTATTTTTGCATTTAAAACCAATAGAATTATCTATAATTGGGATCACAATTGGGCTGGTGCTGGCGCTGGAATTATTAAATACAGCAATTGAGTCTGTTGTTGACTTAACTGTTAAGCAGTCATACCACGAACTTGCTAAAATTGCTAAAGACTGTGCAGCAGGTGCAGTGCTAATTTCAGCATTAGCAGCTTTGTTAGTAGCAGGTACACTGCTGCTACCGCCACTATTAACTGTTATAAAATCCGCTTTGTAATACAAAAAGATTAAAAAGGCTAATTTTAGCTTGACAATTCTCTTAAAATTAACTTGTGTGAAACAAGTGCAAGATAAATTCAACAATAGAAAAGCAATTAGCCTTCAGTTTTTTTTTGCATCTTGCCAAAGGAGTTAGAATAATTGATTTTTGTTATTGATAACTATGATAGCTTCACTTACAATTTGGTACAGTACTTAGGAGAATTAGGTAATCAGTTACCAGTTGCTGCTGAGATTCAGGTTTACCGTAATGATCAAATCTCCTTAGAGCAAATTCGTAAGCTGCAACCAGATGCAATTGTAATTTCTCCAGGTCCAGGTCGTCCAGAAGATGCTGGTGTTTCTCTAGAGATAATTCAACAATTAGGGGCAACTGTACCCATTTTAGGTGTTTGTCTGGGGCATCAAAGTATTGGTGAGGTGTTTGGCGGAAAAGTTGTTTCTGCTCCAACTTTAATGCACGGTAAAACTTCAGAAATTTATCATACAAATGTTGGTGTTTTCCGTAACTTAGAAAATCCCTTTACTGCTACCCGCTATCATAGTTTGATAATTGAACGGCAAACTTGTCCAGATATTCTGGAAATTACGGCTTGGGTGGATGATGGCACAATTATGGGTGTAAGACACCGGAACTATCCGCACGTTGAAGGAGTCCAATTTCATCCAGAGAGTATCCTGACTTCTTCAGGAAAACTGTTATTGCGGAATTTTCTGGAATCACTTCCAGTTCCAGCAATAAGCTCTTAGCTGTTAATTATTAGCAAGAGCGCCTCAATTGATTGTAATTATCAAATTAAATGGTAGATTACAGATCGCTCAAGCTAATGGCTAATTGCTACTTACTAATTGCTTTAACAATTTACAACTGATGATGAAACGGCGACAGTTGATCCGCTATGCTGGGGCAAGTTTGCTGACAGTGGTAGGGACAGGCTTGGTTTCTGGATTGCAGACTTCTCAAGCGCAAACAAATAATTTTCTGACAGTCCAATGGCTAGGGCATAGCTGCTTTTTGTTTACTAGCAATGGTAAGCGAGTTTTAGTAAATCCTTTTGAAAAATTGGGTTGTACAGCTAAATATCGTTCACCTAAAGTAGCGGCTGATTTGGTGCTACTCAGCAGCTTGCTATTAGATGAAGGATCTGTAAAAGATTTGCCTGGAAATCCCAAGATTATATATGAACCTGGAGCCTACGAGTTTGAGGGGATACAGCTTCAAGGTATTAGTATTGACCACGATCGCACTGGTGGTAGACAGTTTGGAACCAATGTAGCATGGCGCTGGCAACAAGCAGGGATTAATATCCTACACTTGGGAGGGGCAGCAGCACCAATTAATGATGATCAGAAAATTTTGATGGGTAGCCCAGATTTGCTTCTAATTCCCGTTGGAGGAGGTATTAAAACTTATAATCCTCAAGAGGCAAATCAGGCAATTAGCTCACTAAATCCTAAAGTAGTAATTCCTACTCAATACCGGACAAAAGCGGCTAATGCCAATAGTTGCGATCTTGCTTTGGTAGATAATTTCTTGCAGTTGAGGGATAAAACTTCAGTCCGTCAGATTAATAGTGACAAGCTCGCAATTAAGCCAACTGATTTACCTAAGAGTGGCACAGTGATTAGAGTTTTAAGTTACAAGATTTAGTAAGTAGGTGGGTAAAAATCAACTTACTTGGCAGAGAGGGAGGGGGGAGGAGAGAGGAGAGAGGAGTATAAATACCTGCGCTACTCTTGCCCCCTCCCCGCATATTCGGGGAGGGTTGGGGAGGGGTATACTACACTTTAAGCCTATCTTTCAAACTGCTTTTAAGAGATTTTAACCGCAGATAAACGCAGATAAATGCAGATATTTTCTGTGATTAATTATTTTTAGGATAAGCTCTTAGATGCAAATTGCTGTAAGTTTAATTATGCCTATCTAATTAACAGTAATATTAATAAGCTGATAATTTAGGCTGATTATTCAAAATTGATACTTCAAAATAAAAATTTAGTAGCTATGCAAGCAGAATATTCCCAGCGTCGTGAACAGTTGATGGCTAAAATTGGCAACGGAACTGCAATTTTTCGCAGTGCGCCTGTAGCTGTGATGCACAATGATGTGGAGTATAATTTTCGCCAAGATAGTGATTTCTTTTACTTGACGGGTTTTAATGAACCGCAAGCTGTAGCGGTGTTAGCGCCTCACCATAAAGAACACAAATTTATTTTATTTGTCCAACCCAAGGAACGGGAAAAAGAAATCTGGAGGGGTTATCGGGTGGGTGTGGAAGGTGCAAAGGAATTTTTTGGCGCAGATGAAGCTTATCCGATTACGGAACTAGATGAAAAGTTACCTCAGTATTTAGAGAAGGCAGATCAGATCTACTACCATGTAGGACGCGATCGCACTTTTAACGATACGATCATCAAACACTGGCAACGCTTGCTGGCTGGTTATCCTAAGCGTGGTACTGGACCAATTGCGATCGCAGATACATCACTAATTCTCCACCCACTGCGGCAAGTAAAAACACCTGCCGAGTTAGGTTTAATGCGTAAAGCTGCGACTATTTCAGCAGAAGCACACAATCATGCACGGGAATTTACTCAACCAGGGCGTTATGAGTATGAAATTCAAGCAGAATTAGAACATATTTTTCGCTTGCGGGGGGCGATGGGACCAGCGTATCCTTCAATTGTGGCATCTGGTGCGAATGCTTGCATACTGCACTACATTGAAAACAATTGCCAGGTAAAAGATCAGGATTTACTACTGATTGATGCTGGTTGTGCTTATGATTATTACAACGCTGATATTACTCGCACCTTTCCGGTAGGTGGTAAATTTACACCAGAACAAAAAACGATTTATGAGCTTGTTTTAGAAGCACAGCTTAGTGCGATCGCAGAAGTTAAACCTGGTAATACCTATAAGGATGTTCACTCAATTGCTGTGCGGGTAATCACTGAAGGTTTAGTTGAGTTAGGACTTCTTGCTGGTGAAATAGACAAGTTAATCGAAGAGGAAAAACATCGAGCATTCTTTATGCACGGTACAGGACATTGGTTAGGTTTAGATGTCCATGATGCAGGTGTATACAAACATGGAGAAGAAACTTGGTACACCTTGCAACCTGGTAATGTAATTACGGTAGAACCAGGTATTTATATTGGATTGGATCTACAACCTGCTGAAGGACAACCGGATATTGATCCGCGTTGGCGAGGAATTGGTATTCGGATCGAAGATGATGTATTAGTAACAGCAGAAGGCAATGAAGTATTAACGGCTGCGGTTCCTAAGTCAGTGCAGGAGATGGAACACTAAGCCTGTGTAATTTTGCTTAAGCTTGATGTTGATTGTTAATTATTGATTGATAATTGTTAATTGTTAATTGTTAATTGTTAATTGTATAAGGGGGAGAAAATGGTTGAGCAAGTTTTGAGTCATTCTTCCTCTGAACAGGTGGAATTTCAACGTCTGCAAGCACAGTTACGCGCTCGCTGGCAAAGCCTTGATGGATTAGAGGACAGTGACGGCGATATTTTAGTTATTCCCTCGGTGAGTTTAGATCAGCGAGAACTGAGAAAAATTGAGGGTCAAATTCATTATGAAGAAAGGTTACTATTTTCTTTAATTCGCCTGTGGAATCCCCGCACCAGGCTAATTTATGTTACTTCTCAGCCGTTGCCACCTATAGTAATTGATTACTATTTACAATTATTACCAGGAATTCCATTTTCCCATGCACGCGATCGCTTGCTACTATTCTCTACTTATGATTCCTCCCTCAAACCACTGACGCAAAAAATTTTAGAGCGTCCCCGCTTAATGGAGCGCATACGGAAGGCATTGCGACCAGATAATTCTTTTATGATCTGCTACAATTCCACCGAATTAGAGCGAGATTTGGCAGTACAACTAGAAGTACCTTTATTTGCGCTAGATCCCGAATTGTTGTACTGGGGTACTAAAAGTGGCAGTCGCCAAATTTTTGCTGAGTGCGGTGTTCCTCTTCCTGATGGTTGCGAGAGAGTTTGGAATGGAGAAGATTTGGCAGAAGCAGCAGCAGATTTGTGGGAACGCCAGCCAAGTTTGCAACGAATGGTAGTTAAACTTAACGAAGGATTTTCTGGTGAAGGAAATGCCATTTTAGATCTTAGACCGCTAGAAAACCTAGTCCCAGGTAAAGCTGACCATGCACAACGAGTAATAGCAATTCGCGATCGCTTTCAGAATTTAGGCTTTCAAGCTAAAGCTGAAACTTGGGACAATTTTTCTAGTCGCATCCCAGAATTAGGGGCAATTGTCGAAGCATTTATTGAAGGAGAAGAAAAGCGATCGCCTAGTGTACAAGGTCGTATTACACCTCAAGGAGAAGTTGAAATCCTTTCAACTCACGACCAAATATTAGGTGGACCAGATGGTCAAATTTTTCTCGGTTGTAAATTTCCCGCCGATGAAACCTACCGCTTACGCTTACAAGATTTAGGATTAAAAATTGGGCGAAATTTAGCTAAAAAAGGTGCTTTAGAACGCTTCGGTATAGATTTTATGGCGGTGCGTCATACAGATAAACATGGTAATACAGATTGGGATCTGCAAGCTATAGAAATCAACCTGCGTAAAGGTGGCACTACCCATCCGTTTATGACTTTGAAGTTTTTAACCAACGGTCGTTATGACCTTTCCACTGGTTTATTTTATAGTCAACAAGGTCGTCCCAAATATTATGTTGCCTCTGATAACTTGCATAAAGAACGCTATCGAGGTTTACTACCTAATGATTTGATGGATATCATTGCACACCATAGATTGCACTTTGATACCAGTACTGAAACAGGGACAGTATTTCATCTCATGGGTTGCTTATCGGAGTTTGGGAAATTGGGATTAACCAGTATTGGTGATTCACTACAGCAGGCAGAGGATATCTATAACAAAGTTGTTAAAGTTCTCGACGAAGAGACGCGCAGCACTGCCAGTCCTAAATCGTGGGTTTCATACTGTAGCCCTCCCATTGCTTGGAGTGGTACACGGTAAACAAATCTCAAATTAATTGGCTGTTACAGCGTATCTGAAAAATAATTAATCAACCTCTCATGCGAATGTAGAGGCGTACAGTGCTACGTCTCTACAAAGGTTCTTAGCCTGGGCTTAATTTTTTGGTATCCATAGATACACTATGAGGGTTTATTTAGGTATATATCCGTAGGCAGATTTTTCGATAGTGATGTATGCTGAAAGAATGAATCATACGGGGTAATCCATTATGGCTATTGCTTCTAGCAATAATACTTACCAAGAGGAGTTACTAAGGCTTTGGGGTAGTAAAGTAACTAAACTCACACCACAACAGGCGCAACTGGTGGTTGAAATTTTGCGAGATCTAGAACAACGAAAACAGCGCTGTTTGCAGCTTGCATAAATGGCATTTAATAATTAACTCAAATTAAGGCTGTTCTAAACTTATAATTACTACAGCAATATTACTTATGGAGTTGAAGTAGCAAGCTAGAGGCTTCTACTAAATATACTGATAATTTATTTTTTATTTACTGGGGGCATTTTGCCCATGTATGAAGCAAGCTAAATTTTTAAACAATAATCCCAAAGCTGATAGCTTTGGGATTATTAATTTGATAATAAATATTATATTCAGTTGATAAATATAATTAATTCCAGAGCTATATTAAACCGCTCATCTTAGCTAGCCAAACGTTCTGCATTTGGAGCTTGCAAAATGGTTACTAACTGCTCAACGCCCCTTTGCAGATGGCGCGTTACTGTCATTGGACTTACTCCAATTCGCTTTGCTGCTTCCTTACGAGGTAACTCGCGCAAAAACACATACTCAATTGCTGCTTGAGTTTTTTCTTCTAAGTGGCTTAAAGCACCTTCTAACTGATGTCTATCTTCTTCAAAATGCCGCATAGCTTGGTCGTGGGGATCGGGCAGTGTTTCTCCTAAAGTCACTGGATAATCCATTGTCTGACCAATCGTAGCATCCAAACTTAAAGGTAAACGATTTTGAGCCGCAGACTTACTTTCACGCCATTCTTGAACAGAGACATTCAGTGCTTCAGCAATTTCAGCATCTCTAGGCGCTCTACCTAAAGTACAAAATAACTCGTGACGGACTTTTTGACCTTCTTTTTGCAGTTCTTGCCAACGACGAGGAATTTTAACTACACTTCCTTTATCACGTAGAAAATGCAGAATCTCGCCACGAATATAAGGTACGGCAAAAGAACTAAAAGCGCAGCCTTGATTGGGATTAAACCGCTCTATCGCTCTAATTAAACCAAAATAACCAATTTGTTCTAAATCTTGATAAGGTTCCGCACACTGATAGCTAATTCGATGAGCAATTTGGCGCACCAGCCCAGCATTCATCAACACCAGTCGATTGCGAAGGGCAACTGAAGGATTTTGGTGGTAAGCAATCAAAAGATTTATTGAGTTTGAGCGGGAAGGGGATTGAGTCGCCATCATCAAAATGCCTCTGTGGGTCGAAACCTATTTCATTTAAGAATTAGGAAAGAGCGGAATCATTTGTTTTGAGTCTAAATTTATTCTCTAAATGTCTAGAGATATACGCCATAGTCGTTTTACTGAATTAACCGTAGCTACTGTTACAAGCTTCCGTAGAAATACGCAAATTGAGTTTTACGTTTAATTACGTTTACCTTCTTAATTCTATAATTTTATGCTTGGAAGCATCAACCAAAAGGCAGATTATAGAGTAAAGCTAACTTTAAAAAAGTAGATTATAATAGGAGAGTATGCAGTTGAGAAAAAATGATACAAAACACAACTTAAAATCGGAACATTTCTGTTTGGAGTTGTGGATTTAATTAGTGAAGTTGTTGAGTCAACATGGTTGTTGGAGTTGATCTAAGATAGCGATCGCTGATTCAACACTAGCGAATATGCAAGGATATACGTCAAAATCAAGATGATTAGTAAGTTTTTTTTGTTAACTTTTTGTAAACTTCCGAGGAAGCCACATGAGTAATACCAGCAACTTCCGTGAAGCGATTCGTGACGCGAGAGGTCAATCGCTCATTGGTCGTAACGTCATAGCTAATGCTCTTCCATACGTCGGTGGTGGTTTAGTATTAACCGCTCTAGGTACTTACGGTGGAATTAGAGTTCTAGCTGCCAACCCAGAGTTATTTTTCCCTACTTTTTGGGTTGCCTTAATTGCAGAATTGGTTCTGTTCTTCGTTGCTCGTGGCGTTGCCGAAAGCGGTAAAAATGGCATTGCCTTACCACTTCTGGCTACCTACAGTTTACTATCTGGCTATACCCTGAGTGGTTTAGTATCTCTTGCTTTAGGGACTAGCGGCGTTGGTATTGGGGGAATTGCTATAGCTGCCCTTGGCTGTGGCGTTACCTTTATCGTTGCGCGACCGATTGGTTCTAATTTGTCCGAGCAAGACGGTATGGCATTAACCAAAACTATACAGCTTGGTGTGATAGCCTTGCTGGTTGTTTTGGTGGGTCAACTGCTGTTTTCCGTTTTTGGTATCTACACTCCTACCTGGTTAGAAATTGCCATTTCAGGTTTTGGTGTGTTTCTGTTTGCAGGTGTGGCTGTGGTAGATTTTTACATCCTACCCCGTACCTATCGTGACGATCAGTATTTGCCTGCTGCTCTATCAATGTATTTGACATACATTAATCTGTTTGTGTTTATTCTGCGGTTGTTAATTGCTATCAATAGTCGTGATTAAATGTTAACGGATTATATCGCTTGTATCTAATGCGGAGATTTTGGTAATCCCAGGTTAAAATTTAAAGCCGTGGTTTTATTTAACCACGGCTTTTTTATAGCAAAGCTCACAGCTTACTAGCGAGATTTTAGATCAGCGATCGCACCCATAGTAACTTGCGCGATCGCTTGATCGGTAGCTTTAGGTAAGTGGTAATACTTACCTCCTGCTTGTTTTGCTAATTCCTTAGCAAACCCAGTAGAAATAAACTTATTCTCCGTATCTATTACCAAAAGCTGAATGCCTACGCCACGAACTTTTGTAGCAATATCTAACAATTCTGCTTTGATATCTGGCTTTTCTCCTTCAGGTATTGGTTCACCCAAAGAACGAGCTAAAGGAATATTACCTCGTCCATCAGTAATTGCCACAATCACAACTTGACCAACATCACCGGACATTTGAGCATTCATCCCAACGCGCACCGCCTGCGTTAAACCATGCGCTAGAGGTGAACCACCGCCACAAGGTAAACGTTCTAAACGTGATTTAGCTAAAGCAATTGAACGAGTAGGGGGTAAAAGTACCTCTGCTTGTTCTCCTCTAAATGGAATTAATGCTACTTGGTCACGGTTTTGATAAGCTTCTGTCAGTAGGCGCATGACTGCACCTTTCGCTGATTGCATCCGATTAAGCGCCATTGAACCAGAAGCATCAACTACAAATACAACTAACGCACCTGCTTTTCTAGCTAACCGCTTTCCGCGAATATCACCTTGTTCAACAATAACTTTACGATTTGGTTGACGTTCACGGCGAGATTTTTGATAAGGCGCAGCAGCGCGGAGAGTAGCATCAACTGCAATTCTCCTTACTTTACCTTTAGGTAATACTGGTTTAACGTAACGTCCGCGATCTTCAGAAAAGATTAAACTACGACTACCAGATTTGCCTTGTCTTTGCGATCGCTGTGCAAAATAAAGTACATCCTCATCAATAATCACACCTTCTGGATCGAAGATAAATTCTTCGGGAATATCAGGTGCTTCTTGTTCTTGTTGTTCAGAATTATCTTCTTCCTCTTCTTGATCTTCCTGCTGATCTTGTTCTTGTGGAGATTGATCTTGGGGTTGTGGTGGTGGCGGAGGTGGTGGCGGTGTTTCTTCTGGCGGTGTTTGTACAACTGTTGCTCTAGGTACAATTACCAACTCTACAGCCCGACGCAAATCGTCAGCATTAACCTTATTACGTCCATCCAAAGCTGCTGCTGCTTTCGCTACCCGCAAAGCAAATAGTTCTGCGCGATGTCCTTGCACACCTCCACGAATCGCTTCATTGACTAGATAGGCAATTTGATCCCTAGTAATTTGGACATCTTTGAGCCATTCTCGCGCTAAGAGAATTTGGGTTTTGAGATTATCAATTTCTTCGTCGTATTGCTCTAAAAATGCTTGGGGAGATCTAGAGTATTCTATTGCTTGATCTACAGCTTGTACTCGTTCATCCAAACCTAATACACCATCTGCGGAAAGTGTAATCGCAATGCGATCGAGTAAATGTTCTCGCAGTGGGGCTTCTTCTGGGTTATAAGTGGCAACTAATAACGGCTTGCAGGGATGCTGAAAACTAATGCCTTCGCGCTCAATTTGATTACGCCCTTCAGTTAAGCTTGTGAGCAGCAAATTAGCAATTTGGTCATCTAGCAGGTTAATTTCATCTATATATAAAACACCACGATTTGCTTGCGCTAATAATCCAGGTTGAAATACTGTTTCTCCAAGTTTGACAGACTTTTCTACATCTACAGAACCTATTAGTCTGTCTTCTGTGGTTCCCAAAGGAATTTGCACAAACGGGGCAGGGATAACTTCTGTGGGGAGGTCAACTTCATTATCTCCGTTGATGGAGGGGGAGTTGTGAGCTTGTGATAACAGGTCGTCGTCCCACTCACTGGGGTTATTAGGATCGCAGTTGCTAATGGAACCTTTGACTACTTCGATGGGAGGGAGTAAAGAGTGCAGGGCGCGTGCCATCACAGATTTGGCAGTACCGCGACGACCTGCGATCGCCACCCCTCCCAGCCCTGGATCAACTGCTGCTAACAGCAACGCTATTTTGATGGCTTCTTGTCCCACAACCGCAGTTAAGGGAAAGGCAGTAATTGTAGGGTTAGTAGTAGGGGCAGGCATTTTTGTAATTTTAGCAAGTCCAGTATTTCAGCATATCAAGTCTGGGGAGGGTTGGGGAGGGAAAGGAGAGGAGAGAGGAGGGAGGATTTAATAAATTAGCTTTTGGCTTTGAATAAGGGGGATTATTTTTTAACGCAAAGGATCGCAAAGATATAAGGTTAAAAGTTTGGTTTTGTGCATTTAATTATCTAACTGTATGGTGTGTTAGGCACGGGCGATCGCTTCAAGATTTTAACTACTTAATCCTATCAACTGTGCCTAACGCCGATGCGATCGCGTTGACCTCAGAAAAAATCTTTAAAAAGATCTTGACATTCTAAAAAAAGTATGATGATATATATTCAGACAGCAAAAATATTTGCAATATCAAAAGCAAGATGTTGATTGTTGTCTCAATTTGAGGATTTTTATTATCCTGCAAATCGCCAGGTTATCCCTTTGGCTGAGTATTTAGCATTAAGGGTGTTTATAAAATTAAATGCGCTTTCCTAGTGTCTAATCAGACATTTAGCTAAGTATTCATTCAAATGGTTAACCTGACGATTTACAGGATAGTTAAAATCCTCCATCTGAGACTTTAATCAAATAAAGGCGAAGGTAGCAATTATATTCTTAGGGTTCTTTTTAAGAAGCTTCTGAGCTATTTTGCGCTACCGCTAGATATGTTGTAGATATTAGATGTTGTCTAGTCAACCCTATCTAAACCTAGACAATGATCGACAATCAAGCCACTTTCACTGGAAAAACTAACCAGAATAAACTTTCAACTGAACAAAGCAGCCACAAAAAGCTTTTAGCTTACTTAGCATGGGATATCCAGAATGTTAAATCTAAACAGAAGAATTTACCAAGCTTGGGAAGTGATTTGTTAGAAGTTTGTGGACAAAAATGGCGTTTGACTTCCAAAAATGTTTTCTATAACTCCCAGAAAAAGAACGAAACTGATGCTAAGGATGTATTAGAAGGTATGGGGTTTAAATGTATTAATGTTCCTGATAATTCAAAAAATGGTGTAGACAAAACATTAATATATTATTGTACTAAACAATTTACCCGCAAGCCTTCTCCTGATATATTTGTTCTTGTTTTAGGAGATTGGGATTATGCAGGATTAATTTCCATTCTTCAGGCTGCGGGTAAAAAAGTCATAATATTTGCTCAACGAGGCAGTGAAAGTAAAAAACTGATTAACCTTGTTGATGAATTTTATTTTATCGATCAATTACCTCAACTCATAGGAAGTAAAGCTGCTTAATTTGATTAGAGTTAATGAAAGCGGAGCCTTGATAGATTCGTTACCAGGTTGAACCTGGTAACGAGTATAAGGATCGGATAGTATATAATAAAAATGAATTGTAGAGGTAGTATGAATCAAATAGTTTTAGAAAATGTTAATCCTAATTTAGTGGAAAAATTGCAAATCTTGGCAAATAAGCACAACCGAAGTTTAGAGGATGAAATAAAAGTCATTATTGCACAGGTAGCTGAAGCTGAAGTTATTGAAGAAAAAAATGATATTGCTACAGCTTGGTCAAAAATTGAAGAAGCCCGTCAGCGTCATTCTGGACAAGTATTTAGTGATAGTGTCGAACTTTTACGTGAGGAAAGAAATCGTTGACTAAGATTGTAGTTGATGCCAATGTTGCTATTAAGTTAGTTTTGCCTGAAATCCACTCATCAGAAGCTTGGCGGTTAAGAAATATTAATTACGAATTGTTAGTGCCAGATTTTTTCTTTCCTGAAATTGGTAATATCTTATGGAAACGAGTGCGCCGAGGTGAGATGACTCTAGATGATGCTAAGAATGATTTAGCAGCACTGTCAGCATTACCTTGGCAAGTTGGTTTATCTTTATCTTTAATGCCTTTAGCATTAGAAATTGCTACTAGAGTCGATCAAGCTGTTTATGACTGTGTATATTTAGCTTTAGCTGTGACTAATAATTGTCAAATGGTGACAGCCGATGAAAGATTTTATAATGCTCTTAGTAAGGATTCTCTGTTTCCCCATCTTTGTTGGATAGAAAACTTACCGTGATAATTAATAACTGCAATTAATCAATTTGATTATAGAAGGCAGAGCTTTGATAAATTCGTTCTCAGGTTCAACCTGGAAACGAGAGGAACGAGAGGATAGAAAAATTTTTTTAAATGAAACCGCTTATAGCGGTTTTTGCTGTCTTTATAAGAAAATACATTAGCAACCAAAATATAGATAAAATGCACAAACTTCTAACATTCAAAGATGAAAAGTTACTGCGCCGTGCGCTTACTCACCGTTCTTATGTCAGCGAAAACCCTGGAGAATGTGAAGATAATGAACGGCTAGAATTTTTGGGTGATGCGTTGTTGACTTTTTTAAGTGGCGAGTATCTTTACCGTCGTCATCCCAAAATGACGGAAGATGAATTAACTCGTAGACGTTCAGCATTAGTAGATGAGAAACAATTAGCCAAATTTGCGATCGCAGTAGGTATAGATTTGAGAATGCGCTTGGGAAAAGGTGCAATTTTAGATGGTGGTTATCAAAATGCTAATTTAATCAGTAGCACTTTTGAAGCTGTTGTTGGTGCTTATTATTTGGATAATAATTCAGATATTGAAGCTGTCCGCGCTTGTGTGGAACCTTTGTTTGATTTAGTACCAGAAAGTTCTGCTTTGTCTGTTGTTACTGTCGATGCTAAAAATCGTTTTCAGCAATGGGTACAGACGAATATTACTCCCAAGCCTCCAAAATACGTTACTGTTTCCGCAGGAGGAACGGCGCACGATCCGCAATTTATTTCTCAAGTGTATGTAGGTGAGAAAGTATATGGAGAAGGGAGGGGGCGCAGTAAAAAAGACGCGGAGAAGCAGGCGGCGGAGAATGCACTAGGTAAGGTGAAAAAACAACGGGTATTTTAGAGATTAGGATTAAGTTTGATCACTAAGTTTTTTGATCCTAACTTAAGTAGTAGTTGAGTTATTACTTTAGAGTCTTGTAATGCCAAGTTAATAGCTCAACACTCAAAGTAGGCTGCAACAGCCAAGTTTAGGAGTGTTGGGATATGAAACCAAAAGATATTGTAGGTTTATTTAAAGAAACATTAAAGGAATGGCAGGAAGATAAGGCAGCAAGGTTAGCGGCAGCGTTATCTTATTACACCGCGTTTTCGATCGCACCTTTGTTAATTATCGTAATTGCGATCGCAGCTTTAGTATTAGGTCAAGATGCAGCCCAAGGCGAAATTGTCAAACAACTTAAAGGTTTGATTGGGCTTCAGGGTGCTGAAGCTATTCAGGAAATGATTAAAAATTCCCAGAAGCCAACAGAGGGAATAATTGCCACTGTCATCAGTTTTATCATCTTGATTTTTGGTGCAACTGGTGTTTTCGCTGAGTTACAAGATTCTCTCAATACTATTTGGGAAGTTGCACCCAAGCCAGGACAAGGGGTAAAAGCTGTCGTAAAAACCCGCTTTAGATCCTTTGCAATGATACTAGGTATTGGTTTTATACTACTGGTATCGCTGGTTTTAAGTAGTGTTTTGGTAGGAGTCAGCAATTATTTTGGTAATTATCTACCTGATGTTGTCCTCATTGCTAGAATTGCAAATTTGGTGATATCTTTCGGTGTGATCACAGTGTTATTTGCAATGATCTACAGAGTGTTACCAGATGTAGAAATTGCTTGGGGTGACGTTTGGTTAGGCGCAGCAATTACTTCTCTATTGTTCTCTATTGGTAAATGGGGAATTGGGCTTTATTTAGGTAATAGCAGCGTTGGTTCTACTTATGGTGCTGCTGGTTCTTTTGTTGTCTTTTTATTATGGGTAAATTATTCAGCACAAATTCTCTTTTTTGGTGCAGAATTTACCCAAGTTTACGCTAATAAATATGGTTCGCAAATACGCCCAGCTAAGAATGCCGTCCCACTTACAGAGGATGCGAGAGCTAATCTAGGAATACCCCACAGTGATGAGTTGGAATCTGCTGCTGAACAAGATGATAGCGCTCGTTCCAGAACGTCTACTGCTGTTAGAGAACGCAGAAATCACAAAAAATCAGTAAACCCAATTCTGATCGGACTCAGTACGGTTGTAGGTATTTCTAAACAGTTGTCTCAAATAGTTAAACCAAAAAAAAATAACAGGAGGAATAGAAGATAACAGTAACAACTATAAAACTGCCCCCAAAACGTTGCCTGTTGAGGGGAGCAAAGTTTTATATAAAAAATTGTGATTGAGAGCAAGAAATTTAATTTTTTAACTAATTTGATGGTTGCTAGAGCTAAATCTTGAGATTACATTTTTCTTCTAAAACTTTAACCTTCAATGGCAAAATTACCCTAAATATTGAACCAACACCTACTTGGGAACTTACCTCAATTTTGCCTTGAAGTAGTTGTACTAACCGCGAAACAATAGCTAGTCCTAAACCTGTACTATTGGGGATAAAAGATTGGTTATCGCCAACTACTCGAAAGTAAGGATCAAAAATATTTTCTAGGTCGATTTCATTAATACCAACTCCCGTATCTATGACGGCAATTAACCAATCTTCATCAGATAACGACTGTGAAACTAATTTGATATTTCCAAATTCTGTATAACGAATTGCATTACTGAGTAGATTAGTAACAATTTGTTGTAAACGCAAAGGGTCTGTTAAAGCTTGCTTAGGCGCATCATCTAAATCAATTTCTAGTTGAAGCTCTTTTTCTACTGCCAAAGGTTTAACTATATCGACAACGTTATTAATTAAAGCCTGCACATCGGTTGATACTGGCTGAAGTTTCATCTTTCCCTCTTCATAACGGGAAATTTCCAGCGCATCATTAATTAGGTGTAGTAATTGTCTACCACTACTTAATACGCGCTCGATGTGTCCCAGGTTAGGAAGGGAATCTTTAATCTCAGAATTCTGCTTTTGTTGTCTAATGAATAAATCTGAATAGCCAATTATAGAAGTTAGGGGAGTTTTTAATTCATGTGCTAAATGAGATAGGTTTTCTTTACTTGCATGAACTAAACGAGTAAGTTCTTGATTAGTAAGTTTTAATTGGCTTTGCAAATCTTCTAATTCTCGCAATCTTTCTTGTGTATAAGTTTTAAAACCTCTAGCAATAACTTCATCTAGTGCTGTATCAATCAAACGAACTGCTCTAATTACTTCTTTTGATGATCCTTTAATTAAATCAGGCTCTATATTAGCAAATATTATCCAACGTAATAAGCGATATTCCCGCGCAATTTCTTCAGCCTCATAACCTTGTTTAGCTCTAAGAGTACCGTGTTCTAAGCCTTTTTCGACAATTGTTTTAATATCATTGTCTTCAGATGGAGACAACATTTTAGAGATAGCCTGTAAAACAATCGGGACGCTATCGCGTATAGCTTTGTATGTTAGCTCTTTAGCTGTCTCAATCTGCTCATCTTGACGAACTGCTTCAACCCACTGCTTTACAATCGTGTCAATTTTATTGAGTAGAGCTAAACTAAAATCTATCATGGCTCAGGCATAATTAATCTTAATGGAGCAAAACCTCTAGAGCTAAATAAACTTCAGTAATTCTTAGATAATCAACTTAAAGAGGTATTTTATTAAATTAGATTTAAATTGTGCGATCGCTCAACTCCCCAAAGAGAGATAGCATCTCGGTAGATAGTTTTGATTTATCAATATCAATTCATTTATAAATTTGATTCAAAGTATTTTTGCTTTTCAAACTGGTTTTATTAATAATGAAAAACCAAGCTTCGTAGTAATTTCATTATTATCCAACACTGAGCGACCCAAAAAGTTATATATATCTTACGAGTGATGTAAAAATTTATAAATTAGTATCAAAACAGTATATATAGATACTTTAATTCTATCCAACTTGAGGTAGATACTAAAAGCTTTAATTAAACGTTACTTTGGTTTTGTTGTCAAATTAATATTTGTATGGTTACTTCAGCCAAACTGCTAAAAGACGTTTTTTCCTGTCCAGAAGAATCTAATTTTTATTCACACTGCTTAGAAACATTAGTATTAAGTCATTGTAGTAACTCTGAAGTAATCATTGAATTTGGCTCAGGTGATGGTAGTCCAGTAATTAACTCTTTAATAAAATCTGAATTTGATGGGACTATCTATGGATACGAATTAAATAATTTAGCATGGCGTTTGGCACAATCTACGATTAAAGAACATCAATTAGATCATAAATATGTAGTTTCTAACGGTTCTTTTTTTGAACTACCTAAGCCGGAAGCAAAATATTTAATCTCAAATCCTCCCTACCTACCTGCTTTGGACAATAATCTTCTTCAGCCTTTGTTACATGGCGGAGCAGATGGTAGCGAAATTTCTAGAAAACTGCTATCCCTAAATTATCAAAATGTCCTGCTTTTAGTTGCCAGCTACTCTAATCCCAAAGGGTTAATTAAGTATGCTAAGTCACAAGGATACTCGGTTGCTAATTTTGTAGTTTATCCTGTTCCATTTGGCTATTACAGTTCAGAATCAAAAGTCAAAGATACGATCAAAGAACTCAGACAGAAAGATATGGCTTTTTATTCAGAGAATATGTATTTATTAGCAGGGGCATTATTTACTAAGCAACATCAAGCTACAGGAGATTTATCTCAAGAGTTGATGAAATTAATTACCTGTTTATAAAAAGAACCCTTCCCCTCGGTGCATAATCCTTCTTCAGGTCGTTGTTGCCTCAAACAGGCCCATCAAGAAGGTGGTCTTCAATAGTTCTTCAATAGTAGGCTTTCCCCAACTCGCTTGAGCAATACAAGCTTCTTGACCAGATTGCAGAAGCAAAATGATGCAATGCCCGCCAGGTTTATGGCAAACATTGATTGACTTAATGCTTGAAAGAGGAAAATCAGTCGTTTTGCACATAAATAGCTGCTGCTGAGTGATGCTAACCCAATCTCTTGCTTTGTCAAAGTCACAGGTATAAGTCCGTTCATCAATGAAAATAGCACAAGCATAATAAACCATCACTATTGCAAACATGACTAGAAACCCGTTACTCAGAGGATGACTCGGCGACCAGCCTCCTGAGCGAATCTGAAGTGAAGTTTGATTTGAATCTTTGATGAATTTTTGAATTTCAGAGGTTGCACTATTGCTGGAAGAATCATAAAACAATTGAATTTCACCAATCTGTGTCTGCACAATAGTAAGGGAGGAATTACAGGCCCCGCGCCTCTTCCCACGGCTATAGTCACAGAGGCTTCCGTGTCTGACTGCTTGTAAGGTAATCGGTTGTTCAAGTTGCCAGTTCCCCAGCATATTTCGGATGAGTTTGCATTGAGACAGAGTTCCATTACGTCGGCAACTAATTTCTGGCACGATAGCGCCGCTCAAAATCGCCCCAGCACCTATAAGCAAGCAACATCCCATCGCTAAACGCCTACCAATTTGCTGATGTTCTACTACTAATTTAGTTTCAGTTTTCTTCAGAATATTCATGATTCAATGTCACCTCATCTTCCACAAGAAGGATGCTTCTATCTAACAGTAGTCATCACTATATTCCCAAACATGATCAAATTTAGTAGTTTTGATGACTATCTGCTCTGACTTGTCGATAAAACCGTACTAAGAAGCTATCGAAAAAGTGCTTTTGTCGGGAAGATGGTCACTGGGTTTTATGGTAAGTCCTGTCAAACAATTTTGTATTTTACGTTTAATTTGATTGATGTAATTTAAAAGTAAAAAGGAAGAATGATTAATTCTTCCCTTTGATGCGTGGAACAATAACTTATTGGTCTATGAAAGCAAAACTTGTGATTGTTTGTCCGCTTTAATAGATGAAGATTCAGCTTGTTCAGCAACGCGAGCCGATCGCACAATTGCTGCACCTGCGCGATCGCCCATTAGCTTTTCCTGATCGTACCCCAGTAACAGTTCCCATGCTTGCTCAGGATACATATCCGCCAAGGGTAAAGCTACATCATCCAACATCCAGCGACCGTGACGTTCATCTTCTCTAATATGCAACTCCCAATAACCCATTGCTGCTTCTGATAATCCCAAATTCTGCGCTGCGGCGAGATAATTTCTATATGCAGCAGGTCCCGCAACTTCAAAATATGTCAGTCCACCGTTGTAGCGTAGGTAATAGCGTTTGCACTCGGTCATCAAGAAGTTATGATTGGCAGAAGCTAAGACTTCCCAAGGTACTAAATCAAAATAGCCTTCTGGTTCGGTATTCATTTCAAACTCAGTCAGCATTTGAGCAAAATAAGTAGAATGCTTGCGGGAAAGACGACCATTGCCATACTCTTCCATTAGCACCCGCGTCAGCATACACTGAATATCATTAGCTGCACCACCCAAGATGCGAGAAAGGCGACTACCTTCAACTAAGCCATCAAAAGAACCAATTGCTAGTACGCGACGATAACCAGCTTCGGTCATTTGTTCTCGTAAGTAACGGCTATCATCACTTAAAGCTGGATCTAAGTCAGCAGCACCACGTTCAGTTATTGCTTGCTTAACATTAGCTTGTTGCAGTTCTTCTAGATTGAAATGTGCTAACTCCCACTCCTGCCAAGCTTCCTCAATGCGATCGCGGATATTTTTTAAATAGTTGGAACGTTCGTTAGTGTAGCGTCGCAGATCGTCAAACCAAAACAAGTTTAAGCGATTAATCCGATAAAGTACTCGCTGTAGAAATAAATGCGCTGCATCATCGCTGTTTGTTGCTTGGTAGGCATTTTTGAGTGCGTATGCGATCGCGCTTTCAAATTTACTGACAATTTCTGGTTTTGCAATTACTTTGCGATCTAAATCCGCTAATTCCACCAGTTCAATGAATTGCTGTTCAGCCTGCTGATAGTTAATCGCTGTTAGCTGATGAGCTTTACTATTTTCCTCGAATCTAGTGCTAGGATCAACTATGTTAGTAAGCATGAAATCTAATTATTCTGCTAAATTTACGTCTGCTGATGTAACTCACCAACAAAATTTTTATTGCTATGTTTGTAATAAAGATAACTATTATTGTTAACCCCAGCTTCCATCTAAGGAATGTGACCACTATTTCTTTCCGTCTATCTTAAGAGTGATTTACAGGCTTATTTTATTTGTTATTCTTGCTTAAAATTATATTTAATATTATCAGCATTATTTAAAAGTAAAAATAAATATTTTTTTAAAATCTGTAAAATCTAAAAAAAAATACTTAGATAATGCTCGGTTATAAAAATGAGCATTTTTAGTTTGGTTTTTTTTGAGCGGGATTTAAAAAATTATCCAAGCTTAAAATTTAGATCCCCCCTAGCCCCCCTTAAAAAGGGGGGGATAATTCAAAGTCCCCCTTAAAAAGGGGGATTTAGGGGGATCTCTTTGTAAGTAATGAATTTTTTAACCATGCAGAATCTATATTTCCTTACAAATATCCACTGCTTGATAGCCAAGCCACAGAAAATAGTACTGTTGTACAAACCGATAAAATCGTCATTAATCCGGCTGGCATCAAAGCACGAGTACTGATATAACGCCGTACAAAAACAATCAATAAAAATAATGCAATTGAGGCAGCTAGTCCCATTCCTAATACAGGTTGTTGCCCACAAATCCACCAAGCAGCAAATAAGACTGCACCACTAACCAAACCCATAATTAGCGATACTTTACTTTTGGCTTTCATATATCCCATAACGCCGCCGAGTGCAGTTAGGGTTGCATAGATTAGAATGAACCAGTAAGCAATTTGCAATAAATTGTTCATTTGACAAAAAGTAGAAATTAAGTTATTGAGTTAAAAACTCAGTTGTTAGGAGGTTAAGCTTTATGAATACACATGATTTGTTAACGTTAGTGCTGTTACTCACTCCTGGGCTGGCACTTTCAGTTTTTATCATGCTTGCCTTTGCGGCTGGAGGCTAACTACTCCCTAATATTTAACTTTAAATTGAAGGGTGAAATTTTAAACGGCGCTTAACAAAAATAAAATTTGCGGCAACCTCTTTAAGAATCAGCACAAAGTGCAGGTTGCCGCCGTAATATGTTACCCCTATTGGTGTTCATCCTTTAAGTGTCAGTCAGATTGTTTAGACGAATCTGAATTTTCACCATTAGCAGGTTTGTTAGGTAAGGATAGTGACCCCATTAAGGTTTGCTCTAATTCCATGCGATGTTCCATTTGGCGCAGGAAATAGCCAGTCATCATGGCTGAGGCAAGCATACCAGCTAAGTTTTCTCTATCTGTAGTAATTTGCACGTTAAAGTTTTCGGTGGGTAACATACCCACTAGACCTTGAACGTTATGGGAGATAATTTGTTTAATTTGAGGACCAGCAGACTTAGCAACCCGCTCTAAGACTTCTGGGGGTTGATGTTGAAGATATTTGAGAAGTTGGTTTGCTTGTGCTTCTTCAGTCTGGGCGTTTGAGAATTCGTGGTTAAATGCCATTGGGGTTCTAATAATTGATTTGCTTAGTTTCTACTCTAAACGATTGTTGATACAGGTTGCGTAGACCCAAGGGGTAACAACTAAGGTATGTCATTAGCAGGAACTCAATAATTAATTTAATCCTCAATCCTATGACAAAGTTAGGATTGAGATGGTTCCTCTATGGATGGCAGTAGTTGTTCTAATTCAAAGCGTTGGTGGAATTTGTCAGTTACTTGTAAAACAAAAGACCGCCCGCCTGGTTGCCGACGTTTACGCACAAATCCCATTTCTACAAGTTCTTGGACGTGCTGATAAGCACCGCTACCGCGTAGATCGACAAGTTCTGTTTGGCTAATTGTACCTTTGAGTGCGATCGCAGCTAAAGTTCGTAATGCACCTGTACCCAACTCAGCAGGAACCATTGTTTGTAGTAAGTGTTGAAACGACGATCTAAGCTGCAAACAGTAGCCAGATGGTGTTTCCACTACTTCCAAGGCACTATCCCGATGAGCGTAATCTGCCATTAATTCAATAATAGCGTCTTCGGCAGTTTCGCGATCGCACCCCGCAAACTCAGCAATTGCTGTAATGTCGAGGGGTTGTCCCTTTAAATAAAGAATGGCTTCAATTTGACTTGCTAGAGGCATTAATTACAGAAATAAAAGATCAAAGTCCACGCTGATGTGGTATGACACCGCGTAGTGACACATTTTTACTTTAATTGTTTTAATAAAAAACTAGCTCCTTTTCTAGATCTGAATCATTAGTTTCTTCCATTTCTTGTAATGATTGCCAACCCGCTTGCCACTGATTGAGATCCTTTAGCGATTTAGCATTGATCCAAAAACGCACATTAGGATCGCAAGCTGCCACCATTTCCGCAAATACCCACTTGCCTTCGTTTTTGCGGTTGACAACTTGAAAGTGTCTCCAACCCCAAGTTTTTTGGTTAGCAGTCCATTTAGAATTAATTAAGTAAGGAAATTTTTGTTTTTTCGGCATGATTTAATTTATTTAAATAAAAAACTACTAATAAAAATCAGCTTTTGTGCGACTATCTCCAGTATGAGGTTTTAAATTATCATCCCACAATTGATGCCATTTATTCCCATCTATATTAATTTTATATCTTTCCTCAACGCTCTGGTTGTAAAAAACCAGCACTCTGACAAATAAAATTGTATATTCCCTAAGTAAAGGTTGGCATTCCGAAAGTAAATCTCCTCTCAAGTAACTTTGATTACATTGCTTTGCTTCTCTAAGTACTGTAACAAAACTAATAAAATCGGCATCACCAAATTCTTCAAGTAAATCCACTACTTCTGCGTCAAGATAAAAACAGTATCTATCTACTATTTTATTTACAACAGAACTAATACTTGACAATTCCGCAAATAAGTAATCAAGCCAATCTATTTCTTCTCCGTTATTTGATAATACAGGTGCAGTTTTTAGTAAATCGAGAAAGCCTACTTCCTCAAAGTATAAATTATCAAATAAATCTTCAATGGTTTGATAATTTTTATCAGGCTTATTTTCGATAGCAGCTTTAAATATATGAAAAAGCAAGTAAAATTGTTTATTTAATACTAGTTTTAATTGACGGCAAGCAATTTTTCTAAATCTTGATTTTTCTTGTTCTTTCTGAATATCGAGACTACGATTGACTAAAAATAAAACCATTAATATTCCAATTAACTCAGCTACGAGGTTTAAAGACAAATCTTTTAACCAACTCTGACAAACTGATTGATTAAATAAATTATTTGAACAACTAAGAAGTAAATATATCAGTAATATTAACAGGCTGAAAAGAGTAAAGTAATAGCTTTGCCAAATATTTTTAAATTCCATATATTTTTGATTATATGAAATAATTAAAGACGTAGCTATCTACGTCTTTGTGATTTCAACACAAACTTTTACCACTTCTGAAAAAAAATATTAATCAGTAATTTCATCAATGAGATAATTTTCTAAAGAAAAGACTCGGCATTGCAAGTCATCTTTTTGAACACAGATAGCCAATTGATTAACTAAGTATTTTCTATGAGACTTTTTTGCGTCGTGACAGTAAACGTGCAGCTAGTACGCCGCCAATAAACCCAAATAAATGCCCTTCCCAAGATATCCCTCGCTGAGTTGGTAAGATACCCCAAATAACCCCACCATAAAAGAAGCCGACGATTAGGGACAATGCAATTGCTATAAAACTGCGTTCAAAGTAGCCACGTAGTAACAGAAAGCCTAGATAACCAAAGACTACGCCACTTGCCCCAATATGGACAGAGTAAGGGTTTCCAAATAACCATACGCCCAAACCACTAACGAGCGTTGTTATAGCTGTAACAATAAAAAAGTCGCTGGTTTCTCGCAGCATAATTAACCAGCCAAGGGTGAGGAAAGGTATGGTATTAGCAATTAAATGACCCAAACCTCCATGCAAAAAAGGCGCAAATAGTATTCCTCGTAACCCGATGATAGTGTGAGGGCGAATACCGTAGGCGTTGAGTCTCCCTCTGAGAAAGAATAGATCTATAATTTCCAGTATCCACATGATGGCGATCGCACCACCTAAGATTGTGACATGGCTTTTTAATTCACGGGCGATCGCTTTTGAATCGTCTCTACTCACTTAACCTGCCTTGGAATAAGTATTTATGTATTTAGAGTAGCAATTTGCAGAAAGATTCAGGAGTCATCAGCCAGGATATACACTAACCACTTAACATAAATATGGAAGTCCTGCAACTGTTAATCAGGCAACCAATTAATATCAAGTAATTGGCTAAGGGAGTAAGGACATTTTGGCTGAAAATTAACTGAGTTTTGAGTTTTAATTTTTACAAATCCTAAAGCATCTTTATAAAGAGTATCTAATTCAGCATCTAAATAATTACGAAGGTTAGTTGTCAGCTTTCTTTTCAATTGAACCCTGAAATTATAGATTTCTCCCTGCCAGTGAGCTTGATTATATTCCAACTCAGTTTTCCAACACTGTAGTAATAATAAATGACGAATAATCTGTTCTAAAAGGCTGGCTACAGCATTTTTCTTTTCGTTGCCCAAATCCTCTAACTCCTCAATTAAATTCTCGATATCTAGAAGCTGTAATTGGCGATTTTTTAACAACTCAATCGTTTCTTCTAGCCATTGAGAATCATCAACAGCGTAAAGATTTTTTAAATCAGTAACAGTTTTCATAACTCATGCCTTAAAAAATGGTTCAAGTCACACTCATCTACTTCTTTCTCTTTGCTTCATCAGGGTTCACATTGAGAATACCGAGTGATTTGAACATGACTCGCTGAACTAACCGATCAGCGATCGCTTCAGGAGGCAAAACTTCAACCGCTGCATTTAGCTGAACTGCCGCTTTGGGCATTCCATATATGACAGAACTTTTTTCATCCTGAGCGATTGTGTGCCATCCGCGCGATCGCAATAGGCTGAGTCCTTCAGCACCATCTTGTCCCATTCCTGTAAGTAACACGGCGGTTTCCTTGCGGTTCCAGTATTGGGCAAGACTCTTAAAGAACACATCTACTGATGGGCGGTAGGGATAGTCAATGGGTTCTTTTGTGTAGTGCAGAGTGAAGTCAGAACGAAGACTAAGGTGATCGTTGGTACCTGCAACCAAGACAGTACCTTTCTCTAAGCGATCGCCAATGGTGGCTAGTTTTACTGTCAAGGGTGTTTGTTGATTCAACCAATCCACCAGCCCAGCCGAAAACTGCATATCGACGTGTTGAACAATCGCAATGGCAGCACCGAAGTCGGCTGGGAGGCGGGAGAGAATGGCGGCGAGAGCTTTGGGGCCACCTGTTGAAGAGCCAATCGCTACTAGGGGAGGGAGTAGGGTGGAAGGTGTAGAGAATGAAGTAAAGTTTGAAGTTTGGGGTTTTGGAGTTGAGGTTTGAGATGATTTGCCAATTAGCTTGCTAAGAATCGCAATTTTTGTCAGTAGCGGTTGGGCAGACTCTAAACTTCCTTGGATTCCCAATACGGGGGTGTTTACTGCATCGCGGGCACCATACCCCATTGCCTCAAACACCTTCCCGGCATTTTTTTCGACGCTTGCACTCACAATCAGAATCACACAGGGAGACTGTTTCATGATTTGACGGGTAGCTTCCACACCATCAATAACTGGCATGAATAGATCCATCAAAATTAAGTCGGGGGTGTCTTTGGCGCAGTGGGCGATCGCATCTGCACCATCCCGCGCCACCCATGCCACTTCATAACCTGGAACGGTTAGCAGCACTCGCTTAAGGGCTTCCACTGCCATAGCCATATCATTGACGATCGCAATTCTCATCTCAGGTACAGACTTATTCTGATCATGGATTTCTTTACTGTAAATGTTTCCGCAAGAAAACCGAGACTTTTAAGCTATCCTTAATCCTTAGCCAATTCGCTCAGTCTGCTATTTGCCAATTAAATCAACGATCGCGTTCACTAATGTATCGTCATGGAAGCTGCTTTTGGTGATGTAATAGTCTGCCCCGGCTTCCATACCCTGAATGCGGTCATCTTCGCGATCGCGGTAAGACACAATAATGACTGGAAGCGAATTTAATTTGGGATGATCTTTGATCTGTTTAACGAGTTCAATGCCGTTCATGCGGGGCATATCAATATCGCTCAATACAAGGTCGTAATGATTGCTCCGAATGGCTGTCCACGCATCCATTCCGTTTACGGCAACATCCACATCGTAGCCGCGATTTTGCAGCAGCTTTCGGGTCATTTCACGCACAGTAATGGAATCATCTACAACTAGAAGGCGTTTTTGATCGTCTCCTTTTTTGGCTTTCTTCACGTCAATGGGTCTCAATTGACCACTGTTGAGCATATTGTCAATTGAGCGCACCAAATCAGAAACATCCACAATTAAAACAGGCAAGCCATTATCCATTAGAGCAGAGGCACTAATATCCCGAACTTTACCCAAACGCGGATCGAGTGGACGCACCACTAAATCCCTTTCGCCGATAAACTGGTCTACAACCAAGCCATAAGCGTTGGATTGATCGCTGATCGCAACTATACAGAGCGCATCATCAGAGGATAAAACCTCCGGTAAATCCAGAACATGGTGAGCGGCAATCAACCCGATATTTTGCTCATCTTTAGTGAAATATTGGCGACCTTCCACGACATGAATATCGGATTTGGCAAGTTTGACAATTTGATCTATTCGTGCTAAAGGGAAGGCATAAGGTTCACCCGAAATCTCGACAATTAGCGTCCTAACAACCGAGAGCGTGAGGGGAAGTTGAAAGTGAAAATTAGTACCCTTTCGGAATTGAGATGTGGCGCGAATCGTTCCACCAACCTCTTGCACCATACTTTTGGCAATATCTAATCCCACACCACGTCCTGAAATTTCAGTCACCTGTTCGGCTGTAGAAAATCCAGGTAGAAACAGAAACTCGATGATTTCAGCTTCGGTAAGTTGAGCAGCGGTTATGGGTGAAGCTAAATTCTGATCGATAATCTTTTGGCGCATTTGATCGGGATCGATTCCTCTGCCGTCGTCGGTAATGGTAATTGCCAGCATACCGCCACGATGAAATGATTCGAGACGAACTGTTCCTTCCATCGGTTTGCCTGCTGCCTCTCGCTCTTCGGGGGGTTCGATTCCGTGATCGACCGCATTACGAATGATGTGAGTCAGGGGTGCTTCCAGTTTTTTGAGGATATCACGATCGACCGGGGTTGACTGACCAATAATCTCTAGCTTGACCTGCTTATTTAATCGTCGTGCTAGGTCACGAACCATGCGAGGAAAGCCTTGTACTCCATCAACAAATGGACGCATATGGGAGGCAATCACTTCCCTGTAAAGGCGATCGCTCAAATTCGTTGTGCGACGAGCATATAGTTCCAGTTCACCCAAGCGATCCGTGAGAATTTCCCGACATTCTTGGGCTTTACGTCGAGCCATGTCCAGAACTTGCTGGCTTTCTGAATTAATTGGAGTGTTCGCTAATGTGGTATGAATTGTTTCCAGAAGTCTGGCAAGCTCTAATTGACGAGATTTGAGCGTGGTAAAGGAATCTGCAAAAGGTTGCAGCCAATTTGCCTCAACCAGCGATTCACCCGCCAACCCCATAATTCGGTTCAAATTTTCTGCCGTAACTCGCACCACCCGATCCGTTGGGATGGCGATCGTCTCAACAGTGGCAATTTCGGTGCGATCTGCGCTACGCAGCAGCGCTTCGCTATCGCTTTGGCTCAGTGCTGATTGATCGACTGGAACCAGGGATGTTGCTTGGCGATCGCTAAAATCTGGAGGTAGCAGAGCCGCGATCGCGCCATAACAGATCTCAAACTCTTCAGCTTTTTGGGCTAACCATTCAAGTAGATCGACTTCACTTACCTGACTAAGCGCTTGCAGCAAATCAACGCCTTGCAGTAACACATCAATCGGGTCTGAACCTAAGGTAATGATCTGGCTTTGCGCTGCCACAAAGCAATCTTCCATCCAGTGCGCCAGATTAACGACGGCATCTAGAGAAACAATTCGAGCCGCACCTTTAATCGAGTGAGATCCCCGCATCAGCGCTTCCAGTGTCTGATCAGATTGCGGGTTAGCTTCTAGGGTCAGCAGTCCCTGATTCAGAATAGAGATTTGGGTTTCAATTTCCTGACGAAATAGCTCCAGCATGGAATCATCGCTCATGGTCAAAAAACCTTGTGGTTTAGGGTGTAAAACAATAGTTCAGAATCCAAAAAATTCAGCTTCTTATCTTGCCAGGTAACGACCCCTTTGGTGTAAGCTTCCGATGCTTTGGAAATGATTACCGGAGCATCTTTGAACTCATTGATATGAAAGCGGTAGGTTCCATGAACCTCATCCACCGGAAATACCCACTTATTCTCATTTCTTCCAGCAACAATCATGCGTTGCGGATTAATCGTATTAGAGAAATCTGCTGATTCTGCAACCGGATCTAGACCGAGTAAGTCTCTGAGCGAAATACACAGAAGCATTTCACCGCGAATGTTGATCAACCCCAAAAATATAGAGTTACTGCGGTGAGGGACGGTATGAATGGCGTAAGGCGGAGTCACTTCTTGCAGGATGTTGACTGGCAATGCTAACCGTTCGTTACCAAGACGAAAAATGATTACAGAAAGGGTATCTGCGGCGCGAACTAGCGTTCCTTCTCCCACTCCAATCTGCTGTGTGGAAGCTTCTGACAAGATATCCGTCCATTCTTGGAGATACTCAGGTGGAGTATTTCGCTCTAGCAAGCTGCGTCCGGCAGCAGAGTAAACATTGCAGTTGCGGCAGTGGATAACGGTCTTCAGTTCGCCACAGGTGCGATCGCCCATTACCCCAATCTGATTCCAGCAATCGTTCAGTGTGGGATGGTCAAATTCAGAATCGTCTGGTATTGATACCGTATTCAAATAACTTTCCATGGTTTAAGCTGTCACTTTAAATCGAGCAATCTCTGTCTTTAAGCTATGGGCAGCTTCGTCAAGCTGTTCTAAGGCGTAATTGGTTTCTCGTAACGAGCCTGCTGTTTGCTGAGAAGTTTGGCTCAGATGCTCCATCGCTGCGCTAATTTGCTGCGCTCCCTGAGATTGTTCCTCGACGCTCTGACTCACCTGCTCAAAGCGTGGGGTTAATCCCTGCATCTGCTGAATTACTTCAGTAACTTGATCGCTAATTTTGTCTACATCTTCGACGCTATGAACGACAGACTTCGTAAACTTATCCATCTCTGTTACGCCAGTAGAAACTGCCGATTGCATCTCCTTAATCATGTGTTCAATTTCTAGCGTGGCAACAGCGGTTTGATCAGCTAATCGGCGGATCTCCCGTGCTACAACAGCAAAGCCCGCCCCGTATTCTCCGGCTCTCTCGGCTTCCAATGCTGCATTAAGCGAAAGTAAGTTGGTTTGATCTGCCACAACCGTGATGGTTGTCACCACTCTGCTGATATTGTTGGCTCGTTCGTTCATAACTTCCAGTTTGGAAGACACAACCTGAGTCGCTTCTAACAACTGACGCATCACAGAGTCAATATGGTTTAAATCATTTATGCTATTATCTGCTGCCACTGTCGTTTGTTCAGCCATTGCTGCAACCTGCTCCATTGTTTTTACCAATTCCCTTGATGTCGTCGCAATTTGATGAGCCGTTGCCGTCACTTCATTCGTTGAAGCAACCTGTTCTGTAACCGTTGCTTCCAGGTTTTTTCCAGATGCCGTAATTTGGTCGGCAGAACTGGTGATTTGATTACCGGACTGTTGAATGCGATTGACTAAGGCATTCAGGTCTTTATTCATGGTGTAAAAAGCATTCTGCAATTGACCGACTTCATCTTCCTGGTCAGCGAGTGGAATTTGGCTGGTTAAGTCTCCGGCTGAAATCTTTTGGGCAATGTCAACGACTCCAGCAATTTTGGCTCCTAGAGGTCTAGCGATCGTGTTGCTAAAGAAAATTCCAAATAAGATCGCCGTTCCCGGACCAATCAGGATTGCCACAAATGCCCAAAATCCAACTTGAGAAACATCTTTCGCGGATACACGTTCTGTTTCTGCTGCCAAATCCTCATTCATTTTCAACACCGCCAAAAGTGCATCGGTTGAGGCTGTAAAGGGTTGACGGTTTACCTGAACTTGCGTCTCAAGCTCTTTGTAGGCAGCGATCGCCGAACCAGCATTTGCCGCTGAATTTTCAAATAGATTGAAAACTCCCAAGCTCTCAAACTGGAGATTACGTCTCAAAAACTCCTCATGGGCTTTCTTCCACGCATCCCATTTATTTAAAAAGTCTTTATATGCCTGCTTTTCCGCGTTCGACTTAGGAGTCTGTTCATACTGCTGAAATCCCTCCTGAATTTGCTTCCAGGCGTTATCCATGCGATCGATTTCTACCTGGCGCGCATCCTTACCAAGATTGATATCTAGTAAGCCCCGTTCTGACGATTCAATCTGGGTTTGTCCTTCATTAATTTTCCACAAACCGGAGATGCTGGGTACACTATTGTTGGCTAGGGTGTCGATGTGCTTACTCAAGCGAGAACTGCCACTTAGACCCACCAACGCCACAATTAGCACCAAAAGCCCCATGAAGATGAACGCGAAGATCAGGCGTGCCTGCATGGATTGGTTTTTGAACATATCCGGTTTTTCCTTCTAAGCTTCTGTCCTGAGACTATGCTGCAAACGCTGAATTCTCTGCTGAATGATTTTTGCCCCTACTGTATCGCCTTGATGTTCCTTCAATAAGGCGAGGTGAACTAACGCTTCATAAGAGGTTGGCTCCAGGTATATAGCACGTTGAAAACATTGCTGTGCTTGGGCATTTTGCTGGTCAGCCTGATACAGTTCTCCCAAAAGAGTGTAGGCAACTGCACTCGTTTGATGATCGACCAGATAGGCTTTACAAAGCGCGATCGCTTCTGCCGATCGCCCGTCATCCGCTAACTTTCTCACCGTTTGTAAATCAACAGACGGTATTGGTTCAAAGCTTAAATCGTTTGAACTGGCAGATAAATCAGATGCTTTGATTTGCTGAGTGTCGGGCGCAGAGTAATTTTTTACTCCTAAAGATTGCTTGGCGAGGGTTTGAGGAGTTACTGGTTGAGTAATATTAAGGGGTTCCAGTTGGGTCAGCGATGGGTTCAACTTTCGATAAGCAAATGTGAAAGGCTGACGGACAGAGGCATACCGATCTGCGGCAATTTTTCCAGTTTCAGACGCTCCCACAAACAGTAACCCTCCTGGTATAAGTAGGCGATCGAGCGCTGCTAATACTTGTGAGCAAGTTTCTGATTGCAGATATATCAACAAGTTGCGGCAGAAGATGATGTCGTATTGCTTTTTGGTGAGCGTCAGGGAGGTCATTACATTCCCCTGCTGAAAATTGACTAGCTCACGAATGGGCTGGTGTAGTTCGTAACCCTCCGCCGTTTGTTGAAAGTAGCGATCGCGCTTTGTCCAAGCATCGCCACGAAAGGAGTTTTTGGTATAGACTCCGCGCTTGGCTTTTGTCAGGGAGCGTTGACTAATATCAATCGCATCGATCCGGAACTGTTGCGGAAGCAGACCCGCTTCTAGTAGGGCGATCGCCATTGAGTAAGGTTCTTCGCCAGTCGAGCAGGGAACACTCAACACTCGAAGCGGATTGCGTGGCAATAACCGCCACTCCGAGGTGACGTAGGTTTTCAGGTAATCAAACGGCTTACCATCCCGGAAAAACCAGGTTTCCGGCACGATGAGTAGTTCGATCAGTTCTTCTAATTCTGAAGCGGAGGTTCGTAACCGCGCCCAATAGCTCTCTAAGTCAGGCAATTGACAGCCAACTCGACGATTTTCGACAGCTATGGCAATTCGGTTGGAGCCAATTATTTCCGGATCTAAGCCTATGGATTGGCTCAACAATGTGGCGATCGTAGATAGTACCATCATGTAAGCCTAAGCGGTTTTGAATCGAGCAATTTCTGAGCGTAATCCATTTGCCGCTCCATCAAGCTGCCCTACAGCACTGTTCGTCTCCCGTAAAGCATCTACCGTCTGCTGAGATGCTTGACTCAGGTGTCCCATTGCTTCACTAATCTGTTGTGCGCCCATGGATTGTTCCTCAATGCTCTGGCTCACCTGCTCAAAGCGTGGAGTCAATCCTTGCACCTGCTGAATAACCTGAGCAACCTGATGGCTAATCTTGCTGACATCTGCAACGCTATCAACAACAGATTTATTAAACTTATCCATTTCCATCACGCCAGTCGAAACTGCCGACTGCATCTCCTTGATCATCTGGGCAATTTCCAGAGTGGCGACGGCGGTTTGGTCAGCCAATCGGCGGATCTCCCGTGCTACAACAGCAAAGCCCGCCCCGTATTCTCCAGCTTTTTCTGCCTCGATTGCCGCATTTAGAGACAGCAGATTAGTCTGGTCGGCAACCTTATTAATGGTCGTCACAACACTGTTAATGTTGTTTGCTTTTTCATTCATTACCCCAAGTTTAGTCGCGATCGAGGTGGTTGCAGCCGAAAGTTGGCGCATTACTGTTTCCATTCGGTTCAGGTCATTTTGACTAGCACCAGCAGCCGTTGCTGTAGACTGCGCCATCAGCGCCACCTGCTCCATCACCTTGACCAGCGCTATGGAAGTAGCGGCAATCTGCTGCGAGGTTGCACTCACTTCATTGGTTGAAGCAAGCTGTTCTGTAACAGTTGCTTCTAACTCTTTTCCGGCTGCTGCAATCTGAGTTGCGGAAGTGCCGATCTGCACTCCAGACTTTTGCATCTGGAGAATTAGCGAGTTCAGATTTTTAGACATATAGTGAAACGCGGTTAGCAACTGCCCAATTTCGCTACCATCGTTGCTTTGCTCAATTGTTTGCTGTAAATCTCCATCAGCAATCTGCTCTGCTGCTTGCACCACTCTTGGAAGTTGTCGTCGAATCGGCAAAGCAACCCACAAGCCAATCGCCACGATTGCCAGCAGCGTCAACAGCGTTCCCAGAATAATCACTAAGATCTCAAAATTCTTGGCTTGCTCGCCCTCTTGTCGATTCTCATTGAGTCGATCCCCCAGGATTGTGGTGGCTTGAGTGCGTAATTCTTCAAGTTCGCCAAGCCGAGCCTTTGAAAGTTCCTGTTTTGCCTCGTTCAGTTTATTAGCATCAATAAGAGGAAAAACACCTGCTGCAATGCGATCGTCCTCTTCACCAAGCTCAATCATCTCGTTAATCACCGTGCGAGCCTGCGAATCAGTAACGTTTGCTAAATCTTGCTTTTTCTGAAGCATGGCTTTTCGAGCTTCATCGTAAGTCTTTCGGTAAGACTGGTCTTTAGGATAGAGCGCATACCCTCGAGTACTGCCAATGAGTTTAGCGACATCGTAAGCAAACTCATTCGTATTTTCATAAGCGTCAGAAAGTCGCCTTGAGTCTTCTTGCACTTTGATTAAGTGGGCAGTGCTTGAATACAGGATTATTCCCAGCACAATCAGGAAAATAATTGGAATCGAGAAGCCTAGTATTAGACGGTTGGTAATTTTGTTTAACATATATATTGAGGACTAAAAAATTAATTACAAGTACGATAAAAACCTAAAAAAAGATGGTGCTAAACCATTGGTTTTCCCAATTTTTTCCTAGATTCTTCATCAATACTCTTTTTGGTTATGCCTACTCAACCATCAGCAAACAAGCATATCGCTCATCGCTGAAAAGCCGCTCAAGCTCAATACATTGAATAATCCTTTTTTCATCAACGATTGTGCCGCTTAAGTATGGCGCATCCTCAACCCGAATGCTCGAATCCTTAATATCTGCGTTTGATACGCTTAACGTTTCCGTCACCCGCTCTGCCATCAGCCCTAAATATTTTAGCGATTCATTTTGGCGAGGATGTTTGACGATAATGATGCGGGTACTCAGGTAAGAGCGACTCGGTGTACCTTGAATCAAATGACACAGATCAATGACTGGTAGGATGATGCCTCGGTAGTTAAACAAACCCGCCATATATTCGGGTACGTGCTGCACCTTTCTGAGACTGACTCGTGGAATCACCTCAACAATGTGAGTGCCTTCGATCGCGTATAGATCTTTCCCAGCATAGAAGAGTAGAATTAGCACTTTAATGATAAGTTCTGATTGAATACGACAAATAAAATTTCAGGATATTATACGTCTAAAAATGAGAATTTATACTCATCCCTAACCCACGATCGCTGCATAAGCAATGACAACTATATTAAGAACAACAAATGAGCCAGACAGGATCGGAACAGCAAAGCTACGCATCAAATACCGCGAGTCCTGCTCTGATTCACTGAGAAATCGAGTGTAGACGAGCATAATGGCTGTTATGAAGATGTAAATAATGGCGATAATGTGGATGAAATCAATCAGGGTGACAGAATTGGTACTACCCAAATCTGATGTTGCTGCTTGCATATTTACTAAAACTGCAAACAAAGTACCGACAAAGATGCCCATGCGATCGCCAAAATCTTGATCCAGCAGCAACGTCATGATTGAGAGTGCAACAGCCGCATAAACTCCAATCGCAAGTTTAAAGAAACTAACTTTGCTCTGGCGGTTGATTGTAATTGATACAACTAAGCGCGATCGAGAGTTCGCTTCTTTTTTGATTCTGGGACTACCAAAACTGGTTCTATAAGGGAAATTTACCTGAGAAACCTTAAAGTTTGTAATTTCCCAACCTTCTACATCTATATTATGTTGATAGTCTGAGTTAGTAAAATCGGGGACATGAACAAAGTTGGAAGCATCTAATTTCGCTTCCTCAAGGGAAATTTCCAGTTTATGGCGATCAAATGGATAATTTTTTGTGTCCCAGTTGTGATATAAAGTTGTGCTAATTTCCTGTTCAGACCAGAATACGTTTTTATTTGCCTTAAATGTATCCGACTGATTTTCACTTCGAGAAAAACTGGTATAATCCCTACTAACTTCCCTATTATTAATCACCTTTAGGCTTTCTAGGGGTTTTAGAGTCTCAAAAGGACAAATGCTCCAGACCCAAAAGTTTGCTGCAAACGACTTTTCTGCTGGATTAAAATCTCGTAAAGATGTCAAGTAAACTCCGAGTTGACAAGTTTTTGGAGATGTTACAGCCTCCGCCTGAACTGGCATTTTAGACAGCCACACGCTAAAAACAGCGATCACTAAGCAACCAATTAAGGGTATCTGTTTGACAATTGTTCTAACCGCAGGGTGATGCTGTTTAGAAATATATCGCGTCAATCATCAACTCCCTCGCTAAATAACCCCTGATTTTATCAGCAAACTATTCTTACCTAATGTTTATTAATTACTTATAGAACTTTTCAATTAATATCAAACATTAATTGAAAGCCTAGCCTCGGTAGGCGGGCTTTGTTAGTGTAGCTGCACTATGTGCGGGTGTCAGCCTCAAGGAAAATGAAACAGCCCTGCTTAAAAAGGGGGACTTTTGGTCTTGTTCCCAGGTTGAACCTGGGAACCATTGAATGAGGCTCTGCCTCATTCTAAAAGGTTATCTATCGGTACTGGTTCTAAATTTTCGGCTGGTTTAAACCCAAACACCCGCGAGTAGAAATAAAACTCCCCATCAATAGCGCGTTTAATATTTTCAGCGCGACGAAACCCATGTTGTTCTCCTTCAAAAGGAACATAAGCGACAGGTAAACCTTTTGCTTTTAATGCTTCCACCATCATTTCTGCTTGGTTAGGTGGAACAACTTTATCTTCTAACCCTTGGAAAAAGATCACGGGACAAGATAGTTTATCAGTAAAATGGATAGGCGATCGCTCTATATATATATCTTGCCTTTCTGGGTACGCACCGATTAATCTATCGAGATAACGTGCTTCAAATTTGTGGGTATCTTTAGCTAAAGCTTCTAAATCGCTAACCCCGTAATAACTAGCGCCTGCTTTAAATACGTCACGGAATGTCAGGGCGCAAAGTGTAGTATAACCGCCTGCACTACCACCTGCGATCGCCATTCTCTCACCATCTACTAAACCTTGGTTAGCAAGATAACGCGCCGCGTTTGCACAGTCATCAACATCAACAATACCCCACTTACCATCTAAGCGTTGATGATATTCCCGTCCATAACCTGTACTCCCACCATAATTTACATCTAAGAAAGCAAAACCGCGACTTGTCCAATATTGGATTTTTAAGTTTAATTGACTAGATGTTGCTGCTGTTGGACCACCATGACTTTTAACTAATACTGGCGGTTTTTCTCCAGCAGGTGCGTTATAGTCTTGGTTTTTGGGTGGATAGAAAAAGGCATAAGCAGTTAAGCCATTTTCTGTAGGAAATTCAATCGGTTGCGGTTGGGAAATATAGCCAGGGTCAATTTCCATCTCACTTGACCGCCGTAAAACTTGCAACTCGCCACTAGATAAATTTAACTCCACAATAGCTGTTGATTCTGTCGGTGAAGCTGCACTAAATACAACACGACCTGGCGCTGTTTTGAGTGAAGAAATTTCTGTGTAAGGAGTTTCTATTTGTTGTAGCTGTTTAGTAGTTGTATCTAAACTGGCTAAATACCAAATACCATTTTGGGTGTAAGTGCAGATAATGCGATTAGCATCAAAGCCATAAGTAGACATTCCAAAAACCCATTGGGGAAGTCCAAATTCCGCCTGCATTTCACATAGTAATTCAGTATTACCATTTTGCCAGCGATAGAAGTTCCACCAACCAGTACGATCTGAAACAAAGTATAAAATGTTATCTGGCGACCACTCTGGCTGAAATATGGATTCATCAATGCCACCAGCAACTAACTGAGGTGTATTTAAAGAACCATCGGCTGTTATTTCACTAACCCATAATTCTGTACCATTCCAAGGCATATTGGGATGGTTCCAACTCAGCCATGCTAATTTTGTACCGTCGGGACTTAGACGTGGTGAAGAGTAAAATTCACTACCAGAAATTAAGATTTGAGTGTTTCCATCTGGCAGACTGATACTAACTAATGTATTTACTGGTTCGTGACCGCCACCAGTATTATCTTCGCGTACACAAATTAAGCGATCGCGCACAGGATCTATAATCATATCTGCATAGCGCAAATCTCCCCCTGACTGCCCTTGAGAAAGTTGTTGCGGTTCAGCATTTAAGGTTTGACGGTAGAGATGCTGGTCTGCAAAGTTGCAAAAATACACTGTACTCTTATTTACAAAAAAAGAACCGCCACCGTATTCATTTACGCGAGTGCGAACATTAAAAGGCGCAACAGTAACATCAGCAAGTTGATTATCTGGGGTACGCCTTACAAGTACATTTCGTCCGCCTTCTTGTGGTCGCATTTCAATCCAGTAGATATCATCGCCATCAAGAACAACTGGTCCTAATCCTATTGTTGCCGAGACAATTAAATCTGATGTAATAGGAGATTTCCAAGATCCATATAATGCAATTTGTGGTTGATTCATTTTAATATCACTATTTGTTTTTCAAAAATCAATTAAACCATTTTTGTAGCTACAGTTTAGCTGCGCGTACATCTGTGTTTATCTGTGTCCATCCGTGGTTAATTATCCAAAAATTTAATTATGCAATAAGCAAATTTCTGAGCTTTAATTTACTATTTTACAAAATATTATTTTAATAAGATAGCGGGGAAATTAATAACTAAAAATATTATTTCCCCATAGATTATAGCTTATTTACAACCTAATGATGCGCGAGTTGCAACACCAGTTTTGGAGTTAACACCATCTGCTACATCACAAAGTTTCTTGACGTTAGTTCCATCCAATACAACACCACTGAAATCAGTACCGTTAATATTTACTTCATCAAATCTGGACTTTAGCAAAATTGATTCACTGAAAACTGCATCACTAAGATCTGCATTTGAGAAGTCAGCAGCATAAGCTAACCCATTAGTAAAATCTGCACTGTGTAGAGAACTACCTTTCAGAGTAGAACCGTTAAAAACTACGCCTCGTATATCAGCATTGTTAAAGTTAGTGTTATCTAAATTAGCTTCCACAAATTCAGATGAAATTAAGGTTTGACCGGAAAAATCTTTCCCACTAAGATCTAGTTTGGGTTTAGCTTTCCTAGCAGCTAAAGCTGATTCAGGGGATAAAAGAAAGATGAATGCTAACAGTAACGCTACCAGTACTTTAAAATACCTCATAATCGTCCAATACAGTTGAATATTTTCTCTTTTTAGATTATCTACGCTAAAGTGCCTCAAAAACCATCTGTGGCGTTAACACTTTTCCTTGATCTGAATCAGTTAAGTTAGCAATGCCTAAAAATTGCTGGTTTTCATCATAAACCCGTAGAAAGTTTGTTGATTTTGCCGCTTGAATTGATATTCTATCGCTAGGCTCTTGTTCTTCACTTTCTGTTATGTCTAAAATAGAAAATTGAGGATTTAAAATTTTTTGCCCTTGACACCAACGTTTAGCATCTGTTGCGGATAAATTTACAGATATTAAATGTGTTAAAGCGATTGGCGGTGGGATTGGTTGAAATGTACCTCGCTGAATCTGTTCTTCTAATTCTTCAAAAGTGATACTATCAGCTAAATTAAACCCACAACTGGCGGTGCGTATTAAGGAAGCGAGTACGCCACCAGTATTAAGAGCAATACCTAAATCACGTGCGATCGCTCTTATATATGTACCAGATCCACAGGCGATCGCTACATCTATTTCTGGAAACTCCCCACCTCGCCAGTCTAAAACATCAATCTGATATACTTCCACTGTTCGCGCTGGCACATCAATTTTTTCTCCAGCCCGCGCTAAATCATATAAACGTTTACCTTGTACTTGAATAGCACTGTAATTAGGTGGGATTTGTTGAATAGTTCCTTCAAATTGTTGTAGTGCTGCTGTAACAGCTTCTAAACTCAGATCATTTACTGGTTGTTGAGAAATAATTTCCCCAGCTAAATCATCAGTTGTTGTTGTTACTCCTAACTTAATTGTCCCTTGATAAGCTTTATCTTGGCGGAGATATTGTAATAATCTCGTAGCTTTACCCAAGGCAATCGGTAATACACCCGTAACAGCAGGATCTAAAGTTCCCCCATGTCCGACACGCTTTAAACGCAGTAACTTACGCACCCGCGCTACACAGTCATGGGAAGTAAAACCTGCTGGTTTGTTTAAATTTAAGAAACCTTGCACAGTTAATAAATTAATAAGTGAACATCAGTCAAATTGGTATAGCTATTGCAAAATTCGATAAATTTAATTGATCATCTGCGTTCATCTGCGTTTATCTGTTTTCATCTGCGTTATAAAAAAAGACCTTAAAAAATTTTGCAAAAAGATTTGCGTAGGTTGGGTTGATAAACGAAACCCAACCTACAACTATATGAGGGTGTCGGCTTTTTGATTTATTATCAAAAACTAATTCCCACGTTTATAAACGTCCTGAATCACTTTTGCTAACCGTCGCATTCCAGTTTCAATATCCTCATCAGTCGCCGTTAAACTAATCCGAATACACTCTTGTTTATGCTTCCAATCTTCACGCAAACCAGGGAAGAAAGAACTACCAGGAACAACAATTACACCAACTTGCTTTAATTGTTGGTATAACTCCCAATCAGTAATCGGTAAATCTTCAAACCAAATCCACGCAAATATAGCGCCTTCACCCCGATGTAAAAACCAAGGCAAATCTTTAGGCATTGCCTCATCTAAAGTACTTTCTACAACGGTGAATTTTTTCTGGTAATAGGGACGGATAACTGATGTGGCGATATCTGCCAGCATACCAGTTTCAATTGCACGGGCTGCGATCGCTTGTCCATACCGTGACGAATGTATACACATATTCGTCTGGAATGACTCTAGTACGTTAATGTACTTTTCTTCCCCGATAGCAATCCCAATTCTTTCCCCTGGTAATCCCACCTTCGACAAACTCATGCAGTGAATGATATTACCGCCAAAAATCGGAGTCATCTCCGTAAAATTCAACGCTGGAAAAGGCGGCGCGTAGGCAGAATCAATTAACACAGGTATATCATAAGGTTCTGCTAATGCTGCGATCTTACGCACTTCGTCATCAGTAAGCACATTTCCTGTAGGGTTACAGGGACGGGAGAACAACACACAACCTGTGCTTTCATCTATATTTAACTTGCTAAAATCTGGGCGATACTTAAATGTATGTCCTGCGGTATCAATATCCAAAGCAGGTTTGTAAGCAAACAAAGCTTCTGGAAATAAAGTTAAACCACCATAACCTGTGTAATCTGGACTCAAAGGCAATACAATTTGCTTGAGTTTACCACTGCTGGTATATCCCCCAAACGCATTAGTAGCGTAAAAGTAAAGGCTTTGACTTCCAGGGGTAATCAGAATATTGCGATTAGTTAAATTCAGGTTGTATCGTTGATTGAAAAAATTAACTACAGCTTCAATCAGTGGTTCATAACCTTGGCTATCACCGTAGCGACAAACAACATTGCCAAAGTCTTGACCATTTAATAATTCTGTGGTATATTCGCGCCACAGTTCTTCTACTTCCGGTAAAATTACTGGATTACCAGGGCTGAGATTAATATATTGCTGTCCTACACCTGCTTGTAGGGTTTCTTTAATATCTTTCATAATTGCCCGCACTCCAGTTAAGTGGGACATTTTATCGCCAAATTGAGTAAGGGCAGGGTTCATAGGATTTAGCAAAATAGATTTTTTACTGGTTGACAAATTGTAGATTACTCCCTTCCCGCGATGGTGAATACCTATTTAAAAAACCGCCAAGACGCAAAGGTCGCCAAGGAAGAAGAAGAATATGATCGCTAATCTTGAGCGTGGGAAGGAAGTAACAGCTATTGAATAGCGATCGCACTAACCGTTCTTCTATTGTCCTACCACTTCACAAAATTTCACCTCAAAATCTGTAAAAAGTGTAATAAAACACTATTTTTGGTGAGAAGCCTGTCAAGCTATAAACTAGGACGAATGGGATGATAGTTCTGACCTCTTATTGCATTCAGCTAAAAACTGCAAAAAGTAACGGGTAGATTCATCAAGATTAGCTAGTATAAGTAGGTCTTTCCCCAAACCGCCTAAACATCGAAGTAATTCAGCAAATTAAAGAAATAATGACAACAGTTGAGACGCTACGCTCCAAACTCCCCTTTCCGCTCAAGCCCTTAGCAGACATAGCTTACAATTATTGGTGGAGTTGGACAAGCGATCGCATTTCCCTATTTCAAAGCATTAGCCCTGAAGAATGGCAGCGTTGTGGACGCAACCCAGTCGCTCTACTAGAATCTGCCAGCTATGTGCGCCTTACCCAAATGGCAAAAGACCCCACATACATTAAACGGGTAAAAGCCTTAGCACAGCAGTTTAACGAATACATGGAGCAAAAAAATACTTGGGCAAGTAATATCGCTCCAGAAATTAAAAAAGAAAGCCCAATAGCTTATTTTTGTGCAGAATTTGGCATCCACGAGTCCTTACCAATTTACTCTGGTGGCTTGGGTATTTTGGCTGGGGATCACCTAAAATCAGCCTCAGACTTAGGCGTACCTCTGGTAGCTGTTGGGCTGGGTTATCGTCAAGGTTACTTCCAACAACGCTTAAATCAGAGTGGTTGGCAAGAAGAAAACTATATTGACAATCCCTTTGAGCGGATGCCCGTTGAGTTAATTACAAATGAGCAAGGACAACCCCTAACGATTAAGGTGGAAGTTCGCCAAAGGATGGTTAATGCTCAAATTTGGTTAGCGCGAGTTGGTCGTGTCAAGCTTTACTTATTAGATACAAATCGGGATGATAATGATCCCATTGATCGCTGGTTAACCGGACATCTTTACGGCGGTAATCAAGACACTCGCATTGCCCAAGAAGTATTGCTAGGGATTGGCGGTGTAAGAGCATTACAAGCAGTGGGAATCAATCCTTCTATTCATCACTTGAATGAAGGTCATGCTGCATTCTGCACCTTAGAGATTGCCCGTAATGAAATTCAGCGTACTGGTAAATCATTTTATGACGTTGAAGCATCAGTGCGCGATCGCTGTGTCTTCACCACCCATACCCCAGTACCCGCAGGTCACGATGTCTTCTCATCCGACCTGATGGACTCCTACTTTGCTCACTACTGGGCAACACTAGGAATATCTCGTGAACAATTCCTCGCATTAGGCGCACGTCGTCTGGGTGATCCCTGGGAACCATTCGGCATGACTGTTTTAGCTTTGCGGATGTGTCGCACCGCTAACGGCGTGAGCGAATTGCACGGTCAAGTTTCCCGCAAAATGTGGAAAATTCTTTACCCAGAACGTGCCGAAGACAAAGTACCTATTGGTTACATTACCAATGGAGTTCATGCCCCTACTTGGACAGCGCCGTTACTTGCCGATTTGTATCAAGAGTACTTCGGCGAAGATTGGCTGAATAATCTTATGGATTCCCAAATGTGGGCGAAAGTAGACAATATTCCCGATGAGGAAATTTGGTGGCGGCATCAAGTTCTCAAAGAACGGTTGATTGCTCATACTCGCTACAAGCTGAAACTAGCACGGCAACAGCGCCACGAAGATCAACACCGCATTGATTCCGTAGAGCAATTACTTGATCCCAACGTCCTAACTATCGGATTTGCCCGTCGTTTCAGTCTATACAAACGAGGTGACTTACTATTACGGGATGCGGAACGCGCTTTAAGGATTTTTGGTAATAGCGATCGCCCCGTGCAAATAGTATTTGCTGGCAAAGCACACCCACAAGACGAAGAAGGCAAACGCATTATTCAAAGGTTGATGGAATGGTGTAAACACCCAAGCCTTGTCAGCCGAGTAGCCTTAATTGAAGACTACGACATCTACACCGCCCAAAAACTCGTCCAAGGCGTAGATGTTTGGCTAAATAACCCCCGCCGTCCTCTAGAAGCATCTGGTACAAGTGGGCAAAAAGTCTGCTTTAACGGTGGAATTAATTGCAGCGTCTTAGATGGTTGGTGGTGCGAAGGCTATCAAGCAGATGCTAACGGCAAAGGTATTAACGGTTGGGCAATTGGTGAAGATGCCAACACCAGCGATCAAGAGTTACAGGATCGGATTGATTCTGAAGCACTTTATAAATTGCTGGAAGAAGAAATTGTACCAATGTATTACGACCAGGATGCCAATGGCGTTCCCCATCGCTGGATTCAAATGATGAAAGCATCCATTAAAATCAACGCGCCCCTGTTCAACACAGACCGCATGGTTGCCGACTATGTTACTCAGGTATACGCCCCTGGGTGTTCATCTGGTGTCAAACCAATTCTCGCTAGTGTTACAGCATAAGCAGCATTTTTAACGCTTAAGCTAAAAATCAGGTGGGCAATCCCCGCCTGATTTTTTTATATACCCGTTGCAGAAGTGAAAAAATTTTAGGAAATATCTGCGTTAATCTGCGTTAATCTGCTTTCATCTGCGTTCTAAAAAAAATTTGCAATCTACGCGACAATCTATAGGAATTCAGGATTATTTGGAAGCTTACATGAAAATTTGGCAAGTTGATTTTTATCGTCGCCCTCTCAAAAATCAGCAAGGAGAGGTATGGTGGGAATTGGTAATATGCGATCTCACCCGCAGCTTTACTTATGAAGTACAATGCCGTCAATCAGAAGCTAATGTTACTTGGATAGTTTCCCAACTCCAAGAAGCTGCTGGAAATGCTAAACATTTACCCGATATTATCCAAGTATTTCGCCCCCAATCTTTTAACTTAATCCAGCTTGCAGGTCAACAATTAAATATTAAAGTAGAAGCAACTCGCCACACTTATGCTCTTAAAGAGCTATTGCAAGACAAAGCAGAATATTACTCTACTAATGGAGACAATTATAATCCTCTCGCCTTAGATAAACCACCCCCAACACCACTACCAGAAAATCTTTTAGGAGAACAATGGCGCTTTGCAACTTTACCCGCAGGTGATTTAGTAGAAGCATTTGCAGAACGTCCAATTCCCGTTCTAGAAATGCCAGAGTTTTTGTTACCAATTAACTTAGGTTTAGCATCAACTGTAGCAGTTCCAGGTGTAATTATTTATGGTGGCAGACAATCTCTGCGATTAGCGCGTTGGTTAGAAGAAGCAAAACCAGTATCTTTACATTTTATAATTGGTGAACCAGCAGGATTAGTATTAGAAGCAGGTTTAGTAGATAGGTGGGTTGTTGCTACATTTGAAGATCAAGAAGTTGTGAAATCAGCGCAAACTTATGAACAGCGTAAACAGCAGAGTAAGGGATTACACTTTTTATTAGTACAACCTGATGATTCTGGCGTAACTTATAGCGGTTTTTGGTTATTAAAGGCTGAGGAATTGTAGTTTAGTTTGTCTGTATTAGCGTGTATACCTGCTATAAAAGTTATCATAAGTTATATAAAATCATGTCAATAAACTTATGAATACTGAAGTGGCGACCTCTACTACCAATAATACTTCAAAATTAAATTACACTGTCCTGATTGAGCAAACTGAATCAGGTAATTATGCAGCAACAATATTAGGCTGGTCAGAGTGTAAGGCTGAAGGTGCTACGAAAGAAGAAGCTTTAACAAAACTCAATCAGGTTGTAAATGCGCGTTTGCAAAAAGCAGAAATTGTTTCATTAGAGATTTATAATCCGAAAACAGAGCATCCTTGGATGAAATTTGCTGGTATGTTTAAAGATGATCCGCAGTTTGATGAAATGTTGGAATATATAGAACAATATCGGCGCGAACTTGATGCAGAAGCGGAAGCTTATTATATTCAATGAGAAATATGAAGTAAATTTAACTTAAAGAATCTGGATCAATACCAAGCGATCGCAACCTCTCTGCTAACTTATTAGCACGTTCCTCAACTTCTCTAACTTTTGCTTCTGCTTGTTTACGAAGTTGTTGCTCTTGTTTCGCTAATTCTTCTGGCGTTAAATATCTTTGTCCTTGCTGATCATACCAATATAACCACTCGCGCCTTAGTCCCTGATGTGTAGCTTCTTCCCGTCCAATTCCTAAACCTATTTCTGGCAACCAAACAGGATTTTCTGATAAAAATTCATACACACCATCAACTAAGCGATACACTTCTAAACGTGGCTTGCGACGACGTTTGGGATTGTAAACAGCGTAATATAATATTCCTATTTCAGCGTACTTATTTTTCTTAGTAGTAAACTCGCCTCTGTAAGCTCCAGAAATAACTTCTAAGGCAAAAATCGGTATTTGCTGTTCTTCCCAAAGTACATAACTTGGGCGCAAATCTTCATCAATAATCCGCTCTACCCCTAAACTTAAAAACCCATCTGGTACAATAGGCGGTTGCTCTGGATCGTAGTAAATTCCCATATCCACGCCAAAAAACCAATCCATCCGATCTGCCCAAAGCATAGCTAGTGTGGCTTTCAGCAAACTAGGGATTAAGTCTTGCAGTTCGTTATCCACAGGGGTATCGTCAGAGTCGGGAAGATCTTCAGCAGAAGGCAAACGTAATCGAGAGTCGTATTGAAACATGACAAATAACGCCAAGATCAATAATTATATCCTAGCGTTAATTGTAAATGTTAAGCCTGCGTAAATTTTAACCTGCGGGATGATTTACGCAAGCCTGAAACCTAGATCCCCCCTGCCTTAAAAAGGGGGGACAAGCCCATCAAAGTCCCCCTTTTTAAGGGGGATTTAGGGGGATCTCTGCGTAAATTCGCAAATTAGCCTTTTTAACAGAGAAACTCACGCGGATCAGTTACATACCCAGTAATAGCGGATGCTGCTGCTGTATAAGGTGAAGCTAGATAAATTCCAGCCTCCTTATTACCCATCCGACCAGGAAAATTACGATTAGTAGTAGAAACGCAAATTTCAGGCTCATTCATCCGCCCAAAAGTATCTTTTGGTCCACCTAAACAAGCAGCACAAGAAGGCGCAGCAGGTTCGATACAACCAGCATCTAATAAAATCTCAGATAAAGTTTTACCATCGTACTTGGTAGTAAACAAATCTTCGTAAACCTTCTGAGTTGCTGGCACTATATATGTGGGAACTTTCACTTGCTGACCCTTCAAAACTTGGGCTGCATACATAAAGTCTGAAGTTTTACCACCAGTACAGGAACCAATATACACGCGGTCAATCTTGACATCGCGACATTCACGTGCTAAAGCGCGATTATCTGGAGAGTGAGGTTTAGCAACAACAGGCTCTAATTGAGAAACATCGTACTGCCTATCTGAATAGAAGCGGGCATCAGCATCAGTATAAACAGGTTCAAATGGCTTGTTAGTACGATCGCGCACATATTCAAAAGTCGTCTCATCTGGTGCAACTGTGCCATTCTTCCCACCAGCTTCGATCGCCATATTACACAGCGTCATTCTATCTTCCATCGAAAGATGTTGGATAGTGCTACCAGCAAATTCCATTGCCCGATAAGTAGCACCAGCAACACCAATATCCCCAATAATTTGCAAAATTAAATCTTTTGCTAGCAGATATTTTGGCATTTCGCCATTGAGGAGAAAACGCATAGTTGCTGGTACTTTAATCAGCAACTTGCCAGTACCCATAATAAAACCTGCGTCAGTGTTACCAATACCAGTAGCAAACTGACCAAAAGCACCCGCGTTACAGGTGTGGGAGTCAGTACCAAATAGTACTTCCCCTGGTCGGGTGTGACCTTCTTGTGCTAAGGCAATATGACAAACGCCCTTATAATCTGGGTTAGCTTTAAAGTCTGATCTGTCGGTAATATCGTAGAAATATTTAATGCCTTGTTCTTTAGCAAAGTCCCGCAGAATATCAACATTGCGGTTAGCGCGTTCGTCAGCAGTAAAGATATAGTGGTCGGGAATTAGAACGATTTTTTCAGTGTCCCAAACTTTAGCATCTGCTCCAAATTCGCGTTTGAAAACACCTATCGTACCAGGTCCACAAACGTCATGGGTCATTAATAAATCTACATTTACCCAAATATTATCTCCTGGTTCGACTACAGACCGACCAGAGGCACGAGCCAAAATTTTCTCAGTTAGGGTCATTCCCATAGTAATTCTCCTTTCTTAGACGCGATTATTGAAATACGTTAACTTGAAACCAGTTAAGCTTATGAGTGCGATCGCACTCATGCTTCCATATTTGTGATTGAAAGCTTACTCTAGAAAAACTTGCTCTAATAATTCCTCTTTACCACCAGGAAACATCCAAGTTTTATCCTAATAGCTGCTTCAGTAATTTATTTATAGTTGTAAAATTTCTGGATCGGGAATGCGTGGATCTGTAATATTTTGTGGGGAAGATTTAGTGTGGAGGTGCGATCGCTTCATTAACAATTCAGACCTTAATTTCTGACAAGCTCAATACCTACTTAAGACACTTGTAGCAAAATTAGCTCAACTTTGCCACTAGAATTTGCGATTTGAGACCTTGAATTATTAATTACCAATCCTAAATCTCAAATCCCAAATTCAGTAAATTTACCATTTCAGCAAATTAAACTGCTCCATATCCACTGTTTCGCGGTTGCGATAAATCGACAACACAATCGCTAAACCCACTGCTGCCTCAGCCGCAGCCACAGTGAGTACAAATACCGCAAACACCTGACCCTTAATTTCTTGAGGATCGAGGTAATTAGAAAAAGCAATTAAATTAATGTTGACCGCATTTAGCATCAACTCAATTGACATCAACACTCGCACAGCATTACGGCTAGTAATCAAGCCATAAATGCCAATACAGAACAAAGCCGCAGCTAATAGTAAGAAATACTGAAGTTGTAGGTGCATTATTTATCTCCGTTTCTAGGCATTTGTATCTATAGGTTGAGTAGTAGTATCACCTTTGCCACCACTACCTACAGTCAATAGTTCTCTTGGTCTTTCTTGTAAAGTCAAACTCGTAGGCTGATTGAGATCAGGTAAAATTTCCTCTGGAATAAATTCCCGACGTGCCAGAATAATTGCACCTACCATTGCCATCAACAACAATACAGAAGCCAACTCAAAAGGTAGTAAAAAGTCACTAAAAAAGTGTAGACCCAATTCCACAACCGTATTTTGACCAGTAATCCCACCAGGAGCCAAATCCCAAGGGCTTACCAGTACCATTGTGCTTAAGAGTGTAAACAAACCCGCACAGACTAAAGCTGTTGACCCTTGACGTATCCAACGATTGCGAAGCGGCTTAAAATCTTCACGCTTGTTCACAAGCATGATCGCAAATAAAATTAGAATGTTCACCGCTCCAACATAGATTAATACTTGTGCTGTCGCTACAAAGTCAGCATTCAGCAAAAGGTATAAACCAGCAATGCTGATAAACACGCCGCCTAACAAAAAAGCAGAGTAAACGATGTTAGCCAACAGCACTACCCCTAAAGCTGCCCCAAGCATCATTACTGCTAATAAGCCAAACGAAACAATCTGAACCCCTTCTGCTAAATTCACAATATTTGTCCTTTATCCTTGTTGATTGTTAATTGGTCATTGTTAATTGGTCATTGTTAATTAGTTTGACCTATGAGCCATAACATCTGACCAATTAATAATTAACCACCGATGCTTATTTTTCGATTTGTTCTGCAATTTCCTCTGGGCGCTGACCAGCACGACGAACATCTGCTGGCAAGCCGTGGGGTTCAGTTACACCTTTGGGCAGGTAAGCCAATTCCCTTAGAGGAGTTACCATTGGGTCATCTGTAACTTTGTAAGGTAAGCGACCCAATGCTACGTTGTCATAATTCAATTCATGACGGTCGTAGGTGGACATCTCATACTCTTCTGTCATAGATAGACAGTTAGTAGGGCAGTATTCTACACAGTTGCCGCAAAAGATACAAACCCCAAAGTCGATGCTATAGTGCTTCAGTTTTTTCTTCTTAGAAGCTTTATCAAATTCCCAATCTACAACTGGTAGGTTGATGGGACATACACGCACACAAACTTCACAGGAAATACACTTATCAAACTCGAAGTGAATCCGACCCCGGAAGCGTTCAGAGGGAATTAGTTTTTCGTAAGGATACTGTACTGTAACCGGACGACGACGCATATGGTCGAAGGTAACAGATAACCCCTGACCAATATAGCGTGCTGATTGTACAGTTTCTTTAGCGTAGTCGCTAACTTGTTTCAGGAATTTGATCATTGTGTCTCACTCTCTTGTTTAAGCTGTTAATTAGCAGTCAGCTTTCAGCAGTCAGCTTCAGTAAAATTAATTGCGAATTAAGAATTTATTTTCATAACTCCACCAATAATTTAGTGGTATTTAATTCTTAAAAGCTGATAGCTGATAGCTGATAGCTGATAGCTAATTGCTATCCACCAAAGGCAAAGGGAAAAGCTAGCTTTAAAGCAGCAGTTAACAGTAGGTTTACCAGAGATACTGGTAACAAAAACTTCCAACCTAAATTCAACAATTGGTCAATGCGGACACGAGGTACAGTCCAACGCAGCAATACTGCTATAAATACTAAAAAGTATGCTTTTAGCACAGTCATGCTGATACCTAACGCGGCATCAATTACTTGCAACCAGGGACTTGTTTCACTAACTCCAATCCAGCTACCTAGCAGTTCGATAGGAATGGGAGTTTCCCAACCACCCAGGTATAAAACTGCAACTAAGATGGCAGATAAAACCAAGTTGACATAAGAACCGATGTAAAACAGACCGAATTTCATCCCTGCGTATTCAGTCTGATAACCAGCAACCAGTTCTTCTTCTGCTTCAGGGAGGTCAAACGGAAGTCGTTCACATTCTGCTAGGGCTGCAATCCAAAAAATCAGGAAACCAATAGGTTGTCGCCAAATATTCCAGCTAAGAATGCCGTAACTTGCTTGCTGATTAACGATATCAAGGGTGCTGAGGCTGTTAGACATCATCACAATCGCCAGCACCGATAGCGCCAAGGGAATCTCATAACTAATAGACTGCGCTGCTGCTCTAAGTCCTCCTATCAAGGAGTATTTATTATTAGAAGCATAACCAGACATCAGCAAGCCAATTGGCGCAATGCTAGACAGGGCAATCCACAAGAAAATCCCTACGTTTAAATCTGTAATTACCAAGTTCTGTCCAAAAGGAACAATTAAGAAGGACAAGAACACAGGGATAACGACGAGAATTGGTCCCAATGTAAATAGCCAGGAGTCCGCCTTTGCTGGAACAATATCTTCTTTAAATACCAGCTTTAGACCATCGGCGACTGGCTGTAAAACACCCAAGGGTCCTGCAAATTCTGGTCCTATGCGCTGTTGGGCAGCAGCAGAAATTTTTCGCTCTAGCCAAACGACTACCAAAACGCCAACTGTGGCACCGATAATCATTAGAAACATTGGCAGGGGCATCCAAATGGCTTTGGCAGCACCAGCAGGGATGCCCAAATCCATCAAAGATTTGATAAAAGTTCCTTGTAGGTCAATGCCTGGGTTCATGTTTCCCGCTTCTTCGTAATTAAGTTAGGCGATTCGAGACTGCCTGTCTTGAATCAGTCTATCTGGATCTATTGTGAAGTTTTTTTTACTTTCTAACTGCCTAGTATATCGCTGCACGGTGTCTCAACAGTGGAGTGGATGAGAAATTCTACTTATGGATGGAATAAAGTTAGCTATGAGCGATCGCACTTCTGGTAAAGTGGTATAAAAATCGGGTGACGCTCCAACTGATGGTAGGCTGATTACTTGGAATTATCAAGATCAACAATTGCAACTTAAATCAAGTAATGGCTATTTCTCCAGAAATCAGCACTGTAATTGATAAATTGAACCAGTAATTAAATGCAACTGAGCAAGCAGCAACAACTGGGCTAAATATAATTAGACCTCTACTATCCAGTTTTCCTAATAACTATATAAGTAAAAATGTTCAATTAAGAACATTTGCACACTAATTCCGCACATACCTGGATTTTGCTCTTCCCTGGTAGTTACACAGCCACTCAACCTATGACTTACTCACCACTTTAGGCAATCTACAGCAACAAGGTGGCTTTCACAGCCCGTATCAGTAGAATTTTTAAGCTGTCGATTTATTATTTTCAGCACAACAGCTTTAGTCTGGATATCAACTGGTATTCTAAAATGACCCATTTATTAAGAGGAGTTACATTGTGACCAACTATAGAAATTGTTCAGGTTCAAAATTTAGTTTGCACGCATCTTCAAAACGCCAGCAACATCTACCCAGAGGCATAAGCTTAAATTTTGATTTTAATCACCTTTTATTTAAAACTAATAGATTCATTTTAGGATTTTTATATTTGTGGCTGGGGACTTTTTCAAAATCGGTTTTAGCCGATTCAAAAGTGGTTGCACAGCCAGAGCAACACTCTAACATAATTAACAATACTAACGAATATATTCCTGATTCAGACAATTTTTTAAATTCATCCAATTCTGCGGCTTTATTGTTACCAGAAAAAGCTGCTGAAGCAGAACAAATTGTACAAATTAGCCAGTTTAACACCAATATTGATAATACTGAAGAGATTGTTCCTGTCAATCAATTAGATAATAATAGTACTCCCCAAGAACAAACAACAAAAGTAGAAAGCTTGCGAGAAAATGCTTTAGATAGTAGTCAGCCAATTCTTCCCACAGCCCATCAATTATCAGCAGGTGAAGTAGTCACTAACTTGCGCTACAGGCAATCATTAGCACCACAAAATGTCGTTGGTGGGTTAACTGGTCAACCTACGCTGGGCATTACTTGGGGTGTTACTAATAACTTCGAGTTGACACTAGATGCTCAAAGCTTAGATAATTCACAACCTGGTCAACAAGGCTCTTTTCGGGCTCAAAGAAGTACATTCGATGGTAGCGGTAATGCTTTTCAAGAATTGACACTTCAGGCAAAACATCGACTTTGGCAAAATCCTACAGGTAATCAAGCTTTAAGTGGAGTATTTGCCATCTCTAGAGGGGTACGCTCTTACCAATTTATTAATGCAACAGATCCCGTTCTTAGTGCTGGAACTAATCAACAAGAAATAGTTACATCTTTAGAGTTTCCCTATACTGTAAAAACAAGCGATCGCATATCATTTACCCTTTCTCCTAAAGTTGCCTTTTTACCAGAAGATAACGCCTTATATCTGCGTAGACCCCCTGTAGCAAACCCTGGTTCCTTTGGTACGACTTTGGGTGTAGCAGGAGGCGTAAGTTATCGTGTTAGTCCCAGAATTTCGCTTTGGGGTGATGCTTTCGTTCCCTTCACAGGTAACAACACAATTGATCGAGGTTCCGGTTTACCCGATCGCGCGATCGCTTATAATGCAGGCTTGCGATATGTAGTTAATCCCAGATTAGCTACAGATATATTCATTTCTAACAGCCTTGGTAATACAGGTGCTTTATCTATAGTTGCAGATAAAGAATATCCTTTCTTCGGCTTAGGTGTCACCTTTATTCCAGGAATCACAACTGCCAATCGCCGCTACCCTGCATCTTTTAAATCAACTTTACAACCACCACCCGCAACACCTGCTGGATTTGCTTTTTTCGACGGAGGTACCATTCCTAACGGACAGTTACTGACAACAATTCAGGGAGGTAGCCAAGGTGTACTCGCTGCTATTCAATATGGCTTGTTAGATGATTTAGAACTCGGTGTATTCGTAGAAAATATTTCAGGAACCACAGACGAATCTGAAGCAGGAGTTAGTGGCAGACTTAGACTTTTACATCAAGCAGATGGAGATCCATTTACCTTAAGTACTGTTGCCACATTAGGTAGAACAAATAATGTTTTACTCAATCTCATTAATAATGACGCTAAAGCATTTCAAAGAAGTGGCTTGAAAAAGGGTGGATTTGCTTTTAGTAATGAAAGTGAATCACAATTATATATAGTAACTCTTTCTACCCCCATCAACTATCAATTCCAAAATGGTAACGCTATTTGGCTGACTCCCACCTTGGGATTTATCCAACGATATGGCTTGCAGATGGCTGGATTCAATTTAGGTGGTTCACTTCCCATAAATCAAAATCTCCAACTTATCGCTGAGACAGGAATAGACTTAAGTGGCAAAGGCAATGGCTTTATTGATAACAAGCGTCAAACAGTAATTCCTTGGAGTTTAGGTTTACGCTGGAACCCCTCATTAAGAGCAATTGCTGGATTAGAACTTGAAGCCTATGCTACTAATCGAGTAGGCTCAACACCTTTTCAAAATCTCAGAGTCCAAGCTGATAATCCAGTGTCATTAGGAGTAGGAGTTCGCTTGCCTGTTCAGTTTTAATCGCTGTAATGTAGCTAACCCAACCCCAGCCAAGGAACAAAGCGTTTTAGGCAGGTTTTCTATATACTAATGTAAACCACATCCTATTTGATTTGCTCTTACAGCACTAACAAATTGAAAATTATGACTATCGAACCTAATATGCTGAGTTCTGAGGAGCGAGATTTACAACGTCTAGCAAGACTATACCAAGAAGTACGGCGGCTATACGCTTGGCTGGGATTGCTGAGTGGTTTATGTGTGTTGTCAATAGCTTTAATGGGTGCTATGGCAGTTTCACTAATGACACAGCAAAACCAAATTGAACGACAGATTCCATTCTTAGCAGATAAAGCAGAATTTGATCGAGTTAAACATTTAGAGAATCGCCTCAATAATGTAGAAACCCAAGCTTCTTTACTAGATCAAAATGTGGGATTTATTAACCAACAAGTATCCCAAGGGTTACCCAGCCAGCTTAAAGGAATTAAAACAGATATGAATAAACTACAAACAAGCGCTACTCAGTTTTGCAGAAATATTAAATATTAAAATACTAACACTAGCTGATTAATTATCAATGACAAATTATCTGATCAAGTAAGCTAATACGCAAATAAAATTGTATTTCTTCTGTTTGGGTGTTTCCTTTTGTCAATGACTACTATATAAACTAGATGCACAACAGCTAAATCGTGAAAGTTCATCATACATAATGTTGGAGAGTTAAAGTATGTTTGGGATTGACGTTGCTAGTTATGGTGAGACAGTTAATTGGTCAGCAGTTAAAAACTCTGGCAAAATGTATGGAATTGTAAAATCAACCGAGGGCGTTACCATCAAAGACCCCTCTTTTTCTCGGTATTGGCAAGACATGAAGCAAGTCGGAATGATCAGGGGAGCTTACCACTACTTCCATCCTCTCAAATCCGACCCTGTACAACAAGCCCGCGAATTTCTTAAAACTGTAAAGCTTGAACCAGGTGACTTACCACCAGTACTAGATGTAGAAACAACTAACGGAGCTAGTAGTGCTACTGTTGTGAATGCCATGAAACTGTGGCTGTTGGAAGTTATGAAAGGCATTCAACAACAAACAGGAAAGAAAATTAAACCAATTATTTACACCTATCCTAATTTCTGGATTAATACCCTTAAAAACCCGTCAGATTTTTCTACATTTCCACTTTGGATTGCTCATTATGACGTAGAAAAACCTTGGATACCTAGCTCGTGGGGTGAAGGCAACTGGGCTATTCATCAATACAAAGGAGATGTTAGAGGAATCACGGGCGTAAGTGGTGTAGGAGATCTTAATAAATTTAATCTGCTTTTTCCTGGAGCAAAAGGCACAAGAGTTAGGGAAATTCAACAGCAACTCAAAGACTTTAAGCAACCAGAATTTGATCCTGGTAGTATTAGTGGTGATTTTGATGAAAAAACAAAGAAAGCCATTATTGCTTTTCAAACTGCTAATAAACTACAAGTTGATGGAATTATAGGGCTGAAAACCTGGGTGCAATTGCTGTGGTATACACCACCAGTACCAAAACCGCCTGTCACACCTACTGCCATCATCAATTTAGTTGATCTTCCTAAATCATATACAGGCGGTTTTACTGCCAATCAAGATCAAGCTATTAAGTGGTTGCAAAGCAAAATTCCTCAAGCAACTTTAGCTGAATTTGCCCAACGTTGGAAAAAATCTCAGTAAATAATCTTCTGAAGCAGGTTTTAATCCTAATTCGGAAATGAGCGCGACAAATACTTGATGTAGAGACGTAACATAATACGTCTCTACAGGACATTGAAAAAAGCTGTAGACGCTCTAGCATAAGCTGACTGCTATATAAGTCCTGATTATTTAAGGCTTTTCCCCAGTCGCCAGTCCCTAATCACCAGTCCCCAAAACCAGAATTTTTGGTTCAAATGCGTAAGTCCTAGATTTGTTAGACTAAAAACATTGAGGATTTGCCAGTCCACCCTTCCAAGGACGCTTTGCTGATGACCCTATCCATCCATCCAAGTAGATTACTGCTCTCTAAAGAACTCCCCACCCTGGAATACACTGCAACATCAAATCGCTTTGATGAAACCTGGGAAGCACCTCTGTCTACCCTCTTGGGATTAGGTCGTGCAGCAGGCGCAGATTTAATAGAATTTTTTCTAGAAAGAGTAAATTATATTAGCTCTCTAGCAGAAGAAGATATCATCACCAGCATTTCCCCACGCCTTTCAACTGGCGCTGGTGTGAGAGTATTTCGCGGTGAAGCTGATTGTTACGTTAGCACCAACGATTTATCATTTTCAGGACTAAAATCAGCTTTAGAAAAAGGACTTTCAATCTTAGGATTGCAACTTCCAGCACCTAACTCTTATATTCCAGAAATTAATCTAGAGTTACTTAGAGACTACGCCACCAAACGCGGAAAAGATGCTTGGCTATCAGAATGTAGCTCAATGCGCGAAATGGGAGAAATACTCCTTGATGCGAATGCCCAATTAAAACTCAAAGCAAACCACGCACAATCAAGACGAGCAGCTTATTTCCGTGATTGGCAGGAAGTATTAGTTGCAGCCAGTGATGGCACTTTTGCTCGTGACATTCGCCTAACTCAATCTGTAGGCTACAACCTTTTATGTGCTGATGGTGCTAATCGCTCCTCTATAGGTCAGCGTGTGGGTGATACTAGCAACCCCAGCTTTTTAAGAGCATGGAATTATCAATCCACTGCTGAAGAAGTCGCAGAATCAGCAGGAAAAATGCTCTATGCAGATTATGTTGAATCTGGAAATTACCCAATCATCATGGCAAATCAGTTTGGCGGGGTAATTTTCCACGAAGCTTGCGGACATTTGCTAGAAACTACCCAAATTGAACGCAACACTACTCCTTTTGCTGATAAAAAAGGTGAAAAAATTGCCCATGAAAGCTTAACTGCTTGGGATGAAGGACTTTCTCCCACTGCTTTCGGTACTATTGATATGGATGATGAGGGTATGCCTGCCCAAAGAACATTATTAATCGAAAAAGGCATTCTTAAAAACTTTATAGCTGATAGAGCGGGTTCTATCCGTACTGGACATCCCAGAACTGGAAGCGGTCGTCGTCAAAGCTATAATTCTGCGGCTGCAAGTCGGATGCGAAATACTTATATTGCTCCTGGCGAATACTCCAATGAGGATTTATTTGCCTCGATTGATAAAGGCATTTACTGCAAAAAAATGGGCGGTGGTAGCGTTGGCGCTACAGGTCAATTTAACTTTGCTGTTGATGAAGCTTATTTAATTGAGAACGGTAAAATCACCAAACCTCTTAAAGGCGCAACTTTGATCGGTGAAGCAACTGAGATTATGAACAAAATTTCTATGTGTTCTAATGACTTGGGGCTGGCTGCTGGTTTCTGTGGCTCGGTTAGTGGCAGTATTTACGTCACTGTCGGACAACCACATATTAAGGTAGATTCGATTACTGTTGGCGGACGTTAGAGTAGTTGAGATTTCTTGAGCTAACGCATCAAGGCTGTTGATTACAAAATAATTAGCGGGGAAGATCCCCGCACTAGATAGGGTGCGATCGCACAATCAACGCTTGAGAGAAATATTATTTATCTTTTTTCTCAAGCGTTTAAAAAAAATATCAGAGGGTTTTACTGTGCCAAATATTAACGATATTGTTACTTACGCACAAGACAGTGCAACTAATCTTGGAATTAAAAAATTTGATATATATGGCTCAACTGTAGATGAAACTAGCGTACAAGTAGATCAAGGTGAGCCTAAACAAGTAAAAGCATCAAATCGTTCTGGTGTCACTGTCCGCGTTTGGAATGAAGACAATACAGTTGGGGTAACTAGCACCACAGATGTAGATTCTAATGGGATAGAATTAGCTTTAAAAACTGCTTATGAAGCAAGTTTTTTTGGTGTAAAAGATAATGTCCCAGAGTTTAGCCCAGAAGCAACAGCCCCAGTTGCAGACATTCCTAATGAGAAAGCACCACAAGCGCCAGTTTCACAATTAATTGAAACTTTGATTGCAGCCGAAAAAGATTTGTTGCAAGCGCATAGTGCGATCGCACGAGTACCTTATAACGGACTTTCTCAAAGAGACATCGACCGATTTTATCTCAACAGTCAAGGAGCGATCAGAACCGAATCTCGCTCCTACGCCTCAATTTATCTTTACAGCAAAACCGAGCAAGAAAATAAAAAGCCACGCAGTGCAGGCGCTTTTAGAATTAACAGTAGCCTTGATAGTTTAGATATTCCAGCGTGTTTAAAAGAAGCTGCTGAAAAAACTATTAGCCATCTAGATTATCAAAATATTAAAACTGGCAAATATACAGTTGTCTTTTCACCAGAAGCTTTTCTGAGCTTAATAGGGGCTTTTTCTAACATATTTAACGCCCAAAATATTCTAGATAAACAAAGTTTGTCTACTCCTGAATCTTTAGGAAAGCAAATAGCTTCCCCTCTGCTATCTCTATATGACGATGCGCTACACCCAGCTAACGTAGCAGCAGAAACATTTGATGGGGAAGGAACCCCAACCCGTCGAGTATCGCTAATTGAAAATGGCGTTTTATCGGGATTTATTCACAGCGCGGGTACGGCTAAAAGATTGAACGCACAACCGACAGGTCATGCCAATATGGGAGCTAAAATCACAGTTAGTTCCAACTTTTATCATGTGTTGCCAGGAACTAACTCACAACCAGAATATAATCTTGACAACGCTGAAAACGTGATTTTGATTGATGACCTTCAAGCACTTCATGCAGGGGTGCAAGCTTTGCAAGGTTCGTTTTCTTTACCATTTGATGGTTGGATTGTCAATAAAGGTGAAAAAATCAGTATTGACTCTGCTACAGTTGCGGGGGACTTTTTAGAAGTAATGCGATCGATTATATTTATAGAACAAGAAGCTGAGTTAACTCCAGGGGGAGTTTGTCCTAGAGTTTGGGTAGACGGTTTGTCGATTACCGGAGAGTAAATGAAAGGAATTATTTTAGCAGGGGGATCGGGAACACGCCTATATCCTGTAACGCGGGTTGTTTCCAAACAATTAATGCCAGTCTATGACAAGCCGATGATTTATTATCCTCTGTCTACCCTGATGCTAGCTGGCATACGAGAAATTCTGATAATTTCCACACCTCAAGATCTCCCACTATTTCAAAAACTACTAGGTGACGGCAGTCAAATTGGTTTATCACTCTCCTATGCTGAACAACCAAAACCAGACGGATTGGCACAGGCTTTTATTATCGGTCGCCAATTTATTGGTACAGACTCAGTAGCTTTAATACTAGGCGATAATATTTTCCACAGTGATGGCTTAAGCTATAAACTTCAAAAAGCTGCACGTCTAGAATCGGGTGGTATTGTTTTTGGTTATTGGGTAAAAGACCCCCAAAGATATGGTGTGCTAGAATTCGATTCAGCAGGTAATCCTGTTGGGTTAGAAGAGAAACCAAAAGAGCCCAAATCTAAATACGCCGTGACTGGTCTTTATTTCTACGATAATGATGTTGTGGAAATTGCCCGTTCCTTAAAACCTTCAACTCGTGGGGAACTAGAAATCACTGACGTTAACAAAGCTTACTTGCAACAAGGTAAATTGCAAGTTGTTAAGTTAAGTCGAGGCGTAGCCTGGTTAGACACTGGTACCCATGAAAGCCTCTTGCAAGCCTCCGTGTTTGTAGAAACCATCGAACAGCGACAAGGACTAAAAATTGCTTGTATAGAAGAAGTAGCCTACCGGATGGGATACATTTCATCTGAACAAGTAATTTATTTAGGTAGCGAAATGTCTAAAAATGGTTATGGTCAGTATTTGCTAAACTTGGTTGAGCAGGAGGAAAATATTTATCAAGGTTATAGAGAGGCCATTGCCGAGAGTTTAGCTTTTGAGCCACAGGTTTGATGAGCGAGGCTTAGAACAAATTATATTTAGCTATCTTTGTATTCTTAAGTGAAACTGCTCTTTCTATTCAACCGCAACTTAAGCAGTAAGTTTAGAGTAAAATTGCATCAGTATTTTTTAAAGAATGCCGTTACTAAAGTTCTCAGTCTTGTTTCTTTGGTGCTGGTTGGACTTTTGTTAATAAATTTAATTTAACTTAGTGAAAAAAAATTTAAATTTCTGGAAATCTCTAACAAGCGGATCGGTTAATCGTCAAATTTTTGGTGCAGCCATCATTGTTGCTATCGGCACAGCATTTGTTAAAGTGCTTACGGTAGGTAAAGAATTAGTGGTGGCTTGGAAGTTCGGGACGGGAGATGCCATAGATGCGTTTCTGATTGCCTTAATAGTACCTTCTTTTATCATTAACGTTGTAGCTGGCTCTTTCAACGCTGCCCTCATACCTACTTACATTAAAGTGCGAGATCACGAAGGCAGAGAAGCATCTCAAAGGCTTTTTTCGACAGTGATGGTTTGGAGTTTAGGGTTGCTGGTCATCACGACGGTTTTGATGCTACTAAGTGCGCCACTTTATCTACCACAGATTGCTTCGGGGTTTAGTCCTGAAAAGTTAGACTTAACTTTTCAGTTGTTTTTTATGATGTCACCTGTAGTATTAGTAAATGGTATACAGGTGATCTGGGGTGCGGTTTTAAATGCAGGTGAGCGTTTTGCTTTAGTGGCTTTGGTTCCAACAATAACACCTACTATTACTGTGCTATTTTTACTCCTTGGTCAATCTTGGGGGAGCTTTGCTTTAGCAGCAGGTATAGTTTGTGGTTCAATGATGGAGTTGGTAATACTCGGAGTAGTTTTGAAGCGGCAAGGAATTTCATTGTTGCCGCGATGGTACGGGTTAGATGCTAATGTGCGACAGGTGGCTGGGCAGTATGCACCGATGATTGCTGGGGCATTATTAATGAGTAGTACCAACATAGTGGATCAAGCTATGGCTGCAATGTTATTACCGGGCAGCGTTGCTGCTCTAAACTACGGTAATAGGGTGATTGCATTTCCCATGGCTCTGATTAGTACAGGGTTAAGTACGGCTATAATTCCCTATTATTCAAAAATGATTGCTACTGAAAATTGGACAGGAGTACGTGATACACTTAAGCATTACCTTTTATCTATTTTTAAAATAACAGTGCCATTAACGTGCTTTTTTTTCTTTTTCTCTAACCAAATTATTTCTATTTTATTTAAAAGAGGCTCCTTTTCTGTTGAAGATGTCCATGTTGTTACTCAAGTCCAAGCTTTTTTTTGTTTACAGATGCCTTTTTATGTCGGTGGAATTTTGTTGGTAAGGCTCATTTCTGCTATACGCTATAATCATATTTTGATGTGGGCAGCAGTAGTTAATTTAATATCTAATGTTTCTTTAAATTACCTGTTTGTAAAGTATTGGGGAGTTGCGGGGATTGCTTTATCCACAAGTTGTGTATATTTAATATCGTTTATGTTCTTATTCGGTTTTTGGTTGCGTTTTTCTAGAAAAAATCAATGATTAACAATAAAGTGGATAAAAATCTGTGTTAATGTGGATAGTGATTGGCAAGGAAAGAAAGTTTTATCTTTGAGAGGCAGTATGAGATTATTAAGACCTTTAAACACCTTATACAAAAGTTTTTTTGACAATAGTGAAGAAGGTAACTATGCCAGGTTTCGTATTGCTGAAAAAACTGCTGGATTATGGGATCAAAAATTTACTGTTACTGAATGCGCTAAAGTCTGGCTGGAAGACCAAGAGTTTTTCGATTATTACGAGAAACTCGTCGGTAATAATTATCGTTCTGCCGATAGAAAGTTTTTTCTTAATTCCTTATTATCGCTAGTTGATAGCTTGCCAGGTGACACATCTGAATGCGGTGTTTATAACGGAGCTTCATCATGGCTAATTTGTAAAAAGTTTGCAGAAACAGACAAAGTACACCATGGTTTTGACTCTTTTCAAGGCTTGTCTATACCTTTGGATATAGATGGAGCACATTGGCATAAAGGCGATCTAAAATTTAATGAAGATATAGCTAAAGCCAACCTTGAAAAATATAAGGACAAAATAAAATTTTATAAAGGATGGATACCAGAAAAGTTTGCTGAAGTTTCTAGCAAAGAATTTTGTTTTGTTCACATAGATGTCGATCTTTATCAACCTACTCTTGATTCGCTTGGCTTTTTCTATCCCAGACTTGTAGCTGGAGGAATAATATTATGTGATGATTACGGTTTCAAAACTTGTCCTGGTGCAAAGAAAGCCCTTGATGATTTTATGAAAGATAAGAAAGAAAAAATTATTCATGTCCCAACTGGGCAAGGTTTTATTGTAAAAAAATGAAGGAAGTTACAAGAGTGACACAAGACAAAATATGGGATTATTTTCAAACCCAAAACCCTGAAATTTTTTCAGGGTCTAGTAGCAGATTGGACTATTTGTTTCGCAAAATTTTAACACTTCATGGTGAAAATAAACTAAGAGTGTTAAATATAGGCATTGGTAATGGATGGCTTGAAAAGAGATGTAGCGCTCAAGGCTGGGAAACCTATGCTTTAGATCCCAGTGAAGCAGCAATTGTTTTGTTGGAAAAAAAAGGTATTAACGGAAAGGTTGGCTACATCGAAGATATGCCGTATTCTGATGGTTTTTTTGATGTTGTATTTTGCTCTGAGGTAATTGAACACCTATCTGATGCTCAGATTCGCCAAGGGTTACAGGAGATAGAACGAGTCTTGAAAAATAATGGTATTTTGATTGGCACTGTTCCATTTAATGAAAATTTGATAGACAATCAAGTTAAATGCCCTGATTGTGGACATTTATTTCATAAATGGGGTCATCAACAATCTTTTACTATTGATAGGTTTAAATCTATATTATCAGGTAGTTTCAAAATTGAGCAAATCAAAACAATCTTTTTTGTTCAGTGGTCATCATTAAATTGGAAGGGTATCATAAGTTCGTTGATCATAAAATGCTTATCAAGCATTGGCTTTAAAAGTTCTAATGAAAACATATTTTTTATATTGAGAAAATCTTTATGAGAACTTTTGGTAATATGTGCTTTAACGCTTGGAATCAGCTTTGGGGTCAGATTTTTGTTAACTTTGTATAATTAAAATAGAAGATGATTAATCATTAGATAGTTTATTTATAGATGCTATGATATAACATCTAATAAGAATTAGTTAAAGCCAACAATCAATAAATTATTGCTTCTAACATATCTGGTTTTCTAGTAAATTTTAGTAGTTGTTAATAGTATTATTGACATATTTCTTTGATACTGGGTGGAAACAAAGCTAAATCTATATAAAATAACTCGTTTTTTAAAAGGTTTTTTACTTCCTACATAGCTCGTATTTTGTGCATTTATAAATTCAATTTGCTGGCTTCTTGATCGCGTTGATAGAATCGGCTCATTTTATAGCAACACATGGTTAATCGGAAAAAAAAGATGCAGCTAACACTTGTTATCTCTTCAATGGCTGCTGGTGGTGCAGAGCGCGTGTTGTCGTTGATGGCTAACTATTGGGCTGCTAAGGGATGGAAAATCACGTTATTTACCTTTGACGACGGTACAACGCCCCCATTCTATGAGTTAAATACCGAAATCCATCATATTTCTTTAGGAATACTAGGGCATTCCACAAAACTAACCGATGCTATCTCCAATAATTTCAAGCGAATTCAAACACTACGAGCGGGAATCAAAGACAGCAAGCCTGATGCTGTCATTAGTTTTGTAGACATAACTAATGTGCTGACTTTGCTGGCAACACAAGGATTAAACGTGCCTGTGATAGTATCTGAAAGAAGTGACCCAGCCAAAAATTATTTAGGGATATTTTGGAATTTGCTCCGCCATTGGACTTATCCAGGTGCTAGTAAAATTGTTGTTCAAACTCAATCAGCATTAAATTACTTCCCACAATCTTTTAAACCTAATATAAATATTATTCCTAATCCAGTTATTTTAGAAGCAAACAACGAATATTCATTGAATAACTTCTTGGTAAAGCCATCAATTATTGCAATAGGGCGGTTTGGGAAGGAGAAAGGATTTGACCTATTACTAAATGCCTTTTCTATGCTAAAAGATAGCTATCCTGAATGGAATCTCACTATATTAGGAGAAGGTGCATTACGCCCGGATCTTGAATCACTGCGCGATAGTTTAGGGCTTATAGGGCGGGTTGATCTTCCTGGAACGGTTAAAAATCCATACGATTTGCTCAAACAAGCAGATTTATTTGTTTTGTCTTCCCGATTTGAGGGATTTCCTAATGCGTTATGCGAGGCAATGGCTTGTGGATTACCAGTTATCTCTACAAATTTTAGTGGTTCACAGGAGATTGTTCTTCATGAGGTAGATGGCATCTTAGTGCCTACTGAAGATGTCGCTCAATTGGCTGTAGCAATGGATAGCTTAATGTCTGATCCAGAAAAGCGCCAACGTTTAGCCGCCCGCGCTCCACAGGTATTAGAAAGGTTTAGCTTAGAAAAAGTTATGATTATGTGGGATACTATTTTGGATCAAGCTGTTGAACAAAGTCAATGAAAAGCCTTCAGGAGAAAAGATGACAAGTACTTTTGAGCAAGAAGTTAAACACGGCGATCGCTTCCGTTTTGGAGAAAACTGGCAGCGCTTTTTGTCAGTTCTCAATGATGAAAGGATTGGAGAAGCTGAAAAATCTCTCAAACAAATGTTAGAAATAGAAGATTTACATGGTAAATCTTTTATTGATATTGGTTCTGGCAGTGGCTTATTTTCTTTAGCTGCCCGTAGATTAGGAGCTAAGGTTCATTCCTTCGATTATGATACCCAGTCAGTAGCTTGTACACAAGAACTGAAACAGCGATATTTTCCTGATGATTCTAATTGGACGATTGAACAAGGTTCAGCTTTAGACACAGATTATGTTAAATCGCTAGGACAATTTGACATTGTTTATTCCTGGGGCGTGCTGCATCATACTGGCGCGATGTGGAAAGCTTTAGAGAATGCCAGTCTTTTAGTGGCGAATAAAGGACTCTTATTTATTGCAATTTATAACGATCAAGGCGGGAAGTCAAAACGTTGGCTAAGAGTTAAAGAACTTTATTGTTCAGGAATTTTTGGAAAAACTGTAGTTTCTTCTTTATTCATTCCCTATTGGATTTTGGGAGGATTAGCCGTAGATGTTTTAAAGGGCAAAAATCCAGTTACACGCTATAGTGAATACAAAAAATCTAGGGGAATGTCTCGCGTTCATGATTGGTTTGATTGGCTAGGTGGATTGCCCTTTGAGGTAGCCAAACCAGAAGAAATATTTAATTTTTATCATGTACGAAGATTGGAACTAAAAAAAATGACTACCTGTGGCGGTCGATTAGGATGCAATCAGTTTGTTTTTATCCAGGGGACATGAAGATTGTTTTTTTAATCCGTTCCCTAAACCAGGGAGGTGCTGAAAGGCAGTTGGTGACGTTAGCCAAAGCACTAAAAAAAGAAAATTTTAATGTAACGATACTATGCTTTTATTCGGGGGGGATTTTAGCGAAAGACTTAGAAAATACAGAAGTTAAACTTATCTCCTTAGAAAAACAGCACCGTTGGGATGTGTTGAGTTTTTTGTGGCGGCTTTACCGTGAAATAAAGGGTTTAAACCCTGACATATTACATGGCTATCTCGATAGCGGCAATTTACTCGCTACTTTTTTAAAACCTGCTTTGCCAACAACCCGAATTTTTTGGGGAGTACGTGCTTCAAATGTAGACTTAACTCGTTATTCCTGGTTGTCAAGGGTACTTTATCGTTTGGAGTGTTTCTGCTCACGTTTGCCTGACTTAATAATTGTTAATTCTCATGCAGGTCAAGCATATCATTTGGCTCACGGATTTCCGGCTGATAAAATGGTAGTAATACCAAATGGCATTGATACGGAAAAATTTAAACCTAATCCAAACGCAAGAACGAAAATACGAAGTGAATGGGGGATACCAGCTAACACGATCCTAATTGGCTTAGTCGGGCGACTAGACCCGATGAAAGATTACCCTACGTTTTTAAAAGCAGCCGCCCTACTGTGTCAAGTCAGGCAGGATGTAGTATTCGTTTGCATAGGTGGGGGATTAGAGAATTATGCACGGGAAATGCACCAACTCGCTAATCAATTAGAAATCTCGGAAAAAGTTATTTGGGCAGGAGCAAGAGCAGATGTGCCTGATGTTTACAATGCCCTAGACATTGCGGTTTCTTCTTCTTCTTATGGTGAAGGGTTTCCCAATGTAATTGGAGAAGCAATGGCGACTGGTGTGCCTTGCGTAGTTACAGATGTAGGCGATTCAGCTTGGATTGTCGGCGAAACTGGTATAGTTGTGCCGCCTAAAAATCCGGAAGCTTTGGTAAAAGGATGGCTAGTTTGTTTAGAAATAGATAAGATTCAAATAAGAGAGCAAGCGCGGCTGCGGATAGTTAATAATTTCAGTATACAAAAATTAGTCGCACAAACAAAGGCAGTCTTATGGCTGAAGGTTTAACATTTGCTCTAATTTGGGCAGCTTTTTGGACTATGTTATTGAGCTTCGCCATGTGCAATCAATATATAACCAAATTTCCATCCCTAGTTATAGCCTCAATAAAAACATTAATACCTACTTGTTATTCTGCTTATTTTTATAATGGTGACTGGACTTTTCTAGATGACGTAGGTTACTACGAACAAGGCCAAACCTTACTAGATTTAGGCTACAATCCTCTTACAATTATTATTGATCCCGAAGGTTTGGAAAGAATTTTTGCCATAGCTAATGGTCAGCATATTTTATATGTATGGTGGAATATATTTGCTCAATACTTTTTCGGCTCATATTATTATTCTCCAGTCTTCTTAAATGTTTTGATTACTTTTGTAACCGCTTATTTTATAATTAAAATTGCTGAATTATGTAATTTTAGCAAAAACTATAAAAAAAGTTTATATATTTTCATGTTATTTCAATGGGACATTCTAGCGTGGTCAAGTTTTATTAATTCAAAAGACACATTAGTAATGTGTCTTTCTGTAATGGCGCTTTACGGAATTTTAAAATTGTTTGAGCAAAATAATAAAACAATATTTAATTTAAATAATTTATTTTTTTTAATGGTGTCCAGTTTAAGTTTATATCTATTATTTTTTATAAGATTTTATACAATACCTTTAATATTCTTGACTATAATAATTTTTTTAATAATAAAACAACAAGTTAAAAGTTTTTTATTTTTAATTTTATTTACAGTATTGTTTACAACCATATTAAGCACACTAGCAAATTTTATTTATGATGTTAATTCTTTTTCAATAAAAAATGTATTGACAGGTATATTACGAATGATTTTTACTCCGCTACCGTGGCAAATTGAAGAAAGCTATACTTTTTTAGTTATTCCATCAATTTTAAATTTGCTATTTTTGATACCAGTAATTATAGTGGGCTGTAAATTTTGGAAAATTTCAAAACCATTAAGTTTGCTATTGATATATTTAATCGTTGCATTAATTTTTTACGGATTTTTGGAAGAATTTCAGGGTCCTAGACAAAGATATCAACTAACTTTTATAATTGGTTGGCTCCAGTTTCATGTTCTTTGGGTTATTTTCATAAAAACGACACAGAGTAATAAATATTTTACCTATGGACAGAGTAATAATAGTAAAATAGATTGAAACTAACGCTTAAAATGAAAATAATTCACATAATTACAGGACTTTACACAGGTGGTTCTGAAGTCATGCTCTATAAACTCCTCAGCACCCAAAATAGAAATAAAATAGATTCAGTTGTTATTTCTTTAATCGATCGAGGCACGTTGGGCAGTAGTATTGCTGCTTTAGACATACCCGTTTATACTTTAGGAATGAAAAGTGGACAAACAACATTAGGGGCTGTGTTGCGCTTGGCTAAAATCATGAGATCGCTCAACCCTGACATAATTCAAGGTTGGATGTATCATGCCAATATAGCGGGGCTTTTAGCAGCCAGCTTCCTGGGTTTTAAAGTACCTGTTTTATGGAACATTAGAGCCTCTCAGACAGTTTTGAAAAATGAAAAACCTTCGACGGCTGCAACCATTTGGTTAGGGGGTAAACTCTCCCATTTTCCCGCAAAAATCATTAACAACTCTCATGCCAGCGCAATAGCCCATCAGTCTCTAGGATATCTGTTCTCAAAAACTATAGTAATTCCTAATGGATTTGATATAGATAAATTTATACCTTCTCAACACGATTATAAAAATGTAAGACTAGAATTGGGTGTTCCTGATAATACAACTTTAATTGGTTTATTTGGCCGTTACCATCCAATAAAAGGTCACGAAGTTTTCTTGAAAGCTGCTAAAATTCTATTAAAAAAATATCCCTATATACACTTTCTTTTGGGAGGCAAGGAAGTGGATAGCACTAACCATGTATTAAATCAACAAATTGCTCAATTAGAAATAGGTGAACAAATACATCTATTAGGTGAACGTCAAGACGTACATCATCTCACTGCTGCCTTAGACATTGCTTCTTCTTCCTCTTATAGTGAAGGATTTCCTAATGTAGTAGGCGAAGCAATGTCTTGTGGCGTACCCTGTGCAGTTACAGATGTGGGAGACTCAGCCTGGATTGTAGGTAATACAGGACGGGTTGTTCCTCCTAATAACCCAGAGGCATTAGCAAATGCTTGGCAAGAGTTGATCGAAATGGGCGCAGAGGGTAGGTCTAAATTGGGTTCAGCAGCACGGTCAAGAATTATTGAATGTTTTTCTTTAGACTCAGTTGTAACTCAGTATGAAACCTTATATGAAACAATGTTTGCTGAAAAAAAATAAAAATAAAGGCTAAAACTTAATGTGTGGAATTACAGGATTTTGGAATTGGAGGCAACAATTTTCCCCTGAGCAAATGCAAAATATTACTCAGGGTATGTCTAACACTCTGCTACATAGAGGTCCTGATGATGGCGGCGTTTGGTTTGATGTAGAAGCAGGAATGGCTTTAGGACATCGACGCTTGGCTATTGTTGATCTATCACCAGAGGGGCATCAACCGATGTTGTCGGCGAATGGTCGCTATGTAATTGTATTTAACGGGGAAATTTATAACTTCTTAGAATTACGGCGGCAGGTAGAACAACTAGGGCATCGCTTTAGAGGACATTCCGATACCGAAGTAATGTTAGCTTGTTTTAGCCAATGGGGATTAGAGCGATCCATTGAGCAATTTAATGGTATGTTTGCCTTTGCTTTGTGGGATCGTCAAGAACGGATTTTATATTTGGGGCGCGATCGCCTCGGTGAAAAACCCCTATACTACGGTTGGTTCGGTTCAACTTTTATCTTCGGTTCAGAATTAAAAGCCCTCAAAGCCCACCCTGATTTTTCAGCTAAAATCGACCGGAATGCTTTAGCACTTTACATGCGACATAACTGCATTCCTGCACCCTACTCAATTTACCAAGGCGTTTATAAACTGCCACCTGGGTGCCTTTTAACAGTAAGACCTGACTTTCCTGATTGCCATCCTCTGCCATATTGGTCTCTCAAGTCAGTCGCTGAAGATGGAATTGCTAACCCCTGGAGTGGATCGGTTAGCGAAGCGATCACCGCTTTAGATACCCTGTTACGTGATGCTGTCAGCTTACGCATGATCGCCGACGTGCCTTTAGGGGCATTTTTATCTGGTGGGGTCGATTCCTCAACGGTGGTGGCTCTGATGCAACAGCAATCTACACAACCTGTAAAAACTTTTACCATCGGTTTCTTTGAAGACGGGTACAACGAAGCCAAAGATGCCAAAGCAGTAGCCCAACACTTAGGTACCGACCACACAGAATTGTATGTCACTCCATCAGACGCAATGGCAGTGATTCCCAAGCTGCCAACACTTTATGATGAGCCATTTTCTGATTCCTCTCAAATTCCCACCTTTCTAGTCTCCCAACTAGCCAGACAACACGTTACAGTCAGCCTTTCTGGGGATGGTGGCGATGAACTTTTTGCCGGATATAACCGCTATTTATTAGGGCAAAAAATTTGGCAACAGATTGGCTGGATTCCTAAACATTTGCGCCAAATTGGTGCGAACGCATTAAAAGGTGTATCTGCTCAAACTTGGAATCAGCTTTTTACCAGTGGGAATTTCCTACTTCCCCCAAAGCTTAGACATGTTCTAGTCGGAGATAAACTGTATAAGCTAGCTGAAATTTTGGCAGTTGACACTCCTGAAATCATTTACAGGGAGTTGGTTTCACATTGGAAACAACCAGAATCTCTGGTTTTGGGAGCAGTAGAACCCTCTACTGCATTGAATAACCCAAAAGCTTGGGCAAAGCTGCCCAATTTGACACAGAGAATGATGTATTTGGATACTGTGACTTATTTGCCCGATGACATTCTTGTTAAAGTGGACAGAGCTAGTATGGGTGTTAGTCTGGAATCTCGGATACCTCTTTTGGATCATCGGGTAGTAGAATTTGCTTGGCGGATGCCATTAAGTATGAAAATGCATAAAGAGGGAAGTAAGTGGCTATTGCGCCAAGTGTTATACCAGTATGTACCTCGCAGTTTAATAGAAAGGCCTAAAATGGGTTTTGGTGTCCCTATAGATAGCTGGCTTAGAGGACCCTTACGGGACTGGGCAGAGGCACTGCTCGATGAAAAAAAGTTGTCTGAACAAGGTTTTTTTAATCCCCAACCTATTCGGGAAAAGTGGCGCGAACATCTGGCTGGTGATCATAACTGGCAGTACTATCTCTGGGATGTACTAATGTTTCAAGCTTGGTTAGAGGAAAATAAGTAGCAGAGCGTTTCCCACCCTGCAAGACCATTTCCATAGTTATAAGTTTAATATATAGCAATCGCCAAAGCAATTAGGACAAGCTTTAGAGTTGAAGTGTATACAGCGTAAGGCGTTTCAAAAGATAACTGCTAAAATATAACTGCTAACCGCTATATATAAGGTTAAATCTGTGCAAGAGGTAAACTCAGCAGGAAGTATAGATAATACATGGCAGTCTGTTTTAATGTTTGATATAAAAAGGTAAAAAACTTTGAGCGATCGCATTGCTATTATTGGTCTTGGTTACGTCGGCTTGCCCGTAGCTTTAGCATTTGCTAAAAACTTTTCAGGTACTATCGGATTTGATATTAATTACGAAAAAGTTACCGCTCTTAAGCAGGGGATTGATACTACGGGCGAAATTCCGAGTGATGAATTAATTGCTACAACTCTCCAAATTACTTCCGATCCAGTAGATTTAAAAGCCGCTAACTTCTTTGTTGTTGCTGTTCCTACCCCAATAGACCGTTATAATCGTCCTGATTTAACACCTCTAATTAAATCTTCCGAAACCATTGGTAAGGTACTACAACCTGGATCAGTAGTAGTATACGAGTCTACAGTATATCCTGGCGTAACCGAGGAAATATGTGGCCCAATATTAGCAAAAGCATCTGGTTTAACTCAAGGTATTGATTTTAAGCTGGGTTACTCACCAGAAAGAATTAATCCGGGCGATAAGGAACATACTATAGAAAAAATTGTCAAAGTTGTTTCTGGGGAAGATGCAGAAACTTTAGAGCGAGTTGCCAAAGTTTACGGAACTATTATTGACGCAGGTGTACACCGCGCTCAATCTATTAAAGTTGCCGAAGCAGCTAAAGTTATCGAAAATACTCAGCGAGACTTAAATATTGCCTTAATGAATGAATTAGCAGTAATTTTTGATCGGTTGGGTATCCGCACTCATGATGTTTTAGCCGCAGCAAAAACAAAATGGAACTTTTTACCCTTCAACCCAGGACTTGTAGGTGGTCACTGTATCGGAGTTGATCCTTATTATCTCACGACTAAAGCACAACAACTAGGCTATCATCCTGAAGTTATCCTTGCTGGTCGTCGGATTAATGACAGCATGGGAACATACATTGCTCAAAGACTAATTAAGCTGTTTGTTAAATCTAATTTACGTATTCAAGGCGCTAAAGTAGGCATTTTAGGGCTAACATTTAAGGAAAATGTTCCTGACTTACGTAATAGCCGTGTACCTGATATTGTGGCAGAGTTAAGACAATTTGGGATTGAGCCATTAGTACACGATTCTTTAGTTACTTCCGAGCAAGCACAACATGAATATGGTATACAGCTAACAGATTGGCAAGATTTTTCCGATTTAGATGGAATGATTCTTGCTGTTAGCCACCGTTTTTATCTTGATATGCCCCGCGAACAATTACTAGCTGGCATTAAAACTGGTGGGGTTCTGATGGATGTCAAATCCGCTTTTGATCCAGCTACACTTCCAGAAAATCTTACTTATTGGAGTTTGTAGGGCATGACAAAAATTTTAGTTACTGGTGCCGCTGGTTTTATCGGGTTTCACCTCAGTCAAAGACTACTATCTAGAGGCGATGAAGTTGTTGGACTAGATAACCTTAATAATTACTATGATGTCACTCTCAAGAAAGACAGATTAGCCCAACTAGAAGGTAAACCAGGATTTAGTTTTCACCAACTAGATTTAGGTGATCGTGAAGGTATAGCCAACCTATTTACTGAGCAAAACTTTGATGTTGCAGTCAATTTAGCAGCGCAAGCTGGCGTGCGCTACTCCTTAAAAAATCCTCATGCCTACATTGATAGTAATATCGTAGGTTTTACCAACATTTTAGAAGGTTGTCGCCATTCCCAAGTTAAGCATTTAGTATATGCCTCTTCTAGCTCGGTTTATGGATCTAATACTAAAATGCCCTTTTCAGTGCATGACAACGTAGATCACCCAGTTAGCCTTTATGCTGCTAGTAAAAAAGCTAATGAATTAATGGCTCATACTTATAGCCATTTGTACAACTTACCTACTACTGGGTTACGCTTTTTTACCGTTTATGGGCCTTGGGGTCGTCCTGATATGGCGCTGTTTCTCTTTACCAAGGCAATTTTATCAGGACAGCCAATTGATGTATTTAATTACGGTAAAATGCGCCGCGATTTTACCTATATTGATGACATCATTGAGGGGGTTGTTAGAGTTATAGATAATATCCCGCAACCAAACTCAGATTGGTCAGCAGATGCACCCGATCCTGGTACAAGTAAAGCTCCATACAAAATCTATAATATCGGAAATAATCAACCTGTTGAGTTGATGAAATTTATTGAAGTTTTAGAAGATTGTTTGGGTAGAAAAGCCGAAAAAAATCTGCTACCTATTCAATTAGGTGATGTACCTGCCACCTATGCAGATGTTGATGATTTGATTAATGATGTAGGTTTTAAACCAAATACACCGATTGAGGTGGGTATTGAAAGTTTTGTAGCCTGGTATCGGTCTTATTATTCTGTTTGATAAAACTTGCCAAAAAGCATCTAACTTAATTTAGATGCGTGTTATTTTTTTTGGAAGTACATATCATATAGATATTAATAATATATGACAGAGCTTAATATGAAATTTTTATTTATAATAACTCGGGCTGATACTATTGGTGGCGCTCAAGTTCATGTCAGGGATTTAGCAAAAGCTTTAAACCAAGATAGGCACGAAGTTTTAGTTGTTACAGGAGTACGGGGTGCCTATACAACTGAACTCCACAAATGGGGCATTAACTCAATATCATGTGAGTTTTTGGAAAAAAACATAAATTTGGTAAAGGATTGCCAATCATTTAATTTTTTGAAAGAAACAATTCGCAATTTTAAGCCTGATATTGTCAGTACGCACTCTAGTAAGGCTGGGTTATTAGGTCGGTTAGCCTGTAAGATTGCTGATACACCCTGCATTTTTACAGCACATGGTTGGGCATTTACAGGTGGAGTTCCTGAACCTAGTCGTACACTTTACCAATGGGTAGAAAAATTAGCTGAACCTTTGGCAGATAAGATAATTTGTGTATCAGAAAACGATCGTTCTATCGGTGTTAAGGTTGGTATGCAAGCAGATCGGCTACTAACAATTCATAATGGTATGCCAGATATACCTAATGAATTGAGGGCTAATCCAATGGCTTCTAATCCTGTCCGTATTGTTATGGTTGCTCGCTTTGATCGACAAAAAGACCATCTGACCCTGTTGAGAGCATTTCAGAAGATTCAAGGCGCACAGCTAGATTTAGTTGGAAATGGCCCAAACATAGAGGTGATTAAAACTATGGCGCTGAAACTAGGAATAGCAGACAGCGTAAACTTCTTAGGGCATCGTAATGATATTGCTAAGGTACTAGCTCAAGCCCAAATCTTCACTTTAATATCAAATTGGGAAGGTTTCCCACGTACAACGTTGGAAGCGATGCGTGCAGGGATGCCAGTAGTTGTATCTAATGTAGGAGGAGCATCTGAAGCCGTTATTGATGGGATAACGGGGTATTGTGTGCCTCATCAAGATGTCGATGTCTTGCGAGATCGACTATCAAAGTTGGTATCGGATGTAGATCTACGCACAAAAATGGGCGACCAGGGGCGAAAGCGATACGAAGCAGAATTTACGTTTGAGCGAATGTTTGAGCGTAACTGTAAGATATACGAGCAAGTTTTAGCTAACAGAGGAAAAGGTAAATAAGCAAGATGGAGCTATTAATGACAGGGGCAACTGGTTTAACTGGTGGTTTATTTCTTCAACGATTAGCACAGGTTACTCCTCAAGCTAAAGTTCACTGCTTAGTACGCTCTACCAGCGATCGCTCTGCTATCAACACCTTAAATTTAAACCTGATTTACCATTTTGGGGATACTTCTAATTCTGAAACTTGGGAGAAATCTTTTAGCCAAAATACTTGGGATACGATTCTTCACTTAGCTCAATTGCGCCAAATCCCAACTATTCTTCACAGTCTGAAAAATGCGGACAACACTCCCCGTTTAATCATAATTGGCACAACAGGAGTTTACTCAAAATATAACCAATATTCAGCAGAGTATAAAGAAGCAGAAGCACAACTAGCAAAATATCCTGGCTCTTACTGCTTACTGCGTCCAACGATGATCTATGGTTCCCACCAAGATAAAAACCTCCATAAATTAATTAAGTTCTGCTACCGCTACGGCTTTTTTCCCATCTTTGGCTCTGGTAATAACTTAGTACAACCTATCCATGCTGATGATATTGCTAAGGCTCTGCTTTATGTTCTACAACATCCCAATATTCAAGGGGATTACGATATTTCTGGTGCTAGTATTGTCAGTCTTCGAGAATTGCTAGTTTTGGTGGAAAAACAGTTGGGAAAACCTGTGCGTCCTATCACCTTGCCACTCAATGTTGGTATGTGGTCAGCTACAATTTTGGAGAGTATTTTAGGAAAACGAGCGCCTGTGCGACGGGAACAAATTCTCCGTTTAGAGGAAGATAAAGATTATCCCCACGATGCTGCCCAGCGAGACCTAGATTTTTTTCCACGCACCTTAGAAATTGGATTGCAGCAGGAAGTAGAGTTAATGCGGCACAAAGGAATAATCTGATCCATAAGTCAGAATAATAGAAAATATGAAAATAAAAAAATACCTACCTTGGTGGATTAAGATTGCAGCTAAAATAGTTTTAGCTCGCTTACCCATAGAATACGGAATTTGGAAAAAACTACATTTTTTTGAGCATGGCTCTATGGATAACCCAAATTATGCCTATAATGTTTTTAATAGTCATTTTGAGCGTACTAAATTTGAACCTGGATTCGTGAGTTTAGAGCTTGGTCCTGGAGATTCCCTTTTATCTGCGATTGTCAGCAAGAGCTTCGGCGGTTCTGCTTCTTACCTAGTTGACGCGGGAGAATTTGCCGTTAAAAACATCCAGCCATATATGATCATGGCGGATTTTCTTAATAAACAAAAATTAGATGTTCCAAATATTAAATTAGCACAATCCTTAGAAGAAATTCTAAAGATTTGTAATTCTAATTATGGGGTATCAGGATTGAGTTTTTTGAAAGAGATTCCTGCTCAATCTGTTGATTTTATTTGGTCACACGCTGTCCTAGAACACATCAAAAAAGAAGAGTTTTTAGATACATTCATAGAACTACGGAGAATATTAAAAAATAATGGAGTCTGTTCTCATAAAATTGATTTGAAAGATCATCTGGGGGGGGATCTGAATAATTTGAGATTTTCTGAACCCGTTTGGGAATCAAATTTTATGGCTAAATCTGGTTTTTATACAAATCGGCTTCGCTACTCGGAGATGTTAGAAGTATTTAGTAAAGCTGGTTTTGATGTTGAAGTAGTAGAAGTAAAACGTTGGGATAAATTACCGACTCCCAGGGAAAAATTTTCTAGAAAATTTACAGAACTTAGTGAAGAGGAGCTTCGGATATCTGAATTTTCTGTAATCTTGAGACCGAGCCATAAATAAATATTGACGAAATTATCTCACAATTGGTAATCTCAACTACTTTTTTAGTTGTCAATCCAAAATCACTTAACTGATGGATCTCCTACTTTCCCTTGTAAGCTTTATAATTAGTCTCCTTACTGTTGCCCTAATTAAGCAACGCTTCAGCCGACACCTGCTCGATACTCCCAATGAACGTAGTTCGCACACGCAACCTACACCAAGAGGGGGGGGGCTAGGTTTTATTATTGCTTTTGCAGTTACCAGCGCCATCTACACTTATGTAGTTTCGCTGTTTACGCCCGTCGCCGATAAGCTACAATTAATACCTTTGCTACCTTTGTGGCTGGTCTATATACCATTAATAGCGGTAGGCATTTTTGATGACCGTGGTGGCGTATCTGCTATTATTCGTTATCTAGTACAACTATTTGCTGCTATTCTTGCTGTCACAGCCTTTGGAAGCTTTCCCTGGCCTTGGTTGAGCCAATTAGGCGAATTTGGTAGTATTTTGTCGAGCTTGCTAACTATTATTAGTATTACGGCCTTAATCAACTTTTACAACTTTATGGACGGATTGGATGGTTTAGTAGCTGGTGTTACTACTGTTCAGTTAGGTTTATTAGCCCTATTGTTAAATCAACCTATTTTGTGGCTGCTCGTTGCCGCTTTACTAGGTTTTCTCTGGTGGAATTGGTCTCCTGCTAAAATTTTTATGGGAGATGCTGGAAGTACTTTTTTGGGTGCTTCTGTAGCTATGGCTCTCCTAAATTATGGCAAGGAGCCTGTACCTGCTCTATACGCTTTGGCGATATCTCTACCGATGATTGGCGATGCTGTTTATACGCTGGCTCGTCGCTTGTATCACCGTGAAAATATCTTCCAAGCTCATCGAACTCATCTTTATCAACGCTTACAACAATCTGGGTGGTCGCATGCTTTAGTAGCCACTACATATATTTGTATTACACTAATGGTTGATAGTAGCATTAGTATCTGGGGTACATATGCAGCTATGATCAGCGTACTGGTGATAGCTACTCTAATTATTTTAGGAGAGTTGTACTTGCAATCCCGTTCCGAGGCTTAATTTTGGAGATATTGTGTAAGATTTTTAATTTTCATTCAACTATAAAATAGTTTACCCTTAACTTAACAAAATATAAATGAATTTAGTAAATTTATGATTTATTTTTTTATTTTTCAATGATAGTCAATAAAACAAACACACTTAATCACATTCATTAAATTATTGGTATGGATGAATTTACTCAATATTGGTTTATTTTCAAACGTCGTTGGTTACCAGCTTCTTTGGTATTTACTCTTGTTTTAGGGGTGACAGCATTAGTTACATTTCAACAAAAGCCAATTTATCAAGCTCAAGGTCAAATTCTGATCAAAAAGAATAATAGTACTTCCTTATTATTAAATTTGGACAAAATAGATGGTTCTGCGGGGGCTGGCAACCAGATTAACACTCAAGCAGAGCTAATTAATTCTATTCCAGTTGCACAAGAGACTATAGCTACGCTGAATTTATCACAAAAGCCTGAGTCATTTTTAAAACCACTCAAGGTTACCAATATAAGATCCACAGATATTCTGCAAGTTTCTTATACAGATACAGATCCTGCTAAGGCAGCCAAGATTATTAATACAGTAATGAGTATTTACATCAAAAGTGATGTAAATGCTCAAAGATCTGAAGCTAAAGCAGCGAGAGAGTTTGTCGAAAAACAATTGCCCATAATCGAAGTTACTGTGCGCCAAGCTGAACAAGATTTACGTAAATTTAAAGAACAAAACAAAGTTCTAGATTTAGCAGGCGAAGCAACATCAACGACAGAAGTTCTCAATAACCTAACTCAACAGATTAGTGAAGCTCAATCTAAGTATGCGGCAGAAACATCCCGCGTTCAAGGGCTACAGCAGTTATTCGGAAATGATTTAAATGCCACAGTGGTAGCGGCTTCGGTTGGTGAGTCTCCAACCACACAAAAACTGTTGTCTAATTTGCAAGACATACAAGAAAAACTGGCAACTGAACGTACTCGTTTTCAAGAAGGGCATCCTGTAATTGAGGATCTCAAAAGTAAGGAAGCCAACTTAAAAGCTCTCCTTCAACAGCAGTTACAACAAACTTTTTTAGGGCAACAACCACTCCCTAACAGAATTGTCCCGCTGGCAGATGGTGTACAACAATCACTAATTACAGATTTTGCTCGTGCATCAGCAGAACGCGCTAGCTTAGAGAAGCAGATATATGCTTTAGCTAATGTAGAAGCTGCTTATAGAGAACGTATTAATACTCTACCGAAGCTAGAGCAACAGCAGAGGGAGTTAGAACGTAGGCTCAAAACGGCTCAATCTACTTATGAAATTCTTTCACCAAAGCTCCAAGAAATTCGAGTCCAAGAAAATCAGACAGTTGGTAACGCTCGAATTGTGACACCTGCTTCGATTCCTGAACGTGCTATTGCTCCTAAGAAAGCTCAAAATTTGGCGGTAGGAGGATTACTAGGTATTTTGTTAGGTATAGCAGTTGCTTTAGCTTTAGAAACAACAGACAAATCCATCAAAGATCCAGAAGACGCGAAGAGAATTTTGGGTTATCCATTGTTGGGCACTATTCCTATTATTGAGCATATGGACTCATCTACTACCATTCGTTTTGGTAACCAACAGCGCATAGTACCATCGATAGTTGTTACTAATACTGCAGGTTCACCTATTAGTGAAGCTTATCGGATGATTCACACTAGCTTGAGGTTTATGAGCTTGGATAACCAACTTAAAGTGATGGTGATCTCTAGTTCTGTGCCTAAAGAAGGTAAGTCTACAACTGCTGCTAACTTAGCTGTTGCTATATCTCAACTAGGTCAACGGGTGTTGCTAATAGATGCGGATATGCGTAAGCCATCCCAACACAAGATTTGGCAATTACCTAATGAGACAGGTTTAAGTACAGTCCTTACTGGACAGTCTGACTTCAATGACGCTGTAGTAGAAGTGATGGAGAATCTGGAGGTTCTTACTGCTGGAACACCGCCTCCAAACCCATTAATTCTGATTGATTCTAGTCAGATGGCTGTTTTGGTCGGGCAGTCGGCGCAAACCTATGATTTTGTAATTATCGACTCTCCTCCGGTGAGTGTCGCTGCTGATACAACCATACTGGGCAGAATGGCAAATGGTTTGATGTTTGTAGTTCGCCCAGGGGTGGCGAATTCTGGTAATCTTACCTATTGTAAAGAGATTTTAGACCAATCAAGTCAAAATGTTTTAGGCGTGGTGGTTAATGGTGTTAGCCGTAGCAGTGGTAGTTACTACAACAACTACTATTACTACAACAGTTATGCAACGCAGGAAGTTGAACAGGATGAATCAGCCACAAAGCGTTCGTCTTAGAGCTTCAACAATTTTTAGCTAACGGCTGATTCTAGCATTTGGATAGTACCTGTGTTGGCATTTATTTCTACTAAAACGCCTACAGGTAGAGTGAATTTATCCTTAATGTGACCAATCATGGAACCGTACCAAGCGGGAATATGGAGTGGTTGAATGTGATTCAGCAAAACTTCTTGTAATGGCAGCGATTGATTATCTTTGCCTGGAGAACAATTAGTACATTGCCCAAAAATAAATCCAGAAATTTGCTGAAGAATTCCGGCTAGTTTTAACTGCGTCAGCATTCGGTCTACTCGATAGATATCCTCGCCTACTTCTTCTAAAAATAAAATTTTCTGTTGCCACGAAGGTAGGTATGCAGATCCCATCATGGCGGTTAATACTGATAAATTGCCGCCTATCAATCTCCCCCTAGCTTTTCCTGGGGTGATAGTTTCTACTTTGATGGTGGTTGAGTTGAGATTGTTGGCAATAATCGGATTTTGGAGAGTTACTGCTTTGCTATCAAAGATAATTCGTTTGAAATAATCTACAGAAAAAGAATTCCAGGTTGAAGTACCGACAGGACCATGAAAGGTAACAAAACCACAACGGGCATAAATTGCTATGAGTAGGGATGTAATATCGCTATAGCCGATAATAATTTTGGGATGTTGCCGAATTAGGTCATAATCTAGCAGAGGCAAAATGCGATTGCAGCCCCAGCCACCACGCATGGGTAGTATTGCAGAGACAGAGGTATCGGCAAACATTTGATTTACATCGGCGGCGCGATCGCTATCTTTACCCGCAATATCACCGTAACGGTCGAGAATATGCTTCCCTAATTTCGCTTTTAAACCGAGTGATGCTAAAGTTTGCACTACTGGATCAATGTCGGCTGCGTTAATTGGGCTGGCAGGACTAATTAATCCCACCGTATCTCCAGCTTTTAAGCGCGATGGTTTAATTACCGAGTTGGGTTGAGAGTTAGCTTTAACTTGAAGGGGTAACTGAGAAGCTAGTACTGCTAGAGTTATGTTTCTCAGGAATAAGCGGCGATCGCACTGCATTAAAATCACTCGTGATTTATTGATCAGTAATTGCTAACTTGAGGCTTTTGCACAAAGAAGCGATCGCATCTAGTCCTTGTTCAGGTGTTCCCTCGTTTAAGCGGTTCACAAAAGCACTACCCACAATTGCCGCATCTGCGCCCCAGTCTTTGACCTGCTTGGCGTGTTCTGTGTTAGAAATCCCAAAGCCTATACCAATAGGTTTATCAGTGATGCTGCGTAAATCTAAGAGTATATCTTTGACTCGTGTTTCCAAACCAGAACGCATTCCAGTAACACCAGTAACGCTGACTAAGTAAATAAAGCCTTGAGACTGGCGAGCGATCGCTTCTATTCTTTCTCTAGGGCTGGTAGGCGCAACTAATAACACTACCTCAATTCCCCTTTCTGCTGCTGGTTTTAGCAGGGTTTCTGCCTCTTCTAGGGGTAAATCAGGCACTACTAACCCTTGGACTCCAGCTTGAGCAATTTGGTCTAAAAACTTTTCAATTCCTCGGTTTAAAATTGGGTTGTAATAAGTAAATAGGATAATGGGCGATCGCACATCTTTTCTAACGCCCTTAACCACAGATAAGACATCATCCAATCTGACACCGCGTTCTAACGCCCTCGTTGCTGCGGCTTGAATTACTGGACCATCTGCCAAAGGATCTGAATAAGGAACACCCAGTTCAATGATATCCGCACCAGAGGCATCTAAAATTTTTAGTGCCTTAGCAGTTGTTTCTAAGTCTGGATCTCCGGCGGTAATAAAGGGAATTAAGGCGCACTGATTACGATTACGCAAGGACTCAAAGCACTGAGAAATTGAAGTCATTTTTGAAATTTAATAGGGCAGCAGATTAGAGCAGAAATTTTAGCTTTTAAACAGAATACGGGGAGAACAGTTATTTTTAAATTTACTAATATCTCCCCTACTTATGGCGATAAGTAAAACTTATTTCTTGGCTCAAATGCCCAGAGCATAAGGAATACCAATAGCCGACAATCAAAAAACGGCATTTTATAGCTCAACTACGTGAAAACTAAATTATTTTAGCTGTCATCCTGAATACTTCCATGCTCATCCCCAGCCAAAGTGATTTTTTCAGCAGATTCTTGTTCTATCCGGGCTTGCAGCTTCGCAAGTTCTTCGGGAGTCAGTTCTTCGAGTTGCTTTTGGAATACCGCTTCTTTATAGTCTTTCACCTGCTGGTTATAAGTCATGTTTTTTGTACCGACTCGGAATAGGTAGGTTAGCAACCAACCTACTAACCCACCCATCAATAACAGTTGACTCCAGATACCAGCCTCAGTACTATCTAACCCCGCTACCTTGAACAGTAGATATGCTAGACCTCCGGCTGCAAATATCCCGATACCAATTCCAATTACATCAATTCGTCGCATCTAGTGCTGAGGATAAAATTTGTTTTAACTTTCAATCTGCCGCCGTTGAGGGCGAAAATTTAAAAATGGGCTGAGGAGTAGTAAACCTGGGAAGAAGAAAAACACCAGGAAGTACATAAAAGCACGCTCAAATGAGCTAACCACATACCACCGCTTTTGCAGGTAGATATAGAGAGCGAAAGGAATCACCAGCAAATAGGTTCCACCCAAAATCAAATACAGTAGCGCAACAAGCATATTTCTCCTGTGAGCGGTAAATTATAAACTAGCCTTCGTACCTGCTGTACCTCAGCGCGGATGGGGAGTAGGGGCGCAGATGAGCGCCGTTATCTTACACTTCATACCCGTCACTCAAGGGTCAGATCAGCAATACTCATTTTACAGCCTTGAGAAGTTTCTTTTAAAATTGCTTGTCAAAAAGCACCTATTAATGCTCAAATATAAAAGGCGGTGTGTTGAACACAAACAACTCGCTGCAATTACAAACGGGGGTGTGGCGGAATGGTAGACGCTGCAGACTTAAAATCTGTTGACCGTAATGGTCGTGTGGGTTCAAGTCCCTCCACCCCCATATAACAAAGCTTGATAGCACGAGATTTCTAGTGTGACTTTACCCATAACTTTGTCGTAACTGCAAGCTTATGGTTTCAAGAAGAAGCGGCAAGCTTATGGTTCCAGTTGAAGCTGACTTAATTATTAACTTTATTTTTGCCTAAATGTTTGAGAGAGCGATCGCTTGACCTGGCAGCCGTGCCAGGTATCGAGTAAGTAAGTAAAGCCAATGAATTCGTGAGAAACCTTCCCAGAAATAAGTTTACAGAAAGCTACCAGCGTCCAATGTAGATGGATGTAAGATAGACTATGAGGAATAGAAAATACAACGGTACGTTTTTGTACAATTCAGGAAAAAAGATATCCTGCTGAAAAACTCCCAGAAACGACCCTAAAACCACCCCTCCCATACCTAATAAAGAAACCACCCCATAAAGACGAACCAAAAACAAAACAAGAGAGAGACGAAAAGACGAGGCGCTCTCCCCAAACTGGCGAACTCTACGGAGGAAAAACAAACCCACATAAAATAAAGTACCATTCCCCACAAAAAACAAAAACGAAAACTCCTTTTTCTGCCACAAAACAAACGCTAAAGCTATCAACCCTAAACCTAGAGATGTGCTTCCTAGTAGCACACTTCGCCGAGCTTTTTTCGAGGCGAGAAATCCTGCCTGTCTTAGTTGGGGTTGTGAAGGAATGTATTTCTGTGGCTGCGGTCTAAGTTGTTCTTCCTGTTCTTGCTTCAACCTTTCTTCTAGTCTTTTTTGATACTCTTCCTGTTCTCGTTGCTTTTGTATTTTTCTCCTTGCTTCAACCTTTCTTCTAGTCTTTTTTGATACTCTTCCTGTTCTCGTTGCTTTTGTATTTTTTCTCCTTGCTTCAACCTTTCTTCTAGTCTTTTTTGATACTCTTCCTGTTCTCGTTGCTTTTGTAGCTCTAACTGTTTGTTTTTTTCTGCTTCTTGTTCTTTCCGTCTCTCTTCCTCTTTTAGTTTCTCCTGATACTTAGCAGCCAGAATCGGTTGTTCAATTCGCTGTGTATCTTCATATCTAAGTCCTAAAGACTGCTGCCAACTGTTGATTTGCTGCCGAGCATGACTGCTCAAAGGGTATTCTCGTTCAACAACTTTTGAGAATTCCTGTTGGTATTGCCGAAGTTTATTATTATACTCTTCCTGTTCTTGTGGTTCTTTTTGTTTTTGCTGTTGCTGTATTTCAGGAATAATCTTCTCTCTGATTGGCTCTACTTCTTCATCAGTAAGTTCATATCTTTTCTGAATTAGCTTTAATTCTTCCCAAATCCAATCATTATCAAGAGAAAATCCTTCAGCTAATGCTTGTGCCAGAGCCTTTTCATATTTCTTGAGATTTTCTTGTTTATTCTGAAGAGGAGCGAAAACTTCTCCTTCTATTGATTGGGCTTCTTCTTGAGATATTTGTAATCTCTTGCGCTCATCTTCTAACCAATTAAGAGCAAAAAGAGGAATTTTACCTAGCTTCAAATAACGCTGAATTTCTTTTCGATACTTCTCTTTAGGATCGATAATTTTGGTTTTAAAAAGATGAATCTTAGCTCCTTCCCTCACTGGATAAAACTCTGGGGTCATTTCGAGTTTCGCTTCAGATATTTCGTTTTTGGCATATTCATGTAATTCTTCTAAAGAAATCCAATCATTGCCACCTTGATCCGCTTTTCCGGTACAAACACCTTCTAAGAGATAATAGGTATAGACAGAAAGGTTAAATTCATCCTTAGCCCAAGCGTATTCGGTGGCACTAGCAGCAGTGAGTATGGCGCGTCCCTCACCTCCTAATTGCTCTTTAATTAAATCGTTAGCAGTACCTTTAGCACTTAATCCCTTAGCAAACGCCCCACTATGACAACAGTCGAGGATAATAGCCATTCTTTTGGATAGAGATTGATTCATCCACTGATGTACAAAATTTGATGAGATGGCAGTGGTAGGGCGTAATTTACCATTTTCCTTGCGAGTCTCATAAGTAGAAAAGAAAAATATTCCATGTTCATCAGTAATTCCATGACCAGAGAAGTAAAATAACAGGAGATCCTCTTTTTTTCGTTTACCTTTATCAAATAAATCATAAATAGCATCTTCCATTCGCTGTTTCTTAGGGTTCTTCAGCACAGTAATGTCAGATTCGTTAAATCCCCCTAACTCTGGATCTATCAACACTTCTTTCATTGCATCCACATCCGCAGAGCTTTTTGGTAAAGAGGCTAAATCTCCCGACTCAAATTGACCTACTGCAATTAATAAAGCAATTTTAGCCATCTGTGTTAGTCTTCTCTTCTATGGTTGAATTACTTTTTGCCCATTCCTGTGCTTTTTGGAAAGCAAATTCAAACTCTTCTCTGCTGCTGGCTTTGAGGTTGATTTCCCTACCGTCAGGAGTGTTGAGTGTTAACTCAATCTGTTTATTCCCCAAGCGATCGCCCAAAAATCCCATTAATTTTTTAATATTAACGGGATTAACCTTTGCGTTTAACAGTCCTAAAATGAAGCCACCGAAAGCCTTTGAACCTACTGGTGCTTGATTAACTGCCACCAAATCTGCGCTTTCTACGATTTCACTTTCCTCAAGTTGTTCTCGCAAGTTCTGAGTTTCTTCTTGTAACTCGTCGTTATCTAAATCGGCATCTTGAATGGCGATAGTGATCTCAAAATTAGCTTGTTGTGTCATATTTTCAATTTCCTTAAATAGAGCTTGATCTCAAATAAATACTATAAAGTAGCTCTGCTAATTACCATAACTGATGAATTAATTGCTAACCAGCTTTTGATACTCTACCATCTGTGCAAACGCCACCCTACATCTGTAGTAACAACTGCCTAACTTGATCGCGGATGAAGCTGGCTTTTGGCATAACTCATAGGGTAAATCCATTTGACCACCAAACTCATGAATACAGTGGCTATTCGCCAGCTTTAGATAACTTTGGAATTACATCAATTTTTATTCAGGCATTTAGCTGCTGCACGTGGATATCATATTGAGAAGGGTTTGAGCGATCGCCTACTCAAACCCTTCTCAATATGGTAAAAAATTATACTAACCGCTCTCAACGATTAGTCTATACTCCAGTAAATTGCCTAGTTTACAATTGGCTTACGAGATTGCAAATCAAACTTGTAGCCGTGTGGCAAAATATGTAACTTAGCTCCACAAATCGCTAATGGTTCATCATGTAATAGTTGATCCACATTGCAATGAGTAACGTCTGCAACATCAACAACTGTAACAGCGCCTTCTCCAACTACTTCAAACTTGCCATCATTAACTACCACAGCAGTATTCTCATCAATCCCAAATCCTAATACTGCTGGTTGTTGTGCCAACGCTGACAGTAAACGCCCCATACGTCCGCGCTGTAAGAAATGCTGATCTACCACCACTCCTGGCAGAAAAGCCATACCTGGTCCCATTTCTACTACATTTACACGGGGATTTGTTTCCGAATCTCCTTCAATAATCATAATGTCTGGCATCATTGCAGCCCCCGCGCTAGTCCCACCAACTACAATGCCTTCAGCGTAACGTTTGTGAATCACTTCATCGAGTTTAGTATTTTTAACTGCTGCGACAATACGAGATTGATCTCCCCCTGTAAAAAATACCCCAGTAGCATTCTCAACTGCTTCTATAGCTTTGGGATCGTTGGCATCTTCTTGTTGTGGAGTGTCTACGACTTGAATATGTTCTGCTCCAAGCCTTTCAAAGACGTTGATATAAGTCTCTCCAACTTCCCCCGGCAAAGATGTTGCTACAGTCATCACTACAATTCGAGCTTTAGTACCACCTGCGCGACGTATAAACTCTCGTAATACCTTACAATCGCCTTCTTTGTCTTCCGCTCCGCCAATAATTACCAACTGCCCACTAGGATTATTGGGCAGACTTTCTCCCGTTTGCATATTTTTCCAGATTTAATGTTGATTAAAGAACTTAATAAAGACAAACTGTTGTTTTTTTTATTAATTCTATTGGTTTCCCATTTAACAGGTTAGCTGATGATAAAGTTATAAAAAATACTCTTTTAGATATAAAAAATACGTTTTGAAAACAACTATTGATGAAACTATGTGCTTAAAATTACTAAAAAATCCAGCAAAATGAGGTTTGGCTGGATTAATTCTTTAGAAGGATAAAACTCATGGCATTAAAACTTAAGCTTGCTCTACAATCTCTTTCGCTTTATCTTTGATATCTTCTTTGAGATGAAGTGCTGCTGCTTGATCTTGCTTATGGTGACCTTCTATTTTATCTTTTTCGCTGCCAGTCATTTCACCCATAGCTGCTTGCACTTTTCCTTCAATATTCTTGGCTACTGCTTCTGCCCTATCTTCAATACTCATAATTTCCTCTTAAAATTATATTAATTCCTATTTATTAATATCGCTAAGATTGATAGCTGTTTGCATCATTCATTGGTTAGATTTATTTTAGGAAAAAATAATTTTTGTAAATATTTACTAATTTTTATATATAGCGATCGCACTGTATGTTCGCTGTTGTGTTTTAGGGGGAGAGGAGGGTTTGATAACTTTTATCTAACGCGCAAAATGTACAATTTGAATGCGCGGCACGCTTAATTGAATTTTCACGCTTCGGGCATATTACCCTAGAAAGAGAATCGGCTATCTGTGCGGAAACACAAAAATCTCAGCTTTAATTATCCTTGCTTAACTAAAACTTGTTCACCTTCTATCTTAGCTTGATAAACTTGCAAGGGTTTGTTAGCAGGTGGATTTAAAAACTTGCCGTCTGGAGTAAACTTAGAATTATGACACGGGCAAATAAATACGCTTTGATCTGCCTGCCATCCAATAATGCAAGCTTTATGAGAGCAAGTCGGATTTACGGCTAAAATTTTGTTAGCATCTTTAGGATCGCGGACTACTAATACTGCTTTTTCTGGAGATTGCTTTTGGAGAATTTGACCTTTACTATTTAAATCAGCTACCGTGCCAACCTGCTCGAATCCATCTGGGCGTTGAGATGGGGTTTGTGTTGGTGTAGTTGCTTGCTGATCGGACTGATCTGATATACAACCTGCGATCGCCACAGGTAACGAACTTGCCAGAAAACCTACACCTACCCAGTTTAAAAAAGCGCGACGATTCATAATTGTTAACTAACTAAACTTGTTTACTAAGTCGTAATTATGTATTGTAAAATAATTTATCTAAATCTGCTTACATAAATGAAAAATTCTTTTTACTTAATAAAGTAAGAAGACTTGACTTTTTAATTTTTAACCTCACAATTAATCTTTACAATCAGCTATTATAGTTAATTTAATACGTATTTAAATTAACATTATATAATTTACCAAGCTTTCTATGAACAGTTTTACTCGTACTTTTCGTAAATATCATCGTCGCCTTGCTATTATCATGTGCTTGCCCTTACTACTAACTGTGTTTACTGGTATCACTTATCCGATTTTGGGTGAATGGCTACACCAAGATAATTTAGCTGGATTGATTCTACAAATTCATAGTGGTAGTATTTTCGGCTTAGAGGCGGTTTATCCCGTATTAAATGGTTTGGGTTTGGCAGGGTTGCTAGTCACAGGAATGAGTATGACTAATCTGTTTAGAAGATGAACAGTTGCCATAACAGAAAGTGCGATGCCTACGGTGGGCTTCGCCAACGCTTGGTCTTTTCAGGATTTTGTAAGTATAAATACTTACAAAATTAATTTGCTTAAAAATTGCTCGAAGCCAATCTATTTTACCGACTTAGTGAAATTGTTGAAAGTTTGTTAAAATTTTATACCTATAGCGTCCTGACATACACCCAGAAAGCTGTGCTACCATCGGTAGAAATATTACTTTAATATTTCACTAATACACCAATGAGCAAGGTTCTGGTGTTAAATGCCTCTTATGAACCGCTCAACATCACTAGCTGGCGACGAGCGGTTGTTTTAATGCTCAAAGGCAAAGCAGAGCAAGTGGAACACAACGGCAAAATGTTGTATCCAGATTTCCCCTTGCCTACAGTCATTCGACTGCGCCATTATGTTCGGGTTCCTTATAAGGAAATCCCTTTGACCCGCCGAAATATCCTCCACCGAGACAGCCACTCTTGTCAATACTGTGGTTGCACAGGAGACGATTTAACCCTCGATCATGTGCTGCCTCGTTCTCGTGGTGGCGGCGATACCTGGGAAAATATTGCGACCGCCTGTGTACGTTGCAACGTTAAAAAAGGTAACCGTACTCCTAAAGAAGCCAATATGTTCTTACATCATCAACCTCGCCGACCTTACAGTAGTCTACACTTTGAAGTCGCCAAGCACGTCAAAAGTGGTACCCATAGAGAATGGCAAAAATATGTGATTGGTCTTTAAAACCCCTGTTGTTATAACACAGGGGTTTTTTCAACCTTATTACTCATTTAAATGCCGGAAAACACAACTTCTGATTGTGGGTAGGTTGCTAGGGGTTTTGCGACAATGATAGTGCGTGGAGCTAAAAAAAGGATGCAGTTAAAACCCAATGGCTGCGATGAACGGGGGAAGCAGAAGAAACTTTGAAAAGACGCGCCATGTTGCGTTTGTAGTGATTAACCGGAGATGATATTACCACCCCATCCCAAAAAACAAATTAAATCAGGTTAGGCACGTAACAACAATAATAAACTTTCATACCAGTATCCCCTTAGTCAATCTATCCGTATCACATAATTCATATACGCCAACGATATGTTATCGAATTCCCTTAAGCCGCTCAATGTGAACAATTCGTTTTTAGAAACCGAGTCTACAATTACAGACTCTAGCTTGGAGGAAGTACCGAGTGTTGAATCCCCAGAGGAGGAAGCATCTGTAACGAAGCCAAGGGGAAAAGCTAGTAATTTTCAGGGGCAATCAGAACCAGAGTCTTTGCTGAAGCTAAAGGTGGAGGAGTTGAAGCAGACTTTAGATCGTCATCGGGGCGATCGCCAAATAGTCTTGCTACAAGATTTTCCTGATCCTGATGCTTTATCTAGTGCCTGGGCTTATCAATTAATTGTTAAGCAATACAACATTAATTGCGACATCGTATATGCTGGCGCACTCAGCCACCAGGAAAATATTGCTTTGGTAAAACTAACAGGTTTACCAACAAAACGCTTGGCGATTCAAAATATTAAGGAAAAAGATTTAGCTGTTTATCAAGGGTGTGTGCTGATTGATAACCAAGCTACTACCTGTCATTTAATGTCAGTAGTGCAACAAGCAGGTATTCCAGTAACAGTAATTATCGATCATCACAGTATCCAGCAGGAATTAAACCCAGAATTTGCTGATATTCGTCCGAATACACGGGCAACAGCGACGATTTTAACTCAGTATCTTCAGTCAGGCTTACTCAAGCTGGATAGTAGTATCAATGAACACGTTAAGTGTGCTACAGCGTTGATGCACGGTTTGCGATCGGATACTAACCGTTTGATGCACGCGCAGGAAGAAGATTTTTTAGCGGCGGGATATTTAAGCCGATTTTATGATGCTCAATTGCTGAATGCTGTATTACAGACTTATCGCTCTAAGCGGGTGATGGATGTGATTGAGCGATCGCTTACTAACCGCTTAGTTAAAAATAACTTCTCAATTGCTGGTGTAGGTTATCTACGCTACGAGGATCGCGATGCTATTCCTCAAGCAGCCGACTTTTTAGTAACAGAAGAAAACGTCCATACAGCAGTTGTTTACGGTATTGTCCACGATGAAGATGAAGATTTAGAAGTCGTAATTGGTTCACTAAGAACTAACAAAATTACCTTAGATCCTGACGAATTTATCAAAGAAGCTTTTGATCGAGATAGTCAAGGGCGCTTTTTTGGTGGTGGACGCTTGATGGCTGGTGGTTTTGAAATTCCAATTGGGTTTTTATGTGGATTTAATGACAATTCAGAGTTTGCAAAATTGAAGTGGGAAGTTTTTGATCGGCAAATTAAACAAAAGCTACTGCGGTTGGTTAATCCAAGAGACAACCTTTTACCTTCTCAGGACAAACGGTAAACAATTAACAATTAACAATTAAACTTTGATTACTGAACTTTTCTTGATTCGTCATGGTATCGCAGGTGAGCCGGATAGTTATGCCAATGATGCAGAACGTCAGCTTACGGCTAAAGGGCATCAGAAAACCAAAGCAGTGGCAAAACGGCTGTATGAGATCGGTGTGCGGTTTGATTTGATTCTGACAAGTCCTTTAGTGCGATCGCGCCAAACCGCAGATATTCTTCACTCTGTTGGACTTAGTTCACGGGTCGAAGAATCTTCCTACCTTGCTCCTGATGGCGATTATTATGCTTGGTTGGGTTGGTTCCAACAATGGCGCGATACTCCTGCGGAGTCGCGTAGCGATCGCACTGAGTCTAAACTCTCTAAAAAGGGTAATAAAAGCCAACGATCCTTAATTCAGTTAGCTTTAGTAGGTCATCAACCTGATTTAGGCAATTGGGCAGAAATCTTACTTTGGGGTGATGCCAGTCAAAAACTTAGCCTCAAAAAAGCTGGATTAATTGGCATAACCATTCCAGCAACCACAACACCAGTCAGCCACAGTCAACTATTTTTATTAACTTCCCCTAAATGGCTATAACAATTATCAATTACCATTGCCCCTCTACCCCTCTACCCCTCTGCCCCCCTGCCCCCTGCCCCCTCTCTCTCAAAATGTATTCCTTTATGGGTTTGAGATAAGTTAACTTGAGAATGTTTACCTCACACGAAAGATAGAAAGATGACTGTCGGCGAGTACAAACCAGGCTTAGAAGGTATTCCTGCTGCTCAATCCAGTATCAGCTATGTCGATGGACAGAAAGGTATTTTGGAATATCGAGGTATCCGTATTGAAGAACTTGCACAACAAAGTACCTTCCTGGAAACGGCATATTTGTTAATCTGGGGAATACTGCCGACTAGGGAAGAACTGAAACAATTTGAGGATGACATTCGCTATCATCGCCGGATTAAATATCGCATCCGTGACATGATGAAATGTTTTCCAGAGACAGGACACCCAATGGATGCTCTACAAGCCTCTGCTGCGGCTTTAGGCTTGTTTTATTCCCGTCGCGCTCTCGCTAATCCAAATTACATCCGAGAAGCTGTAGTGAGGCTGCTGGCGAAGATTCCTACAATGGTAGCAGCGTTCCAATTAATGCGTAAGGGTAACGATCCGGTTCGTCCTCGTGATGATTTGGACTACGCGGCTAACTTTTTGTATATGCTTCATGAGCGAGAACCCGATCCCTTAGCCGCGCATATTTTTGATGTATGTCTCACGCTTCATGCAGAACATACAATTAATGCTTCAACTTTTTCTGCTAGAGTGACGGCTTCGACATTGACCGATCCTTATGCTGTAGTCGCTTCGGCGGTGGGAACCTTAGCTGGACCACTTCATGGTGGGGCTAATGAAGAAGTCATTACAATGCTGGAAGAAATTGGTTCAGTTGAAAATGTTCGCCCTTGGTTGGATACTAGCTTAGAACGCAAAACTAAAATTATGGGTTTTGGTCATCGCGTTTATAAAGTGAAAGATCCACGCGCGACTTGCCTGCAAGGTTTAGCTGAACAGTTGTTTGAAAAGTTTGGTCACGATAAGTATTATGACATTGCTATTGAGTTAGAAAAGGCAGTTGAGGAGAAGTTAGGACATAAAGGAATTTATCCTAATGTGGATTTCTACTCAGGTTTGGTGTACCGAAAAATGGGTATTCCTGAAGATTTGTTTACACCAGTATTTGCGATCGCACGGGTTGCGGGTTGGTTAGCTCACTGGAAAGAACAATTGGATGAAAACCGCATATATCGCCCTACCCAAATTTATAAAGGTGAACACGGAAATCCTTATATTGCGATCGAACAACGTTAGCTAGTAGGTTGGGTAGAACGAAGTGAAACCCAACATTAACTTAACTCGTTCCCAGTTTGAACCTGGGAACAATTTCCACAATTAATAATATATGTAACGAAAATCAGAGAGTTAAAGTGTACTATCCTTGATATTCAACTACAGTCGCGATCGCTATAACACTCTCTTCCACTATTAGCTGAATTGAAAATTAAATAACTAGGAAACAACCAGTGCAGCCACGTAAAAGCCCTAACCCAGATCAAAGTCAACGTTGGACAATACCTCAACTTGAGGGACTAGCAAAGCGTAATCCTTTAATGATTTCTCGCTGGGTGTTACGTTGGGCTTTGGTGGGGACGGTTTGTGGTATGTTCGCCTCTTTGTACTGGCACATATTGGAGTTACTGACACACCAATTTAGAGAATTCCAAGGTGTGAGTTTACTATTTGTGATGCCACTGGCTGGCTTGTTTGTTGGGCTGGTAATTCATTTTTTAGGGGATCCAGGTGAAATTGCTGTGATTGTGGATAATATTCACTTGCGTGGTGGACGCTTGGATACTCGCAAAAATCCTTCAATGATTCTTGCTTCCCTTGCCAGTATTGCGGCTGGGGGTAGTGCAGGACCAGAAGCACCTTTGGTGCAAGTTACGGGATCTTTTGGTACTTGGGTGGCGGATGTTTGGCAGCTAGAAGGTGAAGATTTAAGATCAATTAGTTTGGCGGCAATGGCTGCTGGATTTACTGCTTTATTTGGTTCGCCTCTTGGTGGTGCGATGTTTGCGTTAGAAATTTTGCACCATCAGCACGTTTTAGAGTACTACGAAGCATTAATGCCCGCGATTGTTTCTAGCTGTGCAAGTTATCTGGTATTTGCTGCAATCACACATTTAGGGATTGCACCTACTTGGAATTTTCCCCAATACAATCTGGACAATATTGATGATTTTGCCTCGGCGATTTTTTTGGGGATAATTGGGGCGGTGGCGGGATGGATATTTATGGGGATGTTTAAGGTGTGCGATCGCTTTTTTGCACTTATTCCAGGTCCTATCTATATCCGCACAACAATCGCAGGTTTAGGGTTAGGTAGCATCGCAGCGATTTTGCCACTTACCCGTTATTTTGGACATGAAGAATTAAACGAAGTTGTAAGTACAGGCTTTCCAGTGTTTTTTTTGTTAGCTCTTGCGGGTGCGAAAATGCTGACAATTAGCCTTACAGTTACAGGCGGTTGGCGTGGTGGGTTTATTATTCCTCTATTCTTTACAGGTGCTTGTTTGGGTAAAGCGGTAGCAATTTTAATTCCTGGGATGAATCCTGTGCTGGCGATGATTTGTACTATGGCGGCATTAAATGCAGCAGTAACACGGACACCTGTAAGTACGACTTTGTTGATCTCAAAACTAACTAATGTTAGTCCGTTTACTCCTATTTTGTTTGCTAGTTTGATCGGATTTTTTCTTGCGCCGAAATTACCTTTGATCAAGTCTCAACAGAAGTTGCCATCAGATGCGATCGCTGAGTGAAAAAATGTCAACTCAAGTTAAAGGTAAAACCCCACCCCCTGCCCCCTCTCCGTCCAAAGTGTAAGAAATGGACAAACTTTATGAGTAGGTGCTTTGCCTTGTTGACAGAAGTATATTTAGTAGCTACCTACTACAGTTACAAAATTGGTAACAAACCCTAAATTTTAGGGAAGTATTGCTTTACTAAGATTAGTGATGTTATTTAATTCTATGCTTACTCGTGTTCTCAGTTTGGCTATTGCACTAATCTCATTTACCGCTACAGCGCAGGCACAAGTTTTATCCATCCCCGAAGGTACAGATGGGTTAAGTCCCATTGCAGGTAAAATTACTAAGGTAGAGCAGCGACGTATCCCGTTAGGCGATGCTGTCACAGGTTCGGAAACTCGCGTAAATCTGCAATTTAATTTAGCAGGTTGTCTTGACAAGCTGATGCCATTAGTAACATATTCTCAGATTAAAAATCGGCGTGTTACTTTTTATGTAACTGCTATCAATGCTCACAATGAAGCTTCTAAAAGGGCAAGGTGTATTGCGATACCTCAAGCATCAGCACAGGTAAGCGTTCCAGGTGTTTTTTCACGTAATCAAATTAAAGTTGTCTTTCTGGGACAACCTGAACCTCAGACAGTTACTCAACGCAAGTAACCTGGAACCAGAAGAATGTCAAAAAGTACAGCAAATCCTATATTACGCAGTTGAGGTGTAAAGCTAATTAGTAATATTTTACCAATTTATTTGCCTACAGCCCCAACCCTTCATTCGTAAGGGGGGGGCTTTTTAAAATAAGCTGTTGTGTTTCTAATTTTGATGTTTTAGGGAGGGAGGAGAGAGGGGAAGAGGGTTTCATAACTTTTCTCAAGAGTTATAAAATGTACAAGTTAAATGCGCGTTAGCTTACTAATAAAGCACCAGCAATTATTCGTTTAATTAACATTCATATAGTTTATTATGGTTGAACTTTGAAAAAAAAATAGGTAAGTAAGTTACTATTTTTTGAATTTGCTATCTGCTATCTTTAGATAGAGGCGCAATTTAAGATTAAATGTATACAGAGTGAAAAATAAACTTGTATGAAACAAATTTTGGTGGTGGATGATTCGGCAACGATGCGACGAATGGTAATGGCATCTTTGCGTGGGTTAACAGAAGTAAGTTTTGATGAGGCGAGTAGTGGGTTAGAAGCGATTGAATATTTAGCAATGTCATCTATAGATTTAATGATCTTAGATTTAAATATGCCAGATATGCACGGTTTGGAGGTGCTGAAGTTTGTGAGAGGGCAGGAAAAATATCAAACTATCCCAATTATTATATTAACAACTAGAGGAGATGAATCAAGTCGGGGAGCAGCGATCGCAGCAGGTGCTTCACGTTACTTAACAAAGCCTTTTGATCCAGGTAAACTGGCTGAAGAGGCTAACGATTTATTGCAGGATGGGGAGATTTAATGTTAAATCGTGAATTAAAAAGTAAAACGACACTTATTTTAAAAGTTACTTGTAATTAAAAAAATTAAAATGGTGAGCCAATCAAAATAAATCAATGGGTAATTAACTCATGTCTACGGACGTTAATAATGAAAGCTTCTTTGCAGAATTTGCCGATGATTACTTTGCGGAATGTGAAGAACATCTGGAAATTTTGCGTCGAGATATTCTAGCTTTAGAAGATTTTGTTGATCGTCCCCAGATAGAGCGATCGCTACTAGAAGAACTATTCCGTAGTTTTCATTCCCTCAAAGGAATGTCGGGGATGATTGGCGTAAGAGAAGCCGAGCAATTAGCCCATGAAATGGAAAGTTATCTGCGGGCATTACGTGAAAAGCAAGTTACTCTAAATCAAGCTGGGATGGATGCCTTAATTACAGGCACAAAAATGCTGGATCAGGTAATTACTGCCCGTCGTACCCAAGCGCAAACACCTGATATTACCGACATTGTAGCCCAAATCAACGCTGTTCTTCCTGATAGTGAACCCGTAGAAAAATCAACAAATGTTACTTCTGCCTCAGCGACAAAACCATTAGCATCGCTAAATTTGAAGCCAGAAGAAATCGCCCAATTAGTTGCTGCTTTACATCCGGGTAAAAAGGCTTGGCAATTTGAATTTGCTCCGGTATCTGGTTTAGCGGAACGAGGAATAAATGTTAGCAAAATTCGGGAACGTTTACAACTATTAGGACAATTAATTCACGCAGCACCTCGTATTACCAGTACGGGAGGCATTACCTTCGATTTTCTCTTAGCTAGTGATGCAGATGAAAGCATCTTTGCTGAGTGGAAAAATGACGGCGTTACCTATACTCATTATTCCCAAGAGTCAAATATAGAGACAGTTGTAAAAACCCATATTAGTAAAGAAGAAGCAATTCCTCCACCTCCTGTAGTTACTCCCCCGCCGACGGTTACTGCTGCACCATCAAATGTAGTGCGCGTTGATTTAGCTCGTTTAGATGAATTAATGCAGATGGTTGGTGAGTTAGTAATTAGTAGAGCGCGTTTAGAAGATCATTTAAATAAGTTAGAAGCTAATGTTCCTGCAAAACAATTACGAACATTACGAGAAACTAACCTCGCTTTGGAACGACAATTGCGGGATTTACGCGAGGGGGTAATGCGGGTACGTTTAGTACCTATTAGTGAAATCTTTAGGCGGATGCAGTTTGTGGCGCGGGATGTGGCTAGAGAAAGTAATAAAAAGGTAACGGTAGAACTAAGGGGTCAGGAAACTGAAATTGATAAATTTGTAGTTGAGCGGATGATGGATCCGTTGCTGCATTTAGTCAGAAATGCCGTTAGTCATGGCTTAGAAGCAGAATCAGAGCGGGTAGCGCAAGGGAAGTCACCTGAAGGAAAGTTAGCGTTACGGGCGACTACAGCAGGGGAAATTGTGGTGATTGAAATTGAAGATGATGGGCGAGGGGTTGATCTTGAGGGGATTTCATCTAAGGCGAGAAAATTAGGCTTAATTGATGGTGATGCCATTGATATTAATACAGCTTTAGACATTATTTGTTCTCCAGGTTTTTCTACCCGCGAACAAGCTGATTTAACCAGTGGGCGGGGGGTGGGGATGGCTGTGGTTAAAAATACTGTGCAAGAATTGGGGGGTTTGCTCACGTTAGAGTCCAAAGTAAGGGAAAGTACTCGTTTTACTATCTACTTGCCTTTAACTTTAGCGATCGCAGATGCTTTAATTGTCACTGTAAGTAAACAAACTTTTGCAGTACCTCAGTCTTCAGTCCGCGAAGTTTTAGAAGTACATTCATCTAACATCACTATATTTGAAAGCAACGAAATTATTACTTATCGAGGTAGTGTTTTACCTTTACTACGCCTGACAAGCTTGTTTAAATTACCAGAATCATCAAACAGCCGTTTTTATGTAATTGTGGTTGGTACTGGTTTAAGTGCAGTTGGGGTTGCTGTAGATCAAATTATTGCTCAACAAGAAATTGTTGTGCGCCCTCTTACTGATCCTTTAGTTAAAGTTAAAGGCATTTCTGGAGCAACTGAATTAGGAGACGGACGGGTAGTTTTGATTATAAATACTACTGAATTAGCGATTAGCAATTAACAGTATTACTTTCTTCCCGTCTAAAGAATACCTATTTTTATAACCGCCAAAACGCCAAGTACGCCAAGAAAGAAGAAGAATACGAGCAGTAATTTTTTAGTGGGAAGAAAGTAATGTTACCTTTATTTTTAGCGACCTGTTTAAAAAATGTTAGATAACTTGAATGATTCTGAACCATTTATCCTTTTTGAACTTGCAGGCACAACTTATGCACTACGCAGTTATTTTGTGCAGCAAATGGAGATGATTGAACAAATTACCCCTGTCCCTAATGCTGCACCCTTTGTTGAAGGTGTGGTTTTTTCTCGTGGTCAAGTGATTCCTGCGGTGAATTTGCGTGTGCGCTTTGGGCTGGAAAAAATCCCTTATAATCCTCGTACCCGTTTGATCGTGATTCATGCAGGTAGCCGCACTGTGGGTGTAATTGCAGATACCGCCCGCGAATTTATATCTGTGCCAGTTAGTACTATTCAACCACCTCCAGAAGCAATTTCTGGGTTAAGTAGCAAATATTTAGAAGGCATCGTTACGTTAGGGGAGCGTTTGGTACTGATTTTGAATGCTGAGGAATTGCTTAATAGTGCAGAAATTGAGGAGTGATGAGTGAAAAATTCTCAGCCTTGATCTTTTTGTGGATCTGTACCGTTAAATTTTATAATATTAAATTAGGTCGCAAATTAATCCTAGAAAAAATTGATAAAAGGTAATTTTTCAAAAAATAAAATTAATTTAAGCTGATCGCTGACGGCTGAGGGGTTGGAATATATTCTTTTTGTTATTAACAGTTTTTTTAATTAATAAAGCTACTGTGAATAATTAGAATTAAATATAAGTTAATAGGAGAAATTTTTATGTCTGTATTTTCAATTGCAATTTTGGCGATCGCGGTTTTTTCGTTTGTGGCTGTAGTACCAGCTTTAGTAGCACGTAACTCTCAGTTTAAAGCAACAGTTGCTGAGGTTTATAGCCAAATTTCTGAAGAACTTACTAGAGTGCGATCGCAAAGTGAACAAATAATCAATCACACAGAGGAAATTGCCCAAAAAACCTCGCAATTAACCGAATGTCAGGAAGAGCAAGTGCGATCGCTTGACAAAATTACCAATGGTACTAACCAAATGGTAACTTCTCTCAAAGAAACAGCAAACCAAGCGGAATCGGTGGGAACCTCAACAGAACAGCTAGTTTCATCAGTCAACGAAATGGCAGCTTCAATTGAGCAAATTACTGGTAACACCGTCGAGTTAGCTTCATCTATTAATCAAACTGCGGCTTCAATCCAAGAAACTACTACTTCTATTCAAAGCGTCAACAATATTACTCAAGAAATGGCGACTTCGGCGACGGAGGTAACAAGTTCAATGACAGAAATGGCTGCTTCTATTAAAAGCGTTAGTCGTGATAGTGATAACCTTGCTACATCAATTAGTGAAACAGCCGCCTCTGTTGAACAAATGACTCGTTCAATTCAAGGCGTGACTAATAATACTGATGACTTAGCCAGTGCTGCGGAACAAACCACTGCCTCAATCAACGAAATGGCAGCTTCAATAGAGGAAGTTTCTGTTACAACTGAAAAACTAGCCGCCAAAGTTGAAGAAGTTGGCACAGCTATAGAAGAAACATCCCGTTCAATTCAAGGCGTAGCACAAAACGCTGAACGCATTACTGATGCTGCTTCTGGTTCCGCTACCAGTGCAGAACAACTTGATCGCTCAATTCGTGCAGTTAGTAATTTAACGAGACAAGCTGATGAAATTACCCGCAAAGTAGCCCGCGATGCCGAACTAGGTGGTGTCACCGTTCAAAAATCAATTCAAGGGTTTGTGCGTGTGCGAGAATCAATGGCGCAATCAACACAAGTAGTGCGCGAAATGGGCAAACGTACTAATGAAATTAGTAGCATTGTCGATACAATTAACTTAATTGCCGAGCGCACAAATTTACTATCTTTAAATGCCTCAATAGAAGCTGCTCGTGCAGGAGAAGCAGGGCGTGGCTTTGCTGTCGTCGCTGAAGAAATTCGCAATTTAGCAGATCGTGCAGCCCAAGCAACCACCGATATTGCCACAATTATTAAAGCTTTGCAAGGAGTAGTACAAGAAGCTGTCAGTTCATCTAACGAAGGGTTAAAGGTAGCGGATGAAAGCAATCGCCTTGCAGAAGAAGGTGCGATTGGATTAAAAACAATTTTGTCAGGAATTGAACAAACCAAACAACTGGTTAGTGAAATTAGCCGTGCTACCGAAGAACAAATTTCGACTGGACAAAATGTAGTTAATGCCATCAAAACTACCTCTGGACAAGCTAAAGAAGTAGCACGTGCAACAGTTGAACAAGCTAAAGCAATTAGTGCGATCGCGCAAGCAACTGGACAAATGCGAAAAATTACCCAGCAAGTAAATCAGGCAATGAATGAACAATCGCGTGCTGCCCGTGACGTAATCAAAGCTGCCCAAAATACTACTAATCTTGCTGAACAAGTGCGTAAAGCAATGGTTGAACAAACCAACGGCACGAATCAAATTATGCAAGTAGTAGAAGCGATGCGTAAAGGAGCTTCTACTACTGCTCGTGCTGTATCTGAACAAGCAACAGCAAGTGAGCAAATATCTAAAGAAGGAGAACGTTTAGCACGTTTGATTGCTCATATTAGCAAGGCAATGGGCGAACAAGCAACTGCGGCTACTCAAATCACGACAGCAGTAGAAAGTATGCGCCGTCAATCAAATCAAGTTGCTAAAGGAATGAGCGAACAAAACCTGGCGATTAGAGAAATTAACCCAGCTACACAAAATATTGCTAAACAAATGGCAACCATCACGCGCTCTAATCGGGAAAACTCTACAGTTTGTGAATATATACTCAATTCACTCACAGAAATTCGCTGTGTAACTGAAGTTAACATAAATGTAATCCAAGAAAACCAGCGAATCGCTACTGATTTGGTAGAAGAAGCGAAAAATCTCACTAACACAATTAACAATTATCAATTAACAATTAACAATTAACAATGACCGACCAATGACCAATTTTCCTCTCCTCCCTCCCTCCTCCCTCCAAAATGACCAGGTATAAAAATGTCCTCATCCAAGACTGCCATCAGTATCTTTACAACTGACAATCAACTGATAGTGCGTTCGTGGGATGATTGGTTGTCAAAGGCTACAGGTATGAGTGCGGATGAAGCTTGTGGCAAAAAATTAACTGTAATTGTCCCCGATTTAGAAGCACGAGGCTTACTGAAGCTGTTCCAGCAAGTACTTACTTCTGGGACAATTGAAACTATTGCTCCCACAGTTGATCGTTACTTAATTCCTTGTCCACCGTTGACACCTTCCCAGTATTTTGAGCGGATGCAACAACGGGTAACAATTTCACCGTTGCAATCAAGCGATCGCATTATTGGTACGATTGTCACAATTGAAGATGTCACCGCCAAACTCAATCATGAATGTGAGTTGGCACAACAACTATTGAGCCATGATGAAGATACTCGCATCCATGCTGTTGAATTGTTAACAACAGAAGAATCCCCAGAATCTCAGCCCAGCATAGTCACAGCAATGGCTGATGAAAACTGGCGGGTAAGGCAGAAAGTTGTTGATGGCTTGGCGCTACGAGGCGGCGAACACACAGCAGCTATGCTGCTACGGACTTTAAGGGAACAGCATCAAGATTTAGGTGTATTAAACAGTGTGCTACAAGTAATGGCACTGAGCAATACAGATACTATTCCAGCACTGATTGAATGTTTAAATGATTCTGATGAAGATTTGCGGATATATGCAGCACTGACATTAGGAGAACAACAAGATGTCAGGGCAATCCCAGCTTTAATTAAAGCTTTAGAAGATCCTAATGCCAATGTCCGCTATCACGCCATTGATGCGTTGAGCCAGTTACGAGCAGAAGAAGCTGTAGATGCCTTGACAACCTTGGCAGAATCGCGGAATTTTTTTGTGTCATTTCCGGCAATTGACGCTTTAAGGCGGATTGGTAATCCTGCTATTGCCCCCAGGTTAGTTCCTTTACTGGCAGATCAAGTATTGAGAGAACCAGCCGCGCTCACCTTGGGGGAACTTGGAAATGAAGAGGTAGTTGCCCCCTTGGTAGAACTTTTAAATACAGGGACAGCACCAGCCAAAGTAATTATCAAGGCGATCGCTAACCTCTACTACCGCTATGAAAAAGTTTATGGCGAAGGTAATCAAATTATTGATTTATTCAAGCAGTCGATTACTCAGCAAGGTACGGATAACTTCCTTAAGGCGCTTCACCATGCCAAGCACAATGAATTTCGCTCGTTTGTACTAATTCTAAGTTGGCTAGATGGCGAAGCCATAGAAGCAGCGATGACTGAGCTATTAAATTATCCAGCCGCCCGTGATTTGGCTAAAGTTGCCCTCGTCAAATACGGTAAACGAGTCACTAAGTTATTAATGGCACAACTAGCAGCCGCAGATTTGGCAACCAGTGAAGCTGCTATTGTCACATTGGGGCGAATTGGCGATCCTATTGCTGTGCCAGCAATGATTGAAATTTTAACGACAATTCCAGAGTTAGTAATTCCTACAGCCGGAGCATTAGCACAAATTGGCGATCGCCGTGCCTTTGAAGCATTACTAAGTTTAATTGGTCATCAAGATGTCGGAGTACGTCAGGCTGCAATTTCTGCTTTGGATTCTTTGGGGCATCCAGAGATGGCAGGGCGGATGGTTCAACTATTAAGTGATCCTGATCCTTTAGTAAGAGAATCAGCAGTAAAAATAGCGGGATATTTTGCTTATCCAGAGTGTGAACAGTTACTATTTGCAGCTTGCTCTGATCCTATAGAAATTGTCCGCACTGCGGCAATAGAACATATTGCTTATTTGGAAAACGAAAATGTACTAACAACTATTGCTCATGCCTTATATAATGAAACCCCGAAAGTGCGGACGGTAGCTGCTAAAGCGTTGGAACATCTAGATAGTAATAGTGCTTTTCCATTATTGCTTAGTGCTTTAAAAGATCCAGAGCCTTGGGTGCGATATTATGCTGCCCGTTCAATTGGCAGACATGAATATGTTGAAGCAATAGACGCTTTAGCACAATTAGCGCAAAGTGATGAAGCGAACCATGTGCGATCGTCTGCGATCCAAGCACTAGGGCGCATTGGTGGTGAGCGTGCTGTAGCTATTCTTGCACCATTAGTTTTAGTTACTGATAGCGAGGGAGATTTACCCCAAGCCGCGATCGCTGCTTTGGGCATGATTAAGCATCCAGACGCTTTACCAACATTGTTAGCTGTGGCGCGTAATGCCGATACTGTTAGCCGTCTAGCTGCGATTCGTGCGTTGGGTGAATGTAATGGTATTGGTGTAGCAGAAGCATTACAATGTATTGCACAATCAAACCCACAAACTGTGATTGTGCAAACAGCAATTGAGGCGCTGGCACGTTTGGCAATTACAGAAACTAACAGTAATTCACACAGAAGCTCCTCGATCGCCGCTTTAATCGATCTGACAGCAGAACCAACCAGGCGAGAAGCTTGCGTTACCGCATTAGCTAAACTGCGTGAACCACAAATTGCAGCAATTGCTACTGGGTTGACTCATCCTCGTAGTGGTGTTCGCCGTGCTGTAGTAGATGCACTGACGCGGTTAAAGCATCCCCAAGCATCAGCCTTTTTAGAGACAGCTTTAGAGGATAGCGATGGTATAGTGCGTTTAGCGGCTGTCACCGCTTTGGGATATTTAGGTAATCGCAGTGCAGAACGTAAACTGGTGATTTTAGCGCGTACAGATCCCGATCCCGCAGTCCGTCGCGCTGCCCAAAAAGTGTTGCAAATGTAAATCGTTTCTGAAGCTGTATCTCAGGTTACTGATTAATCATTCAAATCTGCCAGATCCTAAATAATAAGCTGTTGTGTTTCTAAATTTTATCTTTTAGAAAGAGAGGAGGGAGGAGAGAGGGTTATAGGGTTTGATAATTTTTCTCTCAATTAAAAAGTACAATTTAAATGCGCGTTAGCTTATAATACTCAATTTCAAGAATTACATCACGATAGCAAAAAGCCTCTCTCTTTAAGCTGTAGATACTATCTGTGATCTGCTTCATTTTTTATTAATAAAACTTTATCTGCTACGACAATGCAATTTATTCCAGAAAACCTCACTTTGCCGGAAAGTACGTTTACGTTGTTACGTGATTTAATTCATGAACACATAGGCGTGAGTTATGAAAGCGACAAACGCGAGTTGTTGGCAGATAAACTTTTGCCGCGAGTAATTGAACGAGGTTTTCACTCGTATTTAGACTACTACTACCTGCTGAAATACGATGAAACAGCAGATACAGAATGGAAATATTTAATTGATGCACTTTCAGTTCAAGAAACCTTTTTTTGGCGAGAATTTGATCAAATTCAAGCTTTAGTTGAAGCGATCGCACCTCAACATTTAGCTAATTCTCCCTACCAACCATTGCGGATTTGGAGTGCTGCTTGTGCCACAGGCGAGGAACCTTTGACGATCGCAATGGCATTAAATGAAGCAGGCTGGTTTGAAAAAATGACGATTGAAATTTATGCTAGTGATGCCAGCCACAGTGCGATCGCCAAAGCTGAATCTGGTTTATATCGCGATCGCGCCTTCCGTAGTCTATCACCTCAATTAAAAGCCAAATATTTCCAAGATGAAGCAGGATTAACACGGATATCGCCAGAAATTCACAATCGCATCAAGTGGAGTTGTGCAAATTTAGTTTCCAAAACCGATTTGCAAAAATTCCCCCCAATGTCAGTGATCTTTTGTCGCAACGTCTTCATTTATTTTTCAGAACCCGCCATTCGCAAAACTCTCAAATTGTTCTTGCCAAAACTCCTAACACCAGGTTATTTATTTGTTGGCGCGTCTGAATCACTATTAAAACTGACTAACGCACTGGAACTACAAGAAATTGCTGGCGCATTCGTATACGTTAAAAATTAACAATTATCAATAACACTTGAATAAACAAGTGACCACAACAACAATTCAACCATCTTTAGTACTGCTGTGGATTAACAAATCATTCCAAAGCATGAAAAAATCCTCAATACACCTTTTGCCTAAACCCTAAAATCTTGTCTTACATCTGCGTTTATCTGCGTTTATCTGCGGTTGAATTTCCTTTCCCAAAATCCCTATTATAACTTTTGCCAAAAGGATAATATTTCACCTAAATGCTACTAGCAAAAATTATCAAACAAAAAAATTATGGATAAATTATTAAGAGTATTAATAGTAGACGATTCAGCCTACGTGCGTAAAGTTGTCAAGCAAATGTTATCACGTAGCCCATTTATAGAAGTAGTAGGGGCTGCCCATGATGGTGAAGAAGCATTAGAAATGGTGCAAGAACTCCAGCCAAACGTAGTGACATTAGACTTAATCATGCCCCACATGGACGGAGTAGAATTTCTCCGTCGCCAAATGGCAATAAACCCCATTCCTGTAATAGTTCTCAGCATTGCCAGTGAGAGTGGTGAAATGGCACTAGCCGCACTTGACGCGGGTGCAGTTGACTTTGTGCAAAAGCCAACAGCTTTAGCAACCGAAAAGATTTTTGAAATTAGTGAAGAATTAATCGAAAAAGTCAAATCTGCTGCTGATGTACCGCTTAAGCGTTTGCTTGCGCCCCAATTATCTAACAACAAACAAGCGGCTTCAGTTGCCACAAAACCTCAGTCAGGAACACTAGATATTATTGTGATTGGGATATCAACAGGTGGTCCTCAAGCCCTCACCTTCTTAATTCCTCAACTACCTGCTGAAATGCCAGTACCGATCGCAATGGTATTACATATGCCAGTAGGTTATACAGAAATGTATGCCCGCAGATTAAATGAGCAATCAAACTTAGAAGTAATTGAGGCTTATGAAGGCGCTATTGTCAAGCCAGGAGTAGCATTACTAGCTGCTGCTGGACGACACTTAAGCTTTCGCCGTCAACCTGATGGTACAGTAGTCGCCCACTTAGATGCCCGTCCCATAGATACCCTGCATCGTCCCGCAGTCGATGTGCTATTTCAATCAGCCGCCGAAGTTTATAGCGATCGCGTTTTGGGAATAGTAATGACAGGGATGGGTTCTGATGGCAAACAAGGCGCAGCTTGGATTAAGTCTCATGGAGGAAAAATTATTACCGAAGCAGAAGAAACTTGTGTTGTCTACGGGATGCCTCGTTCAGTCGTTGAAGCAGGGTTAAGCGATCGCAGTGTACCACTAACCCACATGGCGCAAGCAATTTTAGAGGAAATCTGATGGCAAAAATTTTACTTGTCGATGATTCTAGTATGTCGCGGCGAATGCTCCGTAACATACTAGAAAAAGCTGGACATCAAGTGATCGAAGCCAAAGACGGAATTTCTGGTATAGAAGCTTATTTTCTCAATCACCCCGATTTGGTCTTACTCGACTTAGTAATGGAAGGAATGTATGGACTAGATGTACTAGAAAAATTACGTCAACTAGACAGCACTGTACAAGTAATTATAGCCACCGCCGATATTCAAAAATCGACACGGGAATCTGCCGAAACAGCAGGAGCAAAAGCATTTGTAAATAAACCATTTGCATCTGCCAAGGTTATGGAAGTTGTCAATACAGTACTGAAAGGATCGGGAATATGCTAATTACAGCCCAACATCGAGATGCGTTAATAGAATTAATTAATATTTCTTTTGCTCGTACTGCGGCATCATTATCAGAACTAACAGGCGATCGCGTAGTTTTAGAACAACCCGATGTCTATATTCATCCTATTAGTACATTAAATACTATACTGGCAAATTCTTTAGCAGGCGATCTTGCCACCGTAGAGCAAGTTTTTACTGGATCTATTTCCGGTAATGCCATGTTGTTATTGAACTACCAAGGCGCTTTAGAACTCACAAAATTATTCGTTCCAACTGCTAGTAGAAATACTCATAGTTTAGACAGTTCAGCTTGTGAAGTATTAACCGAAATTGGTAATATATTGTTAAATGCCTGTTTAGGAATGTTTGGCAACCTGCTCAACATCCCAGTTTGCTTTTCTGCGCCACGTTTACATCTCGATGTTTTAGATCAACTAATCAATTCCATTGCAGGCGAAGAATTATCTTATTCCCTAGTTGTCTCCACCACCTTTAGTATGCGGGATAAATCTGTAACTGGCTATTTGATGTTGCTATTAAGTTTAGACTCCTTAGAATCCTTAATTCAGGCTGTAGAAATTTGGGCATCGCCTATCGCGGGAAGTACAAGCAATTCTGAAATTGAAATTATTATAAATTAAATCACTTTCTTCAAGCAAATTATGTTAATAACCGAGCAACAACAAGATGCTTTGACAGAATTTATTAATATTGCTTTTGCACGTACTGCCTCATCTTTATCAGATTTAGTCGGTGAGCGTGTCATACTAGAAGTTCCTAAAGTATCTATACATCCCCTGACAGGATTAGCTAACGAATTCTCCAACTTTTTTCCAGGGGAAGTTGCCACCATTCATCAGATTTTTACAGGTTCCGTCTCCGGTGATGCGCTGTTACTATTAGATTATCAAAGTGCGGCTAAACTGACAAATTTGTTAACAGCTAATCGTGAAGCCCAAACAGATAACCTAGACATCACCGCTTCTGAAGTATTGCTAGAAGTCGGAAATATTTTGTTAAACGGCTGTCTAGGAATGTTTGGCAATTTGCTAGAAATGCAAGTTTCTTTTGCAGTACCACGTTTACATTTAGAGGTATTATATGGGCTACTAAATTCTCTAATTATAGGAAATCAGGGCTTACACTATGGTTTAGTTATTGGCACAGCATTTAGGCTGCAAGATAGCCCCGTAAGTGGTTATCTGGTGATTGTACTAGGCGTTGGCTCTCTTAATTGTTTGATTCGAGCAATTAATACTTGGGCAGATATGGAAATATAAAGTAATAACTTATAATTTAGATTATGAGCAAATTAAATCATAATATAGCATTGAATAACGCCCTTGTTAAGTGGTGGAATGAACTAGCATGGCAAGGAATTTTTACCACCGATGCCAACTTAAATATTTATAGCTGGAATCATTGGCTAGAAATGCGTACTGGATACAGTGCTAGGGAAATGATTGGGCGAAATTTGCTCTTAGTTTATCCAGAATTAGTTGCACGTCAATTAGATCGCTTTTACGATCAAGCATTAAATGGACAAGTAGCCATTTTATCCCAATCTTTACATGGGTATTTATTGGCAACACCTCCAAATTCTAGCTATAGCACTTTAACAAATATGTTACAAAGTGCTAGAATTGCACCTTTAATAGAAGATCACCAAGTAATCGGTACACTTACAATTATTGAAGATGTCACTGAAAAAGTGATGCGCGAAGCCGAGTTACAACACCAAATTGAGTCAATAGAAAGAGCCGAATTAACTTGGCGATCAACTCATGCGCGTCTGCAACATTTACTAACATCTAGTCCAGCAGTTATTTATACTTGTCAACCTGATGGCGATTATTGTACTACCTTTGTAAGCAACAACGTCATGGCTCAACTTGGGTATCCTGCTCAACACTTCTTACAAAAACCTAAGTTTTCTGATAGTTATATTCACTCAGCAGATGTACCCCATATTTTGGCTGAGTTACCTTGTTTATTTGTACAGGGTTATCATTTACTTGAATACCGCTTTTTGCAGGAAGATGGTAGCTATCGGTGGATACGAGATGAAATGAAACTGGTACGAAACCCAGATGGAAGTGTGCAGGAAATTGTTGGTGCTTGGTATGACATTACTGAATCTAAAAATACGCAAGCACAATTACAAGAGCAAGCTGCATTATTAAATATTATTAGAGATGCTATTGTCGTCCAAGATTTAAAGAAGGAAATTTTATTTTGTAATAAAGCTGCTGAAAAATTATATGGTTGGAAAGCCGAGGAAGCTGTCGGAAAAAATTCTAATCAGCTTTTATATAAAACAGTCATAGATCAAGTAGAAAATGCTAATCAAACTGTACTCCAAGAAGGTGAGTGGCAGGGTGAATTGTATTTATCGGCTAAAGATGGTAGAGATATTATTGTTGACAGCAATTGGACGCTGGTACGGGATGAAAGAGGAAATCCTAAGTATATACTTACTGTTAATACTGATATTACCGAGAAAAAACAACTACAAACTCAATTTCTCCGCACTCAACGGATGGAAAGTTTGGGGACTTTAGCTGGGGGTATTGCCCACGATTTAAATAATGTGCTAACACCTATTTTAATGTCAGTCCAATTATTGCAACTCAAGCTGGAAGATGAGCAGAGTCAAGAGTGGTTAGATATTTTAGAAGCTAACGTTAAACGTGGGGCGGCGCTAGTAAAACAAGTGCTGTCTTTTGCTAGAGGTTGTGAAGGCGAGCGCAAACTTATACAAGTTCGACACTTAATTTCAGAAATTAAACAAATTGTCAAAGAAACATTCCCTAAATATATCGAATTACACACTGATATCATTTCAGATTTGTGGAGTGTTTCTGGAGATGCTACACAATTACACCAAGTATTAGTAAATCTTTGTGTAAATGCTCGCGATGCCATGCCTAATGGTGGAAAATTAAGTATTGGCGCTCAAAATATTTATCTCGATGAAAATTATGCTCGGATGAATATTGAGGCTAAAGTTGGTCATTATATTGCTATTACTGTCTCGGATACCGGAATTGGTATTAAAAATGAAATATTAGATCGGATTTTTGAACCATTTTTCACCACCAAAGAACTTGGTCAAGGAACTGGCTTAGGTTTATCAACAGTTATTGGAATTGTTAAAAGTCATGGGGGTTTTGTCAAGGTATCTAGTAAAGTAGCTGAAGGTACTGAATTTAAGGTATATTTACCAGCCGTTCAAGAAAATGTGATTGAGCAGTTAGAAAATTTACAACTGCCTCAAGGCAACGGAGAATTAATTCTGGTAGTTGATGACGAAGCCCCAATTCGTGAAATCACAGAAATAGCTTTGCAAAAGTATTCTTATCGAGTATTAACTGCAAGTGATGGCATTGAAGCTTTAGCTTTGTATGCACAACACAAAGATGAGATTAGCTTAGTATTAATTGATATGATGATGCCATACATGGATGGCTTAACTACTATCAGAACTTTGAAAAGAATTAATCCTAACGTCAAAATTATTGCTGTAAGTGGGTTAATTTCTCAGTTTAAAATAGAGGATTTTGAAAGTATTAATGTTAAAACATTTTTGTCTAAGCCTTATATCGCGAATGAGTTATTAACTACACTGCATGATGTATTGAATGTTTAATGTTGATTTCAATCAACTGTGCCGATCATCCCAGCTACAAAAGAGCTAAATTACACCATTAAGTAGCCACTTGTGCTTTAATAACACAATTAGCTTTTGAAGAACCTCATCAGCTTTTTATTAGCTATATAGCTCGATCAAAATTTTCTAAATTCTCAAACTATGCCACAACCTTATCTTCCCCAAAACGAACCCAATCCAGAGAAGCGCAATAATGACTTGAGCGATCAGCAACAGGCTTATGAGTACGACTATAAGTATCTACCACCTTTGGTATTACTGAAAAAAATACCCGCATTCGAGAATTTCTCGGCTCAATATATTGCGGAACGGGTAGTAGCAACCTCTGAACTGGTTCCAAATATGCTGGCAGCAAAAGCTAGATCTTTTCTAGATCCTCTAGATGATATAAAGGACTATGAAGATTTATTTACACTGTTGCCGTTGCCTGAAGTCGCAAAAGTTTATCAAACAAATAATTCCTTCGCTGAACAACGCCTCTCAGGAGCAAATCCATTCGTGATTCGCCTGCTGGATGAAGATGACCCTCGATCGCAAGTCTTAGAGCAGATTCCTAGTTTTAAAGACGACTTTGAACCATTGTTCGATGTCCGCAAAGAATTAGCGGCTGGGAACATCTATATTACTGACTATACAGGCACTGATGAATATTATCGTGGTCCTTCTATGGTTCAGGGTGGTACTTATGAAAAAGGTCGGAAATATTTACCAAAACCGCTAGCTTTCTTTTGGTGGCAGCGCACTGGGATCAGCGATCGCGGTAAGCTGGTGCCAATCGCTATCCAACTAGATGCCAGCAAGAATAGCAAGGTATATACTCCGACAAATAGCAAGGTATATACTCCCTTTGAGCAGAATCCACTCGATTGGCTATTTGCAAAACTTTGCGTTCAAATAGCAGATGGAAATCACCATGAGATGAGTTCCCACTTATGTCGGACACATTTTGTAATGGAACCGATCGCAATTGGAACTGCTCACCAATTGGCTGAAAATCATCCTCTCAGCCTTCTACTCAGACCACACTTCCTATTCATGTTGACCAATAATCATCTTGGACAGCAAAGGTTAATAAATCCAGGTGGTCCTGTTGATGAGTTGCTGGCTGGTACTTTACCAGAGTCAATGGAGCTAGTTAAGGATGCTTATGAAGGATGGAATATAAAGGAATTTGCCTTTCCAACCGAGATTAAGAATCGGGGAATGGATAATACGGAAAGACTACCTCACTATCCTTACCGAGATGATGGGATGCTTGTTTGGAAAGCTATTCACACTTTTGTATCTGACTATGTTAATCATTTTTACCCAACTCCTGAAGACATCACTGGAGACACTGAATTGCAAGCATGGGCTAAAGAATTGTCCGATCAATCCGCTCAAACTAATGGTGGCAAAGTCAAGGGAATGCCAACAAGTTTTACTACTGTTCAAGAACTGATTGAAATCGTTACTACAATCATCTTTATCTGTGGTCCCCAGCATTCAGCAGTAAACTACGCTCAGGATGGATATATGACTTTTGCCGCTAATATGCCCTTAGCAGCTTACCGTGATATTCCTAAGCAAAGTCACAAGCCTCAAGACCAACCTACAGCAACCCCATCTGTAGCAGTGCAAACTACAGCAGAGCAAACTACAGCAGAGCAAACTAAAGCAGTAGAAATTACAGCAGACAAAGCTACATTAGACCAAAATACAGTATTGCAAAAGAGAGCAGTACAAACTACCACAGTAGAAATTCCAGAAGACCAAATTACAGAAGAACAAATTCTTAAGTTGCTGCCTCCCTACAAGAGAACTGCCGATCAACTGCAAAGTCTCTTTGTTTTGTCAGCCTATCAGTACGACCGATTGGGCTACTATGAAAAAGCCTTTCAACAACTTTATAACGACAAATTTGAGGATGTTTTTAAAGATGACAATAATCAAGCAATTATTGCCATCGTCAGGCAGTTCCAGCAAAATCTGAATATGGTAGAACAAGAAATTGATGCCAATAATAAAAAGCGAGTAGTTCCTTATCTTTACCTAAAACCTTCTCTAATACTCAACAGTATTAGCATTTAGTGCGATCGCAGATATTGTGGGCTACGTTAAGCAGATGGACGGAAATAAACACAACTAAAGTCAGCTTGTTTGATTCGTTTTTCTATCAGTTGATGTTTATTTTTAAGCCTAGTTCGGTGGCTTTTCCAACGCCACCCTTTTTTTTTAATACCCGCAAAAGTTCAATTCATATATTGAGCAAGGTTATGTAGTTGTTAGCCAAACAACAAGTTGAGTTAACCTGATAAACACATCTATCTGCTACTGAGGTTAACAAAACTGTGGAGCAACACGAACAACTGACAATAGCAGAGTACCAAGCAACAGCCGAATCTTTCCGCGTAGGTACTTGGGATCATGATGTTTCTCAAAATCGTGATGCTTTGGTTGCTGCTATGCCAAGAAATCCAGGTAAGATTTTGGATATTGGTTGTGGCCCTGGACGAGATTTAGTTGCTTTCAAAAGTCAGGGACATACAGTTATCGGTTTAGATGCTACACCCGCGTTTGTAGAAATGGCGCAACAATTATCAGGATGTGAGGTGTGGCAGCAGTCGTTTCTGCAATTGAACCTCCCACCACAAACCTTTGATGGTATTTTTGCTAATGCCTCACTAATTCATGTTCCCCGTAAGGATATGGTGAGAGTGTTGCAGGATTTGAGGGCTGCGCTTGTTGCCAACGGCGCACTGATTATGTCTATGGTACGTGGAAACAACGAAGGTTTTAGCGCCCGTTCAACTGGCTATCGTTATGTTGCTGCTTGGGAATATGAAACTTTAGCGCCTTGTGTAGAACAAGCTGGCTTTGAAATTATCCATCACTACTATCGCCCACCTGGTTTGCCTTGTGAAGCCCAATCTTGGCTAGTTATAGTAGCTCGTAACACTAAAATTTGATTATACATCTCCGCTCATGGGAATGTAGAGACGTTGCATGGTAAGTCTCTACATAGATTTTATGTAACGCATCTTTCATTTATCAGATGTCTATTAATTAGCCATTGAGGAACTAAAACATGACAAATGAACCTTATATTTTTCTAGCTGGTGCTAGTCGCGGAGTTGGTCAGCAAATCGCTTTTCGCCTGATGGAACAAAACCGCCGAGTTAAAGCAATGTTGCGAACAGAAACAACTCGCGCAGATTTAGAGGCGATGGGGATTAAAGTAGTGATGGGTGATGCCTTGAATGTCGCAGATGTGGAACAAGCAATGCTAGGCGATGAACCTATTGATACAGTAATTAGCACAATTGGTGGCTTACCGCAAGATGGTCAAAGATCTGATTTTTTGGGTAATAAGAATTTAATTGATGCTGCTGTCAAAGCTAATGTTAAAAAGTTTATCCTGATTACATCAATCGGTACTGGTAACAGTGCCAATGCTATTCCACCCCAAGCTATGCAAGCACTCGCGCCTGTTTTAGCCGAAAAAGACCAAGCAGAAAAGCATTTAATTGCTAGTGGTCTTACCTATACTATTATTCGCCCAGGTGGATTAAAGTCTGAACCTGCAACGGGTAATGGTATTTTGACAGAAGATCCGAATGTTGCAGGAACTATTCACCGTGCCGATGTAGCGCATTTAGTGTGTGAGTGTATATCAGAAAAGGCAAATAATAAAACACTATCAGCGATAGACCGCAATATGATGTATGGTCAGCCAGATTTTGAAGTATTTAGCTTGACGTAAATGGTTTTATCCAACCTAACTGCATAGCTAAGTCAAGGGTAAAACGCGCGATCGCAAATAGTAAAATACTCTCTATTCCCAAGATGCCGAATGACCACACGGCATCTGGAAATTTTAATCCTACATCTACCTGTGCTAATCCTCGCACTAGCCCAAACGCTAGTACGGCACCATCATTAAGATGAGAGTTAGTGTCTGATCGAATTATATAACGGTAGGTGATGCCAAATAGACAACCGCTTAGAGAGGCGATCGCACCACTCACCAATAAGTTAACATCAGCTTTGCTCTGTAAACCTACAAGCGCCTCAAATACCTCTGCTAACAGTAAACTATTAGCTAGAGTTGCGATCGCATAAACCAAGGCAACAACAATACCAGCTAAAATGCCTGCCTTAATAGATTCTAGTCTTTCGGTGGGATTAAATTGGGAAGACCCGTTCACTATTATCTCTCGTATCTATAGCCCGATTGTTACCGAAAATATTATTACTCAGTTTTGATCATCATATATAGGTATAGGACACTATTTCATTTAACCAGGAAGAAAATTTATGAGTACCCTATACGACCAAGATTTCTATGCTTGGACACAAGAACAAGCTATATTGCTGCAAAAACACAACTGGGAGCAAATAGACTTAGCTAATTTAATTGAGGAAATTCAAACTTTGGGTAGACAGGAGCGTAAAGAATTAAGAAACCGTCTCGGATTATTGCTAGGGCATCTCCTCAAATGGCAATTTCAACCACAACGCCGTAGTAATAGCTGGGTAGCAACGATTCGAGAGCAACGGCGCAGGATAATAGATTTACTTGAAGAAAGTCCTAGTTTACAATCGTACCTGGAAGAAGCATTGCAAGTTGGTTATGCAGATGGCATTGACTTGGCAGTGCAGGAAACCAATTTGCCATACGAAACATTCCCAACATTTTCTCCCTACACATTAGACCAAGCTTTAGACGCTGAATACTTACCGGATTGAGTTAATTCAGACTGTATTGTTCTTAACAACAGCGAGATATACACCTCAAATTGAATTATTATAGGCGCTGGAGCTATTTAGTACCATTTCTGTTTACATACTGCTATGGATATTTTGACGCTGGGTTGGGTTTCACTGCTAGTGCTGTTCACTTGGTCAATTGCAATGGTAATTTGGGGTCGTAACGGTTTTTAGAAAGATGGCGGAAACTCCCATTTTAAGTGTTCTCGTTTTAGCTGCCCTGGGGTTGCTGGTGGCGGTTTCTGGCGGCATCATATATTTGACATTCGCAGAATGGCGCGATCGCCGTCGCCAAGATCGCGATCGACGCTCTCGCCGCTAGGTATATAAACCGATTAACCTAATATCTCAAGTTGAGACTAACAGATCTAAACAAGCTGTTAGTCTCAACTTTTTTTTGCCAAACTTGCTGGCAAATAATTAATTCTTTTGATATTAATAAGCATACTTAATATCATATTTATTTTCATTTTCGTTATTGATTGTACTATTTTGAGTCAAAGGTAATTAGAATTCAACTCAAAATATGCCAAATGCAAGAGTTTGGTTATACCGAAGCATCAAATATTCTCAATGATTAATCATGACTTCTTAATGATCAGTCTTTGGAATTATAAATAATGTATTATAGATAACATATTTATGTAATTAATGCTCTATCTTGAGAAATAAGTGAATTAGCTCTAATGATAGAAGCCAAAATCAATTTAATTCCCATATTCTACGGGAGTAATTAACAATCCGGTATAGCAAAAGCTAGAGAAAGCAAGGAAGTGGCAAGCATATCAGTAATTTGTGTGCTAATGTAATGGCACTGTTACTTATAAATAAAGTTACTGTAATTGCCAACCCAATAGCTATCTATAAGCTTATTTCTTGTCATCATTAAGGTCAAGAAGTGCTAAAAATTTCAAAAAAAATATCAAAAAAGTACAGACTATGACTCAAAAAGAAATTGAAATAAAAAACAATGGTAGCAGCAACGTTATGTCACAGCAGATGCGACAAACATCAATGCAGACATCTAAATTAGATAAGATTTCATCAAAAAATAATACTACTAATTTAAAAGTCGCTACAGAAACGCCTGATTTAGTGTGCTTATCCCACTTGCGTTGGAACTTTGTATTCCAAAGACCGCAACATCTTTTAACACGCTGCACTCAAGGAAGGCGGGTCTTTTTTATCGAAGAACCAATGTTTACCACAGATGCAGTAGGACGGCTAGACGTTACTCAGCATAAGAGCGGAGTTTGGGTTGTAGTACCTTACTTGCAAGAGGGGTTGAGTGGAGATGCGATCGCATCCGCTCAAAAAGTACTACTTGATGCCTTATTTGCAGAACACAACATCGCTCAGTACATCTGCTGGTACTACACGCCAATGGCGATGTCTTTTACGCAACACCTCAATCCACTAGCAGTTGTCTACGATTGCATGGATGAGTTGTCCGCGTTTAAAGGTGCATCACCAGCACTCAAAGAATATGAAGCAGAACTCTTCCGTCGTGCTGACTTAGTATATACAGGTGGACAAAGCCTTTACGAAGCCAAGCGCAATCAGCACCCCAACGTTTATGCTTTTCCCAGCAGCGTAGATGTGCCACACTTTGCTGCTGCCAGAAACATTACCTCTGATCCAGAAGACCAAGCAAATATTCCCCATCCACGTTTAGGATTCTATGGCGTAATAGATGAACGGATGGATCTTGAACTAATTGACGGTATTGCCCAATCACGCCCCGATTGGCATCTAGTGATAATTGGGCCAGTTGTTAAAATTGACCCAGTAAGCTTACCACAACGGGAAAATATCCATTATCTCGGCGGTAAAAATTATCCAGAATTGCCTTCCTATCTAGCAGGGTGGGATTTGGCAATGCTACCGTTTGCGCGTAACGAGTCAACCCGCTTTATTAGTCCTACAAAAACTCCAGAATACTTGTCAGCAGGTAAACCTGTAGTTTCTACCTCAATTAGAGATGTAGTTCGTCCTTACGGACAAGAAAAACTTGTACATATTGCAGATACCGTTGAGGAGTTTGTTGCTGCGGCTGAAGTAGCAATGCAACAAGATACCAAAGAGTCAGAATGGCTGAATCGAGTTGATGCCTTCCTAGAACAAACTTCTTGGGATCGCACTTGGACATCTATGCTACAGCTAATTGACTCAGCAATGGCTGCCAAAAATTCTACTAATGGCAAGGCAGGGCAAGCAGCAGGTACACAAGCACCTGGCACTGTTACTAGAGAGTTTTTATTCGACTATTTAATTGTCGGCGCAGGCTTTTCTGGTAGTGTCTTAGCAGACCGCCTAGCAAGACAATCTGGCAAAAAAGTATTGGTTGTAGATAAGCGTAGTCACATTGCAGGGAACGCTTATGACCACTACGATAATTCTGGTGTACTTGTCCATAAATACGGTCCCCACATCTTCCATACCAACTCAAGGGAAGTCTTCGAGTATCTTTCACAGTTTACCGAATGGCGTTCTTACGAACATCGTGTACTTGCTAGCGTTGATGGTCAATTGGTTCCAATTCCTATTAACCTCGACACCATCAACAAATTGTATGGAATGAATCTTACCTCGTTCCAAGTGGAAGATTTTTTCCGGTCGGTAGCAGAACCTCAAGAATACATCCGCACCTCAGAAGATGTAGTAGTGAGTAAAGTAGGACGGGAACTCTACGAGAAATTTTTCCGCAACTACACCCGCAAACAATGGGGACTTGACCCATCAGAACTGGATAAATCAGTAATTGCCCGTATCCCTACTCGTACTAACCGCGACGATCGCTATTTTACCGATACATACCAGGCAATGCCACTGCATGGATTTACACGGATGTTCGAGAATATGTTATCTCACCCGAACATCAAAGTTATGTTGAACACAGATTATCGGGAAATCCAAAAAGGGATTCCTTGTCGTGAAATTATCTATAGTGGCCCTGTAGATGAATTCTTTGATAATCGTTACGGCAAACTGCCATACCGTTCCTTGGAGTTCAAGCATGAGACACACAACCAGTCTGTGTTTCAGGCAGCACCTGTAGTTAATTATCCCAACGAACAACTATATACTCGCATCACAGAGTTTAAATACTTGACAGGACAGGAACACAATAAAACTAGCATTGTTTATGAGTTCCCCCGTGCTGAAGGTGATCCTTACTATCCTGTACCACGTCCAGAAAATGCCGAACTCTATAAAAAATACAAAGAGTTGGCTGATAACACACCAGGCGTGCATTTTGTAGGACGCTTGGCGACTTACAAATACTACAACATGGATCAAGTCGTGGCTCAAGCGTTGACTGTTTACAACTCAATCAGCGCCAAGCAAAAATCAGCAGGTATGCGATAAAGACTTGTTGGTAATAGGCAAGAGTTTTGAGATTTATCTTGCTCCATTATTTTGGAGCAGATAATCTCTTCCTAGCCAGAAACTCAAATATACATCTGCGTAATCTGCGTCTATCTGCTCACATCTGCGATAAAAAAAATTGTAATTTTTGCAATAAGTCTCTTGATTTGTAGCTTTATTAAACCTGCGTAAATTCTAAAAGCGGCAATCTCTGTAGGAGGAATATTATATGAGTTTAGAGCAACTCAACATCCCACCATTGGAAGTGTGGGCTGGATTAGAGTGTACAGTTAATCGCGTGGGCGATCGCTATTTTGACCAAACAGAACGCAACGGTCATGCAACCCGTATTTCCGACCTAGATTTATTTGCAGAATTAGGTATACGTGCCATTCGTTACCCTGTGGTGTGGGAACGCACCGCACCCAACGGTTTAGAAACGGCTGATTGGTCATGGGCAGATGAACGTCTAGCACGTTTGCGTTCTCTAAATATCTGCCCAATTGTTGGTTTAGTTCATCATGGTAGTGGGACTCAAGATACCAGCTTAATCGATCCACAATTCCCTGAAAAACTTGCTGTTTATGCCCGTGCAGTTGCGGAACGTTATCCTTGGGTAACTCATTACACCCCTGTAAATGAACCACTAACTACAGCACGTTTTAGTGGGATGTACGGTCATTGGTATCCTCATGGTCGCGATGCTCTCACTTGGGCGCGGACGTTACTAACGCAGTGTCGTGGCGTGGCGCTGGCGATGCGGGCGATTCGGGAAATTAATCCCGATGCTCAACTGGTGCAAACTGATGATTTAGGTAAGATTTTCAGCACACCACTACTTGCCTATCAAGCTGAATTTGAAAATGAAAGGCGCTGGTTAACCTTTGATTTATTATGTGGCAGAGTTAACCAAGAGCATTTTCTGTGGGAATATCTCTGTAGATTTGTAGGTGTAGATGAAAGTGAACTTAAGTGGTTTTTAGATAATCCTTGTCCACCAAATATCATGGGGATTAACCATTATCTAACAAGCGATCGCTTCCTTGATGACCGTTTAGAACACTACCCGCCACACTTGCATGGTGGAAATGGCAAGCACCAATACGCAGATGTAGAAGCGGTAAGGGTTTGCGCTGAAGGTGCAGCAGGACCTCGTAAACTACTGCAAGAAGTATGGGAACGCTACCAACTGCCAATTGCTGTTACTGAGGTACACCTGGGCTGTAGCCGTGAAGAACAATTGCGTTGGTTAAAAGAAGTTTGGGAAGCAGCCCAAAGTTTGCGACAAGAAAGCGTTGATATTCGTGCTATTACTGCTTGGTCTTTACTGGGTGCATACGACTGGAATAGTTTAGTAACTCGTGATGCTGGTCATTACGAACCAGGAGTATTTGACTTGCGTGGCTCACACCCGCGCCCAACAGCATTAGCTCAAATGCTCAAGGATTTAGCTGGTGGTAGAAAACCAGATCATCCTTTGCTGGAAATACCAGGCTGGTGGCGCAGACCTGAAAGGCTGCTGTATCCACCATTTAGTTGTTCTCTAAATGCAGAACAAGGAGATATTGCTACTATCTCTCCCTCGGACGTGCGTCCTTTGGTAATTGCTGGGGCAACAGGGACATTAGGCAGAGCTTTTGCCAGAGTATGCGAAATTCGCGGCATTCCTTACCGCCTGTTAACACGCCAGGAAATGGATATTACAAATCCTGCATCTATTAATAGAGCGTTAATTGAACTGAAGCCTTGGGCAGTTGTCAACGCGGCGGGATACGTGCGTGTAGATGACGCAGAGCGCGAAGCTGATGCTTGCTTACGTTCTAATGCTGAAGGTGCGGCAAACTTGGCTGTTGCTTGCGCTAATTTAGGAGTTGTGCTGCTGACTTTCTCATCAGATCTGGTGTTCGATGGTGCAGACAATACCCCTTATGTTGAAAGTAGTGCCATTGCACCCTTGAATGTGTATGGTCGTAGTAAAGCGATCGCAGAAACGCGAGTTTTAGAATCTTTACCAACTTCCCTAGTTATTCGTACCAGTGCTTTTTTTGGCCCTTGGGATGAATATAACTTTGTGACGATCGCACTACGTGAGTTATCTGCTGGAAATACCTTTGTAGCAGCAGCAGATGCGATCGTTTCCCCTACTTATGTACCAGATCTAGTGAATACTAGCTTAGATTTGTTAATAGATCGGGAATTTGGTGTTTGGCATCTAGCAAACCAAAGTGAAATCACTTGGGCTGAATTAGCACGCCTAGCAGCAAAGCAAGCAGGTGTGAATGCCAATCATATTGAAGCACGTCCCTTGCAAGACTTTGGTTTCGCTGCACCTCGCCCCAGCTATAGTGTACTCGGTAGCGAACGAGGTGTTTTACTTTCTACCCTTGATGATGCGATCGCTCGATACTTGAAGGATTGCGAAGTTCCAATTTAAGCATTCAACTTGCTGAATACTAACGTTTTAATTAAGTAAAAAAAGGTAATCAAAGTGTCGCAAACAATTCTTGTAACTGGGGGCGCAGGATATATTGGCTCCCATGCCGTTTTAGCACTGCAACAAGCTGGATATGAAGTAATCGTTTTAGATAACCTTTCTTATGGGCATCGAGAGCTTGTAGAACAGGTATTGAAAGTTAAATTAATTGTCGGTGATACAAGCGATCGCGCTTTATTAGATCAATTATTTGCCACTCACAATATTGCAGCAGTCATGCACTTTGCGGCTTATATCGCTGTAGGCGAGTCGGTTGTTGAGCCAGCTAAATATTACCGCAACAATGTCATCGGCACACTGACACTTTTAGAAGCAATGTTAAACGCTTCTATTAACAAATTTATATTTTCTTCCACTTGCGCTCTCTATGGTGAACCTAAAATAGTTCCCATTCCTGAAGATCATCCCTTCAATCCCATCAGCCCTTATGCAACCAGTAAGCTGATGGTAGAACAAATGCTTTCTGATTTTGATGTTGCCTATAACTTAAAATCAGTTCGTTTCCGTTATTTTAATGCTGCCGGAGCAGATCCTAATGGCTTACTTGGTGAAGATCATAGCCCAGAAACTCACTTAATTCCATTAGTACTTTTAACAGCTTTAGGTAAGCGAGATTCTGTCTCAATTTTTGGTACAGATTATTCTACTAAAGACGGTACTTGTGTTCGCGACTATATTCACGTTGCCGACTTAGCACAAGCTCATGTTTTAGGTTTAGATTATTTACTAAAAGGTGGAGAAAGTCAAGTTTTTAACTTAGGAAATGGTAACGGTTTCTCAGTAAGAGAAGTGATTGAAACAGCCAAGCAAGTAACGGGTAAAGAAATCAAAATAGTAGAGAGCGATCGTAGACCAGGCGATCCACCAATCTTAGTTGGTAGTAGTGACAAAGCTAGAAAAATTATAGGCTGGAACCCGAAATATCCCGACGTAAATGAAATCATAACTCATGCGTGGCAATGGCATCAAAAACGCCATCAATAGATGAGTCAAAATGCGTCTCGCGTTTCGCCCCAGTTGAGCGCCGGATCTTGATCGTGTCCCGCCACCTTCATCGCACTTTGGTAGGCGATGCGATCTACTGAACTTTCAGGATAAGATTGATAATTTACCCGCTCATACTCATAGCTTCAATTGTCCCGATGATTGAGGCAATAGGTGCGAAAGTTCTGTGCTTATCGCCATATTCTCCCGACTTTAACCTGTACGCCTTCGGCGGGGCGAAGCCCTATGAATTATGGTGGTCACAACTGAAATCTTTTCTACGCAGGTTTGCTCCAAGTACAACACAAATGGTTGATAAAGTAATTGCAGTTGCACTCAATTTAATGAATTCTAAACATTTAAGAAATTGGTTTTCTAAATGCTGTTACTGTACCTCATAACAGCCGGAACGGCTGTATATTTTATAAAGAAGCCTTAATTAAAGGTTACTGGTCATAACCATAGGGCCAGATGGACTATGGGGCGCGGGTGACACTTCTACAGTAACGACTAACCCTTGTACAGACTGTGCAGGGGGAGTGGAAAGTTTGACCAAAACAGTTCCTCGTGAACTTGCATTAAACCGCCCCGAAGGAATTTTTTCACCATTAACTACAGCCCAAAGTTGATAAAACTGACCTTGAGGTAAAACCGGAAGATTCTGTAGGATTAAAACAGATTTGGGTTCACCTGGAGTCATCACAACACTTCCTCCCGCTTTCTCTGCCCTATCCATACCTTTGAGAGCAACTAAATGAGTATCGGGATTTTTGAGCATGGCAATCACATCTTTTTGCCGTGCTGCCTCCACCTCTAGAATACTCATTTGTTGCTTGAGATGATAGTTATCCCAACCTAAAGTAATAATAAAAGTTGCAGCGATCGCACCAGCTATCTGACTCCAAGGTAAAGAAAACCGCTTTTGAGTTGGCTTCCTTTGCATTTCACTATGGACAGTTTGCAGAATAGCTTCCTTGATGTGTGGCGGCGGTTCTACTTCAGGTAAAGTGTAGGGCATCAGTGCTAACACTTCCTGTAAACTATCTATTTCTGTGTTGAATTCAGGATGTTCTTTTAGCAGTTGGTTAAATTCCTCAGCTTCTTGGGAGCTAAGGTTGCCGAGGGCATACCCTGCCATTAATTCTGTATAACGTTCAGGAAGAAGTGGATCAGTCATAATATAATTATTCAATAAAATCTTGTAGGTTCTTTCTGAGATTTAGTAAGCCTTGGCGCGACCAAGTTTTGATGGTTCCCAAGGGTATATCTAACTTTTTAGCAATTTCTGATTGGCTAAGACCGTCGTAGTAAGCCATCTCTAATACCTGACGATGATTAGCTGGAAGTTGGGCAAGGGCAGAATGAACCTGGTGAGAACGTTGGCTTAAAGATGCTGCTTCAAATGGTGTATTAGAGGCTGTTTCAGTTTTCATCATTTGCCCCCAACGCTGAAGGAATTTCAGCTTTGTGCCACGAGAACGAATCTTATCAATTGCTCTTGAGCGAGTTAGAGTTGTTAAATAGCTACTGAGAGAACCACGGGCGGGATTGTAAGTATTGCTACGCCAGAGAGTGAGAAAAATTTCTTGGGTTAAGTCTTCTGCTTCTTGGTAATTCGCCAAAATTTTGAGTGATAATCTATAAACAAGGCTGGCATAGCGATCGTAAAGAATACCTATAGCATCAGATTGACCAGCTTTTAAGGCGCGAAATACTTCTGCATCTGTTGGGAGTACCTTTTCAGTTGGACTGCTCGTAGAGTCAATATCCATAAGTTTTGAATAATAAGCACTAAGCATCAGTCAAGTTTATAAATTTATTTCAGTCAAGATGCACCAGTATTTTGTATAACTGCATCTCATTACTTTAAATACGGTTGAAAGAGCTAATTGGTTTTTTTATTAAATATTTGTAAATCCAAAACCAGCGCGAGTTCGTAGTACTAGAGTAGCAACCATGAGGCAATAGCCATGAGATGGTGTTACTTGCTCTCATTTACTAAATATATTCAAAGGGTTAATGATATGAATTGGAAAGTGCTTGTTTTAATCGCTAGTCTGACCCTCAGTGCTGGTTTGAATTCCTGTTCTTCTCCTGCTTCTAGTAATAATCAAGTTAGTCCCAATAGTAACCCTGCTGCCTCTGATGCCATGAGTAAGGATAAGTCTGGTGACGCGATGAGTCAACCAGGTGATGCAATGAGTAAGGATAAATCTGGTGACGCGATGAATAAACCAGGTGATGCGATGAGTAAAGATAAGTCTGGTGACGCGATGAATAAACCAGGTGATGCGATGAGTAAAGATAAGTCTGGTGACGCGATGAAGAATGAGTCTACAACCAAGCCTTAAGCTCTTTGATAACAGGACTTATGCAAGATTAGTTATACCGTGTTTCAGTCTGTGTTGATCCCCCCAACCCCCCTTAAAAAGGGGGGCTTTGCGTAAGTTTTATTAGTTATTTTAAAGTGGCAGGGCGGGAAAAATCGGGGCTAACCAAAGCTGTATTTCTACATCCCAGCCTAGAAGAATTGCGATCGCACTAACCACCACAATTACACCACCAATTTTGTGTATAACGGCAGTTTTGGAGCGTAATTTCCACAAATGTCGGCTGAAATAACGCCCCCCGTAAGCTAAAGCTAGTAATGGTATCCCTGCACCCAAACCATAGAACACTAGCATCAAAAAGGCTGTGGCTGTATCATGCTTGACCGCAGCAAGGATCAGAATACTGCCAAGCACTGAACCAGCGCAGGGAGTCCACAGCAGACCAAGTTGTGTTCCTAGCCAAAATTCTCCGGCTAATCCAACTTTTTTTGGTTCTTTTAACCAACTGCCCAAACGTAGATAGCTGAATATGCGATCGCTCAATTGTGGAAAAATTGCGTTTAAACCAGCTAATAGAAGCAGTGCGATCGCACTATTCCTTAGTAAACTAGCTAGTCCCACAAACCAGCTTGCTGTTACACCAATCAAGCTACCGATAGTAGCAAAACCGCTAATTAGTCCGGCGACTAAAGCTAAGGGGCCATAGCGATGAGAAGTGAGCGATCGCCCCACGACTGCGGGTAATATAGGTAATACACATGGTGATACAACTGTCAATAATCCTGCACTTACTGACAAACCTGCTGATAGCAATGTAGAAGTAGCCATTGACCTACCCTAATAGTTTTTTAATTAATTGTTCGGTTTCCTGATAAGCTCCTTCCCCAATGTGGTCATAACGCAAAAATCCCTGGCGGTCTGCTAAAAATAGATGCGGCCAGTAATTGTTATGGTAGGCATTCCAAGTTTTATACTCATTATCCAAAGCGACTGGATAGGTAATTTTGTGTCGCTTCAGAGCTTTTTTAACATTATTCACATCCCGCTCAAAGGGAAATTCTGGGGTATGTATCCCAATCACCTTAAGTCCCTGAGCCGCATACTGCCGATGCCAACGAGTTATATATGGTAGGGTGCGTTGGCAGTTGATACAAGCAAACGCCCAAAATTGCACTAATACAACTTGATTTTTGAGGTCAGTTACTTTAAGTGGAGTAGAATTCAGCCATTGGCTAAGACCTTGAAATTCTGGTAAATATTCCTTAGTTGGTGAGGCAGCAATAGAGGTAGAGTTAGGGACAGCATCAGCAGTAAAAGCAGAAGTTGGAGTAGTTGCTTTTTTGAAACCCAGACTAAGTGCTACTGTGCCAATTCCTAGCCCAAAATATGAAATGAATTGGCGGCGTTGTAAAAGATTTTCGTTTAATTTCATTAGTTTCGTAGATATCTAATCAATCTACGAACAATTACAGAGATTGGATGTTTCTGATCGCCGTCTCAGATCTAAATACAATCCAAACAAAGGTTGAAATCGTATATTAGACAAGCCCAAATTATCACCATAATATTTTTTTCGACTAGCTTTAGCCTTGACAGCATAAAGTTTTTGTAGCTAACCGCTAAATTTACCTATTTATCAGTTATGGATTCATCTGTTTCTTCTCAACGCCCTAAGTCTCGACCTAAATCTAGTCAAGCTATCTTTGCCAAAATATTCCACTGGATTAACTTGATCAGCCTTAGCTTGATGATTAGTAGTGGACTACAGATTTATAACTCTAACCCGGTTTTTGGGGGACGCGCTGGTTGGCAATTTCCATCTATCTTCTTGTTGGGGGGTTGGCTCGCTGGAGGTAGACACTGGCACTTTGCGGCTATGTGGTTATTTGCTATTAATTTACTGTTCTACGGTACATACATTTTCATTACTCGTCGCTGGAAACATCGCTTTCTCAGTAGCAGTGACATATCTGCTATCCAAAAAAGTCAGAACATAAAACGCAAAACTTATGCTTGGCACAAATTAGCTTACACTGCGATTATTCCGATTTTACTATTACCCTTACTGAGTGGTTTGGGAATGTATAAGCCTGCTCAGTTACACTGGATTGTTGATTTTTTTGGTAGTTGGCAAGCATTAAGAGTAGTTCACTTTATTTTTGTGCCAACTGTAATAATTTTTGCGGTAATTCATTCCTTACTTAGTTTAAAAGTAGGTGGTTCACGTTTAATTAAATCTATTTTTTTATAGAGGTATAATTATGAACTTGATTCAAGTCCCAAAGCGTTACTTACCACGTCGCCGTTTTCTTCAGTTGTCTGGAATTTCCAGTCTTGGTTTATTATTAAACGCTTGTGGTTCAAGTTTGTTTGATGAAGCTGTAGGTAAAACTTTTGAACCTCTCAATCAGAGTGTAGAAGCTTTATTATTAAATCCTCAAAAGCCTGTACCTGAGTTTCCTAAGAGTGCTATCGAGCCAGATGCTTTACTCATTAATACATTTGACGAAACTCCGAAGATAGATTCAGAGAAGTTTCGTTTGACTATTGACGGTGATGTGAATAATCCTATTAGTCTGAGTATGGCAGATATTCAGCGAATGCCTCTAACTTCAATGATTATTCGCCATGTTTGCGTTGAAGGTTGGGCAGCTATTGTGGAATGGGGTGGTATAAGGTTACGAGATCTTGTGTCTCTTGCTCAACCGAAAGCAAATGTTCGCTATGCCTATTTTAAATCAGCCGATGGCTACTATTCTAGTTGGGATATAGCTTCGACGTTGCATCCTCAAACTTTGATGGCTTATCAAAAAAATGGGCAGCCTTTATCTATTGACAATGGTGCGCCTCTGCGATTAGCTTCTCCAATTAAATTAGGTTACAAGCAAAGTAAGTGGGTAACTCAAATAACTTTAGTTAGTAATCTGATGCCATCGAAAGGATATTGGGAAGATCAGGGCTACGAGTGGTTTGCAGGATTATAGACTTTATAAGTTCAAAATTTATGTGAATAATTTTAATTAATGGTAATACAAATTAGCTTTTAATTTGGATAAATTAACGCTAATAAACGAGCATTGCGACCCTATTTTGGTGAGTTTTTTTGCTTTTAAAATCAGAAGGAAACCGGAAGATTTTTTTATAACAGCAATCCAAAATCAAGGCTAGTCCGTATAACAAAGGAACCCAGACGAAGATAGAGATACTTGATAGTGACTCAACTCTTCTCGCTCATACAATATCTAGGAAATTGGAATAAAAATATGAATTGGAAAGTACTGTTTTTACTCTCTGGTCTTACCTTAATCGCCCCTCTCCCTGCCTACTCCAGTACCAATTTACACTCCCAAACTGAAGAGAATAGTGTCATTGTTGCTCAAAGTGACGCTATGAACCAAGGAGATGCTATGAGACAAGAAAGCACTATGAACCAAGGAGGCGCTATGAACCAAAGCAGCGCCATTCTCAGAACTGGTAGCACAGGAGAACAAGTTAGATCTGTTCAGAAGTTTTTAAGACGGAAAGGATTTTACAATGGATCTATTAATGGAGTTTTTGACCAGGAGACACGTGCAGCCGTTATAAATTTCCAGAATTCTCGAAAAATTTCTCCTACTGGAATTGTTGGGCCTACAACTCGAAATGCCATGATCTGAACCAAGGAGGCGCTGAAAATATTAAAGGTTTAACACAATAGCATTGCCCTGCAAAATTAGTCAGTATCAGACACAGTGTTAAACCCTAATAGTAGATAATAAAACCTGCCCTGTTGAAACAATAAACTTGGCAGGTTTTTTATAATAACTTTCGATATTTATTATTCTTCACTACCATTATCTACCCAAACTTTCCTGACTTCAGACAAAGAATCTTTTTGGGAACTTTTTTTTCATTTAACGGGACTTAAACAAAACAATATACTATTCTGCCAATGAGTGCGATCGCACTTTCGATCAGGTTAACAAATACCTGATCGTAGCTTTCCTTTAAATTGTGTTTCAGTGTGCATAAATACAGCCCCCCTTTTTAAGGAAGGCTGTATTCTATAGTCCTATTATTTTGAAAAGGAAAAGGCTTACAAATCAGCGATAACTTCTGCGGGTGGAAGAACAATGCGCTTCGCTAACCCAAGACTCTCCAACGCCTTAATAGCCCACCAAGTCATATCTAATTCCCACCATTTCCAGCCAGCTTTTGCGACATTGGGATAAGCATGGTGGTTGTTGTGCCAGCCTTCGCCATAAGTAAGTATAGCTGTCCACCAAAGATTGCGGGAACCATCTGGAACTTCAAAACGGCGATCGCCTGTCATGTGACTTGCTGAGTTAATCAACCAAGTACTGTGCCATAAAAGTACAGCCCGTAAAAACGTTCCATAAATCACAAACGACCATCCGCCCAAAAGATATAGCAGCACAGCAACGGGAATTTGCAAGGCTAAGAAATTGCTGTCTAACCATTTGTAGTAAGGATCGCGAGCTAAATCGGGAGCATACTTATTATATGTAGCGCGTTCAAAGAACTCAGCGCGAGGATACATAATCCATAACATATGACTCCACCAGAAGCCCCGACTAGCAGCATAAGGATCTTTATCTCTATCCTCTGTATGCAAGTGATGCTGGCGGTGTCCAGCGACCCAAAAGGTCGGCCCCCCCTGTAGAGCTAATGCTCCAATCGTAGCCAGGGTATACTCCAACCACTTAGGAACTTGTAAGCTACGGTGAGTAAGTAAGCGATGGTATCCCAAGCAGATGCCAATGCTACCAAACAACCAATGGAGAACAATCATCACACCAAGGGCAGACCAAGAAAAGAACCAAGGAGCCAACAGTGCTAGAGCGTGAATAGTCCCAAAAAAGCCAACATTTACCCAACTCAGTTTTAGTTGCTCTGAGGACGATTGAATTGTCCCCATTGAATTTGAAGTCATAAACTTTCCTAGTTTAAGAGTTTTGCATCCTGTTGACCTGATTCAGGACTAGCTTTTGCTTCTCCCTCTAGCTTGCTTGACCTCTAAAAGATCGCTACAGTGGAGTTAAAGATGCAAGTGTTACTTACTTTTATCTTAACAATTATTAAAATAACCTGCAAGTGAAACTTGCAAATTTATTTTATGGTCGCTCGACACAAATCTACTCGACAGCGCCTAGTGCAATCAGCACTTCAACTTTTTGCTGTTCAGGGGGTGACGGAAACCACAACTCGGCAGATTGCTGAATTGGCTGAAGTGAATGAAGTCACGTTATTCCGTCAATTTGGAAGTAAGCAGGGCTTGCTTCTAGCGGTGATGGAGGAAGCAGAAGTTTTTACTCAGCTTGGGGAAGTTTTAGGGCAACAGGCAGATCAAATTCATAGCTTGGCTCAAGCACTGGAAGCTTATGCGGATGCTCATTTACGAGCGTTGGAGCAAATTCCTGAATTTGTGCGAAGTCTAGTAGGAGAAGCGGGACACTATCCTACAGAAAACCGACAAGCGATTGGGCGTGGACTTGCTCAAGTTCATCACTACACTGTGCAATATTTAACCGCAGCCTTATCTAGTGAGCAGGTATCGCGTTTATCGGCGACAAAGTTGGCTAGTTTGCTTAATACATTGTTATTAGGCTATGCCGTAACTGAATTTACAACAGAATTTCATGAACTCTGGCAAAATCGAGAATCATTTATCAATGATTTAGTAGAATTGTTTGTTTCTACTAAACTGCTTGATTTGAACTCCGCAGAACAAACAATCAGTCTAGCTAGGGTTGAGCGCAATCTAATGGTACTAGAGGAAGAGGTTCTAGATTTACCTGCTCCGTTGGTGCGAACAATTCTGCAAAAAGCTCGCAAGTCTAATCCCCAAGACTATGCTCTAGTTTATGTGTTATTTGGCGCTGGTGTTAGTGTTGAAGAAATTGCTAGTATGTTGCGATCGCACTCTATTTTCGATCATCAGCAACATATACTGCAAGTACCTGAAAAAGCAAGGCGACAAGTTCCTCTCAATCAATGGATTATGGGATATCGCTATGGCACTTACACAAAAAATCCCCTCACCCAATGGCTAAAAACTCGCAAAGATGAGCAGCCAGCATTATTTATTAATGAGACTGGGCAACCGATATCAGAAATAGAGATACGCTTACGTTGGCAAGAAATTACGACTGATATCATTACACCATCAGGGCATCCTCCAAAAATTGAACAATCTCAGCAAACTTGGCGTATTGAGATGTTGATGCGGGGAATGAATCTAGAAGGGTTAAGTATTCTGACAGGCTATAATTTAGAACAATTGCGACCATATCTGCGTCGTGTGCAAGAAAAGGCAGCATTAGAACAAGCTATCCGATTAGATCAACGCCCAGAGATTAAAATTGATCTTTCTGGTGAATAGATATTGTAGTTTTCGTTAAATTTTAGATAGTTAACCGCAGATGAACGCAGATAAACGCAGATGTAATAACTGATTTTTGCAATAAGTTTCAGGAAACTTGCTATTAATTGGCTTTGCTCTTCAAATTCATGCTATCCCCCGGTATTGAAGGCCACCTAATTGTCAAAATAGTAGAGTCAATCTCCGCGCACCAATAATGAGCAACACCTGGCAACCAAAGAACGTAGTCACCTTCGCTCTTCAGTACGACCTCTTGATCTGGGAATTGTATCCTAAATCGTCCACTAATCAAGATAGAAAGTGTAGTTGCTTCCGTATTCGTTGCCCACTCTGGTCTACCTTCTCCTGCTTTGTGGACAGCCCATTTCATTTCTAGATGGGAGAGCGAACGAGGATCATCAGCCGGAGTCAGAAAGTGACCCATGAACCAACCCCTACGCATTTCTCCTTCAGCGAGGGCGTTTCCTACGACAACATTAGGCGACATGAGTTGATTTTCTTTTAACTAATTAATGGCACTAGAATACGTCCTAAGTTGCCGGAGTTATTATAACGTTCCAACACATCCACAGCGATTGCATTCCCCTTACCCGCCTCCACTAAAGCCACAGTTGCACCCCCAAACCCCGCACCTGTCAGCCGTGCGCCAAATACCCCTGAAGTTTCTTGCAATATCGCTACTAGAATATCCAATGCAGGTACAGAAACTTCATAATCATCGCGCAAGCTGGCGTGGGAAGCATTCATCAACTCACCAAAACGTTGAATTGATACTCCCTGGATAACTTCCAGCACTCGATTATTTTCCGTAACCACATGACGAGCGCGACGGCGTAGCGGATCGGGTAAATCTTTTAAAGCTTGGGGATCTGTAATATCCCTCAAAGCCTTAACCCGTAGTAAATGTGCAGCTTGTTCACATTCAGATCGGCGCTCGTTATATCCACTTGTTGCTAGGGTACGAGGTACACCGCTATCTATTACGACAATTTCTGCACCAGTCGGAAGAGGTAAAACTTGAGTAGAGAGCGATCGCGTATCAAGAAACAGAATATGTTCAGTATCAGCTAAACTTGATGCCATCTGATCCATAATTCCGCATTGCACGCCAGCATAATGAATTTCTGCTTGCTGTGCGATTTCGGCAATATGTACATCATTAATAGGTAGATCGAGGAGCGATCGCAACCCCCTTAATGTTGCAACTTCTAGCGCCGCACTACTAGATAAACCCGAACCAATCGGTACAGATGAACTTACGTGCAAATTTATAGAAGGTATCGTATAGCCTTCTTTTTCTAAAAGCCGCACACACCCAAATACATAACTAGCAAATCCAGACGGTGTATAGTTGCTATCTAAAATAGTTACCTGTTCATCTAAATCGGCTGAGTAAAAGTGATGCTGTGCATCGGTACTCAAACCTAGCTGCACCCTAGTACGTTGAGGAATCGCCGTAGGCAATACAAAGCCATCATTGTAATCAGTGTGTTCGCCGAGTAAATTTACTCGCCCTGGTGCGCTGGCTTCTATTTCATGTACTTGACCAAATATTTTTTGAAAGTTTTTCATAATTTTTGATGGTTATAAAAATCTTTAAGTTGACACAGCCAATACTATTGAGTGACTACCAAATACACACGCTCAACAGCATGATTTTTTGTTCCAAAATACTGTAGTAACGCTAACATCTTAAAATCTTTGCAAAAGTAAATTTCATCTTCATTTTATCTGTGTTTATCTGTGTTCATCTGTGGTTAATTAATCCAAATTCTATCTTATGCAAAAGCTCTAAAGAGCATTAACCAACCTCTAAAGGAATAGGGCGCAACCTTCCTTCTACCTCAACACTATGCCAATTCGGATCGAAAGTTAGATTTTCCAGCTTTCCATCCTCAAGAATTACAAAAGTATCTTCTATTTTTGCTCCTGATAAACTGGGATTCCAAGCAACAGCCATATTTTCCCTTAATACATCGCTAGTACCTGGATTTGCCACAATTTCTCTAGCTAAATATCCTGTAGTTCCCCCTTGGTGATGTTCGCGGATGGCATTAGGATATCCATGTTGCTGATATGCTTGAGCCAAAGCATCATACACACTATTAAGAGGTGTACTAGGTTTGCACAAATTTAAAACTTCCGCTTCAACTTCCCTAACATGACGGTGCAAATCTGACTTTTGGGGTGAAAGCGCACCAAATGAGAGAAATCGAGTCAGATTAGCATATAAACCATATCCCCTTGCACAAAATACCATCATCGCCTCCCGTCCAATTTCTTCCCCTGTCGCTGTAGCATGACGGTAAAGCGGTAAACGCCTCTCGCCAGCTACTAGGGTAAGAGTTGGATGCAACCCTCGCGCCCACAATGCTTCTGCACCTGCTCCGGCTAACTGGTATTCTGTCCAGTTAGGCTGGGCTTTTGAAAGTACTTCAGTCATAGCTTCACTAGCTTTGCGCCCTATGTGGCGATAACGCTCAAGTTCAGTCGGCATCAGCACGCGCTTATGATTTAATAGTGATTGTGGTAGCGATCGCTCATTTTTGGTGGGGCGATCGCTCAATATTAATCCCCCTTCAGTCGCATCACGCACAAAAGATTCGCGCACCGCCGCATCTGCCCAAGGGTTGACATTTAGCTGAAAATTTTCGCTTAGTTCTTCATCTGATAAGCGTGTTGCTTCAATTTCATCAGTTAATACCCAAGCATCTTGGGAAGTTACTAATATTTCGGCTATTCCAGTTTCCGCAGCCAGCAATACTGTACTAGAACCGCCAGCAGTTGCCCATGCAAACCAGTCTGTACCACGCAAGCGGATTCCTTTGGCATTAGTTTCGCTCAGTGTGTCGCGGATTAAGTTGAGTTTTAATGAAACTTCTTCATTTAATGGTTTCATAACGGTTAATTAGATAAAAATAATAGGTCTGCTGCCGTAATTGGAAAAAGGTTTGTCGAGTTACCTTTGGTAAGGGCGGGTTGAATTTATATTTTTTTATCATACCTATATCTAGGTAAACTTGCCCCTACTTTTCCCCAATGAGCAAAAGATAGTTTTGCTCATTGGTCTATTGTTTGCCACTACTGATGAGAACTTAAATATTTAAAACTCATCGTTTTATATAACAATATTTCTGGCTTGAACCTCTTCTATAAAAATTTTAAAGCTGGGATTATACTTGTATAATTTGATTAACTGTTTATAATTACAATATTTTTGTGAAATTGTTCTATAATACTTAGGGTTCTTATTATTTATATCAATTGTAAATTTATCAATCTTATTAATCTGTTGATTTAAGGTTTTTAAACAATTGGTGATTTTCGCTTTTTTATTATCTGTATAGTACAGAGGAAGCAACCAACATTCTATAGAATGAACTGAGATAGCAAAGATAATTCTGTGATTGTATTTTTCATAAAAACTATCACCAATCAGAAATTTGAATTTTTCTTTGACCTTTTCTGTGAGTTGTTCGGGAGTTAATTCACCATTCGCATCTTGCTTAGGTATATCATAATTAATGTCTTCCGAAACATCGGTATCAACCTGTATTATTACATATTCATTAAATTGAAACGATTCTTGAAACTCCCTTGACTGACAGTATTGAAAAACTAGATACCAACCACCATAAGCAGATTTATTTTCATCATCTTTATTCCTTTCTGGTTGCAGAGGATTGAGAATAATATCATCACTATTAAAATAACCTGATAAAATGTTTTCAATAACTATCTGATCTGTTAATCCCTCTGTAACTAATCCAAAAGTAGTCATAATTAAAAATTTTTAGGGAGTCCTCCAATATAACCTCTTAAAAATGCTTCTGATAATTTTACAGGCTGTTGTCCTTCTAGAGGTTGAGGAGAAAAAATACGTCTTGCTTTAGTATGACCTAATTTATTCCGGTAAATCACAAAAATTCTTTGTTCATCATCATTTAAGTCTAATCCATCTAAGATAGCAGGATTGTGAGTTGTAAATATGACTTGTTTACTATTATTTTTAGCTAAGTGTACTAATTCTTCAATTAATCTACGACATAATCTGGGATTGAGAGAAGCATCAATATTATCTACAGAGAAAAAATTAGGTGTATCATCGCTAATAAACAGACAAAAATAGAATAGTAAAAATAAAAAGCCTTCATTAGAACTATTTTGATTAAAATAATTCAGTTCGGGTGATATATATCTATCTTTGATTTTTATAGCTCTTTCACCAGGCAATAAATTCTCAGGAATATCCAAATCTTCAAACCAGTCTATAAGTTGCATTTCATCTTTAATTTGTTGCAACTTTTGTTTCTTTTCTGTTCTATTTAAAACTGTTAATAATTTGAATAAGCCTTCTCCCTTGATGCCTAAAGGTTGTATTTGTCCTTCTTTGTCAAAAATTCTTAGGCTGGAGTTTTCAGGAGAAAAAATTAAAAATTTCTTTAATAAATATCTATCGTCGTTATTTGTACTTACTTCAATAATACCGTTAATAACATCTGAAATTGTTTGATTTGAATAATTAAGCTTGTCTTGAACTATTAACTTTGCAACTCGTTGAATTTGGCGTTCTTTTTCTAATTTATCTAAATTTTCCCAGCTTGAGTATGGCTGATTGGGATGTTGTAAATTGTATTTAATTACTTCACCATCAGCCAAGGTAAAACTGACTTGGATGTTTTTTGTGATGTTTGTTTGCTCAAAAGCAGAGCGCATAAATTCAGGTTCAGTAACCCTCATGCCTCTAGAAGTTAAAAATTCGTTATCTAATTTATCATTTGCTGCTGCTGAACCTAAAGCTATACCTTCTAGAATATTTGTTTTACCACAACCATTTTCTCCAATAAAAACTGTTACTCTACCTAGTTCAATTTTCAGTTTTTCAATAGATTTATAATTTTCTATGGAAATTTCTCTAATCATACAATCGTGCTAGGAAATTAAAATAATTATACCAATTAATAAATGTAGTAACCCAACTGTTGTATTTAACCCCACCCCAGCCCTCCCCTTATCAAGGGGAGGGAGCCAATTACCCCCCTTGATAAGGGGGGGGATAAAGGGGGGTAATTTAAACTTTTGCTCATTGGTCTAATTAGTGCTTCGCTATCGTTCTCACGTCTTGCTGCTCAAAGTAATAACTATTGTATCAATCAAGTATTCCCTTTACTTATGTAATTTAAAGGTTCTTTATTTGTCCTTCCAGGTTAATAGCTACAGCTTGCAGATCCTTAGCTTTCTCTTCAGGAAGAGCATCATTTGCAAACATCCCTGCTGCTAATTCTGTCCCTGCTAAATACTTCAACCGATCGCTTGTACGATAAGGTGGATAAAATTGCGCGTGTAAATGTGCTTCTGGATGCAGTTTCCCATCAGTAGGTGCTTGAAACCAAGCCATTAAATAAGGAAAGGGACGATTCCACAAGCCATCATACTTGAGAGTCACAGTCTTTAATGCTCTAGCAAGTCCTACACGCTGATTTTCCGTCAAATCCATAAATGTAGCAACAGGCTCAATCGGTGCAAGCCACACCTCATAAGGATAACGGGCGCAAGCGGGTACGAAGGCGATCGCATATTCATCTTGATAGATAATCCGCTTATCATCCGCAATCTCTTTTTGAATCAAATCTTGCAGCAAACCGCGCTGATTTTCCTGGTAATATACCTGTTGCATATCCAGCATTCGTGCTGGAACTGGTGGCACAAAAGGATAGGCGTAAATTTGCCCATGAGGATGAGATAATGTCACCCCCATCTCTACACCCTTATTCTCAAAGGGCAAGACATACTGAATATTAGGGTGTTCACCTAGTATAGATGTGCGATCGCCCCAAACTTGAAATAGCAGTTCTATATGTTCCAACGATAGAGAACTTACAAACGCCTGCGGATCTTGAGTAAACACTACCACCTCACACGCACCATTGGCGGGGAGAGTGTCAACAATACTCACAGGCGGATCATGCGCCTCTAAATACATTGAGGGAAAGCGGTTATCAAACACCGCTACGTCATATTTTCCTTGAGGAAGTTCTGTGGGGAAATTCGGATCGCTCGTAGGTGCTAACGGGTTGTACTCAGCAGGGGGCATAAAAGTACGCCCCTGACGATGAGAAGCATAAGCAACCCATTCCCCCCGCAAGGGATGCCAGCGCAAATGGGGATTTGCAACCACTGGCTCCTTGCTAGGGCTGGGAGCAATAATATCATCAGCAATGGGATTGCGACTATATAAAGTTAGCTTACGTCCATCTGGTTTTAACAGCTTGTAGGAGTACATCTTGCTCCTCCTGCGAGAGTCGCAGCGCGAATTGCTTCGATGGGAAACTTCGGTGTGCGATCGCTATACAGCAATCCATTAGCTTCCTGAAATGTATCAGTTAACTGTGTATAACAAAAACCGCTAAACATTTCAACTGTACTTACCGCCTGTAATAGCGCCGTATATTTTATTTGTAGCTCAGAAATATTCCAGCAACGCTCATATCCCCAAGCTTTGTCCGCGTCTGGCGTTTCAGAGGGCGCAAATGCAATCCCACCAAATTCCGTCAGCATCACTGGTTGTCCTTGATGAGCATAACCGTCAAGTGTCAAAACCCGCCCGCCTGGACGACGACGATCAAATAGATCCGATGGCTTAATCTCATTGCCATAACGATGAGCTAACTGTAGGGGATTAGTATCATAATCATGGATAGCAATAATGTCGGTTGTTGTACTCTCCCAACCATCATTACCAATTACTGGGCGAGTCGGGTCTAAAGTTCTAGTCAAGTAATATAAAGCTTGAACATAATCTCTGTTAGCTTGAGACTCTACTAAATTAGGAACTCCCCAAGATTCATTAAACGGAACCCATACCACAATACAAGGGTGACTAACATCCCGCTCGATTACCTCAGTCCACTCCTTAGTTATGCGCTGCACCGCTTTAGGAGTAAAACGATAGGCGCTGGGCATTTCCTCCCATACCAACAAACCTAGAACATCTGCCCAATACAGAAAACGCGGATCTTCAATTTTCTGGTGTTTGCGTACACCATTGAATCCCATCATCTTAACTAGCTCGACATCGCGGCGCAACGCTTCATCTGAAGGTGCAGTCATCAGCGTGTCTTCCCAGTAACCTTGGTCTAGAACTAACCGCAGATAGTAGGGTCGTCCATTCAAGGTAAAGCGATCGCGCTGAAGAGTTACGCATCGCATCGCAGTGTAAGATCTGACCTCATCAATCAGCTTGTCATCTTCCCAAAGTTGAATCTCTGCATCGATCAACGTTGGTTTTTCAGGACTCCAAAGCAATTCATTACGATAGTCATCAAGACCAGGATCGGATAAAGCAATGCGTCGGTGAATCTCTCCGTTAATGACTTCGTAGGAATCGTTAACTAAAACTTGCTTACCAACACTCAGTTTTACTTTTAATTGCAAACCACTTACTGGTAGACCTGCAAGAGTTGCCTCAATGCCAATTTCCCAACGCTCAAATTGGGAAGTCCAGCGAAGGCGCTCAATATAAGTAAGAGGAACGTATTCAACCCAGACTGTTTGCCAGATACCTGAAGTGCGAGGATACCAAATACTGTGAGGATCGAGTTTCCAATCCTGCTTACCGCGCGGTTTAGCAAGGTCGTGAGGATCGTCGCTTGCCCAAACTGTGATGCGAGTTAGTTTGTTTTCATCTAATACTGAGGTAATATCTATCGTGAAGGGAGTATGTCCACCTTCATGCTCACCCACGAAATGATTGTTGACCCACACACGGGCATGATAGTCTACTGCTCCAAAGTGTAGCAGTACCCTACCTTCACCGCGTTGAATCTCAACTTCCCGCTCGTACCAGCAGTTGGGATGAAAACCTGTATCACCAACTCCACTGCGAACAGATTCGGGAGCAAACGGCACTTCAATAGTATGCGTCCACTCACTTAAATGATTTGGACAACTATATTGCCCCTGGTCGTCAAAACTAAATTTCCACTGACCATTTAAACTTTTCCAATTGCTGCGCTGCAACTGTGGTCGTGGATACGCTGCTGCTGAATCAACTATAGCCTTGGTATCAAGCTTAGATGATTTTTCCTCACAATTTTCTATCACTCTACCCAACGATTGCATAAAGGCATCTATCCTAAGTCAGATATATTGTTCCCTGCCATATCTTCAATCTAACTTTTTATGGTGATAATTTCCTACCTTTTTAGTAGGAAAAGATTTACCTTAAGGGCAGATACGGATTAAGACTAATTAGGCTTAGGTGCAAAGTGTTACAGCAATTAGCATTCAGCTTAGGTTACGCCAAGGCGCGAAGTGCATACAGTAGTCAACTTTTGTATTTTCACACTTCCTGTCTAGGTTTCACCATTACAAGTTGTCAATCGCTCTGCTTGCGGTGCTATATAAGCTGTTGTGTTTCTAAATTTTATATTTGAGTAGATGGAGGAGAGAGGAGGGAGGAGAGAGGGTTATAGGGTTTGATAACTTTTCTCTCAATTATAAATTGAACAATTTAGATGCGCGTTAGCTTATCTCTCTAAAATAATTAAGGGGTAGGCAAAAAACCTATCCCTTAATTATAAATAATTTATTTGTCAATCTTGTGAAATGAGTGTGGTCATAAGTAGTTGGCACTTTCTTTTAAGCCCCCCTGCTTCCCCTATTTATCACCACTAACAGGTTTTGACCACACCCTTTTGAACGTAGCTGATTGACATCCTCCCTCCGAAGCATTCGGAGTACCGAATATAGCGGGGGATTCCAAAGATTGCTCTTTGGGCTTCCTCTTTCCACGAGTTGATTTGCTTGAAGGAATTTCTTCACTTCCTGTATTGACCAGTCTCTCCAGAGGCGTTAATTCCGACATGACCTGTCGTACTCAATGCTTTTTCTAATATGTTTCGTGCCGCGTTCCAATCCCTGTCTTGAGTGTGTCCACAATGAGGACAAACATGAGTTCTAGTGCTAAGGGTTTTTTTGACAACCTGACCACAGTTAGAGCAATTTTGGCTGGTGTAGTGGGGTGGGACTGCGACAGTTATCACGCCAAACACCTTGCCGAAATACTCAACCCACTCACGAAACAGCGACCAGGAAGCGTCACTAATTGATTTAGCTAAGCGATGATTCTTGACCATATTACGCACCTGCAAATCCTCATACGCCACAAGGTCGCTAGACCTCACCACGCACCTTGCTGTCTTTACAGCAAAATCTTTACGCTGGCGACTTACTTTGAGGTGTTTACGTGCAAGTTTATTTCTCAACTTGGCTCTATTGTTGGAACCCTTTTTAGTCTTAGACATCCGGCGTTGCAATCGCTTCAAAGACTTCTCACTCTTGCGAAGATGTCTAGGATTTGCAACTGTCTCTCCATTGCTATCGGTGTAGAAGTGGGTCAACCCCACATCTACACCGATAGTTTTACCCGTTGGTTCTCGCCTTTCCACTCGTTCATGGTCGATACAAAACTGGGCATAATACCCATCAGCACGACGCACTACCCGCACTCGTTTAATCTGCTTGAGTTGATAGAAGTGCAGGTCACGGGTTCCCCAAAGCTTAAAGGTTCCCGCCTTAAATCCGTCAGAAAAAGTTATATATCTGCGGTCGTCAGAAAGTTGCCACCCGCTAGTTTTGTATTCTACAGAACCATGTGTAGCAAGTTTTTTAAACTGAGGATACCCCTTTTTCCCTGGCTTACTCTTTTTGCAGTTGTCAAAAAAGCGAGCAATGGCAGACCATGCCCTTTCTGCACTGGCTTGACGAGCCATCGAGTTAAGCTTTCCTGCCCAAGCAAATTCTTTGCCCAAGACAGCACAATACGCACTCAACTCATAGCGCCCCATGCCCCGATTGTCCATCCAGTATCTCAGGCAGGAATTACGCACGAAAAGAGCAGTACGAATAGCTTCATCAAGCTTCTCGTACTGCTCTTTCAATCCCTCAAGTTTTGCCTCAAATACCAACATGGTTACGTTGCTTTGCTTGACGTAACTATCCTAACACAAATCCTGTCCGCAATTCATCTCACCGCCAAGCTGAGTACAGCTATGTCGGGAGATGAATTGCGGTTGATGGTAAATTACCACAATGCTCGCACAGGAGTAGATTGCCTGCTGGGATTGGGAGAAGTTGAATTTTGATTGCCGCGAGGTTGTTGGCTAACACGCAAGATTGGACTGACTAACGCTAATACCTCATCTCTTGTAGCGTAACCATCAAAGGCTTCTGAATTAAATGGAATAGGGGAACCGCTACGATTTTCTTTGTAAATTACTTCATTAGCATTTCTAATCCAAGGTCGTACATTACTACCAAGTAAAGTTTGGCGTAAGGCTCGGATACCCGCAGCATGACGAGCTTCTACAGAGTGTATAGCTAAAGCTCCGGCTAGTACTGGTTTAGCAGCTTCTCCTGCTGCTAGTAAGTTTTGTACTTGTCCTTTATAAGCTGCTGCCCCTAAATCTTCTACAAACTGTCCGGCTAGGAGAAGATCCGCAGCATTAGCAAAGGGATCTCGACCTAAAATGGCGTTGTAATTAGGATTTTCGGGAATAGTAACTGCATCGGGATTACCACCTAATAACGTTAAGATTGGCGATAAATCTGCAACGTGGCTGGCTTCATCTTCTCCGTAAGAAACTAGCGCGTCTTTAGCTATTTCGGGAATATTTCCCAGCCTACCGTTAGCGACTTCATTGTTGGCACGGCGGTAAAAATCAGCTTCCAACTTTTCTAAAGTTAGAGCATATTCTACTACTTGCCGAGGTGTCAATCTCGCACTTTGAGCGTAGGCTGATGCGGGATTTGTAAACAACGATATTAATATTGCGGGCAGTATTAACAGAGCGATGTTAGCAGGAACAATTGCAGCGATCGCATTACCAATCTTACTGATTATCTTCGTCAAAAATCTTTGGGCAGTAGCAAACGTGCCACCTGCCCAATTTACCACTAGGGCTAAAATGTTTTTCATTTTAATTAATTCCTTCGTTCAGGCAACAAGCGAGCCAGTAATCGGATTGTTTAATATGTTGAGTGAGCTAACAATTTCTACAATTTGCCTAGGTGTGTATAATTCATCGTAGGCACGACCTTTAAAGGGGTTAATCTCGCTGACTAATTCTGTATCGCTTACAGCGCGATCGCTATCTGGCTCTGTAGTTGGTCTTTTTAGTAATGCCCGAACTCCGGCAGCGTGACGAGCTTCTACTCCTACAATTGATCCGGCGGCTAGAAGGAATGTAGGATTTGTTAGCTTTGTACCTGCACCATTGTATGCGTGTACGCCTACATCTTCTAAGGCAACGGCGGTATTTAAAATTTGACTGCGATTAGCCAATATAGCTGCTAATCCAGTATTGTTAAAATTCAGATCTCGTGTTTGGAAGATTGCATTTCTTCCTAGTACATTCCGTAGAAATGCCACATGGGCTGCTTCGTGTGAACCCAAGGCTCTCATGTATTCTAGTTCGTTGCGATCGCCAATCCTTCCACTCTTTACGACTGCTGCATAAAAGGCTGATTCTAATTCTTCTAGCAATAGAGCAAAATTAAGAATCCCGAAATCATTATCATTAAAATTTAGAGTTTTTAGACTATTACTTGGCTGGGCATTTAATGCTTTAGGTATGGCTGTACCTGCCATTGCTCCTATACCTATCAAGCCCCATTTTAATAAGGTGCGACGCGATGAAAGTATTTTTTCCATCTGCTTTATTGGCAAAGCCATAAGCTAATTCCTCTCAATACTTCAAGCAAAAATACTTGTTTGCTGTTAACCGTATCATGGGGATTAACAATTGTTTTATACCTTTTGATAGATAGTAAATTTATTGAGAATATTCAGTAAGTACACTACATATACTAATATCTTTTTTCTTCCAGCGATTCCTATTTTTTACCTAATATTTAGTTATTCGCACTATTAAAAAACTCTCTTATTCTGGTATTAAACGCCTAGTAGCTAATTTTTTAATATTGATAAGTAGCTCGACATTAAAAAAGATAAAATGCAAATCTCCCCCTCCCCTTACTAATGGGATGGGGTTGGGGGGTGGGGTAATGCGTTTAATTATATTGACCTACTTACCTGAAATTAGATAAAAACTGCTAATTGTCGGCAGATCATTTAAAATTTTAAGCTTAGGAAATATTGAATTAATTAAAAAATACATCTTCCTGTTGAAAAGCAAATATATATTCGTAGTCAAATATTAAAGAGTTGGGATGACGAATTATAGAAAATCCAAAATTAGTCACTATTTCTGTAGTAAAAGTTACTATTACTAGCTCTATTAATTTTTTTTGGGGGATTTTTGGTTCTTTTACAAAATAATCACGCTTATCAAAAAAACCTTTTTTGATTTTAGGTATAACTATTCCATTAAGTTCATGAGTATGTTGGATTGGCTTAATATAAGTACTAAAAAACTCTTCTTGATTCTTTTGAAGCTGATATAATCTTTCGTGTTGCCACCAACTCATTTTAAATAGCATTTTAAGCAATTCAAAGCCTAAAATATAATTAAAAAGATTATTTCGCTCTTGGGTATCACTGACTAATCGCAATGCAGATTCTAAATATAATTCTGGTTTTCTACGAACATCTTGAGATGAATGAATAAAAAATTGTCTAATATAGCTTCTCAAAATACCTTCGCTTAAATCCGTTTGCAAATAAAATTGTTGCAAATACTCTGTAACTTTCTTTTGAGTATCTCGATCTTGAAGCGTTTTTAAAACTAAACCATCTGCTGTATATTCATCTAAAAACTCTGCTTGCATTTCTGGAGAAGATGCACACATTATATGGCATAAAGATAAAACATAACTCCGTTGTTGCCAAGGTAAACTTTCTGCCCATTCTCTCGCTGGTGCAGGCAGTTGTTCGAGAATATTATTTGATTTTTTACGACCAGCACCACTGGATTTTTTTTGTTTGTTTTCAGCCATATAAATAATATTTGCAATTAGATTCAACTAAATACAACCAAAATTAACTCAATTTTTAATATTCGTTGAACCTATTAGTTAAGTAGTTTAATGATATTTTAACGTATATGCTTAGTTGTTTTAGTTGTATTGCTTCGGCGCTGAAAGCGAATGAGGAGTAATTCTACTGCTCTTTTGTCACGTCCTCCCACGAAAGACCCGACTATTGGCGTGTGTAACGGTGCTTAACGCCAATTGGGAAATATTCTGGATCTCCCATTGAGGCTAGTGATACTTGGGGCGTTTGGTATTCCTTGGGAACATAATTAGCAAATTCACTATTAAGCCGTAGCAGTTGAGAGAGAATAGAAGACGCGATGGCGTTTAGTTTCTCCTCACTACCTTCTCTCCTTGGCGCTAACTCCACAACCACCGATAAAAATTTATTCTTGTCTGCATCTTCCTTAACTTGCATCACAAACTTACCAGTCACCCAATCTTTAATTCCTGGTTGTTCTAATCCCACAGTCACATTTTCGGGATAAATATTCGCCCCAAAGTAAGAAACAGTAAAGTTAGAACGTCCAAAAACGTAAACGAAAGGTAAGCGATGAATTCCTCTAACTTTACCCTCAGTTGCGAAAGATCCAAAGTGTTCTTTTTGCAATGCTGCAATAGGATCAAAATCCCATTTTGCTAAAAACTCTAACATTGCATCATAAGAAATTAACCCTCCTGTATCCGAAATGTGATAACGCACCAAGGGAACACCGTTATCGCCTGAAAATAACAGCGTATCTTCATGGGTTTCAAAAAAGCGACTCAAAGGATCGTATTGTACTAAAGTAGGTAAGCGCGACTCGCCAAATAATTCTTTAGCTGCGTCTGGATGATTGGCAAAAAAGCGGCGGATGCAAATACTTAAAGGTGTTTCATTTCCTAATACACCCGCGTCTGCTGTTCCATAAAGTGATGCAGAATTATAACAGGGATTATTTGAACCGACTCTTTCCCCAACTAAATTGCGCCATTCTTCACTAAAAACTTCTCCTGCAAATACCATTTTGATCTGATACTGTTGCCATTCCACCCCACGCGCAATGCCAGTATCAATTACATCTTTAATAAAAGGTGGATAACCTAGCAATACTACTTGCTCAAATTCAGAACCTAATTCTTGTACCACCCTAAATATTTCTTCTTTATTATTCCCAGGAGTAACAACAGTAATCGGATATCCTTTACTAGCTAGGTAGCGGCAGCAATTAGCTGTAAACATTCCACCAACCCAAGTTCCTAAAGTAAAACAAATTACAGCTAAAGTGCGACGAGTATCAGCAGAAAAGCTATCGTAAAATATTTGCTCAAAGCGTGTAGCAATTTGTAACTCATCCGCAAAAAAGCGCGGCCAAAAAGTCGGTTTACCTGTCGAACCTGATGAAACTGCAATCATATCGCAGGTTTCTAACTGTCCATGACGACATAAAGCAGCTAAAGAGTGACAGCGTAGGTAATTTTCTTTAGTAATTAAAGGTAATTTTTCAAAATCTGCGTAAGTTTGGATTGATTCAGGGTTGATGCCGTGTTCTTTGAGAAAACTTTGATAAGCTGGAACCGTATTTGCAACAGAGTGAAACAGTGCGATCGCGGAGTGACTCCCCAGGAGTATCGCATTTGCTTCTGGTGATATTTTCTCATGGCTTGCCAAGCGTTGCTCAAACGGTGTATTAAGGAAATCTTGAAACGCCGTAAATGCCCGTTGACGTTTTTCTTCCAGCATTATTGAGTCTTAAGGGTAGGGGGTGAGGTTCTTACTACTATAATTCAGGAATTTTGCTAATCTACAATGAAGTTAATCAGTTGCTATAGTCTATTGACTGTAAATGACCTTCCTATATTGCACTCAAGGACACGAAAACCCTCCCGTTAATAAGTTTTGTCAAGAGTGCGGTAATGCGCTCCCAATTCATGTTGGGAAAATTATAGATAACCGCTATCGCATCGTGCGCTGCCTGGGACAAGGCGGTTTTGGGCGTACCTATTTAGCGGAAGATATCACTCAAGGCAATCAAAATTGTGTTTTAAAAGAATTTGCACCGCAAGATCAACCTGGATCGCAGTTGCAAAAAGCGCAAGAATTATTTGAGCGAGAAGGAAGTGTACTCTACAAGCTTCAGCATCCTCAGATCCCCCGCTTGCGCGAGATGCTGCGGTCTAATTTATCGGGGAAAGAATTTTTGTTTTTAGTACAAGACTATGTAGAAGGTGGAACTTACTATCAGTTTCTAGAAACCCGTAAACGTCAAGGTAAAACTTTTAGTGAGGATGAGATCCGCGAACTGTTACTTCAAATATTGCCCGTTTTATCTTACATCCACTCACTGAATGTAATTCATCGTGATATTTCCCCTGATAATTTAATCAAGAGACAGGCGGATGGGCTACCTGTATTAATTGATTTTGGTGGAGTTAAGGTATTGCAAGCAACCGCCTTTGCTTGGTTGAATTACAAAAATATACTACCAACGCGGTTAGGTAAGGCTGGATATGCGCCAGAAGAACAACTAAAACAGGGAACAGTTGCTGGTAATAGCGATTTGTATGCTTTGGCAGTTACAGCTTTGGTATTGCTGACGGGTAAGCAAGCTGATGAATTGTATGATACATATAACGCGGTTTGGCGTTGGGGAGAGATTAATGTTAGTCCGCAATTGCAAGCAGTCTTGAAAAAAATGCTGGCTTATAAAATGCGCGATCGCTATCAGTCGGCATCAGAAGTTATCCAAGCACTACAGTCTGCAACACCCACACCGCCACCTAACCCCAATATCTCTCGTATTCAGACTGCTGTAGTTGCGCCTGGAAAACAACATTCTCCTCCTCGATCGCAACTTCACAATATTGGTTCTCAAGTACTTGCTGCTGTTTTTAGAGTTCCTAGTTGGCTACCTCACTCAGCAAAAACATTTGCAGCTACGTTAGCCATAGGATTATTAGTTGCAGGGGGTTTTCATTTTGTTAAATTCTTAACTGAGGGAAATCCATTAGCACCTTTGACAAAGGGATTACCTAGTATCAACAATAACCCATCTAAACTTTTAAGTCGTCGTCAAGCATTACAAATTCCAGAAGCTTTCTTTAATAATTTAGTAAATGAACAATTTTATAACAAACATCCAGAATTAAATAAACGTAATCTCACTCCTGAGCCAGAAGATTCCCAATTACGAGCAGAATGGCAAACTATTGGTGACAATTTTATTAATAAAATTGAGCAAGGTAAAGTTAGTAAAGATGCTTTGAGCAAACTAGGAAGTTATAGTCAAAGAGATGCTGAAATTTGGCGGCAGAAAGCCAGAAGAGGTGAGCTAGGTAACTATACACTTAACAAGTTAAGAACAGCAACTGATGCTAAGTTTTATCAATTATTTCCCGAAGAACGACGTAATCCGAAAAAATCACTACTATTAGGTCAAATTTGGTATGCGATCGCTGCTGATAAAGTTAGTGAATTAGAAACTAGAAATTAACTTTTTATCTTAAAATCATCAATTAAGTTATGTCCGGTAGTAAGGGTAGATTGCTCGTACGGGCGGGTTGACAGACAACTTATATTCATACTTTGAATATTCATAAACCCGCCCAGAATTGAAACACTGCTTCTAATCAAATTTAATTTCCACACAAACAGTAAGAGTAGGGTCAAAAGTAAGCAACTGTTGCTTAATTGGATAGCGTGACCAAATTGTTACACAACTTTCTCCCGAAGTGTGATAATTATCTATAGCGGTTGATGCCACACTACTATAAACATCCCCAGGATTAATGATGCTATTTGTCTCAGTCAAAACCCAAATATCAGCATCAATATCTTGAATTTTATTAACAATTACAGGATTATTCAGCCAGCCCTTTGTTCTAGGACGTTTAACATTCCAGGTAGCAATTCTTAAAGACTGAGGCATAACAATTGAGATTTTTTGGTTCATTACTTATGAACCATAATCTACAACCTACTTAATTAGAGTAGCCGTTATCCTCAAATCTTTGTTCTCCAGCTTTTGTCCTTTAGTTACTTGCAGTGGATTAGTCCAATCTACAGGAGAAATATCTACCACATTTACGCTGGTTGTCCATTTTTCTGGGCTTGTAGCAAAAACATAAATGGGTTTACCAATACCAGTATTGGGAACGTATAGAGTATATACACATCCAGTAGCAATATTACCTTGAGCTTTTACTGATTTCCCAATATTTTGATAATTTGGTAAAGATATTCCTGGTTCTCCTTGAGGAGGAGAAGGAGGAAGCGCAATAGCTAAGTAAACAGAAATGTCGCTACAAGCGAAGTTGGGTTTACCACCATTATTGCTACCCTTATTAGTGATTTTTCCACTAATAGAAGTTGTAATAAGTTGTAACTGTGGGCGATTAATTTCGATATTTCCTGGTCTAATCTCTAAATTTGGTTTTAACTGTGCTACTGCTATTCCTGCGCTAGTACTTAGAGATGTTAAGATTACTGCGGTAAGGGTATTTTGAATAAGTTTGGAGTTCATAAATTTTACTTCTCGCTCTCACTTGCGTAAGTATGTGTGGGATTTATCCTGACACTAAATTAATAGATTGAGGTTTAGTGTTTTATGCACCCCAACATTACGCAGATAATTAACCGAACCTTAACAAAGGCTACGAGGTTTATTGTATTAACCTCCAACCTGTAGCCGTTGGCGTTTAGCTTCATATAAAATTAACGCAGTTGCGATCGCCACATTCAAAGACTCCACCCCTCTACTTAAAGGTATTTGCACCTGCACATCAGCTAACGCCTCTAAACCTACTGAAAGTCCAGCACCTTCATTACCCAACAAAATTAAACTAGGTTGTTGTAAATCTATTTCCCAGAAACTTACCTGCGCCTTTGCTGTCGTTGCTATTACTTGTATCCCAGCATCCCGACATTCTTGTACTACCGTCTTTAAATCTGAACTAACAGCCATTGGTAGACGAAACCACTGTCCCGCCGATGCGCGTACAACCTTGGGATTATCCAAATCTACACTATCCGCACTCAACCATAAACCCTCAGCGCCAGCCGCAGCAGCAGTGCGAATGATTGTACCTAAATTACCAGGGTCTTGTAGTGTTTCCAAAGCCAGTCCCACACCCTTAAATGGGATCTGAAGTTGCTTATTAGTTCTGGATCGTGCAGTTGCAACAACACCATCAGGGTTTACAGTAGTTGCGATCGCCTTAATCACTTCAGCACTTACCACTTCTACTCGCTGACAACGCTGACACGCCTCCTCCCAGAGTTTCCCATTTGCTTCCTGCCATTGAAGCGTACAGCAGAGCGTTACCAAAGGATAATTTACAGCACACGCTTCTTCCAGCAAGTGCGTGCCTTCCAGCAAAAACAACTGTTGCTCTCTTCGTTCCTTAGCAGACTGCAACTTACGAATTTGCTTTACCAAAGGATTTTGCAGGCTGGTTAACATTTAGCTCTTAATGGTGCGTTTAGCTTTATTTTGCGACTAATTAAAATATCTTATCGTTGTATTACAAATATTTTATCTGGGTTACCTAAATTTTATTGAGAAATTTCCTGATTTCAAGCTCGGTTAGGAAGAAGAATAATACATATCCAAAAAAGAGACGCGAAATTGCGCGTCTCTCCTTTTAAAATGCGGAACCCGGGACTTGAACCCGGAAGTCCTTGCGAACACTAGAACCTGAATCTAGCGCGTCTGCCAATTCCGCCAGTTCCGCTTGTTTGTGATTGGCTTTGCGATCTTCAAAGATAAGGTAATTCTAGATATTTTGTCAACTATTTTTTTAGATAAATTATTCATCAGGAATTAGAAACTTAAAAAAATTAGAAATTTTTTCCAAGAATTCTTATCTAAGATAGATAGACATACGCTTTGTTTAGTGTAAAATCTAAACAACTTTTCTGTAAATAAAGTTATTGCATTTAGCCCGGAGGATAGACCCATCATCAGCCTAACAGAGACCCAATCCTTGTCTGACACTGACAATTCAGTCTTACATATTTGGGGTAAAGCTTCCCTGAAAGGTCATGTAAACATCAGTGGTGCTAAAAACTCTGCCTTGACAATCATGGCAGGAGCATTGCTTTGTCCCGACGATTGCCGGATTCGTAATGTTCCTGCCCTGGTTGATGTACGGCGGATGGGTCAAATTATTGAATCCTTGGGTGTTGAGGTTAATTACCAAGGTAATATTATTGACTTTAATGCCCGCCACATTGAGCAGTCAAAAGCGCCTTACGAATTAGTTTCTCAACTGCGAGCCAGCTTCTTTATTATTGGTGCAGTACTAGCACGACTAGGATCAGCCCGTGTACCTTTACCAGGGGGTTGTGCAATTGGTGCTAGACCTGTGGAATTGCACGTCCGAGGGCTGCAAGCAATGGGCGCAGATGTGCATATTGAGCATGGCATAGTTTACGCTCATGTACCTGGAGCCAATCCTCGACTCAAGGGTGCAAGAATCTACCTAGATTACCCTAGTGTTGGTGCCACAGAAACCTTAATGATGGCAGCAACATTAGCAGATGGTGAAACCACTTTAGAAAACGCTGCTCAAGAACCAGAAGTTGTCGATCTTGCCAACTTCTGTAATGCAATGGGAGCTAAGATTCATGGTGCTGGAACCAACACCATTACTATTTCTGGCGTTCCCAAGTTACATTCTGTAGACTACAGCATTATTCCTGACCGGATTGAAGCAGGGACATTTTTAGTAGCTGGGGCAATTACCCACTCAGAAATCAGCCTTTCTCCCGTTATCCCAGATCATCTCATACCTGTAATTTCTAAGTTGCGAGATGTTGGGTCAAAAGTAATCCAAGACAGCCCTAACACTGTGCGAATTGTTCCAGGCAACCATATCAAGGCAACGGATATTGAAACCTTGCCTTATCCAGGGTTTCCGACGGATATGCAAGCCCAGTTTATGGCTTTACTCAGCTTGGCTGAAGGCGACTGCGTAGTTACTGAAACAGTCTTTGAAAACCGTTTACGTCACGTTGCCGAGTTGAACCGCATGGGTGCAGACATTCGTGTTAAAGGCAATCATGCAATCATCCGAGGTGTACCACAGCTATCAGGTGCGCCTGTGTTGGCTACAGACTTAAGAGCTTCAGCAGCTTTAGTGCTTGCAGGATTAGCAGCAGATGGTAAAACCATCATCAAAGGATTACATCATTTAGATCGTGGTTACGACAATTTGGAGTTGAAGCTACGCCAATTGGGAGCTAATATCCAACGAGTTACCGATGATAGTACTGAGTCTGATGAATCTACGGCTGCAAGTAAGGAGCTAAGTTCTCAAGAAGCATGAAGCGTAATTCCAAATTTGGATTGTATACGTTTTTAATCTTTAGCCCGCCTGCGCGGGCTTTGCTTGTTTATATCCAGGTTTAATCAAAGGTGGATAAAGCTTTTTAGCTATTACTCAAAATTTCCTCAATTGCTGGTTTGAGTGTGGGAAATTTATATTCAAAGCCAGAAGACAAAGTTTTTTTAGGTAAAACTTCTTGACCTTCCAAAACAACCTTAGCGGCTTCTCCTAACAATGCTTCTAATGCAAAGCTAGGAACTGGTAGCCACGACGGACGGTGCAAGACTTCCCCCAATGTTTGACAAAATTCGTTCATCCGTACAGGTTTGGGTGCAGTTGCATTCAAAATACCTTCTACTTGAGGTTGTTGGAGTGCAAGCATAATTAAGTTAACAACATCGTCTCGATGCACCCAAGAAACCCATTGCTGTCCGCTACCAATAGTACCACCAGCAAATATTTGGAAGATGGGAAGCATTTTCCCTAACGCTCCCCCTTTGCCTAAAACAATCCCTAATCTGATAATTACTAATCGAGTGCCAGTTTGTTTAACTTTTTCGGCTTCTGTTTCCCAAGTTTGGCAAACTTCAGCCAAAAAATCATTACCCGCACTGCTGGTTTCCTCATAAGTAGCAGTTTCGCTAGTACCGTAGTATCCAATTGCTGAGGCATTGACTAAAACAGCAGGTTTGGGGTTAGCTTGGGCTATAGCTTCGACAATCTTTTGAGTCCCCAATTGACGACTTTGAATAATCTTTTGTTTTTGTTCGGGTGTCCAACGTCCCTCAGCAATGGGTTCCCCTGCTAAATTTACTACGGCATCACACCCAGAAATTGTCTGTTGCCAAGCACCGGATTCAGTGGGGGTATAGGCAACTACTTCTAAGTTGGGGAATGCTGAAGCTGGAAAAACTTTTTGTGCTTTGCTGGTACTACGGCTGAAAATTATTAGTTGATGTCCTTCACTATGCAAATGCTCTACTAAACGAGTACCAACAAATCCGGTTGCTCCAGTAATAGCTATTTTCATTAAATCTCCTTTAGTTTGCCTTCTTATCAAGATTAAACGTATTACCTTGCTCTTAACAGATTTCTTGCACTTATGGAGTGCCGTAAATTGACATCGAGATATCTATTAATTGGGTGATTCTGAGGGAGAGGCTTCAGGTGCGGGAGTGGTAGGTTCTGGTTCTGGTTCGGGATTTTTAACAGTAAGGTTGAGTTGATAATCAGTTGATTTTGAACTGTTAGAAACTATGACAATTTCGTAGTAACCAGATTCAGGTAGGGTTCCAGACCAACTTTTTTCCCGTGAATCTGCGAGGATGGGCGTTTTACCAGTTGGGCTATAAATTGACAATAATGTTTTACCGCCGTCTTGTAACTGCACTTCCATTATTTGATCTTGAGTTAGCTGGGCAATATAAGCTTTGCCTTGTCCTTGTTTTAGGTTGCTACTAAGAGTTTTGCTTGTAGTGCCTGGGTCAAAGATAATTCTTTCTAGGGCGGTTCCAGACTGTAAGGCTTGCACTTGATCAAACATGACTGCTTGCCAAATTTGACCTACGGGTTGATTGAGGAAGTTATCAAAATTGAGCTTAAGTGTATTAGCAGAATATTCTGAAAAGATCGATAAATATTTAGCGTCAGTTAAATCATAGAGGGCGCGACTGCTGAGGCGTAATTCATTGACTGCAAGTTTCCAGCGATCGCGATCGCCACTACTATAATTACCCATACCCCGACGTGCTTCTGCACTCAAGTTTGCTTGTTCTAATTTATCTAGCAAGTCAGCAGCAATTTTATCCCAACGTTCCCGCCATTGCTCATCGTCTGTACCGTTGCCTAAATTTCTACCTCGCTGGCTAGGGTATTTGCTCCAAAATGCTTGATTAACTGCGCTGACATAGAAGTTGCTATTAATACCTACTTGAGTACGGCGTTGTTGTAGTGCTTGCTTGCGCTGCCTTTCTTCGGGTGTAAACTGTGGCGATATGGGTTGTTGTTCATCCACAGTAGGAGAAGCACTGGGTGAAAGAGTTGGATCAGGTGATGGGGTAATGTTTCTTTGATTTGAGTTGGAATTTATCCAAACGTTACCAGCTAACCAGCCAATTCCACCAGCAATAGCCAGAATAAAACATACCAGTGCAATTTTTCCGAAGATGTTTAAAAAATTACTATTTGGTTGGGTTTGTATTGATGCTGGTATGACAATGGGTGAATTAGGTGGCTGCTGATAGTGTTGAGGCTGTGAATATTGTTGTCCTGCTGGGTTAGGGGAAACAGCAAATGTAGCTTCTGTTGCTACTTGTAGCGGTGGCACTGAGATTGGTAATTGAGTGGTAGGGTAGGTAGCAGGCGGTTGATTGCTTGTGAGGGCTTGCAAAACTTCTTGTGCAGATTGAAAGCGATCGCCTAATATTGGCTGTAGCATTTTAGTCAGCACACTATTTAAAGTAGGGCTGAGACTAACATCTTTTGACCAATCCCAAGTAACTGTTTGTTGGTTAATTAATTGTTGGGGTTCTTTCCCTGTTAGTAATACTAAAACTGTTACTGCTAAAGCATATAAATCACTGTGAGGAAATACTATTCCTCTTTGCATTTGCTCTGTTGGGGCATATCCTACTTTACCTAGTCGGGTAGGCATTAAAGTTGGTGCATTTGCGATCGCACCTTGATTATATTGAGATTCGATAGTTGCAGCGATTTGTTTAACTCCCCCAAAATCTATCAGTACAGGTAGCCCATCTGAACTACGCAGCATCAAGTTATCGGGAGAAATATCGCGGTGAATTACTCCCAGAGAGTGGATGTAATCTAATACTGGGAGAATTTGAAGTAATAATTGAGTTACTTCTGGTTCACTAAACTTTAGCCCCTGACGCTTACGTGCTTCTAACAGCGCCTTATAATTTTGCCCATCTACAAAATCTTGTACTAAAAATAAGTATCCAGTGCCATTAGTGTTATAGCGAAACATCTCCCTAAAATGGGGAATTTGCTGATGTTGTAGCTTATAAAGTACTCCCGCTTCCCGTTCAAATAATTCCTCCGCTTTTTGTAAAGCGTAGCTACCTTGCACTTGGGGGGCAAATTCTTTTAATACACAAAATTCATTAAAACGGTTACGGTCTTGGGCTAGATAGGTGCGTCCAAAACCACCGTGTCCCAGTTCGCGTATAATCTGATAGCGATCGCCTAAAACAGACCCAACTGCTAAACTGTTGGCACTGGGCAGACTCAACTGTTCGCCACACTGCTGACAAAAGCGACTACCAGCAGAATTTTCGTGTCCTTGGCTGCAATATATGGGCTTCATTAAAGGCGGGCTTGTAAACACGGTTTCAGTTAAGATATAACAAATTAAGTACTATTAAACAAATTCAATTACAACATCTTAATGTTGTAGCCATGCCTACAAATAGGCAAAATAAAATTTACTAGCTGATTCTTGCGAAAAACTACCTCTAATTTTTTAAATTAGAAAGGCTTTGGCGAACTTGTTTTAAGATGTGAATTAAACAAACTTACTAAGGAGATTTGTTTCTTAATTCAACTACACTAACAAATTGGTATTTTCCAGAAATTAATAATTTTTATTATAAGTTAGTGCTAACTTGCATCCAAGCGTTCCGCAATCCAAAATTTAATTACAGCTTGACGATGAAGACCTAAGCGTTGAGCTTCCCTGTCTAACGCATCCACCATCCACTGAGGAAAATCAACATTAACCTGCTTAGTTTCTAACCCTGGGCGACGCAGTGTTGAAAAATCTAAATATTCCAAGACATCTTCCCCATCATCAAACTTCTGATCGAATTCTTCAGCTTTCATAAATTTCCTCCTCATTCTCCCGCGATCTTCGTACTGAAATGATCCTTATGGCTTCACCTCGATAGGTAATAATTGCTGACCAATGCTTATCTCCTATCTTACCAATCACTATTGAGCGAAGTTCTGTAGTTGAGCGTGCTTGTATCTCTACTCGCAGAGGGTCATTCCAAAGCAGTTGTGCTTCTTCAAAATCAATTCCATGCTTTGACTTATTGTTCTGGCTTTTTGCGGAGTCGTATTCAAACTGCACAATTTTACAGCTTTTATATTAATTAATATGATATATCAAACATCCCCGGTTTATATATTTATTTTTTTATCAATTAATTAAATCCTTGATGAGTTAGAATCTTGATTGTTTTCACAAATAAATGCTCATAAAAACAATCCTAATATTGCTGAAATTTAGGTAATTAATCATCGTAAAATGTCATTTTAAAAACACAGTGCCGATAAAATTACGGAATATCAAGCTTAAAACTTTTAATCAAATAGGAATTCACTGTTTATTTAAGGCGTGGGGAATGTCAAAATAAGGAAGGCATGGCGTATCAGGAGTAGGAATGTGAGTCAGACATTTGACTACGATTTATTAATTATCGGCGCAGGTGTGGGCGGACATGGGGCTGCTCTTCATGCTGTCAACTGTGGACTGAAAACCGCCATCGTCGAAGCAGCAGATATGGGTGGAACCTGCGTTAATCGTGGTTGCATTCCCTCAAAAGCTTTATTAGCAGCATCGGGGCGGGTACGGGAGTTGCGTAATGCTCATCACCTCAAGGCGTTAGGCATTCAAGTGAGTGGTGTGGAGTTTGAGCGGGAAGGAATTGCTGCTCATGCTAATAACCTTGTGAGCAAAATTCGTGGGGATTTAACCAATAGTCTGAAAAGATTAGGGGTTGATATTATCCAAGGTAGAGGTAAGGTAGCTGGAACACAAAAAGTTAGTGTTGCTACTAGCACAGGGGAGAAAACTTTCACGGCTAAGGATATTATTATTTCCTCTGGCTCGATTCCTTGGGTTCCTCCTGGGATTGAAGTTGATGGCAAAACTGTATTTACCAGTGATGATGCGATCAAACTAGAAACACTGCCTGAATGGATCGCTATTATTGGTAGTGGTTACATTGGTTTAGAATTTTCTGATGTTTACACTGCCTTGGGTTGTGAAGTCACAATGATTGAGGCTTTAGACCAATTGATGCCAGGGTTTGACCGAGATATCGCCAAATTGGCAGAAAGGGTGTTAATTGCACCACGCGATATTGAAACTAAAGTTAGCACTTTAGCAAGTAAGGTAACGCCAGGTTCGCCAGTAGTAATTGAACTGAGTGACGCTAAAACGAAAGAAGTTATCGACGTGATTGAAGTCGATGCTTGTTTAGTCGCAACAGGTAGAATTCCTGATACTAAGGATTTGGGATTGGAAGCTGTTGGAGTAGAAACAGATAGGCGCGGCTTTATTCCCGTAAACGACCAAATGGCAGTATTATCTGGTGGTGAAGTTGTACCGCATTTGTGGGCAATTGGGGATGCTACAGGGAAGATGATGTTAGCTCACGCGGCTTCTGCTCAAGGCGTTGTGGCAGTTGAAAATATGTGTGGGCGCGATCGCACTGTTGATTATCACAGCATTCCAGCAGCAGCTTTTACTCATCCAGAAATTAGCTTTGTGGGGATGACGGAAACAGCAGCTAAAGAGTTGGGTGCAGCCGAAGGTTTTGAAGTTGGGGCTGTGCGGAGTTACTTTAAGGGTAATTCTAAGGCGATCGCAGAAGGTGAATCTGATGGTATTGCTAAAGTAATATATCGCAAAGATACAGGGGTTGTGCTGGGCGCTCATATTATGGGATTGCACGCTTCAGATTTAATTCACGAAGCATCACAAGCGATCGCGGGGCGGCAGTCTGTCAACAATTTAGCTTATGTGGTTCACGCTCACCCCACCTTATCGGAAGTTCTGGATGAAGCTTATAAACGGGCGTTAACTGTTTAAGATTGCATTCAGTTGTCAGCAGTCAGCAGTCAGCTAAAACCACAAAATGTAGAGACGCGAAATTTCGCGTCTCTACAAAGCGAAAAATCTCTCCTGAGTCTATGCAAATCCGAAGAAGACATCCGAATCCGTCAGTTTCTATCACTACCTTGCGCTACGAAGTTAAAGTACCAGATGCTGAACCAAGACATATTTTAGAGAAAATTGTCTGGCAAAAAGAAACAGAAGTTGATCAGATGCGGGAACGTCTTCCCCTGATCAAGTTGCAGCAACAAGTTAAAGCAGCACCACCTGTGCGTAATTTTAGAGAAGCATTACGACAGGGAAAGACTAAGCCAGCTTTAATTGCAGAAGTAAAAAAAGCTTCTCCTAGTAAGGGAGTAATTCGAGAAGATTTTGATCCCGTAGCGATCGCACAAGCCTACCAGCAGGGAGGAGCAAGCTGTTTGTCAGTACTTACTGACAAAGTATTTTTTCAAGGCAGCTTTGAAAACTTGGCTCTAGTGCGTAAGAGCGTAGACTTACCAGTGCTGTGTAAGGAATTTATCATCTATCCTTACCAAATATACTTAGCTCGCAGTTATGGGGCTGATGCTATCCTCTTAATCGCAGCTATTCTTAGCGATCAAGACTTGCAGTATTTTATCAAAATTGCCAAAGCCTTGAGTATGACTGCATTGATTGAAGTACATACAGCAGAGGAGCTAGAGCGAGTATTAGCATTGGAAGATGTTAACCTGATTGGGATTAACAATCGCAACTTAGAAGATTTTTCAGTTGATTTGCAAACAACCTGTCAACTTTTGAGTAGCAATAGCAGCCAATTACAGGAGCGGGATATCTTAGTTGTTAGTGAATCTGGGTTACATACTCCAGAGGACATTAAATTAGTGTCTGATGCTGGTGCTAGTGCTGTTCTCATTGGTGAGTCATTGGTGAAACAACCTGATCCGGCTAGTGCGATCGCTACTTTGTTTGCCTATAAATAACGGCTGTAGTCAAAATTAGTTGCTAGGAAAGATGGGGGAAATGGTGGAAAAAAATTCTTTCCTAGCTTTCCTAGCCCAACCAAGTATTTATTACCACGCTCGCCTTTGGATTACCGTAAGCGATAATGATTAAAGGCTAGTAGGTAAAACACATTACCTAATTATCATGGCTGTTGAAAAAAGCCTTAAGCCAATACCCTGCGTAAATTAAATTTTATCAATCCTTATATCTGGTTTCATGGAGCCAATACCCCTGCCATCTCTGATCCACTATGAAGTGCTACTTCAGCTTTTAGAACGCCAAACTTCATTTGCGGCTAGTAATCAGCCTGCAATTAAAGAGCAAGTACAACAGCTAATCATCACACTGCGTAAAGCTTTGGCTCAACAAAAACGACTTGAACAAAGTTGCGATCGCGCAAATGTCCCGATTGAGTATCACTGGTCACTTAATACTATCAATAACATCAAAGATAATTTTTAAGCAGGCGATGGGAGGTATCAAGTGCCTGAACACGAATCAGAGGATAATGAGCGGGAACCCCAAGCGGCGACAGATACCGATCAAGCCGCAGTTGAGGCTACTGATGCCGAAGAGGTAAATTTAGCCCAAGGAGAAGCAAATTCGCTTGTCCTTCATAAACACGATGATCTCTCCAAGTTTCAGCAAAAGTTTTCCCACGCACACCAAAGTTTAGAGCGTTTGCAAAAATTAGGGGAAGCTTTAGAACATTCTCAGATCTCGATCGCTGAGTTAAGTAACCAATTAAGCAAACCACAAAGCATAGAAATTCAGCTTGCTAAGACTGAGGAAGTTACAAACCTTCAGCAACAGGCTATTGCTCAACTTAAGGAACTGCTTTTTGGTGAGCAACAGCAGGTAGAAGACGAGACTGTGCGAACCTTATTGGCTACTATCGAAAATTTTATGCGATCGCAACAGCTTGAGCTAGGGCATCTTAAAACTGAGTTAATCCTAGAACGTGCTAAAACTAAAACTGAGAAACAGCAACTCCAAAGAGAGCTTAATCAAACATATACAGATCAAGAAGCACTGCAAGAAAAAGTGCGATCGCTTGAAGCAGAAATTTTTTCTGCTCGAAGTTTGGCTGGGAGTCTAGAAATGCAGTTGTTGGCGGCGCAACGGGAAATTGCAGCACTGCAAGAGCAATTAAGCGATCGCATCATTCTATTGCAAAATCAGGAATATCAAGCAGAGTTACAGGACTGGAAACAGCAGTGTGAAGAAAACCAACGCCAAATTCAACATTTACAAGAAACGTTAAAAAAATTATTACCAGATGCCAGTGAAAACCTCTTAGAATTACTAGCTAATCCTCAACATCCCACTGAAATTGAGACAATATCCCCAGTGATTTCCGATCAAGAGGCATCAACAAAATCTCACAAATTTCTGCAAGTAGATTTACCTAATTTCTTAAAGAAGGCAATTAACAATGACCAATGAACAATTATCAATGACCGATGACCAATGACCAATGACCAATGACCAATGACCAAGCAGATCTAAAAAGAAATGCAGAAATTAGCAATTTTAACTGCTAACTTTTGCTAAAATTTGAAGCCTTCAGATTAAAGGAACTAATAATGGACAATAAGTTAATGTTGATGATTCCTGGTCCCACTCCGGTACCGGAACAGGTATTGCTTGCTATGGCTAAACACCCTATCGGTCATCGGAGCGGTGAATTTAGCAAGATTATGGCAGAGGTGACAGAAAACCTCAAGTGGCTGCATCAAACTCAGAATGATGTTTTGATGTTGACTGTATCCGGTACTGGAGCGATGGAAGCTGGAATTATTAACTTCCTGAGTCCAGGCGATCGCGTTTTAGTAGGATCTAATGGTAAGTTTGGCGAACGCTGGGTCGAAGTTTGCGAAGCTTATAGTCTTAATGTAGATCCAGTCACGGCAGAATGGGGTAAACCTCTTGATCCTGAACAATTCCGTGAAAAATTAGAAGCTGACACCGAAAAGCAAATTAAAGCTGTCATTATTACTCATAGTGAAACATCCACTGGGGTAATTAATGATCTTGAAACGATTAACCGCCATGTGAAAGCTCACGGTGAAGCTTTAATTATTGTTGACGCGGTTACTAGCTTGGGTGCGGCTAATGTACCTATTGATGATTGGGGTCTAGATGTAGTGGGATCTGGCTCTCAAAAAGGTTATATGATTCCCCCAGGATTAGGTTTTGTTGCGGTTAGTCCTAAAGCTTGGGAAGCTTACGAAAAAGCGAAACTTCCAAAGTATTATTTAGATTTGAAGCCTTATCGCAAGAATGCTGCTAAAAATACTACTCCGTTTACTCCACCAGTTAATTTAATAATTGGGTTGCAAGCGGCGTTGCAGATGATGAAAGCTGAAGGTTTAGAATCTATATTCGCTCGTCATCTGCGTCAGATGAATGCTACCCGTGAAGCGATGAAAGCTTTGGGTTTACCTTTGTTTGCGCCAGATGGTGCTGGGAGTCCTGCTATTACTGCGGTAGCACCTACTACGGTGGATGCCGAACAAGTGCGTTCTGTAATGAAGAAACGCTTTGATATTGTTTTAGCTGGTGGACAAGACCACCTCAAAGGTAAAATTTTCCGTATCGGTCACTTAGGGTTTGTGAGCGATCGCGATATTCTTACTGCTGTTGGTTCTCTAGAAGCTACTTTAATCGAGTTAGGACACCAAGGCTTTACTTCGGGTGCTGGTGTTGCTGCTGCGGCTAAGGTAATTGCTAAATCTTAACTAAGACTTACGCCAAACAGCACGCGGGCAAGATGCCCGCACTACATTTGTAGAGAAACGCGAAATTTCGCGTCTCTACATCCCTTAAGTTCTGTATTTATAATGTATATAACTAATTTATTCATTATACTATAATTCATAGTCTCAACTCTATTAAAAATTAATTAAATCTCTCTTCATAAATATTAATTTTTCTATAATTAAGTTATCATTCACCTTTAGAAATTTTATTAATTTGCTCTATATACTACTAATTGCTAAACAGCTTTTTATTAACATAGAAAAAACCTATCGTCCAGGTCTTAAGTGACACTTTTATAAAGTGGCTACTACTGATCCCAATTTTTATTTAAATTAGATAAGACTAAAAGGCATCGAGTTATATACATACGGTGCTTATGCTAAATTTAATTGCTTCTACCAACAAATTTTCAAATATTACCTACATTTCTCAAAAAATATCTATCCGTGCTGTAATTACAGCTATGCTGCTGATATTTAGTGGTAGCATCGGGCTGCGTGCGATCGCGCAAACAACATCTCCACCATTTTTAGTAGCGGAAGCTCCCGATAGCGCAAACAATAACACACAGAATGTAGACGGTCAAATCAATTCTCAACCACTACCCAGTCTCCCCTCGATTTCAACAACACCTATTCAAGCGTCAAAAAGCAACGAACTCAACCGCTTGTTGTCTACAGGAGAATGTGAAGGGTGTAATTTAGTAGGAGTCGATTTAAGCGGAGTGCATTTGGTAGGTGTTGATTTGAGGAATGCTAATTTGCAAGGAGCAATTTTAGTAAATGCTAATTTAGAAGGTGCTGATTTAGCGGGTGCAAATTTACAAGGCGCTAATTTTACAGCCGCTTTTGTGAGTGGGACTAACTTTAGTAATGCTAACTTAACACAAGTTAATTTTACTCAAGCTAAATTAATTGATTCTGAAGTTGCTGGTGCGGTTTTACAAGATATCACTTTAACTGATGCTGAAGTGTTTAATACAGCTATCAGCATTGGTGGAGAGTATTCGGAGTAAGTAAACAACCGTGTACAAAAAGAATAACTATCCAATTACGCCTTTAATCTTCCCTTTCTAGGATTAAGAGCGTTTTTATATTTCTGCTAGGCTTAAAATTAAATATCCTTAGCTAAAATAGCCCAATATGCAAATTAAAGATTGTCTCCATATAGCTATTCTTGTTTCAGACTTAGAACGTGCCGAGCATTTTTACGGTAAGATTTTAGGATTATCCCAGGTAGATCGCTCGTTAAACTTCCCTGGTACTTGGTATCAAATTGGAAATTTACAAATTCATCTAATTGTAGATACAACTATTCAATCACAGCTACATAACTCTGAAAAATTAGGACGCAACCGCCACATTGCTTTCTCAGTTACTAATTTAGATGAAGCAAAATCACAGTTAATTGCTCATGGTTGCGAAGTCCAAATGAGTGCATCTGGTCGCGCTGCTTTATTTACAATAGATCCAGATGGTAATGTAATTGAATTAAATCTTGGATAAATGGTACAAACAATCCCAGCTAGAAACTTGGCGCTAGGAGATTTAATAGATAAATTTAATCTCCAACGTGCTACTGATGACCAATTCTTTACAGAATGGTTAACTGATTTACCTGAATTGAGTGAGGTAGAAAAGCAAACTTTAGATAGAGTTAAAAATAACTATCTTTATTTAATTGAACGCTATTCGATGAGCGAAAGCATTGTCAAAATGGTAGTGCTATCGCCGTTACTAGACTTAGCAGGTTTTTATCAACCGCCCTATCGCGTTGAGGGGGAACCTTCGGTAGAAATAGTTGTTGAGGATGAAGGCGAAATTGTTAGGGGACAGATTGATGTTTTAGTTTTACACCACCAATTGTGGATACTGGTAGTTGAGTCTAAGCGTAATACTGCGTCGATAGAAGTTGGAATACCGCAAGCTTTAGCTTATATGCTTGGTAATCCTAACCCTGAAAAACCTACTTTTGGTTTAGTTACTAATGGTAGTTACTTTGGGTTTTTGAAGTTAACGCAACAAGGTGTACCACAATACGCTAGATCTGATGATTTTTCCCTTTATCGGCGGGATAATGAATTGTATAGTGTAGTGAGTATCCTTAAGCGTTTGGGTAATTTACTACTGCAATGAGAATCATTGCATATATCTACACTGATCCTTTATTAGAATCTGCTCCCGATTCTAATATTTGGGGGTGGGAAATTGATCGCGTTTATCAAGATTTGGGAGGTCGTCAACAATTAAAGCAGTTATTTAAAGATTGTATTGCGGAACCAGCAGATTATTTATTAATTAGGCGACTGGAAGATTTGGGTGATTCGGTAGCGGAAGTATGCGATCGCATTTCTGAGATAGAATCTCTTAAGATTCAGCTTGTTGCGACAGAATGTGAAATTCCTCAACAACTACAATTACTGCAACTGTTACAACAAATTCAGTATAACCAACGGCGCGATCGCATTCGCCAAGGACACGCCCGCAACCGCCTTAAAGCTGCACCACCACCAGGAAAAGTACCTTACGGTTATAAACGAGGTAAAGATCGCTACATACTAGATCGTAGTGCTGCACCTGTAGTTAAAGATTTTTTTGAGCAATTTTTACTTTATGGTTCTTTACGTGGTGCAGTGCGCTATTTAGAAAAGAAATATGGTAAGAAAATTTCTGTTTCTACTGGACAACGTTGGCTAACTAATCCAGTTTATCGGGGTGATACCGCATATCAAAATGGGGATGTAATCTCTGATACTCATGTCAGCATTATTTCTAGGGAAGAAGCTGCACAAATAGATAGACTGCTACGCCGTAACCGCAGTTTACCACCTCGTACCGCCAGCGCAACTCGTTCACTTGCAGGTTTAGTTGTTTGCGGTGAGTGTAATTCACCTACAATTGTTACCCGCGTAACGATGACGCGAAAAAAACAGGAATATCTCTACTTACGTCCCCACAAGTGTCCACTTACACCTAAATGTCGTGCAATTCCTTATCAAGAAGTATTACAGCAGACTATTGAAAAAATCTGTGAGGAATTACCATTAGCTGTAGCTGCGATCAATTCGCCTAATATAGATGGAATTAAGCAAAAATTTAATCAAGAAATTGCTAACAAGCAAGGTATTCTAGATCAGCTACCTGAATTTATTGCTAGTGGCATTCTGGATGTAGAGACAGCAGAGTTACGCGCCTACAAGCTGCGGACAGAAATTGCTGAAATTAAAGATAAGTTAGCGCAACTTCCCCCTGTGAATTTGCAAATGGTAGCACAAGCAGTTTCTATTCAACAATTCTGGCTGGATTTATCTGAATCTGAACGCAGATTTTATTTTAGAGAATTTCTACGTCAAGTTAAGGTAAGGCGTGTAGATGGATTGCAAACTCAGTTAATTTTTATTTTTGATTGATAATTATAATTACATAGCAATTTTATATTATTTTAAAATTATACACAGCAAATAGAATAGAAAAGCTGACGGTGCAGATAGCTGATAGATGACTGCTATCAATTACGATTCTGACTAATCACAACAGGAGAAAATTAGGTTGTCTAATCCAGTGATCCAAGCTCAACCACCATTAGAATTTATCCCACCTGCGTTCAATCCTCTAGTAGTGCAGGGTGTGAAGATGTTGTTACCTATATGGTTGCGATCGCGCACATCCATTACTGAAATTAAAGCAGATAATGTTGAAACTTTAGTTGATTTATATCAACAATTTCAATCAGGAAAAACTAGATTCTTAATGGCATTTCGTCATCCTAGCGCTGACGACCCCTTTTCTCTGTTATACTTGATTTCTTATATATTACCACAAGTAGCAAAACAAAAGGGAATACCGCTCCAAAAACCACTTCATTCTCATTTTATGTATGATCGTGGTATTCCCATTTGGGCTGGATCAATAGTTAGTTGGCTTTATCCACGTTTAGGTGGAACATCTATTCATCGTGGCAAATTAGATCGAGTTGGTTTGCGATCTGCTCGTAACTTATTAGTTAATGGTAATTTTCCCTTGGCAGCAGCACCAGAAGGTGCAACAAATGGTCATAATGAACTTGTTAGTCCTCTAGAACCTGGCATTGCTCAGTTAGGGTTTTGGTGCGCTGAAGATTTACTTAAAGCTGAACGTTCTGAGCAAGTTTTTATTGTTCCCATTGGGATTAAATATAGTTATGTTCAAGCTCCTTGGAAACAAATAGAACAGCTTTTAACTACATTAGAAGCAGATAGTGGCTTGTCTGCAAATAGTGAAAATTCCCAATTTAAAAACCAACAGTTAGTATCAGGTGTTGAACCTTCCGATGAAGTCAAAAAATGGCTTTACAAGAGAGTTTATAAATTAGGTGAACATTTTTTATCTTTAATGGAGAACTTTTATACTAAATTTTATCATCAAAAGCTACCAACAGCACACAAAAAAGAGTTTACTAGCGTTACCTCTACAGAAGAATTAGAATCGCAGTCATTGAGTTATAAGGAATTTAGTACTAGACTTCATGCACTTTTAGATGTTGCCTTGCAGGTAGCAGAGCAATATTTTAATGTGTTACCCAAAGGAAGTTTAATTGATCGTTGTCGTCGTTTAGAACAAGCAGGATGGGATTGTATTTATCGTGAAGATATTAAAAATCCCGAAAAACTTTCAGCCTTAGAGAAAGGACTTGCAGATCGCATTGCTGCTGAGGCAAACTTAAGAATGTGGCACATGAGATTAGTGGAAAGTTTTGTATCAGTTACAGGTAAATATATTTTAGAAAAACCCACAGCCGACAGGTTTGCAGAAACAACTTTATTAATGTGGGATATGATGACCAGAATTAAAGGTGGAAACCCATTTATGCGCCCTAAATTAGGGAAACAACGGGTACAAATGACTATAGGTGAACCTATATCAGTTTCAGAGCGTTGGGATACTTATTCTAGTAGTCGCCGCAGTGCTAAACAATCTGTTGAAAATCTGACTCAAGACATACAAACTGCTTTTGAAAGTATGATTTAGCTTTGATTATAGTAGAGATGCGTCAGTGTTATTGGCGCGTCTCTAGATTCAAGACATTTTAATTTTACTTACTGACGCTAGGTTGATCCTTAGTGTAAGATACAGGTCTTGGTCCTGCGTTACGCACATTAGTTACTTTACCAAGTAAATCGAACCAAAAAGGCGCACCCATAGCAATAGCTAAACCACTCAACAACCAACCCACAACTACTCTTAAACTTTTTAAAAAGTTCCCGAAGTCAAATTTTAACTTAGTCAAGTCAGTTTTAGGCTTGAAGCCAAATTGTTGCTCAAAATTATTATCAGTCCAACCAAGGGGTAGGGATACATCGCCTAAAGTTTTATAAATTTGGTTTCTTATATCTGGATTATTATACAATGCAACTTGCTGGCTGGCACTGGTAGTAATAGCTGTACGCAAGGCTGTATCTTTTGATAGTCTACTAATGATGTGGAAAGTATCAGTATTAGTCAAAATTGCGATCGCAATCCCAATTAAAATAGCTACTCCTTTGGCGTTACGCTTATAAACCCCCGTAGCCCTATCCATTGAACGATCAAACCATGTTTCAACTTCTTTTCTCAACTGATTTACTTGCTCATCTATTTCCCCAACCTTATTTTGACTGCGCCGTGCTAAAACTTCCAAGCTCCTGAGTAAAGATTCAGGCACATTGTTAGACTCTTTATCTTTAAATAAATTTTCTAATTTTTCATCTATATCTCCATAAGTTTCTGCTAGTTTGCCGTAACTTTCGGTATCTTTATTTTGTATAGCTGTTCTTAATTCTCGATAAGAAGACAAAATTAGCCTTAAATCAGTTTTTAAATCTGGATTATTTTGGACTTTTTTAATTAAATGTGGAATTTTTAACTCGTCAAGTAATGTACTAGCAAACGTTTCTGACGGGATGTAAGAGGGAGCGCTACTTCTCTCAGAAATAAAGCCCTTACCTATTGATTTATTGTCTCCCTGAGATCTTTTGTCTACTCTTTCCTTTGCTTCGTGGTTAAGAGTATTAATCAAGGGATCATTATAAAGGGCTTTTACTAAATTTCTAGCTTTTTCAACTTGCTCATTTAAATGCTCATTTAAAGAATATTCACTTCCACCAGACAATAGGGATTCAATAGATTGTTCTAAATGTTTAGCTCTCCATTGGAGACGGGTAGCAATTAACTCTTGTATTTCAGCCGCTAACAAACTCAGAATTAAATAAATAAAAAACAAACCAATTACGATATCAAAAAATATCGGTAAATTCATGATAATGCTCCATTTTTTTGTCTGGATATTCGACAAAGTAAAATTTGCTTTTACCAGATGTTATAAAAGCATGAAAACAATTTACATTAAAAAATTAAATATAAAACCAAAAGAAAATGTTTTTTAGTACAATTTAACAATAATTAATGTTTAGGTAAATTTTTATTCAATACAGCAGTATGTACAATGCCAGCTTTGCACGGAGTCGCTTGAAAAAATGGATGCGTTGGTCTGATACCTGGATAGATCAATTATTAGTATTAGGATTACTATTGGCAGCGTTGCTACTCTTTACTATTAATCTTGGCATACCGCTAAGAGATTGGGATGAAGGTACTGTAGCCCAAGTTGCACGGGAGATTGCAAGTGCGCCAGTACAATCCTTAAAGTGGCTTTATCCCACGCTTGCAGGAGAACCTTATCTCAATAAACCGCCATTAATTCACATATTAATTGCTGCTAGTTATAAACTTTTTGGAATTAATGAGTGGAGTACGCGCTTATTCCCAGCTTCACTGACTGCTATTTCTATCCCATTACTATATGGGGTTGGGAGAGAAATTTTTAAAAGTCATACTCCAGCAATTTTTTCAGCGTTAATTTACTTAACGTTGTTACCAGTAGTAAGACATGGACGTTTAGCAATGCTAGATGGTTCAGTGTTGTGCTTTTTATTATTAATGATTTTGTGCGTGTTGCGATCGCGCCGTGACTTGCGTTGGTGTTTAGGTGCAGGAATCGCCTTTGGCTTAATTTGTCTTACTAAAGGGATAATGGGAGTATTATTAGGTGCGATCGCAGTTTTATTCCTACTCTGGGATACACCCAGACTCTTAACATCTTGGTTTTTTTGGTTAGGAATTATTCTAGGCAGTATCCCAGTAGTTGCTTGGTATACCGCCCAATGGTTACACTACGGACAACTATTTATTGGTACTGGTATTTTCAATCAATCTTTAGCACGTATTTGGCATCCTGTAGAAAATCATAGTGGAAAACCTTGGTATTACCTGCTAGAAATATTGAAATATACAGTGCCTTGGTTACTATTTTTTCCTTTAGGATGGCGACTAGCTTGGCAAAATCGTAACTACAGTTGGGGAAAATTAATCTTAGTGTGGAATATTAGTTATTTTGTTGTCATTTCAGTTATGGCTACAAAACTACCTTGGTATGTCTTGCCGATATATCCTGCGATCGCATTAGCTGGAGGTGCTAAACTCAGTGAAACCTGGCATGGTTGGGATAGTTTGCCACCTTCCCGAATTTGGATTATCAGTTTAGCTTTACTTGGTTTAGTTGCATTTGCTGGTAGCCTTTACTTTACCTTACTAGCAAATTCCATCAACTTACATTTACAGCTTGTGCTATTATCTGCGGCGCTAACATTTTTAATATCCGCAGTACTGTTAGCGCAAAAAGACTTGCAGTTTATCTTCGTGCTATTTTGGGGTACTTATGTCACCCTACTATTATTTATCACTTCTCCCCATTGGGTTTGGGAACTAGGCGAAGCATATCCAGTTAAACCTGTTGCTGCAATGATTCAACAGCACACACAAAAGAGTCAGTTAGTTTACAACTGGTAGCGTGACGGTAAACGTTGTACCGACCCCAAGTTCACTTTCTACAGCAATTTGACCGCCATGCAAATCTACACATTGTTTGACAATAGATAACCCTACCCCTGTACCTTGAATTTTTCTGGCATTAGATGCGCGATAGAAAGGCTGAAACAACTGCGCCTGGTTTTCTTGGGGGATACCTATACCCCAATCTTGGATGCGGAGGATAACAGTTTCATCTTTACAGTTGAGTTCAACGTTAATAGTGCCACCTTGAGGAGAATATTTAATGGCATTAGAAAGCAAATTACTCAGAATATAGCGCATCAATGTTTCATCTATGCAAGCATTGATGTTATTTGGACTGTTAAAGGTAATCAGATACTGCTCTCTAGCATTAAACTGTAATTGTTCAATCAATTCACCACAAAAATCTTTTAAATTTAGCTGAATTGGTTCAAATTCTAGCTTACCTGCCTCGGCTTTTTCTACCATTAAAACATCATTCATAAGTTGAACCATTTCAGTAATTGAGGTGTGAATTCGATTAAAATGTTTAATTTTCTTTTCATCCATGTAGTCTCGACAAAGAATCTCTAGCATATCGGTTGACAAACGGATAGTAGTCAGAGGTGTACGGAATTCATGAGAGGCAATAGAAATAAACTGAGATTTTAGTTCGTTGAGTTCCTGTTCTTTTTTTAATGCCTGACGCATTGTTTCTTCAGCTTGATGACGGGAAAGCGCAATTTCAATTGTTGTCTGTAGTGCTATTTCCTCAAACGGTTTCACCACATAGCCAAAAGGGGTGCTGATTTTTGCTCGTTGCAGGGTTGCTGCATCAGCATGGGCAGTTAGATACACGACTGGGATATTGAATTGCTTTATAATCGATCCCGCTTGTATACCATCCATACTGCCTTTAAGCCTAATATCCATTAGTACGAGATCCGGCTTACTTGTAGCAGCTTCTTGGATTGCTTCTTCTCCAGAAGAAACGACAGCAATAACGTCATACCCTAGCGTATTGAGGGTACTTTCAATATCGAAAGCTACAATTTCTTCATCTTCAACAACTAGAAGCTTGGTATAGGGCATAACTTAGTTATATTCTTGCTCGCTGGGGGTAGGAAATATAATTTGAAATGCAGTTCCCTGACTTGGATTAAGGTTAATGCTACCTCCTAGTTGCTTGGTTAATCTACAAACAAGCTGTAAGCCAAGGGATTGAGTTTTACGAAAGTCTAAATTTTGCGGTAAGCCAACCCCGTTATCACTAATGGTAAGGATAAAACTATTGCTCTGGCTGTGCTGAACAAGGCTAATATCAATTTCACCTGTTTGGCGATCTTTAAAGGCATATTTGAGGGAGTTGGAAACAAGTTCGTTAATAATTAATCCACAGGGAATAGCCATATCGACTTCTAAGTGAACTTTCTCTATGTTGAGCTTAAAAGCGATCGCCTGCTTGGAAGCGCCATACGAACGGGATAGCTCCTGAATGAGGGTTTGTATATATTCTAGAAAATCTATCTTCGCTAAATTATCAGATTGATAAAGTTTTTCGTGAATTAGTGCCATCGTCCGCACGCGGTTTTGGCTTTCTTGGAAAAGTTCGAGTACATCTGCATCCCGAATTTGCTTAGACTGCAACCGCAACAAGCTAGAAATAATTTGCAGGTTGTTTTTCACTCGATGGTGAACTTCTTTAAGCAGAGTTTCTTTTTCTTGCAGAGAAGCTTTGAGTTTGTCTTCTGCTTGTTTGCGTTCAGTGATGTCTGAGGCTAAACCATCGATCCGAACGGGTTTACCTGTATAGTCATAAACCAGCCAGCCTTTATTGTTTGCCCAGCGCACTTCACCATCGGCGCGGATAATGCGGTACTCGTGTTCTATACTTCCTGTCTCCAAGAGTTTTTTCATATAGTTCTCAACACTATCCTTGTCGTCTGGGTGAATAACTTCATGCCACAAGTACGGGTTATCGAAGAAGTCTTGACGAGAACGTGCATGAAGCTTTTCGCTGGCTGGATTCAGGTAAAGTATCTCAAAGGTATCATAGGCGATCGACCAAACAGCATCTTGAATTGAGTTCAAAATGCTGTTTAGTCGTGACTCGCTCTCAATAAGTGCTGCTTCTATTGCTTTATGAGCCGTAATATCGTGCATTACCAGCACTGCACCGAGTTTTTTCCCGTGACGATCGATAATTGCTTGTCCGCTAGCGAGTACGATGCGAACTTTCCCTTGTCTGGGAACGATGACCATTTCTACGTCACGAATCGTTTTTCCTTGCAATGCTTGATATAGCGGAATATCTTCCTTTTGCATCGGCGTACAGCCATCAGGTAAATACAAGTCATATAATTGCGCCCACTCTTCGGGTGGAAGTGGTTGTTGCGGCATTCCATGAAACTTTCGCGTAGCTCGATTAAATAAAGTCAAAATTCCATTTTCATCGCAAACCACAATCCCGTCGGATAAATTTTCTAGTAATGCTTTTAAAAATTCTCGTTCCTTATTTAAAGTCTCCTCTGCCTGCACTCTAGATCTCGCCTCAGTTTCTAGCTGCTCGATCGCCTGCTGCAATAAGACTGTGCGCTCTTGAACTTTAAGTTCTAGCGTTTCATTCGCCTGTTGCAGCGCTGCTTCTGCAAGTTTTTGAGCAGTGATGTCGGAAAATGAAGCCACTACGGCATAGGGTGTTGTCTCTCCAGGTAAGTACAACGGTTGGGAATTGATAGAGATCCAAGTTATTACCCCATCTGGCTTATGAACTCCCATCACTACATTTGAGCAAGGTTTACCAGTACGCAAAGTAAGCATTGCTGGGTAAGTTTCGCCAGGGAAAACAGAGCCATCAGAATCAACAGTGCGCCAGCGTGGATCGACAGAAGTCCGTCCGACAATTTGTTCAGCAGACAGTCCCAGGATACGTTCGGCGCTAGGATTGCAAGTAAGGATAGTACCATCAGCCTGGTGTAGTACAATTCCCTCTTGCATCGCCGTTACCACTGAACGATATCGTTCCTCACTTTCTTGTAAGGCTGACTGTGTAACTTGCTGCAATGCGATCATGCTTTCTAACTCAGTTACATGACGGCGTAACTCTAAAAGGTTTACGACTTGACGGCTTAAAGCTCTCAGTGCCTCAACTTGTTCTGCCCTGAGTTCTCTTGGTTTTGTGTCGATCGCACAAAGCGTACCAATGGCATTTCCGTCAGGCGTAATCAGGGGCGCACCCGCATAAAATCGCACGTGGGGATGATTCTGTACGACTAAGTTAATCGCAAACTGTTCATCCGCTAAGGTATCAGCTATCAGAAGAACATCGCCTTGCTCAATACAAATGCGGCAAAATCCTGCTACAAGGGGTAATTCTTTGACATTCAAACCAATATTTGATTTAAGCCATTGACGGTTTCCATCAATTAAATTGATTAAGGCGATCGGCGTTCCACAAACAAGCGTGGCTAAACGAGCGATATCGTCAAAAGCCGCTTCCGGTTCAGTATCGAGAATTTGATACTGATTAATGGCTACAAGGGGTGTAGCTTCATTCTTTAACGGTTGATTATTCATAAATTAAGAATCAAAGCTGATGCCAATTTTTTATATGTAAGATACGTTTGATCATCGGCTGCGAATTCAAAAGCTTTATACTTTTATTACCAAGTTGCACACAATTTTGCTGTTTTAGAAAGCAGATGTAGCTCTAATCTGAGCGATTTTGGCAATATCTCTAATGACAGATGACTTAGAGTTGTCGTAGCTATTAGTGATATATGACAATAAGAATCAAGTAACAAAAATTAAAATTTTTATTATTTTTCCTTCTACTGCCCCTCAATGACCGCAACTCCTCATTCTGAGGTGCTGCTGCCGCCATCTTCCGCCTCGGCATCACCTGCATCGCGTATTACTAGCACTCTCAATCAAATACAACCTTCCCCAGAAACAGTCGTCCTGCTACTAGCCATCTTAATAGGTGGCTTCACTGGTATGGGCGTTGTTACTTTTCACTACTTAATTAAGCTCATCCATAGCTTAATGCTAGAGGAACTGATGGGTGTTCTCTTCCATTGGGGTGCGTGGACATTAGCATTAGTACCCATAATTGGAGGAATTATCGTTGGGTTAATGCGTCTGGCTGCCCCTGATTTTGGCCCCAGTATGTCCACCCTAATTGCTGCCTTTCAAGGTATTCAGGAAATGTCGCCTCTGCGACCAGTCACCAAAATGGTCGCAGCTTCCGTTTCATTGGGAACTGGTGCGTCTTTGGGACCCGAAGGACCTAGCGTAGAAATTGGCGCAAGTTTTGGCGTACTACTTGGTCAAGTCTTACAAGTTTCTCGTGAACGCCAAAGATTACTTTTAGGGGCTGGCGCTGCTGCTGGTTTAGCTGCTGGATTTAATGCGCCTATTGCTGGAGTATTCTTTGCCTTAGAAGTAGTATTAGGAACTAGCTTTGCTACCTCAGCAGTTAGTGTTGTATTGCTATCGGCTGTCGTTGCATCTTTAATTGCTCAAATTGGTTTAGGTACACAACCAGCTTTTACCCTACCAGTATATGAAGTACGCAGTCCCCTAGAATTACCTCTCTACTTAGGATTAGGTGTATTAGCCAGCGTCGTATCAGTAGCCTACACTCAATCAATCAAATTCTCTCAACGTTGTTTTCGGGGAGAAGTACCTAGCTTTAAATGGTTGACTCTAATTCCTAGCGCGGCTCATCCTGTAATCGGTGGCGCGTGTGTAGGAATTGCCGCTTTATATGTTCCTCAAATTCTCGGTATCGGCTATGAAACTATTGAAGCTATGCTTCAAGATGTTGATTTTTCCTTGGGGTTACTGCTAACTCTGCTGGTAATCAAGTTAATTATGACCGCAATTAGCCTTGGTAGTGGCTTAGTTGGCGGGGTATTTGCACCAGCAATGTTTTTAGGTTCCTCATTAGGTGCGGCTTATGGCAAAGTTTTAGCAGCTTTAATACCAGTAGGCATGATTAATATTGCTGCACCGCCAGCTTATGCAATGGTAGGAATGGCAGCCGTCCTTGCGGGTAGTGCCAAAGCACCCTTGACAGCAATTTTATTAATGTTTGAACTAACTAGAGACTACCGAATTGTTTTACCATTGATGGCGGCAGTCGGTTTAAGTATTTGGTTGGTAGAGCGACTAAAGCCAGCACAAAGTCAGGGAAAAAATCTGCAACAGATTGGTATTAATGTCGAAAAAGACCAAAATCAGGAGATTTTGAAGCAAATTCCCGTAGGCGATGCTATGTATCTCCCCGCTATCATGCTAGATAGTCAAATGCCTGTATTGGAAGCAGGTGTAGCTTTAACAAACAGCCGCAGTCGTAGTGCTTTAGTGATTAATGATACTGAGCAGCTAATTGGCATTGTCACTTTACAAGATATTAATCGCGCAATTGCTCTTTCGGAACGGGCATCACGCTCTGAATTAGATTCACCAAAAGATGATTTAATCTATCAGCTAATTGCTGATATTTGCACAACTAATTTACTATATGCCTACTATGATGAGCCGATAGCTGACGCTTTAGACCGGATGGCTGCTAGAGGACTTCATCAACTACCAGTTGTTGATAGAGACAACCCGCAGGAAGTTTTAGGTGTCTTAGAACAGGAAGGAATTGATTTAGCTTATAGTGTTGCTGTCACGCGCAAGGCTTTGCGTAGTTATATATCAACTACAACAGTAACAAAAGTAAATTTACCGACTCTCAAGCAAACTGCTTAAAGCTTGAGAATCGGTTTTAAGTCATAGAAAATTAGCCTTGCCTGTATAGGCATGGCATTTTTCTGTTTTAAATTATTGAAGACCACGCTTAAGATTTAATTCTGAGCGAATCAGAATTATTCTTCGATAGCTTCGCCGTCGCCATCTAATTGTTTGAGATGAATGTGCTTTCTTCCTAAAGTGATTTCAAACTCATCACCTGGTTGTAAGCCCATTTGTTTGGTGTAAGCAGAACCAATCAATAGGTTGCCATTAGATTGCACACTAATCCGGTAGCTGGCACTACGACCGCCACGCCCTTGTCCATTTTGTTTGCTGTCTAACTGAATTCCTTCGGCATCAATTAATGCGTTCAAGAATTTCATCATGTTGACGCGCTCTACACCGTTTTTGGTGACGGTATAGTAGCCACAGGCTCTTGCTTTTTCTTCTTTACTGAGGTTGCCCAGTTCTTTGACTTTTTTGGTCAGTTCTTCACCCGCAAGCGGGTCAATTTTTTTCTTTTTATTCATCAACTTGAATGTAAAACTAATCAGTCAAGTGGTATTTGTGCATTTTTATTGGGATGACAGTCAAGCTTTGAACAGCTAATGTCAACTTGTTAGTGGCACATAAACTATATTACACGCATATACTAAATTTTGTTGACTATTTTTGTTAAAAATAGCATCTTTATTTAAATAGTTAGAAATTTGTGATTGCCTAGAGGTTGTAAATAACTGATGTCAGAAGGAAAACTCAAGTTAATCACACCATCGAGTCATAAAAATGAGAAATACTTACTACCTACGAGAGGCTTATCTATATTGAATGAAACTTACAACCCGTGGACACTATAGTGTTAAGGCACTTTTAGATCTCAGTCTCCAGCCTAATTATGGTCCAACTTCAGTCAAGGCGATCGCATCTCGTCAAGATTTACCTGCACCTTATTTAGAAAAGCTACTGATAGAAATGCGCCGTGCTGGTTTAGTACAATCAATTCGAGGTTCCCAAGGTGGATATCAACTCGCCCGTGAACCTATAAACATTTCTCTAGGACAAATTCTAGAAGCAGTAGGCGAAACAATTGAACCACTTAAGAGCCAAACACCAGATGCTAATCTAGCAGGAGACTGGGTAACATTTACTTTATGGCGGCGTTTGCATCAAAAACTCAAAGAGGCGTTGTACAGTATCACTCTGGCAGACCTTTACTATGATGCTCGCAGTTGGCAAGCTTCTCAAGGTGAGACGACAAGTTTTGTTGTATAAATATTTTTTGAAATAAACTATGACACAAGTAAAAGAACCTGTTACTTATGAAGGCGGTTGTCACTGTGGCGCTGTCCGCTTTCGGGTAATTGTTGACAAGCAGCAAGCAACTGATTGTAACTGCTCTATATGTACAAAAAAGGGATTCTTACACTTGATTGTGCAGTGCGATCGCTTTACTTTACTACAAGGTGATGATGCTTTAACCACGTATACATTTAATACAGGTATCGCTAAACACACTTTTTGTCGCATCTGTGGAATTCACTCTTTTTATCGTCCCCGTTCTCATCCCGATGCAATTGATGTAAATATTCGCTGTTTGGATGAGAATGTGATTGATCAATTTGACATTCAACCCTTTGATGGCAGGAATTGGGAAAAAAATATTGACTCGTTGCACTCAAATTCAATTTAGGAGTCAGAATTCAGGAGTCAGGAGTCAGGAGTCAGAATTCAGAATAAAACTTACCCAAAACAATAAGCGGGCAAGATGCCCGCACTATTTATGCTGTCAAGGCAAGTTAATTTATCCTATATCTATATATAGTGTGACCAACCAATCACCAGTTACCAATTACCAATCACCAAACCGAGAATGCAACTCAGTATTAATACTACAGTTTTAATTTTGGCAGCGAGTTTGGATTACATTATTGGTGATCCTTGGGGATGGACTCACCCAGTTCAAGTTATGGGTTGGTTCATTAGTAATTTTTCCCAGGTGGCGATTAAATATATATCTAGTCCGCTATTAAAACGGTTAGCTGGTATCTACCTGGGAATAGTACTAATTGTTGGTAGTGGACTAATAGGTTGGTTAATAGTGCAACTAGCTAACTGGGTACATCCATTATTAGGTATTGCTATCAGCAGCATTTTACTAGCTAGTTGTTTTGCAGGTCGTTCTCTAAGAGCAGCAGCAGAGGATGTTTTGCAACCATTAGCAACAAATGATTTAACTGAGGCGCGTTCTCGGTTAAGTAAATATGTTGGTCGTGATACTGAAAATCTCTCTACATCAGAAATTCTTCGTGCTGTCTTAGAAACAGTTACAGAAAATGCCACTGATGGGGTAATGGCTCCGCTATTCTATGCGATTCTCGGAGCTTGTTTACCAGGAGTGGGTAGCGTAGCATTAGCTTTAGCTTACAAAGCTGCTAGTACTTTAGATTCGATGGTTGGCTACCGAGATGAACCATACACTGATTTAGGTTGGTTCAGTGCTAAGTTTGAGGATATGCTGACTTGGCTACCTTGCCGATTAACTGTAATTACTTTGGCGCTGATGAGTGGCAAACCAAGGCAAGTTTGGAGTATTTGTAGCCGTGATGCTATTAAAGATCCTAGCCCCAATTCTGGTTGGAGTGAGTGTGCTTATGCAGCAGTTCTCGGTGTGCAGGTAGGGGGGGATAACTATTATAGAGGAGTTATTAAGCATAAACCTTTGTTGGGGGATGCGACGAGTGCGATCGCGCCAGCATCTATTCACCAAGCTTTGCGCCTAACCCGCTATTGCTTTCTCCTCTGGTTGGGAATAACCACTATATTGTTACTTATTGCATCCTATTAAAAAAAATATCTAGCAAATCAACGGCTCAACCAGATAAGGTAGGCTAAGATTGAAATAATTTGGCAAAAAAATGATGGAAACGTTTGCCTATCTACATATTGCTACTGCATACGAAGAATCTCTGGTTAGATCGCAGGCAGAAGAATGTCAACTGCGGTTGTTAGAGAAGTTGAAGGGGAAAAAACTTTCAACAAAAATACTGTTACTATTTTTGGCTTTTAACTGGTTTGGGCTAAATTTAGCGAGTGGGGTTCAAGCACTGGAAAGAGGCGATCGCGGAGCCGAAGTAAGGGATCTCCAAACTCGTCTAAATGCTGCTGGCTATTATCAAGGAAAAATTACGGGATACTATGGTCGGTTAACTGAAGCAGCAGTCAAAAGATTTCAAAAAGCTAAAAAACTACCAGTTGTAGGCAAAGCTGGCGAAAAGACTTATGCAGCACTGCGATCGAGTGAAGGTATTGTAGCTAGACAACCAAATCGTAGCAGCACAACAGTAGCTCAAATTCAAAGAAGATTAATCGCCCAAGGTTATGATGCTGGAAAAGTTGACGGTATCTATGGAGCCAAAACACGGGCTGCGGTTAAAAGATTTCAGCAAGATCATGGATTAATTGCGGATGGAATTGTTGGCTCTGCAACAAATGCAGTTTTAGCAACTTGAATACAATACCAAAAATATTACTTTCTTCTCGCTTAAAGAATACCTATTTTTATAACCGCCAAGACGCAAAGAACGCCAAGGAAGAGGAAGAATACAATCGGTAATCTTGAGCGTGGGAAGGGAGTAATCACCTTACCCTAATTCTCCCCGCAATTCGGGGAGGGAATATTATTTCAATACAGTCTTTATGATTTTTGAAAAATAATTATGCCTGCAATTGTTGTAGAAATCCTTTCCTCAGACGAAATACGTCGGACAATTACCCGTCTATCATCTCAAATTATTGAGAAGTCAAGAGATTTATCTCAATTGGTGCTACTTGGTGTTTACACTAGAGGCGTTTCCGTAGCACATTTATTAGCGCGTCAAATAGAAGCACTTGAACAAGTAAAAGTGCCTGTGGGAGCAGTGGATATTACTTTTTATCGGGATGATCTCGATCAGATAGGTGTGCGAACACCTGCAAAAACCGATATTCCCTTTGATTTGAGTGGCAAGACGGTGGTACTGGTAGATGATGTTATTTATAAAGGGCGTACAATTCGCGCAGCTTTAAATGCAGTACTTGAATATGGTAGACCTGATGCAATTTGGTTGGCTGTTTTAGTAGATCGAGGACATCGTGAGTTACCAATTCATCCCAATTTTACTGGCAAGCAGCTACCTACATCTAAGGAAGAACAGGTAAAAGTTTATTTGCAAGATGTTGATGGACGTGATTGTGTCGAATTAATTAGAACAATTAACAATTAACAATTAACAATTAACAATTAACAATGAGCAAGGACTAATGACCAATCACCAATCACCAATCACCAATCACCACTAACTGAAGATGATACTACCTGTAAACTCAACAACTCAAAGGCGTAAGGCAGATCATATTAGAATTTGTCTGGATGAAGATGTTAATTTTCGGCAGACTACAAATGGATTGGAACGTTACCGATTTCAGCACTGCTGTTTACCAGAACTAGATCGTAGTGAGATTGATCTCGGTAGTTCTTTTTTAGGAAAATACTTAGGTGCGCCTCTGCTGATTTCTTCCATGACTGGGGGAACAGATCTTGCTAAAACAATTAACTATCGTCTTGCTGAGGTGGCACAGCAGTATAAACTAGCTATGGGTGTTGGTTCCCAACGGGTAGCGGTGGAAAATCCCCAACTTGCAGATACTTTTGCAGTGCGATCGCTCTGTCCTAATATTCTGTTATTTGCTAACTTGGGTGCTGTTCAACTCAATTATGACTATGGTTTAGATCAATGTCGCCGTGTAGTGGAACTTTTAGAAGCAGATGCCTTAATTTTGCATCTCAATCCACTGCAAGAGTGCATTCAACCTCAAGGCGACACAAATTTTAAAGGCTTGCTTGACAAAATCAATATTTTATGCTATAAATTATCAGTACCTGTCATCGCTAAAGAGGTCGGTAATGGGATCTCAGCAACTATGGCACAACGCTTAATCAATGCTGGAGTTAGCGCCATTGATGTTGCGGGTGCAGGTGGTACATCATGGGCAAAAGTTGAAGGTGAACGAGCATCTGATGCTGTAGTGCAACAGTTAGGTAAAACTTTTGCTGACTGGGGAATACCGACAGCAGAATGTATTACAAGTATTCGGGCGATCGCACCCAATATACCATTAATTGCTTCTGGGGGATTGCGAAATGGTTTGGAAGTTGCCAAAGCGATCGCGCTAGGGGCAGATATTGCTGGTTTAGCAATGCCATTCCTCAAAGCTGCCAATGAATCAGCAGATGCCCTAGACTCCTTAGTACAGCTATTAATTGCAGAAATCACCACTGTTTTATTTTGTACTGGCAACGCCACTTTATCCCAACTCAAAAAATCCGATTGCTTACAACACAATTAACAATTATCAATTACCATACAACTAGAGCGTTTCCGCTTAAAATAAAGAATAATTGTGGGATTTTCCATAACTCAATGCACGGGGAAATCTTCTAAAAATTGATAATTGATTATTGTTCATTGTTAATTGACCATGCGTGATTTTTTTAAACAAAGCTTTGCTAGTTTAGTTGGTACTCTTGCAGGTTTATTCCTGTTTTGTAGTTTAGGAACTGTTGGGTTAGTTGTTCTACTAATTGCAGCCAGTTCTAAATCTGATGCGCCAATAGTTAAAGATAAGTCAGTATTAGTTTTTGATTTGTCTACCAATATTACTGATAGTAAGTCTAGAGGTAGTACTAGCGAAGCAATTAGCGAGGCGCTATCTGGTGATGACAATAATAGTGTCACTCTGCGGACTGTGCTTCAGGCTTTAGATAAAGCTAGTAAAGACAAAAAAATTGTCGCTTTATATTTAGATGGTAGCAGTAGTGAAACAGGTAATGAAACAGGCTTTGCTACTTTAAAAGAAGTGCGACAAGCACTAGAACGTTTTCGGGCATCTGGAAAAAAAATTATTGCCTACAATGTAGATTTAGAAAAGCGTGAGTATTATCTTAGTTCTGTGGCGGATACAATTGTTATTAACCCAATGGGAGTTATGGAACTCAATGGTTTGAGTTCCCAAACCATGTTTTTAGCTGGTGCGTTTCAAAAGTATGGTGTTGGGATTCAGGTATTACGGGTTGGTAAGTTTAAATCAGCAGTAGAACCATATATCCGCACACAGTTTAGTCCAGAAAGTAAGTTACAAACGCAAGTATTGTTAAACGATCTGTGGAGTGAATTTATAGGTGCAACTGCTAAAAGCCGTAAATTAAATACTAAAGAGTTACAGGCGATCGCAGATTCTCAAGGTTCTTTATCTGCACAGGAAGCAAAATCGCGTCGTTTAGTGGATAAAGTAGCATACCAGGATGAAGTTGTTGCTGAACTGAAAAAACTTACTGATAATACCAAAGAAGAGCAATCCTTCCCTAAAATTAGCATGAGCAGTTATGCTAATGCTTATAATAAGGATGTAGATAAGAGTTCATCCGATAACAAAATTGCTGTGATTTATGCTGAAGGCGAAATTGTTGACGGTGAAGGTAGTTCTGGTAGTATAGGAGGCGATCGCCTTGCCAAACAAATGCGGGAACTGCGACTTGATGAAGATGTTAAAGCGGTAGTTTTACGAGTTAATAGTCCTGGTGGAAGTGCTACAGCATCTGATGTAATTCAGCGAGAAGTTCGACTTACTCAGAAAGTTAAACCTGTAATTGTTTCTATGGGCGATGTCGCCGCATCTGGTGGTTATTGGATTTCTACCTATTCCAATCGAATTTTTGCAGAACCAAATACGATCACGGGTTCAATAGGTGTCTTTGGGCTACTATTAAATGTCCAGAAACTTGCTAAAAACAATGGTATTAGCTGGGATAGTGTGAAAACAAGTAAATTGGCTGGTATTGAAACTGTTGCCCGTCCCAGAACACCCCAAGAGCTAGCAATTTCTCAGCGATTTGTTAACCAAGTTTATAATCAATTTCTCGACAAAGTATCAGAATCTCGGAAACTGCCTAAACCTAAAGTAGCCGAAATTGCTCAAGGTCGCGTTTGGTCAGGTAAACAGGCTCTGAAATTGGGATTAGTAGATCAATTAGGTGGTCTTGACGCAGCGATTAATTATGCTGCTAAACAGGCAAAGTTAGGTAAGGATTGGGAAATAGAAGATTATCCCAAATCACGCAGTTTTGAAGAACAAATTTTTAAGACATTCTTAGGAGAAGAAAGTGCTAAACAGCAGCAGACAGCAGATCCTTTAACAGTAGAATTGAACAAATTAAAGTCAGAATTAGATCTGCTTAAAGTAATGAATGATCCCAGAGGCATTTATGCTCGTTTGCCATTTAACATAAAGATTGATTAAGGTTTAAAAGTGCTACAAATATTTGATGTAGAGACGTACAAGGGTACGTCTCTACACTGGCTTTTACTGAATCTTAATTATCGCTGGTATATTGATATTCAGTAGTTGGAGCAACCTGTAGAGCTAATTAGGAGAACAATAGGAATACGAGTAACTGTAGCAAGCAATGGCAGGTTGTTAGTCAATTTTCCTACAGATATGCCTGTAGGAGAGTATAATTCTGTCCTCGTAATGGAAGAGCAACCAATTCAAAGCCACACTCCAACTTCTGTAGAAAATGCCCAAGCTCTTTTTAGACAGTATGCTCCTGCTAGTAGAAAACTTTCTGAAGAGTTGATTCAAGAGCGCAGGGAGGAGGCTTTAGGTGAGTGAAGTTGTTGTAGATGCCTCTGCTGTTTTGGCATTACTTAATCAAGAAATTAGAAACTTATACTTAGTCAACTTTAGGGGTAAATTAGGTAATATTCGCCATCCCCATCCAGAAACTTAGGTGAAAATACGGTTTTATTCCTATACTAGCAAGGTAAATTGGATTACAAAGCAACTGTAATTTAGTTAATTTACTCATCTACCTATGAACGGAAAAACTAACCGCTTTATTCTGCTGATTGTCGCCTGTAGTGCTGCTGGTGTACTTGTTGGAGGCACTGCTAGCTGGGCAGAAAGTACTCAATGTATGCAAGCTGAATTACCAACAAGTAATTGCTTAATACAAAATCCCATCAGTAAAACTTTTGAAGGGATGAGTGTTGGCTTAATCGCAGGGGCTAGTGCAGCCGTTGGTGCTACATTACAAATGAAACAAGAAGAATAGAGGTATTATCTGATACTTGCCTCATCTTTATAAGTATTTATATTAGTTATCTTTAACCTTGTAGTTTCGTTCCCAGATTCAACCTGGGAACGAATTTAAACTTATACAGACCTCAGCAAATAGAAAAGCTGATTGCTAACTGCTATACCTAAAAGCGATAATTGCGATCGCCCTCACTCTTCACTCTCAAGACAGATTCCTTGACAAGCGTCAACTTATGTAGTAGATTTTCAAGAAATTAGCAGAATCAAGTCAGCCTAGTCCAAAATATTCACCAGCTTGGTGAACAAGGAGCGGGGGAACCATATTAAGGGGCTTATTTCTGAAATGTTCTTTGATTAAAAGACACAGAAAGGGACATCTCTCAGCCCTAGCCCGTCAGCTAACTCCGTAGGCATTGAGAGGAGACTGAAGAGTAAAACTTGTTGCACTAACTCGCGGAAAATTGCAACGCCAAGTTTTAGATATTTGGGAAAACCACCGCCAAGCAGTAATGATGATTACCCATGATGTAGATGAAGCTATTTATGTGTCAGATAAAATTGTGCTGATGACTAATGGCCCTGCTGCTACAATTGGGGAAATATTGGAAGTTCCGTTTGAACATCCGCGCGATCGCGCTGCTATTCGCGCATCTCAAGAGTATTTTGAACTGCGTAATCACGCGCTGAATTTTTTAGATCGCTATTTTGATCAAGAAGATTAAGCTACCTTCGTTATCATTTGTAGGTTGGGTTAAGCGCAGCGCAACCCAACCCAAACCCTGATCTTAATAATTGTTGGGTTTCACTTCATTTAACCCAACCTACTAGCGTGGCTAAACGCTAAAAGCTAACTGCTACAAAACACCTGTAAAGACTTGTTCCGCAGCGCCAGTCATATAAACCCGTTGATCAATTTCTGACCATTCAATTTCTAAGCAACCCCCAGGGAGTTCGACTGTAGCACGCCTATCGCATTTTCCATTCAACACCCCCGCAACCACAGTCGCACACGCACCTGTACCACAAGCTAAAGTAATACCAGCGCCTCGTTCCCACACCCGCATTTTCAGATAATCTGGTCGTACTACCTCAATAAACTCTGTATTGGTACGTTGTGGGAAAACTGCATGATGCTCAAACAAAGTTCCGATAGTTTCTAAACTAATAGCAGCAACATCATCTACAAATGTTAGACAATGGGGATTACCCATACTCACGCAAGTAACTAACCAAGTTTTTCCAGCTACATCTAGGGGTTGATTAATAACTTTTTGATCTGCTGGAGCCAAAGTTGTAGGGATTTCTGATGCTGTAAGCTGGGGTAAACCCATATCTACTGTCACCAGACCATTATTTTCGAGTTTGGGTGTGATTACACCAGCCAGAGTATGTATCTTATAAGAACGAGGGGTAATATTATTCGGATCTGAGCTAATATCTTGAGCTTCTAAGTCAGCTATAAATTTAGCTAAACAGCGAATGCCATTACCACACATTTCCGGTTCTGAACCATCTGAGTTAAAAATCCTCATAGAATAGTCGTTACCGTTTTGTCCTGGTAAAGCAAAGATCACACCATCAGCACCGATCCCGAAATGGCGATCGCACAACTGTATAGCTTGATCTGGCGTTAAAGAAGGCTCAGACGAGGCACGATTATCAATCAGAATAAAATCATTACCCAGCCCATGATACTTTGTAAATTTAACAGTCATCACCGATCTCCGTTATTTGCTATTAGATAGGTTATACCTGCAAACTTTTCACTTAACAAATCACAATCATCAAATTTTAGGAAAAAATAGAAGATTTGCTTATGTCTGAAATGGATACCAATTTACCCAGCACCCGTCAAGTTCAAAACTTCATTAAAGATAAAAAAGAAGTTGAAGTGAAACTGCTAACTAATGATTTATTAAAAGGTAGAGTTATTTGGCAGGATACAGATTGCTTGTGTCTAGCTGACGATTCCACACAAACTACCTTGATTTGGCGACAAGCGATCGCTTTTATCAAAATCAGACCGTAAGGAATGTAGAGACACGCCATAGCGGTCTCTACTGCTTTTAGTAAACTCCATGCAATGCCGCTTTACGAGTATCAAAAAGTTGTGCAACTGATTCAGTGAGTGCAGCAACTATATCTGGATGGCAATCTTTTAAAAAGTCTTCAGCTTCAATATCACCTTTAAAAAACTCTTTAGCTCTAACCAGCAAGCTTTGACTTTGCTCAAAGCCTACAGACTGGATAATAAATGTAGCTAATGGCGAATTTTTTAAATCATAAGCTGATTCTTGACTCCTACCTTTATCTAATAACTCAAATACTTCATTTTCTATACTATTTTCTGCTTTGAAACTGCTATCAACTGACGGTAAATAATGTTCTAATCCTGCTACCTTTTGCCCATAAGCAGGCAATTCACCCATCATAGTTGAAATAGGGATATCCAGACCAATTCGGCAGGACAAGGCTTCTAAAAGAGCAATTGTAGTTAACTTGATTCCTAAATAAAGCTTCGCAACTTCTAAGTTTTTTTTAGTTCGAGCAATCAACTCAGCAAAACTTTCATCATCTGGATATCCCTGAAATTGATTAAAAACAACTTCAGGCTTAAGGAAGCTGATAAAACCTTCCATTTTTTGCAAGGATGTCCTGTAACCACGTACAGTGTAAGAATTAGGATTAATTAGCTGGTGGTTAGTTTCAGGTAAAAGATTCCATGTATTATCAAGAAAATGGGCAGAATGTTCAGTAGAAAAATTTTCTACATCTCGGTTACTTAACCGCACTGCTCGCTTAACTGATTCTACAATTTCCGCATCTTTCAATCCTAAGTTAAACTGATGATTAGCTGCAACTAAACGCTGATATAAAATCTCGCTGCAAGTTAAACCTGTTGATGACTTAGAGCGAAAAGGAATTGTGGCTTCAATACAAGTTAATATTTCAGCAATTGCACTCGGTTTTAGAAAAGGTTCCAAAGACTTAGCAGCAATAACAGCACTTAAAAATTCATTCTGCCCTGCAAATGGAGAGAGCGCTTGATTAGGAGCAAAGCCAAATATTGCCGCCGCAAGCTCAAACATTTGATCTTTAGGCAGTTCATCTTCTGAAAGTATAACTAACTCGCCACGGACTTCTTTAATAAAAGGAGCGATATGACGGCTAATATTAATACTCACACCTTGATCGACTTGCACATAAACTAAGTCGTGGAATAAAGCTGCCAATACTTCAACCGCATCTCCTGACTCACCCACCTCGAAAATATGTTCGGGGGTATGGAAATAGCGCCAAGGACCAGCCATTGTTGCGATAATCAGTTCTGCTATTCTTTCAAGTTGATCAGACTCAACTTGACCTTCTAATTCCTTAATTGCCCAGATTAAATTATCTAAGCATCGCTGTTGATAAACCGCAAGCTCCACTTCCACGCTTATAACCTCCCTTAACAATTAACAATGACCAGCGTTTATATTAAGTTTATTTCCACCCAGCTATTTAAGTTATGTAATGGCGTTGAATTGCCACTGATAGCAGTGTTGCCAAAAGCGCAGGGGAATTTGTGGATTAGCACCAAAATGAAGATGCACGTATGAAGCATGAAGCTGATGCAGGCTCCACCCTTCTATTGTGGCTGAAGTATGGGCAGAATAGCTATGTAGATTATATAAAGGCTGAGTAGGTGTTTTAGATAAAAAAGAGCGATGAAACTCATGTCCCCAAACGGTTGCACTCTTTGATAAGAGTGGACTATCTTGAAGTGCGATCGCTATTCTATATCCTAAACTAAGGCGACAACTCATAACGGCAGTGGTAGGCAACACCCCTACCATTGGATATGACTGCTGCTCAAAGTTTACAATATCCTCACACAAATACATTAACCCGCCACACTCGGCATAAGTAGGCATTCCAGCTAAGATAGCTTTCTTAACTGTGTCTTTTGCTGAGGTATTATTAGATAGTTCTTGGGCAAATACTTCAGGAAACCCACCCCCAAAATACATTCCCTGCACATTTTCAGGTAATTCTGTATCGGTTAAGGGACTCCAAAAAATTAGTTCTGCGCCTAGATTTTTTAACTGATCTAAGTTGTCTTGGTAATAAAAATTAAACGCGCGATCGCGTGCAACTGCAATGCGTACTCCTTCCATATTTTTCAGAGAATTTTGGAGAGGCTGCAAAATGCGATTATGTTTATCTGGGTTTACCCCACCCCAACCCCTCCCCGAAATTCGGGGAGGGGCTATAGAAGGAATTTCATCTTGGTTTTGAGGTGAGTTAGTTTCTGCTTTTAATAGTGGTAATAATAGTTCCCAGTTAAAGCAAGTTTCGCCCAAGTAAGCTAGTTTGTCGATCAAACTATCTAACTCGGCAATCTCACCTGTGGGTACTAAACCTAGATGGCGATCAGGTATATTTATATTATCCTGCCGTCGGAAAGTTCCTAAAATCGGTAGGTGTGAAGGTTCTAAAGCGTCTTGTAGTAATTCTAAATGGCGATCGCTTCCAACCCGATTTAATACTACACCTGCAATTTTGAGGCGGGGATCAAAGGAAAGATAACCGTGTGCGATCGCAGCAACCGAACCCGATAACCGACTGCAATCTATTACTAAAACTACAGGTAAACTTAATAAACGCGCAATATGAGCCGTACTTGCAAAATCAGTAAGTATTTGGTGATTAGCGATGGGATGGGAATTTATTTGATTTGTCGCGCCATCATTATCCAAATTCAACTCAAAATTATTCTTCCCAGTCCCCAGTCTCCAGTCCCCAGTCACCTTTACCCCATCAAATAAACCCATCACACCCTCTACTAAGGCGTAATCTACACTTTGAATGTGGCGAGTAAAACACTGCTGTACATAATCTTCTGAGGTTAGTACCGGATCTAAATTCCGACTAGCACCCCCTGTAACATACTGATGGAACATAGGATCAATATAATCAGGACCAACCTTAAAAGATTGCACCTGCAAACCCCGACGCTGCAAACACGCCAGCATCGCCAGGGTAATAGTTGTCTTGCCTACTCCACTACGTTCACCCGCAATTACTAACGCCATCAGTTGATTAAAGGTATTGTGAGTAGATTATTTTAGCTATCTTTAACAACAACAGATTAGTTCACCAACCGAAATATCTTAAAGTTTAATATTATAGCAGAAAATAAAATTTCAAAGTTTCTTTAGGAAGTGATATGAAATTGCTGCCAGTTCAGATTGCCATTCAGGTTTGTTCAATTTTGGGAATGATAGTAGCACTGGGGATCTTAATTTATGCAGGTGGCGGATTAGCATCTTTGTTGAGTGGGTTTACCATCTGGTTACTGCTACCCTATATGGTATTTTCATTAATGGGTATTTTCGCTAACAAACGTACTGAAGCAATCATTATTTTGATTACATCCCTAGTGGCATTTGGTTGGGGAACTTACTTTTACATAGATGCTTTTTTTATCAACACTGACCCTCAGAGCGGATTAGCATTTCTTTTCGTTCCTCTCTATCAACTTGTCCTGGTAATACTAATGGGAATAATTTCTGGCTTAGTTCGCTTTATACACACCCGATTCATTTCCTAAATGGGCAGTCATTAAGAGGGTTTCACTAGCGGATTTTGTATTTGTAAAAATATATCAGATCTAATATCTTCTATCATTTCATTCTTTTTATCAAGCTTAGTTATAGTTGACTATTGCAACAGTAGATATTGCAATTCGTGCTTATTCAGTTAGCGTAATTTTTAATATCTAAAATATTACCCTGTCCGTCGGTTGTAGCAGGACAAGGGATAGGATTTTACCTTTAATTAGGTTGACCTACTTATACTGTTGGGGTGAGTTTTTACCTTTGTCCGCTTGTTGCCGCACGGATAATACGTGGGTTGGTAATCTTGCCTGCTGAGTCAAGAGTATATTCAATAATTGCACCAGAATTATCTTGCACTTGACGAACAATCTGCCCAACCGTGTTTCTAGTTTCACTCAATACCCGCAAGGAAGCTAGATTACCTACTACTCTCTGATTTAGCAATCCACCAGTATTATTAGCTGTGCGTTCAACTATGTTACCTGTGGAGTCAATGGTGCGCTGTACTGTTTGACCTAGTGTATTTACTGTTTGGCTGAGTAAACCTCCTGGCTGTGTAACATTATTCAATGTTTGCCCAACTGTGCCAACTGTTTGACTAACTACGCCACCTGGTTGCAAGGCGGTATTTGCTACATTTCCAACTGTCCCAACTGTTTGACTAACTACACCACCTGGTTGCAAGGCGGTATTTGCTACATTTCCAACTGTCCCAACTGTGTTATCAACTGTTTGTAACAGACGTTCTAGAATTTGGGGATTACGATCAATAGTTGTGAGGGTGCGGTCAATAATTCTGGCAACATTTTCTAAGCGCACTTTTAAAAGTAGTTGGGCTTTTACCCCTTTAATATCGAGATCAACTTTATCAATACTGACATCAGCACCCGCCGTTAGCTGCAACAAATTTGCTAGTCTGGCATCAAGGGAAATATGAGCGCGTAAATTTTCTACAACTAATTTAATTTGTTCTACTGATAAATTCGGAACATCTAGCAGGACATCAGGCTCATTAGTACTTGATTGTTGCGATCTCACTGGTTGATTTGGTGTAGAATTTACAGGCGCAACAGGTGGTACTGTGGAGGGACGCTGTTGTGCTATTAACTGAGATTCTAATTGTTTAAGTAACTCTAGTTTACCCTCTGTTGTTCTAGGAATAGGAATAGGGGGTAGGGCAGTATTAATAGCTAATTGGTTAGATGAAATAGAATTAATTGGTAAGTTGTTTTGTAATAATGAATTAGCAATTTCTGGTTGTTCAGTATTTAAAATAGAATGATCTATTTTTTGCTGTGCAGTAGCAGGTATTGCAGCAGCCAAGATGAATGCGATCGCAGTACTTATGTACGGTATTTTTCTCACTGCTTTTTCCTTCCCCCACATTTGCGTTAATTAATCCTCAGTTGCATCAGCCTACAGTTCTATATCTGAGGCTAGAGCATCTATCTTACCTTGATAGCTCTAGGTTACACACTTGATCTGGAGGCATAAATGTATTGAGTTTTACAATTATTTATCTAAATTTATACCAGGAGGATGAGAAAAAATATTTTATTGCAACCTTTTTGAGCTTGCTCGAAAATGTACTTGTCCATAAATATTTCGTAGTTGCATTTTTATTTGGCTAGCTTGCACAGATGCACCGATATTCAAATTTATGCCATTTTTTGATAATTGACCAACGGCAATAGATGTTGATGCTTGGTAGTTTTGTTGATTAATCTGCTGATTTGTAATATTCAATTCAAAATTGTTGACAATATTACTAAATTGTGGTTTATTGTTTTCAGTTTGTGAGTTAGTGTCTAAGATTTGAGTAGGTTCACTTTGAGCCGATGCGATCGCGCATAACATCAAGTTAATACTCGCTGAAGCAAACAGTAACAACCCCATTGATTTAGCTTTAAAAAAATAGTAATTCATCGTTGATTTTCTCCTGGTTGAGTAATAGGAGGAACAACGGGACTAACTTGAGGTGATGCTTGAACTTCACCCAAAGCTTCTGAAACAATGCGGTCAATATCACTAAATACACTGGTGATTTCCAGATTTATACCAATATTGCGATAAGTAACACCAGCTTGCACAGGTTTGGGTAAATTTACTCTTTCAGTCTGCCAACCTGTATTTCTTTGAGGACTACCTGGAAACTGAATTTGAGAATTAGGCACTACTTTAAAGCGTAGTTCTTGTGCCGTCACACTAGAAGTGATAGATACATCTGCTGTATCTGGATCTGTTGGTGTACCGTAGGTGGTTATAGCTGGTTTTTGTAGTTGTGGTTGAGTTTGTGCTACAGCAGATTCAATGCTTAGACTAACCAATCCTAGTACTATCAACTTGATTGCTAAAACTTTTTTCATCAGCTAAGTAGCTCCACCTTAAAAAATATCAAACAATTAGTCCCCACTCCCTGTTGACGGGGAGGGGCTGGGGGTGGGGTTTTACAATTAATTCTGTTGACCTACTTATCACCCCTTGAAAATAAAAGAGTGTAGATTAATCTACACTCTTTCATCTTAAGAATTAATTTTGCTCGTCTGACACATTCAAGCGGAGGATTTGCCCCGTCACTGCCAAACTTTCTTCGTAAAGCATATCGCGACCCCAGCGACGCAATTGCTGACTTAACAACTGTTCAGGCTTTTGGTCAGTTAAAGGCGCTACTTGTAGAATCCGACAAGATTGCGCCCTACCACCAGCTTCCATCCGCATACAACCACTGGTTTCTGAACAAAGCACAGTACAACAATCAGCTTGTTCATTGGTAGAGTCTAAACGTAAACCCACTAAATCACCAGCAATTTCTCCCCAATCGGCTGTGGGAATTCCAGCTAACTCAGCTTCTACTTGCCGTTGATCTGCTGTAACCAAATGAATGCGTTTGATGTCATAATCGCCAGATTCTTCTGTACAAGAGACAGGATGCCATTGTAGGCGACTTGCCAACCAGCCTAGAAACATCAAAGCTTGATTAGGATTACCTTTTTCGTAATCAATTGTTACGCGATCAATTTCCCTGACGGATGCTCTTCGTTCTGGTGGATCAAAAGCTTCAGCCGCCAATTCTTGCCAAGCAGCAATGCGTCGCCAGTTGAGATCCGCTACAGGAATGCCTTGTTCAAATAAATTGAATACCCGCAGTAAATCAGCTTCGGGACTATTGAAAGAACTTGAGTCAAGTATTACAGAAGTAGAGATTGTTGCCAGTCGCTTAAATAAAGCATTATTAATGTCAGGTGTAGCTTTCCACCATAAAAACTTAGGTAGATCGCTAATCATTAACTCACTGACAACCCCGCCGTTGCGTTCTAGTGCTTCAGTCGTACCCTTAATAGTGACGTATTCACAGCAGACTAAGGTGTTATTGCTGTGTTTATTGATTGGGCAATAAGCAGACACTTGTGCGGTTACGCCTTGATCTTCTCCAGTTGTGGGGAATAAGGCAATGATCCGACAAGGGTTAGCAGCAGCGATCGCATCTGCAACTACAAACCCGCGATCGTCTGAAAACGCTAACCGTTTAACTGCATCTGCGTCGTTATCTTCAGCAGCAGGGCTAAGTTTAGCAAATTTCTCCCGCAGAAGAGCGACAGTTTTATCATCTGGCTTACCTGTTATCGGTAGCCCGTAAGCTTTCTGAGCCGCCTTGATACTTGATGCCGTTAGCGGCCCATCGATCCCATCAATCGGACCTCTATAAAACCCTAGTGCTGCCAAAAGCTGTTGGGTTTCTTCTGGTTCATAAACCACAAAACTAAACGTAGTCGCCCTCGTCGCCGAGGGGGAGTCCCCATCGCCATTATTGTTGTAGCTTTGCCAAATTTGCTGTAGTTCCGCCTCAAGCTCATTAATTGAGACATCTTTGGGCGACTGTAGCGGAACCATTGGAGGTGATTGTGTTGCCATAATATTTATAAGTTTTGAATTTTGAATTATTAATTAATTAGCTATCAGCGATCAGCTATTAGATCGAACCTAACTTCTCGTTTGTCATGTTCGCTTTTTGGCTGATAGCTAACAGCTAAAAGCTAGCAGCTACAACCTGCGCCACTTACGACCATCTTGGTTAATCAGTTGTTCTGCTTCTTGGGGTTCCCAGGTTCCTGCTTCATAAGTAGGAATTGATGATGGATCTGTTGGCGCGTCCCAAGCCGAGAGCGCAGGTGTTACAACTCGCCATGCTTCTTCTACTTCATCAGAACGAGTGAACAAAGTTTGGTCGCCTAGCATACAATCTATTAACAGGCGATCGTAAGCATCAGAGCTTGTCACTCCAAAAGAAGAACCGTAACTAAAGTCCATATCTACTGAACGAGAACGCAGATCTGGTCCAGGCATTTTTGCTTCAAACCTGAGAGAAATTCCCTCATTAGGGTGAATTCGCATCACCAATACATTAGGGTTTGCTTGTTGAGCAGCAGATTGAAAAATTAATAAGGGAACTTCACGAAACTGAATGGCAATTTCCGAGACTTTCTTGGGCAACCGCTTACCAGTTCTGAGGTAAAAAGGCACTCCCTGCCAACGCCAGTTATCAATCAGCAGCTTCATAGCTACATAAGTTGGGGTTGTGGAGTTGGGGTTTACTCCTGGTTCTTCTCTGTAACCAGGAACTCGCTGACCTTTCATCCATCCGGCTGTATACTGACCCCGCACGGCTGAAACATCTAAGTTATGCACATCAGCTAAGTGGGTTGCTTGCAGAACTTTCAACTTTTCTGTACGCATACTATCAGCGTCTAAGGAGTTGGGAGGTTCCATCGCTGTTAGACAAAAAATCTGCATCAGGTGGTTTTGCAGCATATCTCGCAAAGCACCTGAACTTTCGTAGTAACCTGCCCTGTCTTCAACACCGACAGTTTCTGCTACTGTAATTTGAACGTGGTCTACAAATTGGCGATTCCACAAGGGTTCAAAAATTGCATTGGCAAACCGGAAAACCAGCAAGTTTTGAACTGTTTCTTTACCTAGATAGTGGTCTATTCGGTAAACTTGTTGCTCTTTGCAGACTTTTTGCACTACTTGGTTAAGAGCTTTAGCGGAGCTAAGATCCCGTCCAAATGGTTTTTCAATTACCAGACGGGTTTTCATCGGATCTTCCATCATTCCCGCCGCACCTAGCTGGCGGATGGCTTCGGGAAAGAATTTCGGAGCAACTGAGAGGTAAAATACACGGTTTCCCTGAGTTCCGCGTTGTCCATCTAGTTCTTTGAGAAATTCTTTCAGGCGCTGGTAGCTTTCTGGTTTGTCGATATCACCTGGACAGTAAAACAAACCTTGGGCGAAGTCTTGCCACTTTTCTTCTGAGCCTATACCACCCCCAAATTCCTCTACGCCTTCCCGCATTTGTTCGCGGAAGTAGTCGTGGCTCCATTCACGCCGTGCCACACCTACCACAGTAATTTCTGGCGGTAGTCGGCGATCGCGTTTCATCTGATAAATTGCTGGCACTAGCTTGCGCTGTGTCAAGTCTCCAGATGCGCCAAAGATTACCAAAATTTGCGGTTCTGGTACTCTTGTCTGCCGCAAACCCACGCGCAGGGGATTTTCTAAAAGTGTAACCATATTTTAAAATCCTAATTTCAATGGGGAGATGAGAAAGCTAGGGAGGCGAAGATCAATTAGCTTGTTGCAAAAATCATGATTTTGTTGTTTAGAACGCAGATTAACCGCAGATAAACGCAGATATAGCGCCTTAGCGCTTCCCGAAGGGTACGCAGATGAAATACACGATTTATGCAATAGGTCTAATATATTCCTTTTCTCTCCTCTCCCCTCTCCCCTCTCTCCTCCCTCTCTCTACACAGTTGCTAGTTTCTTGACTTTCTCTTCTAGAGAACTCATCAAAGATTGGAATGGTTGCACAAATTTATCAATTCCTTCAGATAGAAGTTCGTCCATTACTTCATCTAAATTGATATCAATGTCGGGATCTTTGAGGCTTTCTATCAGGTTATAAGCTTGATCAACGTTTGTTTCAATCCGACTAGCAGGATCGCAATGATCGGCACAAGCTTCAATAGTTGCTGGTGGTAAGGTATTAACTGTATCTTGTCCAACTAGCTCATCGACGTACATTACATCGCTGTATTCAGGATTTTTAGTGCTAGTACTTGCCCACAGTAAACGTTGAACTTTGGCTCCTTTAGCTGCTAGTGCTTGCCAGCGATCGCTTTGAATTATTTCTTTATACTTTTGGTAAGCAATCTTAGCGTTGGCGATCGCAATTTTACCTTTGACAGCCCGAAGCACAGCTTCTTTTTCTAGTCTGTCAACTCCTTTAGTCAGCTTGGCATCAATTTTAGCGTCGATATTATTATCAATCCGACTCAAGAAGAAACTTGCTACTGAAGCAATGTTGCTAATATCTTCACCTTTCGCTGCTCGTGCTTCTAAACCTCGAATGTAAGCCCATGCAGTTTCTACATAACTGTTGACCGAGAATAGTAAAGTAATGTTGACGCTAATTCCTTCACTAATAACTTGTTCCACTGCTGGCAAGCCTTTAGATGTGCCAGGAATTTTAATCATCACATTTTCGCGACCGATTTGCTGATAATAGCGTCGGGCTTCTTCAATTGTTTTCTCTGTATCATGTGCGATCGTTGGTGGTACTTCGATGCTGATATAACCGTCTAATCCTTTCGATTCTTCATAGATTGATCGGAAGGTATCACAAGCGTTGCGGATGTCTTCAAAAACCAATGATTCATAAATTTCTTGCACTGATTTTTTGGCATTAATTCCAGCTTCAATATCAGCATCATAAGTAGCATTACCTACAATTGCTTTCTCAAAAATGCTGGGATTTGAAGTGATCCCACGTAAACCGCGACTTTCAATTAAACTTTTTAATTCACCGGATTTAATTAAATCGCGGGTCAAATTATCCATCCAGATACTTTGACCGTATTGTTCTTCAATTGTAAAGATAGGATTCTTTTCTGTTGCAGTCATTTCTTGACTCCTAAAAAATTATGAATTTGGCTATTGACATTGAAAGTTAAACTTTTAGTTTGTACAAACAGGAGCAATTGTGGGGATTTTAATAGTAATCTTGCGATCCCAATCTTCTCGGCTTCAAGAATTGCTGCTCACAGTTTCGCCTGATACCTTTGCCTGTTTCTGTATAAAAGACTCCACCAATGCTACGTCTTCTTTGCTGCCAATAATCAAAGGTGTCCGCGCATGGATTTTTTCAGGCACTACATCTAAAATATCCTGGGTTCCGGTACTGGCTCTACCACCTGCTTGCTCCATCAAAAACGCTAGAGGGGCAGATTCATAGAGTAGTCGCAGTTTACCTTCAGGCTTTTTAACCGTACCAGGATATAGGAAAACGCCTCCTTGAGTAAAAATTCGATGGATGTCTCCAACTAACGCCCCACCATATCGTGCAGTGTAACCCTCTTGGCGATGGACATAACGAATGTATTCTCGGAGTGATTCATCCCATTGCCAGAAGTTACCTTCGTTAACACTATAAATGGAACCGTGTTCTGGTACACGGATATTTTCATTAGACAGGATAAATTCACCTAAACTGGGGTCAAGAGTGAAAGCGTGGACACCAGTACCGATGGAATACACTAGCATTGTGCTGGGACCATAAAGAACATACCCAGCCGCTAACTGTTTATGCCCATCTTGCAATAAATCACTAGCTTCTCCATTAAGATCGTCACCTTCTTGCTGACGAATCGAGAAAATGGAACCAACATTCAAATTAATATCAACGTTGGAAGAACCATCAATCGGGTCATAAAGCAGAGTGTAACGTCCAATTGGGCAGTTTTCAGGAATGTAATAAGGTTTGTCCATTTCCTCTGAGGCGAGGCGACAGACTAACCCACTTTGCTTAAATACTGAGATAAATACGTCATTGGCATAGATATCCATCTTTTTGACGGATTCTCCTTGGACGTTCACATCACCAGTAAAGCCTAAAACACCTTCCATTAAACCAGCACGGCTGAGGCGACGCGCTATTAGCTTCGCTGCCAAACCAATGCGATTCATGATCGCGCTGAGGTCTTGTGCCTCTGCTGAGAAGCTGTGAAGTTGTTGCAGGACGTGACGAGATAGGGTCGTGCAGTCCCGATCTAGTGCTTGTTCCTGCACCAAAGGTTGAGCCACGTCTACCATGAAATCGTCCTCCGTATCGCTCTTTGGCGCTTGCCGTTTTTAGGGCAACTACAAAAGAAGTACCACCCTGAGACGAGCAATATGCCTGGTCGTCACTTTCTATTTTAAGTAGGTATTTCTAATTAGGTGTGTGACATCTCCCATCACTGACTTGGAGTACCAAGTACAGTGTGGGCTTCGCAACCAATCCGGCTAATGCTTAGGAGGCGTTGCGCTTTAAGGACTGGATGACCCTCAGCCCTATTTTTAATATTAATCGCTGCATTGTGGTCACGGTCTAGATTCATTGGTGACAAGTTAAGCCTGTAACTGTTTTGTCAAGAGGCTTTCAGAGAATTGTTGAAAAAAACTGGTCAGACCCTCGTTGAAGATTGGGAAAAGGAGCGACAATCAACTTAACATTGGGGTTTCGTTGCTGTTTGATAATACCTAAATCTCGATTTTCGGGATCAGCAAAATACTTAACGGGGTCTGTTGCCTTACCTTTCTGATGAGCCATAGTAAAATGATAAAGACCGCGATAAATCATTTCTAATGAAATCTCGTCGAAGGGGAGAGCAAGTTCATCTGCTACGGCATCACCTAAATCTACTAAAACCGCATAAAATAACCAGGTCGCCCAAATTTGTAACTTAATTCCATTGATTGAACCCGTCCATAAATAACTTAAACCTAAAAGCCTCTTGACTGTGTTAAAAGCATCTTCAATCCGCCACCGCCGCCGATATAAATCTGCTACCACATAAGGGGGTAAAATATTAGGGTCTAGGACGCTGGTTAAATAAGAATGCCAGGTTTTTCCTGACCTGACTTCAATCAAACGCAAGGTAATAAATGGAGTCTTCTTTGTGCCAGAACCAAAGCGTATCTTCCGATCTCTCAGTTCATAACTATCGGTAAATATTTGTTCTACTTTGATTGCTGCTCCTTTTTTATTCTCGTTATAAAATCTACTTTTTTCTCAATTAATTGAAACCAAAAATTAAAGTGATAAAACCCTCTATCCAATAACAGCAAGGTGTTTTTTGTTACTAAATTTAGAATGTTTTCTTCAAGTTTAATATCAGAAGCTTTAGAATTTTCTTCAAACCAAATTTCTACAGGTAATCTAGTCATTAAATCAATTACTGTACTCATTTTTCCGGCTAATTGCCCTCTTTGAGTCTCTTCTAAGCTTTTTAACTTCCTAAACAATGCCTCCAATGTTGACCCATCTACTATCCAAATCTTCTCAAATTTTGACAAGGTAAATTGAATACTTTCTGGCAATGGACGTTGATTTCTACTATGCCAAGTTGCTCTTAAACTCGGCAATAAATCTTTAAATACTTTTTCAAATAATTCAGATGGAAATGTTAAAAATCTTTGTGATACCGCTTGTTGACTAACTTTTGTGGGACTACACCACAGAAAACCATCTCTGGCTAACATTCTTGTTAGTTCTCTGACTCCTGCCACATCTCGCCACAGCAAGGTCAACACCGCCGCCATCATCAACGGTAAATTCAGTATCCGTTCTCTGAGTCCTAATTTTCGGTAGTAATTTTCTTGATTTGTAATGGCTGGTGTCAGTAATTTTTCCAATTGCTTGGCTATTACTTCGTCTTCCACCAGTGGTCGTTGTTTCTTTTTCGCATGGTCTCGATTGGTTTTTCGGCTTTGTGTCATGGCTGGTCTAAATCGCTCAACTACTTGTCTAGACTGAGTTTCTCACGATTTTTGACCTAGCCAAATACCACCCTTGACAATTTTCTCTTTTCCTTAACTTGTCACCAATGGTCTAGATTACATCTACAATGAGGGCAATCATGCCAACGTTCATGCAGCTTTTTAGGTACTTTTTCACCACAATTAGAACAGTCTTGAGATGTGTTTTTTGGGTTTACAGCTACCACTAACAAACCAGCATTTTCGGCTTTCTTTGTTAGTATTGATACAAAACTTGACCACCCAGCATCTAAAACAGATTTAGCTAATCTAGTACGAGAAAGACCTTTTATATTCAAATCCTCAACTGCAACGACATCATATTTTTTCAATAAGTTGTTAGCAGTTTTGAAATGAAAGTCTTTGCGTTTGTCAGCAACTTTTTTATGCTGTTTCCCTAGTTGTTTTACGGTTTTTAATCTTCTATTACTTCCTTTTTTGCGACGAGATAACCGTTTATGAATTACCTTTAACAGTTTTTGGGCTTTACGATAATATTGAGGAATAGCAACAGTTTCGCCTTCCGAAGTTGTCAAAAATTCTTTTAAACCAACATCAATCCCAGTAATTTTATTTGGGTTAAAATCATGTGTAATTTCAGGAACAGTCGCATCTTCCAGAGATAACGTAACGTAGAAGCCATCAGCCTTTTTGGTAATACAAGCTGTTTTTATCTTAAAACCATCAGGTATCGGACGATGCAAAACAAACTTAAGCTTACCAAACATTGGTAAGTTAATTAAGTTGCCCTGCAAGCATCCATCTTTTATCTGGGGATAAGTAAAGGTACGGTAACGATTACGTGCTTTAAACCGAGGTTTACCACTACGTTTACCGTTACTGTCACCTTTAAGGAATCTATCAAATGTTAACTTAACTCTTTTAACTACATCTTGGAGGACTTGAGAGTAAATTTCTCCGTACCAAGGATGAGTCTTTTTGAGTTGAGGCAACGTTTTTTTCTGCGAGTAATAATCTGGGTTATCTCGCAGTTCTGGTAGGTGACAAACTAAGGGGCAAGCATTGATAGGACTCCGGTTCTGTTCAAACCAGTTAAATCTATCAGCCAACAAATAATTGTACTGAGCGCATAGCATAGATAGCCATCTGTCAAGCTCAGTAATTTGTTGTTTTGTTGGTCGTAGTCGATACTGGTAGGCTGTTCTCATGCTACCATTTTAACGCAAAAACAATTGTTTAGGCAGTACATGAAGAATATTTCTCTCCGAATTTCTGATCTTGAAAAGCAACATCTCGATGAGTTTTGCCGAATCACCGAAAGAACCCAAAGTGATATTCTTCGTCAATACATTCGGAGTTTGGCAATTAAGGGGGTATTGAACCCACTTGATTACCCAGGCTCTCATCCCAACACTGACTGATTACAGTACAGTGCGGGGCTTCCCACCAGTAAAGCTAAAGGAGTGACATCCTCCCCCACGCTTATCAAAGATATTTAAAGTGAAAGTCTTTGCATAAAAATCTTTACACTTACTTTCTTGTGCAAGGGTAAGTAATTAAGGTCAAATACAGATTCAGGGCTTAGGTAACACTAAAAATAGAGAATTTTTCAATATGGGAGCAGACAAACGCATTGGTATTCTAACGAGTGGTGGTGATTGTGCTGGACTTAATCCTGTAATTCGTGCTGTTGTGCATCGCGCTATCGGCACTTATGGCTGGGAAGTTTTAGGTATATGTCGCTCTACTTTGGGATTAATGACTAATCCACCTGATGTAACCAAGTTGGAGATTGATCGGGTAGATTCTTTACTGACTATGGGTGGAACGGTGTTGGGGACAACAAATAAAGGTGATCCCTTTGCTTTTCCGATGGCTGATGGTAGTTTGTGCGATCGCTCCCATGAAATTATCGACAATTACCATAAGTTAGGGTTAGATGCCTTAATTGGGATTGGTGGTGATGGTAGTTTGGCAATTCTGCGAAAAATTGCCCAGCAAGGCGGGATCAATTTAGTCGGAATTCCCAAGACTATTGATAATGATGTTGGTTCTACGGAGATATCTATCGGATTTGATACAGCCGTCAACATTGCTACTGAAGCATTGGATCGCTTACACTTCACTGCTGCTAGTCATAGTAGGGTAATGATCCTAGAAGTGATGGGGCGCGATGCTGGACATATTGCCTTGAATGCGGGGATCGCTGGTGGCGCAGATGTAATCCTCATTCCTGAAATTCCTTACACTCTAGAAAAAGTTTGTCGCAAAATTAAAGAACGTCAAGTTCAAGGAAAAAACTTTTCGATTGTGATTGTCTCAGAAGCGGTATGCACAGAAGCAGGCGATTTGATCAAGAAAATGGATCGCTTTGGGGAGTGTCGTTTAGGTGGAATTGGTCAATATTTAGCTGAAGAAATTGCTGGTGCTAGTGGTGCAGAAACAAGAGTTACGGTTTTAGGACATATACAGCGAGGCGGTATTCCTTCACCACAAGACAGATTAATTGCAGCAGCTTTTGGTGTTGAGGCAGTTGATTTGATTGCTGCTGGTAAGTATGACCACGTTGTAACTTGGCAAAATCGTCAAGTTGGGTGTGTCCCGATTACTGAAGCGATCGGTCAATATCGTGCTGTTGATCCTCAAGATACTTTAGTCAAAACTGCTAGAGGTCTAGGTATTTGCCTGGGAGATTGAAAACAATTGCTCTGTTGATTTCTCCACAGAGCAATCTTATTACTAAGTAGAGACCTATTCTGTGCAGTCTCTACTTTAGTCGATAGAAATAGACTGGGGCGCACTGCTTTTGCCATTTTCGCTACCAATGGTAGAAGACGTTGAGCTAGTAGCACCTGTCTGTTGATTTAGCCAGCTATTGACTGGCTCATCAGCTAAGTTAAGCCGAAACATTCCAGAGAATAACCCACCGAAGAAAGCACTCGGTTGTTGGGTAAGTTCTTTAAATATTGGTGTTAGTTCATCTAGAAACATGGAAATTATCCTCGATCCTGTCGCTTTATTCGTTTAATTCCTTTGGATTCTAGCGTTTCTTTTGGTAGGGTTGGTGAGCTTGGGCAATCTTAATTTTAAGATTGCCCGATGAAGTTATTAAAGTTTTTGTTCAGAGAATAAGCACTTATCTGAGTCGCAACCTGCTGGTCCTGATTCTGCCATCTCTCCTAAGTCATATTGGCTCAAGGCAGCATGGAAATCATCGGTTTTGCGCCGTACTACTACTTCCTGCATCAACTGGTTATATGTTGCCTTAGATATTGGCTCAAATGGCAAGCGTGGGAAGGTTTGCAGGTCGTCAAACCGAGCTAGAAGGGCGGCTGAGATATAGCCTTCGTCATCTCGGATGGCTTCGTAGAGGCGAGTGCCTAAAGTTTCGATTTCGTTCTCCCGTAGCTCGATAGTGGCTGAGGTATTGTGTCGCACATAGAATTTTTGTACCTGCATATAAAAATCTAGTTGCGCGATCGCACTAAATTTACTGATGTCAACTTGATCAGCACCAGGTAAATCTGCCCACAGTACAGCTACAGGTATTTCTACTAACCATTCTGAACAACGGGGATCAAAAGGATCGTTGAGCAGATTACCCTTTTCGTCCTTATCAGATTGAGAAGGAATAACGTTGTATCCGTAATCAATACAGGCAAGGGCGACTGGATCATTTTTTCTGAAGGTGATCCGTCGTAGAAAACGTTGTGCCTTGGGCGGATGCCATCCTGGTGATGCACCTGTAAGGAGAGATTTTGTCCCCGAAGGTTGCACTGTTGTACAACGGTTGGGGCGTTTTATGCCGTGGCGATCGCAATAATCCCACACTGTTCGATGCACAGTCTCACGCCAACGAGTTAAATACTCTTCTTCTTGGCGCTTAAACTCTAATCCTTGTGCAGTTTGGGGTCTTCCTTCAGCCCACCAATGCAACCAATCTACACCAAAAGCTTGCACAAAGAAATCAAATAATCCTGTGAAAGATACCCCAACAATGGGATCTAATTCTCGTGATTTTTGGTAGCGTTCTTCCTGAAATTTATGGTTAAGTAAAACTGCTACAGATAATGCACTAGCAGAGAAAGCTTCTTCTTGTTCTTTGTAGTTATCTGGGTCAATTTGATTTAGGTGAATCTCCGAAAGGTTGCAGTGAAAGTTCGCACCAATAATTTCCATTTTTGTTATCCTAAAGGCTTTTTATCCTTTAGTTCTGTTCCTTTGATTCGGCACACTTACAACTACAAAAAATCATTCTTTTTTTGTAAAGTGTGTATTTTCCTGGCTGGCTGAAGAAATTCGTTAATAAGTTGAATTTAAGATCAGAGCGAGTAAGGAAAACAAACAGATCGGCGTACTTTTTCTACTTAAAGTAGTTGGAGACTCTTGGGAACGTTTTATTCTCGGTTTGCGAGGTTCAGTTCCTACGCTCTACGGTGGTAAAAGTTTTTTATTTCCTTTACTTACCTCGGAATTAGCATCTCAGCTTTCTCCGATTTTCTCCAATTTTTAACGTGAGGCAAAATTACTTACCACACGGATTTAAGCCTAGACGACTTAAGCGATGTTCTATTTCATCTAAATTTAAATTTGGGTATCCCTGTTTTAACCAATCTTGAGCTTTGCCTTGATCATAAGCTTTGATAAAGTCAATTTTTAGCTCAGTTGTATTGATTAAATCACAATTTGCTCTCGCTAAAGCTTCCCCTGCCCATTGAATTGCACCTTCCCCTGAGTAATACTGTTTTCTAACAGCATCTATGCACTCTTGTTCAGTAGGTTTGTGATGAAAAACCCTTGTGTGGTTTGCCATACGCAGGGAATCTCTTTCAGGATCAATGCGCCAATTCCCCTCAGTATCTTGCTGCCATAAATTTTCTTTAGCACCTGCAAAGGCTTGATCGTCACTTGCCCCCTGCCTCATGCCCGCGCTTCTCCTTATGTTACCAGCGACGATGGTAACAGCAGCTTCATCTATTAATAAACAGCATTCAACTGAATTTAATTGCCGTCCTACAGCTTTATTTAAAATAGATGCACAACGTTCATAAAGTCCTGATAATTTAACAGGATTCGCAACTCCACCAAAACCTTTTAATTTTTCTCCAGCAGGACGAACATCGCTGAGATCAATAAAGACTTTTATTTCTCCTGCAAACCGTTCATCACTCGATAGTTCTAGTAAAGCTTGATAAGACTGCACCCAACCTTGGCGAGAGTCTCCTACGTGGATGGTGACGCGATCGCTCTCTACTTTAACTTCTGTTTGCTCACGGCGATCAGAAGCCGGAGTAGCGCCAAGTTCACCTTGGTTGGTTACTATCAAACGGTTGCGAATCGCTGGCAGTTGGTTGATATATCTCGGTTCAAGGACAGCACCTGTGCCACATCCCATCATGGCAAGATCCATCATTAAACCAAAAGCTCGCCAATCTAGTACATTAGTACTGGTACAATTATAAGCACCAGAAAAATTTTCTGGTTGTTCGCTCCATTCTGTACCACCAACCCACAACCAACGACCAGAGGGGAGAGCTTTGATTTGGCGCTGCATCTTCAGTATGACTGCTGCTTCTGCCTCTGTAAGCTTCCCTAACCTAATTAATCCACTTAAAGTGCGATCGCACACCTGCTCCCAAGTCTCACGACCTGCTGCTGTACGACGGCTATATGTTCTAAAAAATACAGGGTTAGCAGCAGGTGCAGTTTCAGGGAACTGGGATGTCTGGCGTACCCGCTCAAGCTCTCGAACCATAGGTCAAGTAGTAATCTTTTTTGGACAGATCACGACTATACGCTATTTAGATATAGTGGTAAATATTGAAAATTTTGGGGAGTTGCGCTATATATAGGCTGCGATCGCACTCTGAGACGTAAAACATCACAAAGATATATATATGTATTGCTTAACTTTGCTGTGTTTCAATCAGGAAAGCTGACTTAACTATTTCGTACATGGCATCAACTTTCAGCATAATTTCTTGCGCCCCTACCGTAGTACCAGAACGCCCCATTAATTCCAACTCCTGACAAAGTTTAGACAGCTTAATAGCTCCCAAATTAGCACTTGCTGACCTCAATGAATGAGATGCAAGTACCAATGCTGCTGGATCTTTTCCTGCAATAGCAGCATTGATTTCACCCAACAATCGCGGAGCCTCCTCTAAATAAGTGTTGATGATTTTCCCTAACACTTCCTTAGCTCCAACACCAAGCATTTGTTGTAAAGATGCCCAAATTTTGGCATCAATTGGATTTTGGCTATCATCTTCCACCGAGGGAGTTGGAGATGTTAGCTCAGAAGGTTGCTGATTGTATTCAACACTCTTTTGCAGTTTACCAGCCAAGGATAAATTCTTGGGTTTGCACCTGCTCAAAGCCTGAATTAACTCTTCTATACGAATTGGCTTGCTAATATAATCATTCATACCAGCAGCAAGGCATTCTTCTTTGTCTCCTTGCATAGCATTAGCTGTCATAGCAATAATCCAAGGAAGCGATTCACTATCCCATTCAGAGCAAATCTGCTGTGTCGCTGATAATCCATCCATTTCTGGCATTTGCACATCCATTAGCACCACATCATAAGGGCGACTATGCAAAGCCTCTAAAACTTCTAACCCATTGTTAACTATATCGGCTCGATATCCAATTGCTTGCAGTAAGTGTAAAGCTACATCTTGATTCACCCGATTATCTTCTGCTACCAAAATCCGCAAAGGCAAATATTTAGCGAAATTTTGATTGATTTTAGATGGCGTAGAGATAATTGTATGTAACTGATTTTTTCTATCAGCATTGGCTGTAACTTCGGGAGAACTAGAACTTTTTGCCGCAATAATAGTGAAATAAAATATAGAACCTTGAGGTTGAGAATTTAAAAATTGTTCTTCAGTGCTAACAAGTGCTTGAGGATTGGTAGACTCCCAATCCCAAATCGGCTTTTGCCAATTGGCAGGAGGCTTTCCGGAAATGGCGTTGCCACTTTCTACCCATATCTGACCGCCCATCATTTCACTCAAATGCTTACTAATAGCGAGTCCGAGTCCAGTTCCTCCATATTGACGGCTCGTCGATGAATCAACTTGCATAAAAGATTTGAATAAACGTTCCATGCGGTTTTCTGGAATGCCTATACCTGTATCTTTAACAGCAAATTGAATTTTGTATAGCCCAGAGTCAGATGTGGGTGTGTAAGATATTGAGTTGTTGAGACTTTCTTCTGCTACTAATTTTTGCGCTGTGACTGAAACAATTACTTCTCCTTTATCTGTAAACTTGACAGCATTACTGAGCAAATTTACTAATATTTGTCGCAGTCTTGTAGAATCTCCTTTGATTGTGGTAGGAGTTTGAGGGTCTAACAAGTAAGTTAACTTTAAATTTTTATTCAGGGCATTTAATGCTAGTAAATCTAAAGAACTTGTAATAACTTGCTGGAGATCAAAAGGCTGGAGTTCTAATTGAAGTTTGCCAGATTCAATTTTAGAAAAATCGAGAATATCGTTAATTAGGGTTAGTAATAATTCCCCACTATTACGAATTATTTCTGCAAATTTGCGCTGTTCTGCTGTGAGGTTAGTATCTAACAGCAACCCAGTCATGCCAATTACGGCATTCATCGGAGTGCGAATTTCATGGCTCATGGTTGCTAAAAATTCACTTTTAGCACGGGTAGCAGCTAATGCTTGATCCCGCGCTAATGCTATTTCATTAGTTGCTTGCTTGATTAAGGTAATATCTTGTGTAGCAACTACAGCACCAAGCTTTTTGCCTTGGGGGTCGAGAATTGCTTGTCCGCTAACGAGTAAAGTACGTACCTCTCCCTGCGCTGAAATAATAATCATCTCTTCATTACGAACATTATCACCTTGTAATGCTCGAAATAAAGGTATATTTTCAGTTTTCATGAGAGTTTTACCGTCAGGTAAATACAATTTGTAGTATTTTGACCATTCATTAGGCGGAATTGCTTTTTGATCTAAGCCATGAAATTCTATAGCAGCAGGATTAAAGAGAGTTAAAATTCCATCAGCATCACAAGTAACAATTCCAGCTTGTACATTATTAAGAACTGCTTTTAAAAATTCTTGTTCTTGTACGAGCGCTTGTTGTGTATAAGCTTCTCGCAAGGCTACAGTTAAGTAGTCAGCTACCTGTGTTAAAGTGGCAATTTCATGTTGATTCCATTGATAAGGAGTAATAGAGTCAAAGCGCAGCAAACCTACTAATTTTTCTGACTGTTTTAAGGGAATATCTAATAAAGCTTGTGTGCCAGTTGCTTGAAGAACATCAGTTAACGACGCTAAACTAATTTCAGTATTGATATTTTCAACGATTACAGGTTGACCTTGACGTAAGGTAAATAAATAAGCAGGAGTAGTTTTTAAATCGGCTATAGCATTAGTTGACAGTGGCATTTCTGCTGGTGCGTAGGCGTAGCCCGTCGTAGACATCGCATATACTACACTCAAAATTCCATCGTCATTAATAGTGAAGTAACCTACCCGAAAATCGGGAAAATTTTGGCTGAGTCGTTGTACAGTTTTTTCAATTATTTGCTCAACGGCTAGACCAGAATTAAGTTCACGCGCCAAGGTGTTAAGTAACTTAAGGCGACGATTTTTTTTATTTAATTCTTGCGTTCTATCTGCTATTTTTTGCTCTAGAGAAGCATATAATAAAGCATTTTGTAAAGAAATAGCCGCTTGGGAAGACAAAAGTTTTAATACTTCCAACCTTTCAGTAGTAAATGCACCACTTAGCAAATTGTTTTCCAGATAAAGAATGCCAAGCAGTTTACCTTGGTTAAGAATAGGGGTACATAATACAGATTTAATTTGATGACCAACAAGATAAGGATCTGCCAAAAATATTTCTGTTTTACCAGCATAATTTAAAACTAAATCTTCCCTGGTTCGCTCGACATAATTAATTATTGTTTGTGGTAAAAATTGGTGGGTTTCTACTGGTACTGATGGTTGCAAAACCACTAATTCCGCATCTAGTGATGCTTGGGCTTCAACTATAAGTTTGCCATCTCTTATTAAAATTAAGCTTCCTGTTTGTGCGCCCCCATTTTCAATAACCAATCGCATTAATTTTTCTAATAACTTATCTAGCCGAATTTCTCCAGAAATAGCTTGTGATGCTTTAATCACAGTGGCTAAATCTATTGCTGAATCTGGGTTACTGCTAGTTGTAGTTAGATGGCGATTATTTTCTGGTTCTACTACTGCGATCGCATTAATTAGTTGCGGATATATTGACTCCAAATCTTGTACTTTTGCGATCGCTCCCCAACCCACATAGCCATTATAAGCTTCGGTCATATAATCTCTAGCAATTCTATTTCTACCTAAAGATAGATAAAATTCTGCTGCTCGTTCATTAGCTAGTGCTTCTTCTTGAATATATCCCTGCTCTCTAGCATTGGAAATGGCGCGATCGTAATATTCCATCGCCTTGAAAGCTTCCCCACTTACTCGATTAATTTCCGCTTCTACTAATTCATACTTATGCTGATAATTTGCGGGAGCATGATCCGCCCATTGTTTTAACCGTTGCTGGTTCTCCACTACTGTAGTCATGTAGCGTTCTTGCTCATCTTTTGTAGCATGAGAATATTCTGCAAGTAAGGCGAGAGCATAGTAAAAATTATATTCACCCCATACCATCATGGCTCGTGCATATACTGTATATTCTTCGGCTGCCACAGCACTCTTTATTGCTTGCTGGTAATCATTAAACAAGTAAGCCAGCATTAACTTATTAAAATAAATATAAAAGATAGCAAGTACGCTTTTATCTGCTAAAAGCTGGGGTAAAACTTCTAATTCATTAAAATGCTTTCCAATTAAATTATCTTTATTGCCTGATACACCTATAATATTCAATACCGTCTGACCACAAATTTTAGTATAATTTAATTGATAACTTTGTTTGAATTTAGCAATCAAATTAATATATTTTTTTTGTTTTTTAGCGAGCAATTTTAAATTATGACCTCTAAAAAAATCATGTTCACAATAAAACAAAGCAGCATGACAAACCTGCTCAATATCGCCAGTATTTAAACCGCTTTCTAGAGACTCTTCTAAAATTTTTAAAGTTTCTTTAATATGTTGTTTCCAATGTAAAATGTTAGCCGCAAGTATATTATATATTTTAGACTTTAAATCTATAGCCTCAAATTTATCTAATAGTTTTAAAGATATTTTAAAATAACCCTGCCCAGCATCTATATCTGCTAATGGGCCACAAAGTGCAGACCCATAAATAGCATAAGCATAAATAGTTTCTTTACAGCTACCAAAATTTTTAGAAAGTTGAAACATTGTAAAAACAAATGGTAAGCCTAGAGGACTATTAGAAATAAAAGCAACTGGACAAAGCAGCATTAAAATATTCATAGCTGCTAATGTATAAGGATCATCCATGTTAGGTAAATCAAGCAAATCCTCATTTATTAAATTTTGTGGTGCTGTTTGTACCAAATCTATACCCAACATTTCCAAAACTTTCGTACCTGTATCTAATACTTTGGGGCAATCATTTTGGGCAATATAAAACTTAATTTGTAAAGCGTATATATTGGCTTTATCTAAAACCGTTTTAGCGTGTTCTAAAGCAATATCAGAAAGTTGGGTAGCTTGTTCAATATTTGTGTTAATATATTCTGCTTCTATTCTTTCTAAATATAAATCTAGCGTTAGCTGATATTGATAATCCCAAGTATTAGGCGCTAACAATTCTAAACCTGCCCTTAAATACCTGGCTGCTGGTTTATAAGCTGTTGCAGATGAAGCTTTTTGACCCGCTAAAAGATTTAGCCTTGCTAATTGATCTTTCTCTGGCTGGTGAGTAATTAAATCGCTACCAACATTAAGGTGATTAACAATATCAAATATTTGCTCTTTTATGTATTGAGGTCGGCTATTCTTTAAGAGTAGTTTACCTATTTTTAAATGAAGGGCTTGTTTACGATTTTCTGGGATTAAAGAATAGGCAGCTTGTTGTACGTGATCGTGCAAAAACTTATATTCAATCACCAAGTTTTCTTGATGCCAGCTAAAATTATTTTCCAATACTGATAATTCAGTAGTAGCGAGTAAAGGGATTTTGTAAGCATTACTGAGGGGTAAAATTAAACCAGTTTGGAGTGCTTCCCAAAGTTGATGGGCAGTAGTAACTAAAGATTGATCATTAATTATTGAAAGAATTTCTAAAGAAAATCTATTACCTATGCAAGCCGCCAGCTTTAAAATATCTTGTGTTTTATGATCTAGTTTATTAAGTTTGCTCACCATTAATTGAACAACATTATCAGTTATACCCAAGTTATTGATTAATTCAACGTCCCATTGCCAACAATGAAAATCTTGCTGGTAAAATAATATTTTTTCTTGATAAATGCTTTTGAGTAACTGCGTCAAAAAGAACGGGTTACCTTGAGTTTTATTACCAACTAAGTTAGCTAAACTTGCGGTATTTTCTAGGTTGCATTTTAGCGTGTCGGCAATTAATTGATTTATTTCAATAAGATTGAGAGGACGAAGATTGATAGCGCTGATCGTGCTATGATTTTTTATTTCATTGATAGTTTGTGTCAATGGATGAAAATCATCTACCTCATGATCTCGATATGCCCCAATCATCAATAGATACTGGCTATTATAGTCAGAACTTATTAACTTAATTAAACGTAGTGAAGCTGCATCTGCCCACTGTAAATCATCTAAAAATAAAACCAGTGGGTGTTCTTGGCGGGTAAAAACGCCTAAAAACTTTTGAAAAACTAAATTAAAGCGATTTTGGGATTCTGTTGCACCTAAGTTTGGCACGTTTGGCTGTTTGTCAATGAGCAATTCAACTTCAGGAACTACATCAGTAATTACCTGACCATTAACACCTACCGCCTCTAAAATTTTGTGTTTCCAGTTTTCAATATTTTGAGAACTTTCTGTTAGTAGCTGCCGGATTAGTTCTGAAAAAGCTTCAGTTAAGGCAGCATAAGGAATATTACGTTTGAACTGATCAAATTTTCCTGAAATAAAATAGCCGCGCTTTTCGACAATTGGTTTATGAATTTCATTTACTAAAGCTGACTTACCAACGCCTGAATATCCAGCTATCAAAATCATTTCGCTTTTGCCATTACTAACTCTCTCAAAAGCTGCTAAAAGTTGAGTAATTTCTCCTTCACGACCATATAATTTTTGTGGGATTTGCAGTTGCTCGGATATATCATTTCCAGCAAGAGGAAATTGGGGAATGTTGCCTAGATTTTGAAGAGAATTTAAACATTTTTCTAAATCTACTTTAATTCCAAAAGCACTTTGGTATCTTTCTTCTGCTGTCTTACTAAGTAACTTCATCACAATATCTGAAATTACTAAGGGAATTTCTGGGATTAACTGATGGGGAGGTACAGGCTGTTTAGCAATATGACAGTGAATTAGTTCCATCACATCAGTTGTCGGGAAAGGTAACTGTCCTGTGAGCATTTCATAAAATGTTACGCCCAAAGAATAAAAGTCAGTACGGTAATCAATAAAGCGATTTATCCTACCTGTTTGTTCGGGAGATATATAGCTAAGATTGCTTTTAAGTTGGTGTGGATTAGTAGGTATTTGCGTTTCTTGAAAAAGTAAAGATGAAAGACTCAAACCTGTAATTTTTACTTTTTTTTCTTTAAAGTTGACAATGATATTTTCTGGTTGAAAGTCTTGATGAATAATATGGTGTTTATGTATTTCTTCTAAGATTTGCACTATTTGAATTGCTAGAATTAAAAAATCTAGTAATTTTAATTTTTGAGTCTTAAAAATTTTTTGTAAAGAATACCCATTAAAATTTTCTAAAATTAATAAATAAATATTATCTTGTTTTTCTAAAGCTAAGGGTTTGATAACTCCTTCTACCTGAAGATTTCTACTAACTGTGTATTCATGCTGCAATTGAGCAATATATGTTGCTGAAAGATATTTGTAATTAATAATTTTAAGTAAAATTGGCTGTTGTGATTCTTGTTTTAAACAACGAAAAATAAGAGTATTCTGAGATTCAGCGACTGTCTCTAAAATTGTATAGTTTGGAATCAACACCTTGCGGTTTTCGGTAGATAACATAAATATTAATGATTGGTAATTAAAATTTTATTTTAATTTTATGGTAGTAAGAGTAGATGATGTCTAAAGCTGTTAACTCATCTCCTGATTTAACAGCTTAGATTGCCCTGAATTACGTACTTTTAAAGTTATTTAAAGTGCGGGTAGACGTGATCTTCAAATAGTTCTTGGATTTCTGGTGATTTTTGCTTAACTAATGTTTGATAATCTTGCCGTACAGGAACTTGATATGTGGCTGTGCGAGGGGCAATTTTAGGCAACCAAGCTGTGTGAATAGTTAAGCCGAATTTGAATGAAGGATGAGTTAGTTTACATAAAGGCCCTTGCGCCAGATGTTCAGCATGAAAAATCCAAACTTCATGGTTGTTTGGAGCGCAAACAGTACAAATAATGTAGCCATTTGTCTGGCTTTCTTCCTGTTCATTCAGTGGTATAAACTGAGGAGAACTGGCGATGTAACCGCTAGGAAACTGGTAACAATCAGCGATCGCCATTGACTCAGGAGAAGTGTGTAATCGGAACAAGCAGGCTGGTATACCTTGATCTGCTAGTCGCAGCATTTCTGGCAATGGCACTGCTCGATATTTATAATCTTTGTACAAATGATAGATAAATTTTGTCGTTAGTTCTTTCCATAGTCCCAAAGAAACCCAGTAAATATCTGTTAGTTGCTTAGGAGGCATTCCTGTCGGTAGCCTGTCACGGTAAGCGTAGAGTGCTACAAACCAAGTACACTGAGAATCGTAAATAACTTTTGACTGTAAAATTCTGCCGCTTTCTGAATCAATTACATAACGTCCCAAACGGCTGATGTCCATTTCATTTTGTTGCATCCCATATAGGCGATTAGGGACAGGATCGTGAGATTTGTATGCCGATACATCATATTCACGCAGCCACTCAGAAACATCTGCTGCACTAATATGAGCGACGTGTAATGTAATCTCTCCACGAGGATTTTGATAATCTACTAGAAAGTGAGCCGCTTCTAGTGGAATTACGACTTTCCGCGCTACTACTGTAACTTCTAGCTGGCTACAAGCTGGTTTTTGTCCTGCTTTTAAGTCAGTACGACGCACTATATATATAGAAGAATCAGGCGAAGATGGGCGTGACAGCAATTCTCTGAGCAGTCTTTCTGTTCCCTGGCTAGAGGGAAAAGGTTTGTTAAGTACTTGCTCTATGCCAGTAGTAAATGCTGTATCCATTAAAACTACATAATCTTGACTAACTGCAATTTGGTGGATGCTTTGGTTAATTTTGATGGGTGTGCCATCAGCATTTACAAGTTTCCAGCGTTCCAATTCGCTGACACCATTCCAACGAATTAAATAAAGAAAATCATCAATTTCTAATTTAGTAACCTGAGTAATTAAGCTGAGATAAAATTGTGAGATGTCTTGAGAAAATCGCCAGAATAGGCGTAACCAATCTTTAATAAAATTTTGTGCTGATATCAAGTGCGCGATCGCTTCTAGCAATTCATCAATTACTTGCGGCAGTTCATCGATCTCGTAAATGAAAGGTATGCTTTCGAGAAAATTTCCGGCTGACCTGCCGTAATTAACTGTAAACATCTCCTTAGTGTAAGCATCAAAGGCAGGATGTGCTGTACTTAAAATTGGTAGAAACGGTAATTTTAACGAAGTTTCTGATCGCCACTCTTGATTTGCTCCTATAGGGGTAACAACCTCAAGGGTTTCTGTATCAATCTCATACGGACGACCAGCATCATAAGTTACCAACAAACGGTCGTTGCCGTTACCACTAGATGGTATTGGCAAAAAAGCCGTATTCAATTCATTACGCAAACCCAAAGAGATAGTAAATCTGGAAATGCCATGATTGCGAAATTGATATTTGGCATACTTAGTTCCAGGGCGTGTGGCTTTGTCTGCGTAGTAACATGGTGGCTTGAGAAGCTTTGTCTTTAACTTGACTTTTCCTGGTTGATTAAAGTCAAGGCGGTAAACCATGCCATCGCCATCTAAAATGGAAGTACCGTCAGGATCGGGAAAGTCGCCGGAGTTGACAGAACCTACTGGGCCGACAACGAACACATGACCATGCAAGTGTTCTGGTAAATTTCCTGCAATAATTTGTAGTTCGATATCACTTAATTCACATCTACTAGGAGTCATAATTGACTCAGGAACTAAGGGATAACAATTAGCTATTAATTCTTGGGTTGATTCTGGAGTTGATTGATTCATATTTTCAAGATTCCCAATTTCAACAGCTTGTTTTAGGTAATACAACTTGCAGTGAACAAGCTACGGATAACAACTTGCTCATGCTGTGTTTATTGATCTCTAATATCAATTACAGATCAATCTGGTGCGTCACTGTGCCATCCCATTACCAGGTTGCCTTATAAAGCATCTAACTACTTAGCGTTTTGCCAGTAAACTTAATCGAATGGTACTCTACGGGCGATCGCGCAGAGAGTAATTTATGAGATTTTTTAATATATCCCAGGGAACAGAATCTCGATTTTGGCAAGCAAAGAGAAAAAACTTAATTGTTTTTCCTTTAATCTTTGTGTTATTACCAACTTCTGATTGCCTGTAGCTATATTATAGAAAGGCGTAATATACAATGTCTCTTGCACCCTGGCGATCGCATCTCGCAGATGCTCTTGAGCGAAACCGTAGTCTACCTTATGCTCGTTACTTACAACTAGCAACAGTTCGCACTGATGGGCGACCTGCTAATCGTACAGTGGTATTTCGAGGGTTTCTAGAAGATACGAATCAACTTAAATTTATCACAGACTCCCGCAGCGAGAAGGTAGAACAAATCCAGCATCAATCTTGGGGAGAAGCTTGCTGGTATTTTCCTGAGACACGGGAACAGTTTCGGATTTCCGGTCAGCTAATCGTGGTAGGCGATAATCATAGTGATGCGAGGTTAGTGCGATCGCGATCTGCCACGTGGCAAGAACTTTCTGATGCGGCTCGTTTACAATTTACTTGGCGCTACCCTGGTAAAAATAGGGAGGAAGATTCGCAAGCTTTTTCGCCAACGCTACCAGACGCGGTTGAACCATTACCAAATTTTTGCTTATTGCTACTCGAACCAATAGAAGTAGATCACCTAGAATTACGAGGTGATCCACATAATCGCTGCCTTTACCGTCTTGATAGCATTCAAGCAGTAAATCCTTAATAATCAATTAACAATTATCTAGGTTGGGTTGCGCTGCGCTTAACCAACCTACAAACTCATCAGCATTGATAATTGTTAATTTTTAATTGATCAAATGCCTGCGCCATCTAAAAAGTCCCGAATTATGCCATCATCAACACCGCAACAGGGAGCGGCTCCCACTGGCACTTTTGATGAGTCATTGTCTGCTTTAGCTTTATGAAATACAGCCATTGTCAAAGAAGGTTGCTGTTGTAGCTCTTGCACGTGCTGCTCAAGGGATTCAATTCGGTCGATCAAGGCACGAATTACTGCCGCTTCCGAGTCAGGCAAACTACCATGCTCCAAGGGATTTACCTTTACACCAGAGCGGTACAGAATCCTACCAGGAATACCTACTACTGTGCAATCAGAAGGTACATCGCGTAGCACAACTGAACCAGCACCGATACGAACGTTGCTGCCAATTTCGATATTACCTAAAACTTTAGCACCAGCACCAACTACTACATATTCGCCTAATGTTGGGTGACGCTTGCCGCTTTCTTTACCAGTACCCCCAAGGGTGACACCCTGATAAATTAAAGCATAATCTCCTACAATGGCGGTTTCCCCAATCACTACACCCATGCCGTGATCAATAAATACACCCCGTCCAATTTGCGCTCCAGGGTGAATTTCAATCCCAGTAAAAAAGCGTGCTAAGTGGGAAATAAATCGCGGAATGAGAGGAAGTTTAAATGAGTTTAACCAATGAGCAAAGCGATGAAATAGCAGCGCCTGTAACCCTGGATAGCACAACAAAACTTCCAGCCAGTTGCGGGCGGCAGGATCTCGCTCGAAGATAATACGAAAGTCAGCTAAGAAAGTAGAAAACACTCTTAGTTACCACTTTTGGCAAAATAGTCCACATACTATCTTATCGTTATAGGGGTGTTTCGAGCGTACCTCTGCCAAAATGCCTAAATTGCGACTAAATTAAATTTACTCTTGGATAAAAAGAGTGTAGTTCCAAGTTTGCTTAGATTCAATTGAACCTACCCAAACTTGATACTCGCCTGCTTTCCACTTGGTGTCGGAGATAGAGGCATCTTTAGTTTTGCCTGTATCATCACCACAGCGAATAGTGCCACCAGGACCTTTAATTACTAAGGTGGTGTCTTTACCTCGGCTATTTACTTTTATTTGCAATCGGGCAAAGTCTTTCTGCAAGATTATGACGTGATCTGGGGCAGGAGACGCAAAACCGATACAAGCGTTATTATTGCGATCGCGGTTAGCAATTGATGGCAGAGAATAAGAGCCATCGGTGTAACCTCTAATTGATGTTTTTTTAAAACCTGGCGTTAAGGTTAATTCACCAAAATTGGCGTTTTCGGCTATTGATGGCGTAGCAAATAACGCTGTGGTTAAAGTTAAAATTCCTAAATTTTTGAAAAAGCGCATACTATTACCTTCATGAGTGATTAAAATTTGATGGTGTTTTTATAAATAAGAATTAATATCAATAGTTTTAGTTCCTGTTTTAGCTAAAGCTGGCTAATTTTATTAGGGAACTCGCTACAGTAGGCTTAATTATCAATACCTGATCGCTTGAGCTTTTCGTTACCCAGGGAAGTTAGGATGTTATGCCTCTTTTAATTTTAATGCTTCTAGTATTAGTTGGCAGTTGGTTTTTTTCTGAGGTGCTGGTGTTTTTCCCGTTGCAGTTACTCCATCTTTTAACACTGCCACATTGGTTGATGGTTACAGGTGGTTTAATTTTGCTATTTTGGTGCTTTGGAGATTAATAAAAGTATTATTTTTATCGAAAATTACGCCCATCTTTAGAGGTATATATTATTTTTGAGCAAGCAAATAAACAGAGAGTGTAATTTCTGTTTCTTTGCTTGTACCTTCTACAGATTGGCAGAGTGTAATTCTACCTCTACCTCTTGATTATTTACTGGCGGCAGTACTACATGGTCATCGGGTGATAAAACAGTATGAGGACTCTTGAAAGTTTTTTGAGCATCCAATTTTTGACACGCCAACATAGTTTTGACGTGCTCTGCTTCGTCATCCCTGATATTTACAAAGACATCGTACAGATTATCAACAGCAGGTCGTCGAGATTCAGGTTTTACGCCAGTTTGAAACTCATCAAACAGATACAGGTCGCCGTCCCTATAGTAGTTGATCGCAACTAAGGGAGCGGGAGCCGCCTTAAGTTCTGCTTCATGCTCTTTCACAAAGGTTTCATAGGTGTGATGAGCGTGTTCTTCCACCAATTGCATGAAGTTGTAGGCGGTACGGGGGCTGACTAAATAGAGTGCAACGACTACCCAGTAGTATACAAGGGCAGTGGTTTGGGCGAACAAGCGATCGCCCCAATGCTTATTACCACCTAATGATTCCATGATGAGTAGGTGGTGCAGTTCATTCCAAGATTCAGCAAAGTGAACTTTTAGCCAATCTGCTTTGCGCCACCAACCAAGGGTTTCATAGAGGTGCAAAACGGATAGAAAGGAAAAATAAGGGACGCGAGCGACTGTTTCTAGGACATAAAAGCGTTGGTAGGCGCGATCGCGATAAAGCGTGTTAATCACAAACACTAGCACGTCTACAAGAAATCTAATCATTTAATCCTCCGTGAGGAGTTATAACGTTAGCTGACAAATCAGTTTGGAGATATGTGTAGTGTTTTTTTTCTCCTATTTCTGATCCTAATGATTCCTGAGTTGCTCGGCACACTTTTATAAGCAAGTTAATAGGGTGAAGTCCGAACAAAAACTTATAAGAAAGTAAGTTGAAAACCCTGTGGCTTTAGCCCAGGGATGAAAACTCGCAGAGGTGTTTACGCCTCTTTGTAAAGCTTTGTAACCAAGTCTAGCGATGTTTAAGCTGACACTAATAGCATAAGGATATCGTGATCAGGTCGAAATCATGCTAGTTCTTGAGTTCAAAGCATACGGCAAAAAACAGCAGTTTGATGCTGTAGACGAAGCAATTAGGACAGTACAATTCATCCGCAACAAGGCATTGCGCTTTTGGATGGATAACGAACAGGTTAACAAGTACGACCTGAATAAGTATAGTGCTGTTCTAGCTAAAGAGTTTCCGTTTTGCGATGAACTAAACAGCATGGCTCGTCAATCTAGCTCAGAAAGAGCTTGGTCGGCAATAGCCCGATTTTACGACAACTGCAAAAAGAAAATTCCTGGGAAAAAGGGGTTTCCGCAGTTCCAGAAAAACAACCGTTCTGTCGAATACAAAACGACAGGCTGGCGCTTGGAGGCAAACCGGAAATCCATTACTTTCACCGATAAGAAAGGGATTGGAAAGCTCAATTTAAAAGGAACGCGCGATTTACACTTTTACCAGATTGACCAAATTAAGCGAGTTAGGTTGGTAAAACGTGCCGATGGCTACTACGCTCAATTCTGTATATCTGTTGATCGATTAGAGACAGTTGAGCCGTCCGGTAAAACAATCGGTTTAGATGTTGGATTGAATAGTTTATATACCGATTCAAGGGGAGAAACAGTCGAAAATCCCAGATTTCTTCGTAAAGGAGAAAAAGTCCTCAAGCGTTCTCAAGAAAGAGTCTCAAGGAAAGTTAAAGGTTCAAAAAATAGAGGCAAGGCTAGACAGATTTTAGGTAAACGCCACCTCAAAATAAGTAGGTAACGCAAAGACCATGCTGTGAAGTTAGCAAGGTGCGTAGTTCAGTCTAACGACTTGATCGCCTATGAAGATTTGAGGATTAAAAATATGGTGAAAAATCATTGTTTAGCTAAGTCTATTAATGACGCATCTTGGTATCAGTTTCGTGTTTGGCTTGAGTACTTTGGAAAGGTATTTAAGCGAGTCACGGTTGCGGTTAACCCGCAATATACAAGCCAAGAATGCTCTAGCTGTGGTGAAATCGTAAAAAAATCCCTATCTACTCGAACACACATTTGTAAATGTGGTTGTGTAGTAGATAGGGATGAAAACGCTGCTAAAAATATCCTTAGTCGAGGATTGAGTACGGTGGGACACACCGGAACTTTTGCGATGGACGCAAGCAACGCTTTAGGAGAATCGACCTCTACTTTGGCTGAAGCAATTTTGCCAGAGCAAGTCGGCTCGTTGATTAAAGAATTCCCTCGCCTTTAGGCAGGGGAGTGTCAATCGGTTTTACACTAATTCAGACTGAGCAAGGCTTTCCTGGTGTTATTGATTATTACAGCGCTAGAAAGTCTGCCATCCCGCACTACTCGCAGATATGACCATTTAAGAACTAGAGAATCATCTGACTAGCTTTTCAGTCATTTATGTTACTGAGTTGGAAGAATATTTTGCTGTGTTGGACATTGTTTTCACTGCCGTAGCTGCTCAAACTAAGCGATCGCACATGAGATAAGAAGGGTTTACCAATCAAATCCACTACTTTTAAAATAGGCAATTGACGCTCTAGAATCGGCTCAATATTTTGCCACTGGAGATATACATAGCCATCGTTGGGTTGCGGTAAAGGTGCGATCGCCTGCTTAAATTTTTCACTATTTAGCAAAGAATTATCACTTGCTTTGAGTGCTTGATCTATTGCTTCTACGGAACTGGCAAAAATTTCATATTTACCTACGTTGGTGTGAACTCCTTCCACTTGTGCTTCAAGTTTCATCACCTTTTGAGTTTTCCCGTTACTGACAGGAACGGTGATCAGTTTTGTCCAACCGATAATTGATTGATTATCTAATGGTAACAAGCCAACGTTAAAGCCTTGCTGCTTGGCAACAGTGTCTAGATGGGCAATTGCCTCGTCAGCAACATGGGATTTTTCTGCCACAAAAATCCAATCTGGTTCGCTGCGATCGCTACGAGGTAGCATTCCTAAAGCATATTCACCTTGCACCCAACTAAAAATATCTTGTGGTAAAGAAATTTCCCAAGACTTTTGTAGAGATACTATTGATTGGTTGAGTAGCTGGGATAAAGTATTGTCGGTTTTCAGTGTTGCTGATATTTGGTTCCAAAATTGATTTAAATCATTACCAGCAATGCCGAGAAAGCTCGAACTTGGTAGATACTGCAAAGCTGTAACTGGTTGAGACAATGCCGGAGAGGTTGCGGTAAGATTCTCTTGGTTAGCTGAAATTAAGGATGTATCTGCTATTAATCCTTGGCGGTTTATTCCCAGTGCGATCGCTAAACTTCCAAACGGTTTAGAATTTTCTATTGTTGAATCATTATTTCCTAGCCCAGCTTTTACTGCTGGAAGATTAACAAATGTTAAACCAATTTTTTGATCAGTTAATTTTTCTAAAGCTTGTTGATATTGACGAGAATTATTCAGATTACCAACTTGGACATTATTAATGGCATCGCGCAACACTTTAGGATGATTGCCGAATAAGACAAAGCGATCACCTACTACTGCGGTTGTCAGATTTGTTAAAGATTTAGTACCACTAACTAATACTGGCTGATTGCTGTAAATCAGCTTTACACCTTTATATTGTTCAAAAACTAAATTGGCTCCTGCAACTGTTTGTTTTTGCCAAAAAAGTTCTAAAAACTGACGGCTACGTTCAGCATCATTGGTGGTAACTGCTAGTAAGTAGCCTGGTTGTACTCCGTTCTCGCGGTTGCGGTCAATGTCAGGAGTAGTTAGCGCCCAAGTGATTTCGTCACCTAACCAAGGGTGGATATCTCGGTAGTATTCTAAATCTGTGCCTGCAAGTAAGCTTTCTTTAATTTGGTTAAGTTCAGCACGCGATCGCAATCGCTGTGTTACAGGGGCAACCACTTGGCTAAATGCCTCCAAGCGTTCTGGATTTACCAGCAAAGACACCATCACAGGTGCTTGTTTTGGTACAAATATAGCCGCCGTTGGGTTACTTGTAGCACCGCCTTTGAGGAGATTTAGCGGGCTATTAGAAATCAACCAGTAAAAGCCACCAGCGCCCAGTAAAAGCAGCACTAGCACACCAGCTATCAAAGCAGAGAAAAATAAGCGTAGTTTCATAGTATGAAATTTAGAAGATACTAGCAGAGCGATCGCAATAAATAATTTGATACCAGAGAATATTATTTCAGCTTTGCTTCCTTACAAAATCATAACAATGGTCAGATTTCCACCTTCTCCAAGAGGTTGGGCATTTGAGTATTGTTATATATGCAACTCAGGATTAATTTATGTCTGCTCAAAATTTTAGCCAACCTGTTACTCAGATTAGTGTAGAAGAATTAGCCCAACGGTTAGCCGAGTCTACTGAAGACTTGCAATTAGTCGATGTCAGAGAACCACAGGAAGTTGCGATCGCATCTCTGGAAGGATTTGAGATCTTACCCCTAAGCGAATATGCAGAATGGTCTGACCAAATCCATAGCCGCTTTGATTTAGAAAAAGAGACAATAGTAATGTGTCATCACGGCATTCGTTCTGCTCAAATGTGCCAGTGGCTTATGAATCAAGGTTTTACTAATGTCAAAAATGTGGCTGGCGGTATTGATGCTTACTCAATTTTGGTAGATCACTCAATTCCTCAGTATTAACTACTGTATTCTGCGGCTAGAGTAATTAGCCGCTACTTGATTTCATTCCCACTATCAAGAGACTTAAATAACTTATAGTTAAACAAACATCTGGGAGTAACCTCTGGTTACTAAATTTACGAGTACTAGCAACATTTAATACAGCTAGAGGCTCTAAACATACATTAAATGTCTTTGCTTGGCTAATTTGAGAAGAGGGTGCAATATATTATCACGGCTCAAAAGTACATTTTGTCAATAATTCCCATTGTTTTAAAAATTTGATTCTATTTAGCAGCTTTAACAAAGTCTATGCAAGTTAGTTTGACAGATCGGCAACAACGTATTCTCTGGGCAACTATCCGTCACTATATAGCAACGGCAGAACCAGTGGGTTCTAAGGCTTTGGTAGAGGAGTATAACCTCAGTGTTAGCCCCGCGACGATTCGCAGTGCAATGGGAGTTTTAGAAAAATCAGGATTACTTTATCAGCCTCATACTTCTGCGGGACGAGTACCTTCTGATTCTGGATATCGGATGTATGTTGATAAATTGATTAAGCCTGAAGACACACTTGGTCGTCAGGTGGAACAATTATTTACAGAACGTTTGAATTGGGACGATTGGAGTTTAGAGGCGCTGCTACGAGGATCAGCGCAAATTCTGGCAACACTTAGCGGGTATATTACCCTGATCACAATCCCTCAAACTCGTACTAACCGCTTGCGACATCTACAGTTAGTGCAGATTGATCCAGGGCGGGTAATGCTGATTGTGGTGACAGATGCTTATGAAACTCAGTCTGTATTAATGCAGTTACCACCAGCAAAACTAGGTGATACCCAACCGGATACGGAAATTATTGAGCGAGAGTTGCAAATTTTATCTAACTTTTTAAATAGTAATTTGCGGGGGCGATCGCTCTTAGAATTAGCAACTCTAGACTGGAGTGAGTTAGACCGAGAATTTGAACAATATGCTGCTTTACTTAAAACTTTGTTGCTAGATTTAAGCCGTCGTACTGCTAAACCTGCTGCAACGCAGATTATGATTCGTGGAGTTGCTGAGGTATTGCGTCAGCCAGAATTTTCTGAATTACAACAAGTGCAAACACTTTTACACCTACTGGAAGATGAACAAGATCAGCTATGGTCTTTAATCTTTGATTGGTCTGAACAAAAAACACCTGGGAAGCGGGTAAGTGTGAGAATTGGCGCAGAAAATCCTTTAGAACCGATGCGGACTTGTGCGCTAGTGTCTGCTACTTATCATCAAGGTTCTGTACCAGTAGGTAGTGTAGGGATTTTGGGACCAACCAGAATGTTATATGAGAATGCGATCGCACTTGTAGAATCTGCCGCCGACTACTTATCTGATGCCCTCACAGAACCAGCATAAATTTGGTCATTGGTCATTGGTCACTGATCACTGGTCACTGATTACTCCCACCTAATTAATTGATTTTTTCCAGAAGATAATGAGCAGAAAAATTGCATTAGGGTTGTTATGGGTGGGGTTGGCAGTATATGCCTTTTTTATTGCTCCTCCCGATCAACCAAACACCTTAGAACTGATTAAAAATTTGATCGCGGGCAATTGGCAAGGTATTAATCCCATAGTTGTAAGTTTATTCAACCTTCTAGGGATTGTGCCAATGATCTATGCTTGTTTACTATTTATTGATGGTAGACAACAAAAGATCCCTGCTTCGCCATTTATCGCGTTTTCTTTTGGAATAGGTGCATTTAGCTTATTGCCATATTTAGCACTGCGAGAACCTAATACTGAATTTACTGGCAAGAAAGATTTACTCTTAAAAATTGTTGATTCTCGTGCTTGTGGAGTTTTTATCTTGAGTGCCAGTATTGCTTTAATAGCATACGGTTTGATTGGTGGCAATTGGCAAGATTATATTTACCAGTTCCAAACCTCCCGCTTTATCCATGTAATGAGCATTGATTTCTGCGTACTGTGTTTTTTGTTTCCCTCCATTTTGGGAGATGACATGGCACGACGCGGGATTAATAATCCCCAAATTTTCTGGGCAGTATCATTAATACCCTTATTCGGCGCATTAGCTTATCTCTGCTTGCGTCCCCCTCTACCAAACACAGGTAAAGAAGAATTAACTAATCAGCCCTCATCAGCTAGTTCTAGCTAATTTTTAAGCATTATCGTAGGTATATACGCACCAAAATTCCGCTCACAACTCAACAGATAAACTAACACTTCATGGGAAATTATACATTTAGCTGATACTTTCAGCCGTTAGGATAAAATTGATGGCTAATGCTCACTCAATTCGCAATCTTAGACGGACAGAACTGTTAATACCGCTAGGCGCTCTCCAGGTGGAAAGCCATTGTTTAATTAATTCAATTACTACTGCTTGTTTAAAAGTTGAAGTTTCTTGTTCCCAGATAATTTGTTCTACCCGTCCACTAAAATCTACTATAAAGTTAAACACCAATTCACCACTCAAACCACTAGGCAAATTCACGATCGCTAAATGCTGCATCATCCCAGCAGTTACGGTTTCATCTAAGCCTGTGATGCTAACAATTTGTAACTGAGGTTGCAGTGCTGGTATGATGTTGTTTAAATCTTCTTCTACCTCCTGATTGCTAAAATTGCCATCGCTCAAATTGAGAGTAAAACTCTCTTCCCCCTTAGCAATAGGCTCAGTTAAATCTAGGTTAGAAGTGGGGTGAGTAGGTAGTATTTTAAATGAAGAATTAACTTGGGATTGGCTATAATTTTGAGGATTAGTAGGTTGTTCTTGGGCTAAGATTTCTGTTGCTAAGTTAGGTGATATTGGCGATCGCTTACTTGATTTATCTTTACCTCCAATCTGATAGCGTAATATCAGGTCTTGATTAGGAATCGTGTCAACGTCTGTTAGTTCTACTCGCATCAGTTGACCTACTTGTGCAATTTTAATGGCGTGAGATGTCGAGTATAAATTAGTAATTCCTACACTAGAATTAATCTCGACTGTTAGATTAAGCTCATTTTTCCGGCGCATAAGTGGTAGCGCGGCTGTAGGATTAATCACTAGAGTTTTAGTAAGTTGATTATTGCTATTAAGCTTACTTGGGGAAAAGTAGCTCAATGCTACACTCATAGGTAAGACAAATTCATAATCACCTTTGCCTACTTCAGCACAATCTTCGCCAACAAACTTGAGACTATCAGTGTAACAAATTGTAATAACAATTAAATCACCTGGCTTGATGTTGGTAAGATGCTGAGTAAAGATATTTTGCCAATATTGTTTTAATAAACTAACTGTCTGTTGTTGGTTAGTGGTTAGTTCAGAGGTAGCTTCGGATTCTGGATCTAATTTGAGGTTATATTTGATAGTGCGATCGCCAATTTGAACCTCTATCTCATCCACTTCTGCTTCTTCAGGTAGTGGAAAAATATAAACAGCATCTAAAGTTTTATTAAAGGGGTTCTCAAAAGTTTGCGCCACCTGCACTCGTGACACATTGCCAGCAATTTTAGCTTTGACTTCTGTATGCTTTAGGGGAAAGATCAGTATTTGTGTACCGATACTAAAATATAATCCCCCTGCTGGGTAGTGAGGCTTAACTGGTGTAATCATAGTCATCACAGCTTCGCTCAAACTTGGGGCAAATAACTAGCTGTTATTGCTGCCCTTTTAAGAGCTATTTGGGTTGATTGACTCATATTAACTTTGAACTGCTGATCAATTCCATGAAAGTTAAAGAATAATTAAGCTATTTTTTATTTAAGTCAGATTTTTTCCGTAAAAACATTTGGATAAAATTAGCGGATTTAAAAACTTTTTGCTAGTCATTAATTTTTTTTATAAAAAATATTCGATAACTTTTTATTGCTTTAATTGTATTTTTTCATACCATTGTAGCACTTGTTCAGTGAATTTTTTACCATTTTGAATAATTCTTAGCTCTCTCCTATTCAGGATATAACGGTTATTACCGCTAACCCCAACAAACTGTTGACCACTATTACTGGGTACGGAGAGTACAATTTTGTCTGAGCTATTATTTTTTGTAACACCAACAAAAGTGAAATTACCATTCTCACTTGCACATATTTGAACTAAATAGTTTCTGGTTTCCCCAGATCGGTATACATCAGTATTAGGTGGGCATACATCCTTGAAAACCTGAGCTACTTGAATAACTTTTTTAGTAGATGAATTAGCCGATGTCGGTAAACCTACTTGGATAGCGTCTGCTATATTTTCTAACTTATTCTCACTCTTAGATTCGCGACTCGATGGTTGTAAAGATTGAGCCGAAGGTGTAATTAAAAATAAGGCTGCACCTGTTAAAAACAGTTGCAAGGCTGATTTATTAATAAATTCAAGTTTGACGTTTGACATAATTTTACATTTATAGCTTAATTTGATTACGCTGCTCAATGATTAAAGCATTCTTTTAATAAAACTTAGTATCAAGTTAAGAATATTACTTGGTTTGGATATATAACTTAATGCTTAAGCAGTTATTTCAGAGAATGATAGCTATAATATGCCCAATATAAATGATTTAATTACTTAAAAATCTTCATACTCGCTATCTATCTCGATATCTAGGGTGTCTTCGTCAAAGCGAACGTATAAAGTATTAGGATGGCAGCACACTTGGCAATCTTCAATATAAGACTGCTGCCCGCCAGCACTAAAATCAACAAAGGTTGAATTTGTTTCGCCGCAATAGGCACACATATACTCTGCTGTTGTTTGCATTTAATTTATTATTAAGAAAAAATGAGGATGGGCAAATATTTCTAAGTGCTACACTCACGTTGGGTGACAGTGTGCCGATAGCGAAACATCTGCTCAAGTCTAGAGTTTACCCACCATCCTAAGAGCAATTCGGCAAGCCAACCACCAGGTATTTTATATGCGATCGCATCTGTTAATCTGGTTTTACCATTTTTTTCATCAAATTGATGTTGATGCACCCAATACTCCATTGGACCAGCAATTTGCTCATCAGTAAATAGCCGATGTTTTTGGCATTCGGTATGACGTGCCAACCATTGTATCGGCAAGAATGCTAACCAAAGGCGGAATTCAGATATCGCACCAACATCTAACCCCCCCTCACGGCGAATGATTTGAACTGGTTGCCAAGGCGGAGTAAGAATTTGTAGTATATCTGGTCTTTCGTGAAAACTCCAGACAACTTCCACTGGTGCATCAATTAACGACGAATGTTTAAAGTGAAGCATGAGTTAAGTGTCATTGATAATTGTTAATTGGTCATTGTTAATTGTTTCTCAAGTGTTGCTTGGGGTAGTGGTCCAAGCAGGTGACTCCAAGGCAAAATTTGCTTTGTTGACCAGTTATTATGCACATAAAAATCCATTTCTGGTAGCTGTCCGCGCAATTCTTTAAAGGCGCGGCGGAAACTACCGATTGAATCACCGTACTGGCGTGTGAGTTCTAATATATGGGATAATCTGCGATCGCCTCTAGATATTAAAGCTTGAATTACTGACCAATTGTAGCTTTCTGGTCGAAAATCAATTCCGTGCGATCGCAATTGTTTCTGCAAAAATTGTAACCGCTTTTCAGCACTACGATCCACCCCAAACCACTGAAACGGCGTATGCGCTTTCGGGACAAAAGTACTACACCCCAGAGTCAGACGTAAACCAGGTGCAGCTTTCTTGATATCTCGCATCATTGCTACAGTTTGATCTAAGTCCTCTGGTTCTTCACCAGGGATGCCCACCATACCATAAAGTTTCAAGTTACTTAATCCACCTGCTTTAGCATTAATAGCTGCGGTAATAATCTCATTTTGCTCCAGCTTTTTATTAACAATTTTCCGCAGTCTCTCAGAACCACTTTCTACAGCTATTGTGAGCGATCGCGTATCCCTTTTTGCTAAAGTTTCTGCTAACTTCACAGTTACAGTATTTGTCCGCACTGAAGCAATACTTAAGCGTATGCCATCATATTGTGGCTGACTTAAATATGAAAGCAAATCTTCAAACTCTGGATGCTGCGTTACAGATGCCCCCAATAACCCCAACCGATGAGTAACAGTTAACCCTTTTTCAATCGCTGGAATTAACGATTCTTCCATACTGGCTGTGCGAAAGGGTAGCGTTAAATAACTCGCTAAACAAAAGCGGCACATTTCAGGGCAACTCCGCACCACTTCTACCATATATATATTTTCCCATGCTGCCTTTTCTGTCACCACAGATGAAGCAGATAAAACGTTACCTCTGTAAGTTTGTTTTTCTACACATTTAGGAATGGTACTATCTATAGGTTGGATTAACTCGATTTCATTATTTGAATGAGAATATTCAACTTCATACAAACTAGGAATATACACCCCAGGAACTTGAGCTAAACGCTGCAATTGAGTTTGCCTTCCAGCGTGTCGCACTTCTTTATATGCTTCAATAAAATTCCCCAGCAGGTTCTCCCCATCTCCCAGCAAAATCACATCAAAAAAGTCAGCAAAAGGTTCTGGGTTAGCAGTTAATACTGGACCACCCCCAAATATTAATGGTTGGTCATCAGAACGAGCATCAGAGCGTAGAGGAATTTCTAGAAATTCAATTAAATTTAAGATATTTATATAGTCAAGTTCCCAAGACATAGAAAAGCCAACTAATTCTGGCTTTCTTGGTAACTGCTCATGGGTATCGGTAAACAGGCGACTCACCTTGACATCAGGGCGTATTGCCAAAGATGACCACACTACCTGATAACCCAAGCTAGTAATACCAACGCTATACTCGTTAGGAAATGCAAAAATAAGATCGATAGCATCAGCGTTAGGTGTTGCTGGGCTAAATAGGAGGCGTTCAAAGCTAAATACAGATGCAGTCACAGGTTGATTAAATTTAGGCTAATATTTCTTCATTTTCTATTTTAAACAATATTTTTATCAAAAATAAGGATCGGCGCTTAACAGGTTTTATTTATCAACAAAACAATTACTAATGCTTTTTATTGGATCAGCATTTTTACAGCAGGTGTTATTTATTTTTTCGATATTTTTGATGGATAAAAAAAAGCATATTTTCTCAAGTATCCAGATTTTTCTATCCTAATTAATATGATTTTTTCAATTATCAATATATTACTGTTCAAATCAAGATTTTATAGATTAGAATTAAACAAATATTTCTTTAGGTGAATAGACGGTCACTTGGGAATAAGTCAGTTAAGATACGGAAGATGGTGGCAAAGCATGATGCAAATAATTTTAACCAGAATCACACCAAGCCAGAAATATCTCCTGCATCCCTTGAAGCGACTAGGTTTTTGCGGGTATTGTCTTAGTTGCTGGTAAGGGTTGAGCAAGTGAGATGGCGATCGCAGATAAATATATATTCAGAAAGATAGATTTAAATGTAATCGCAGTAAAATAAACAAGGCACAAATTTTGATCCCAAGCTATAGAATAAGCAAAAAGTAAGAGCGAGTAGTAGGCTGGCTTGCGGTGAAAAAGGAGTTGAAGTGTCAAAGTTCTTCCCAAAGCTTAACTTTCCATCAGATAAATTGAATGACTTAACGTCAACATCATCTGAATCGACCTCCGGCACAGACGTGGATAAAGAAAAACAGGATAAATCGGCATCACAATTTCAGCAATTGAGGCAAGGCATAAAGCAAGCAACGTCGTTTTTACAACGGCAGAAATCTTCAGGCGAAAAAGTTGCTCCGGTGTCGAAGGAGTCGTCTAATGCTAAAAAGCGGTTGATGGCTCGCTACTTAGTATTATTGGCAGGTTTGGGTGTTGGTGGCGGCGCGATCGCACTAACTGTAGGTACGTATTGGCTAGATAGCAAATTGCCTGATTCTACAGGCAATGTTTTAACTTATGCTCGACCAGAAACATTAACCATCAAAGCAGTAGACGGCTCAATTCTCAAACAATCTGGACCTGTCACCGAAGAAAAGCTGAAAATTTGGGAAACTCCCCAGCCTTTAATAGATGCCTTTATTGCGATAGAAGATCGGCGCTTCTACCAGCACGAAGGGGTAGATTATCAGGGCATTCTCCGCGCGGCTGTCTCCAACTTAAGCGCTGGAGGTGTAGTGGAAGGTGGCAGCACCCTTACCCAGCAACTAACTAGAATTGTTTTTCTCGACCAGCAGCGCAGTATGTTGCGTAAGCTCAAAGAATTTCGGATGGCTCAAAAAATTGAGCAGGATCTTACCAAGGAGCAAATTTTAGAACGCTACTTAAATTTGGTATATCTCGGAGAAGGTGCTTACGGAGTTGCTGACGCAGCTTGGGTTTACTTTAGTAAGCCAGTAAAAGATTTGACATTATCACAAATGGCAACTTTAGCTGGACTAGCACCTGCACCGAATGAATACTCACCGTTTGCGAGTCAAGAACTCGCCCTCCAGCGTCGAAACAGAGTATTGCAGAGAATGCAAGAAGCTAATTACATTTCAGCCGCCGAAGCCAAAGCAGCAATCAGTGAGCCGTTGCTCCTCAAACGTAGTCCCCTAAGAAGGATGGAGCGCAAAGCTTCCTATTTTACTGAATATATTGAAAAAGAACTACCTAATTACGTTTCCCCCAAAATCATCAAAGCTGGAGGACTTACTGTTGAAACTACCCTCAACCCTGAATGGCAAGAGCAAGCTGAAAAGGCTATCAAAAACACCATAGAAGAAAGTGGTCGTTACTCTAACTTTGAGCAAGCGGCAATGGTGGCAATTGATACCCGAAATGGGAACATCAGGGCAATGGTAGGGGGGAAAGATTTTTTCGATAACCAATTTAATCGAGTTACTCAAGCTAAACGTCAACCAGGATCTACCTTTAAAGCCTTTGTATATACAACAGCGATCGCCGCAGGTTTTACTCCATACCGAGGATATGTAGATGCCCCCATTGCTGTAGATGGCTATACACCTAGAAACTACAGTGAAACCTATAACGGCTGGATGTCCATGCGGGATGCCCTGATTAACTCAATTAATGTCGTGGCATTAAAAGTTTTGCTTGATGTCGGGTGGCAACCAATGATTGATATTGCTCACAAAATGGGAATTGAATCTGAACTTCAACCGATTTACTCATTACCATTGGGTGGATCTGAAGTTAACTTGCTAGAACTCACAAGTGCTTACGGCACCTTTGCCACAAATGGTTTGCATACTAAACCTTCTGGTATTCGTCGGATTTTAAATCATAGAGGCGAAATAATTTATCAAGCAAAATTTACAACTGAGCGTGCTATAGATGAAGAAACATCTGCGATCATGAATTGGATGCTGCGAGGAGTGGTAAATGAAGGCACTGGGCAAGCAGCACAGCTAGAAGACAGACAAGTAGCGGGTAAAACAGGTACTACTGACGAAGCCCGCGATCTCTGGTTTGTTGGTTATATTCCCCAGTTAGTAACTGGTGTGTGGTTAGGAAATGATGACAACCAGCCAACTAACGGTAAAAGCACTACAGCAGCCTACGCTTGGAATCAGTTCATGTCCCAAGTAGTGAAAGAAATACGCCCTGAAAAGTTTGTACCTCGTCCAGATAATTTAGAAAATCGCAAACCCCAAATTAAAGTGCAGCCAATCCAACCTAAAAATACTGTCTATGGCAGTAGAGCTTTACAGTATCTCACTGATGAGGAGAATTCTGATTCTCGTTCTAGTCGTCGCCGTCGCTAAGAACGCGATCGCTATTAAAATGTTGATTTAAGCTTTGAGGAGAAAAGATTAACCAGAGCAAATCAATTAATCAAACCTGTGGAAGATAGGATGAGCTTTTTTGTTTTGGTAGGATAACCGAAATAGGATAAGGAGTTTACCAATTATGAATTTACTTTTAGAAGTTGCCACAAATCAGCCTCATTTTCCAGTTTCTGCTACAGCAGTTTATGCAGTTGGTTTTGTTGCGGCTGTAACCATTGGATCAGTTGCTTGGTATAATTCCAAGCGCCCTGTAGGTTGGGAAGATAAGGAACGCCCTGATGTTGTGCCTGAAGTCAAAAAAGAAGAAACTCCTGGTTTGGGTGAACCCAAATCATAAATATGCCCCCACCGCTAACCCTTGGGGTATAGCGGGGGAGAGCTTAATCAATTAACAATTAAACTCAATAAAGGTTGCTTTCAATAGTTGGCAAATTTTACTTGATAACTACCGTAAAATTTACGGTAATATCTGCTGCTCGTAATTTCTGCAATTAGCGCAGAGCCAAGGGAGCATTTAGTATTACGCTCACTGGGGCTGAGGGATTAAGCACAACAGCATTAGTTTTGTTGGAACCTAAAAGCACTCCACTGGCAGCCCCCGCCCCAGCACCTATTAAGACTTCTCCGGCTTCGATTTTTCTATTACCAGTAATACCGGAGATACCAGCAGCAGCAGCAGCACCGATAGCGGCATTTGTCAATACCCTACCTGTATTAATGCCCCCTTGTGATTCTTGAGTTTGAGCAATGATGTTTGAAGAGGCATTGATCGCTTGGCGGCGGTTTCCAGAGAAAACTATTTCTCTGGCAACAAACCTAGCCCCGCCGTTAACTGATTGCAATTCACCAACTACCTCTGTACCCATAGGAATTAATAAAGCTCCGCTACGCGCTCTCACATTACCTGCAACTTGGAGAGTAAGGGGGACTGGTGAGGCTTGGTTAGCAGGTACTACAAGTTTCTGTGAGCTATTGTAAATCAGAGGTAAGGTTGTACCGTATTGAATAGTTATCCCTAGTGGTTGTGAGCCTCTGTTTTTAAAGATTGATTGAGCAGCAGCCGGAGAAGTGGTGATTATGGGTGCGGCTGCACTAGCAAGGATTGATAAAGCGATTAGTGTAGATGTTCCAGTTTTAAATGGGTGGCGAGACATAGAAAATATCCTCTTGTAATAAAACGCTTATTCTGACTACCTAGACGCACAGTAGCTAATTTTGTTTCTGAAAAATTTGCTTTTTTGAGTGATTATCAGTAAACAGTTATCAGGTTGATTGTGGAGATTTACACCTGTCATTAGGGCGTTTTCTCGGCTCACCTGTGGAGGCTTAAATCCTGATGCGGGGGAATTGCTCACTGATAAGTGTTAATCTAGGCAACTTTCTTGGTGATCATCTGACCTTAATTTAATCATAAAATATCTCAGGAAATAACAGAGGGTGGTGTCCCTAATGATCAAGGGTAAAAATTCTTGGTTGAATGAAGTCAATGATATTATTCGTGGCGCATCAGGAGGTTTTTTGTTTGGCATTCCCCTACTTTATACAATGGAAGTTTGGTGGATTGGCTCGTATACTGAGTATTCACGGATGCTAACTGTGCTTGGTTGCACTTTTGTAGTGGTTTTTCTGCTGATTCAAACTGAGGGCTTTCGCAAAACTAAAACTTTGCGGTTAATTGATACAGCGATGGACTGTATTGAAGCACTAGCAATTGGGATAATTTGCGCCACTTGTATATTAATCTTGTTGCAGGAAATTACTTTTGGTACTCCGGTGAGAGAGACGCTAGGGAAACTGATTTCTGAAAGTGTACCGTTTGCACTGGGGGCGGCGTTGGCGCGTTCTTTTTTGAATGGCGATCGCTTTCAATCTCCTAGTGATCAAGAAGATAGTAGCATCGGTAAGCCTCAACAATTAGTATATCAAAGTACTATCAATGCTACTTTTGCTGATATTGGCGGTACTTTAATTGGTGCTACGATTATTGCTTTTAATATTGCGCCGACAGATGAAATAGCGATGTTAGCTGCTGCTATTTCACCACCTTGGCAATTAGGGATGATTGCAGCATCACTGGTTATTTCTTATGGGATTGTATTTGTGGCAGGTTTTACCAATCAACAACAGCGCCTTCAACAGCAAGGTATTTTTCAGCGACCTTTAAGTGAAACTGTGATGTCTTATTTGGTGTCGCTGGGTGCTGCCGCTTTTATGTTGTGGTTTTTCCAACGGTTAAGTTTTGGAGATCCGTGGCAAATGTGGTTAAGCTACACTTTGTTATTAGGTTTACCAGCAAGTGTTGGGGGCGCGGCGGGTAGATTATTAGCATGAATCAAGATCATCAACCAACGAAATCGGAAACTTCTAAGCCAGAGCGATCGCTTGCGGAGTTGCTAACTTTTGCCAGTGCTACATTTATTCTGATTTTAATTGTGGGATTGGTAGTTTACAACTGGTTTACTCAGAAAGATCAACCACCTGTTTTATCGGTTACCCGTAAAGGTGAGATTCGTCAAGTTAAGGGGCAATATTACGTGCCATTTGCTGTTACTAATGTTGGTGGAGATACTGCGGAATCTGTCCAAATTATTGCCGAAATACGCCAAAATGGTCAGGCGGAAGAAACAGGGGAACAGCAGATTGATTTTCTATCAAGTGGTGAAATAGAAGAAGGTGCTTTTATTTTTACTCGCAATCCCAATAAAGGAGAATTGAGCGTGAGAGTCGCTAGTTATAAGCTGCCCTAATATTACCAGTGAAAAGAATAAGTTGTAGTCATAACTGGCAATGATATTCGCCTGTGCTGCGGTTGGTATGTTTCAATCGCTAAAAGGGATAAGTGGTAGTTATAACAATGCTTTTTTCTCATTTAAGAGTATTTGTTGTGCTTTACCTGCGATCGCATAAGTTTTAGGGGCTATCGGGTATATTATGCACTAAGCGGGCAGAGTCCCAATCAAGTGCGATCGCACTTGATTGGGAAGTAGTAGCAGGTGAGGTGGATTGTGCTGTCGCTGAATTTGCCGATATATTGGGCTGTGGGGTAGAAATTGCCAGTAGTAGAGGAAATAACGCCGCGATCGCACTATTATAAAAGCTCATCCTAATTTCTCCCACTATTCTTACCCCTTCTATATAATGGAAGTTGGTTATCCCTACTAAGTTCCTACTCACTCCTGACAACTAAATCCCAGTTACCAAGCGTTGTTCTAAGATTTGCACAGAACCAATGGCTAACTGCACTAAAGGCCAACCAATTAAACAAATTAAGGCTGCCCTGTTAGTATTAATATCCAATCCTTGACGAACAGCTACAATTACAGCTAATAAACTCCACACAGATAAAACAATTTCAATTGGTCGTCCTAAGAAGGGAATTACTGTTAAAAAATTCAGTGCTTGGGGTGCATAAGCATAACCTATTGGAATAAAGAGATCTCCATAACTAAGAGAATGACGTTTTAGCCAGCGTCCAATTTTCCAGATTGTAAAAGTCCAGAATAAGTATCCTGCTAATACGCTAATGCCATCTATCAAAAGTGAGATTAATAGGATAAAAATTGGTGCGCGATTAATTAATAAAATAACTGCACTTCCCAAAACGTGGGAAATTGCTGCTAAAATCACAATTGTTAGTGCTATTTGATAGGTGTAAGGTGTATTACGAGCATTTTCATAAAAATCTCCATTTAAAGATAACGCATTTCCAATAGTAGTAAATAAACCCTGTCTTGAATTTTGGAGCGTCATAATTCCTTAGTTAAATGTTTAAGTTAATTTTATCTTTAATTCGGTGGTTACAAGGCGGAGCATTAAGATTATTGACTTTAGCCGGAATAATTCTGCTAATTTGGGGAATAATTTCCCCTGTTGGTACTTTATATTGGTGGTTAAATCAAAGTGCAGAAAATTTAGGATTGCTAAAAAAGCCTTCTAATTCTCTAGTGGTAAGTTACGCTAATAAAGATAGTCAAGATAATGGCTTAAATAATAGTAACAATGATATCAACTGTTACATTGTTTTTATGCCAGGAGTGGGAGATTTCTCGGCTGATGAATTAACAAATGGTGAAAAAATATTTCTCACAAGTTTAATTGAAAAACATCCTAAATGTGCTGCGGTTGCTAATGTTTTTCCTTATTCAGTAGCAAATAAAAGTTTAGGTGGACAAAGATTTTTATCTCCAATATGGAGCTTTGCGAATGATGCCACAGGTTGGTTAGGAGGCGCAGGCGTATTAATTAAGATTCGTAATCTGTGGCGTTTTGCTATCTCCGCAGATAATCGCTATGGCACAATTTATAATCAAGGCATTGCTAGCGCGATTTTAGAAAGAATAGATGCTGTACATCCTATTCCTAAGTCTCCTAAACAACCAATAAAAATTATTTTGATTGGTACTAGCGGCGGTGCAGAAGTTTCGCTCAATGCAGTGCCATTTTTAAAGCAATGGATAGATGCAAAAATTATAGTAGTTTCTATCGGTGGTGTATTTAATGGTAGAAATGGTTTCAATCAAAGCGAATACGTATACCATTTTCGGGGAAGTCGAGACTGGGTTGAGAATATAGGAGGTACTTTATTTCCTTCCCGTTGGTTATGGAATGTGACTTCCCCTTTTGTAAAAGCTCGCAATTCAGGTCGTTATACCTCTATTATGAGTGGTTCGCATAAGCATGATGGCGATCAAGGTTATTTTGGGGAAGATTTAATTCCTAATAGTCAGATGAAATATGTAGATATAACTGTACAAAAAGTTAATCAATTAGCAATTTGGTCTGATTAAACCTCTTTTTCTAGTAAATTCCGATTAAGTCTTGTAACTCCAACGCTACTTAATTAGACGTATGCCATAAAGTTTACCATTAATATCTAAAAATTCTGCTCAGATTTCAGTAATTGTTAAAACTATCACAAAAAATAAAGCTAAGGCAGCTAATAGTATACATCCCTCGGTTGAGCAAATAATTTATCAGTTTCCCTCCTCAGATTGATAAAGCAAAAACAAGCTGTTGTTAGCCTGTTGGATAGATTTACAGCTAAAAAAATTGCAAACAAATTTTAACCTTGGGTTGCAACTGATCCAATGTTGTGTTTTAGCGTTTTACCAAGAGTTAGCTAAACTTCCAAAAATAATTTCAAGTTGAGATAAATTTAACGAGAACTTTATGCCAGAGCAAGAATTACAACCGCCTCAACACCAAGATCAACAACCAGGTATTGAGTCAGAAATGACTCCCAAACCTCAAGCTGATGATGATAAATATCGTGGTAGTGGCAAGTTAGAAGGTAAGGTAGCATTAATTACGGGTGGCGATAGTGGAATTGGTCGTGCTGTTGCGATCGCATTTGCCAAAGAAGGTGCTAATGTGGCGATCGCATATCTTAACGAACACGACGACGCTAAAGAAGCCAAGCAGCTAGTGGAACAACAAGGTCGCAAATGTTTCACAATTGCCGGGGATATCGGCGACGAAAGCTTTTGTCAACAAGCAGTACAACAAACAGTTGATGCTTTAGGTCAACTTGATATTCTAGTTAATAATGCTGCTGAACAGCATCCCCAAGAAAGCATTGAAGATATCACGGCTGAACAATTGGAACGTACCTTCCGCACTAATATTTTCGCAATGTTTTATCTGACTAAAGCAGCGATGAAGCATCTCAAAGAAGGAAGTGCAATTATTAACACAACTTCAGTGACGGCTTATAAAGGCAATCAACAACTGCTTGATTATTCCTCTACAAAAGGAGCAATTGTTACCTTTACTCGCTCTTTATCACAATCTTTAATAGAAAAAGGGATTCGTGTTAACGGGGTAGCACCTGGTCCAATTTGGACACCATTAATTCCGGCTACATTCCCAGAAGAAAAGGTTGCTAGTTTTGGTAAAGAAGTCCCAATGCAACGCGCTGGACAACCGGAAGAAATTGCCCCTAGTTATGTATTTTTAGCTTCAGATGACTCTTCTTATATATCTGGTCAAATTCTACATCCCAATGGTGGCGTAGTTGTCAACGGATAATTGCAAACAAATGCCCCAGGCTCAAGCTTGGGGCTATATGCGGTAATCAATATACCAAATCACAATAGCCTGCGTAGGCAGGCTTAGTTTGTATAGCCGCACCCTTGAGGGTGTCGGCTATTTAACTGAAACAGCAGAAGTCCCACATCTGTACTGTACTCAGTCAGTGTGGGATGAATGCGCGTGAGTTGACGACAGTAGGAGTGAACAATGCTTCGCTGTGTTCACTTCTACATGGAGGAAACGAACAATTTAATTGGCGGGAGATTCTTGAGCCTCAATGTATTTCCTAAGTGTAGATAGAGTTACACCGCCACAACTGGCTACAAAATATGAGCCACTCCAAAAAACATCTTTCCAGTAAAAGCTTTCCAAGTGTTCTGCAAACTCTTGGCGGAGTTTTCTAGAAGATACAGACTTTAGATTGTTTACCAACTTGCTCAACTCAACATCTGAATAGTACTGAAAAAGCAGGTGTACATGATCATCTTCTCCATTAAATTCAATCAACTTACAGTCCCACTTCTCCAGTAATTCTTCCATTACAACATTGAGTCGAGTAAGCATAAAAGATGTAAAGGCTTTACGCCGATACTTAGTCACTAGCACTTCTTGTGAACTTTGAGATCGCTAACGGAACGACCCTTTGATACAAAAGACATCTCCAGGAACCATCAAAACCTTTCATAGAAAGGTTTTGATGGTTTTTAAGTTTGTGCGATCGCTCGATCATAAATACGACTTAATCAGGCTTTGAGCTAAATCCAGTTAATTTAGAACCCAAAGATCAACAGGCTTACACAGCAATAATCTCTTAAAAATTCAGATTTTTACACTGCTAGTATTAAGGCTCCGATCCTCAACCTAACTAAACCACAAACTATCTGGATTACTTGGTCATAATGTTGTGATCTTAACCTAAATCTGTCCTGGGCTATCCGAAATATTTTCACCAATCTAATGATATGTTCAACTACAATTCGTTGCGTTGATATTTCTTTGTTTTCTTGCTTTTGTTGAGGGCTTAATTCTTGATTTTTACGTTTTTTATGGGGTGTTTCAATTTGGTTTTCTCCTAGATAACCTTTATCCGCTTTAAACTTCTGACTAACCTCAAAATTTGCCAATCTTTCTCTAAACATATTAATATCGCTACTTGGGCCAGGTTTTCCTATTGTTACATCGACTATTTCTGAACCATCTGGTAAAATAATAAACTGGTTTTTTAGTGTATGATTTTTCTTCTTCCCTGAATAAAACTTTTTCTGTTCGCTGTAGTCGGTAGGTCTTGCTCTAGCTTGTTCTGAGCTATCCACTACTAATACCCACTGCTCCAGGACTTCTTTATACCTTTTCCAATCATTGCCTTTTTTTTTACTTGTTCTAAAAGAGATGCTGGCAACAATTCACCCAAAATTTTTATCCAGTCATGGAATATATTGTGTGCCGTTGATTCACTTACCCCGAACTGCACACCTAGTAGTTGAAATGTCGGCATATGGTGCAGATAAACTAAAGTTAATAATATCTGCTCTGTCACAGATAATTTTGGCTTTCTACCACCACCTTTTTTTATTATTCTAATCTTGGTTTCTTCTTCTCCACCTTGGAATTGGTTGAAGAGAGCTTCTGCTTCTACGATTAGCCATTGCAACTGTTGGTAATCAATTCCCAACAACCGTTTAGTTTCTTGAGGGTTAGATGTAATGTATTCCAGTAAAGAACTCATGCCCAGCAGTTAAAAATACAATTTTACTATCCTTTTGGGCTACCCAGTTTATTTTTTGGAGATGTCTAAAGTCTTTTTTCATATTTTCTGCAATTATATTTAAGTCGGTGTATACTAAAAACATAACACCGATTAGGTCGATTCAGGTGAGAACATCCTATCAGTACCGATTAAAACCAACCCGCGAACAAATAAAAATTATTGACAACACATTAGATATGTTGCGTTGTCAATACAATTATCAACTTGCTCAAAGGTTTGATTGGTATGATCAAAATAGATGCCCGATAGATAGATGTTCTCTTACTGTTTGCCACCTACCTGAACTAAAAGACAAGCCTAATCGTTATAGTCAACAAGCAACTCTAACTCAACTCAAGATAGATCGACCTTGGTACAAAACCATTTACTCACAAGTACTACAAGAAGTACCAAAAAAGGTAGAACTAGCTTTTGATAAATGGTTAAAAGGAGACTGTAACGGTAAAAAGTTGGGCAAGCCTAGATTTAAAGCTAAAGGGCAATACAAGACTTTCACCTATCCCCAATTCAAAAAATACCATTTTGTAAATAACAAAATTAAGTTAGCTAAAATTGGCGATATAAAAGTAATTGTTCATCGTCCAATACCGGATGGGTTTGATATCAAGACTGTATCTGTAACTAAGAAAGCCAACGGCTACTACGTTACTCTAAGCCTTGATGACAAAACAGTTCCAGAAATTAAATCTGATTTTAATCCTGATAATATTGTTGGGATTGATGTAGGATTAATTGATTTTATTGTCACATCGGACAACGAAAGAATTGTTGCAGCTAAATTTTTGCGTAAATCTGAACGCAAACTAAAATCAGCACAGCGTCGTGTTTCTCGTAGAACTAAGGGTTCTAATCGTCGTAAGAAAGCGATTGAAAAACTAGGAATTCAACACAAAAAAGTTGCTGATACCAGGTCATATTTTCACTTCAAAACAGCTAATACGTTACTTAAAAAGTATGATGTTGTCGCTGTCGAGGAGTTGAATATCAAGGGACTAGCTAAATCAAGGCTTGCTAAAAGTGTAAATGACGCTGGTTGGGGACAATTTATTTCAATACTGACAGTCAAAGCCGAAAATGCTGGACTGAAAGTAGTTGCTGTAAATTCAAATGGTACAAGCCAAGAATGCTCTAGTTGTGGTCATAAAGTGAAAAAGCCGCTATCTCAAAGAACCCATAATTGCCCTAATTGTCAGGTCAATTTGTGTAGGGATTTGAACGCGGCAATAAATATAAAGAATCGTGGGACGCACGATCTAAAAGCTCAGTCAATGTCTTCATTGAAGAGTCGCTGAGAAGCCTACACCTACCTGTAATCAGGAGGTGTAGGTATGTCACAAAATCCTACTTGGCAGAAGCAGCTAATTTTTGCTGAATCTCGCTCTTAGCAGCTTTGAACTCAGTAGACATTTGCTCTTTTTGCTCAGTGCTACAGTTTTTATCAATTGCTGCAAACATGGTGCTTTCTTCTTGACGAATATGATCGCCAACTGCATCCATTAACTGTTTAATTTTGTCTTTGAATTCAGGTGCATAAGGGCTGGTAGCTTTAATTTCTTCCAACATCCGCTTCATTTCACCTTGCTCATCAAACAACTCTTGAGTGTTGTCATCGCCGTAGAAAGAGCGCACTCTAGGATAAACAATTTGCTCCTCAGCTTCAGCATGAGCAATTAAATCTTTATAAAGCTGACCAAAGTATTCTTGGAGCTTTTGAGGATCGTTGGTAGCACCGATTTCGGTGAAGATGGTATTGGTCTTACTATGATCCAGACGGATGAGGGTCTGGATATTCATATCTTGTTTATCAGAATTGTGGGTAACTACGCTACCGAATACACCTGATAAAGCTGCAACGCCATCTTGAACACGCGCCCACAGACCTTGATCTGCTTCTTTTCCGGTGAGTTCACGTACACCGATAACTTCGATAATGCCTTTTAGTTGTTCTTGGTGAGCGCGGTTTTCAAAGTTAACGGTGTTTAAAGGTCCAATTGCCAATTCGATATCAGCACCAACTTTTTGAGCGCACTTGTGAACTAAAATGCCAGCCATTGCTTGCTTATGCTTGAGCAATTCGTGTTGAGAAATCTTTTGGTAAATAGAAAGCTCAGAACCAGACATTAATTTCTGAGTCTGCTCAATCATTTGTTGGCTGCTTTGGCGGGGTTCTGATGGGATACCATACTGCACAATTACAGTTTCTAGAACGCCGAGGTTTTTGCGATCGTCTTCGAGCATATTTTGAATGCGATCGCGAATTTCTTGATCAGAAATAGCAGAAATTAACGTTTCTTCATTGGAAATTAGCAATTGTTGCAAAGCTTTCATATCGGCTAATTCCATACCAATAGCCTGACGCTTGGTATCATCTAAAGTTTGAACCATGTCAAATGTTCCTCTCAAACAAAATATTAAATTCTTTTATTATCATCGCTTTTCAAAACTTTACAATCATCTTTCTTTTGAAGGATAAAAAATAAATTTTTAGTTATTTAATAATCAACGTATATCAAAAAATATTATCTAAAAATGCTCCTACAACTTTAGTTGTAGGAGCATCAAATGCTAACTATAAGTTATGGCTATCAGCCACTAATTACTACTTGACAGCAGCAGCCATTTGGTCTTGTAACTTGCTTTTAACTGATTTGAACTCAGTAGCCATTTGCTGTTGTTTCTCACTGCTGAAGTTATCCCGCAGTTTGGGCAACATATCGTTTTCTTCTTCGGTAACGTGCTGTTTAACTGACTTCATCAAGTTTTCAACATTAACTTTGAAATTAGGATCAGATGGGTTGAGAGACCTAATCTGCTCTAGCATCTGCTTCACTTCAGCTTGTTCGCTGTATAAGTCTTGAGTCTTTTCGTAATAAGAGCGAACTGCTGGATAAACAACTTGTTCTTCCGCAGCAGAGTGGGCGCTTAAATCTTTATAGATTTGACCAAAATACTCTTGAATTTTTTGAGGATCGTTAGAACCTAAAAGTTCCATGAACAGAGTATCAACTTTGGTATGATCCATACGGAGAATTTCACCGATGGTCATATCAGAGCGATCGCTATTTTGGGTAACAGCACTACCAACTACACCAGATAAAGCTGCAACAGCATCTTGAACTCGCGCCCACAGACCTTGATCTGCGTCTTTTCCAGTTAATTCACGAACACCCAAAATTTCCAAAATTCCTTTTAGTTGTTCTTGGTGTGCGCGGTTTTCAAAGTTAACCGTATTTAAAGGAGTAATTGCAGCATCAACATCTGCACCTACAACTTGAGCAGCTTTGTGAATAAGCAGTCCAGTCATAGTTTGCTTATGCTTCAGCAATTCGTGTTGAGCCACCTTTTCAAACAAAGTTAGCTCAGAACTTTCCATTAATTTTTGAGTTTCTTGAAGAATCTTCTGTGCGCTTTCTTTTGGTTCACTCTTGACACCATATTGAATAATCACAGTATCGAGGATGCCCAGATTTTTCTGATCATCCTCAAGCATATCTTGTATGCGTTTACGAATATCGTTATCGCTAATTTCCTGAATAAACTTTTGTTCGTTAGAAATAAGCAGATTTTGTAAACCTTTCATATCTGCTAATTTCATCGCGATCGCCTGACGCTTAGTGTCATCAAGAGTCGATACCATTTTTTTATTCTCCTATCAGAATTTGTTAATCAAACAGAGTTTTCAAATCTATATCAACGGTAGTCATAAGCAAACTGCCTATTCATCTCCCTTTTGACTGATAGCTCTAGAAGAAATTTAATTCAAATAAAGCCGTACATTAGCCATGTTAAGTACCTTAAAAATATTTTCGTGTGTACTGTATTTAGATGGATTTTAATAGCTTAAATTAGAAAAATTTAAAAGTGATTTTTAAGTAGTATCTATTGTTGGATAGATGAATTGAGATTATCTATAACTTTAGGTGTAAATTCTTGATTGCTCCCTATGTAAAAATAAAACCATCAAGCCAATAATTAAGTCGAAATTGGCAGTTTTACGTTTAAAATTGCTCATTAGCTTAAGTAAGCTTAGGCACAAGTTAACGCAATCTAATGATGATTATTTACTCCATCGCCAGACAGATATATTTATTAACTTCGATCGCATAAAGTGACTCAATAAAAGTAGAGCAGGAGAGCAGGGCGTGAGCCAAGAAGGAACAGGGCTAGGTGAACAGGCGCTGAATAAAGCGGTTGAAATTGGGCTATCTAGTCAACTAGACGAAGTAGAAAATCTGGAAGTACAAGTTAAAACTGATCCTTTCAAGCTGATGAGTGGAGAAATAGAATCAGTCTCCATTGAAGGCGATGGTCTAGTGATGAACAATGACTTGCGTGCAGAGGAATTAACAGTAAACACAGGAAAAATTTCCATCAATCCACTCAGCGCAGCTTTTGGAAAAATTGAACTTAACCATCCAACAGATGCAGATGCTCAGGTTGTCCTCAAAGAAGAGGATATCAACCGTGCATTTAATTCGGAATTCCTGCGTGAAAAGCTGCAAAACCTGGAAGTTAATATTAATGGTCAACCCACAACTATTAATACCAAGCGTGTAGATTTTCGTTTACCAGGCGATCAAAAAGTTGCACTAACTGCTGATATCATTCTTTCTCAAACCAATGAGGAGAAGAAAATCGAGTTTACCGCAACTCCTCGTAAAAGTCCTGATGGCTACTCTGTGTTGCTAGAAGACGTTCAATACTCAGAAGGAAAAGATTTATCTCCAGATTTAACAAAAACTTTATTGGAGAAAGCCAACGAACTTTTAGATTTGCGAAACTTTGAGCTAGAGGGAATGTCTCTACGCCTGAAGGCGCTGGATGTGCAAGCAGGAAAAATGAACTTGCAAGCTGAAGCCCATGTAGAACAATTTCCCTCGGAATAAGCGATTAGCAATTAGCTTTTAGCTTTTAGCGATTAGTTAATAACTCAAAGCTTATAGTAGCAGCTATAAGCAATAGCAAAATATCAAAGCATTAAACAAAGGACAAAAATATGACACAGACTCCTAGCGTTCCGCCATTAATTGAAAGCGATGAAAGCGATTATCGAGATTCTGGTGTAACCAGTACAGTTGCTGTTGCTGGACATCCTCTCCACCCTCTGCTAGTCACATTACCAATCACTTTTTTAGTGACTGCACCAGTAACAGATATAGTCTACTGGTTGACTAGCGATTTATTCTGGGCAAAAGCCTCTTATTGGGTAATAGTTGCTGGTTTAGCTACTGCTGTGATAGCTGCTATTACTGGTTTGATGGACTTTTTAAGAATTGAACGAGTCCGCAAGCGCAAAGCTGGTTGGGCGCATATGTTACTCAACGTTGCTGTGTTGGCGTTAACAATTATCAATTTGGTTGTGCGTTTGGGCGACCCCAGCAGTAAAATCTTGTATTTAGGACTGACAATTTCAGTAATTGTCGCAACCCTGCTTGGTCTTTCAGGCTGGTACGGTGCTGAACTAATTTATCGTCATAAAGTGGCTGTAATTGGTTACGGCGACCCCAATAGATAATATTTTGTTTCAACTAAATCAAAATCAGGGATAAGGAATTGACTCCTTATCCCTGATTTTGTTTAACTTTAAATATATAGCAGTTAGACGTAAGTCCTGAAATTGATTTACGGAACAACAATGGTCATAAGGTTATAAAGAGTAGTAGCTCTGGATAGTTATGAATAAGATTTAATTGAACGGCTACCTTACCCATAACTATGCTATTAAATTCTCAAAAATCAGCAACTAAATAATTCCTGGTCCCTTACCACGAGTATCATGTTCCAGAGTAAGTTCTCCCTCTTTATCATCATTTGCTGAAGCTAAATCTTGGGCGCGTTGCTCAAGCTCATTTTCTGCTTCTTCCCTTAAGTCTCCTGGTTCGTTAATGTACATTTCGGGTTCAATAGCATAGTTATTGAGCAAACCCTCTTTGTCTACGGTATAGCCGTCCGTGGTATTAATACTCTCAGAATTTGTTTGATCGTTATTTTTGGTATTCTCTGAGGGGAGTTGTTTGAAGGCATCGTTCTCTCTTTCTCGGCGGGCTGCTGTTTCAGCAGGAACAATGCCCCGATCATAGTTATTTTCAGCAACTCGGTCTGATGTATCAGCACCTGCTTGGGGAGTTGTAGCTTTTCCTTGCCCACTTACATCTTGATTACTCATAATTATTTACTCCCAATATATTTCTATTTTAAGATTAAAATTTATTTGATATGATTAGTATCTATCTGCGGTATTAATTTATTATTTGATAACTTCAAATATTACTAATTTTTGCGCTTTTGATATAAATATAGTTTAAAACAAATTTAACTATAAAATTATATATAAATATAAATATGACTAGATTTTATAATCACCATATATATACACTCGCCTCTATATTAATAATTTTACTACTTGGCTGGTTGTCTAAATTTTATTCTGGAGCAGGTTCGCAGTGGATAAATAATCATGCAGGAGATGTTTTATATGAAATATTCTGGTGTTTATTTCTATCTTTATTTATTTTAAAGAGTATAAATTTAAAAAAGATTCCTTTATGGGTTTTTAGTGTCACCTGTGTAATTGAATTTTTACAACTTTGGCATCCAACCTGGAAAAAATTGAGAAGTTTGTCGATGGTAGTCTAACTGTATCAGTACTGTAGGGTGCGTTACGTTTCGCTAACGCACCCTACCCACTAAACAACAAAAAATAAAATTGCCCCTACCTTTTCTGGTTATTTGTCACGTTTTGTTAATGGTTCCTTGATCAAAAATGCGGTTATCTGTATCAATACCACTAATTACGATGCGATCGCTATATACATCAAACGCAGCAAAACTCAATTTACTTGCAGAATGCGCCGTCCACTCTGAACTCCCTACTGGTCGCACTCCTGCCCCAGCGCCACAAATTAAGTAGGTAGTACCATTAATTGGTACTGTGCGTTCATAGCTGTGTTCGTGACCATTAATATAAACTTGTACACCATACTTTTTAAACAAAGGTGTCAGTTTACTAATTAAGTCTTGATTCACGCCATAGTGACCGGATGAATAAAGTGGATTGTGTCCAAATACGACTTTCCAAGGTGCATTACTTTTGCTAAGTGCTGTTTCTAACCAAGGTAGTTGAGTTTGCCAATCAGCATTATGATTAGTATCTAGGGCAAAAAATTGCACTAAGTCGCGGCGAAATGTATAATAACGTTGCCCTTGCATATTAAAGTTTGGATAACGCACTTGCGGATCGCCATTATCGGTGCGGATGTCATGGTTTCCTAGACAAGCGTGAAATTTTACGTTTTGCTGGAGTAAAGATTGATAAGGTTGCTCAAATACGGCTTTAATTTTCTCAATTTCACCGTTGTTATAAATATTATCTCCAGCTAAAACAACTAAATTAAAATGTCGTTGCTGGTGATAACGAGTCATAGCCTTAGCTACAGCATATTGACCTTTAGCACCTGTTCCGGTGTCGGCTACGGATACAAAGCGTAATAGAGGATCGCCTGATGCTGGTGTTGTTAATTGTGATGCAGGTTGGGATTTTAAAGTTCGAGAATTGGGTATTTGAGCGAGAAGGCTCTTACCTAAAACAGCTAAACCAAAACCACTGAGACCCGTTAAAAATAGAAAGTGACGGCGTTTAATGCTCATGGATAAATGCGATCGCGTTGTTGAATAGCTGCTTATTCATTACGCCTTTTTACCAAATTACTTATGGAAAGGGATAGGGTAAAAAGGCGTTTTAAATATAATTTTTAGTTCAAGTAAAAAATTAATTTTACATAATACTAAAATTGGATGTTGGTAATATATTATAGCTTAGACTATTAAATATACCAAAAAACACCTATTACTTATCCCTTAATTAAAAATAAAAAAATCACCCCATCTGATGAGTAAATCTTGCCTCTAGGAATAATTAGAAGCTTTGCTCTGTAGATGTTAAATTATTGTGTATATTGTGTGGGTGATAAAGTTTTAATAATTACCGAGTTAAAACTCATGTTAAGTTCTAAGATTAGTGCTGTAAGGTGAGCAAATCATTAATAATCTATAGTATTTGTTACAAATTGGCGCTGTAGTCAAGGGGGTATTGAATGTCACAGGACGAACCAAAGCAGTCGGAGTCAGTCAAACCAACTCCTAAAACACCGAATGTTTCATCAAGTACTAATAAGTCAGGAACAAGCTTAGAGCAGGCAACCCAGGCTGCCCAGCAAACTTGGAAACGCACTCAACCTGTGCTGAAAGTTCAAGGCATTAAGGTTTTACGAGGAACAATTAATCTGCTAGAACAGGTGGCGGATAAATTAGAGGCACAACCGATACCAGCTAGTCCATCTTCTAGTGAGTTAACTCCACCAGTTGTGGTTTCGCCACCGCAGGTAGTAGTATCTAAACCTGTTGATAGCACAACTGCAACCGCAGACGCGGTAATTGATAGTAAAACAGCAGATACCTCGAAGTTAGACGAGACGAGGATTTCTGAGATTATTGAAATTACACCAAAAACACCAGCACAACAGACATCCGTAACAACAACACCTGTAACAGAAATTGAAGACACAGCTAAACCTCCAACTTTTGTAGATAGGTTTATGCCGAGTTTTCAGAGTGTACAGACGGCGTGGAATGGTGTTTTAAAGCTGGTTCGTGGTTTATTACCAGCATCGGCAAATCAAAAGTTATCTGATTGGGGATTAACTGCTGCGATCGCAAGTACAATTGTGCTGATACTTTGGATCAGCGTGGCAGTTTCACCTGACAAGCCAGTTGATGTCACTAAACTTCCTCCAGAAGAAATTCAAACGCCGCCAGAATTAAAAGCCCCGAAAAAGCCAGAACCTATAGAGGTTGTGCCTTCTAAACCTCCACTACTGACACCAGAGCAAAATTTGATTGCATCAATTCAAAATCAAGTTACTGGAATTACTAATCAGTATGCGGATGGGCTAATTCAGTCGCTTGAGGTGAATTTTCCTAAAAGCTTGTTAATTATTAAGGTGAGTCCAGATTGGTATGATATCAAGCCTGGTAAGCAGGATAAGTTAGCTGATGAGATGCTCAGTCGCTCGGCGGAAATGGATTTCAGTAAGTTAGAAATTACTGATACTAAGGGCAATATTGTTGCCCGTAGTCCTGTGGTGGGAACACACATGGTAATTTTGAAGCGACAGCTAGATTTAGATGCTTAAATTGGGTTTTAAAGAAACCCCACCCCCTGCCCCCTCCCCTTAATAAGGGGAGGGGGTGAGAAATCGGCTTTTTCCAAAGGTCAATTTTGGAGAAGAGAGAGATAATTTTTAACCTGGTAATCTATACCTGTAATGGCAGTGCCAACTACGACGGCGTAGGCTCCTAATTCTAAGGCTTGCTTTGCCATTTGGGGTGAAGCAATCCCACCTTCGCAAATTACAGGAACATTTAACTGTTGTACCATTTGGGTTAATAAATCAAAGCCTGGTGGCGAGAGATGTTCAGTTTGGGTGGTGTAGCCGTAGAGTGTTGTACCTACACAATCTGCACCAGCATTGGCGGCGGAGATCGCACACTCTATACTATCTACATCTGCCATTACTTGTTTGCCTAGTTCATTGTGTATACGCGCAATTAAGTTTTCTACGGTTTCTCCTTGGGGACGCGCTCTAAAAGTGGCATCAATAGCGATAATATCTGCACCTGCATTGGCGATCGCCTCCGCATCTTCAAATTGTGGTGTAATGTATACTTCGTACCCTGAATGCGATCGCTTCCACAGTCCAATTATCGGTACATTTACTTTACTTCTTACGGCTGCGACATGACTTGGCGTATCAATGCGTACACCAACTGCACCGTTGAGGACAGACGCTTCTGCCATTGCTGCAATTATTGTAGGGTCATGTAATGGGGATGTGGCTGGAGCCTGACAAGATACAATTAAATTATCTGCCAAGGGGGTAAGCGAATTTATAGAATTAGATGCCATTTTTAATAATTAAAAGCTCAAATTTAGATGCACCCTTGTTCATTATTCCTGAATATTTGACATTTTTTATATATAAAAATCATTAAATAACCATTCCCTCAAGCCTAATTTCTCTACTCCTTTATATCACTCTATAGTCGTAGATTAATTACTGCTAGGTTACAGCCAGAGGTTGATTTTGTTAAGGCTATGGATAGATAGCTTTAAAGTAGGGAAAAAAAGCTGGAGAAAAATTTATGGCACGTTCACATTTATTAAAAATTTGCGGTGCTGGGTTAGTAGTAGCTACCTTGTCAATATTGCCCTTAGCTCGTCCTGCGGCAGCCGATACCAGTGGTATGACTCAATATCAAAAAGGTCGCCATGAGATGGGAGGATATGGCTCAAATGTACAAGTGGGCAATATGATGCAGGCTCAGGGCATGAATTCTGGGATGCAATCCAATATGATGAGCGTTCAGGATATGAACAACAGATGGTATTCTGCTAGCGAAATGTATCGGATGGGTCGTCATGAATGGAGCGGTTCAGGGATGATGACTGGTTTAAGAACCTACGATAACGGCAGTATGATGATGCAGCGTCAGAGTACGGGAAGTGACATTATCATCAACACCACTACACCTAGCCAGAATAATACCACTACCCCTGGTATGAATATGAATACAACCACCCCTGGTGGAACCATGCAGCGTTAGTAAAGTGAGCCAGAATCTTGCTCTAGCTTTTTTGCCTTGCAGGTAATTGGCTATTTTATTGCCTTGATTTGTTTAAGGCAATATATAAATAAAGAGATTTGATCGCGGCGGAAGAGACAAAAACTTGGGAGAGCATTTAATATTTATCGCAACTTGAACTGAGGTAATTAGAGAATTGATTGCGCCCATTTAGTGGCGGTTAAAATCTCCTAAGAAGTAGCTCTACTTAATTAAGCTTAAAACCCCCTCCCCTTTGACAGGCAGGGGGTTTTAGGTTTGATATTTTTTGGAGGTAGGGCTACTTAAATGGCTTGTCTCGTTGCTAGAAATGCTATAACAGTTCAGACTAGGCTGGTAGGAGAAAATTGTGCATCGTTTAGCTGCAACCCCTGGAGGTTGGAATTCTCAGGCAGAAGGTGTGATTTTTATTGAACAAACTCCTGCTGATATTGTCTTAATTACCGCCGCAGATACAGATATTCAAACGCTGGCTGTAGCTGCTGCTCAATTATCTGCTGAATTTCCAGCAGTGCGGGTTGTTAATCTTTTACAGTTACAACAACAGTTAACTATTGATACCTACGCCGAAGATGTTTTGCAGCACGCAAAAGTAATTATTTTACGACTGCTGGGAGGACGTTCTTACTGGAGTTATGGGTTAGAAGTTTTACAGGAAACAGTTGCAAGCACAGGTGCGACACTTATTGTTTTACCAGGAGATGACCGTCCTGATCCAGATTTAGTTAGTCATTCTACTGTTTCTTTAAGTGTTGTTAATCAATTGTGGCGCTACTTTACAGAAGGTGGAGTAGATAATTTTGTTAACGCCTTAAAATTTATTGCTGATGTTTGTCTGGGGCAATCTTACTATCCACCAGAACCTAAAGCAGTGCCGCGCGTCGGTGTTTATACTTGGCGAGAGGAAAGTAGGGGAGAAGTGCAGGTTAATTCTGCTGTGCATTTATCGCCTATATTTGCACTTAAGACAGTAGGTATTCTTTTCTACCGCGCTCATTATTTAGCTGGTAACACTTCTGTAATTGATGCTATTTGTCAAGCTTTAGTTGAACGGCAACTGGAACCTGTACCTGTGTTTGTTTCTGCGTTGCGAGATTCAGATGTGCAAGCAGATTTGTTGGAGTATTTTCAACCGAAAGAGGCTGAAGGTATTCAGTTGTTATTAAATACAACGAGTTTTTCTCTGGCTAAGTTGGAAACAGAAACGCCTCAGTTGGAGTTGTGGCAACAATTAAATGTGCCTGTGTTGCAGGTAATTTTAAGTGGTGGAAATAAGGAGCAGTGGGAGTCGAATTTTCAGGGGTTAGCACCACGAGATATGGCGATGAATGTGGCGCTACCGGAGGTGGATGGGCGGATTATTAGTCGGGCGGTTTCTTTTAAGGCGGTTGAGGTTTGGAATGCTCAGTTAGAAACGGATGTGGTCGTTTATGAAGCGGTGAGCGATCGCATTCAATTTGTAGCAGATTTAGCTGCTAATTGGGTACATTTGCGCGAAACTCCGCCAAAGGATAGATGTATTGCTTTAATTTTGGCTAATTATCCTAATCGTGATGGCAGGTTGGCTAATGGTGTTGGTTTGGATACTCCTGCTAGTTGCATAGAAATACTTAAGGCTTTGCAGGAAGCTGGTTATTTAGTTGAGAATATACCTGCAAGTGGGGATGAGTTGATTCAGCGTTTAACTTCTGGGGTGACTAATGATCCAGAAGGGCGCGAGTTGCGAGTTGTGCAGCAATCTTTGTCTGTTGAGGAATATCAGGAGTATTTTGCTACGTTACCTGTAGAGGTGCAGAAGGGTATGTGCGATCGCTGGGGTGAACCTTCCCAATACGCTACCCAAGGGGTTTTCCCTATTTCTGGTATTCAATTAGGCAATATCTTTGTCGGTATTCAACCAGCGCGTGGTTATGATCTTGACCCTAGTTTGAATTATCATGCACCAGATTTAGAACCAACTCATAGTTATTTGGCTTTTTATTATTGGTTAAGAAAACATTTTGAAACGCAGGCAATTGTTGATGTAGGGAAACACGGTAATTTGGAGTGGCTACCTGGTAAAAGTGTGGCTTTATCTGATAGTTGTTATCCAGAGGTTGCTTTTGGTGCGTTGCCACATTTATATCCTTTTATTGTTAATGATCCTGGGGAAGGTTCTCAAGCTAAACGGCGATCGCAAGCGGTAATTATCGATCATTTGACTCCGCCGATGACTCGCGCTGAACTTTATGGCGGTTTGCAACAGTTGGAAGGTTTGATTGATGAGTATTATGAGGCGCAGAGTTTAGATCCTTCTAGGTTAAAGGTGATTGGCGATCGCATTAATGCTTTGATTTTTGAGGAAAATTTGGCAACGGATGTTGTAACGGATGTAACGGATGGGTTATCTGTTGGTGGTGTTGGGGTGAGTGAGAAGGAGTTAAGTTATGGGTTAAATGGTCGGTTGACAGCAGGGGTAATTAGTAATATTGATGGCTATCTTTGTGAGTTGAAGGAGGCACAGATTCGGGATGGGTTGCATATTTTTGGGTTGTGTCCGCAGGGGCGACAATTAAGGGATTTAATAGTTGCGATCGCACGTCAACCCAGTAATAATCGTTTGGGTTTAACTCGCGCTATTGCTAAGGATTTAGGTTTAGATTTTGACCCTCTGACAACTGATTTTAAGTTGCCTATTTCAGAAATTCACCCCCCCCTTCCCCCCCTTATTAAGGGGGGGCGAAAGTCTCAAATTAATACTGTGGGTGATGTTGTTGAAATATTAGAAGAATACGCTGCTGAGTTAGTCGAAAAAATTATCTCCTCTCCCCTCTCTCCTCTCCCCTCCCTCCTCCCCCCTCTCTCCTCTGAGTTGCAATGGATATGCGATCGCCTTCTTCCTGCATTGCTACAAACTAATCAGGAAATCACTTATTTATTGCATGGATTAAATGGCGGATATGTCCCTAGCGGTGCTTCGGGCGCACCTACGAGGGGAAGACCAGAAGTTTTACCTACGGGTCGCAATTTTTACTCGGTTGATATTCGTGCTATTCCTACGGAAACTGCTTGGGATCTTGGACGCAAAGCAGCAGAGGTAATGATTGAACGTTATACCCAAGAAAATGGTGAGTATCCCAAAACTATTGGGTTATCGGTTTGGGGTACTTCTACTATGCGGACTGGTGGGGATGATTTAGCCGAGGCGTTGGCGTTATTAGGTGTGCAACCTGTTTGGGATGGGGTTTCTCGACGGGTGGTAGATTTTGAAATTCTGCCGTTATCAATATTAGGTCGTCCGCGTGTGGATGTGACGCTAAGAATTTCGGGGTTTTTCCGTGATGCTTTTCCTAATTTAATTGATTTATTCGATTCTGCTGTTGCAGCAGTGGCGGCGTTAGATGAACCAGCAGATCAAAATCCCTTAGCAGCGCAGGTAAAGCAAGAAACCGAGTTATGGGAAAGTTCGGGGTTAAGTAAGGAAGAGGCGGAAATGCGATCGCGCTATCGCATTTTTGGTTCTAAACCTGGTGCTTATGGTGCAGGTTTACAAGGTTTAATTGAAGCGCAAAATTGGACAACTGATGCAGATTTAGCGCGGGCTTATATTAATTGGAGTAGTTACGCTTACACTAGCAATTCTCGCTCTTTGGGGAAAGTTGAGGGAACCCCACCCCCTAACATGGTTCCCGCCAGCAACGAGGGGGGATCTGACTCTGCACATTTAACTAAGGAAAAAGCATCTTTCCCCCCCCTGTTAACGGGGGGGTTAGGCGGGGTTTCCGCGCCAGAAGCTTTTGAGAAACGTCTCCAGCAAATGCAAGTTGTATTGCACAATCAAGATAACCGCGAACACGATTTATTAGATTCTGATGATTACTATCAATTTCAAGGTGGTTTAACAGTAGCGGTACGTGCAGTTAGTGGCAAAAATCCGCATACTTACTTTGGTGATAATTCTATACCTGCAAATCCCAAGGTGCGAAAGTTACAAGAAGAAATTGATCGTGTATATCGTTCCCGTGTAGTTAATCCTAAATGGATAGCTGGTGTAATGCGTCACGGTTATAAAGGTGCATTTGAAATGGCGGCGACAGTAGATTATTTATTTGCCTACGATGCTACTGCTAATTGTGTGTCAGATTTTATGTATCAAGGAGTAGCAGAGGCGTATTTATTTGATCCAGCAGTGCAAGATTTTATCCAACAAAAAAATCCTTGGGCGTTGCGGGATATGGCGGAAAGGTTGCTAGAAGCGCATCAACGAGGGTTGTGGGAAGGAGTTGGGCAAGAGATGGTGGATAAGTTAAGAGCATTGGTTCACGAAGCCGAAGCTGCGATCGAATCAAATGTTACCTAAGCCATTAATATAAATACTCGGTTTTCTACATTCAGAACTTGCACGCTTGAGTGTAAAGAAACTATTGGTATTTTCCAGTGTACGTGTCCGCAAATGACCAATAAATCGCTAGCTGTAGATAGTTCAGAGCGGATTAATTCATTTCCTGCAAGTTTAGCATCAGGAACAGTTGGCGCTTCATGCAGAATTAGAATATCCGGCTTTTGTTTAACTATATTACTCAAAGTTCTTTTATAGTCCTTTTCACGACGACGAAAAGGTTTACTTTGCTTACCTATAATTCCTGAAATGCCACTAATACGAAGTCCGTCAATAGTCATTATGTTACCATCAAAGTAATGTATACCTCTTATTGATGTAAAAGCCTTCATGTCTTCTAATGAAGCACCAAATAAATCGTGATTTCCTGCTACGCCAGCACAAAAACGAAACCGACGATTAAAAGCTTTCCAAACAGAACGAACATCACCTTCACCACCGCGAGTATCTGTTTGGGCATATAAATCGCCTGCTAACAACACACCGATTGTTTCTGGCGAGGGAATTTTTCCTAGAGCAGCCAAAGATTCTAGCTCATCCGCTACAGTATGACCAAGAAGGCATCTTTGTTGAGGTTCTATACCTTGTAAATCGCTAGTAGCAATCAAAGCATTCAAACCTTCTGGTAAAGCATCAACTTTAGCAACGAAAATAGGTAAAATCTTTTCAACTACACGAGTCTTGGTAGTAGCAGCAACTAAATATCTAATTTCGTGAATTGGTGAATCAGGAATTTTGACTATTCGCATACTAATAAATCTGCTTAATCAATAAAATCTATTTGTAAATAAGGACGCAATCCGACTATTTTAGTATCTGTAATTCCAAACCCAATTCCAGCATCATCGGGTAAATCATTTAACTTGGTAGTGAATCTAACTTGACCATTTTTAAAATCAAACTTATAGTTAGCTTCTAATTTTTCCGGCTGGGATTTAAGCGGGTAAATAGCTGTGCCGATACAATTCTTATAAGCCTTGCGGAGTGGAGCTTTATATTCTACAAGTCGAGGTTTTTCAGATACTAATTCGCTGGCTCCTGCTACAGATAAAGTATCAGCAATGACTATTTGATTAGACTGGGCAGCAATATTTATATACCCAAAGCTAAGAACCCAAAGACCAACCTTTTGAGGACAAGTTCCTGATTGACGTTTAACATTAAGAACTAAGTTTGGTTGAGGCTTAGATGTGACGTTGCTAATCACCTCCTCAGCTTCGTCAGCTTTTAAAAATGGAGCCATAAAAAATATGAAAATAATTATTAAACCAGGGATAATGAAAAATCTGGCTAATTTGTTAAAGTAATTCATCTGTTAGTAGGTGCAGTTACTAAACTGCACATCAATTAAAAGTATAATTTTTATTATAAAGGCAAATATCTCAAGGATGCGATCGCACAAACTTTTATTAACTGGTTAAAGTCAGTTTTTGAATTACCAACCACATAAGTATGATTAACTAACATTTGCTTGCTGACGAGTCTGGCTTACAGGGATTTCAATCACAAACTCCGTCCCCCTACGGTTTCTAAAGATAAATTATTTACTTTTGATTTACCAATTTTAGATAATCCATTTTGTACAATAGGTATTTGAATTGAAAACTCTGTCCCTTTACCTAATTCTGATTCGCACTCGATAATCCCTTGATGCTTCTGGATGATTTGATAACAAATTGACAAGCCTAATCCTGTTCCTTTACCTACAGGCTTAGTAGTGAAAAATGGATCGAATAGTTGTTTTTTGATTTCCTCTGTCATTCCAGAACCATTATCTGCAATTTTAATAATTATGTAATCACTTTCCAGTTGAGTAGTAATTGTAATCCGGCTAGAATTACTTTTGATTTCCTCAACAGAACGCTGATTATTATACTCATCCAGAGCATCAATAGCATTATTCAGGATATTCATAAATAGCTGATTAAGTTGTCCAGGATAGCAAGTGACTTGAGGTAAACTGCTATACTTTTTAACAATTTTAATTTCGGGATGATTTGGTCTAGCCTTTAATTTATTTTGCAAGATTAATAGCGTACTATCAATTCCTTCGTGAATATCAACTGCTTTCATATCAGCTTCATCTAAACGCGAGAAGTTACGCAAAGATAACACAATGTTTCTAATTCGTTCAGTACCAAGTCGCATTGAAGCAAGTACTTTTGGCAAGTCATCCATGATAAATTCTAGATCAATTGCTTGATGATGATCTGCAACTTCATCAACTGGATTGGGATAATGCTCTTGATACAACTGCAACAGTTCTAATATGTCTTGAATGTATTTATTAGCATGAGTGATATTGCCATGAATAAAGTTAACTGGGTTGTTAATTTCGTGAGCTACACCAGCAACCATTTGACCAAGACTAGACATTTTTTCAGTTTGAATCAGTTGCGCTTGGGTTTGTTGCAATTCTGTTAATGCTTGCTCGATTTCCTGTGCTTGTTGCCTAAGTTGCGCTTCTGATTTCCTTAATGTTTCTTCTATTTGCTTACGTTGCTCAATTTCACTTTCTAATATTTGGTTGGTATTTGTTAATTCAATAGTACGAGCAATTACTTTTTCCTCTAATGTACGGTAAGACTCACGCAAGGCGACAGCCATAAGGTTGAATTGCTCTGAAAGTTCTTGAACTTCATCGCCAGTTTTAATGTTTAAACGATAATCTAAATCTCCTGTGCCAATTTGATTTGCGCCTAGCTGCAATTTTTTAATAGATTTAATAACTGGCAATAAAATTAGCCAAAATTGACCAAATAACAGTATAATAATGATGCAAAGAATAGTTTGCCTAGCAACCTGAGCAGTTTGTTTAGAGCGACTAGCTTGCTCGCTTGCTAATCTATCCTGAAACCGAATATCTTTTGCTAAAGACTGCAAAGAAAAATCTATGCTTTTACCAAAGGAACTAATAGCTCTAAAGTCTTGATAAAATTGTTCTTGAGTTGATGGCGTATCGCTTAATTCATTACTTAACCGATTTAAAAACTTATGCTGGCGACTAATAACTGTAAGTTCTGAATTATCAGGCATTAGGCGCTGTAAATCATCTAAAGTTAGTTGGAATTCAGACTTAGCTTTTTGGTATTTAGCCATGTCTAAAGGGTCACGATTTAACATCAAGAAGTCCTTGAGAGCCATCACTTGGTCTCTTAAAAGGACTTCTAATTGTAGGGTATTATCAACGGATTTAGCAGCTTTGTCACGGCTTAATGCCGCCTGATTATCGGCTTTCCAAAGTAAAAATTCACTGCTAAACGCTAAGGAAGCAATCAGCCCAACAACACCTATAGAAGAACCAATAAATTTAGCAGAAATTTTCATTTAGCTTGACCTGGTTTTAAGTTAAGTTGCGCTTGTAGTTTTCTAATTGGTTCGTAGTCTTCATCTTGAACTAAAGTGTAGCCTGCGGCTTCAGCACCATTAACGTCTACAAGTCCTTCAGAAGCACTGACTAAAGCCTTTTTTAAATTAGTAACTAATTCAGGTGGAAGTTGATCAGCACGTACCACAATTGGTCCTTGAGGAATTGGGCTTGATTCCCAAATAATTTTATATTGTTGTGGATTAAATCTGCCAGCTTTTTGTTCATTAAGATATGATGGTTTATCATTGGCGATCGCATCCACTTCACCCGATTCTAAATCTGCTTTTACTTGAGCGTGACTACCAGAAAATTTAACTTTAGTAAAATCGGTTTCTGGATCGATACCCATCTCTTTAAAATGTCCTAACGGCATTAAATATCCAGAGGTCGAAGATTCACTCACAAACGCAAATCGCTTACCTCTAAGATCATTAACGTCGCTGATTCTATTGCTGTTGGTAACAATTACACTCGTATACCAAGGTCTTCCTGTATTTTTATCAATCGGAGCAACTATTGGTTGAATCTGGGGATTTCGTTGTTTAGCTTCAACATAAGCTAATGGTCCTAAGTAAGCAATTTGTACCTGACCTTCAGCTATTAAGTTAACAGGTGTCTGATAGTCTTTAGCAATTTGAAAGCTTACCTGTCTACCAAGAGTTTTTGCCAGATACTCTGCTAGAGGCTGAAGCGATTTTTGTTGCTCTACCGGATTCTTAGAAGGAATTACTGCTATGTTTAGACTCGTTGATTTTTGATCTGGCTTAGTTGATTGCTGTGTTTTTTCATCAGCAACTTGATCGCCTTTTAATTGTTGACAGCCCACACCTAAAGCAGTGACGATCACAGCTAGAACCAATGAGGCGACTGACGGGCTATGTAACCGTTCCATGCTTTTCAATTGATGTTGCAGCATTATTCTAAGACTATAAGGTAGTTAAGTTGTTTGCTATTGGGGCGATTGGTAAATATTAAAAAAACGCCAAAAATATAACTTGTAATTTATGCGCCTTTTTGGTATACTAAAAAGACCCATAAATTTTTTCCTATAAATTATTTAGTTTACCCTGACTTATTAAATATTGTCAGTAATTTAGCTATCAATGGAATCAGTGTTTATACGCATTGTAAACAGGTATTAAGCGACAAGTAGGGACGCAGGCTCCGCCAATGCCCCACAGATAGTGTAGATCATGTCTTTTGGCGTAAGTCCTGATCATGCCCTCCCTGTGTACAACGGAGGGGGCATGATTTCAACCTGATATTTTTTAACCCATCCTCAAAACTTATCAACATGGGTCTTAAATTCTTTGCGGATTAGTCTACTAGATGATGCTTTGAGAACTTTGATAAATTCAGCAATATGGCGTTGAGCCGAGATACGTGTAAAAAAGTGCAAGATAGAAGCGCAAAGCCTTGTCAGTTATGAATTTCAGAAATTTTATTCAATTGGCAAAACAATAGCTTGCTCCCAAGACGGCGGAACGTTCTGCAAATCCACCACATAATCCCCATAACGTTTGATCTGCCTAGTCAAATAAGGACTCAAACTTGCTAACAAATCCCGGTTAATCTTGTACCCTTCAGCACTTAACTGCTGCACAATCTGCGAAATATCCACAGCATTCTGGAGAATTACCGCACTCGCTACTAAGTCAAGATACTTAACCCGCTTTTCCTGCTCGCTAGGATCATTCTCCGTAATCACCCCATCCTTACCAAAAAATAGCCAGTCTAAAAAACCGTGATAACTTTCTACCTTATTGGTACAGGCAGTAATCTCCTGACGTAGCCCGCAATCTGAAATATATTCCAACAAAAACATTGTGCGAATCACCTGTCCCAAACAGCGAAAAGCCTGATAAAGACGATTTTTGCGACTGTAACTGCCCAATTTGCGTAAAATAGTCGATGGCATCAGTTTACCCGCCTTAATCGACAACACCACACGCATCAAATCTTGCCAGTGGGTGTGAATTAGCTTCCAATCCACTACCCCTTTGAACAATGGGTCAATATACTCATAAACATCTTGTGAACTAGGGCGTAAGAAAGTATAGTCCTGCCAGTTACGGATACGCGGCATTAACTTAATTCCTAACAGATAGGAGAGAGCAAACACCGGAGCCGATTGTCCCTGAGTATCAGCGTGCAGAGTTGAGGGCTGAATATCTGAGGTATTTTTGAGCAATCCATCTAAGATATAAACTGCTTCCCAAACGCCACAATTAATAAAGTGGGTGAACAGCGCGATGTAAGTATCCGAAACATGATGATAAGCAATCCCACCATAACCGCCATAGCGAATGTGGTACTCGCTTAACAAATTGTTCTCGTAAATCTCAAACTTACTACCGTCCGCCGCCGCTCGTTGTCCTGTTCCCCAACAAGAAGGCAATTGCAGTTGATTATAAGCATTGATCATATCCCTGATTGCTGCTTGCAACTTATCAGCAGTGATATGACGACGGTGAATGTAAGACAGCATATGGCTGGTAATTCCGCCTCGGCAGTGACGAGCCGTTTGGTTAGGCCCCAAATTGCAACCATAGCCAAAAGTCGTCAGGATATAACGTGTGCCTGCTTGAGTTAATTTCGCTTCCGACCCCGATATCGGGCCAAAATGGCGAGTCCAATGTAACCAATGCTCGACATTGCATAAAATATCCAATAAACTGCGTTCCGGCAATCGTTGTAAAATAGCTGATTCTAATTGGAAAGCCTCTTCAGATTGGGGTTGAGTTACAAGCCGCTTGAGTACAGGTTCTCCCTCCCTGTTAATTGTTATCTGGTCACTATTAGAACAAATTTGGTCTACTTCACGAGCCAGGAGCGTCAACTTTTGTTGAAGATATTCCACAAATTGAACACTATCGGCGGGAATTTCCAACGACTGACAGTATTCTTCCACCAGAGAAGAACATTCAGACCAAGGTAAAAGTTGTTCTCGGAAATCTGCATAATTTTCCGACCCCACTACGCAAGCATCGCCAGTCTTCAACTCAGAAGCCAAATGCACAAACAAGCAAATTTCTAGCTGAGTTCGGACTAGGACTTCTGTATCTCCTTGTTTCGTTACCACCAATCGTCGCCAAGCATCGTTGATAAAACTCAAATCAATAGTCGCAGGCAACCACTTGGCACGACGGTGTTCCTGTTCAAGTACAAAAGCCATTGCATCAATCACAGATTCATCGGCAGAAGTAGAGCGAATATCTAACGACCTAACTAACTCGAATAACAGCTTACGGTAGCGGCTATAGAATCGCCATAACAAAGGTAAGTAATTATGACTGTTGTAAGCAGTAATCTCTTCGCACTGCTGCAATAGTAAAGCTGTACCACCATGAACCTGTAAAACCGACTGGACTTGACTTCCTAAAGTCATCGCATCAGGAGTTTCATCGGAGGCTGTTAAAATTTCTGCCAACACTCCTAATAGAGATTGTGTCTGGGTTAAATGCTGTTCCCGCGGTTCGATCATAAGGCTTGACACCCAAGTAAGTCCTAATCGCTTGTTGATAATAACGTTTTGAGCGAACTGAAGGAATAGCCGATACCTTAACGCTGAGATTGAGGCATTTCCGCAAATGAGCAATGATAGCCGTCGGAACTGATTCTATGTCTGTGAAATAACCCAATCGTTGAAACGATTTCAGCATTACCATCAGTGCCAGCAATCCTGTTGGTGTTCGTACATTAGAGCGCACAAACTTAATTTCTTCTGTTGTTGGGGTATACAGTTCCGCCAGTTCCTTAGCCGAAGGTAAAGGTTTGAACTGTGGATAAGCAGTACGCTCAATTGATGTAATGGGGGATAGTCTCCAACTCTCACTCAGCTAGTACAGAGTATAATATCTACTCAGCATTTCTACTCAATTACCCAGAAAATCACCGGAAAAACTCGCGCTCTTTTTGTCCAAATTAACAATTAAATATTATTGTTGATTAAATAATTAAGTGCTTGTTTCGCTACATATTCTGACCGGGCTGATGTCACTTTTTGGTAACGTAATGTTGTCTGGATATTGGCGTGTCCCATCAAAGCTCTTAGTTCTTCAATTCCCATTAATCCTACTCGTTCTGTAGCAAATGTATGTCGTAAATCATGCAGACGTATACCAGCTAGCTCTGGTACAGGTTTAATTAATTCAGCCCAGTTTTTATGAACGGTACGATAGCTTAAACGGGTAACTTTATAACTACAAGGATGTTGAGCGGTAAATAATGCCGATATAGAGCTTTTGTGGCGATAATAACGCAAATAATGTTCTAAAGCTACTTGAGCATCTTCACTATAAAAACACCAACGTGACTTATTACCTTTACCAACCACGTAGAATTTGTGATTGCTCAAATCTATGTCAGTAAGGTTGAGGGCTAAAACTTCTCCAATCCTAGCTCCACTGCGGTGTAGGAGTTTTACCAATGCACGCATTCGGCTATCGGATGCCACTACCTGATACAGTAATTGAATTTGAGTAACGGTGAGATAACGAATTACTTCATCGGCTAAATGTTCGCCTTTTTTCGGATCAGGTTTTCGCCGTCGCAGCCGAGCGATAGGATTAACTTTAATGTAACCTTGTTCAACAGCGAAATTGAATAAAGCTTGAATAATTGCTTGATGTCGATGATGGGTAGTATAGGCTAAATTATCTAAGCTATCTAAATATTCAGTTAGTGCCTTTCGGCTGAGAATTTCTACAGGCATTCGCCCATATTCTTGCAATAAAGGTATTAATGTTCCTTCGTAAGAGCGAATAGTGTTTGGGGCTAATCCCTGTCTTTCTAAAAATTGAGTAGTTACTGTAGCTAAAGATACAGACACTTGGTGGAAATTATTTTAATAAACGATTTATTAACTTTAAAAGATTGACGTAGAACCAACAGTTAATTAAAACACATTTTTATGTCGATTTCAGAACATACTAATTTGCCCCAAGAACAAGAAACCTTAGCTAGTTTTGTGCAACGAGTGCGTGCTAGTTTAGGGTTGAGCCAACACGAAGTTGCGCTGAAGGCTGGAATTCATTTGCAAAGTTTGGGAAAAATTGAACGAGGTCTAACTTCGCGGTTAAATTATAAAACTCTCAATGGGTTGGCATTGGCTTTGCAAACCCCAGTTGAGTATCTTGATGCTGTGAGTAAGGGATTACCACTTGCTGCAACTACAGAATTAAAATTTTGTCCACACTGCTGGACTCCCGGTACTGCTCCCGATCCACTTTGGACTCATGCCCGTGCTAAATTTTGTTGCTTTTGTGGTTTTCAACTGATCAATCGTTGTCCTAGCTGCTCTGAACCCATCTCATCAATGAAATTTCGCTTCTGTCCTTTTTGTGGGTGTTCTTATAAAGCTAAAACCACTGCTGGTTAAGGCTTTGCGCTTTTATATTGCACTTTTTTACACGTATCTCGGCTCAACGCCAATATGATTATCTGGAGAGAGGTTTACCAACAAGTGAACACGATCTTCCTCCCCGTTAAATTCTATGAGAATACTTTTTTGTTGTTCGCATAAATCAGTAAATATTTGTTGCAGTCTATTCAATATTTCTAGATTTATAACCTTGCTTCGATACTTAGTCACAAACACAATATGCAGGTGAATACAGAAAACAGCGTGTGAACTTTTTCTAATAAGGGGTTACATTGTGAATAGGTGAATGTTAATATAATATTTATGATAGTAACACGCAGAGCAACCTTTCGCTTATATCCAAATAAGTCCCAAGAGGTAAAGTTGCACTATTGGCGACGACTTCATAAGGATTTATATAATGCCTGTCTTTATCAAAGAAAGACAGAATATAAGCGTTTTGGTAATTCTGTTAGTTACTACGATCAGCAGAATCTTTTACCAGAATTTAAGGAGTGTTGGACTGAATATAAAGAGTTAGGTTCACAAGCTTTACAGGCAACAGTTAAGCGTGTTGATTTCGCCTACCAAAGATTTCTTAAAGGTGTAGGTGGATACCCTAAATTCAAGTCTTCCCGTGATTATCGTGGCTGGACTTACCCTGGAATAAGTGGATGGAAAGCGCATACAACAGGGGATAGTGGTTATCTAGAATTGTCCCACTTAGGACAGATTCAGATGAGAGGTAAAGCCAGAACTTGGGGTAATCCTACAACCTTAACTATTATTTGGAAACAGGGTAAATGGTATGCGTCGATTACTGTAAATTGTGAACCAGTTCGACAAACTGGTAATGGTGCTGTCGGCTTAGATTTTGGCACTTTTCACGCAATTGCTTGTAGTGATGAAACGATAATTGATAATCCGAGATTCTTAGGTAATACTCAACAAAAAATCAAGCAAGCTTCTAAGAAACTATGCCGTAAACGTGCGCCTAATTTCAAGAAAAAGGTTAAAGCGTCTAAACGTTGGAGAAAAAACCGAAAAAAGATAAGTAAACTTCAAAATACAATTGCCAATCAGAGACAAGATTGGCAACATCAAATCGCTGCACAGATAGTTAGCTGTAATAGCCTGGTAGCGACCGAGAAGTTAAACGTCAAAGGGATGACTCGTAAAGCCAAAAAAAGTCGTAAGAGAAAACATCAAAAAGCAGGATTAAATCGGTCATTGCTAGATGTTGGAATTAGCAATATAACTTCACTAATTAAGTATAAATTGAGTGAATGCAATGGGGTATTTGTTGATGTACCTTTATCAATTGCTCCTTCTCAAACTTGCCCTAAATGCTATCACAAAAAGAAAAAAGAGTTGTCTGAAAGAGTGCATAATTGTCAAAATTGTGGTTTTGTTGCGGACAGAGATGTTGCAGCAGCTATGGTAATGCTAAATTATTCAAGGGGTTTGGAACAAGCCTCTACAAACGTCGATGCTAAACCTCTATCTAAAGCCACACATTGTGGAGGCTTTAGGCAAGTTCAGCAGTTGAAGCGTCAGAAACCTCGGACGTAGCGAATGCGGAGTCCGCAGGTAGTTCATTATTGATATAGCAGTACTAATTAAGATGCTGCAAATGCTGTTGATAGCTGTGCAGTGCTTTTCCTAGTTTGCTGTACTGGCAACTGAATCAAAAATTCTGTCCCTTGTCCAGGCTGGGAATTACAAGTAATCTTCCCATGATGCTTCTCGGCTACAATTTGATAGCTAATAGATAAACCCAAACCAGTACCTTTGCCCACTGGTTTAGTCGTAAAAAATGGATCAAACAATCGAGCTTTTATTTTCCGATTTATACCATCAGCGTTATCAGCAATTCGCACTACAATTTCATCTGATGGCAACAATTCTGTGCAAATAGTAATCTGACCAGGGCGGTCTGTAACTTCTTCAATAGCATCAATTGCATTGCTGATCAGATTCATAAATACTTGATTTATCTCACCAGCATAGCACTCGACCAGAGGCAAATCACCATACTCCTTGACAACTTGTATTTCTGAAAGTCCATTCCTTACCTTTAAACGATGTTGCAAAATTAATAAAGTGCTATCTATACCTTCATGGATATTTACAACCTGCATCTGTGATTGGTCAATCCGAGAAAAATTCTTAAGTGATAGCACAATTTGACAAATACGTTCAGCACCAATTTTCATTGAAGATAAAAGTTTGGGCATATCTTCAATCAGAAAATCTAGTTCAATATCTTCAATTTTTTCTTGAATTTTATGACTAGGTTTGGAATTGCTTTCTTGATAAAGTTGTAATAATTCCAGTAAATTTTGAACGTATTCGCTAGCGTGGCTTAGATTACCATAAATAAAGTTAACTGGATTATTAATTTCGTGGGCTACACCAGCAACTAATTGACCAAGGCTAGACATTTTTTCAGTTTGCACCAATTGTGTCTGATACGATCGCAAATCTGTCAATGCTTGCTCTAATTTCTGAGATTGAGCCTGAGCTTTTTCAGTTGCCTCACAACTTTGTTGATAAAGTTCAGCTAAGTGAAGGTCAATTGCTAGCTGTTGCCGATCGCTTTCTTGCTGATATTGACTAACAACAGCATCTAAAGCTTTGATTAAATCAGTTGCAGAGGCGTTCAAAATGTATTGTAAATGAAAATTATCTTGTGTAAGTTCAGATTTATCTATTTCCCCTAACAGTCTTGCTTGAGTGATATAGTTGCGAACTTGCTTGTCTAAATTGAGAGGCAAATCAAAGTACATTGCTTCAACTGTTGGCGATGGATTTCCAGGTAGTTTCATCTCCGCATCACCATTAATTAATCCGTTATGGGATTTTTCCATTAGGTTAATTGCAGCTAGTAGTTCCTGACGCAATTTTTCCTGTTCCACAACGTCTTGAGTGCAAACTAATCTCAAAGCGAACAATGCAGTTCTTTGAGAAAGCATTCGCTGACGACCACTGACATTAACGACTGCTGCATTAATTTCTCGTGCCGCAGTAATCGGCTTTAAATCTAACAAACCACTCATAGCAAGTACTGGCAACAATTTGAAATACAACAAGTTGCTTAAAATTTTACTATTGTTAGATTGGTTTTTCATATTTTATTAAGTTTAAATCTGGCTCTCTAGGTTAACAATCTTCAAAGTAGTAAAAAATTAGATAAGATTTAGCGGGATTGGAATGGTAATAATATCAGCTATATAGAAAATTTTTTTGGTATGTATTTATACTATTTGGGCGTTAACCAGGGATTACGGGCAGATCCCCCTAAATCCCCCTACCCTATGCGCTCCGCGCAGGCTACGCCAACGGGAAGGCTTCGCCTATAAAAAGGGGGACTTTGAAGAGACTTCCTAGCCTTAGTCAAGTTTTAGGTAATTAACGACAGATGCACACAGATAAACACAGATGGGTTTTGTTCCGATTACGTCAACAAACTTAACTGAGATCCATTATTGGTTTTGCGGACTTCGATGCGGGTTTGAAATGCTTCTTTAAATTGGGGCATATGGGTGACGGTGAGGATGCAAGCAAAGTCGGATGCGATCGCATTTATCGCTGCAATTAAGCGATCGCATCCTTCCTGATCCTGTGTCCCAAATCCTTCATCTACTATTAATAATTGCAAGGCTGTACCAGATCTTTGTGCTAACATCCTCGCTAAGGCTAAACGAATTGCAAAGTTAATTCTAAATGCTTCCCCGCCAGAATAAGTTTCATAAGGTCGCGTCCCGCTAGCATCAGCAATTAAAATATCCAATGTATCAATTAATTTGGCGTTTTTAACTGAAGCTTTGGCGCTGCGAGATCTGGTACTTTTTCCAGCTTTTTGAGTGACAAATTGTACGTGCAATTGATTTCCACTCAGACGGGAAAGGATATTATTAGTTTCAGCTTCTAGTTGTGGTAAGACGTTTTCAATCATTAATGCTTGAATACCATTCTTACCAAATGCTTTACTTAATTCATCATAAATGCGAAATTGACGTTTAAATTCTTGTAATTGTTCTTGCTGTAGTTCATATTGAGTTTGTAATGTTTCAATTTGGCTCTTTTGATGTTGCAATCTTCCTAAATTAGCTATATAACTATCTAATTGCTGTCTTCGCTGTTGGATTTGTTGCTCTAAAGATCGGATTTCACCAGTAGGATCTGCCATTTCTGCTAACTGATTAACCATTGCTTCTATTTGATGATTAATTCCTTGTTGGTTAGTTAATCTTTCTTGTAAGCTTTGGTTAAGTAAGGTGATGCGATCGCCTACTTCTGGATATTGCTGTTTCGCTTGGTTTAATTCCTGATATCTGAATTGCCAAGATTGCGCTTGACGTAAGGAAGCAAGTATGATGTTATGGTGCGATCGCTCATAATTTAGTTCAGCAATACCTTGCTGAACATCGGCAAGTTTTTGAGCTAGTTCTGAATTAGTTTGCAACTCTATTAAAGCAGTTTCTAAACTGGCAATTTTCCCTAAAAGTTCTGGTTTTTGTGCATCTAATAACCCCTGACGACGTACAGCATCTTTAAGTTGTGCTTGTTTAATTTCTGCCCAACGCCAACGTTCAGCTTCGCCTCTAGCTAAAGCATGAGTTTTTTCATCATATTGTAGTTCTTGCAAGTATTCATCGAGTTCTTGCAATTCGTCTTGCAAATCAACGGCGTAATTACCAATAGTAAGCGATCGCTCTAAAAGTTCTTTTTCAACAGTTATTTGTTGCAACCTCACCTGTACTTCACTGCTAGCTTGCAATTGCGCTGCTAGTTCTCCCCGTTGTTCTCGCAATGACTCATAAACAGCTAATTCTTGGGATAATTGGCGATATTCTTGCCTTAATTCTTCTCTTTGTCTTTCACATTCGGCTAATTGTTCTCGAATAACCCAATATTGTTGTTGTGCTTCTTGTTGTTGAGTTTGGGTTTTTTCGACTACGTGATTCCAGTGGTGTTCATCTAAAGAGCGATCGCATAATGGACAACTAGCATCTGGCGTTTTTAACATTTCCAGTTTTTGCGTCAATTCTGCTATTTGTCTTTCATAAGTGTGTTGATTTTCCTGTAGACGTTCCTGAAGATTCCGTCTTTCTTGCCCTTTTTCTTGCACTCGCTGTTGATAAACTCGCTTTTTCTCTAATTGTTCAATTTGAGTATCTACTTGCACAACGCGAGATTGTAATTGTGGTTGACGTACTGACTGGTTATATAACTGAGAAACTGAGGAGTTTATTTCCTCTAGTTTGGCAGTTAGTCGAGCCTGAGCGCGATTTATTTCAGTTTGTAAATTAGCGCGACGTTGTAGCAGAGGAGAGACATTTAGTTGTAGTTTATCTAATTGAGCAAGACGGGTACGACTGCGCTGTAATTGTTCTAAAGCGGTGGTAATTTCCGCCGATTTATTTAAAGTTTCTTGAATTTCTGCTTCTTGTTGACTTAAAGCTTCTAACTTTGCTTGCTTCTGGCGAATTTGTAAATTTATTTCATTAATTTTTTCAGTTAACTGTTGTTGTAACTGTTGCTTTTGTTGTTGAGCATCTTGATATGCTTGAAACTTACCCGCCAAAGCTTCCTCTGTCGCTTGCAGGTTGAGGTATTCTGTATAACCTGTGGTAATTTGTGATTCTTGTGCGATTAAAGATTCAAGTTGTTGCTGTTGTCTTTGGTTGGTAGCGATATCTTGTTGTAGGCGATCGCAATCTTGAGTAAGATTCTGATATTGCTGTCGCTGCCAAGTTAATTGCTGTTGCCAAGTTTGACGCTGATGTTGTAGTGATTGTAATTGTTGTAGTTGTTGGCGATCAATTTCTTGAACTTGTTGCAGTTGTTGCAGTTGAGTTTCAATCTCAGATTGTTGAAGTGCGATCGCTTCCTTTTGCTGCAACTGTGTTTGAATTGATTGTAAACTCAGATCTAACTGTTCCGCCTTCGCTTTAAACTGGCGCGAAGAATCCTTAGCTTGTTCCGCCAAAACTTCATATTGATCTAACTTCAACAAATCCGCCAAAATTTGTTTACGCTCATTTGGTCGTCTGAGCATAAACTCATCTGCTCTACCTTGACGCAAGTATGCAGAATTAATAAAAGTATCATAATCCAGCTTCAGGTGTCCCGTAATTAGCTGTTGAGTTGCTCTTACCCCTTTTTCAGTCAAAGAGCGGAAATTGTTGTTACTGGTTTCAATCTGAAATTCCAGGGAACCACTACCGCCCTTTTGACGAGTGCGAATAACGCGATAAGTTTGCTGATTATATTGAAAGACAAAATCAACGCGCACCTCTAGCGCACCAGCATTAATCACATCATCTTCTGTAGCAGCGCGACTTTCTCCCCAGATAGCCCAAGTGATAGCTTCTAAAAGGGAAGACTTACCCGCACCATTAGCGCCACAGATGCAAGCAGTATGCAGTCCGCGAAAATCTAAAGATGCTTCGCGGTAGCTGAAGAAATTTTTGAGAGTGAGTTGGATAGGGATCATTGAAGATGAATCACCATACCTGATTAATTAATACATACCAGTACAAATGCACTGTTGTATAGTGTAGCTATTTTTAACTCTCGACTCTCGTTCCCAACTTCAATCTAGGAACGCATTAATTGAGCAACCCCGCCTCTTATAAATATCTTTATTTTTCTCGACGACGGCTTTTTATTTCCTCTAGGCTCAATCCTTGCATAAATGGGATGCGAACAACCTATATAGAAGTAGGGGAAACGATTCTCGTACTACCCATCTACAAAGATTAAGCTGTTCCCTGATTCCACACTCAAATCAAACTCATCAAACTTGGGAGATATTATGCTGAGACGCAGTTTGCTTTATATTTCTGGTTTAACAATATCTACAGCTTTGCTCGGCTCTGCTATTACTTTCCAAGATACGGCTCAGGCAAGCCTGACAGTATCACCTCAACTGAGTTATTGCAGTGCTAGTTCAGGGCAGGGTGATTGGATTAGTTGGGGACACCAAACAGCCAAAGAAGCTTGTGGAATTGTGAATAAGAAGTTTGCATCTTGGGGACAACCCATACGTGCTCGTAGGTATGGTCGTTATTACATAAATGGAACAAACGTTGTAGAAGTATCTTGCTCTCAATCGCAACCCTTCTCCGTAGCTGGATTAGGCACAGAAGCTTTTAACAAGGCTGTTGAAATAGTACGCCTTCGTGGTCAAGAAGGAAGATGCGTTTACAAAGTAAAGTGACTAACTGACATGGGAGGCATCTTACAGGAGTTTGTGAGCGAGGGGCGAAAAACTTTTGATAAATAATAAGCTTTCAGAACTATGGACAGGGATAGCTTTGAAGTAGCGACATATCATTTAAAACTCGTTTGATAAAAAGCAGGATATTTCTACATGATCAATTTTTTCAATTAAAGAAATTGGACGTACAAACAAAGGTTTGATGAATTAGCAAACACAAAAATACCAAGGACAAAACCATGAAAAATTTTTCATTAACTTCTGCACTAATCATGACTACGACCGCTACGGTAGTCACTATGCTGATCGCCGCTCCAATGTTAGTTCAGCCTTCACCAGCAATGGCACTGCCAAGGGCTGACAGAGAGATTGATGGCGGAGGAAACAAGCAAAATGTAGAGGCATCAGGTCAGCCTGCCTCTCGAAAACCGCTTACACAAGGATTAATTCGACAAGAGATCAAATTTACCGACGTACCCCGCAAGGGAGGCGGTGATGCAGATGTTAATTCAAAGAAAGGTAGACAAACAGATGTTTCGGTTAAAACTAGCAATCTCGTTAATCATGGAAATCATTTAACAATTGACGTGACATATACTATTCGAGAGAGAGCGAAGAATTATACTCATCTTGAGAGAAGTGAGACAGTCACATTGCCTGCACCATCTGGCTCGTGCATTGTTACTTTTGGAACGAATAAAATAAATGCAAATTATTATAATCCTTTTTTTGGTGAGGATCATAATTGGTATAACATTTCCAACGCCAAAAATATCAACAACAGTTACTTTGAGGCTCTCAGCATCCGTTTCGACGGAAAAGGAAATGACGATACTGGAAATGCACAATTGGATGGCACAATTGCCATACCAGTTAAGCTGAAGAAATGTGGTTAGTTATTTGTAAAGAGTGTAAACAAGCCCATCTTTCCAACATCAAATAAAGGTGAATGCTATGTCTGAACGCTCAAGCAAAAAAACTTTATTCAATTTTACTTCGCCTGCCATTACTAAAGGCATCAGGTCACAATGGTTTTTAGCCTGATGCTATGGCTTTCATTGATAGTTTTATTTGCGATCGCCATTTTATAGCGGCTCATCATTGAATTGTGTTAATTTTAAATCACCGTTTGCTGGACTCTGGTACGATTTCCGAACTCTATTTGTAACATAGCACTAGCTAGTCGTGCCGCCATTCCCCAAACGGTGCTTTTACTTTGCAAGATGCCCGTGTGATGTTTATTTATCGCTAATTACCTCCATTTTAGTAATCAGCAATACTTGTTTACTTTTGCCACAAGGTTCATTACTTTCGCAATCATTTACTGAAGCTGTTTCATAACCCAAGCTAACTTTCTTATTCAAAAATTTTTCTGGAGTAGCACAAATCTCAAAGGATGCACCTAAATCATGTTTTTTTCCAGCTTGATCTGTTAATGTGACATAGCACATTAAGTCACCTTGCACTATTTCTTTGACTGTACCAACTTTAGGATTTTTAGTAGCTACTTCTTGAGTCTTATCTGTCTGAGCAACAGTACTTGTGCTGCGCTTCTTTTGAGAGATAACCTTAACTGGAGCATCAGTTTGAGATTGGTTTAACTCATCTGTTGTTGAACGCTTATTTGTTTGAGATTGCTCGTTTAACTTAGTTGGTGCTGAATTATTAGGATTTGTTTTAGTTGCACTTTGTACATTATTGTCTGGGTTACTACAACTCACAACTAAGCTAGAAAAAATAATTATCAAAATTGTATTCATGATATTTTTACTGAAAGACCGCACGATTAGAGAGTTATAATTCATAACATCCTTAATAAATGAGTTCGATTGCTAGTTAAGAATATCTTCACATCAAAGTAGCCTGTTTCCCGAAAAATACCAATATTTGTCGCAAAAAAGCTCTCCCTCCCTCGAAACGGGGAGGGGGCTGGGGTTTTACGCACCTATATTTTTAATTCAGATTAAATTCTTGCAGGGCTGGTAAAAAGTTTTTATTCTCGTGGCTAGGACGACTCAGCTTAATTAAAGCAAAACGTTGTTCTGGAGTTAAATTTGCCCACTTGTCAGGAGTTAATTTCACCTGAAATTCTTCAGCTTTTTCGCTCACATCATCAGGAATAGTTGTCACATTCAACCAAGCAGGATGTTCCTCTATAGGTAAATCTTTCGCTGGTGTACCTGTATGTTCTACAACTAAATTACTTACAAACTCTCTATATGCTGCTATTTCTGTTGCTGCTGTGCAAGGCATTTCTACCAGTTGCTCTCGTTCAGAGGTGCTAAAATGATTCCAGTCTTGCAATTTCAGCTTAATACCGCAAGTATCTAATTTCATCCGTACTTGCATGGGGATACAACGTAATGAATCTACAAAATCTGTTTCAAATTGAAAAAATTTAGCCATTTTAATAAGGAAAATAATTATTTCTAATGCGCTGAAGGTTCACTAAGACGAATAATCCAGTAACTAATTGCTAAAGTCAAAATTGCGAGCGATAAACCAATTAGCTCAGAACCATCAACTTTTTGAAGATCTAGAATAATTAGTTTTCGAGATACTGCAATCAAAGAAGTAACAATAACTAATTCTACTTGAATAACGTGCTTACGCAAGTAAGCTGTGATATTTTCTAAAAGTTCTAAAGCTATTAAAATATTTAAAAATACCCCAAACAGCTTTACTAAAACTTCGTTGAAATTGGCAATAGAGGGATTTAATACTTCTTTAAAAAGCAATATTCCTAAATCAACCACAGCAATGATAATTACAGCAACCATCGCCAAAGATAGTACTTTAGAAACAGCAGTTTCTACGCTTTCAATAAACTCAAGAAACTGCTCGTCAGATCCAACCCCGTTAATTGTTTTAACAACTTTCCTCAAAAAACCCATTTTTTTCTGATTTATGCAGAAGGTGCTGCTGAGAGAATACTAGATTTTGGGGATTCCAGCAAAGCTTGAGGAGTTTCTATGTGGTTTCTCACAGGTAGTAATTGCACGGCGCAAGCTTTTAATTCTGGTTGTAACGAGTCAGGACAAGCTTCTGGGTGAGTCAAGGCGTTGGCTTCAGCTTGATCTGCCCATAGTGAACCCCAGTGCATGGGGACAAATACTGTACCAGGGGCGATCGCTTTTGTAATTAAAGCAGGAAAACGACCCCGACCACGACGCGATCGCACTTCCAATAATTCCCCATCTGTGATCCCCAACCCCACAGCATCACGGGGATGAATTTCAATAAATGGGTTTGGGTGCATTTGTTTGATCTTGTCAATTCTCCCTGTACGAGTTAATGTATGCCAGTGACCATACAACCTACCTGTTGTTAACACAAAGGGATAATTAGGATCGGCAGGTTCCGCAAGTCCCCGTGAATGATACGCACCAAACCGCGCCCGCCCATCAGGAGTATTGAAGCGAAAATCTGTATACATCCGTTTGGGTGTGCGGTCTAAAACTTTGGGTCTAGAGTTGTGACGATCGATATTATTAATAGAACTATCAGCACAAGGCCACTGAATTGGGCCTTCTTGGTGCAAACGTTCGTGACTGATACCAGTTTGATCGCAGGGGCGATCGCGTGTCAACTCCACAAATTCTGCATAAACTTCAGCCGAGTTTTTGAAAGCAAATTTATCTGCAAAACCTAATCTGCGCCCTACTTCTGCAAAAATTTCCCAATCTGGTCTACCATCTCCTACTGGGGGTTTAAATGCTGGACATAAAGTAATAACTCGCTCAGAATTAGTCATTACTCCAGTTTTCTCACCCCACTGCGCCGCCGGAAGTAAAACGTGAGCAAAAGCCGCCGTTTCTGTGGGGTAGTAAGCATCCTGGTAAATTGTAAAAGGCGATCGCATTAATGCCGCTTTTGTACGAACTAAATCTGGCATACTTACAGCAGGATTAGTTGCAGCAATCCACAACAAACCGACATCACCAGTTTCTAAACCTGTAATCATATCCCAGGCGGTTCTACCTGGATTCGGTGAAATCGCCCCAGGAGTTAACCCCCACGCTTGTTCAACTTCCGCACGATGTTGGGGATTTTTTACCAAACGATAGCCAGGTAAAATGTGAGACAGTCCGCCCGCTTCTCTACCGCCCATTGCATTTGGTTGTCCTGTCAGAGAAAATGGCCCCGCACCTGGTTTACCAATTTGACCAGTCATCAAGTGCAAGTTAATAATGTTGCGTACCTTGGCAGTACCTTCTGAAGATTGGTTAACACCCATTGACCACAGAGACAAAACCCGCTTAGACTCAGCCCAATACTGAGCAGCTATTTCTATTTCTCGTTCTTCAATTCCACAAATTTTTGCTACCACCTCTGGCGGGTAGTGGGAAATTACCTCAGCAAAAGCGGGAAAGTTATTGGTACACTCTTCAATAAATTCAGAATCAATATATCCCCAACGCATTAATAAGTGAGCAATACCATTGAGTAAATCTATATCTGTGCCTGGTTTAATTGCTAAATGCAAATCTGCTGCTTCTGCTGTTGGGGTACGGCGCGGATCTACCACAATCATTTTGACGTGCTGATTTTTCTTGTGGTATTTCCGCAAACGGTTAAATACAATTGGGTGACATTCCGCAGTATTAGTACCAATTAAAAAAGCACAATCTGTTAATTCTAAATCGTCGTAGCAACAAGGTGGTCCATCAGAGCCAAAGCTTTGAATATAACCCGCAACCGCAGAAGACATACATAGACGCGAGTTAGCATCAAAATTATTTGTACCCAAGCATCCTTTCAGTAACTTTTGAGCAATATAGTAATCTTGGGTTTGAAACTGACCAGATCCGTACATACAAACCCCATCTGATCCTTGGGTTGCTAGTACGGTTTTAAAGCGTTGGACAATCCGATCTAATGCTTCTTCCCAACTAACACGCTGGAAGGGTTGATCCAAAGAATCGCGCATCATTGGATAGTGTAAGCGGTCTTTATTGAGAGACTCAGCAATTGTCGCGCCTTTGACACAAACCATTCCCTGGCTAGAAGGATGAGTGCGATCGCCCTGCACTTTCCAGATCGGAGTACCTTTACTATCCCGATTAGTTGCTTTTCCTGGTTGCGCTGGGGGGGAAACTTCCAAACCGCAGCCAACGCCACAGTAAGGACATAGTGTTTTGGTTGCGTCAGTCATAGCTGTTTACCGTAATCCCTATATTTAGTCGGACTGATTGCTCAACAATAAATTTATGCAGGTTAAATATAATCTTTGTAAAAACCGAGTTATTTACTTAAAGTTGCTGATTTCAACTGATAAATTCTGTATTTTTTATCACAATTTAGTAAAAATATTTTGATATTTGCACAGAAAATTGAGAATGCAGTTCGCTTGATTGTAGTTAATTCTCGAACTGCCACATTGACTGGAGCGAATCGACTTATCCTATTATATCAGTATAAATACTTAATCAATCAAACTTACGCATAAATCAGCGAACAGTGAGCAGTTATCAGTTATCAATCTTGAAATTTATTTTACTGTTTACTGTTTACTGTTCACTGTTCACTGTTGGCTATTCAGTATTCACTGTTTAGCCTTGTTCTTGTCCATCTATTAGCAGCCCATCTGCTGCAACTGTAGTTGCTGGAGTTTCACCTTCATATTGTGCAGCAAAGGAACCTTTGGGTTCTTTGAGGAAGAAAGCACACATAAAGGCGCAGATCAGCGCGGCAATTCCCATTGTGGTAAACAAGGTAGGTGCATCAGTTAAGCTGAAAATTGTGAGATAAATTACACCACCGAAGTTGCCATAAGCACCAACATTACCTGCAATTTGTCCAGTACTTTCCTTCTTAATCAGGGGTACAATTCCGTATGTAGCACCGCAACCAGCTTGAGCAAAGTAAGCAGCAAACAGGGTGACAGCGATCGCTAAAGGTAATGCCCAATCTTTATTGATAAAATGCGCTAACAGATAGCCAACTCCAATTCCTACCGATACTATCGTCATTGTCCACTTGCGGCTACCAAGTTTATCGGAAATTAAACCACCACTAGGACGAGAAAATAAATTTAAGAAAGGATAGGTAGCAGCAATCATCCCTGCAACAACGTGTTCAAGTCCAAAGGTTTTTTCAAAAAACACAGGTAGCATGGACACTGCTGCTAATTCTGAACCAAAGTTAGTTACATAAGTAAACTCTAGCAGTGCTACTTGACGGAACTCATAGCGTTCAGATGGAGGGTAGGTTTTAACGCCAGTAACAACATCTTTATTAACTTCCCATGCTTTATAACTTTGGTAGGCATACAAAGCTAGTAACAACGCCCAAACTATATACATTCCTGTGGTATCGAAGAACTTAACTTTCATTAAGCGCCAAGTTAAGACACCAAGGGCAAAAATTAAGCCAAAATTAGAAACTAATAGAGCGTAGAAGCTTTTAGCACTGGTGACTTCCATTGCGCCATTTTTCTTAGGGCGCTTGTAAACTTTACCTGTAGGAGTATCTTGGACGCTGTTGTAGTAAATTACGCCATAAATAGCGGAGATAATACCTGTAAGAGCGATCGCCAAACGCCAGTTAGATGCACCACCAGCTAAAAAGGCAGTTGCTATCCCAATTGTGGGTAATGCAAACTCTGCACCGAAAGCACCAAAATTACCCCAACCGCCGTAAATACCTTGGGCGCTCCCAATCTCTTTGGGTGTGAACCATTCTGACACCATGCGGATGCCGATGACAAACCCAGATCCGACAATCCCCATCAGCAGACGGCTGATCACTAGCTGATTAAAGTCTTGCGCGAAGGATGTAGCCAAACAGGGGACTAGCGCAAATACCAGCAAACATGAGTAGGTGATTCTTGGACCAAAACGATCCAGCAGCATCCCAATAATAATCCGGGCTGGAATTGTTAGGGCAAGGTTACAAATTAGTAATGTTTTAATTTGTGGCTCTGTAATTCCTAAATCTTTCGCAATTGTTGTGGCGAAAGGAGAAAAGTTAAACCAGCATACAAACGTGAGAAAGAAAGCAAACCATGTCATGTGCAGGATGCGGTATCGCCCCTGAAATGAAAGTAATCCTTTGAGCATTTGAACTTTACCTAACAACGATTGGGAAAAATGAAGATAGAGAAAAAAGAGGGGAAAGGGGAAAGGTTTAATAACTGGTCACTGGTCACTATTCCCTGATTAAGCATCAATTACGACTTTGCCAACAGGTCGAGCAATACAAGCTAAAATAAATCCTTGTTCTCGATCGCTATCTTCTAAAGCTTCTGGTTCTCCCTCATACTCGACTTGTCCTTCTACAAGCTTCTGTTTGCAAGTTCCACAGGTTCCAGAACGACAACTGCTAGGAAGCTCGATCCCGGAAGCTTCAGCGACATCTAAAATTAAGTCATCTCCATTACAAGTAACTTCTTTGCCAGATTGAGCGAAGTTAATCGTCGCAGTTTGGGATGGAGATGGCGCTGGTGGTGCAATAACTGCTTCTGCTGTTTGGGTAGCAATACCATTTCCATTACTCTGTACCTTTGACTCAAGGACATTGTTAATCTGATCTGCAACCGCACTTATAGTTACTGATGCAGTATTAGTTGCTGTTAACTCTGCTTCTGACTTGAGTTGAGCGCCAAAATCTTTAATTAACAAATCCCGCAATACTTGCTTTAAATCCTCACAAGGAATACTCTTAATTGCACAAGTACCGAGATGGGCATCTTTACCGACTTTGCCACCCAAATAGATATCAACACCTTCTAAGGTTTTGCCGTTTTTACGCACCTTAGTACCCATCAAACCAATGTCAGCAACTTGAGGTTGAGCGCAGGAATTAGGGCATCCAGTCCAGTGCAACCGCACTGATGAAGGTACTGATAACTCTGCATCTAATTCTTTAATTAGTGCTAAGGCGCGGTTTTTGGTTTCAACTAAGGCAAAATTACAAAATTCTGCACCTGTGCAAGAAATTAGCGATCGCTCTAATGTTTCAGGATTAACTTTAAAACGTTGCAGTAGCGGTTCTTTCAACAACGAAGCAATCCGAGAATCAGGAATATTAGGAATTATGACGTTTTGCTCAACAGTTAGCCGAATTTCACCGCTACCGTAAACATCAGCCAAACGCGCCAAATCAAACATATCATCGGCATACATCCGACCCATCGGAATGTGCAAACCGATATAGTTTAAAGCAGGTTGTTTCTGGGAATGAATCCCAATGTGGTCGCGCTTATCCCAAAGAATTTCATCTTTTTCAGCCGCAGTTTGCAGGGAATGACCTAATTGTTTTTCGACTTCTGAGCGAAACTTTTCAATTCCCCAATCTTCAATCAGATACATGATCCGTGCTTTTTGCCGATTCGCCCGCAAACCGTTGTTGCGATAAACGAGTAAAACAGCTTCGCAAACGGCGACAACATCACGAGGATCAACCCAAGCATTAAGAGGAATTGCTTCTATACAAGCTTTAGCTGAGAAGAAACCACCAACTATAACGTTAAAGCCAATCACGCCGTTTTTGTAGGCGGGGATAAATGCTAAATCGTTTATTTCTGCGTGGACAGAGTTATCACGACAACCTGCGATCGCAATATTAAATTTACGAGGCAAATTAGTAAAAGATGGATTACCCTCACCATTGTTGGTAATCATATCTTGGACTTTGCGGACAATCCCTCGCGTATCAATTAATTCATCCGCATCAATTCCCGCCACAGGTGAACCTGTAATATTGCGAACATTATCCATCCCAGATTGAATACTGGTCATACCAGCTTCTTGCAAACGCTTGCAAATTTCTGGTAAATCTTCAATCCGAATACTGCGTATTTGAATATTTTGTCTAGTAGTAATATCAGCGATTCCTTGGTCTTGAAATCCTGAACTATTACAGAACCTTTGCACAATTTCTGCTAACACCCGCATCTGACCGCTAGTTAAGATACCACTAGGCATCCGCAACCGCATCATAAATAAGCCAGGAGTCATGGGACGATAGAAAATACCTAACCACTTTAAGCGATAGTCGCGGTCAGTTTCATCCATTGCTTCCCAACCAATTTGGGCAAAATGTTCTAGTTCTTTTCTAACTTCTAGACCATCTTTTTCAGCTTTTAATCTTTCAAATTTGTTCTTGGATTCTTTCAGTGGTGCTGCTTCTACCATCGGTTGATTTCCCTAAAATTTAAACAATAAGAACTGTTGCGACAAGGTTTTTACACTTGTCACGTGCATTAAAAATGCTTTGATTAACTTTTACTATTGATATTAGTTAGGCTAATAACATTAATCCGTATGTTTGATTACACTTATTTACCTGTTCTTCATATCTGTGCGTGCCTATACTTTCAGCCTAGATTGTCAATATAGAGATTTATCGACTTGTTGAAATTGAGTGATACAAAGGCGTTGGCGTAGTGCTTTTTGTTTATTTATTTAGCTCAAGAGCAAAAATTGAATCTATATAACTAAAGTATTAGAGTTAGAAATGAATATTCGTATATTTAGTTACAAAACAGGGTTAAATATGAAATTTTCGCATCATTGTCATGCTATTCATACATGATCTTAGGCATAGTCCCTAAAATCCCCGACTTCTTTAAGAAATCAGGGATTTTTTGTTCGCGAAATTTATAGCGGTTTGCAGTCGAATGTCATACACCCTTTTAAGGGCGCAGACTCCGCCAACGCCACTACTTAGTTAGCCCGAATTTCAAAGTTATTGAGGTACTCAACAGGCTGATTAGGGTCAAACGCCCACTTATCAATGAAAACATCTGCTGGCTCAACTTTCATCGTCTGAGTAGGCAGAGGAATTTTGAGCGCCTTAGCAACTTCCTGATAAATTTCTGGAGGGTAAACTTTTTTAAGAATTTCGTTGGCCTCCTTGGGATACTGTGTTTGTTCAATCTGATTCCAGCGAATCATTTGGGTTAACAGCCAAACGGCGTGGGACTGCCAAGGATAGTTGGCATGATCTGGCTTATTTAAATAGCTGGTGTTGCGTAAGTGAAACAGGTTGAAATCATTAATTTGTTTAATTCTGCTTTTTTGATCGAAGCCACCGTAGTTATATTTCCCCAGCATGGAGTTTTTGGCATAATCTACGTTTGTGTTGAGATATTTAGGATCTGAGATAATTTTGGTGACTGGTAAACGGTTCTTAGTGCGATCGCAATACTGACAAGCCTCTAGCACAGCCGCAACCATTGCCTTAGTTGTGACAGGATTTGCATCTATCCAAGGTTGCATCGTTGCTAAAACTTTTTCTGGATGACCACTCCAAATATCTCGATCCACATAAACAGTGAAACCAACTTCTTCCAACACTGCCTGCTGGTTCAAAGGTTCCTCTATACAATAGCCCTCAATCGTGCCATTCCTAAGCATATCCAGCATTTCTGCTGGTGGGATCTCAATTAGTTTGACATCGCGATCGGGATTAATATTCATCGTTGCCAGCCAATAGCGGAGGATGTAGTTGCCCATTGCAGATCGATCTACAATCCCAAAGCTAGGAGGCTCACTAAAACTTTTAATATATTTTGCAAATGAGTCAGTAAATTCATGAAAATTTAGATAATCTATTCCAGGTCGAATACCCGCGTTCCAAAATTTGCGGGAAAGAGTGATGGCATTGCCATTCAAATTCAGGGTCATCAGGGAAACCATAGGCGCAGCCTTAGCGCCCAACTGTGCCAACAAAGGCATACCATATAAAGCATGAGCGGCATCCAAGCGCCCCTGAATTAAACTCTCCTTAAGAGTTTCCCAGCTTTTTTCTTGAGCGATCTTGACGTTGAGACCGTACTTTTCAAAAAAGCCTTTCTCTTTGGCAATGATGATCGGCGCAGAGTCGATCACAGGCATAATGCCAATCGTCAGGTTGCGTTTTTCCAAATCGCCAAAAATATTATCCGGCTTTTTGGCTGTGGCATTATCCGTTTTGGAACCATAACCATTCTGGCAGGCTGCAAAGGCAAATCCTGCTGCTGCCAAACTGGTATATTTGAGAAACTGACGACGCTCCATGATTAGCAATTAGCAGTCCTTCGGTTAGCTATTAGCTGTTGATTAGTTAGGTGTGTATCAAAGCTTGATAAGCCTTTAAATATTACAGGAATTTTTAGTCCACAGGTTGAAACCCAAGTTATTAACCAAAATTGAATGTACGATAACACTTGTAAATTTATCGCTGAGACGTTCCCTGCTGATATCGCCACTTGGTTGTTAGGCGAACCTATCAGCCTAACTAAGCTAGAACCTTCAGAATTGTCTGCTGAACCGATCCGCGCCGACTCGCTGATCTTCTTAGAATCTGAAGAAATTATCCTACACGCAGAGTTTCAAACAGCACCCAAGCCAGATATTCCGTTTCGCATGGCTGATTATCGCTTGCGGGCATACCGTCGCTATCCTGGTAAACAGATGCGTCAAATAGTAATTTATTTACGCCAGTCTGGATCTGATTTGGTTTATCAGAATACCTTTGAATTTGATAACTTCCGGTCTAGTTTTGAGGTTATTCGACTGTGGGAACAACCAACTGAAATATTTTTACAGTCCCCAGGGTTATTCCCGTTTGCGGTTTTGAGTCAGACAAATAACGCTGATAATGTTCTGCGACAGGTTGCGGGACAGATTGAGAGAATTAGCAATAATAGGGAGCAGAGTAATGTAGCTGCTTCTACAGCAATGTTGGCAGGGTTAGTATTGAGTAAGGATCTGATTAACAGCGTCTTGAGGCAAGAGATTATGCGAGAGTCAGTAATTTATCAGGAAATCGAGGCTGAAGCCATGCAAAAAGGTATTCAGCAAGGTATTCAACAAGGTGTTCAACAAGGTATTCAACAAGGTGTTCAACAAGGTGTTCAGCAAGGTGTTCAACAAGAAGCGGTGTCTTTCGTCTTACGCTTGCTGAAACGACGGCTAGGAGAAGTTAAGCCAGAATTACAAGCACAAATTCAAGGGTTATCTGTCCAGCAGTTAGAAGAATTAGGGGAAGCACTGCTGGATTTTCAGAGTGAATCAGATTTGGTCGCATGGCTTGAGAAACTTTAATTAGCCGATCGCTAATCCAAATGAGCAAAGCGGTTAAACAAAAAGTCGAGGGCGTAGTTACGCAAATTATAGTAATCGGGATCTTCGATAATTTCAGCACGGTTTCTAGGACGAGAGAAAGGTATATCTAAGACTTCACCGATGTTTGCTGCGGGGCCATTGGTCATCATTACTAAACGGTCTGCTAGAAACAGTGCTTCATCAATATCATGGGTAATCATTAGCACTGTGACTCGGTGTTCGCGCCAAATTGCTAGTAGTTCTTCTTGTAATTCTTCTTTGGTAATGGCATCTAATGCCCCAAAGGGTTCATCTAAAATTAAGACTTGCGGACGTATTGCTAATGCACGGGCGATCGCAACTCTTTGTTTCATCCCCCCAGACAACTGCGATGGCTTTTTATGCGCTGCTTCTGTTAGTCCCACAAGCTGCAAATGCTCCTCAACAATCTCTTTTTTAAAGGAATTTGGTTTATCTGCATAGACAGCATCCACCGCGAGGTAGATATTCTCATAAGCGGTCATCCAAGGCAGCAGGGAGTAGTTTTGGAACACCATCATCCGATCTGGACCTGGTTCTGTGATGCGCTTGGCTTGTAGCGTGATTTCGCCACTTGTAGGTTTGTTAAACCCAGCCACCATATTTAATAATGTTGATTTGCCACAACCAGAGTGACCGATCAAGCAAACAAATTCACCTTCATAAACTGTGAGGTTAACATCTTCCAAGGCGATAAAGGAGCCATTGGGAGTGGGAAAGACCTTGGAAACGTTATCTATAACAAGAAAAGGATCGCGCTTCAGGGCTGAGGGCTGAGGGTTGAGGGCTGAGGTAGTAGTTTGCATACTATTAAGTTAAGTTTTGAGTTTTTAGGCGAAAGAAGTTCAGGAGGGCTGGTCATTGGTCATTGGTCATTAAGAGCCTATCTTTCAAAATAGATAATCACTCTTAAATATCTGCGTTTATCTGCGTTTATCTGCGGTTAAATACTCTTAAAAGGACTTTTACCGATAGGCTCTAAGTCTTTTTAAGGCATTTCTTTAGGCTGCTGCTGTATTCACCGCATCAATGATGATTTCTTTGATTTGGATTTCACGGTGTATATCTAGGCGTTGGAGATAACCAAGTGGATCGTCGGGGTTAAATACCATGCCATCGAACAGTTGAAATGATGCCCGATCTGGTTCCTTATCTGGTAATCCTAGTTGTCTAGCTGCTTCACCAAATAAATCCACTCGTCGCACTCGATCTAAAATTTCTATCCAGTTTTTCGGGAAGGGTGTCAAACCCCAACGCGCCAGTTGGGTTAAAATCCATAACCCTTCAACTCTGCCTGGACAGTTGGTTTGATTTACATAGAATTGGTGATAGCGTGGAAGTAGTCGGGGTTGTTCGTGAGTCCCTCGGTTGTAGGGAGCAATAAACCCAGGGCGTACATAAGCTGGTAATGAATCTAGATATTGTGGTTGACACAACAAGTGCAGGATTTCTTGGCGATGCTGATGATGATCGCAGTATTCGCAAGCTTCTAAAAGGGCTTTTACTAAAGCAAGATGGGTTTCAGGATATTGGTTTGCCCAATCTTCACGGACACCTAATACTTTCTCAGGGTTTCCTTGCCAAATATCTAAATCTGTGGCAATCACGAAGCCTAAACCTTCGTGTACGGCGCGAGAGTTCCAAGGTTCGCCTACACAGTAGCCGTCGATTTCGCCTGATTTGAGGCGATCGACCATTTGTGATGGTGGTAAGACTACTAAATTTACATCTTTATCTGGATCAATACCACCTGAAGCTAACCAATAACGCAGCATTAAATTGTGCATGGAAGAAGGATGCACAACACCTAAGCTGTAAGTTTGCTCGTTGGTTTGTGAAATTATCCGTTTTAAATCTTTAAGGTTGCGTACTCCTTGCTCATAAAACTGATTACTTAATGTAATCGCGTTACCATTGCGGCTGAGAATTAAGGAGGTGACTATTGGGAGGGGGCTGTTGTTGCCCATACCTAGTGTCATTGCTAGGGGCATACCAGCAACCATTTGGGCAGCATCTAAGCGTTTGGTAGCAATATTTGATGCGATCGCTTTCCAACTTGTTTCTCTATGTAAGTTAACTTCTTCAATTCCGTGCTTTTGGAAAAAGCCTTTTTCTTTAGCAACAATTAATGGCGCACAATCTGTTAAAGGTAAAAAGCCAATATCTAAAGTAACTTTTTCTAGTCCTTGACGTACTTTGGCAGGACGTGATACAGGTTTACTTGCAGCTTCCTGTATTTGGCGTTTTTTCGCACGTTTTTGTTGATTTAAGAAGTAAATGATCTCGTTACGCATTTTGTAGTAACTGGGATGGTTTACTACTTCTAAACGGTGGCGTGGGCGCGGAATATTTACATTTAAAATTTGTCCAATGTGTGCTTCTGGTCCATTTGTTAACATCACAATTCGGTCAGATAGCAGTAATGCTTCGTCTACATCATGTGTCACCATGATGCACGTAAGATGACTTTCTTCGCAGATTTTCATTAGTTGTTCTTGCAAACCACCGCGAGTTAAAGCATCTAATGCGCCAAAGGGTTCATCTAGTAAAAGTACTTTAGGACGGATAGCTAAGGCGCGGGCGATCGCAACTCGTTGTTTCATCCCACCAGATAATTCCCCAGGACGTTTATCGGCTGCGTGGCGCAATCCTACTAAGTCGATGTGTTTTTGGATAATGGTTTTGCGATCGCCTCCAGGCTGATCTTTTAATACTTCATCTACAGCTAAGGCAATATTTTCATATACCGTTAGCCAAGGTAGCAAGGAATAATTTTGAAACACCACCATTCTATCTGGACCAGGTGATGTAATTTGTTTACCTTCTAAAACTACTCCGCCGTGACTGGGTTTATCTAAACCAGCCACCATATTTAATAAGGTGGATTTTCCACAGCCTGAGTGTCCAATTAAGGAAATAAATTCACCTTGATTGATTTTTAGTTCGATATTTCTCAGGGCGACGTAGGTGTCACCATTAGCTAGAGAGAATATTTTATCAACGTGATCGACTTCAACAAATACAGACATAGTAATTTAGGCTTTTAGGCTTTTTCTAGGAAATCAGTTTTTTTAGAAGGCAGATATAGCGCGTAGCGCGGTAGGGTAGACAGATTTTTTCACTGAAAATATGTGTTTCTACCCAATCTTTAGCTTTTCGGTGGGATTGATGGATTAAGATTTTGATTACTAATTAGCAATCTAAACATCTAAAATCCCAAAGCTTTGTATCCCAAATTACTTTTGTTCTTCTGGTACAACTAGAGAGGCGAGAAAAGCTACCATTCTGTCTAGTATCAAACCAACAATACCGACATACAGCAACGCTAGAATAATTTGGCTGAGTAAGGAGTTGTTGTAAGCGTCCCAGATAAAGAAACCAATCCCTACACCACCTACTAGCATTTCAGCCGCCACAATTGCTAACCAAGATAAACCTATGCCAATTCTTAAACCTGTAAAAATGTAGGGAACTGCTGCTGGAATCAAAATTTTGAGAAAATACTTCCGATTGGACAGACGTAAAACTCTGGAAACATTCCTGTAGTCTTGGGGAATCTGTTGTACGCCAACTGTGGTGTTAATAATAATTGGCCAAATTGCGGTAATAAAAATTACGAAAATAGCTGAGGGATTACTTTGTTGAAAGGCTGCTAATGAAATTGGTAGCCATGCTAAAGGGGGAATAGTCCTAAATACTTGGAACATGGGATCTAAAGCACGATATATAACTTTATTAGTTCCCACCCAAATCCCTAAACCAATTCCCACAAAGGTAGCTAAAGAAAAACCAATAGCTACTCGTTGTAAACTAGCAAAGATTTGCCAACCTAAGCCTTTGTCTGTACCACCGTTGTTAAAGAAAGGAAAGATAATATAGGGATACCACGTATCAGTTAATACTTGTAATGGCCCTGGTAAACCTTTTGAGCCTGGGGGACAAAGTATTTGCCAGATTACCAAAAAAACTGCGATCGCAATCAATGGTGGCACAAGTTCTTTGGTTTGTTTTTTAAACCAAGATCTCGCCATATTTGGTAGTCTGTTGCTTTGACGACGAGCAGTTTGTCCAGTCATTTTTTCTCCTATTGATGAGCGGTTAGCGATTAGTGATTAGCTTTTAGCTAGTAGACATTGAGATGATTTATTGCTACTGGATATTGGCTAAATTTTCTTAATTGTGAGGCTGTTTAAATATTCTTCTGGTTTTTCCGGATCAAATTTGATGCCATCAAAGAATGTTTCAACTCCACGAGAACTACTTTTCGGAATCTCGGAATCTGGCACACCAATCGCTTTGGCTGCTTCTTTCCACAAATCTTCTCGGTTAACTTTATCTACAAGTTCTTTGGTATTTGTATTTTCTGGAATATTGCCCCAGCGAATATTTTCTGTTAAAAACCATAAGTCATGGCTTTTAAAAGGATAGGAAGCATAATCTGCCCAGAATTTCATCATTAATGGGCTATTTTTAACTGGTGCGCGTCCATCACCATAGTCAATGTTGCCTTTGGAACGTTCAATAATATCTTTTGCGGGAACTTTAAACCATTTGGATTGGGAGACAATTTTACACATCTCCTCTTTATTTTCTAACTTCTCACACCATTGTTGTGCTTCTTGTACTGCCATTAATATTGCTTTGGCAGCATTCGGATTTTTATCTACCCAATCTGCACGCATGGAAAAAGCTTTTTCTGGGTGATCTTTCCACAGTTCTCCTGTTACTAAAGCGGTGTAACCTTGCCCTTGGTTAACTAATTGGGCGTTCCAAGGTTCACCTACACAAAATGCTTCCATGTTCCCTGTTTTCATATTCGCTACCATTTGTGGTGGTGGTACGGGAACAACGGAAACATCTTGAGTTGGATCAACACCGCCAGCAGCTAACCAATAGCGCATCCACAAATCGTGATTACCGCCAGGGAAAGTTATGGCAAATTTTGGTTCGGTTTTTCCATTAGATTTAGCTTTAGCGATCGCACTCACTATTGGTTTGCTGTCTAAACCTACTTTAAAATCTTTATAAAAATTGGCGACAGAAATTGCCTGACCGTTAGTATTCAACCGTGCCAATATATACATTGGTACTGGCTGCTTAGTAATCTTACCCATTGTCATCAGGTAAGGCATGGGAGTTAATATATGCGCCCCGTCAATACCACCAGCAGCAGAACCTAATTCTAAGTTATCGCGAGTTACAGGCCATGAAGCTTGTTTGACAACTTCCACATCCTTCATGCCGTACTTTTCAAAATACCCCAATTCTTTAGCAACGATCAATGGGGCAGAATCAGTTAAGGCAATAAATCCTAATTTGGCAGAAGTTGTTTCTACTTGCGGTGCATTCGCAGCCTTAGCAACGGAGGCTCTTTTAATGGTATCAACTGGCCCTGTATAAAACACACAACCATGAGCTAGTAATGACGTGGCTGTAGCTGCTCCTGCTGTTAAAATAAATCTTCTTCTAGAAAATTGCGTCATTTTTACTACTGAATTGATACTTCAAAACTTGTGGGTATGTGTGGATAAGGCTTGCAGATGTTTTGAGCAAAACATTTTTACTTCCTCTGCCTCCTCTGCAAAGCAAAGCCCTGTAAAAACAGAAAAGCCAATATCCTCTGCTGAGTCCGAGGGGTTGAAAGCCGTAATCCTCCCTTGGAAATAACTTATGCGTATTAAGTAGGCAAATAAGTATCAATATTTACAAAATGTTTCGATTTATGTTTTTTTTGCATAATTTCCATGTTTTTTTTGCATAAGGGAAGATAAACCCGTCAAGGGCGATCGCCTTACTGATTGGATGACGCTATTAGTGATACATTAGGGCGTAAAGATTTGCCAGTATTTATTGAACCCCTCCTCTCTCCTCTCTCCTCCCTAAAATCCCTTCGTAATTGCGCTACCAGTCCCCTGAAACATGATCCATGACAAGAAAAAGTTAGAAATAAAAATCATCAGTAGAGATGTCACCACAGCAGCAGTTGTAGATTGACCAACTCCTTTTGCTCCTCCTGTAGTGGTTAAGCCCCAACTACAACCAATTACAGAAATAAGTGAGCCAAAGAAAAATGCTTTAATTACTGCACTCAATAAATCCCAAGTATCTAAAAAGTTACGTGCAGAATCTAGAAATGTCTTTTGTGAAAGATCGTATAAATTGGTAGCAATAAAGACTCCCCCACTCATGCCGACCATTATTGACAAAACGGTTAAAATTGGCAGCATTAAGCAGCAAGCAATTACGCGGGGAATAACTAAATAATCAACTGGGTCAGTTTTGAGGATATAGAGAGCATCAATTTGCTCTGTAACGCGCATAGTACCAATTTCTGCCGCAAACGCCGAGCCGACTCGCCCTGCTACAATTACAGCCGTCAGTACCGGAGCGAGTTCGCGGGTTAATGCTAACGCTAAGACACCGCCGACGGCGTTGCCTGCGCCTAAGCTAATAAACTCTCGTGCTACTTGAATAGTGAAAACCATGCCAACGGTAAGCGCCGTTAGCATGGCAATTAACAGTGAGCCTGGACCAACTGCTGCCATTTGGTCGAGGGTGTTGTAACGATTAATTTTTCCTGTGAGTATATGAATTAGCACCTGCCCGCCCAAAAGAATCGCGGCTAACAAACGCTGAAACCATATCCCTAAACTAAACTCAGAAGTTGTTTCACTCACGTAAAGTTAATGATGTTTTTAGGTTATTTTATGATACTTATCTAAATGAACTAGCCTGCCCAAATCAAAGATTTGGAGGAAGCTAGAGGCGCATGAGGTTCAAAATTTTATTTTTGAATTTCTGAGTTGCGGGTTTTCCATGCCAATTCCAGCAGTTGAGACCAACGTTTTTGCACTTGTTTAGCTGTCCATTTGAGGGTTTTAGCAATTTCGTCATCGCTTTTTTGAGCTTGTTTAAGTTGTAATAACTGCTGTTGTTGGGGAGAAAGTTGCTCAAAAAAGGCTTGCCACTGCTGAGTTGGCATACCTAGCTTTTGATCAATTTCTGCACCTAACCATTGATGCACCAATTCCCAATGGGAAGCACGAGCAAATTTTTCGACATGGTACTTAAAACGCTGTTGCAGGTAGTCACGTTCGCGTGGTGCCAGACCTAGAATAGAGTCTATTTCTGGCACTGAGAGGTCTGCCATTTTTAAAACTAGGTAATCTACGCAGTCGGACTGACCTTGAGATTCTAAGTATTGTAGTAGTTCAGAGACTACACGATCGCGCAATACTGCATCAGTGGGATCAGGAGTCGATGAGACTAACTGCGATCGCACTTGTTGCATTGCTGGTGAACGCTGTTGCAGTTCACCTTCCTCACTTTTAGCTGACTCAAACGCCTGCTCAATATCAATAGCAGTTTCTGCGGGCTGGCGTTTGGCAAAACTTTGTGCGCGTAACACAATTAGCTGCTGGCTATACCCATTTGGTAAAGTAATCCGGCGCTTGGCGTATAAATCGGTAAACGCCATATATTCTGAGAGTTCTAGCAGAGTACGAGGAGTGTAATTATCGGGCAGTTGATTTTCACGGCGGAAAGCTTTGAGAGATTCCGCATAAAACTCCTGCATAAAATCTTCAATTAAGCTGTAGCGAGCTTGAAAACCTAGATGGGATTGTGGCGGCGATATATAACGATAAACTATAGCACTGAGGATGCTGTGTAGTTCAATACGTCCTTGTTTTGAGCCTAAGTTGTAGTAAGATAAGCACTTTTGCAAACGATGACGTGCTAAGGAAAGTTGCCAAGAACGAACCTCACCAGAATTCTGAATGCGATCGCTCTTAGAGCAAATCCGCTCCACTTCCATTGCTATTCTGCTTGCCACTGACTGCATTCGGGATGCCGAACCGATTTGCGATCGCAGTTCCTCAACCAACAACTCAGTCAGGTTCTGCATCTGTGTTTCCCTCACTGATAATGGCTGAGGGTCTGTATTACTTGTGGAAATTTCCGTGACTAAATTTGCTGTGTTGGTATTCATGGTAGCGCCCCTGATGACTACAGTTATCGAATGCAGCGACACGCCTAGAGGGATTGCTATTGTGGTTGCCCTCCACAAGGTTTCACCGTCTCAACTGTCTACAATTCGACTGTATGCCCTTACAAATCTTTTTTGGGCAGAGCTTGTGTCACTAAATATTAAGTCACTATTAAGCTCTGCCAAACCACCTACTGCGACCTAATTGCGGTAGATAGCTGTAAACTTTGACTGCAAAGGCATTGCGGCTGCTAACAACTTGCTCAATACCTGCAAACACCAAGACGTTTACAGGCTTGGTAGTGGACACTCAGCAGAAGTGGCTTAATCATTTATTTGTAGTCAGTCATCTGTAGTCGGTGATTTATAACCTATAGTTTTTTAGAATTACCAATTATCAATAACCAATGACCAATGACCAATGACCAATGACCGATTAAAGATTGCCTATTGGTGTCGCCCAATTCATAACTGCCTCCCAACCTAGACCTTTACGCACCATCACAGGTTCCTCGCTTGTCAAATCTAATATAGTAGACACTTCCATCGCAGGTTCAGTGCCATTGTCTATAATTACATCGACCAATTTATCTAACTCGTCAAACAACTGGACTCGCTCCATACTTAATGTAGGGGCATTTCCATCATCATCAAGTAGGTGGGCGGAAGTAGAAATAATAGGATTCTCTAAGGCATTTAACAGTGCCATACACACTGGATGATCTGGAACCCTAATACCAGTAGTTTTACGTTTGGGATTTTGGACTAGCTTGGGTACTAACTTAGTAGCAGGCAGCAGGAATGTATATGGTCCTGGAATTAAATGCTTCATTAAGCGGTAGGCGGCATCGCTTACAGTAGCATATTGAGCAATATTAGACAAAGAATGACACAAAAATGTCAGGGGCTTATCATTAGATAGCTGCTTAATTCGTCGCACACGCTCTACTGCTGACTTGGAGTTGATGTCACAGCCAATTGCGTAGACAGTATCAGTGGGATATAACATTACAGCGCCATTTCGCAGGGCATCAATAATCTGTTCTATTCGCCGCGTTTGGGGCGTATCAGGATGAATTGTGTAAAGAGTAGCCATTTTAACAATTATCAATTAACAATTATCAATTATCAATTAACAGTGACCTATGACCAAGTTAGCGTATCTTCGATGTCCAACGGGAATTGCTGGCGATATGTTCCTTGGGGCGCTGGTGGATGTCGGTGTTCCGTTGGAATATTTAATTGAAAAACTTAAAGCTTTGGGTATTGAGTCTGAGTACGAGTTAAGAGCAGAAAAGGTTCACCGCAATCATCAGTTGGCGACAAAAGTATATGTAGATTTATTACACCAACATTCTCACGAACATCACCATCACTCTCATGCTCACAGACATTTACCAGAAATAGAACAACTAATTAATCAAGCTAATTTACCAACACGGGCAGCAGAGTGGAGTCTGGCTATTTTTCGACGTTTGGCTGTAGCAGAAGGGGCAGTTCATGGGGTAGCGCCAGAAGAGGTACATTTCCATGAGGTGGGTGCTACAGATGCGATCGTTGATATTGTCGGGACTTGCTTGGGGTTGGATTGGCTGGGAGTTGAGCAATTATACTGCTCTGCTTTACCCACAGGTGGTGGTACTGTCAAGGCGGCTCATGGTGTATTGCCTGTGCCTGTTCCAGCCGTGTTAAAGTTGTATGAATCGCGTCAGGTTCCAGTTTACAGCAATGGCATTGAGAAAGAATTAGTTACACCCACTGGAGGTGCGATCGCAGTTACTTTAGCAACTAAATTTGGTTCCCCGCCAGCAATGACAATTCAAGGTATTGGTAATGGTGCTGGTTCTCGCGATTTACCTATTCCTAATATTCTGCAACTGTGGGTTGGAGAAGGGGTGGTTAGTGACTGGGGAATGGGGACTGGGTTTGAGAGCGATCGCCAATCACCTCATTTAGAAACTATCTCGGTATTAGAAACCCAAATTGATGATTTAAGTCCTCAAGCGATCGGCTATGTATTTGAAGCACTATTTGCTGTTGGGGCGGTGGATGTCTTTACTCAACCAATCGGGATGAAAAAGTCTCGCCCTGGTGTTTTATTAACAGTTATTTGCCATCCAGAAAAATTGTCTGCTTGTGAAACAGTTATTTTCCAAGAAACTACTACATTAGGTATTCGACGTTTTACCCAGCAACGAGCAATTTTAGAGCGAGAAATTCAGCAGGTACAGACAGAATTTGGTTTAGTTCGCGTTAAAGTTGCTTGGAGTGAGCATCTTGGTAAAAAAACTATCCAAAATGTCCAGCCAGAATATGAAGATTGTGCAGAGTTAGCAAGAAAAAATCAACTTCCTTGGCGAGAAATTCACCAGATAGTACTCAACAATTGGTATCGTAAATCAATTAACGATTAACAATTGCCTTTTCCCCTCCCTCCTCTCACTAAAAAACCAGCCAGGCGCTTGTGGCGAACCTGACTGGATAGGAATTGCTAAAGGCTTAGTTAATACCTAGTGGTGATTAATCAATCCCATCACAAACTTGATCTAATTCACGTTAATATTAACGACCATTAGTCTTAACTTTATTGTGAATAGCACTGGAACCGTCTTCTGCTGTATCTAGAGCTTGAGCATTCTGACCGACTTCTTTACCTGCATTAGAAACTTTGTCTAAGCCTTTCTTAGCAGCATTCAAACCCTTGTTAACAGCATCAGGCGCATCCTTACTAGCTCCCTCTACAGCATTTCCGGTATTTTCTTTGATATTTTCAGTTCCTTTCTTTGTCCCTTTAGCGAAATCTTCTAATGTACCTTGAGCTTTGTCTTGTGCTTTGTCGGTACTGCGGTCAATGTTCTTGTTAAAATCTCTGGCGTTTTCACCCTTCTTATCAAGAATACGTTTGGTGTTTTCTCCAACGCTACCAGTTTGATCAATAACGTTACTTTCAGCATTATCGATCAAACCTTTGGCTTTAGCAGCAGCTTCTGAGGTGTCTTTACGAGGATCAACATCACTAAAGTCATTCATCCCACCTTGATGTTTAGAAGTGACAGCCCCCCCAGGTACTTCTGGTCTCACTACATCAGCAGTTTTTGCCATGACTCCACCGCCACCGCAGGCTGTAGTCACAAACAGTATCATTGCAGACAAAAATACTGTAATTACTTTGCCTAGACGCAAATTTTTGAACCAATTAGTTACTTTATTCATTAAACAACTCCTTTTGTGATTTTTGAGTGAATTTAGCTGTCAACTTCTACAAGTTTTGAAAAACAAATATTGCAATTGTTGACAAATGATAGATGTTAAATTTCAAAGGTTAAGTTAAAAGCCTGCTCTTGTAATTACTTTTCTAAAGCAGGATTTCTTTTCGCTTCAGGTCTGGCGCTTGCTTCATCAGCCTTATCTTTGATAAAGGCACTAGCATCTTTGAAGGTATCACCTACTCGCTCTAAGATGTCTGCATCAGGCTCAGAGCGTTTGAGGACGGGTTGGGGTTGAGCAGGAATTTGTGGGGCTTCTAGTACTTTTGCGGCACCAGGTGTAATTTCACGCTTCTGGCTGTTATTACCGCCAGTACCTGGGTAAAGTAACTGGTCGCTATTGGCTGCAATCAGTTGTGGAGAAATTACTTGTAAGTCGGCGCGATCGCCTTTGGCACTGCTTTTACCGCCTACGCTAGGGTCGGTAGACATCTTGTAATTTGTATAACCATCCCCATCACCCTTATGAGGATTGTTAGCTCCTCCCATTTGTACAGGGGGGTTTTCAGGACGAGCGCCTGTTGCAGTACCGTTATTGCAAGCGGTGGTAATAAATAGTGCAAATCCTACGAAAAATACGCTTAAAATTTGACGGAGCCGCACTCTTTTGAATAAATTACTTAACTTTTTCACACTTTCCTCCAATTACCTAACCAACTATCAAGATTAAAGATCAAAAGCCTATTGATTCATCTAGCCTAAGTCACATTGTCAGTCATACTGAAATGACTTTTCTCTAACTAGAGAGAGATAATTCCTAATAGTTATATTTGCATAGAGTTAATAGCAAAAGTTTATTTAAGAATTGTTTAAGACAAGTATTTTTTTGCTCAATCTATGCGCTTCAAAATTAAAGAGGGCTTGAGATAGATATTTTCAAGCCCTCTCTAGTTTATTTGTAGTTGCGTGGGAACTTTGATGTCAATATCAGCTTAACTATGGGGAGTTAGCTAATTCAAGGATGAAAAGCAAACCAGCAGCCAACGGTTGACTGTTTGTCTGACTGTTGGCTGCTAAATAGCAATAATACTTAGGACTTATTTTTAGTAGCGGGTTCCAGTTCCGGTTCCTACTTCGCCTGGTTCGCGGTAGCGTGTAGGTTCAGAATGTGATTTCTTTGTCAAACCAGCTAGACCTAGTAGACCGAGTAAACCTAACCAGCCCCAATCAAAATCGCGATCGCCTTGTTGTGTGGTATCTGTAGTAGTTTGAGTTGTACCAGTGCTAGTACCAGTGCCAGTACCAGTGCCACTTTGAGCATAACTAGGCATAGCTAGGGTTCCCATAGCCAGACTCATGCTTAGAACGCCAGCACCGACAAATTTTGATAAAGTAGTACGTTTCATATTAAAAGATTCTCCTCTTCTAAAAACCGGAAAAATTTTTGCCAGCAGCTAAATAAGTTGTGATGTCTGATAAAAGTCAGCTAGGCATCTATAAATCAGATTATGGGTTTATACTCGATTACGAATCCGTCTAGGGCTATAAAGGTACTATGATTTAAACTATGACCGAAGGCGTAGAGAATGCTAAATGTTCATTTAAGTACTATAAGTGTGAAGTGAATTTGCTCTTATTTGATAATTTTATCAGTTAGTTGGTAGAAAGCTAAAATCAGCCGCTAATCTTAAGTTCGAGCATTCAACTGATTTGTATATAACTTTAGACGTAAGGATTTAGTGTAATTATCCGAACAAGTAAAATAAATTTTTTGTTATATATTAAGTTGTTCTGATGAGGAAAATTTGGTCGGACTTCAAACCTTACGTGCGTTGGGTAATCATTGGTGCGGCACTGTTTTTTTTGCTCAAAGCTTTGAAGGATCATGCTTCCGAAGTCGCAGCAATTCGTATTGGTAGCACCGGATGGGTAAATTTAGCGATCGCACTTTTGGTGACAATTATCGCTCATACTTGGTCTGGCTGGGTCTGGGGTGGGATTTTAAATTCACTCAATCAACCCGTAAGTATGCGATGGGTAATTCCAGTTTACCTGAAAACTAATTTGGCTAAATATTTACCTGGTAATGTCTGGCACTTTTATGGTCGCGTTGTCGCAGTGACCAATGCCGGAGGTACAATAGGTGCTGCTACTTTAAGCGTTTTACTCGAACCATTATTAATGGCTGCTGCTGCTTTATTAATGGCTGTTAGTGGCAGTCAGGTAAGCAGCGAAAGTCGCTGGTTACAAGTTATTTGTTTAATTGTCGTAGGTGTTGGCATTCATCCCCGTATTTTAAGCTTATTTATTCAATTATTGAGTCGTTTCAAGGGAAAGGCAACTGACGGGGAAATATTTAAGTTAAAACAATACCCGTTTTTGCCTTTGTTAGGAGAGATAGGCTTTTTGGTACTGCGTGGGAGTGGTTTTTTATTAACGTTGATGGCGCTAACACCTGTGCATTTTAACCAAATTCCTCAATTATTGAGTACATTTAGTATGGCATGGGTGTTGGGTTTAGTTATTCCTGGCGCACCTGGGGGAATTGGAGTATTTGAAGCCACTGCGATCGCACTTTTAGATCAACAATTTTCTCCAGGTTTATTGATCAGCGTTGTGGCTTTATTCCGTGTTGTCAGTATTTTAGCAGAAGCGATCGCTGCTGGAGTCGCTACTTTAGTAGAGCCATTATTTTTCATTAAATAACTTCGTTCTTTTAGCTCTTTAAAGATTTATTCGTCTAATGCGAATTGCGGTTTCTCGTAGACAAATTCAACAAACTTACGAGCAACGACATCAAAACCTGGTAAATTGCGTAAAGCTTGTTCAGCTTCGAGGTCTAGCGGATGACGGAAAGCTTCGCATTTAATTCCAGTGTATGTAGGCATGGCGACAAAATTATTAGTTTATAGTCAAACTATTTGATAATACTAAAGGACATGAAACATAGTTTTGACTTTAGCTGCTGTTTAAAGACTTAAGGGTAATTTTTTTGTAATTGGTGAAATTTCACATTCAACTTAACTAGCAAGTAAATTCTCTCTGTTTAATTGAGCAGGTTGGATTACAGGTACCGTCATCGGTTTTGAGATTAAATAACCCTGTACAAAAGTTGCTCCTCGCTCTTTTACCCATTCAAATTCTTCAATACATTCAATGCCTTCGGCAACTGTTTTAATATTTAAATGCCCAGTAATTTCTAAAATTTTCTCCGTTACCATCGCTTTGTAAGGATCTTTATGCACATCGCGAATCAGATTCATATCTAGCTTAATTAAATCTGGACGCAACTCGTGGAGTAAATTTAAGTTAGAATAGCCCGCGCCAAAATCATCTAATGCCATCGAAAAACCCGCTTCCCGATAAACATCTAAAATGCCTTTGAGGTGACTACTGTCTTCGACGTGATCAGATTCCACTACTTCAAAAACTATCTGTTCATGAGCAATACCTGCTTCATCAATCGCCTTCATAGTTGAACGCAAACAAGACGCTGGATCATAAATCGAAGTAGGAGAGAAATTGATAAAAATTTTATCATTTATTTGATGCCGCATTGCCTCACGAATAGCACTGCGCCGTCCCATTAAGTCTAGTTGTACAAGAATACCTGCACTCGCGGCTAATGGGAAAAATTTACCAGGAGGAATTAGACTGCCATCCTCTCCCAATCCCCGTAGCAATGCTTCTTGACCAAATACACGCGATGTATCTTCTGCATATACAATTGGTTGAAATTGGCTAGTAACACGATCTGCGGCTAACATATCTAGTACCCAACTAGACTGCCTCAAGCTAATAAAACGTAATAATGAGGTTGTTCTATAAATATCACGCAGTTTAGGTTCTCCAGCATGAGTGATGAACAACGCTTGTGTGTTGTGCAACTCATTTTTTGTCAAAATTCCTGGTAGGGTGTTAACACAGTTTTCAATCTCAGTTGCTTGTAAAGAAATAGCTAGACATTGCCCTTCATCTTTGAGTTCGTAATTTATTTCAGCTTTACGCAAGTAATGAGTTACCTTAATTAAGCTATGACCTAATGGAAACCATAGGTATAAATTACCAGAATCCTCTATTTTTTCGGGTAAACTTTCGCAACGATCACAAAAATTTACAGGTTTGATAGTATTCACGGGAGTTCCTTTGTTTACACAGAGATTGAACAACTCAAGATGGCTTTCTACTAAAATAGCTAATAGCAACTGCGTTATGTGCAGCAGGCAACTTATGTTTTATTTTACTTTCACAAACTAATTTATTTAGTTGGCAGTGGCTTAGGCATCAGTAAACTTGTGGGTCAACATAGCTTTCGCTCTTTATATAATTCCCACTTTCATAGCGAATCGCTCATACGGACTAATTTTTTTCATATCTATTTTATGTAGTTTATAGCTACAGCGCATCATGTTTAATGTTGATAAGGAGCTATAAACTACATACAATTGTACTAAGTTTCTAGCAGTTTGTAGCTCCATGTAACGCCCCTAAAATCTATGTACCTCACCATTTATTCTATAAAAATAGCCCACTTGCGCGGGCTAAGATTTATGTAACCGACAAGTTTCAACCCGTCGGCTAATTTATTAACTCAAAAATTACCGCTTCACCAACTTCTTCGACAGCTTCCGCAGACGAATTGACTTTGGTGTTACTTCCACCAATTCATCTGATCCGATATACTCCAAAGCACGCTCTAAACTCATTTCCACTGGTGCTTGCAACTGTACTAATTCTTCACCACCAGACGCACGATGGTTAGTTAGCTGCTTAGTTTTGCAGATATTGAGTTCTAAGTCTTGTGGGCGAGTGTTTTCCCCAACAATCATACCTCTGTAAACTTTCGTACCAGGGGCAATAAAGAATACGCCTCGGTCTTCAGCATTTAGCAGGGCATAATAGGTAGCAACGCCTTCTTCAAAGGAAATCAATACACCGTTACGACGGGCAACAATATCGCCACAAATTTGACGATAATCTAAGAAGCTGTGGTTCATAATGCCTTCACCGCGAGTGATTCGCATGAATTCACCTCGGAAGCCGATTAAACCACGAGCGGGGATAATAAATTCTAGCTGAGTGCGATTACTAGCGCCAACTAGCATATCCTGCATTTCGCCTTTGCGTTGTCCTAAGCGTTCAATGCAACCGCCTACGGCTTCTTCTGGAACGTCCAGCACCAATAATTCGTAAGGTTCGCAGGGTTGTCCGTTGACTTCACGGTAAATTACTTGTGGCTGGGATACCTGAAATTCGTATCCTTCCCGACGCATATTTTCAATTAAAATGCCCAGGTGTAATTCACCACGACCGGAAACGAGGAATTTATCGGGGGAGTCGGTTTCTTCTACCCGTAAGGCGACGTTGGTTTCTAATTCACGGAATAAGCGATCGCGCACTTGTCGTGATGTTACCAGTTTGCCTTCTTGACCTGCAAATGGTGAGTCGTTCACAGAGAACGTCATTTGCAATGTCGGTTCATCTACTTTAATTAGTGGTAATGCTTGGGGATTATCGGGATTAGTAATTGTTTCCCCAATATTCGCATCAGCAAAACCAGCAACGGCAATGATATTACCAGCAGATGCTTCTGTTAAGTCAATGCGCTTCAATCCTTCAAAGCCCATCAACTTAGTAATTTTGCCTTTGGCAATTTCGCCGTTTTCCTTAATCAAAGCAGCTTGCTGACCAACGTAGATTGTACCGTTATGGATTTTGCCAATAACAATCCGACCTACATATTCCGAATAGTCTAGGGTTGTGACTTGCAGTTGTAGCGGTTTAGTAGGATCGCCTACTGGGGGTGGAACATGGTGCAGAATTGCCTCAAATAAAGGCTTCATGTCTACGTTTTCATCATCTAAGCTGTCTTTGGCGTAGCCTGACATCCCAGAAGCAAATAAGTAGGGGAACTCGCACTGATCGTCATCAGCGCCTAGTTCTATGAATAGATCCAATACTTTATCTATTGCGACGAAGGGATCTGCTTGTCCACGGTCAATTTTATTGACTACAACAATGGGGCGTAGTCCCTTTTCTAAGGCTTTTTTCAACACAAACCGCGTTTGCGGCATGGGACCTTCGTTGGCATCTACAATTAAGATGCAGCCATCGACCATACCGAGTACGCGCTCAACTTCGCCACCGAAGTCAGCGTGTCCAGGGGTGTCAACAATATTAATGTGTGTGTCTTTGTATTGAACGGCGGTATTCTTAGAAAGGATGGTGATACCGCGTTCGCGCTCAATATCGTTAGAGTCCATTACGCAATCCGGAACTTCTTCCCCTTCGCGGAAAATGCCGGATTGTTTGAGCAAGGCATCAACAAGTGTAGTTTTGCCGTGATCTACGTGAGCAATGATGGCAACGTTGCGAATGGGAAGCGTCATAAGGACTGGGTTCTGGAGAAAGATTTTTAGGTTGAGTGGGTGGCTAACAGAAGTTGTGACACGATGTTAGCTCTGTTTATATTCCTTAATATATTCTAACTTGCTTTCTGTCAGATTTTGTGAGAAAGGTTAGGGTTAAAAGAAATATTTAGAACTTACGCAGAGATCCCCCTAAATCCCCCTTAGTAAGGGGGACTTTGAATTTCCCCCCTTTTCAAGGGGGGCTAGGGGGGATCTAGGTTTCAGGCTTTCGGTGCGTAAGTCCTAATATTGATGGATCAAATTGTTGTTGGGTTGCGCTGCGCTTAACCCAACCTACAATAATTTTTTTTGTGGGCTATTGCTTTTTTGGATGTATTTGTGGTATATTTATATAATGGGAGTAGGTGCGCCCATATATGCCCCTCTTTGGTGTAATTAATAGTATGCACTCAGAGAAACTATCAATTTCCTTACCAGTATTTTTAGTGCAATTTATTGGAAATTATAAAATTGCTAAGGGATGGGAATCTGATTCTCAAGTTATTGAAGAAGCATTAGAGTTATTACAGTATAAAGAATTAGAGCAAGCTTACCGAGAAGCGTCTCAAGAAGTTGATCCTGCTTGGGATGTGACAGTTGCGGATGGATTAAGCGATGAAGCGTGGTGAAATTTATTACGCAAGATTGAAATCTAGATCCCCCTGAGCAACCCCTTAATAAGGGGGGAATAATTCAAAGTCCCCCTTATTAAGGGGGATTTAGGGGGATCTTACCCACCGAAACGGAGCCAATAAACTTGGAAAACACACCCTAGAAGTTATTTAGGTAATCCGAAGGTTGCGACTATTTTTGTTTATCAATTAGTTGATGGGAAATATCAATTACAAAGGTTGACTGGTTCTGAACGGATTATTTCTGCTACTTTTCCAGAATTAAATTTAACTGTTGAGCAGGTTTTTGCGGCTAGTCAGATGCAAAAAATTTAAGTTTTTATGATTTAGATAGGTATTTTGGGTTAAGTGCTGCACAACCCAACATAATATTGATCGCTAAAAGTACGATTAGTCCTCAATGTTACCACTGCGATACACGGAACAATCAGGTTGTATATTCCATGCGCCAGCAGTATTGCCCGTGAGATTGCAGTTTTCTACCCTACCTGCACCATTTTCAGAGACTCGGACAGCTTGAAAAGCATTCCGATTAATTTGGCAACGACGAATAATTGGGTTGCTTCCTTGCTTAAGAATTGCTACTCCCCCATTAGCATTGGCGAAAATGTCACAATCTTCTATTGTTCCTTGTCCGTTTTCATAGACATAAACGCCAGCAGACTTGCCATCGTGAATTTGACAACGACGGATAATCGGGTTGCCTCCTTTAGTAATTCCTATTCCCACATTATCATTGGCGAAAATATCACAATCTTCTAATGTCCCTTGTCCGTTTTCTTGAACAGCAACGCCAGCAGACTTGCCATCGTGAATTTGACAACGACGGATAATCGGGTTGCCTCCTTTAGTAATTCCTATTCCCGCATTAGTATTGGCGAAAATATCACAATCTTCTACTGTCCCTTGTCCGTTTTCTTGAACAGCAACGCCAGCTTTTTTGCCATCGTGAATTTGGCAACGACGGATGATTGGGTTGCCTCCTGAAGTAATTACTACTCCCACATTAGCATTTGCGAAAATATCACAATCTTCTACTGTCCCTTGTCCGTTTTCTTTAACAACAACGCCAGCTTTTTTGCCATCGTGAATTTGGCAACGACGAATAATGGGATTGCCTCCTGAAGTAATTCCGACTCCCGATGCAGCATTTGCGAAAATATCACAATCTTCTACTGTCCCTTGTCCGTTTTCATGGAAATAAACGCCGCTTCCCTCGCCATCGTGAATTTGGCAACGACGAATCACAGGATTAGCAGTTGTTCCATGAATAGCAATGCAAGCTAATGAATCTGAAGTAATATCACAATCCTCAAGCACTAATTTTCCTTGAGGGATATCTACAGTATAAAATTTGTTACCCTTAACTGCACCGCGACCACGCAAAGTTAAACCACTAACTACAGCATCATCAGTCTGCATAATAATGCAACTTGAATCCGTACTCTCAATTACAATATCTGCTACTAACCCATCACCGATAATTTCCAATTGCTTATCTATTATCAAACTTTCTTGATACAAACCTGGACGCACTAAAATACAACTATCCGGTTGAGCATTTTTAATTGCTTCCCCAATAGTGGTGTAGTTACCCCCACCTGTAGCAGAAACAATAATAGTTTTGTTGACAGCAATTCGACTTTCCCACCAAATCCTAATATTATTCGGACGCTGTTCTAATTCAATCTGCAAAGCATCAGTAACTAATTTCTGCAAAGGTTCCCCTAAATCTTTAGGTTTCCAACTATCCTTAATTAACCTACTGAGTGCAGAGGGCGGTAACTCTCCAGTCACCATCTCATGCAACATCATTCCTAACTCAAAAATATCGCTTCCTACCCCAATATCACCACCTGCAATTACCTCTGGTGCGCCATAACTTCCGGTAAATTGCCGTGTACTTTGAGTATTAAAACTTTGCTTCGCTGCACCAAAATCAACTAAGACAACTTTGCCATCTGGCATTAACAGCACATTATCCGGTTTGATATCTAAATGATAAATTCCGGCGGTGTGGATAGTTGCTAAAGCATCAACTAATTGATTCATTACCGCTTCTATCCGCGCTGGAGATAACCGCTTTTCTGGTTGAGAATCTAACTCATCGCGCAAAGTATTTCCGGTAATTAATTCCATTACCAAATAGGCGGTATCTCGTTCCTCAAATAAAGTAAAAACCCGCACCACATTAGGATGATTTAATCTGGCTAAAATCCGTCCTTCTCGCTTAAATCTTTCTAACCCTCGCTGATAAGCTGCTTTTTGGGGAGTCGCGACACTTAACCCGCCAGTCATGCCATTGCGTATTGCGTGTTCTTGGGGGTAAAATTCTTTGATAGCTACCAGCATTTCTAACCCGATATCGATCGCGCGGTAAGTAATACCAAAACCACCACGCCCTAAAGCATAATCTATGCGATAGCTACCCCCACGCAGCAATGTTTCAGGGGGTAAGACATCCCGCAGCAATGAGGGTAAATACACTCCGCAGTCGGGGTTAGGACATATTTGTGCTGATATGGGAATGCCGTCACGCCGACAATGGAGACAACGCATAGAAGTTTGGGATTTTAGGTTTGGGATATTGTACCTGTTAGCTTCACCCCGCCAGGGGTTTAAACCCCTGGCTAATAGCGAAAGTCAGTTAAAACTGACTAAAGTTTTAATAATATGCCTCTTGCATAAATCATGAAAAGCCCCCTAAATCCCCCAATTCTGGGGGACTTTGAATCTGGTTCCCCCCAAAATTGGGGGGTTAGGGGGGCGATAATTCTATTTGTGCAAGAGGTCTAATTTAGGACTTACACATAATTAAATCAATTGGGGGGCTTGCATAAATCCTATAATATTTAGTCAACTTTAGTGGACTTTAGCTATGAGACAGCGATTTCAATCGCTGGCGGGATAACTTGCAGGTGTCAAATTGGAATTATTCTTGCATTTAGCGTGTAGCTGTGGAAATAGTTTTCCCCAAAGACATCAAGGTACGTTTAAAACTTTCGGCGCGACTGCGGAAGTCCTCGCCTTTTCCTAATTCAAATGCTAATCCTCGCGTACCTTCTAATAATTTAAGATACACCTGCGAGTTAGAATCTTGAGTAGGAATTACTAAATACAATTGCTGCACTCCCACACTCTGAATTTTAGCGATTACTTGTTCAATATTTTTAGTTTCTTTATCGGGTATATGGGGCGGTGCATCTGTAACTAATACTATTACTTTATTACTATCTGGGTTAAATGGTTGACGCAAAGCTAACATAATTGCATCTAAACTGCTTTCCGGTTCATCACCGCCACCTGTAGCTATTAATGCTGCTATTTCTTTGCGAAATGCTGCTGAATTATTGGTAAAAGGTTCGCCAGCAAATTTGAGGACGCGGTGTTCTTCGTTGATTAGGCGATCGCGAAATTCAACTAACCCAACTCGCACTCGTACTCCATCAGATTCTATTGTATCAGCAAAAGCAGTAATTGCATCCCGAATTGCATCAATTTCACCCTGCATACTGCCAGTGCAATCTAATACAAACATGACATCTGCTTGGCGTTTTCCTTGTAAAACATTGATTGTATGTTCTAGTTTTTCTATATCTAGCCCCGTAGTAGTTTTTTTGGGTAATTCAGATTCACTTTTGGCGGTTGCGATCGTTGTTAAAGCGTTACCGCATTCGTTACAAAATTTAGCAGTATTAGCATTAGATGCACCGCAATGAGTACATTTTTTCATGTTGTAATATTTCCTAAGTAATAAGAAGAGATCCCCCTAAATCCCCCTTAAGAAGGGGGACTTTGATTTGATTCTCCCCCCTTTTTAAGGGGGGCTGGGGGGGATCTAGATTTCTTGCTGTGAGTAGATAAATTTTGATTTAACCACAGATGTCCACAGATAAACACAGATGGGGAAAAAATGAGGTTTTGATAGGTGTTTTAAATCATATTTCTCGCGCAAAAGCAAAGCGTAAAAAGATATCTCCTATTTTAATGCGATCGCCATGTTTTATTTCCATCATTGGTTCTCCCTCCTCTAAAGTAATTCCTTGTACCCAAGTCCCGTTTTTACTATTCAAATCTTGGACATAATAACTATCACCTACGCGCATAAATTGTAGATGGCGACGGCTAATACTACTATCATCGCCAGCAATATCCGCACGCCCTAAAACTAAACAACCTCCATCATCAATATTTACTAACCTTCTTGCGCCCTTATTACTACCAGATTCTACAATTAACAACGGATAACGCAAATTTAAATCTTTAGGAATTTCCGGTAAATCAGGAATATAACCTAAATCCGATAATAGATAATCAATTCTACGATAGCGTTGGCTATTCTCTATCTTTACCATAGACGGTAAAACTCGGTGTGCTTCTCGGAAAAAATCACACTTAAAATCCCTACAATCAATTGCTTCTGTAGGCGGTGGGGTTTGCTTTAAATAACGGGCAAAATCTTTTAATTCTCGCCAACCTTGACGCGCCCAAAAATGTTCTCCCATCGCCAACTCATATAAAATATGACCAAGCGCATAAATATCTGCCCGCGCATCAGCAAGTTTAGAGCCATATAATAATAACTCTGGAGCCATATAAGGAATAGTCCCGATTATTTCGCCACTAACGGTTAATCCCATTCCCTTAAACTTAGAAATCCCAAAATCAATTAATTTAACCTTTCCATCCTTACCTACTAAAATATTCGCTGGCTTTAAATCACGGTGAATGATATTATGGGCATGAGCATCAGCTACCCCTAGTAAGGTTTGATAAAAAATATCCTTCTTTTGCTTATCCGTAAGGCTACCTTCTAACAGCAAATTGTCTAAAGAACTGCCAGGGAAATACTCAAATAAAATCAAAAAAGTACTTCCATCCCATTCACACAAACCAATAACAGGAACAATATAATCTGAAGGTACAAATACCTCAGCTTCTAAACGTACCCTTTCCACCATTATTGTCCCTGGTTTGATACATTGAATAATCTTTAAAACATACAACTTTCCTGTATTACAATCCTTAACTTTCCAAGCCGAACCAAAAGCACCCGCACCCAACAACTCTAAAAGCTCAACATTAGCAATAGAGCCAATATTAAGGGGAATCACACCCCCAACCATCACTTGTAAAATACGTTCAGACATAATATATATTTATCTGCGTTCATCTGCGTTTATCTGCTTCCATCTGCGGTCAAAAAAAAATCATCTACTCCAAAATTTGACGAGTAGTTTCCCCTGATTGAACCACAGTATCAACAGAGAGTCGAACTTTCCCTCCTCCTTGACACTTCCACAAAATCAAAGTTTGATTATCAGTTTCACCCGCCGCTTTTGCTGCTATAATTAAATTATCTGCAAGCTTGGCTAAGTATCCCTTATTTTCCGCAAAAATCGCTTCTATTTCCTTGTGTAAAAGACAGCCATTAATACCATCAGAACACAACAATAATAAATCTCCCTCAACTAAATCCAACTCATATAAAGGTGAATTTTGCGGTAAATGATAACAACCTAAATAAAACTCCAATTGGTTACGCCCTTCATGATATCGCGCCATTTCTGGTGTAAGCATTCCCATCTGCATTAACACCGCAGCTACCGTATGATCTTCTGTAATTTTAGTTAGCTTGCCACTACTTACCTGATAATGGAATAAAGGACTATCTCCCAAATTTCCAACTATCGCTTTATCTTGTAAAATTGCAGCTATAACAATAGTTGAACCAGCCTTACCCCATTTGTTAACTTCCACTACCCGGCGGACATGAGCATTCGCTTGTTCGATCGCATTCATTACAGCCTGAGATAATATTTTTGTATCAAGCCCAGATGCAGCTTCCAAGCGATTAATTGATGGCTCAACTACTAACTCTTCAAATAAGGCGAGACTGAGCTTTTTGAGTCCTTCTCGGCTCACTTGTTCCCCGTATGCCAGCCCACCCATCCCATCTGCGATCGCTAGTATTATAATAGGGCTTGGCGTTAGTCCAGAAATGATAGAAAATATTTGAAAACTATCTTCGTTATTTTCCCTTTGGTTGATTTCGCTACGAACAATGTAATCAGGCTGCATTTGTTTGTTTAACCTAAAGCGTTAATATTAGGTTAGCTGTTATGTGCAATCTTAGTTAAAAATTAATACTATGGAAGCTATAAATGAAAATCACGATAAAACTACCTGTTCAGTAGAAATCACTCTTAAGGTTATTGGTGGAAGATGGAAAGTTTTGATTCTGCGTGAGTTATTTCATGGAGTTAAACGTTTCAATCAACTGCATCGCTCTATCAATGGAGTTACTCAAAAAATGCTTACCCAGCAACTTAGAGAGATGGAGCAAGAGGGATTAATTCATCGAGAAGTTTACTTGCAGGTTCCTCCAAAAGTGGAATATTCCCTCACCCCATTAGGCGAAAGTTTGAAACCAATACTTGATTCAATGCACCAATGGGGAACAAAGTTTTTAAGTCAAAAAAACTCAGATTCAGAATTAGAACCACCAATTGCCATGTAAGCATTTAGGTAAATAGGTCAATATAATTAAAGATAAAACCCCACGATCAACATTCTCTCTCCAAGCTGTGATGGGGCAATATTTAAGTTTATATTTTTGACAATAATGTAAACATTAATTTAACGGGCTTATAAATATGAGAACTCTGGACGAGAAGGAAATGATATAAAAGATTAAGTTTAATTTTGTTGCTATTTCTTACAAAAATATTAATATTATTGCTATCTGAGCTAAGGTGAGCCATAGCCATCTATTTTATACAATAAAATAGAGTTACCTACATTAGGTGAACTAGATATGGGATCTCTTATAGGTAGTGTTTTTGCTTTCGTTCTGTTTATAGCTCTATCAGGAATAAAGCTAGACCGAGAATATGAACGCGGCGTAATCTTTCGACTGGGTAGAGTTAAAGGTGTGATGGGACCAGGAATGTATTGGATTATACCTTGGGTAGATCAAAAGACTCAAGTTGATGTCCGTACTAAAACCGTCAATATTGAACCTCAAGAAACAATTACGGCTGACAGCGTAACAATTAAAGTTAATGCTGTTCTATACTACCGCCTGATTGATGCTTCTAAGGCAATCAATAAAGTTGAAAATTACAATACCGCAGTTTACCAAACCGCTTTAACAACTTTACGCAATGTTGTTGGTCAAAATATCCTTGATGATGTTTTGCAAAATCGTGACAAAATTAACACCAAACTTCAAGAAATTGTAGACGAAATTACGGAGCCTTGGGGTGTTGTCATTGAACGGGTGGAAATGAAAGATGTAGAAATTCCACTTGCTATGCAACGAGCAATGGCTAAGGAAGCGGAAGCAATTAGAGAAAAACGCGCTCGTATAATTAAAGCTTCAGCAGAACAGGAAGCATCTATTAAGTTAGCGGAAGCTTCTCGAAATATTTCTGCTAACCCAGCAGCTTTGGAATTGCGCCGTTTGCAAATGTTGACTGAAATTGGGGCAGAAAATAATACAACAACAATTATTATGTTGCCCTCGGATGTGGTTCAAGCTGCCAAAGGTTTGACTACTGCATTTTCCAATGGTAATCAAACAAATGCAACTCCTTTTCAGCCGGAAGTATTTTTTAACGAGAAGCCAACTTTGGAGGACGACCTCTTAAACCAGCCATAAGTTGTAAGGCGTAAGTTTTAATAGGATGAATGTGTTGCAACATCCATAAACCTAAGCGACGAACTAATATTAAGGGCAGCCAATTATTGGAAAACGTTCGATTTAAAAAATCGGTGAATGCCAAAATTGTGAGGTTTTCCGACTTACGCCAGCTTTCGTAACGTTTTAAGACGGTTAAAGAACCGATATCTTCTTGTTGTTGATGAGCATTTGTTAATACTTGGGCTAACGCTGCTGCATCTCGGATACCTAAGTTCATACCTTGTCCGGCGACGGGATGGCAACAGTGGGCAGCATCACCAATTAGTGCAAGTCGTGGTAGGGTATAGCGATCGCTCTGCATTAACTGTACTGGAAATATAAAGCGATCGCTAATTAATTCCAAACGCCCTAATAAACCACCTGTATATTCCTCTAACTTTGCCAGAAACTCCGCTTCATCTAGTTGCTGTAAAGCTTTGGCTTCTGCATGGGGATTAGTCCAAACTACTTGACAACGGTTGCCAGGTAAAGGTAAGACTCCCATTGGTCCAGTGTGCCAAAAGCGTTCGTAAGCTATATTATTGTGGGGTTTTTCTGGTTTAATTGTTGCTACGACGCAAGATTGCCAGTATGCCCAACCTTGTGTAGTAATACTAGCAGCATTACGAATTTGCGATCGCGCCCCATCAGCCGCTACTAATAAACGAGTACGAATTTTAAAATTTCCTTCCCCTTCAACTCCCCCCCGAATTTCGGGGGAGGTAATATCGCCATAAGGTTTCACCATCACCTCTAATTCCACCCCATCCGCTTGATATTCAGCACTAATTACTTCTGCTGGACATAACCATGAAACATTTGGGCAATCTTTGAGGTAATCTTGCAAAGCGGTTAACAATACCCGATGTTCTGCGGCATAGCCAACACCATCAGTACCTAAATCTTGAGGTTGGAAATGTACCACACCCTGATAATCAGCATCAGAGATTTGAACTTGGCTAAATGTGGTGATTTCAGGCAAAATTTTCTGCCAAATGCCAATTCCCTCCAAAATCCGACCTGATAGCAGAGAAATCGCATAAGCGCGTCCTTTTGCTACAGCAGCAGACTGAAGTTGAGACTCAATCAACACTACTTTTAGTCCAGAGTTTTTTAAGGCAGCAGCAAGGGTAGCACCCACAATGCCACCCCCTACAATTGCTAAGTCATAATCAAAACTTAGCTCTGGTGCGTTGGGTTGTAGTGTCGAAACTGTATTATTTAGCTGTGACAGCGCCATTGTTAAGAAAATCTTTTAAAGATGATATGAATATTTACTTTTCTTCATTTTGGCGCGAATCGCGAGCAGTGAGCAAGAGGAGCAGCTAAAAAACGCAAAAGCTGACTTCTGACTCCTGAGTTCTTACACAAGAGTTTTGGGTTTACTCAATACCTGATGTAATTGCTCTAACAATTCATTGGAAGTATATGGCTTAGGCAAAAAAGCTTTAACACAAGAACTTTTAAGTTCCATAACTTTTTTATTAGACGTAAGCCCACTAACAGCTATAATCTGAACTTGTGGATTAATTTTTTCAAGGACGCGGATAGTCGTTAACCCATCCATTGACGGCATCATTATATCGAGTATAACTGCATCAAATTTAAAATTATATTGTGTATATAAAGCAATTGCGTCCATACCATCATTAGCCGTTATTGCTTGATAACCATTCTTTTCTAATAATGTTTTGGTAATTTCACGAATACTATCTTCATCTTCAACAATAAGAATTAATTCTCCCTGCCCTTGCTGTACTAATTGACTTAAATTAGAATCCTCACTTGTTGCTGTTGTTCCCGTTGCTGGCAAATACACTTTAAACTGTGTACCCTTACCAACTTCGCTCTTTACTTTGACAAAACCTCCATGACTTTTAACAATTCCAATCACTGTTGAAAGACCAAGCCCTGTACCTTGACCCACCTCTTTTGTCGTAAAAAATGGGTCAAATATTTTCTCCATAATATCGTTAGGTATACCAATGCCTGTATCTGATACTGTAATCACAATATAGTTACCGACATGAGCATCAATATTCATCCGAGTATAGTGTTCATCAAGATAAATATTTTCGGCATCAATTGTTAAAGTTCCTCCCTCCTGCATAGCATCACGGGCATTGACGCAGAGGTTTAACAAAACTTGATGTAGTTGTGTAGCATCTCCAACTATAGCTTCTAGAGAAGATTTTACATTTGTATAAATTCTTATAGATTTAGGAAAAGTTTCTGAGGCAAATTGCTTAAGTTCATTGATTAAATGATTGATTTGAATGAGGGCTCGCTCACCTTGCATTCCACGTGCAAAAGATAACACTTGTTGAACTAAATCAGCGCCACGTTTAACATTTATTTCCAAGATTGTCAACCATTTTATGCTTTGAACATCGCTAATTTTCGATTGTAAGAGTTGAACAGACATCATAATTGGTGTCAACACATTATTCAAATCATGAGCAATACCCCCAGCAAGTATTCCCAGGCTTTCTAACCGTTGAGCGCGGAAAAATTGGTTTTCTAGTTGCTTTTTCTCGGTGATATCGGTCGATACAGTAAGTATTGATTTTGGTTGCCCTTGTTGATCGCGCATTAATACCCAACGGCTTGCAACAATAACCTCAACACCAGCTTTGGTAATTTGATATAATTCTCCTTGCCACTCACCAATTGTGCTAATCGTTTGCTGAGTAATTTCTAGTTGATTTGAACCTGGCTTATACAAAATTTGTAAAGCATTTTTACCCAAAGTTTCGTCTGGTAACCACCCATAGATTTTTTCAGCGCCTTTGTTCCAAAACAAAATATGGTTAGATAAATCTTGAACGATAATAGCGTCAGTTGTAATATTGAGTAATGCTGCTTGTTCAGCTAAGTTGTAACGCAATTCATCAATTTTTTGCTGAATCTGTTGATTGACAATAGCTTTTTTTTTAAGTCTACTAGAGATAGCCCCGACTAACTCTTTATTCTTAAAAGGTTTTGTCAGGTAGTCGTCAGCGCCCAATTCCATGCCTTGACGGATAGAATCATGATCAGCTTTAGCTGTCATAAAAATAAATGGAATTGTAGCCGTTAAAGTATTTTCACGCAAAGTTTTTAGAACATCATAACCGCTCATTTGCGGCATCATAATGTCACAAACTATCAAATCAGGCAAATGTTGCAATGCTAACTCGATCCCAGTTTTACCATTATTAGTATCAAAAGTCTGGTAACTTTCATATTTTAGAATGTCTACAATAATATGTCGAATTATCTTGTCGTCTTCAATCACTAAAATTTTATTCATGGATTTTGCTTTGGTAGTTTAAGGGTAAAATTACTGTAAATGTTGTCCCTTTTCCAACTTCGCTATCTACACTGATGCTCCCACCGTGTATAGAACAAGAGTTTTTTACAATTGTTAACCCTAACCCTGTACCAGGAATATTGCCAACATTTTCCGCTCTATGAAAGGGGTCAAATAGTAGTTTTTGGTCTTGAGGCGGGATGCCTATACCTGCGTCTTGAATCTGAGAAATTGCATAATCATTTTCACAAGTCAGTCTAAATTGCACTGCACTGTCAGATGGGGAATACTTGATAGCATTAGAAAGTAAGTTACTAAAAATGTGCCGAAGTAATTTCTCATCCATATAAGCCCTGACACTACTGGCTGAAACGCCAAAGCAGTTAGAGCAAATAATAAAGTTGATCCTATGCTGATTACGATCGCTAAGTTGCATCTCCTCAGTTAGTTCGCTACAAAATTTTACTAAATCAATTTCTACAGGACTAAATTCTAGTTTGCCCGCTTCGGCTTTCGCAATTACTAATACATCGTTTAATAAGCCGCTCATGTGTCCAACAGCATCTTCGACATATTGCAAATAAGAGAATTTTTTTTCATCTGTCCACTTGTGAAAGTAAGCTCTGAGAGCTTGAGCAGCAGACAAGATAGTAGTTAGAGGTGTGCGGAACTCATGGGAGGCGATAGTAATAAAGCGTGATTTGAGTTGATTAAGTTCTTTTTCTTTCGCGAGAGCGTTATGAATTTCTGATTCGGCAAGTTTACGATCTGTAATATCTTCAGTCACACCCACAATGCGATAAACTTGCCCTGTTTCATTTTGGATCGGAAAAGCGCGATCGCGCACCCACCTAATATTGCCATTCGGTTGAATAATCCGATATTCCTCATCATACTCACCCTTAATTTGTTTTTTAATTGCAGCAAGTACTTTTTCTTGATCTTCTGGATGAATTGCCTCGACAAAAGCTAGAGGGTTTTCATACAATCTTTTGCAGCTACGACCCCACATTCTCTCGTAGGCAGGACTAATGTAGATGATTGAACTACTATCTTTGTTAGTCATCCAAAACACCTGACGAACATTTTCTGCCATCTGGCGAAATCTTTCTTCGCTTTCTTGCAACGCTAACTCAGTCTGCTTAGTTTGAATACCTAAAGCAATATTATTCGCCACATCAGCCATTACTTCTAAAGTTATTGCTGGTAATGATTGACGTGCAAACATTGCTATTACACCAAACAACCGCCCGTTAACAATTAAGGGATAACCAGCAAAAGCAACTATTTTTTCCTGCTTCGCCCATTCTTGCTCTTTAACCATTGGGTCGCCAATCACACTATTCGTCAAGTGTGGTTGGCGTTGTTCAGCAATCCAACCAATCTTATATTTGCCTACAGGTATCCGACTATGGGAACCGTTGAGGTGAGTATACATACCTGCGGAAGCTTGTAACTCCAGCATATTATCAGCTTCATTAAGCGTCCAGATGCGAACAAACGCTGCATTTAAATTTCTAACTACAGCTTCGGCGCACTCCTGAAGAGTTTTTGATAAATTATGATTACGGCTCAACGCAGTCCCAATATCTGCATTTAATTCTGCAAGGCGGGTACGTTCCAAAAGCTTTGCTTCTGCTTCTAGTCTTTCTCTAATTTCCTGTTGCAGTAATTGATTAGAGTTAGAAAGTTCTTGTGTTCGCGCTTCTACTCGTTGTTCTAATTCTGATGTGAGTTGTTCTAGGCAACCATTTTTATATTTTAATTGATTAGTCAACTGCTGGATCTGAAGGTGAATTTTTACACGCGCTAAAACTTCTTCATGCTGAAGTGGTTTAGTAATGTAATCAACTGCTCCCAAACTCAAACCTGTCACTTTATCAACTGTTTCAGCTAGCGCCGTCATAAAAATAATTGGGATATTTTTAGTAGATTCATTAACTTTCAAGCGCCTACAAGTTTCAAACCCATCTATTCCAGGCATGAGTACATCTAACAGAATTAAGTCTGGTTGGGCATACTCAATTTTTTTTATAGCACTTTCGCCATCTTCAGCTACTAAAACCTGAAAGCCAGAATCATCTAAAACATCCAGAAGTACTTCTAAATTTGTCGGTATATCATCTACTAGGAAAATGACACCTTGATTAATTGGCTCACCGTTCATTAATACCTCTTATTTATATTGATTAAGAAAATCTAATATTTGTTTACCTTTAAAAGCTTTAGCAAGTTGACGTAAATGATTGGCAAAGGGGATGAACTCCTGTCCTAAAGATTCTATATAAGTGGTACGTTTGCCAATCCCTCTAAGGTCGCCTCTCATCGCTAGTTCCAATAGCATAGCAACTTCTTCTGGTGGTGGAATTATAAAAGAGTCGTTCAGTGTTGATTGTTGAATACTAGATTCTTGAACTATCACTTGAGACTCTTCATAAATCCATGATAAATTCAAATAAGTTTCTATTCTTTTTAATAATTCTTGCTCCTGAATGGGTTTAGAAATAAAATCATTGCAACCTACTTCTCTACTTTGCTTGCGATCAAAATTAAAAACGCTTGCGGACGTTGCAAGTATTACAATTTCCTTTAATTCTGGTAATTGCCTAATTCTACGGGTGGCTTCAAATCCATCCATTACAGGCATTACCAAATCCATTAATATACAATCAGGTTTCACTTCCGAGGCTTTTTTAATAGCCTCTAAACCATTAGATACCTCAACTACTTCAAATCCTAAAGGCTCTAACAAATTAACTAATACCGAGCGATTTGATGATTTATCATCTACTACCATAATTTGACGCTTGTTGCCTTTAAATCCCACAATGTTGCGGTATGTTAAGTTACTCACATCAGTATTTAAGACAACTTCAGGGAAATCTACATCAAAGAAGAAAATACTTCCTTTACCCAAAGTACTATTTACTTGAATTTCGCTGCCCATCAGTTGAACTAATTGACGGCTAATTGCTAATCCTAGTCCTGTTCCTTCAGTCTGACGCTTTTGCTCCCCTACCTGTTGGAATGCTAAAAATACTTCTTCCAATTGCTGTGGTGCAATCCCAACACCTGTATCTTCTATTTGAAATCGAATCTTAGTAAGTGGTAAATCTTCTCCCGTGTTTAATGATGCCTTACCGATTACTTTTACTTTAAAATTTACGCTACCTTGTTCTGTAAACTTAACAGCATTTCCCAGTAAGTTAATTAAAACTTGTCTCAGCCGTTTCTCATCTGCTATAATAGCTTTTGGCAGAGGGGTCGCAACTTCATAAATCAGCTTAATACCTTTTTGTTCAGCACGAATACGACAAATTTCAGCAATACTTTCTAGAAATGCCGGAAAATGAAAGTCACTTGGGTTAAGTTCCATTTTCCGAGATTCGATTTTGGATAAATCTAAAATATCATTAATTAGAGTTAATAAATGTTCGCTACATTGATGAATAATCCCAACTCCATTACGGTCTTTTTCTGAGGTCGTTTTAGATTTTTTAAGGATTTGGGCATAACCCAAAATACCATTAAGAGGTGTTCTTAGTTCATGGCTCATGTTAGCCAAAAATTCACTTTTTGCTCGGTTGGCAGAACCTGCTGCTTCTTCTGCTAGTTGGCGTACTATAATTTCCTGTTGTAGCTCTAATGTCCGCTCTGAAACTTTTGTTTCTAAGGTGCGATTTGCTTCTGCTAAATCAAAGTATAAACGGGCATTTTCAATTGAAATTGCTGCTTGAGATGATAATAGTTGTAAGACTTCTAATCTATCTGGTGTAAAGGCTCCGATGGTGAGATTATTTTCTAAATAAAGAATTCCTGTAAGTTTTCCTTGATTAAGAATTGGTGTACATAAAATAGATTTTGGTTTGTGATTAATAATATATAAATCAGAGGTAAATACTCCTTCTTTAGTAGCATTATTAAGTACAATGCTCTCATTAGTTCTAGCTACATAATTAACTAATGATATTGGTAAATACTCACTATTTGATAGGGGTTGAGACTGCTGTATGTGCAGCTTGCTATCTATTCCGCCGACTGCTTCTATTACTAATTGACCTGATTTTTCTAAAATTAGAAATCCAGTTTGTGCGCCCGCATTTTCCAGAGCAATATCCATCAACTTAGTCAGTAAATTGTTTAAAACAATTTCTCCTGATAAAGCTTGTGAAGCTTTCATCACTGTGGCTAAGTCGAGGGTTTCATAATGATGGCTAGTATTATTAGTTGTTTGGCTAATAGTATTTTCAGATCGTTTCGAGAAGATGTCAGGATAGGTTTCTTCAAGTTGCTTAACTTTGATTGCTGCGCCCCAACGAACATAACTATAATAAGAGTCGCTTAAATAATCTCTCGCAACTTTATCTCGATTGCGTGAAAAATAAAATTCTGCTGCAAGTTCATTTGCCAAGGCTTCTTCGTGGATAAATCCATTTTCTTTAGCTCCTGCGATCGCGCGATCGTAAAGTTCCATTGCTTCTAAAAATTGCCCCAGAACTCGTGCGTTTTCAGCGCCTACTAAATCATACTTATGCTGGTAATTTGCTGGAGCATGAAACGCCCATTCTTTCATTACTTCTTGATTAAGATTAACTTGTAATAAAGCTGCTTTTTGTTCAATTACTGATAGATTAGAAGCTTGAGCTAAGAGAGCAAGAGAGTAGTAAAAGTTGTGTTGTGCATTAATCATCATCCCAAATACACCACCCGCGTGTATCACTGCTGCGGAGGCATTAGCAATGGACTGTTCATAATCTCTTAAGAAATAAAACAAAATTGCATTAGCAAGATAGGAAGCAAAAGTAAACATATGATTTTGGGCAGCAATCAAATCTTGCAGAATTTCTGCATCTGTTACTACTGCGTCCTGAAAACTATATCTTTCTTCTGCCTTATTAAGGAGCTTTAAAACTAATCGTCTCCATATATTGAGGTAATAACTCTGTAAAGTTTGTTTTCGTTTTAGCATAGACTCAAAATATTGAGCCTGCTTCTGAGCAACTACTTCCAGGGGTTCTCCTATAAACAATAAATGGTCACAATAGTAGAAAGTATTATAGCCAGCCCATTCTATATCTCCAGTTTCTAATCCACTTTGAATCCCATTAAGCAAAGGAGCTAATGTTTTTTTTAAATGTTCTTTCCACACACTAGCATGAGCATAAAACAATCCATATATTTTCGCTCTTAGTTCATTAGCGTTGAATTTGTCTAGTAACCTCAGTGCTAGTTTACCTGCTCTATATCCCGCGTCAATGTCTCGCAAACCACATAACATTAAGTCATAAAGCCCATATCCAAAAGCAGCAATTGGAGATGTTCCATATTGACTGCAGAGAGCAACCATCGTCAATGCTACTCGCTGATTTAAGATAGGATCTAAAACATAAGTAGGGGCACAGAGATTCATTAAGATTCGCATTGCCGCCAACTTATGGAGATCTATCATTTCTGGCAAAGCGGCTAACTCTTCTTCATTTAATTCTCTCGGTCGTTCTTGAACCAGAGAAATTTCCAGCATCTGTAAAGCTTGCAACCCAATTTCTAAAGCAGGTTGCATTTGGTGTTGCTGAATATGAAACTGCATTTGAATTTCATAAATTTTAATTTTATCAAGCAGATTTTTTCCGTTATTTAAGACAACTTCCGATAATATTTTTGCCTGCTCAAAGTTTGTACTTAAATAGGCTGCTGCCGTAGTTTCTACAGACAGATCAAGTGTTAGATCATACTGGCTTTCCCACTTAGATTCGGGTAAGAGTTCTAGCCCTATTGATAAATATTTAACAGCAGGTTCATAAGCCGTTGCTGCTTTTGCTTTCTTACCCGCTCTTAAATTAAGTTTGGCAAGTTCATCTTTTTGAGGCTGCTGGTTAATTAACTCAACACCAATATTTAGGTGGTTAACAATTTCAAAAATGTTGTCTTCAATCTCTGCTTCTGGAGTATGCTTAAGCAGCATTTCACCAACTTTTAGGTGAGTTTGTTTTTTATCTACATCTGGAATTAAGGAATAAGCTGCTTGTTGCACACGGTCATGCAAAAATTTATAGGTAATTGCGGATAGGGAAGAATCTACAGATATTGTCGGCAAGGTTTCTATATTAGTTACCAGTTCACCCTCACGAATTTTGGTATTTGAGACATCCAATAATAACGGTATATTACAAGATTGATATAAAGGCAAAATTAATCCTGCTTGCAACGCTGACCATAAATCTATTGCTGTTTCAGATAAAGACGTTTTATTGACAATACTCAAAATATCTAAAGTAAATTTATCTCCAATACAGGCAGCTATTTTGAGAATATTAATAGTTTCTGGGGCTAATCTCTGAATTTGATTAACCATTAAATCAACAACATTATCAGTAATATCAATATTTTGCAGGCGTTCAATATCCCACTGCCATTTTTTTGTGGAAAAATCAAACCATAATAAATTATCTTGATAAAGAGATTTGAGAAGCTGCGTTAGGAAAAATGGATTACCTTGAGTTTTATTAAAAACTAATTCGGCGAGTTGCTTGGTATTTTCTTGCTCAGAAATAAGAGTATCACCCACTAATTGATTAACATGAGTAATATTTAAAGGTTTAAGAAAAATATTATTAACAACTGCACCTGTTTGTTTAATATCTTCTAAGGTCAACATTAATGGATGCGTTGCCTCTACTTCATTATCGCGGTATGCCCCAATTAGCAATAAATATTGACTATCATTATCAGTTATTAGTAACTCAATTAGCTTCAAAGATGCCAGATCTGCCCACTGTAAATCATCCATGAAAATAACCAGTGGGTGTTCCGCTTGGCAAAATACATGGATAAATTGTTTAAATACTCGATTAAATCGGTTTTGAGCTTCTGCTGGTGCTAATTGAGGAACTTTTGGTTGTTCATCTATAATTAATTCCACTTCAGGAATAACATCAATAATGACTTGACCATTAGCGCCGAGAGCCTCTATTAATTTTGATTTCCAAAGAGCTATTTTTTCAGTACTTTCTGTTAACAACTGCCGGATCAATTCCTGAAACGCTTGGATCAAAACGCTGTAAGGTATATTCCGCTTAAATTGATCAAATTTACCAGAGATAAAATAACCCCGTTTACCAACGATAGGTTTATGAATTTCGTTAACTAATGCCGATTTGCCAATACCTGAATAGCCACTCACTAGGATCATTTCAGATGCGCCTAAGCTAACTCGTTTCTCCTGCGGAGACGCTACGCGCACAAAAGCATTTATAAGTGTGGCAACTTCTGTCTCTCTTCCATAAAGTTTTTGTGGAATGAAAAATTGACTACTTTTATCTAGTTTCCCGATAGGAAAGTAAGAAATATTACCTGATTGCAGCATTTTTAGACAAACTTCTAAATCAGCTTTAAGTCCCAAAGCTGTTTGGTATCTGTCTTCAGCAGTCTTAGATAAAAGTTTTAAAACTATGTCAGAAACTACTAACGGAATTTGTGAATTTAATTCGCTAGGTGGTGTAGGTGTTTTAGCAATATGACAATGAACTAACTCTAAAGGATCGTTAGATTGAAAGGGTAATTGTCCGGTAAGCATTTCATAAAATGTTACACCTAAAGAGTAAAGATCCGTTCGATAATCTATTGAACGATTCATCCTCCCAGTTTGCTCTGGTGACATATAAGCAAGAGTTCCCTCTAACTGGTTGGGATGACTTAAGGTGGGGTTTTCTCTAGACAGTTGTGAGGCGATACTAAAGTTAATAATTTTAATTTGATGATCTGAATTAATCAGGATGTTGTAGGGATTAATATCTTTATGAATAATTTGCTGTTGATGCAACTCTGCCAAAGTATCAGCAAGTTGGATAGCGATTTGTAATATGTTATTAAGATTTAAGTATTCGGTCTTAATAAAGTTAATTAGTGGTTTTCCGGCAAAATCTGACAATATTAGGGCTAAACCATGTTGATAATTTTCCAGGGTAGATGGTTTAAGGATTCCTGCTATATCTAAAGGGCTGAGAAGTTGATATTCATGTTTTAATCTTGAGAGTTCTTGAAGCTTGGGATACTCAGATTTGAGGGTTTTGATAATTACTGATGAATGGTCAAGTTCTTGCACACCGCGATAAACTATAATATCGCTTTTTTCGTAAAGAACTTCGATGATGTTATAACCCGCAATAGTTAAGCTCATGTTTGATTTTTAAGGTTGTAAGAAGTTGTCTGGGCTTAAAAAAAATGAGATTCCTTCGGATAGCTCCGCTAACACGCCAACGCACTCGTTGTCAGTTCGTTCTTTGTTTTCTGTGTTTTCTAACTACAATGAGTAATAATATTTATGTAATAATGTAAATGTTTGCAAAGTGGTTTAGATGTAAGGTACTACTTTCTATAATAGACCGAAGAACAATTAACAATTAACAATAGATCAATGAGCAAAAGTCCAAATTACCCCCGCAGCTTCGGGGGAAAATTGGCTCCCTCCCCTTAGCAAGGGGAGGGCTGGGGTGGGGTTCTATAATTGTGAAGAATACTTAAGCTACACTCATTGTCATTAATTCGTCAGACATTTCAAAGTTGGCTGTAACATTTTGTACATCATCCAACCCTTCTAAAGCATCTATAAGTTTAAGAAGCGATCGCGCAAGCTCAATATCCGTTACTTCCACTGTATTATTAGGTATCCAGCGCACTTCTACATCAGTTACATCAAAGCCTTTAGCTTTTAAAGTTTTTTGAAGTATTTCTAAATTACCCACCTCAGTAAATACCTCAGCGCCCTCAACGTCCTCATCTGCGATCAACTCGTAATACTCTGCTCCACCTTCCACAGATGCTTCTAATAACTCATCTTCCTGAATCCCTTCTAAAATACAGACACCTTTTTGCTCAAACATCCAGCCAACGCATCCGGTTTCGCCTAAATTACCGCCTCTTTTACTAAAAGCAACCCTTAAATCAGCAGCAGTACGATTGCGATTATCTGTCAATGCTTCAATTAAAATAGCTACGCCACCACTGCCATAACCTTCATAGCGAATTGCTTCTAACTGGGCGCTACCACCATCCCAAGTTCCAGCACCTTTAGCGATCGCTCTATCAATATTATCATTCGGAATACCCGCCGCCTTAGCCTTTTCAATAGCTGTCCGCAGTTGAAAATTACCCTCTGGATCTGGTATACCACTACGAGCAGCTACAATAATCGCTCGTGAAAGCTGAGTAAACGTTTTACCCTTAACAGCATCCACCCTCGCCTTTTGGCGCTTAATATTCGCCCATTTACTATGTCCCGCCATAATCAATTAACAATTAACAATTAACAATTAACAATTAACCTTCGGCTAATTCCTCTCATCCTCTCTCCTCCCTCCCCTCTCTCCTCTCTCCTCTCTCCCAAAACAGACAACTTATAAGATTAACCGTTTGCCCTCAATTAGTAACTTTTCAAACTCTTTTGGGCTACCAATCTAAGGCGGGACAGTTAGTGGAATCTTGATGACAATGCGATTGGGCAGGAAAAATGCCAAGAAAGAGAAATCAATCGCCCAGATTGTGTAGTACAATACTACAAACAGCTAGAAACAGTAATTCCTAAATGTTGAAATAAGAAAACCAATTAGATTAAGTGAAATTTCAGTATTTAGTTAATTAAACTAGATGATTTGGTAAGATTTACGGGGTAAAGGTAAGTCACCCATCTGTGAGATTACCCAATCAAATAAAGCGGGAAATTCTTGATTGAATAAACGTTGTGCTGCTGTGGTCTTATCGGCTCGTTGGATATCAAAGTTATGAATAACAGTCAACACCTGTAAATGCTTTGAAGAAATTCCGCGTCCACAATGATGTATACGAGATAAATAACCATTGCGTCCCTCAATGGCAGAAGAGCTACGTTGAAATTGAGCCGACATTTGCTCCGCCCAAGAACGCCAGTGTATCCATTCATTCTTAGAGACTTTACTGGTTAAGGGATGTTCCAATAAGTGGCTTGAATAATGCCTTGATACCTGAGTATAAATTTCCTTTAAAGCAGGGTTTTTAGTTTGTTTAATGACTGAGAGCCAATAAAAATGGGGTAAAAAATAACCAAGTAACCAATTAGATAGGTCGGGAGAAACTTGCTCTAACTGCAAACTTTCTTCTACAGATTGCCACCACAGGTTAATTCCAGCAGCAATCGCACTAACTTGACCGCTAAATGTTGATATAGCTGTTTCTAACTTGGGAATTTGGTAAGTATATCCTAACGTCGCTAACTGGGGTAATTGTTGATAAAGAATGGTGGCGACATCGACTGTAGTTTGAAACCCACTACCATCAATAGCAAAAGGATGAACGGCACAAGTAATTTGATGCAATATATTGTGGTAAGCCAGCTTGCCAGTTAATAAAAAGTTATATTGCTCTTGTAGAACAGCAATTTTTTGTGCTAGTTTTTTAGGGATAGATTGGCTATGTCCTGAGTAGTTTAAAGCTTGATTATGTAGGGTACGTAACTGTTTCTTAATTTGATTTAATCGGTTACCAAAACGGCAACCGATTACTCTGGAAATACCCCGCATGGCATGAAACAGGTCAGGGATGGAAAGACAACCCATATGCACAGCCAACTGAATTAAAGCACTCGCGCGGTCACTGACCAGAGATTTAACTATCACCGTCGTACCCAAATTGTTGAGCGCACTCTTAGCTTTTTGGCTCCAAGTGAGGTACTGGCGGTCGGTACTATAATCTTCTAAAATAATGTAGCCGGAAACCAAATCCATCAATACCAGTACAACTTCAGGAAAGAACGTTTCGTCAGCCCCCGCACGGACTTCAATCGGCGCTGAATGGTTTTCCAACTGTTGTTGCATCTGTACCTGGTAGTTGAGAATTTGCTCTCTCATCTGAGCTTCAATACGGCGCAAGCTACTGGGAGAAACTCCGATGACATTCTGCAATCGTAGAATATGAAAAAAACGAGAAATTGCTTCGCAACCAACCCCTTGTTGAATCCCAAAAATATAGAGGGTAGCAAACACTAATAGCCGCAACCATTGATAAGCTTCTGGTATCTCCCATAGATATGATTCTGGATGTAGGTCACGTCGCTTCATGGCTTGTTGATGCCGATGTACACTACTTTTAGAAATTTGTGTAACCTGTGCTATCTTACGGAGAGACTTTTGACCGTGATTCCAACAAGCTTGGGAAATATCAAAGCAACGCTGTCGCACATTCATGTTATTTGTCAGCTACACAGGACAATAAGTTTATATATTAATATTAATTCGCGTTTTATAAACGCGAACTAAGGAGATATTTACTACCCCAGCTTATGGACGACCTCTCTAGTAAAACCTCTAAGTTAGCCCCAAAAGTTAGAGCCACACAATCACAAGATTTAGCAACTCGTGCTCTTCGTATCAAAGAAGCGATTGCTCAATTAAGGCAGGAGATCGAGCACCTAGAATTAGAAGGTAATATCGCTCCACCTGATGTTTGGGTCATGCGCTACAAGGCTCGTAGCCGTACAGGTTATTATTGGTATTACAAATTGCAAGCTAAAGAAGCGATTTTTCCACAGAAGATAGATAGTAGCAAACGCAGTAAGTACAAACATTTAGGTAAAGCTGGTTCCAGTGAACATATTGATGCTGTAATGCTTGTCGCACGTCGCGGAAAAATTGATGCTTGTGCTAGAGCGATATCTTCTCTTTATGAAAGTTGGCTGAGTTTATATTCTGAATCTCAGCCGGAATCCACACCAGAGAGTACACCCAAATAATTAACTTTTAATTAGAAAAATCTTATTTTGTTCGCGTTAGAGTAACGCGAATCTACTCCAAATTAGTTTTTTGTTCTTATTCCTATACTACATCTAAGAATGAGCATCACGAACAGAGCATAGCAGCTTTTTACCATTTACTACCTCTACTGACTCCGCCCCAAACTGTCCCGCCTTAGATTGGTAGCCCTCTTTTGCTGGTATTGGTCGGCTAAACAAATAACCTTGCATCACATCGCATTCATATTGAGACAGAAAATATTGTTCTGCTTGCGTTTCTACACCCTCAGCAATTACCTTTAACTTTAAACTATGAGCCATTTGAATAATAGCTATTGTAATTGCGGCATTTTTAGAGTCAGTGGTAATATTACGAACAAAACATTTATCAATTTTCAAACTATCAAAAGAAAATTGTTGTAAATAAGATAAAGAAGAATATCCTGTGCCAAAATCATCTATAGAGATTTGGATTCCTCGCAATTTTAACTCACTAAAAATTCGGCGAGTTGCTTCCGGATTCTGCACAATACTACCTTCTGTTAACTCTAATTCTAAACTTGCAGGATTTAAACCTGTCTCCCTTAAAATATCGCATATTTTTTGAATAATATTTTCTTGATTAAATTGATATACCGACAAATTAACTGCTATATTCAGAAATCCAAACCCACCATCATGCCAAAATTTAGTTTGAGTGCAGGCTGTGCGTAGCACCCATTCTCCAATAGGAATAATCAAGCCAGTTTCTTCTGCTATCGGAATAAATTCTACAGGAGAAATTAGTTTTCTTTCTGGATGATGCCAACGTAGCAAAGCTTCAGCACCAATAATTTGCCCAGTACGCATATCAACTTGAGGCTGATATAACACCTCAAATTCTTCCCGTTCCAAGGCATAGCGCAAATCGGTTTCTAGTGATAATGGTGCTAGAGAAACTAGCTGCAACTGGGGAGTATAAAACTGATGGTTATTACCGCCTTGTTTTCTAGCCTGAGACATTGCTAAATCTGCCTGATTGAGCAAAATTTCAACATCTTTACTATGGTTGGGATAAAAACTGATGCCAATACTAGCAGTAATAAATAGTTCTTGTTGGTTGACCTTCAAAGGTCGAGATAAAACATCTAAAATTATTTGAGCAAAATCAGCAATATCTTGTTTTTGAGTAATCGTGGTAAAGACGATCGCAAATTGATCATTGCTAAAACGAGCCAACAGATCATGGTCAGCGACACAAGCAGTTAGCCTTTCAGCTATTAAACTCAATACTGACTCAGCAACGGTTGTTCCGATCTCGCTAATCCGGTGAAAACGATCTAAACCAATACACAGAATCGGAATTTGTTGATGGTAATTCTCTTGTACTAACTCATGCAATCGCTCTTGAAGCAAAGTGCGATTTGGTAAGTTGGTCAAGTTGTCGTAATAGGAAACGTAACTTGGCGCTGCTGTTGCTTGATTGGCTTTAGTGTTGTACGCTTGCTGAGTACTTGCTTGTTTTTTCAGTCTAGTTGCGATCGCTCTCGATAACTCAGCCCGCGTAAATGGCTTAGTCAGATAGTCATCCGCCCCCAATTCCATTCCTTGACGTAAATCAGCCTTAGTAGCTTTAGCGGTCAAAAAAATAAACGGCACTGCTGCCAAAATTGGATTTTCGCGCAAGTGAGCTAAAACACCGTAACCATCAAGTTCTGGCATCATCACATCGCACAAAATCAAATCCGGTAAAATTTCCTGAGCCAACTGCACACCGAGGCGACCATTTTCTGAGCCAAAGGCATCAAAGCCCTCAGCCTCAAGCAATGCCAGAATATTCTCTCGAAGTGGTTCTTCGTCCTCAATTATTAGAATCTTGATCATCACTTGGTATTGAGTTATATAACGGCAGTGTGACTGTAAACTTTGTGCCTACCCCGACTTCACTATTAACAGTAATTTTACCTCTATGTAAATCTACACATTTCTTCACTATTGCCAGTCCTAACCCTGTTCCAGAAATATTACTGACATTACTAGCGCGATGGAAAGGCTCAAACAAATGTAATTGGTCTGCTGGGGGAATACCAATACCTTGATCTTGGATTTGAAAAATTACTTCTCCATTCTGACAATTTAGTACAAAATCTAGTTGGCTACCAGCAGGTGAATATTTAATCGCATTCGATAACAAATTACTCACAATTTGACGGAGCAATTTTTCATCAAAGCAAGGCATTACAAGCGATTGACCGTTAGTTGGCTCAAATTCACCGTTTTCTGCGGCAACATTTTCGATTGCCTTTCCTATGCTACAAGAACCTTGAGCAACAAAGGTAATGCTGTGTTGATGATTGTCAATAATTAGGATTTCTTGCACCAAATTCTGGCAAAATTCTGCCAAATCTAGCGGTGTCGGTTTTAACTGTAATTTTCCGGCTTCTGCTTTACCCATAATCAAGACATCATTCAAAAGCTCTGTCATTTTTCGCACAGCCCCTTGAATACGATGCAAATGTCCAACTTTTTTAGGCTCAGAAAGCTTATGGCTATAAATTTCTAGTAATTCAGCCGAAGCTAAAATTGTAGATATAGGCGTGCGAAACTCATGGGAAGTCATACAGACAAAGCGAGATTTGAGTTCGCTGAGTTCTTTTTCTTTCTCCAAAGCTATCCGCACTTCCGCTTCCGCACGTTTTCGCTCAACAATAGCTTCCTTCAAAGCAGCTACATTACGTCTTAACTCTAATTGCGCCATCACTTGATGAGCCAACATCTTTAACGCTTCTTGTTGTTGCAAGCTCAATTGACGCGGTACATAGTCAATTACGCACAAAGTCCCTAGTGCATAGCCATCTGGATTAATTAGAGGTGCGCCTGCGTAAAATCTAATATGAGGATCAGAGGTGACGAGGGGATTAGTGGCAAATCGTTCATCATTTAAAGCATTTTCAACCACCATTACTTGATTTTGCAGAATTACGTGAGCGCAAAAAGCAAAATCACGGCAAGTTTCAGTTGCGCTTAAACCCAGATGAGACTTAAACCATTGCCGCTCACTATCAATTAAGCTAACTAAGGCAATTGGTGTCTGACAAATAAATGAGGCTAAACTCGTTATCTGATCAAACCCTGGTTCAGGTTCAGTATCTAACACTTCATATTCTAGAAGTGCTGCAATTCTCTGCGCTTCGTTATTCGGTAAAGGTGCTGGCTGCATTCTTTGAACTTTTATTGTTAAAACTATCGTACTTAATTAATCAGGCTTAAAGTATGTGGAAAATTACTTAGAAAAAATAAATTAATAATTTGTATTGACAAAAATAATTATGATTGCATCAAATTAACAGTTGATATCAGCACGAGGTTAAGAGACAGACTTAATATATTACGCTATTAGTTGTTGTTTATTCCTATTGCCGACAAATTTATTACTTTAGACGGGGAAAATTTAGTTTAATTTTAGCCTAAATAGATAGAGGCATTTTATCAAGTGCCATACTCTTGCTCCTCGTAGATTGGGGGATTTATTTCTAACGTGGCTTCGTAGTGCAAAGGTAGTATGACGGTAAATGTTGTACCAATACCTAGTTGACTACTAATGCTGATTTCGCCGCCGTGAAGATCTACACAATTTTTGAGAATCGCTAATCCCAGTCCCGTCCCTGGAATCATCCCCACATTAGTTCCTCTAAAGAAGGAGTCAAACAGCCTTTTTTGATCGGTTTCTGGAATGCCAATTCCTTGATCCTGAACTTGAAAGATTGCGCGATACTCCACAGGAGTCGCTGCGCCAACGCTCTCAATTTCTAATTTCCAATAAATCGTACTACCTTGAGGAGAATACTTAACAGCATTTGAAAGTAAATTACTAAAAATATGCCGTAGTAATTTCTCATCCATATAAGTCGGTGGAATTTCTCCTTGTTTAGTAAAAATAATTTGGTGAGAATTACCAATACTCAACTGCATTTCTTGTCTGAAAATCCGACAAAATTTTTCTAAATCAAGCAATTTTGGCTGAAATTTCAGTTGTTTCGCTTCTGCTTTACCAATAGTTAATACATCATTTAACAGTTGAGTCATTTGGTGAATAGCTGATTGAATCCGATGCAGATGCGCTAGTCTTTTTTCTTCGGTGAATTTTTGGTGGTAATGTTCTAGTAATTCTGATGAAGACAGAATTGTGGACATCGGCGTGCGAAACTCATGGGATGTCATTGACACAAAACTAGATTTAAGTTCACTAAGTTCTTTCTCTTTTTCTAGCGCCTTAAGTATCTCAAATTCAGCTTGTTTGCGCTCGGTAATATCACGAGTTATGCCGCGATAACCTTGTAGAATTCCTTGGCGATCGCACACAGGAGAACCACTGCTTTCTAAAATAACTCGATGACCATTTTTATTAATTAGTGTTTTTTCCAAATTAGTGAACGGTTCTCCCTGAGAGATAAACGGCTGAAGAACTTCAGCAAAGCGATGTGCTTCATCTACAGACATCAATTCGTAAACAGTTTTACCAATTATTTCCTGGGGTTCATATCCTAAAATATCCCGCACTTTAGGATTAACGTAGGTAAATAAGCCATCAAGATTACTTGCCCACACCCAGTCGTTAGTATACTCAACTAAATTACGGAACTTTTCTTCACTTTCTTTAAGTGCTTGCTCTGTCTGTTTGCGTTCACTTACATCACGAGCGATCGCTAATTGAATTAAACTGCCATCAGCTTCATCCCGCAAAGGTACTGCATGAGTTTCCATCCAAATCCGCTTTCCTTTGCAGCCAATAAATTCTACTTCCAACTTACCCTTATTACCTTGACAAACACTTTCATTTAATGCTTGATACGCTTGTCTATATTCGGGAGCAACTAAATCATAAACTGATTTACCAATCACTGCTTCAGCATTGTCTGCCTCGATCATCGCTCTGCCAGCAGGATTGATTTCTAGTAAAGTACCATCAGGCGCAACTAATTTTACACATTCTGGTTCAGCATCAATAATCGCTCGTAAACGATTCTCACTAATTCGTAAAGCTTCTTCTGCCTGTTTACGTTCAGTAATATCTCGGTCAATACCACGATATCCCCTAAAATTTCCATCAGCATCAAAAATTGGCACACCGCTGGTTTCTAAAATTACCTTATGACCATCTTTGTGCAAGTTAGTATTTTCTAGTCCTGATATTGGTTGTTGTGCTGTAAAAACTGCCGAGAAAGTGTTAGCAATACGTTCAGCTTCTACTACTGGCATCAAATCAAAAGGAGTTTTACCCACAACTTCCTCTGGTTCATAACCCAATAAATCACGAATTTTCGGGCTAACATAAGTATAAATTGCCTTTTCATTCACCTCCCACACCCAATCGCTGGTAGTTTCTACTAAATTTTGGAATCGCTGTTGGCTTCTTTGCCGAGACTCTTCTACTTGTTGACGCTCGATCGCAATTCCTGCTATTTGACTAAAAACCTCTACTAATTTGCGATCGCTCAAATTAGGCGGGCGGGGCGTACTATAATACAATTCCAAAATACCTAATACGTTGCCACTCGTTGCTAAGATCGGTGTCGCAAAACAAGCTCGTAACCCCTGAGTTAGTGCTAAATGACGATAATTTTGCCACTTAGAATCAGTAGCAATATCCGATACAATTACAGATTTTCGATAACAATCTTCTGTGTCGCAGGAAGCAAAATTTGGGCTAATTCCTAAAGCACTAACGTTTTGCACATATTTTTTGGGCAGACTAGGAGCGACATAATACTTTAAGTTAATGCCATTTTCTGCTATTAGGGCGATCGCACACGCAACTTCACCAGATTGTTTTTCCACAAACTGAGCAATTAGATTTAAAACCTTGCCAAGTGATGTACCTTCAGCAATCATTTCCATGATGCGATTTTGACCAGATAACAGATTTTCTGTCCACTGGTGTTCCAAAATTTCATTTTGCAATTGCGCGTTAGCATTAGTTAATTGAACCGTACGTTCACCAACTTTAATTTCTAGCTGTTCTTTAGCTGTTTGTAGCGCTAATTCTATTTGCTTACGCTGAGTAATATCCCGCACAATCACGATCACTTGCTGATCCTGCGATGGCACTAACCTCGCTTCAAAATTCTTTTCACCATCAGGTAGTGGTAATGAATATTCTAAAACTACCAATGAGTTAGTTTTCAAAACCTGAAGAAAGGCTTTGTAACATTGATACTTTACATTTCCTGGTAAAATATCTTGCAAACGTTGATTAATTAAATTCTCTTGCGCTAGATATAATTCTACAGATCTGCCAGGATGGTAACTCAAAATCGTGCCATCGCTAGCTAGGCGGAAATATATATCAGGAAATGCTTCAAACAGTGATTGTAGTTCTGAAGTAGTTTGGAGTAATAAAGTTTCTGATTGCTGTCGCTGGGCAATTTCTATTTGGGCTTTTTGATACAATTGGGCTTGGTGAAGAGCCACTGCACAGTGTTGTGCGATCGCTTCTACAAAATATAATTTTTCAGTAGTCCATTCCCTAACTAGATCAAATTGATACAGGCTAATTCCGCCTAAATATTTCTGCTCATATACTAGCGGAACCAGTATCAAACGGCTAATTTCATCAGCTATACCTACCGACTGAATTTGAGGTGCAAGACTCGCATCAATATTTTGTATAACTACTGTTTCGCCTTGCGCTAATGCTTGATAGTAATCAGTATAAATCTGGCTAGTTGTACCAATCAGCTTTTCCCCATCAACAGTAGCGGCGCTGACGTGGCTAACTTTCAATAAATTGCTATAATTTGGCTGAAAAACTGCACAACCGCTCAAATTCAGTGCTTGATGTAAGCTATCAACAGTTTTTTGGAGAATTTCATCTACAATTAGCGTATTGCGGATCTCGAAAACAATCCGATTAAGCAGTACTGTCTCTTGCCTTGGTTCGTTAATTTCATCGGCTGACGCAGTTGTGGTTATAGACATTCCTGCCTGGAGTTTTGCTGTGCTATCCTGCATCTTTATATTTTAATTGACTCTGTAGTACTGGCGAATAAGTGAGTTACTAAATTTCTGATTTAATTTGCTACGTGAGTTAAGCACAATATAGGCATTATGTATTATTTATCCGTGAAAAATCTTGATTGCACTCTGTCTTGAGATATATTGACTAACACTCAGATTTATTAGAAAACCAAATAACTATTACTTACCTCCGGTAAAAATTCCCCCTTGAATAAAATAGCAATTAAAAAGGTAAACCGTAAAATTTGCTATTTTGTTTGAAGGCATTAAGCAGTGCTGGCTGAATATCAGCTAAATCAAAATCCTTCTTAATCTCATAATTTAAAACTTGAATTCCCCCTCATTTATCTGTGTTTATCTGTAGTTAATTAATCAAAATCCTCATCATTGCAATAAATCAAAGGCTTACCTTATTATTTGTATATGAAAAATATTTTAACTTTATTTCGTTTAACCAGCAGTTTGCCAACTAAAGCGATGTCTACGACAAGCTACGCCTACGCATGGCAAAGAAGTCGCAAATTTTTACAGCAGCTAGGCAGAAACATCAGCATCAGCTTGGGATTGAGTATTCTCCTATTAGGGATAACAGGATGTCAGCTAGTAGCGAAACCGACCAATACAGAGGGTGCGATCAATTTAACACTTTGGCAAGGAGTGAATCCACCACCTAACCGAGATGTGTTGCAATCAATTGTAGACAAATTTAATCAAACACATCCCAACATTCAAGTCGAATCATTATATATTGGACAACCTGACCAGCAATTACCAAAAATTCTGGCTGCTGTGGTAGGGAATGCTGTTCCCGATCTGCTATGGTTTTCTCCCATGCTGACAGGTCAATTAGTAGAATTAAACGCAATTCTCCCGTTAGAAGATAAGCTTGCCACATCACCCTTAAAAGATCAGATTGACCCAGCATTATTTGAGGCGATGGAATATGGGGGGCATACTTGGTCGGTATCTTTTGGCACGAATAATGTCGGGATTTTTTATCGTCCTAGCTTATTTAAAGCTGCGGGAATTACGAACTTGCCTAAAACTTGGGAAGAGTTGCGTCAAGTGGCGCGTAAATTAACAGTTGATACCAATGGCGACAACCGAATAGATCAACATGGGATGCTGTTACCTTTGGGAAAAGGAGAGTGGACGGTATTTAATTGGTTGCCGTTTATGTGGAGTGGTGGCGGGGAACTAATTGATGCGGGGAAAGATGCCACTGCCAAGAATGTAAATTTAGTAAATCAAGGAGCGATCGCCGCCTTAGAATTTTGGCAGAATTTAATTAAAGATGGTTCCGCAATTTTATCTTTACCAGAACGTGGTTATGAATTAGATGGGTTCCTTGCTGGTAAAGTAGCTATGCAGTTAACAGGACCTTGGACACTCGGACAACTACAAGCAACAGGCGTTGATTTTGATGTATTTCCCATTCCCGCAAAAGTGAAACCAGCAACAGTAACAGGTGGGGAAAATTTATTTATTTTAAAGTCTAATACAAAACGCGAACGTGCTGCCTTTACCTTTGCTGAATATCTTTTAAATGAAGATTCCCAAACTCAGTGGGCGCTAGGTACAGGGTATTTGCCAGTAAATCTCAAAGCGCGTCAAAATCCTGCTTATCAAGAATTTATAGCTAAATTGCCAGCAGTGAAAGTATTTTTGGAACAAGCAAGCGTAGCGCGATCGCGTCCCATATTTCCAGGCTATAATCGCATATCAGAGAATATAGGCAGAGCGATCGAAGCTGTATTACTAGGCAAAAGCTCTCCCCAAGAAGCCCTCAAAGAATCTCAGCAACGACTCGACTTATTTTTTAAATAATAAATATGTGGGTGAAATTAAACGTTACTTGCGCTTTTCCGGGGCTGGGGACTGGTGACTGGTGACTGGTGACTGGGGACTGGGAAAACGATTATACGTTTATTTATAGCCCATCTACTTATACATCCTCTGCCCTCCCCTCTAAATTACTGCGATCGCAACCTAAATGAATTCAAAAAACCAACATTACTTTTAGCTAAATACTTTTGCTGTTCCTTACTCGTCGCTACAACTACTTGATATAGCCGTCGGTTCACCAGATACATCCTGTGTTTAAAAATTCCGCCTGTAGCTAAATATGTAAGTTCTCTCCCAGGAAATCCTTGTAACTTAAAACTACGTTGACTGACTAACTTACCATTAACTCCTCCCAAAATGCCCTTACCTGCCCAATCCAAAATTTGGTTAGAGTTATTTGATTTAAGGTTAATCGGAAAGTCAGAATAAGCAACCAAGTATGCTACCTTCTTGCCATAGTTCTCAACTAAAAACCCCTGACTATTAATTACTCCTAATGGTGTTGGGTAGCTTTGTTTCACAGGCTTAGGTTTACCAGGCATTAACACCATAAACTTGCCTTGTGGCGAAGTAAATTGTTGCCACACCGACTTACTACCATTAGCTGGCTGTTGCGCGTAAACTGCCTCAACTAATGGATATCCACTTAATAACATAGTGGTTAACACTGATGGCAACAAAACTTTTAGTTTCATAAAAAGTAAGGGGTAATAATCAATGACCAATGACCAGCCTGAATGTAAAATTTATTTCCAACGAGCTAACATCTTAACTACAACTTAGCAGCATGGAGTGCTGCTCCAATTAATCCTACTTCCTGATTCAGAATCACATGAACTGGCATCTTTTCCAGTACAGAACTCACCCGACCTTTATCATTAAAAGCATGGATGAAAGTTTCATTTTGAAGCAACGGCAAATTCTTAGCAGCAACCCCGCCAGCAATATAAACGCCCCCGTAAGGCAAAACTTTGAGAGCGAAATTACCCGCTTCAGCACCGTAGATTGCTAAAAACATTTGCATTGCCTGTTGACACAGACGATCGCTTTTTGCTAAAGCAGCCTTAGAAATTACCGCCGCCGGATCAACAGTTTTTTCAATTTGTCCCGCTTCTGCTTCCCACTGTCTAATTATTTTCGCAATTTCTTCTGATTCCTCAGCAAAATGCTGATCGCGTAAGAATTGGTATAAAGCTATAATACCCCGACCCGAAACCACGCGATCGTAAGAAACTCGAGTAATCTTGTGCTTATCTAGCAAGTACTTCAAAAAATTAAATTCCAACTCCGATCTCGGTGCAAAGTCAGAATGTCCCCCTTCTGTCGCAAACACTTGATAACTATCTGCTTGCGGAATTAAAAAGCCTTCTCCCAAACCCGTACCAGCACCAATCACACAAATGGGAGCATTGGGATCGCGCTTACCAACTTGCAAAGTGTGAGTTTCTGATGCTGATAAACCTAATATTCCATAACCAATGGCAGCAAAATCGTTGATAAAACTAATCGGTTTAATGCCTAGATGTTGCTCCAAACTTTTAGCATTAAGCGACCAACCAAGATTAGGCAGTACAGATGTATTGTCAACAATCGGACCAGCGATCGCCAAACAAGCCTTTTCTGGCTTTTGTTCCTCTCCCAAATGTTGACTAGCTGTTGCTAGAAACTGCTGTACCAATGGCAGCAAATCTGAATACTTGCGGCTAGAAAAAATCTCTTGATAGAGAGTATTTAATTTTCCTCCCTCTACAACCTGCACCAGCCGCAAGTTAGTTTTAGTCCCGCCGATATCTCCTGCTAGTAATAATGTCATAGTGATAATTTTTCCCTGAGAGTATCAAAGCAATATTATTTTCTCACTCCTAACTAATTAAACCGAATCACTTTTTCAACTTGACTTAAGTGAGAAACATCGCCATTAAGCTCCATCACCCATTCTTGATCATCACGCACCAGTTTTACCAAACAACACAAAGCAGCATTAATTTCTGGTTCCACTGTCACATCTAGTAAACCCATTGCCATACCCAATACTGATGCACCATGACCAACTAATAAAATATTTTCTGAAAACTCAGTTGCTAGTAGCTTTGCAGTTTTTCCAGCGCGTTTTAGTACTTGTTCGCTAGTTTCCGGATAATTTGCCGTTACACGGGAAGTATAACTAAAGTCAATTCGGGGGAAATTTTCAGCTAAATCTACTAACGGCAACGTTTCTGGCATAGCTGTCATCCAGTGCGGATTCAACCATTCACTCAACCCAGACTCAACTTTTATGGTTAAATCCAAAATCTCGGCTACGAGAATCGCAGTTTGTACTGTCCGCAAAAAAGGCGAAGCAAAAATATGAGTAATTCCTTCTCCTACCAAGCGTTGTCCTAATTGCTGGGCTTGCACTAAACCATCGTCAGAAAGAGGAGGGTCATAGCGTCGCTCTGCGGTATTAAACCATTCTGGATTCACAAAGTCCAAGCGATTTCCGTGTCTGGCAATCCACACAGTTTGAGGCATAAGTTTTATTTAACATAGTTAAGTTATACGTTTACGTATACGTGATCTTATACATTGAGTTGGCATAATTCTTCAATATGACATTTTTAATCAACATCCGCCAAAATTCACAATGGCTCAATTGTAATTCAAGTCCCTGATTCGACTTGGGTTCTGCTTTTTTAACAAATTTCTTCTAACTAATGAGTGTTGACTTTGGAATTTTTCTGCAAAATTTTTCTAACTTTGTTGTATAAGATGCTTCCTTTTAACGCCATTGTGGGTACTCTCATAATGAGCAAGACAATCAGGCTTGTTTCATAAGTCGGCTAAATGTTAAAGGAAAAAGGTGATTACTGCCCTTTTTCCCAATCCAACTAGAAAATTGATCGCTATAAGCAAAAAATATATCCCAAGCCATAACTCTAGGAGCGCTTACAGCTAAAAGAATTAAATTCTCTTTAAATGTTACAATTCTTTAAGATTTAGTGATGAGTATTTATATTAATGATAATAGCAGGTACGAATTGGGGCTGCCAAAACTGGCTCAATACAGCTAAAAGCTATTGATGGTGCTAAATCCCTGCCATAATCCCCTATCTACTGGCTGTGTGCAACATCTGACATTTTTTGCTCAACAGTGATTTCACACATTTAGTCAAGACTATTTAACAAACATTCAGTAAACCAACTACCTTCGTCATATTAATCAGCGCCATGAAAACTGCTCAGACCTCCACCGACACCGTTCGCGCTTACCTGCGAGAAATTGGTCGTGTGCCGCTACTAACTCACGAGCAAGAAATTCTTTATGGAAAACAGGTGCAGCGTTTAGTTGCCTTACGAGCAGTAAAAAGTAGTTTGAGCGCAGAACTAGGTGATGAGCCAAATTTTTCCCAGTGGGCGCAAGCTTGTGAATTAGAAGAGCAAGAACTGCAACAGGCGATCGCCACTGCTGAGTTAGCCAAGCGTAAAATGGTTGAAGCCAATTTGCGGTTAGTAGTATCAGTTGCTAAAAAGTACATTAAGCGCAATATTGACTTACTAGACTTGATTCAAGAAGGTACTATCGGAATGCAGCGAGGGGTGGAAAAATTTGATCCCACCAAAGGCTACCGCTTTTCTACCTACGCCTACTGGTGGATTCGTCAAGCAATTACCCGTGCGATCGCCGAAAAAGCTCGCGCCATTCGCCTACCCATCCATATCACCGAAAAGCTAAATAAAATCAAAAAAGCTCAACGCAGTTTATCGCAAAAACTCGGACGAGCAGCTACCGTCACAGAATTGGCAGAGGAACTAGAATTAACTCCTCCGCAAGTTCGGGAGTATCTTGAAAGGGCGCGTCAGCCATTATCTTTAGATCTGCGTGTTGGAGATCATCAAGATACAGAATTAGGAGATTTGTTAGAAGACACAGGACCTTCCCCAGAAGACTTTGTTACCCAGTCCGCAATGCAAATGGATCTAGAGAAACTCCTCTCAGATCTGACACAACAGCAACGTGATGTATTATCCCTACGTTTTGGATTAGCCGATGGGCAACCATTAACTCTTGCCAAAATTGGCGATCGCCTCAGCATTAGCCGTGAACGAGTACGGCAAATTGAACGAGAAGCCCTTGCCAAGTTGCGTAAGCGCAAAGCTGATATGGGTGAGTATATAGCAAGCTAATAGCGATCAATTTTTGATAGTTTATTTTCACCATCAAGGATACTGACCTCTCCCCAAACCCCTCTCCTACAATGAGAGGGGCTTCTCGACTCCCCCTTCCCTTGCAGGGAAGGGGGCTGGGGGGTTAGGTTTTTAATTCGCGTTCCCGTTTCCTGATACGGGCGCTTGGGGTTAGGTTAGTATCCTAAAGGTGAGATAATCCGACACGATAGTTCGGTTCCACTCACTACGCTATTAGAAGCAAACTGTTACATTAGTTTATAGAAACCAAGGGTAGGTATCTAAACTCGATTAGATCTAAAAACAACAATACACCTCCTGCCTTTGAGAACAAGAGCCATCAGAGCAATTGCAAGGAGCTACAGTGAACAACGCACCTAATCGATCCTCAGAATTTTTTAGCGGTGAGAACGAATCCAGCAATTTGCTGTGGCAGTACGTTCAATCCATGAGTCCAGACACTATTAGTCAGTTGTCTAAACCGATGTCTTCAGAAGTGTTCCAAGTGATGGAGCGCAATATTGTAGGGTTGTTAGGAAATCTCCCTTCAGAACATTTTGGTATTACTGTTAGTACCAGCCGCGAAAATTTAGGGCGTTTATTAGCCTCTGCCATGATGAGCGGTTACTTTCTACGCAACGCTGAACAGCGTATGGTTTTTGAAAAATCATTACAACAATCAGAAACCCAATCTTAAAAATTAGTAGATTAAACCAACGCTTTTAAGTTGATCATCATTAAAACTAATCCCATCATTTAAAATTGCAGTAACTGAGCATTCCGACAGTTGACAATCACATCTGTCGGATTATGCTATTTGGTTGGGAGAAATGCGCGATACTCCTCTTGTCGTCGCTACGCCTACGCACTGGTCAATTAACCACTCAGTTAAATCTGCCCATGTCTGAAACTTTTTCCGTTATTCCCCACAAAATCATCGGCGTTGCTGTAATTTGGAACAATCAAGGACAAATATTGATTGATCGGCGACGTGCTGAAGGTTTAATGGGAGGTTTGTGGGAGTTTCCAGGGGGTAAAGTAGAACCTGGTGAAACAGTTGAAGAGTGTATTCAACGAGAAATAGAGGAAGAGTTAGGGATAGAAATTGCTGTGGGCGATCGCTTAATTACTATCGACCACGACTATACTAAATTTCGTGTCACCCTCACAGTACATCACTGCCGCCACCTCACAGGTGAACCACAGCCCATAGAATGTGATGAAATTCGCTGGGTAAATTTAGAACAACTTGATCACTACACCTTTCCCGAAGCAAACATCCAAATAATCAACGCCCTTCGCCAGTCATCATAGATCGCTCCTGACTCCAGACTCCTCAAAAACGATAAACTGGCAAAGTGAAGTTAAAAGAGCTACCTTCACCGAGAATAGACTCAACCCAAATTTTCCCATAGTGCGCCTGCACAATTCGACGACAAAGAGATAAACCTAGCCCATATCCCTCTTGTTCTTGATCGCGTTGTAGACGAAAGTGATCTTCAAAAATTCGTTCTAAATTCCCCTCTGGAATCCCATTGCCATTATCAGAAACAATTACCTGCACTTTTTCTGTTGTACGGTGGAAAATACTGATGGTAATTTTGCCACCTGCCGGAGTGTATTTAATAGCATTATCTATTAAATTCATCATCACCTGACGCACTCGTTCTTCATCTACATAAACATACGGCAAGTCTTGAGGAATATCTGTTTCTAGTTTTAAAGATTTTCCCAAAATCCGTTCTTGTATCTGATTAATTACATCCTGAACTAAAGTAGCGATATCTAACTTTTGAGGTTGGATATGCAAATTAGTACTGCTGCCGATTGCTGCTTGTAGAATATCTGTGATTAGCTTGTCTATAACCCGCAGTTGATTTCGCGCTTGCTGGATTAATTGGTTAATCAACGTCGGCGAAATCTGCAATTTTTTTTCATCACTTAAATTTTGGGTTAATTCTAGTGTTCCTATAGCTAGAGAAGCTGCTGTCAGGGGATTACGCAAGTCATGTGCCAAAATTGCGATCGCTCGATCTTTAAATTGCAACTGGTTTAATAATTCCTCTTTTTCTTGTTTCAAACGAAAAACTTCATCTGAAAGTTGAATAATTTCCGTTGCATAAGCCAGTGAATTTATTTTTAATGATTTTTCGGTTGTGGTTTCAGGTGATTCTGCTGGAGATTTTATAGTTCCCCAATAATCTGCGGCTGAAGTTTGCCAACGAGGTAGCCAAGTTTGTAATTGAGCAACTAAATTACTCCCTGCAAGAGTATGCTTTGGCTCAGGATAAATTTTAATCAGAGTTGGGGTTGCCACAATTTTAAAATGTTCCGCCCAATAAGGCTGCTGCCCCACATCAACAACTTCCAGTTCAAAAGGAAAGTCTTCCTTAAGACTTTCCAGACAACTACAGATTTGCTCTATCTGTTTTTGGGCGCTAGGACGTTGATCCACAAACAGTAGTAGCTGTAGCGACGCATCCTTATAGGTAAGCTTTTCAAAAGCTGCCTGCATTTATTGTTGTGTAAGTAGTGGGGACAATAATCACGCTTTGACAAAAGCAGCAATTTTAGGCTTTTTGTCGAGTTTAATTATTTACTCTAAATTTAATATCTATTTTAGATTTTGAACACGCCTGATGTTTAAGAGCTTCTTTTGAACTACCAGTAGCAAACTGCTGATAAAAGCTTAAAATACTGTAAAATTCCGCAACCTGCATCACCTTCACATCCACCTACTACCCCTGAATCATTATGCCTAGCGGTTATGTTGCTCTTGTCCTTCACGCCCACCTGCCATTTGTACGGCATCCAGAAAGCGATTATGTGCTGGAAGAAGAATGGCTATATGAAGCTATCACAGAAACTTATATTCCCCTGCTGCACGTCTTTGAAGGGCTAAAGCGGGATGGTATCGACTTCAAAATAACCATGAGTATGACACCGCCATTGGTGTCGATGTTGCGCGATCCTCTGCTGCAAGAACGCTATGATGAACACTTAGCTAAATTAGAAGAATTAGTCGAAAAAGAAATTGAACATAACGAGCAAAATGGTCATGTCCGTTATCTAGCAGAATATTACGCTCACGAATTCAACCAAATTCGCCACACTTGGGAACGTTACAAGGGAGATTTAATCACAGCTTTTAAACAATTTCAAGATAGCAACAATCTAGAAATTATCACCTGTGGTGCTACTCACGGTTACTTGCCGTTGATGAAAATGTATCCCCAGGCAGTTTGGGCGCAAATTAAGGTAGCTTGTGAACATTATGAGGACACCTTTGGTCGTCCTCCCAAAGGAATTTGGCTACCAGAATGTGCTTACTATGAAGGTTTAGAGCGGATGTTAGCGGATGCGGGTCTGCGCTACTTCCTGACTGATGGTCATGGGATTTTGTATGCGCGTCCTCGCCCTCGCTTTGGCACTTATGCCCCGATTTTTACCGAAACAGGTGTAGCGGCATTCGGTCGCGACCATGAGTGTTCTCAGCAGGTCTGGTCGTCTGAGGTGGGATATCCAGGGGCAGGAGAATATCGGGAGTTTTATAAGGATTTAGGTTGGGAAGCAGAATACGACTACATTAAGCCCTACATCATGCCCAATGGGCAACGTAAAAATACAGGTATTAAGTACCATAAAATTACAGGTCGTGGCGCTGGTTTGTCTGATAAGGCACTATATGACCCTTACTGGGCAAAAGAAAAGGCAGCAGAACACGCTGGCAACTTTATGTATAATCGGGAACGCCAAGTTGAAAATCTTTACAACTTAATGCAGCGCCCCCCAATTGTAGTTTCTCCTTATGATGCGGAACTATTTGGTCACTGGTGGTATGAAGGTCCTTGGTTTATTGATTACTTGTTCCGCAAGTCATGGCATGACCAAGGTACTTATCAGATGACACACTTGGCAGATTATCTGCGCGAGAATCCGATGCAGCAAGTTTGTCGTCCTTCTCAATCGAGTTGGGGTTATAAAGGGTTCCATGAGTATTGGTTAAATGAAACTAATGCTTGGATTTATCCCCACTTGCATAAAGCAGCAGAACGAATGATTGAGTTAGGACGGCGAGAACCTGCTGATGAGTTGGAGTGGAAGGCACTGAATCAAGCAGCTAGGGAGTTATTATTAGCACAATCTTCTGACTGGGCGTTTATTATGCGGACGGGAACAATGGTTCCTTATGCAGTAAGAAGAACGCGATCGCACTTGATGCGTTTCCACAAACTCTATGATGAAATTAATGAAGGTAAAATTGATAGCGGTTGGCTGGAAAAAGTAGAAGAAATTGACAACATCTTCCCTAATATCAACTATCGCCTGTACCGACCTTTGTAGTTAAGATCATGTTCGTTTGATTACACATGATGTAGAGACGCGAAATTTCGCGTCTCTACTTACGCAGAGATCCCCCTAAATCCCCCTTAAAAAGGGGGACTTTGAATTTACCCCCCTTTTTAAGGGGGGATAGTTCTGATCTAGCTTTCAGGGGTTCCAGACTGAAAATCGGCATGAGTGGCTAGGTTAATTATTTTAAAATCTGCTTCTTATTGTGACTTTTGATGATTTATTTGATTGCAGTTGTTTTATTTAAATTTGTAGCAAAGTGCTTTGCTTCCTGTAATAAATATTGATAAAAAGTATTAGCAACTATAGATAGTTTTTTTCCAGCCGGATAAATTACATACCACTGACGACGAATAGGAAAACCCTCTACATCAAGGATAGCAACATCATTGGTGGTTCCTTCTAGTCCTAAAGTGTGGCGAGATAAAACTGAGATTCCTAAACCACCTGCGATCGCTTGTTTAATTGCCTCGTTGCTTCCTAATTCTAGCCTGACTTGCACTTTTAACCCATGCTCATCAAATAATTCTTGCACAAGCGATCGCGTTCCTGAACCAGCTTCCCGCATAATAAACGGTTCGCCTGCTAAACGTTGTAGCGGAATATTTTTTTCTTGTGTAAGTGGGTGATCAATTGGTGCTAAAACTACGAGAGGATTTTCTAAAAACGGATAGTAGCTAATATCAAAATTTTCTGGTAGTTTGCTCAAAATATATAAATCATCTACATTTTCATTTAAACGTTCCAGTAAGCCTTCGTGGTTTGTCACCTTAAACTCAATATCAATTCCGGGGTACAGTTTACAAAAAGGTCCCAGCATTCGGGGGATAAAATATTTAGTTGTTGTCACTGCTGCTAATCTTAACCGTCCTTGTTTTAACCCTTTAAAGTCAGATACAGCCATTTCAAACTTATCTAAGCTCTCAAATATTTCTCGACAAGTTACTAATAATTCTCGACCCGCATCAGTTAAATAAAGGCGCTTGCCTATCTGTTCAATCAAAGGTAATCCTACAGCTTTAGTAAGCTGTTTTATTTGCATAGAAACAGTTGGCTGAGTAATAAACAATTCCTCAGCAGCGCGGGTAAAGCTACCGTGCCTAGCGACAACTTCAAAGACTTTTAATTGGTGTAGGGTTGCTTGCTTCATGGGAAGAGGGAGGGGAGGTCAAAGCGTCCATAGATAAAAATCTATCATAACCATTATTAACAATGTCTTTTCTCTAGGAAAGATTCAGTTTATTATCAAATTATTCCAAACGCAATTGTCTTCCTTCCTACTTCGCTGATAGGGTTGCGGATTAATTGGCGCTTACCCAAATCATCAATACTGGCAACAGTGCCATCTAGTTAGCAACCCTTTAGTTTTCTAAAAATTTAGAGGTATGATTGTGCCATCTTTCTTCCAGAATGTCTGGTTGATTCCTTGCTATTCCTTAATTGGGGCAATATTAACTGTGCCTTGGTCGCCTGGATTTATCCGTAAAACCGGGTCAAGACCAGCAGGTTACATCAATATATTGATGACTTTGTTATCTTTCGTCCATGCTTTAGTAGCATTATCCGCTAGTTGGAATCAACCTGCACAACATATAGTAATCCCCTGGCTGAATGTCGCTAGTTTGAATATTTCTATACCTATAGAAATTTCTTCCTTAACTCTCGCAGCTATAGTCCTGATTACAGGTTTAAATCTGTTAGCGCAGATTTACGCGATTGGTTACATGGAAATGGACTGGGGTTGGGCGCGTTTTTATGGGTTGATGGCGCTGTTTGAAGGCGGGATGTGTGCCTTAGTGCTATGCGACTCTTTGTTTTGCAGCTATGTAATTTTAGAAATCCTCACCCTGGGTACTTATTTATTAGTTGGACTGTGGTTTAGTCAACCGATGGTAGTTACAGGCGCGAGAGATGCGTTTTTAACTAAACGGGTGGGTGATTTATTTCTGCTGATGGGTGTGTTGGCTTTATATCCCCTGGCAGGTACTTGGAATTTCACTGAGTTAGCGACTTGGGCGCAAACAGCCAATTTAGACCCAAAAGTTGCAGCTTTATTAGGTTTAGCTTTAATTGCGGGGCCAATGAGTAAGTGCGCTCAATTTCCCTTGCATTTGTGGCTAGATGAAGCGATGGAAGGACCAATTCCTAGCACGATTTTACGCAATTCTGTGGTTGTGGCGACGGGTGCATGGGTATTGGTAAAGCTAGAACCTGTGATTGCACTTTCGCCTGTAGCTTTAGGGGCAACAATATTTATTGGTGGGTTAACGGCGGTTGGTGGTAGTTTAATTGCGATCGCACAAATTGACATTAAACGCGCTTTATCTTACTCTGTCAGTGCTTACATGGGGTTAATCTTCATTGCTGTAGGCACAGGGCAAACCGAGGCAGCATTGTTACTGGTGTTAACTCATGCGATCGCAATGGCGCTACTATATATAGTCATCGGTGGCGTTATTTGGAATAGCATTACCCAAGACTTAACCAAACTCGGTGGTATTTGGTCACGCCGACCCTTATCAGGACTAGCATTTTTAGTAGGAATTGCCGGATTAATTGCCCTACCACCTTTCGGTAGCTTTTGGGCAATGTTGAAGTTAGCAGATGGTTTGTGGAGTACACAACCTTGGTTAGTTGGTCTTTTGTTAACAGTTAACTCACTAACAGCCTTCAGTTTGACGCGCGTATTCGGTTTAATTTTCGCTGGTAAAGAGAAACCGATGACAGTGCGATCGCCTGAAGTAGGTTGGCAAATGGTAATGCCGATGATGTTATTAGTCGGATTTACCCTGCATCTGCCCTTAGTATTACAAAGCTTGTCACTCTTACCAGATTGGGCAAATGTCAACAAAGACGTAGCATTACTGTTAATTTGGTCAAGCATATTCGGTTGCAGTCTCTCAGCAGTAATTTACGTCATTGACACTAAATTCAAACCACAATTAGCCGTTTGGAAACCATTACAAAACTTACTGGCTTACGACTTCTACACACCAAAACTTTACCGCTTCAGTATTGTCTTTGCCGTTGACTCTATTTCCAAAATTACTGCTTGGTTTGACCAACATTTAATTGATGGAGTAGTTAACTTTGTTGGTTTCGCCGCTATTTTCAGTGGTCAAGGATTGAGATACAACGTCTCCGGTCAATCACAATTTTATGTCTTAACAATCATCTTAGGAATGACCTTGTTTTTAGGATTGTTGACAATAGGCGCAATCCATTAAGCAATAAACAGTAACCATCATCGTTCAGTAAACTAACATTTCAGGGAAGCTACCATGACTGCTAAAAACATTCTCAACAACGTTTCTCGTCGTAACATCATCAAATTTGGTGCAGCAGCTATAGGAACAAGTGTAGTTACAGCCGGAATCGGTTCAAAATTCCTTTCTACCCAACCAGCCGTAGCAAATAATGACCTCACTCCCGACGAAGCATTGGAAAGATTAATGGAGGGAAATCAACGCTTTATTTCAGGAAAAAGCAACCGTCCTCACCAAACTTTAAAGGATTTACAATCAGTTTCGGCAAGCCAGAAACCATTTGCCGCTATTCTTAGTTGCGCTGATTCTAGAGTACCTTCAGAAATTCTTTTTGATCGAGGTTTTGGCGATTTATTTATTTGCCGTGTAGCTGGAAATGTTGCCACTCCAGAAGAAATTGGCAGTCTAGAATTTGGCACATTAGTATTAGGTGCAAAAGTTCTATTAGTAATGGGACATAAGAACTGCGGTGCTGTAGATGCCACAATTAAAGGCGCTCAAGTTCCTGGTCAAATTGCTAGTTTATTAGATGCAATTAAACCTGCTCTGGCAAAGTTAGATCCTAAAAAAGCTGCTCAATTGGAAGCTGGAATTAAAGCTAATGTTGTGTATCAAGTTGCAAAATTACAGGAATCTCCGGTAATTTCTAAGTTAGTTAATGACGGACAACTAAAAATTGTAGGCGCTTATTTTGATTTTGATTCTGGAAAAATTAGCTGGGTTAGTTAATCTCAAAACTAATAGACCTCTTGCATAAATCAAGTTTTGGTTAATTAACCACAGATAAACACAGATGGTTTAACTGGTTTATGCAAGAGATAACTATGATTTTTCACTCGTAGTAAAGGCTAAAATCTCTCTTCCCTCATTAATCAAACGTATGCTGAGTAGTTTAATTTGGATACCCATCTTAGGGGCGGCTATTGTCGGATTTTTACCAGGAAATTTAAGTGCTAGTCGGTTACGGGGAATATCATTAGTTATCGGTTCAATTATTTTAGCTGTAACTATCTGGATTCTCAGCCAATTTGACTTATCTTATCCAGGGTTACAACTGCAAGAATATTTACCCTGGATTCCCCAATTAGGATTAACCTATAATGTAGGTATTGATGGGTTATCCTTACCGTTACTAGCTTTAAGTAGCTTACTAACCTGGATTGTTATTTATAGCAGTAATAATATTGAGCGTCCCAGACTTTACTATGGATTAATTTTGATAGTAAATGCTGCGGTAGCAGGCGCTTTTATCGCTCAAAACTTGCTGCTATTCATTATCTTGTATGAACTGGAATTAATTCCCCTGTACTTATTAATTAATATCTGGGGTGGTGAAAAGCGCGGTTATGCAGCTACGAAGTTTCTCCTATATACGGCGGTTTCTGGAGTATTAATTCTCGTAGGATTTCTAGGAACAACTTGGTTAAGCGATTCCGCTAGCTTTGATTACAATGCCATTGTTACTCAAAACTTACCTTTAAGAACACAATTAATCCTACTAACAGTATTGCTGGTAGGTTTCGGAATCAAAATTCCTTTAGTTCCCTTACATACTTGGCTACCAGATGCTTATACTGAAGCTTCTCCACCAGTAGCGATTTTGTTAGGCGGTATTTTAGCTAAATTAGGGACTTATGGATTAATTCGATTTGGTTTAGGGTTATTTCCCCAAACTTGGACAATAGTTGCACCAGGACTCGCAATTATCGGTACGATTAGTGTAATGTATGGTGCGTTGAGTGCGATCGCACAAAAAGATATTAAACGCATGGTTGCATATAGTTCCATTGGTCACATGGGCTATGTCATGCTAGGAGGCGCAGCCGCTAACTCCTTAAGTCTTGTGGGTACAATTTCCCAAATGGTTGCACACGGTTTAATATTAGCCCTACTATTTCACCTAGTAGGAGTAATTGAATCAAAAGTTGGTACTCGCGATTTAGATGTTCTCAACGGTTTATTAAATCCGATTCGCGGTTTACCCCTAACAACAGGATTGCTAATTTTAGCAGGAATGGCGAGTGCTGGTATCCCTGGTTTAGTTGGTTTTATCTCAGAATTTATCGTCTTTCAAGGTAGTTATCCAGTCTTCCCCGTACTCACATTACTGTGTGTTGTCGGTACAGGTTTAACCGCCGTTTACTTTGTAATTCTCCTCAACCGTACCTGCTTCGGTAAATTAGACAACAAAGCTTATTATCCCAAAGTCAACTTCCAAGAACGTTTCCCAGCATTAGTTTTAGCAGCAATAATTTTCATCTTAGGTGTACAACCTAACTGGTTAGTATGCTGGAGTGAAGCCACCTCCACAGCCATGATTTCTGCTATTAAACCAGTGCAGGAAATAGCGATTAATTACGACAAGTAGAGAGAAGGGCAACGGATTTTGTAACGGATTTAACGGATAAGTTGTCGTATAGAGGGATAAATGTTGTAAGTAAAAGTTCATATTTGTCTCTGAGAAAAACCAGTTCAACCATCTGTGTGCATCTGTGTTTATCTGTGGTTAATTATCTAAAACTGACTTTTCCCAGAGAACAATTAATGTTGAGCTTCACATCATTTAACCCAACCTTCTAACTACTCCTCCCTCCTCTCCCCTCCCTCCTCCCTATAATTTAGAACTTGCCAAAATGAGTATAATAAACCTAGATAAACCCGCCTCAGAAATTACATTTGAAATCGGCAAGCCCTACACCCGCGAACAAATTCATCAAGTACTGGGCGGAGACAAAAGTAGTTACTTACCCCAACGCCATAAAAAAATTGTTTGTGGCTGCTTTAACTTAGAAAGAAATCCCCAAGCGCCTGAAATTATCCTAATTGAAAACAAAACCAAAGTCATCGAAAAAGCACAGCTTTTATTATCTCAAAACGAAGCTATCCCAGTGTTTGTCAAAAGATTAAGTAGTAACTGGGTTTATCAAGGCTATTATCATGTACAAAACTATTCCCAAAATCAAGAAGAAATCGCACAAATGCAAGCCTTTTCCTTCCGAGATAACATCATAGCCGTCCTCCACCTACAAAAAACAAGTTAACTTCTTTGCGCCGTCTGCGTTTACCTCTGCGACCTTTGCGTTAAAAAAAAACCATGACAACAACTACAACCGCCACCAAACTCCCTCCTTCCACCCACGAATTTCCCGAAGTAATTCACCGCCTAGAAGCAGGCGGTGCAATGTTACCAGATACGCCAGAAAACCTGATGCAAATTATCGGCATTTATAAAGCTTATGCCGTACCAATGGATTTTTACTGGCGGGATCTTCTCTACATAGCTGAAAGAGTATTTCTTAACCCTTTACCCTTCTTTAAATACTTTATTCCTAAAGAGTATTTAGAACTACATAATCACTACGCGGGTGATGATGCTGACTTAAGAATTTGGCGCGGCGAAGCAACTGCCCACCCTGAACTTTTAGAATTTATAGAAAAGGGTGAAACTGGCAAAATGCCGAAGTTATTTCATCACTTATGGCATGACAGAGTTAATATGGAATTTGCCGAAGCGTGTATGCGGGCGATGCTTTGGCATGGTCGAGATATGGGTTGGGGCAAATTTGATGCTTACTTAGATAGTGACGAGTATAAAGCAAACGCAGATAAAGCAATTAAGGCTTTCTTTAAAAACAACCCATTAATGTTAGGGTTGTACAAATTATTTCCAGATATGTTTTACGAACAGGTGCGACAACTGTCGTATTATTCTAATTTGGGTTTATTCTGGGAAGTAATGGCTCCGGTATTCTTTGAAATGTCCGATCTTTATGATGAAGGAAAATTAAAAACTGTACCGGAGGCAATGAACTTTTTAGTAAATGGAATATTTGCGATCGCAGGTCGTCCGATCTACCATCATGTTTATATCGGTGACGAATGCTACGAAATTATTCCCAAATCAAAAGGCTTTACTTGGCTCTACGAAGCAGCATTGCCTTATGTAGAAGCTGTATTTTATCGCACCGCACCCTTCCGAGGCACAAAATCTTATAACGCCCAGGTAAGACAAGTACCAGAAGATCAAAAAGATTTTCACTACGGCATTCTTTATGCTGATGTATTTCCCGTTGGGACTGCTGGTATTCCGCCAACATTGTTAATGCAAGATATGTTGCATTTCCTCCCTAAATATTTAGTTGATTACTATCAGCAACACTGCCGAGGTGAAGATGATGCGTTAATTCAACTTGGGATTACATTCCAGCGTTCCATGTATTGCGTTACATCAGCAGTAATTCAAGCTTTGCGAACTGCTTTACTTTATCCCTTAGACGATCAAAATCCCAAACATTTAGCAGCAAATCGTGCTTTCTTTGAAGCTCAAATAGATAGATTCAAGCGTCCAGAAGCTCGGTTAAGAGATATTCAGAACCAAGATTATAGATAGGAGATCCCCTACGGGAACAACAAACTTCTTCTGAATTAAAGTCAATAAATCTTTGAGGAGTCTTATCCAGTTTTCCCATCAAAGTGCAACAGATATGCTTGTAGGGGCGGGTTGACAAGATAACTATTGGGTTGGACAGATAGCTTCTTCAAACCCGCCCTCTTAGGAAATTGGGATTATACCAATTATCCAAAATCAGGCTACAAATGATGGTATTTTCCCGTGGGGGGCGGGTTTACCTGCGATATCTGTAAATAGACAGGTTGCTTGACAACCCGCCCCTACACATACCACAAGCTTGCTTATCAGTCGCTCACAAGTTAGTTGGTGCAACCTGTGGGTATAGAAATGGGCAAAAAACAGAGGATTTACCTTCTGCCTTCTGCCCTCTAACTTCTTTCTTTGACAATAAAATCAACCCATCAAAATTACTGTATCTATAACGTGAATAACACCGTTATCTGCTTCTATATCTGCCACTAAAACAGTAGCATTTTTTACTTCAAACCCATCAGAACAATCTATCCTGATTGGTGAACCTTCAACTGATATTACAGAATCAACTTTTGCCAAATCTTCTTGCTTTAACTTACCAGGAACTACATGATAAGTTAAAATCCTTGTTAGTTGGGGAATATTCTGCAATAAAGTTGTAATAGTTCCTGGTGGTAGCTTGGCAAAAGCTTCATCATTTGGTGCAAAAACAGTAAAAGGGCCAGGACTTTTTAGGGTATCTACTAAACCAGCAGCTTGCACAGCAGCAACTAAGGTATTGAAAGAACCAGCACCAACGGCAATATCAACAATGTCAGCCATATTGTTTAATTAATCAGCAATAGAAAAGCTTAATTAATTCTCCCAGATTTAATTAGAATTATACTTAACTTTTTAAGTTTTATTTTGCATAAAAAAAAGACAGGCAAGCAGCCTGTCTAATTAGCAATCAATTATGCAACAAAGCTTAGAAATTCATTTCCGCAGCTTGTACCTTCTCAACTTGCTTCTTCTTCAGAACTAACAAGGTTTGAGATAACATAGTTATTGCTAAGAAAGCCAATAACCCCTTGATTCGATCAGGATTTTGTAAGACAATTTCGCCGTCAACTTGACCAAATCCACCAACATTAGGATTATTAGTTAAAGCTTCCCCAGCCTTAACTTCTTGACCTTGAGAAACAACCACTTCTGGACCTGCGGGAATTGTGTCAACCACAGCATTACCATTCGCAGGTTGAATAGTTACTTCGTAACCATCTTCACCTAAATTGTCAATCTTAGTAATTTGACCTGCAACAGAAGCGTTATGAATCGCGTTGTTGGTCTTTCCACCAGTAGGATAAATCTGCCCGCGTCCACGATTACCGCCTACGTGAACAGGGTATTTACCAAAGTAAACTCCCTTTTCTGTTTTAGGATTAGGAGAAAGAACTGGGAAGACAATTTCTTGATATTGGTCGCCTGGTAATGGGCCAATAATTACAACGTTGTCTTCGCCTTCTTTGTATGGTTGGAAATACAGCCCCTCGGTTTTTTCCTTCATTTCTTCAGGAATTCTGTCTTCAGGAGCAATTTTGAAGCCTGGAGGCAACATTAAAACTGCGCCAACATTGAGAGAACCTTTGGAACCGTCGCCTACAACCTGCTGTATGCTCTTGTCATAGGGAATTTTCACCACCGCTTCAAATACGGTGTCAGGCTTGACCGATTGAGGAATCTCAACTTCTGTACGTTTAGCGCCCAAGTGACAGTTAGCACAAACAATTCTTCCAGTGGCTTCACGGGGAGTTTCAGGGGAAGTTTGTTGCGCCCAAAAAGGATATGCGTTGGCTGTTTGAGGCAGTGCGAAATCATGTGCGAGGAAAAATGCCAAAGTCGCGCAAGCTATTACGATAGTTTTGGTTAATAGCTGCGTAGCACTAATTAATCTCGCGGATATAGAAGATTTTTTCATCTGTTAGGAAACGATGCGATCGCGAAGGCAAGAATATCTTTCAGATTGACTGAGTTTTGAGTAAATTCAAAACTCTGGAAGGAAAACTCTACGGGACAATTCAATTCAATCAATTTGTCCCGACAACTCAAAACTCACTATGACCACCAAGGATCTTCGCCTGTACGGAAATCTGTCTCAGTCCAAGTTGTCAAGGAAAGCTTATCGTCTTCGGTCACAGTAGCATGAGCTAGTGCTAAAGACTGGGGCGCAGGTCCACGTACTACCTTACCAGTGTTGTCATATTGAGAACCGTGGCAAGGACACATAAACTTGTTTTCATTGGCATTCCAGGGAACCACACAGCCTAAGTGTGTGCAAACCGCGTTAATGCCGTAGTTAGCCAAGGTTTGGTCTTCTTGTACTACAACATAAGTGGGGTCGCCTTTCAGCCCTTGGGCAAGAGTGCGATCGCCTGATTTGTGATCAGCTAAAAATTTGCTCACAATGATGTCGTTACCTAAAGCATCTTTAGCGGTAACACCACCACCACCACTACCACTCGATGGCGGAATAAAATATTGAACTACTGGATATAATGCCCCCAAAGCTGTTCCTGTAACCGCACCAAAAGTTAAAAGGTTCATAAATTGGCGACGACCCATATCGGGGACATCCGCAGAACCAGAAAGTTGAGCCATAACCTAACGCCTGAGTGTATATTTTTGTCAACAACTCTGGGTGAAATCCCAGATTTCTATCAACCCTGCCTCATAAATGTCCCTTTTTGCATCAGAGAGCAGAGTTGCTACAATCCCTTACCTATAAGGGTTTACAGTTTCAATAAGGGTATTATCACATTCTTTGACACCGTATCATAAATTCACGAACTATGACATTTATGACTAAATGTAAACAAAACTTAGATAAATATTAAAATTATGACTGGACAAGAGCTACGGCAACTGCTGCTTAACAAGTGGGGATTTTCATACGATATTCAGTTGCGCCGCACTCAGGGCAAAATTTTTGTGCAAATAATGTGGAAATATCTAGAGCAAGCTTCTTTTCCGCTCTCGGAAGGACAATATGCGACTCATTTAGATGAAATTGCCAGTTATTTAGATGCTTTAGGTGGGGCGGAACAGGTGCAAGAATATATAGAACAAACGCGCGATCGCCCTAGACTTGGTAAAGCAGTTAGTATCCCCCTAGATTTAGGCGAACGTTCTTCGGAATGGTTAATCTGAAAGCTATCAGCTATTAGCATTCAGCTATCAGCTTAATTAAATTAAAGCGCCATTTTTGTCTAAAAGCTAATTGCGCTCATGCTATTCAACGACCTAAAACTTTAACTAAACCAATACCCCCAAAATACAAACCCAGTACAGCACCAGCCAACAAACTTTGAGTCAGGGGGTCAGTCGAAGGTGTCAAAACTGCTCCTAAAATTGTTGCTCCTACAACTACAAAACGCCAGCCAGAAAGCATTTGCCCAGATGATACAATCCCTAAAAAGCTCAACAATATTTGAATTATGGGGATTTGAAAAGCTAATCCTGTACTAAATAACAACAACAACACAAATTCAAAATAGCGGTCAATTGACCACATCTGCTCAACAACACCTTCCCCATAAGTGATAAAGAAATTGAGAGCAGCAGGAATTAACATCAGATAAGCAAAAACCAGCCCAACAAAAAATAGTACACTCGACCCTAAAACAACTGGCCCCACTAATCCACGTTCGCGCCGAGTTAGTCCTGGTAACACAAACTGGATAATCTGATAAAGCACAAACGGACTTGCTACCAGCAAACCACTGTAACCAGCTACTTTAAGCGAAACAAAAAAATATTCCCCAGGCGCTAACTGTAGAAATTTAATGCCCTTAGCTGGAACTTCCAACAGTTGCACAAGTGGCTTAACTGCTAAAAAGCAGCCAATTATACCTACGCCAACACCAATGAGCGCATAAAAAATGCGCTGCCGCAATTCCTCCAGATGGTCAAATAGCGACATCTCAACGTCACCTGGCAGTTCATCTAGATCCTCACTATCTAGATAACCATTGATCTCTTCTTGGTTGTTTGAACTTTCTTGGAGTGTAGTTTCTACTTCTGGAGGGGTCATCGCTCAGATGGAGTCGTTGATTTCTTGACTATTGTAGCTATGTCAGCACCACTAAAAAACGCGCAAAGATAATTCTAGCTGCTTTTATTTACAAAAAAATTAATTTCACAACTCGATTTGAGCAATTAAAACAATGAATTCTAACATTTTTTTCGTGCTTATTCAGTACCTTAAGGAGTACACTCTTTGCCTACCTAACATGGGATAATAAATTTATAAATTTAATAATCTAACTACACGCAGTTAGGAACAACTGCTACTCAATTAATTCTACTAACTTGATCGATCTGCTTTTGTAAAAACTGATTCAAATTAAATAATGAAGTTGAAAATTGACTTGTTTAAAGGCAAAAACTCTCAAAAATTGGCAAAAAATACTCAGAGGATCCAGAATTTACCGCTTAATTTAAAAATGCTGCCATTAAAACGATTAGCAATAATTAAAAGATTCGACAAAGGCTTTCAGAGTAGCTTACTATGGAGCGCAACTGTAACTTCATTAAGCTTTGCTAGTATACTTTCCAGCTTGATGGCAACTCCAGCACTAGCAGCAGAAAAGCTGGTTTTACGCTTAGGTCCATTTCAGCAGTCAGTGAATGTTGCTGATTTAGATTCGTTTGCTAAAACTGGTCAACTGTCAACATCTCTAAGACCTTATGGTGCATTACTGACTCCACAAGTACAGCAACTTTTAACTAAACGTTTACAAGTTGACCCTAGCATAGCTAATAAATTTATTGATGATTTACTACGAGCGCCAGAAGGGAATCAATTAATCAAGCAAATCAGGGTTGCAATTCCTGATAGTACAGTTACTCAAGTGCGGATAGCATTAGCATTAGCATTACGGCAAGCTAATGGTTTAAGCGCGGTTAGCTTTTTGCGGGCATATCCAGACGATCAGATTACAGTAGATCTAAGTTCTGCGATCGCGATCGCACTAGAAATTAATGTTCCCTTCATACAAAGTCAATCCGTAACCTCATTACTAGAGAGTTCCTTAACCGTCCCCAGCACCTCATTTTCTGCCAGCTTTAATCCAGCTAGCCCTGGTAAAGAGCGCATTAATAAACGAACAATTACCATACAAGACACAAAACGCAACCGCACAATTCCTGTAGATATCTACTGGGATCAAAGTAGTTCTGGCCCTTTGGTCGTGATTTCACACGGCTTTGCGGCTAATCGAGAATCTCTAACTTATCTAGCTCGTCACCTAGCTTCCCAGGGTCTTACTGTTGCAGCACTAGACCACCCAGATAGTAATTTCACCACGCTTCCAGGCGCATCAATTGGCTCTAAACTAACAACAGGTGGAGTAACAGGGCTACTATTACCAGCATCAGAGTTTATTAATCGCCCTAAAGATATTAGCTTTTTATTAGACCAACTAGCTGAACTTAATCAACAGCCTGGTACTCTGCAAGGGAAATTAAATACCCAACAAGTAAGCGTGATTGGTCACTCTTTAGGGGGCTATACAGCTTTAGCTGTAGCAGGTGGAGAACTACATCTTGACGAGTTACGCTCATTTTGCCAAGAACGTAGTTTATTTTCTAAGTCTGGCGGAGATTGGTTACAATGTGCTGCTGCTGACTTACCACAATCACGTCTACAACTACAGGATAAACGAGTAGCGCAAGCGATCGCTCTCAATCCTGTTATCGGACAATTATTTGGTAAAACAGGTTTAGCTAAAGTAAATATCCCGACATTAATTTGGACAAGTACAGGTGATGCTTTAACGCCTACACTCAGCCATCAACTGCGACCATTTTCTCAATTACGCGGTTCTAAATATTTAGTTACTGCTATTGGTGGTACTCACTTGAGTCTGAGCGATCCTGATAATCTTAATCCTCAGTTAGCTCAAACTACCCTAGTTCGAGAAATTACAGGCAAAGAAGCCGAACCCATGCGCCAACTCCTCAAAGGTGTGAGTTTGGCATTTATCAAACAATTGACACCAGAAGCCAATAATTACCAGCAATTTTTGACATCTGGCTATGCTCAATCACTCTCTACGCCGGGACTGAGTTTGCGTTTGAATACCACATTACCATCGAACCTGAATGCCTTTGTAGAGTTTGCCCAGTAAAAGGGCAGAGGGGCAGGGGAGATAATTAAATAATATTTATTATATTTATTGACTCCTTCCTCCTCACCCCTTACTCCTGCCTTTGATAATCCCCTGATTTTCCGCCAGTTTTACTCAAAAGACGAATTGATTCTATTTGAATTGATTTTTCTAAAGCTTTTGCCATGTCATATAGCGTCAGCGCAGCAACAGATACGGCTGTTAATGCTTCCATTTCTACCCCTGTTTCTGCAATGGTTGTGACAGATGCTTGAATTTGGTATCCAGGTAATTCAGTATCGGGGGTAATTTGCACTTCTACTTTTTGAATAGGTAAGGGATGACACAGGGGTATTAATTGGGAGGTTTGCTTTGCTGCCATAATTCCCGCAATTCTGGCAGTCCCTAAAACATCACCTTTAGGTGCATTCCCTGCTTGAATTGTCTCAAACGTTGGCTGAGACATCCTTACATGACCTACTGCAACTGCTTGACGCTTGGTTGACTGCTTATTAGATACGTCTACCATCCGCGCCTCACCTTGGGCATCAAGATGTGTTAGTTGGTGATTTTGAGAAATTTCTAAATTATTTTGCGTCATACAGAGAAGTTGTGTTATTATAGATTTCGGCAAGGGCTTGTAGCTCAGTGGACTAGAGCACGTGGCTACGGACCACGGTGTCGGGGGTTCGAATCCCTCCTAGCCCGTCCAAAAAGATAAAAGTAATAAAGGAAAAGACAAATCAAAAGTCTTTTCCTTTATTACTTTTGAGCGTGTTTTTCCAATTCAGCGTAGTTTAAGGCATAAATGTCAGGAGCTTTGCCCCAGGCAAATAGCCAAGAATTAGCTAGATTTTTATTCGATATAGCCATAAAAATAATTAAGGCTAGTAAAATTAGACCTGTACTAATTGTAAAGATGCCTCGGTAGCCAAAGTATTGAACAACTGAACCTAAAACTCCTCCGGCGATCGCAATTCCTAAATCAAACCCACTAATACATACAGCAAAGACGCGCCCACGTTCCTGTGGACTAGAACGATCAGAAATTAAGGCAATCATCATGGGCAATAATGTTCCTGACCCTGCGCCTTCTAAAATTCCAGCTAGTAAAAAGCTGTTGGGGCTATTAGCATAAGATAGAAGCAACATTGCTACACCATAAAAGCAGATACTAGCTGTAATAAATAATCCTCGACCATAACGGTCAGAAGCACGACCAATAAATAATCTACTGCTAAAACTAGAGATCGCAGCAGAAGTATAAAACCAGCCAGCATTAAAATCTACTTTTGTTTCTCGAATAAACAAAGGCACAAAAGTACTCAACGCGCCAAAAGCCAAACCAACTAGCAGCAGTACAAGTGATGGCACTAGCAATGGCGGACTAACCAGAATTTCCCAAAACTTTCTACTGTTTTGTTGAGTTGATGATTGCAATGAAGTATCAGGTTTATGCTCGATTTTGGGTTCATGTATTTGATTTCCGCCCAAGAAAGCTAACATTCCCAACCCACCAGCAAACAGAAACAAAGGTTGATAGCCAAAAGCGCCTTGTAGTAAACCACCAACTGCTGGCCCGATAGCAATACCAATAGGCGTTACTAGGCTCATATAGCCAATTAACTCTCCTCGATAGCTAATGGGTGAGATATCTACTACCAAAGCATTGTAAGCAGTCGTCCAAGCAGCAATACTGATACCGTGAAAAATTCGGATAGCGATTAAAAGCGGAATTGATTTTACAAATAGATAACACAAGGGCGCGATCGCAGCTACAACTGCACCTATCAGTAAAACCAACTTACGGCTACGTTGATCAACCATGCGACCTAACCAAGGACGAAATACCAACAGACCGATGGCAAAAGAACCCATGACAATGCCAACCTGTTGCGGTGTGCCACCAACGTCAGAGACATAAGCTGGTAGCGTTGGCAATAGTGAACCCATACTTGACCAAAAAAATAAGCCAGCAGCAAATAAAATCAGTAAACTACGGCGCTGCGGCGCTTCAAGTTGCCAAAAAACTTTCAAGACAATTTAATTGATAAAAGGACGTTTGTGAGGGAGGAGAGAGGAGTAAATAAGTAAAAGCTACATCTCCCCTGCTTTCTACTCCTTGTCCCCTACCCTATTATTAATAGTCGGTTCTACTACTTCCCTCACCCTGTAGATTGGTCTACCCTGAGACTCGTGGTAAGTACGCATCAATAACTCTGCTAGCAAGCCAAAACTAAATAGCTGGATACCTGCTAATAGCATTACCACCGTCAAAATCAGTAAAGGTCGCTGTCCAATACTCTCTCCCAATACTAATTTGATGAAAGTTAGATAACCGCCCAATAATGTACCCACGAATAGAGAAAGTAAGCCTAACATTCCAAAGACGTGCATAGGGCGTGTTAGGAATGTCTTCATAAACCAGATAGTTAATAAATCCATTAACACGCGAAACGTCCGCCATAAACCATATTTACTGCGACCATACTTTCTAGCATGATGACGTACTGGCAATTCTGCTATTCTTGCTCCCTCAATAAATGCTAGTGCTGGTAGAAACCGATGTAACTCCCCATACAAATTCATATCAGCTACAAGTTCTGATTTGTATGCTTTGAGAGAACAACCATAATCATGCAGTTCAACGCTAGTAACTCGCCCAATTAACCAATTAGCAATTTTAGAAGGCAATAGTCGAGTCAAGGCAGCATCTTGTCTGTTTTTACGCCATCCACTAACTAAATCGTAACCTTCATCTAACTTAGCTAGTAGTAAGGGAATATCAGCCGGATCATTTTGCAAATCACCATCTAAGGTGACAATTGCTTGACCTTGTGCAAAGTTAAATCCGGCTGCCATTGCTGCTGTTTGACCATAATTGCGACGTAGCAGCACTGCTTTTAAATCTATTCGAGTTTGTGCTATTTGTTTTAGTAGTTCGGCAGAACCATCCTTAGAACCATCATCTACGCAGATAATTTCGTATGTGAGTTGTGCTGCCGTTAAACTAGATGCGATCGCCTCAATCAAATGAGGAATACTTTCCACCTCGTTATAGACTGGCACTACAACTGAAACTGCTGGAATTATGTGATTACCAGCGCCATCTTGCGCTAATAACCTTTGAGAACTTAACATCGTCATATTAAAAAGAAGGACTGAGGACTAAAGCGCATAGCGACACGGACTAAGTAATGGTTAATTGGTCATTGTTAATTGTTTGGTTTATAACTCTCTATCACTCGTCCTGCCCGCCGTAGCTGCTGGTAATATGATCGACTAACTTGATCTCCATGTTCCGATAGTTGGTCAATTCCAATCCCATTGCGTCCAATTTCTTTACCAGAACTATGAATATAACGACCTTCACCCAAATGAAGTGCTACGTGGGTAGTTTTTTGGGGTGTGCCAAAAAATATTAAATCTCCTGGTTGTAATTGTTCTAAACTAATAGGCTGAGTAAAAGCTTCCTGCTGATAAGAATCACGAGGCAACCAAATACCCACTGAAGCGAAAGCAGCTTGCATTAATCCTGAACAATCATAGTTTGGTGCAACTGTACCACCCCATAGGTAATAATTATCCTGTTGCATAGCTTTTTGGGTAAAGGCGATCGCTGTTGGGATGCGTGCTTGAATTTCTGAACTCGAAACGGCGATCGCACTATAAGCAGTTTTTGCTGGTTCTAAGTGCTGCAAATCCTGAATTAATAACCAAGCTGAATAACCATCCTCACATAAACGCACTTCTACAGCGTTTTCTTGGGCTGTTGTAGATAAAATGTGTAAATGACGACCCGCAGCAGCTTGAGTTGCCAAACTGGCACAGCTAGGTGAATCATAAAGATTGAGATTAACTCGGCTCTGGTATTCACCAGTTAGTGATTCGGCTAATTGCTCAAAAACAACCATTTTTTAAATAAGTAACTGGGTGGAAATAAACTTAACATGAAGCCTAGTCATAGAGCAGAGGTTATGGATTATATGTCACTGATAATTGTTAATTGATAATTATTAATTGATAATTGTTAATTGATAATTGTTAATTGATAAAAATGACATTTTTCCGAAAAGACGAACAACTCGAAACACTAGGCACTCAAATTCTGGAAACCACTTGGGCAGAATTTCCAGGGTTAGCCCGTAATCAAATTGCACTTACTTGGATAGTTTACGATCCTCCAGTCCCAGTTAATACTGGTGGTGCATTAAGTGCAGAGGAATTTTGGAAGTATCAAGTTAGAGGTTTTAGTTATCGTGGTGTGGAACGAATTTATCCAGCAAGTATTGTTAAACTTTTCTACTTGGTAGCAATTCAGGAATGGCTGGACAAAGGTATGATTCCAGCTACTTCCTCTGAGTTAAGCAGAGCGATAAAGGATATGATCGTTGATTCCAGCAATGATGCTACCAGTTTAGTTGTAGATTTCTTAACTGGAACAACTAGCGGACCAGAAATCCCACCAGAACCGTTTGAGACATGGAAGCTACAACGCAATATTGTTAACCGCTATTTTCAATCTCTTGGTTGGTCTGAATTAGAAAGCATCAACGTCAATCAAAAAACTTGGGGCGATGGACCTTATGGTCGAGAGCGAGTATTTTTAGGCGAGTTGATGGAAAATCGCAATATGCTGACAACTAATGCTACTGCTAGGTTACTACATAGCATTGTAGGGGGAGTTGCAGTCAGTAGTCAGCGATCGCAAGCAATGATGAATTTAATTAAACGCAGCCTCAATCCAGAAGATTTAAGCAACGATGGTGATGAAAATCAAGTTACTGGTTTTTTAGGTGGTGGACTCCCAGCAGAAAGCCAACTCTGGTCTAAAGCAGGTTGGACAAGTCAAGTGCGTCATGATGCGGCTTATATTGAACTACCACAACAGCAACCTTATATCTTAGTAGTCTTCACTGAAGGTAAAGCTCATAGCGGAAATCAAGCCATCTTACCCTTTATTTCTAAGCAATTTGCCGTTGCAATGGCATCCTTGAGTTAATCTAGCTGATACCCCTCATCCTACTTACAGATTTTCGTAAATACTATGTTTCTTCCCAATTAGGGAGGATCATCTTGTCAACTTCTCATAACTTGGAAGATGAGATTTTAATTTCCTAAAGGAATTTAGGAAAAACTAAGCTGTAACAGCTATAATAACTGGCTTTTTTAAGTCTTTTAAGCCATTTTAGAGGAGTGACGGTGAATAATATGCTTTTTAAGCACTTGTCTTTAATTGTAAGCGTAGCAGCACTAGCTTTAGTAGCTAGCGCTATGTCTGCTTCTGCTGAAACAACAAACAGTGGTGATCCTGCGAATATAGCATCATCTGTTCAGGAAGAAGCAACTGCGATCGCGCCAACAACATCTGAAATAGCATCATCTGTTAACAATGTTGAAATAACTGCTGAGTCCACAAATACCGAGTCTCAAGCCGAAGAAGCTAGGTTGAGTAAGGTTGAGCCAACACAAGCAACAGTTGCAGCTTCTCAGCCAATCAAGCTTGCACATCACCATAAAAAAGCTGATCACGTGCTGCAAGCACAAGCTCAAACAACAGACATTTCTTTGAACGCTAAACCTGCCCCTGGTACAGTGGCAACAACTGCTGCTGCCTTACAAGGCAAAGCAACTAACTCACCATTACAAAATATAAATTCACAAACACCAGCTTCTAAAGAAACTCAGATTGCTCAAACAGATATCGATCTTGGTCGCACCACGCGTGGTGGTTCCAGCTATGTAGGCGTTGCTGGTAACATCGGTCTGGGTGGCGAAACTGCCATAGGTAGCACAAATTTTGCAGTTATAAGCAAAATTGGACTCACCCGAAATCTTGCCGTCCGACCTTCCGCTATCTTCGGCGGTAGTACTGCAATTTTAATACCAGTAACGTATGACTTTGCCCAACAGCGTGGGGATGAAGACCTTGAGCCCGCTCGTTTTTCTCCTTATGCTGGTGCAGGTGTTTCGCTCAACACAGGTGACGATACAGGTTTAGGTTTGATAGCTACTGGTGGTGTAGATGTCCCACTATCGGCACAATACACAGCGACGGCTGGTGTGAATGTCAGTTTTAAAGAGAAAACTGATGTCGGTTTACTACTCGGTGTAGGGTACAACTTCTCAGGTTTTTAAACAGTTGTTAGTTTTGAGTCTTTAATCTTGACTCAAAACTACATTTTTACCCCAGAATACCCGTCCGACTTAAGGCGGAGAGTATATCAAACAAGAATAATGGGAGGATGAAAGCCTCGGCTTTCAGAATTAGTGTAAAAACGTTCTATTAAGAACATTTTTACTTTTTTTCTCCCTCTGCTCCTCTGCCCCCTCTGCCCCTTTGCACTAGGAAAACCCAGTAAAACGAAAGGACAATTTTATTTAGGGCTAACTTTGCCTACAACTGCCAATTTTCCATCAGGTTGCACCGTCCAAACATCGTAGCTACCGACTACATCACCGTTTTCATCAATATCTACGTTACTGCTAGCTCCTTGATAATTAATATCTTTGCCTTGGCGTACTAAATCCATTGCTTTACAAAGATCCGATACTTCTTCACCTGGCGCGTTAGAAATTTCACGAACTTTACTTTTAATACCTTCGCCAGTGTTGGCTTTTGCTGCCTGCGCCGCCAGCATTAACAAAGCAGTAGCATCCCAAGTATGAGCTATATAAGCTGTGATCGGCTTATTTGTCTTCTCTTTCCATAAAGTGTTAAACGTTTGCAGTGAGGGGCCATTTGCTCCTGGTACTGTACCCAATGCTCCGGCAATGATGTACTTGCCATCACTGCTTTTACCAACTTGATCGGGAAAGTTGGGAGCATACGCGCCATCAGGTAGCAGAATTTGTACTCCTTCACTTAAACCCTGCTGATATGCAGCTTTAAGTAACAAACTGCCTGTTTCGGGATAGATAAGTGCTGCTACTGCCTGTGGTTTGCCACTAAAAGCGGCGGCTGCTTCTGATTCAAATGTAGCTGCTTTAGGATCGTAGCGAGTTGGCTTTTGTTCGTTGACAAGTGTGCCGCCTGACTTTTTAAAGGCTTGCACAAATTCTTTTTCAAAACCAACGCCATAATCGTTATTAATAGCGATCGTAGATACGTTCTTAAATCCTTTATCGCTTGCCAGTTTAGCTAAGGCTTGCGCTTGGTAGGTATCTGGTGGTGCTGTACGCGCCCAAAAACCGTTGTATTTACCTTCTTTTGCACGTTGGGTAAATACAGGGCTTGTGCTACCCGGAGAAATCATCATTACTTTGTTGCGTGTTGCGACTTCAGCCCCAGCAGTTGAGACACTACTAGCAAAGGAACCAACTACGCCAGCAACTTTGTCTACTTCTGATAGCTTAGTCATCGCAGCAGCACCCGCGTTGGGGTCGCTTTGGTCATCTTCTGCAATGTATGTGACTTGTTCGCCGTTAACGCCACCACATTTGTTGACGGTATCAACTGCTAAACGGATAGCATCTGGTAGAGGTTGCCCAATGGCAGCTACGTCTCCGGTTGCTGGTAGTATTGAACCAATTTTCAACCCTTTAGCGTTGCTGGTATTGCTCGCACTAGGCGAGGTTTGATTACCACCTTGTGTACCGTCAGGAGGATTTTCACAAGCAGTCGTCAGCAAGCCTGTAGATATTGCAAGGGTGAGTGCGTAGGCGTAGCCCGTCCTAGACATCGCCCAATTAAGTTTGATGTTACCTACTGAAACTAATTTACTCATTTTTATTTTTAGATCCTTAACTCTCAATGATCATTGAGCATAATAAGAGCGTATCCTAAAAATAATTAATCACAAGAAATATCTTAATTTATCTGCGGTTAAAATCTCAGTAGAGACCTCTTATTTCGCGTCTCTACTCTTTTCAGATAGGCTCTAAGTCACTAAGCAAGAAGCTAATAACACGGCTGATGTCTAGATATTTAAGTAGTGATAGCGATCAACTCTATGATTAATAAGTTAGGACAAACTTAGGACTAAATTGCCCTAAATTCGTATCTAGAATAAGTACTTAAGAATGAATTTAGGACAATAGATCTAAATCTTTTTTTGTCCTAAACGTCTTAAATAACGGAGAGGGAGGGATTCGAACCCTCGGTACGGAGTTACCTACCGTACAACAGATTAGCAATCTGTCGCTTTCGACCACTCAGCCACCTCTCCAGGGGTGACAGTAAACTATCATAGCATATATTTTTTTGTTGCCAAGGGCTAGAGCGCAAATAATTTTAAGTTTGATAGGATTTACGCAAAATTAACGATTTTCCTAGTGTTTGAGGATTGTTACTTTGTAGGGAGGGGGCGATCCATAGAGATTTTTCGCCCGCAGTATCCTTCTCTTGCCGTTTCTGCTTGCCTTGCGGGATGAAAGATAATATGTTTGAGCGCGACTTGGTATTACTCTAGTTTAGCTAATCTTTGGATAAGTCTAATTAATAACTGCGATCGCGCATTCACTACCCATATATTGTTGTGGCATGGCTTTTTAACTATCATTTGTGCGATCGCGCAATTTAATTACCATATATCCTTTGACAAACTTATAAACTAAAACCTGAATTTAAGCTAATAAATGATAGCGCCGAATATCTACAGAAGCAGCGAGTAAACCTGATAATTTAGCAATACCTTCTTGAATATGCTTTGATTGCAGTTGATAATTCAGTAACAAAACTTAAACAACAAATAAATCAGATGAAGTTTCTAAGCAAATTCGCCCTGATTTAATTATATTGGGCTAATTCTGTGGCTAAAATAAAACGTTACTTGCGACGTATGAGGCTGGTGATTGGCGACTAGGAAAACTCTCATACGTTGATTTATGCCCATCTACTTAATCAATAATGACAAAAATAACTATTAAAGAGCGATTACGCTACAAATTTGACAGTTTCATGTCTAGAGGCACTGCTGCCCTAATTGGTGGGTTAGCGTTGGTGTGCCTGATATTTATCTTATTAATGGGAGTGTTAATTAATGTTGCTAATCTTGCGCCTGAAGGTAGCGATCGCCTGAATCTCCTAGAAGCTGTTTGGAGTGTGCTAATGCACACTATAGATGCAGGTGCTGTAACTGGTGCGACTGGAGCGTGGAGCTTTCGCCTGTTTATGCTCCTCGTCACTTTTGGTGGCATTTTCGGGGTCAGTATCTTAATTGGGATTCTCTCTAGCGGTATCGACACCAAGTTAGAAAGTCTGCGTCAAGGACGCTCACGGCTGATTGAAAAAAATCATATTGTCATTCTTGGTTGGTCGCACCAAGTTTTTACACTTATCCCTGAACTTGCCTTAGCTAATGCTAATCAACCCGATACTTGTATTGTAATTCTCAGCGAAGAGGACAAAGTGTATATGGATGAGACACTGCAAAAAGTCCTTGGTAAACTTCGCCGCATTCGCATTGTCTGCCGCAATGGTAGCCCCAGCAACATGACTGATCTGGGCATTGTGAGTATTCAAACTGCACGCTCAATTGTGATTTTGAATCCACAAAATGACCAGGATGATACTAAATTGGTCAAAACTCTACTAGCTATTACTAATATTCCTAGAGCAGTTCCCCAACCGTATCATATTGTGCTTCAAGTCCAAAACCCCAAGAGTCTTGATGTTATTCAACTTATTGGACGTAACCAAGTAGAGGTAGTGCTAACACAGGAGTTGATTTCACGCATTCTTGTACAAACTTCTAGACAGTCGGGTTTGTCTGTTGTCTATATGGATTTGCTAGATTTTAATGGTAATGAAATTTATTTTAAAGAAGAACCGTTATTACAAGGCAAAACCTACGGAAATGCTCTCTTAGCCTATAATAATTTGGCTGTGATTGGCATCAAGCACTCTAACGGTAAGATTAAACTTAACCCACCTCAAGAAAAACCGTTAGAACCAGGCGAACAATTGGTGGTAATTAGTGAAGATGATCGGACAATTAAAGGCGCAGAAATTACTCACCCGATTATTGATGAGCAAACTATTCAGATTACTCAAAGAAACCCTGATTCAGCCGAAAATACTTTAATTCTGGGTTGGAGCAATCAGATCTATCAAATCATTGGGTTAATGGATCAATATGTTGCACCTGGCTCCAATATAACTGTTGTAGCAGAATTTCCAGAAGCAGAGGTGAATCTTGCTCCAGAATTTCTGGGTACAAAACATTTAACTGTGCAATATTTTCAGGGAGATCCTACCGAGCGTCAAGTATTAGAAAAACTTCAAATAACTGATTATAACCATGTTATTGTCCTCTGCAATTCTGAACTAGAACCAGACCAGGCAGATGGAAAAACTTTAGTAACATTAATTTATCTCCGAGACATTGCAACTCGCTGCAATCACAAGATACAGATTGTTACTGAAATTTTAGATCCACGAAACCAAACCCTGGCGCAAGTGGCTCGTCCTGACGATTTTGTACTTAGTGAACAAATAATCAGTCTAATTCTTGCTCAAATTGTTCAGCACAAAGACCTCAATGCTGTATTTGCCGATATCTTTGATCCAGAAGGTTCGGAGATTTATCTGAAGCCTGTAACTGACTATGTAAGAGTTAGTGATCCTGTTAATTTTTACACTATTGTTGAGGCGGCTAAACAACGTGGGGAATCAGCTATTGGATATCGTAGTCAAGCTGATGCCAATAATATAGCCAAATTCTATGGTGTTGTCATCAATCCTAAAAAAGATCAGGTGATCGCTTTGACAAATCAAGATAGCATTATCGTATTAGCGGAAAACTAACAAGTTTTGGTGGGATGTTCTGGTTGTGATCAAGTTAGGTCAACCTAATTAAACGCATTACCCCACCCCCCAACCCCCTCTCCGAAATTCGGGGAGGATTTGCATTTTATATTTTTGAATGTATAGCTACTTATCTATCGCAAGGAAGTTGGGCAAAACAAATATTTTCACGCTTTCTACGTCTCAAGTCTGAATAATCAAATCTATTAATTTATCTCCAGTAGGCGATGATCCCCAGCGATATTAACCATTATTCTATGGAGTGTCAGCAAACTTATTAAGATTAGTTTAATTTTTGTGGGCAAGTGTAGAAGCTAATTATAATAAACGCCTCGCATTTACCCGATAAATCCTTCAGTTAAAAAAAGCATAAAACCTATGGCTTCCATAAACAAAAAGCACATTGCCTTAATATCTGTTCACGGCGATCCGGCGATTGAATTTGGTAAGGAAGAGGCTGGTGGGCAAAATGTCTATGTGCGTAAGGTGGGTGAGGCGCTAGCTAAACAGGGTTGGCAGGTAGATATGTTTACTCGCTCTTCGAGTGCAACAGATCCAAAAATTGTTCAACATACACCTAATTGTAGAACAATTCGTTTAACCGCCGGACCTGAAAAATTTGTACCAAGAGATAATATTTTTGAATATTTGCCAGAGTTTGTTGACCAGTTACTCAAGTTTCAAAAGCAATCAGGAATTACCTATTCCTTAGTACATACAAATTACTGGTTATCCTCATGGGTGGGGATGCAGCTAACAAAAATTCAAGGAGTCCCACAAGTTCATACTTATCACTCTTTGGGCGCAGTTAAATATAAGTCGGTTACGACAATTCCAATAATCGCTACTACACGGTTAGCTACAGAAAAAGCTGTATTGGAGACAGCTTCTCGAATTGTAGCAACCAGTCCTCAAGAAAAAGAACATATGCGATCGCTTGTCTCTCAAAAAGGCAACATTGATATTATTCCCTGTGGTACAGATACGCGCAAATTCGGTTCTATTACTAAAGAAGCAGCAAGGGCGAAATTAAATATTTCTCCTGAAACTAAGGTAATCCTTTATGTAGGAAGATTTGATCAGCGCAAAGGTATTGAAACTTTAGTGCGGGCTGTTAATCGTTCCAAGTTGCGTGGTCAAGCAGACCTCAAGCTGATTATAGGTGGCGGTAGTCGTCCTGGTCAAAGTGATGGCAAAGAACGCGATCGCATTGAAAGTATTGTTGGAAAACTCGGTATGCAAGAGTTCACTACTTTCCCTGGACGCTTGGATGAAACTACTTTGCCAACTTACTATGCAGCAGCCGATGTTTGTGTAGTTCCTAGCCACTACGAACCTTTTGGGTTAGTAACTATTGAAGCGATGGCAAGTGGAACACCTGTTGTTGGTAGCGATGTCGGCGGTCTACAGTTTACTGTAGTACCAGAAGAAACTGGATTGCTATGTCCACCTAAAGATGAAGTTGCTTTTGCTGAAGCGATTGATCGGATTCTGAGTAATCCAGAATGGCGCAACGAACTAGGCGACAATGCCAGAAAGCGGGTAGAAGAAATGTTTAGCTGGGATGGTGTAGCTTCTCAGTTGGGTAAACTCTACGAACAGTTAATGGCACAATCTGCGAATGACCTTACTGCCGTTAGTGCATAAACAATCCAACTTGTTGTAGAGTTGAGCAATAGAAATATCTAAGAATTATGAAAGCCTTTGTTGTAAAGGCTTTCATTGTTTTACTACTTCCTAACAATCATACTAATAACGTCTCAATCAGGTTTAGGACTAATTAAGTTAATTTAGCTCGCCAAGATATAATTGATGGCGAATTATCACCCTGATGTACGCAAATGCGATCGCGCAAGTGCTGACTTGTCAGTTCGCGTAGCGACGACAAGAGGAGTATCGCTCTACTATCCTGCTGGTAATTAGCTAGGTATGATTAAGTATTTTAAACATATATGTAATTAAAAATTGTTATATGATTGTAGAGCGGTTTCTTTACCAACAACTTGACCCTGAACTTGATTAATATTCAGACCCGAATCAACTTGATTAACAGATAAATTTAATTCTGGTTGTAACTGGTTGGTATCTAACTGAGGAGAAGGTGGATTAACAGGTGCATCAACATTATTGATAGCCAATGAAGGTTGAGAGTCGTTATTACTTATGCTAGGGGGTATTGGTTGGGAATTTGGAGGATAATTACTTGTAGATGTTGGAACTGGTAAACGATTGGTATTTAAACCAGAGTTAATCTGATTATTAGATAGTTGTTGGGGCGTAACATAGGTAACTGATTTTTGTAGCTCGTTGGTAGTTAATTGAGCATTTAATTGCTCAGAAGGTAATTGTAAATTACGAGGCGGTGGCAACTCCTGTACCTGAGCTATAGATGCTTCAGCTAAATTATTATTCCTAGATGCTGGCGACTGCAATTCATTAGTGTTGACTTCAGTAACTACTGTTGGTTGAGAAAAGTCTATTGTAGGATTGTTATTTACTGTTGGAAATGTTGGTTGATTGTTATTTGTATAACCTAAGTTATAAGGTGATGTTTCTAATTGGTTATTTGTAGCAGGCAATTGAGTCTCAGTATTAGGAGTAGCTAGATTGCTGTTGGGGGGAAAATTAGCTAATTGAGAAGAGTTACTAGAGCCACGAGATAGAGATGTTAAATTAACAGAATTTTTCGGTTGGTTAGCAAGATTTATAGATAACTGGTTAGGCGGTGAAAGTGGATTTCTGGTATTACTTAAAATAGTGGCAACTAAGTCAGGAGTAGATGATGGTGAGCTAGAGGAACTATTGGATAATTCTGGCTTATAAGTATTCTTAGATAATGCTATTGGGGAACTTGAAGTAGATTGTTTACAATCCTTCGTAGGAAAATAGAGATATTGACATTCAATCATATCGTCAACTTTTGTAGCAGTAGTCGTAGCGGCAATTTCGTTTTGCTTATCAGTGTTGCTAGAACAGGCAACAAGACCATAAGCTAAGGTGAGGCTAGCTATCAAACAAGCTACTTTGGACTTCATATTCTGAATCTCTTCAAGGTTTTTAGGTAATGGATTGAGAATTTTCACCCTGACGCACGCAAATACGCTCGCGTAGCGACTCCGCAGGAGTATGGCTCTACTATTCTGCTGGTAACTAGCAATGTAAGATTAAGCCGTTTCCACAGAAACATACTCAAAATAACATTCTTAAAGTCGATCCCCAGGTAGAAGAAAATAAATTATAGCTTAGGTATAGCATAATTCCTGCTGAAAAAATCAGCCAGAGGAACTTGTATCAAACTCAAACTGTGGATAAACTTTTTAGTTGATATTTCGAGCCTATCCTTGGCTGACCCGGATAGCAAAATAGCAGTTTTGCGCTTGTATGAGTAGAGGAGTAAACGAATATGCTAGATACGTCTGCAAGCAGTATGACAGAATCGAACTGTAGCTATCCGCATATTACCAGTATGCAGTGGGAGTTTGATGGTGATCCATGCCAACGCGCTTGGGTGGAAATTGATCTAAAGGCTTTGGTGCATAATGTAGAACAAATTAAGTCTTTGTTATCACCACAAACAGCACTGATGGCGGTTGTTAAGGCTGATGCTTATGGTCATGGTGCCAGAATTGTGTCTGAGAAAGTTTTGGAGGCTGGTGCTAGTTGGTTAGGTGTGGCGACAGTTCCAGAGGGAATTGAGTTGCGACAAGCTGGGATTGATGTACCAATTTTAGTGTTAGGTGCGGTAAATAGTCCAGAAGAAATTCAGGCGATCGCACATTGGAAGTTGCAACCAACTATCTGTAGTCCGCAGCAAGCAAAAACATTTTCAGAGACTTTAGGGAATTTAGATCAAAAGCTACCTGTTCATGTCAAGCTCGATACTGGGATGTCTCGACTGGGTACTTTTTGGCAGGATGCAACTGAATTTATCGAGTTAGTACAGAAGTTATCTAATTTAGAAATTGCCAGTATCTATTCGCATTTGGCAACCGCAGATGATGTTGATCCTACTTTTATGAAACAGCAACATGAGCGTTTTCAAAGTGCGATCGCTTCCTTGAAAGCTACCGGAATTATACCACGTTTACATTTAGCTAATTCGGCTGGTACTTTAAGCGATCAAACTTTACATTACGACATGGTGCGTGTAGGTTTAGCACTATATGGTCTTTATCCTGCGGATCATCTGCAACAAGTAATTAATCTTAAACCAGTTCTGAGTGTGAAAGCACGAGTAACGCAAGTTAAAACTATTTCCCCAGGAACAGGTGTTAGCTATGGCTATAAATTTGTAGCAAGTAAAGAGACACAAATTGCCGTTGTTGGTATTGGCTACGCGGATGGGGTTCCTCGTAGCCTTTCTAATAAGATGAAAGTTTTAATTAGAGGTAAAATTGTGTCGCAAATTGGTACAATTACAATGGATCAGTTGATGCTAGATGTTAGTTCTATACCTGATTTGCAAGTTGGTGAAATAGTCACTTTATTAGGAAAAGAAGGAAACATCAAGATTCAAGCTGATGATTGGGCTTCAGCTTTAGGAACAATTTCCTGGGAAATTCTTTGTGGTTTTAAACATCGGCTACCCCGCGTAGCTGTTGGTTAGCACAGCAGAATGTAGAGACGTTGCATACAACGTCTCTACATTAGTTTTAGGTAAGCAAACTTGGACAAGTTAGTACAAATACATCTCTTGTACCTATACCTTCCGATGCAGGCTTAATGGGAGTTGTAAAGTGGAAAAATTCATTGTCATTTACTAATAGCAATTCCCCTGGATTAAGAATTTGGCTAAAAACAGGCTTTTGCTTTTTAGCTTTATAGAGATGTGTTTCGCCACCTTCGATATTGTGTCTATCTACTGCAAAAATACCTACAAAATCAGTCCCATCTCGATGAATTCCTTCGGGTGCTGGATTGCCATAGTTATGAGGATAACAAGTAATCCTGATTTGATGAACTCCTATTTCTGCTTCTGGGTGAAGTTTACAGGAATCACTAAAAGCTAAAACCATTCTTTTAAAAGTATCTAGCTTAATTAGTTCATCATCTAACTCTGCATACTCTCTGTTTACATTACCTAAAAGTGGGTTGTATTCTTTACTTTGAGCAAAATAACCATGTGGTAATTTGACTAATTCATTACCAGAAACATAGAAGCGAGATAATCTTCTGGAGCGATATTTTCCCTGAATATAAGGATCAACAGGCAAATTTTCAAAAAATGGTTTTAAGTCTTCTACATTTAAGGACTTTACCTTTCTCAAGGTAAACAGAAAGGCATAGTCTAAGCCAGTCGTTCCCAATGATGTTTTCATGGGATTTTACCTCTTATTCCTTGATCCCCTGTGGTTTTTTATTTAAGGATCTCTATATTTCAAGTATAAATCAGAAAATTTTTCGCGTTGTCAAGTATGTTACAAAAACGATACATTTTTTATTTATGACTTAGGCAAAACATTACCCCGGACTACATATAGAGATCACCCTAAATCCCCCTTAAAGAGGGGGACTTTGAATGTTTCCTCAATTACATTGGGGGGCTAGTTTTGATCTAGCTTTTCGACTTGCGTAAGTGCTAGATATTTATACTTAAATTTAGTTTTTAACTGCTTCTACCAAAGCTTGGCAAGCTTTTAAGAAAATAGCCACGTCTACGCCTAAACCAATGTATTGAACTCCAGCATTAATCCACTGCTTGGCGACTTCGGGATTATCAGCAAATGTACCTACAGCTTTACCAGCATTGCGAATAGTAGTGACAGATTTTTCCATTAACTCAACTACACGAGGGTCACGTACTTGACCAGGTATACCTAAAGATTGAGATAAATCATAAGGTCCAAGAAAAATCACATCAATATGGGGAACACTGACAATTTCTTGTAAGTTTTCTACCCCACGTTTACCTTCAACATGAATAACTACCAGTGATTCTTGATTAAGTTTGTCTGTGATTTGTGTTCCTGCTGCGGTGTACATACCAGCGCGGGTGTTAAATGAAAGTCCTCGTGAACCTAAAGGACTATATTTAGCACCAGTTACAACTGCTTCTGCATCTGCTTTGGTTTCTATTTGTGGTACTTGTACGCCTGCACTACCAATATCTAATGCACGTTGTATTTGTGGTGCATCATTTTTGCGGACACGGATAACTGGCGATAGTCCTACACAGTCAGCAGCGCGACATAAATCCTCTGCGACTAAGGTGTGTAAAGGACCGTGTTCCATATCTATGATGGCAAAGTCAAATCCTGCGTGTCCGCAAATTTCAATAAATGCAGGATACGCGCAGTTCATAAATGGACCAATTACGACTTCGCCTTGTTGCAGTTTGCGTTTTAGTTGGTTTTCGCGCATCAGAGTGAGGGGTAAGATTTGCTATTATAAAAATTAGGAATAAGCATCTATCTTAATAAGTAATTATAAGTGGAGGGAAATTTAGTTAACTTGTAGGTTGAAGTTAAGCGATCGCACAACAGTTTACCTGGAATCAAATCCTATATAAGGATACAAGCTTAATGTCAAATTAATGTTAGTAAGTTTTTGATAATTATTATTGTAGTGTATATTACATTTTGTCATTTAAAATAAATGTAACTTGATTTTATACTGCTGCATAAAAATTGTTAAATATAAGTTTAATTAAGTTACATTAAAAATTATAGTTTTTTAGTTGAAACACAGGACTTAATAAGTTAGTAATAATTTAATGTAAGGATCGCTACTAAGGCTAGATCAGCAAAAAGTAAGTGGTGAATGAGCAAATACTATTATAATTTTAAATGTAATCAACACTTACAGTCTTTAGTTAAGATATAGGAAATAAGATGAAAAACAATCATTCTCTAGAAGGGGCTGTTGTTTTCTTAATAGAAGACGATTCAGATATTCGCTTTTTATTTACTTTTATTTTTGAAGCAGCAGGGGCAAAAGTATGTTCTGCTGCCTGCTTAACTGAAGCTAAATCCATGTTCAAAGATTATGAAGCAACTATTGTAATTAGCGACATCAACTTACCTGACGGTAATGGATTATCTATTATGCAGGAAGTAAAAAATCGAGAGAGAGAAACCGGAAAATTAATTCCTACAATAGCTTTGACTGGGATGCCAGGGGAACAAGTGGAAGAAAACATATCAGCAGCAGGTTTTAAGCACCACTTATGCAAGCCAGTTGAAATAGATAATTTAATGGAAATGGTTGCTGGTTTAGCAGGCAATAGTTACAGCACTTTGCCTTTAAATGTAGTAAGCTAACGCGCATTTAAATTGTACATTTTATAACTCTTGAGAAAAGTTATCAAACCCTCTTCCCCTCTCTCCTCCATCCTCCCTCCCTAAAACATCAAATTTAGAAACACAACAGCTTACACCCCTCCCCGAATTCGCAGGGAGCAAAGGTAACGCGCGTGGGGGAATTCTGTACTTCACTAAATTAAAATCTGCTGTATGTGGGTGAAGTTGCAGGTATAGCTGGACATTTTATATTCTGGAACCCTTGCTCCTAAAAGGTTTGAAAAAAGCTTATAGCTGTGCGTAGCCTAAGCTGACTGCTGACTGCTATAAATAAGAAATTGAGAACGTTTAAACGTTCAAACTTGACATTGGCTACCTGTTGATGCAAATTCCCCGCTTACACCCAGATACTATTGAGCAAGTTAAGGAACGTGCAGACATCGTTGATGTTGTCTCGGAATACGTTGTTTTGCGTAAGCGTGGGAAAGATTATCAAGGTTTGTGTCCTTTCCATGAGGAAAAAACACCGAGTTTTACCGTTAGTCCTGGGAAGCAGATGTTTTACTGCTTTGGTTGTCAAGCTGGCGGTAATGCGATTAAGTTTTTGATGGAGGTAGGGAAACGGGCGTTTGGTGAGGTGGTGCTAGATTTAGCACGGCGCTATCAAGTACCTGTACAAACTCTAGAACCAGCACAAAGGCAGGAATTACAACGCCAGATATCGCAGCGAGAGCAGTTGTATGAAATTTTAGCTGTAACTACGAGTTTTTATCAACACGCTTTAAGACAACCGCAAGGAAATTTGGCGCTGGAGTATTTGAAATCTGAACGAGGTTTAGCTGAGGAAACGATTCAAAGTTTTCAGTTAGGTTATGCGCCGTCTGGTTGGGAAATTCTTTATAAATATTTGGTTGAACAAAAAAGCTTTCCAGTGCAGCTTGTAGAGCAGGCTGGTTTAATTGTACCACGTAAATCAGGGGGCGGTTATTATGACCGATTTCGCGATCGCCTGATAATTCCCATCCACGACACCCAAGGGAGAGTTATCGGTTTTGGTGGACGTACTTTAACTGATGAACAACCAAAGTATCTTAACTCACCGGAAACTGAGTTATTTGATAAGGGGAGAACTTTATTTGCGTTAGATAAGGCAAAAGATGCAATTGGTAAGCAAGATCAAGCGGTGGTGGTTGAGGGTTATTTTGATGCGATCGCACTTCACGAAGCTGGTATTAATAATGTAGTTGCATCTCTTGGTACTGCACTTAGTTTAAATCAAGTAAAACAACTGCTGCGTTACACCGATTCTAAAAGAATTATACTCAATTTTGATGCTGATGCTGCTGGAACTAACGCCGCCGAAAGAGCTATTGGCGAAATTGCTAATTTAGCTTATCAAGGGGAAGTACAGTTACGCATTCTAAACTTACCAAAAGGTAAAGATGCCGACGAATTTGTTAAAAGTAAAACTGATGGCGCGGCACAATATCAAGAATTATTAGATCATGCGCCTTTGTGGTTAGATTGGCAGATTCAACAAACATTAGTTAATCGAGATATCAGTCAATCTGACCAATTTCAGCAAGTTGCTCAACAAATGGTTAAGTTACTGAGCAATATTGAGAATGCCGCTAGTCAAACTCAGTATTTAGAACTTTGTGCAAAATTACTTGGCAAAGATGATAGCCGTTCTGTAACATTACTAATTGAAAGCTTACGAAAGCAACTTAAGAAATTAAATTTACCATTACAACCAAAAACTAACAATCAACAGCAATTTATACCTGTCCCTGCTAAAACTGATCGCGATCTTTTAAAACAAGCAGAAATCTTACTATTAAAAATTTATATACATTGCCCGCAATATCGAGAAGACATTCTTTTTGCTTTAGAAGATCGAGATTTATTATTTAGCCTTCAATATCATTTAGTGTGGCAATATTTTCAAGAATTAGCACTAAAATCACCAGGAATTATTTATACCTCCGAGGAAATTATTTCATTATTGCAAGATTTTAGTGTTAAACTACCTAAAAATATTGCTAATTTTATACATTTATTTCATCTGGACGAGAAAAGTCAGCTAGAAATTCTTAAACCACATTTGGTAATTAGGACAGCAGTTGCATCTTTAGAAAGAGTAAAGTGTGAACTACAGCGACGTTACTGTTTACAAAAGTGGCGCAATTTAGAAAAATCTGCTAAGGATTGGGTGTTTTATTATCAGCAATTTCATCAAGCTGATCGACGTATCCATGAATTAGATCTGGAACGTTATTCTAGTCTTGAAAGCTCATAATTTTTTGCGTCTAAGTATTTAATATTCCTATAGCCCAAAACCTACCGCTAGTTTTTGCTCAGGAGCGATCCCAAAGAAATTATAAAAAAAATTACGAATTGATGAGATTTATACATATAGAGGATAGCCGTAGTTACACTAAGGACAGGATAGGAGGAAACCCTTATGGTGACAACGGCTCAAGAAAAGTCTTTTCAGTCCTCCAAAGAGCGATCGCTCGTTCTATGGTTTGATGAAGTTGGGATGGCTGATGTCCACCTAGTAGGCGGTAAGAATGCTTCCTTGGGGGAAATGATTCAACAATTGACCCGCAAAGAAGTTAAAGTTCCTTTAGGATTTGCGACAACATCTTCTGCTTATCGCTATTTTATTGAGAAAGCTGGTTTAGAAGTAAAACTGCGTCAGCTATTTGCTGATTTAGATGTCGAAGATGTTAATAATTTACGTCAGCGCGGTAAACAAGCACGTTCTTTAATTTTGAATACGCCGTTTCCGCAAGATTTGCAAGATGCGATCGCCAAAAATTATCAAACAATGTGCGATCGCTATGGTATAGATACAGAAGTTGCAGTGCGTTCTTCTGCTACTGCTGAAGACTTACCCGACGCAAGTTTTGCAGGTCAACAAGAAACATATCTACACATTCAAGGAATCAAAGACGTTTTAGAAGCGTGTCATAAATGTTTTGCTTCCCTATTTACTGACCGCGCTATCTCCTATCGTCATCTTAAAGACTTCGATCACTTTGACGTTGCTTTGTCAGTCGGTATCCAAAAAATGGTACGTTCCGACTTAGCTTGTGCTGGGGTAATGTTTACTATTGATACGGAGACAGGTTTTAAAAATGCTGTTTTAATTACTGCTGCTTATGGATTAGGTGAAAACGTTGTCCAAGGTGCAGTTAATCCAGATGAATATTTAGTTTTTAAACCTACCTTAAAAGCAGGGTTTCGTCCAATTATCGAAAAACGTCTAGGAACTAAAGAATTAAAATTAGTATGCGATTTAGGCGGCTGTAAAGTTACTAAACAAGAAAAAGTACCTAAAATAGAACAGCAACAATTTGCCCTAAATGAGTACGAAGTTTTACACTTAGCACGTTGGGCGTGTATTATTGAAGACCACTATAGCGAAATACGGGGTGTTTATACCCCAATGGATATTGAATGGGCGAAAGATGGATTAACAGGGGAATTATTCATTGTCCAAGCGCGTCCAGAAACAGTACAATCTCAGAAGACTAAAAATGTTCTCCGCAGTTATCATTTACAACAACATAGCGAAGTTTTAGTAATAGGTCGTAGTGTTGGGGAAGCTATTGGTCAAGGAAAAGCTAGAGTAATTTTCGATGTTCAAAAATTAGAATTATTCCAAGCAGGGGAAGTTTTAGTAACAGATAAAACCGACCCAGATTGGGAACCAATTATGAAAAAAGCGAGTGCCATTGTTACTAACAAAGGTGGGCGCACGTGCCACGCAGCGATCATAGCACGAGAATTAGGTATACCCGCAATTGTTGGTTGTGGTGATGCTACTGATATTTTAACTACAGGGCAAGAAGTAACAGTTTCTTGTGCAGAGGGTGAAGAAGGAAAAGTTTATACAGGATTATTACCTTTTGAAGTTAAGGAGATTCCTTTAGAAAACCTCCCCCGCACTCGCACTAAAATTATGATGAATGTGGGTAATCCTGAAGAAGCATTTAGCCTTTCAGCGATTCCTAATGATGGGGTAGGATTAGCGCGGTTAGAATTTATCATTGCCAATCATATCAAAGTTCATCCACTGGCTTTAATTAACTTTGATAACTTAAAGGATGAAGAAGTTAAAAGAAAAATTGCTGCTTTAACTTTTTTGTATGAAGAAAAACCGCGCTATTTTGTAGATAAATTATCTCAAGGAGTAGCTAGAATCGCCGCAGCTTTCTATCCTAATCCGGTAGTGGTGCGGATGAGTGATTTCAAAAGTAATGAATACGCTAATCTTTTAGGTGGTAAACAGTTTGAACCACACGAAGAAAACCCGATGTTAAGTTGGCGGGGTGCGGCGCGTTATTACGATGTGCGATATCGGGATGCTTTTGCTTTAGAATGTCATGCACTTAAACGGGTACGCGATGAAATGGGATTAACAAATGTTATCCCGATGATTCCTTTTTGTCGCACACCAGAAGAAGGGCGTAAGGTGTTAGCGGAAATGGCGAAGCATGGTTTAGAGCAAGGTAAGAATGGGTTGCAAATTTATGTAATGTGCGAGTTACCTAGTAATGTAATTTTAGCTGATGAATTTAGTGAAGTTTTTGATGGTTTCTCGATTGGTTCTAATGATTTAACTCAGTTAACTTTAGGATTAGATCGAGATTCGGGTTTAGTTGCTCATTTATTTGATGAACGCAATGAAGCAGTGAAGCGGATGGTAAAAATGGCGATCGCATCTGCTAAAAGGAATAATCGCAAAATCGGTATCTGCGGTCAAGCACCGAGTGATTATCCTGAATTTGCCCGTTTTTTGGTAGAAGAGGGTATTGATTCGATGAGTTTGAACCCTGATTCAGTGCTGAAGACGCTTTTAACCGTTGCGGAAGTAGAAGGCGTGGGTTAAGAAACCCCACCCCCAACCCCCTCCCCCTCCCCGTTAACAGGGAGGGGGCAGTTTTTTTAATATTAGGGATGTTAGAGTAGAAAATAGAAAAGCTGAAGGCTGATCGCTGATCGCTGACGGCTGACTGCTATATAATAATTTATGCTTTGGGGAATTAGCTCAGTTGGTAGAGCGCTGCGATCGCACCGCAGAGGTCAGGGGTTCGAGTCTCCTATTCTCCATAACTCAAACATAGATATAGTAAAGATTATAGCTTATAAGCTATCTAAGTAACCCATCTGGTAATTTTGTGTTTTTGGGTATATTGCTAAATTTTTGGGTATACATTGGGTATATTCATATAGAGTACAACTTTTTTATACCCAATAAAAACTTCTATACCCAACACCAGTACTTCTAAAGCATCCAAGGTAATAGTAGTTGTTGAAAGTTTCAAAGATAGTTACGCCAGAAAATCTTGATGAATATTCTCTGGTATTTAAAACTCCAGAAGGAAATCCAATAGATGATGGTAATTTTAGAAATAGAGCATGGACTAAAGTTTTAGAAAAAGTCAATGTGGCATATCGCAAACCTTATAACACTAGCCATACTTTTATTTCACCCTGTCTAGAAGCTGGCATGAACCCTGTTTTCGTAGCACAAATAACTGGTCATAATGTCCAAACTTTGTATCAAAATTATGCGGACGTAGTTCCATCACGCCCGACTTTACCAGAACTATTCTAAAATTCGGATGCGACTACCTTCGATGACTCCCCAGCCTGCGGCTTAGAGTGCGGGGTCAATTACTTCGGCGCGGGTTTCGGCTTCGTTCATATTTCGCTCATCTCGATTTGCGTTAAAACACTTTTTTGTAGGTTATACAAGGGCTTGAGGATTTGCGTTAAAACACTTTTTTGTTTATTCTGCAAGGGTTTGAGGATTTTAGAGGGACTAATATCGGTTTGCGTTAAAACACTTTTATGCCCAAAAAGGGAGATAGCGAGCATAGCGGGTAGAGGTTGATTCGGATTCATCTGCCTTGATCAAGCCAGCTTCTTTGGTAGCTCCTATAATCAGAGAAACGGTTGCTACTTGTGAGTCACTCAGACGAAATCGCTCTCTTAGGGTTTGGTTAGACATTCTTTGATTATTGACGTACAACAAGCAGCAATGCTGGTAACAGGCTCTAATTCGGTCTGCTTTGCTCATGTCAGCAAAATCTTGATGGGCAAATAGCACTGCTGTTGTGCGTATCTCACCTACTCGAAAATCTGGTGCGGGTAGTTGAAATCCCTCGGCTGCGCTTACAACTTTGTCAATGCCACTGCCTTTTTCTTCACATATACGGAAAAGTCGCATTAGGTAGGCAAGTTGTTCGTTACGAGAGCGATTTTCATCAATAAATCGCTCTACTTTGATAGGCGGAATGCCAGGATTAGATATCTCAATGCGATCGCTATACATCTCGATCATCACGGAAGTTCCCGTCGCTAGAAAATCTTGATGTACTAGCGCATTAGCAATAAGTTCTCTTAGAGCCTGTTTCGGGAACATCTTTACTTCTTCCCGCACCACTTCCTCGACAAAGCGATTTTGCGGTGCTGCTGAATGGACAAAATCTACTAATCCCTCAAAGCCAACAGCATATCCTCGGATGCCTGTCGTGTCATTACGAGTTTTTAGCTTATTGATACCTTCGTAGATCACGAAACGGGCTGCTTTACGAGCTAATGTAGGGGAAAAGGCATCCAGTTTTTTCGCCAACAGGATAGCGGCTAGGTTAATGATTGTCCAACCCTGTGTTGTCTGTTTGATTAAATCTTGGCTCTGCAATCGTTCTAGGACAGCATCGCGGTTAGTTGGATAGGGTATTTTTAAAAGTTCAAAGTACGTTTGGGTATCCAGTAGGGCAATTACATCGTCAGGGCTAGCGTTACATCGAGCAGGTCGGGAAAACCAATCTTGTTGGTCTTCAGCAAAAATACTTTTTAGTACATCTGGTGTCATCGGCACCAAATCTTCTCCCACTCTCATTAGGTAGGCTCCATCAAATGCTAATGGCTGCCCAACGGGACGGGTTGGTACTTCAAAAACCAGAACTCGTCCATCAGGATGCAGCAATTCTGTAGCGTCTACTCGGAATCTGAGTTTGTCTACGATGCGAGATTTGATATCGTTGAGGTCGGTTGGGGATAGAAAAGCTTGGGAACCTACGACCCGACGTGGGAGCTTGTCGGTTACCCCTAAAACCAGATATCCACCACCTTCGTTGGCTAAAGCCACGCAATAGCGCAACAATTTGGTTGTATCATACTGTTGCTTGGCTTCTTTGAATTCTAGCCGTTCTGTTTCTGCGGGTGCATTCAGCCATTTTTCAAGGGTTTCAAGGGTAATCATGCAGCATTTACCTCTTGAGCGGTTTTTAATATTATTGATTCTGGCTTCATATAGATGGGATAGCTCATGCTTCTCCATAATCTAACTTTGTAGTACACCCTGCCTCTTTCCAGAGAACATCATCAATATTTTTAAAAGTTTGCTCGAACATTTAGCTTTACTGTGGAAACTTAATTTTTAATTAATGCTAGTTCCAGTGATTCACTATCTATCTTTTGGATCGAGAAATTCATAAAGAATTTCATCAGGTTCATCTTCAAGATCTTCCTGGTACAATGAGTTAATATTTTGAATCATTTTTGGGGCTGGAATTGAGTTAGTTTCAGGAATGCTAATAATAGAGGCGGCAGTAACCAATCTTTGCTGTAAATCTTTAACTGTAGAGGTTAACGAAGCTATATTTGTATTAAGCGAAGATACCTCTACTTCTAAGGTGTTAAAACGAGTTTCATTAGTACTTTGCTCTTCACCTAGATATTGTCCTAACGCTTCATAAATTATTTCTTCTGGGGTTTTTCCCCTCAAAACAGCTAAATGTTGAATCTTTGCCTTCCAATCAGGAGGAACTTGACAACTTACCTGGGGATTTTCTGACATTAAGAGAATTCCTGTTATTGATAACTTCCTAAAAATTGATTATAGGGGCAGGTAAGTCTGGGAATTTATAGTTAAACTAAGAAACTTCTCCAAAAAAGAATGTAGAGACCTTGTATGCAACGTCTCTACAAGGGTTCTAGCTAACGCACCTTTCATTTGCGATCAATCTATAATAAATAAAAAAGTGCGTAGGCGGAGCAGCGTAGTAGAAATCGCCTCCGTACTTCAAAAGGAAAAGCGATCGCATCTGCCCCTTTATTCCAACTGCACTTTAAAGACCATCATCTGAATTTGACATATACGCATTGAACAACGCCAACGCGCCTAAAGCCGTACTGGTAACAGCACCCCACTTCAACATCGGATTTTTATCTAGCCAATCAGTGATGCTTGGTACCACCAAATGACCAAAATCTCCCTCAACTTTGTTGTAGCCCTCAATCGGCTCAAAAACGTTATCTGGATCTGCTTCTGACTTCGGTTCATTCGTGCGCTGCCCAAGATCGCCTACCGCTACCAACAGCGCATCCACCAATTCCGGTGAGAGTCGCTGTAACACATCCAAAATTCTACCCACATCACCCACAATAAAATCACGAGTGGGATGTTCAGCCACATAGAGAATCGCATCAGCAACCAAACCCGCTTCGTAATAAGGCGGTATCCCTGTGGGCTTAACGCCTAGCTTGGTGCGAACCTTATTGTAGAATGGTGTGTTGATTACTGCTGGTTTAATACTTGTAACGCTAATAGGCATTTTCTCGTGTGCAAGCTCTACACGCAAAGATTCTATGAAGCCTTCAACCCCGTGTTTTGCTGCACTATAAGGGCTTTGTAGAGGAAGCGATCGCACTCCCTCCATTGAGGAAATATGAATTAAGGCTCCCCGCCCTTCGCGCTTGAGATGAGGTAACGCCACCATTGCCCCATATACTTGCCCCATCAAGTTAACGTCAATCACCCGCTTAAATTCTTCTGGTGTGATTTGGGCAAATTGCGCGAGAATGCCAGTAGCCGCCGCATGAACCCAAGTATCAAGCCGTCCGTATTGCTCAATTGTATAATCTGCGATCGCTTTTACCTGCTGGAAATCTGCTACATCTGCAACAATAGCCACAGCTTCTCCACCAGCGCGTTGTATTTCATCCACTAAGGAATCTAATCCAGACTTGCTACGAGCAGAAACTACTACCTTTGCACCTCGTGCAGCAAACCGGAGCGCTGTTTCCCGCCCTATGCCACTTGAAGCACCAACTACGGCGACTACCTGTTGGTTAATTGGCTTTAATTGCATTTGTGAAGATCCTTCTAAATATTGCCTTTTTAAACTGGCTCAATTAATTGCCCTCATTCTAGGCAGTAAGTAGGATATTTTCCTCTAACCAGTGAGCGCCATTATTCAGCACTTTTTCTGTCTGTAGATGGAGTTTTTATTTAGCAGCAACGGTCTACATAATTAGTTATTCTTCTCAGTATTTATTAATCAAATACTCATCTGCTACATATCTAAATTTTATCTATGTTTATAAAAACACAGTAGTTTGCTAAAATATTTGTAGAAAAAACTAATCATGCTTACCTAGTTAAATTTACATTTATATTTTTTAAATTAAAAGTTTTTCAACTTCACGTAACCTGTAATAGTCCAATTTCTATTCTTTCACTATTCATTTGTTTAATTACAGAAAATAGTAGCAAACTTAATGGCGTGAGCTTAAAAAACTTTCATCTCACTGATAATCAAGCAGATTAATTCTGGCTAACAGATTGGTAAGAAATATCAAGTAACTGCTCAATTTTAAAAATAAACTTATTTATTTTAGGGGTTAAAAATTATGGACACACAACAAAACCAACCTAGTTTACAACCGCAAAATCACCCTAAAGATTGGTCATGGCGGTTTTGGCCTCTTGTACCACTTTACCCTTATGGCAAACGGCGGACAATTTGTAGGGAAGTAGTTAAAAACACTATTTGGACATTCGATCAAATTCAGGGCATTCTCTACACTATTGTCCCGATTCGTATGACTGTAGTTAAGCTGTTTTCAGGTGGTCTTTTAGTTTATGCTCCCGTTGCCCCTACGCCAGAGTGTATCCGGCTTGTTAAGGAGTTAGCTGCTGTTCACGGTGATGTTAAATACATCATTTTGCCTACCAGTTCTGGTTTAGAACACAAAGTTTTTGTTGGCCCCTTCGCCAGATATTTTACCCAGGCACAGGTTTATGTTGCCCCTTCTCAGTGGAGTTTCCCATTCAACCTGCCGCTTACTTGGCTTGGTTTTCCCAAAAATCGCACACACTTACTCCCTGTTGATAGCAACCAAGCACCTTTTGCTTCGGAGTTTGATTATGCAGTACTCGATATTAACCTGGGGCGGGGTTCGTTTGTAGAAGTGGCAATGTTTCACAAAAATTCCCACACACTACTGGTAACTGACTCTGTGATATCTGTTTCAGAAGACCCACCAGCCATTACCCAACTAGACCCTTATCCCTTACTATTTCATGCTAGGGATAATGCCTCTGAAGAAATTGAAGATAATGCCACAAACCGCCGTAAAGGATGGCAACGCATCTCCTTGTTTGCAGTTTACTTCAGTCCGAGCGCGTTGGAAATGACTGGATTCGGTCAAGCTTTGCGCGATGCGTTTAAAGCCCCTAATCGCTCCATTAAAGCTTACTTTGGTTGGTTTCCGTTTCGTTGGAAAGAAAACTGGAAACAGTCATTTGATGCTCTGCGAGGGGGTGGACGTTTGTTTGTAGCACCTATTTTGCAAACTCTGATTCTTCCACAAGCACCAATGCAAGTGATTAATTGGGCTTCACAGGTTGCGAGTTGGGATTTCAACCAGATTATTCCCTGTCATTTTGATGCCCCAATTGCAGCAACTCCGCGTGAATTTCGGCAGGCATTCGCATTCTTAGAAAAGAAGAACGAAAGAAGTGAAAACCCACCTCTGCCAGAAGTAGATTGTAAATTTATTCAAGAACTTGAGGCTAATTTGCTGAAAATGGGTATTGCAACACCCCCAAAAGAGAAAGTTTGATCACAGAGTGCGTTTTGAGTTTAAATCACTGTTTGAATTACTATGCGATCGCACTCTTGGTTAAGCTATAAATTGAGTTGTTTTTTTGAAAAAATGATCCTGAATAAATCGGTTTTTCTTTTTAACCAAATTCTAAGTTCAAGAACCCACTTTTAAATATTCGATTCGTATGTGTTTAACTGTATGGGGTTCGTTATCATCAAACAAATCCCGATGAATTTCTTGGAATCCCAATTCTTGAAATTGGGCAAGTTCAGTGTGAGATAATGGCCAAGGAGGGCCATCGGGTTCGTCATCAGTATCACGAAGACGAGTAGTCACTAATAGCGTCCCTCCTACAGCTACAACGGATGCTACTGCTGCAATTGCCTGGGAACGTACATTTAAAGGTAATGCTTGGATGTTGCGACATTCCCAGACGAAGTTGAAAGCTTGATGCCATTCGGTTGGTAAGTTGAATAAATCGGCAACGATGTAGTTGACTGTGGAATCAGGAAATCTTTGGTGACACCATGCGATCGCAGTTGGTGAAACATCAAAAGCAGTCACTTGAAAACCTTTAAGTGCCAAAGCTTCAGCATCATCACCCAATCCACAGCCAACTACTAAAGCTCTCATACTTTCTGCTTGGTGTGAATAACCTTCTAACCAATCTTGTAAGTAGGGATGAGGTGTTAACTTTGCCCAAGGAACTTGGGAAGCATCGCCATTGGCTTCTTGATATAAAACTTCAAACCATCCAGATGGTTCAGAAGTACGCACTGCTTCTGCTGCAAGTTCTTTTACCTTGTTTTGGATGGCTGCTGGTTGTTGTTCAAACATAGTTAGAGATTTTTGTGGAGTACCAACTTAACTACATCCAAGGTACTGCTATTGAGATGGGATGAGCGATCGCTTTAAAATCTTAGTCCTGATTATCAGGGTTGGAAAGCCAAGTGAAACCTAGTTTCGTATTATCCCCCTATTTCCCTGCTGGTCACTGGAGCAATGTTTGCGTTATTGTAGCTATTGCTGGGTTTTGCGAGCGAATTTTTGGGCTGCACCTGCAAGTGTGATCCAAGTATTGTTAGTAGCTTGATTGGATTAAATAACAGTAACGATAGTTGAAGCAATATCGCCTCATAACACTGATAATTTAAGTATGCCATTAGTAACATCAGCAGTAGTTTGGGAATAATTTGGTTAGCGCAAGAAAAGCGTAAGCGTAACATTGATTCCCTCTAAAGTAACCCTTGCAGGTGGTCGCCAACGGTTTGTTGCATTGAATGTGGCATTTAATTTAATCTAGAGACAATTATGAAAGATCTGACTCGTTATCGAAACATAGGCATCTTCGCTCACGTAGATGCTGGTAAGACCACCACAACAGAAAGAATCCTCAAACTGACAGGAAAAATCCACAAAATCGGTGAAGTCCATGAAGGCGATGCAACAACCGACTTCATGCCACAAGAGCAAGAGCGTGGTATTACGATTCAGTCTGCTGCGACTACCTGTTTTTGGAATGACCACCAACTGAACCTGATTGATACCCCAGGTCACGTCGATTTCACCATTGAAGTATACCGTTCCCTTAAAGTTCTAGATGGGGGAATTGGTGTTTTCTGTGGTTCCGGTGGAGTTGAACCGCAATCTGAAACCAACTGGCGCTACGCTAACGACTCCAAAGTTGCTCGCCTCGTCTACATCAATAAACTCGATCGCACGGGTGCAGATTTTTACAACGTTGTCAAGCAAGTTGATCAAGTACTTGCTGCCAAGCCGCTAGTAATGGTGCTGCCGATTGGCATTGAAGAAAAATTTTGCGGCGTTGTCGATTTACTGACTCGTAAGGCATGGATATGGGATGATTCCGGCGATCCCATGAATTATGAGATCAAAGATGTTCCTGCCGATATGGTCGATGATGTCGAGAAATACCGCGAACAGTTGATTGAACTGGCGGTTGAACAAGACGATGAGGTGATGGAACAGTATTTGGAAGGGAATGAGCCAGATATTGAGTCAATTAAGCGCTGTATCCGCAAAGGTACTCGCGATTTGGCGTTTTTCCCCACATACTGTGGTTCCTCCTTTAAAAATAAGGGCGTACAGTTGGTGCTGGATGCCGTAGTTGACTACCTGCCTAACCCAATGGAAGTCAATCCACAGCATGAGGTTGATCTTGAAGGGAATGAAACAGGGACGTTGGCGATCGTTGATCCAGAGAAACCCTTGCGGGCGCTGGCGTTTAAGATCATGGACGATCGCTACGGTGCTTTAACGTTCACGCGCCTGTACTCTGGTACGTTGTCCAAGGGCGATACCGTACTAAATACCGCGACAGGCAAGACGGAACGCATCAGCCGTTTGGTAGAGATGCACGCCAATTCTCGCGAAGAAATTGACTCGGCTCAAGCTGGAGATATTATTGCGATCGTCGGCATGAAGAATGTCCGAACCGGACACACAATCTGCGATCCCAAATATCCCGCGACGCTAGAGCCAATGGTATTCCCAGAACCCGTAATTTCCATTGCGGTCAAACCAAAGGCGAAGGGTGGTGAAGAAAAGATGGTCGCTGCGCTCACTAAAATGGTGCAGGAAGACCCATCTTTCCACATGATGACAGATGAGGAAAGCGGCGAAACCATTCTCAAGGGCATGGGTGAGCTACATCTGGACATCAAAGTGGACATTCTCAGACGCACTCACGGGGTAGACGTGGAGGTAGGTAAACCACAGGTAGCCTACCGCGAGTCGATTACGAAGCGCCTAGAAGACGAATACGTTCACAAGAAGCAGTCTGGTGGTTCTGGTCAATTTGCCAAAATCGGCTATGTGATTGAGCCAGGTGAACCAGGTAGTGGCTTCCTGTTTGAGTCGAAAGTGACTGGTGGCAGCGTACCCAGAGAGTATTGGGCATCGGTGCAAAAAGGCTTTGAGAGCAGCATTGACCGAGGCGTATTGGCTGGGTTCCCCTGCATGGACTTTAAGTTCACCCTGCTTGATGGAGGTTTCCACCCTGTTGACTCGTCAGCAATGGCGTTTGAAATTGCGGCAAAAGCAGCCTATCGGCAGTCTGTTCCTAAAGCTGCGCCTCAGTTGCTTGAACCAATTATGAATGTCGATGTATTCACACCAGATGATTACATGGGCGATGTCATCGGTGACCTCAACCGCCGTCGCGGGATGATGAAATCTCAGGAGACAGGTCAGACAGGCGCACGCATTAAGGCGGATGTGCCTTTGAGCGAAATGTTTGGCTACATTGGCGACCTGCGTACCATGACATCTGGGCGTGGACAGTTCTCCATGTCCTTCTCGCACTACGCTCCTTGCCCAAATAACATCGCCGAAGAAGTGATTAAGGAAGTGAAAGAGCGTCAGGCTGCAAGCTAGTTAGGGCATTGGCTCCAGTGATCAGAATTGTTGGAGCCAATCACATATAGCAATCCTTAGTTAATGGTGATTTGCTTAGTGTCTGGTTCACAAAGGTCTTGGCATTTAGTCTTAGGCAGATGCCCATACTACGGATAATCATAATAAAATTAACAACCCTTGGCTCTACTTAGTTGCCAGGGTTTTTTATATCTTCTTGCGCCTATCCTTTCAGTTTCAGACTTTGTTTAAACCTAACAAAAGCTGAGATTTTCACTGAGGGTTAAAGGCTGCATCCCTCATCAAGTATTCCTTTTGGTAGGGTTGTCACCCCGTCAGCCTTCATAGCTTACCCTTGCTGCTGATACCATCACACAAATGTCTGTCGCTTTCTTCCACATTAGGGTTGTTCTGCAAATAGTCGTGCGCCCAATTGCAACCCTTTAACAGCAAATCATCTAAATCTACTGTGTTGTCCCAACTTGCCGAAGCAATAGTTTGACCGTCGGGACTAAAGGCGACACTATTGACATAATCGCTATGCCCAGTGAGAGTTTGCAATTCCCGACCAGCTAAATTCCACAACTTCACCGTCTTGTCGTTACTTGCCGAAGCAATAGTTTGACCGTCGGGACTAAAGGCGACACTATTGACATAATCGCTATGCCCAGTGAGAGTTTGCAATTCCCGACCAGCTAAATTCCACAACTTTACCGTCTTGTCCCAACTTGCCGAAGCAATAGTTCGACCGTCGGGACTAAAGGCGACACTATAGACATAACTGCTATGCCCAGTGAGAGTTTGCAATTCCTGACCAGCTAAATTCCACAACTTCACCGTCTTGTCGTTACTTGCCGAAGCAATAGTTTGACCGTCGGGACTAAAGGTGACACTATAGACATAACTGCCATGCCCAGTGAGAGTTTGCAATTCCCGACCAGCTAAATTCCACAACTTCACCGTCTTGTCCCAACTTGCCGAAGCAATAGTTTGACCATCGGGACTAAAGGCGACACTTTTGACAGCAGTGCCATGCCCAGTGAGAGTTTGCAATTCCCGACCAGCTAAATTCCACAACTTCACCGTGTTGTCGTTATTTGCCGAAGCAATAGTTTGACCGTCGGGACTAAAGGCGACACTATTGACAGCATTGCCATGCCCAGTGAGAGTTTTCAATTCCCGACCAGCTAAATTCCACAACTTCACCGTGTTGTCGTTACTTGCCGAAGCAATAGTTTGACCGTCGGGACTAAAGGCGACACTATAGACATAACTGCTATGCCCAGTGAGAGTTTTCAATTCCCGACCAGCTAAATTCCACAACTTCACCGTCTTGTCGTTACTTGCCGAAGCAATAGTTTGACCGTCGGGACTAAAGGCGACACTATAGACATAACTGCTATGCCCAGTGAGAGTTTTCAATTCCCGACTAGCTAAATTCCACAACTTCACCGTCTTGTCGTTACTTGCCGAAGCAATAGTTTGACCGTCGGGACTAAAGGCGACACTATTGACAGGACTGCTATGCCCAGTGAGAGTTTGCAATTCCCAACCAGCTAAATTCCACAACTTCACCGTGTTGTCGTTACTTGCCGAAGCAATAGTTTGACCGTCGGGACTAAAGGTGACACTTTTGACAGGACTGCTATGCCCAGTGAGAGTTTGCAATTCCCGACCAGCTAAATTCCACAACTTCACCGTGTTGTCGTTACTTGCCGAAGCAATAGTTTGACCGTCGGGACTAAAGGTGACACTTTTGACAGAACTGCTATGTCCTGCAAAGCGATTACGTTCTCTAATTCCATAAACCACTTGTTGCAGCGCAGTTACAACTCGCACGCGAGTATCAGTTTTTATTCCATCTATCTGTTTGAGTGTTACCCCTGCACGAATAGCTTCTCTAAGTGCATCTAGTTCTTGATGAGATTGCCACAGCGCATCTGCATAGCGACTCAAAGCATCAATTTGGCTGCGTTGCAAATCTTCTGCCCGTTTTTTTTGATACTCTGCTTCCTGCCTAAGTTGTGCTAATAATCCTGCTTCTTGTTGTTGGCGAATAAATGGGACAAGATAATCGTGAACCAATTGATAGCGATTAGCTGGAAAGTCTGGTACTAAAAATACTATGCCTGACCCTACTAAAATTTCTAATACTAAATCTAATGAAATTGGTTGTTCATATTCCCCTCTTTCTAAGGGGGGTTGAGGGGGTCTAAGCGAATCAATTTTTAACCCTGCTGCCTCTAAATCTTTGGCTAATTCATCGCGAGTCTTTAGAGGACGAGTGCCGTTTTCATTTGTTAAAAAATACAGAACCAATCGGGCAATATCTTCTTGTTGTCCTCCGCAGTCGGTAATCACTTCTTCTAAAGATTTTTCTACTAACTTTTCTTTAGGATTTTCGCCTAACTGCTGATATTTTTCTAAAGTATTAATATTCTCTGTTTGCAGTTGCGCTCCCACTACCTGCAACTCAATCGGGCGCACTTCTCCCGCAGCCCCAGCTAAATCTTTGACTAATTGCTCGATTAATTCCTCTGGCAACCTAAACTGCGAACCATCTGTCAATTCGCGGATAACTGCTTTAGTGCGTTCAACTGAAAAATTGCCTAAATAATACAAAATATTTTTATCTAAAATATTTTGATTAATAACATCTAAAGTTATTAAACGATTAAAGTCTAATAAATAATGCAAATAATCTTCCCGCAAAGATAAAATTACTTTTACAAAAGGAATATCTAAACAAACTCTGATAAATTCATATAGCTTGCGCCGCTCAACTATCTCAGTACAAGCAAAGAAGAATTCTTCAAACTGATCAAATATTAAAACAGTTAATAAATTTTGTTCGACATTCTGTTTTAATTGCTTAATAATAGCTTCTAAAGATGCAGTATCAGGATTGAGGTTGCTTTGATTCAACCGCTTTTTTAACCAAAAACTTAGTTCTCTGAGCCAATTTGTATAAACTCTAACTAATACAGGTAAAGCATTGCGACTATCAATTATTTGCTTTTCTAAAGCTGGAACTAAACCCGCCAATAATAACGAGCTTTTACCCACCCCAGAAATACCGTGAATTATGATTAATCTTTGGTCATTTCGACTTAGTTTATTAATCAAGATCTTGACATCTTGCTGCAAACTGGCAGCAATTATCTTTTCTCGTTCTTTAATATTAATATCTGGGGATTCTAGAGAAGTATTAATGGCTCTTTTTAAAGGCTCAAGCCTAATTGCACCGATAAAAGGTCGAAAACGATATTGCGATTCAATAGCTCGTTGTTGCTGCTTAAATTTAAATGCTTCTAAATATTTATTTTGTTGATAAGAGAGAAAGCGCAAGTTTTCTAAAATATTAATGTAAAACTGTGGATCGTATTCAGGGTTGCTTTCTTCTAGAGCCTTTTCTAGATTATTAATTGCTTCGCTAGTTTGATTTAAATGCTGCTGCGATCGCGCTAACAAAAATTGATATAAACCACGCCCATAAGTAATATCAGTAACTTTTTCTAGAGTTTGCAGTGATTGTTGAGCCAATTCCTTTGCTTTTTCCCAGTCTGACTGATTTAAAGCTACCTCTGCTAAAAAGCCGTAATTTTCAGCTAATTCGCTGAAATTGTTATCTTGTTGGTGTAGTGCGATCGCTTTTTCCGCAAGTATCTGCAACTCTGCCCAAGCTTCTAAACGTCGTAAAATTCTCCCTAATTTATTAATATGTTGGCTTACTACATCTAGACGTTTAGCTTGCTCAAATAAATTAATACATTGTTGAAGATAGTTTTTACTTTCTTGCCAATACTGCCGACTAGATAAACGATTTTGTTCAGCTTTATCTTCATAACATACAGCAATGTCAATTAATATTTTTTCTTGCCGTTCTAAATTATCGGACTGCTGCCAATAAGCTAAACTTTTCTGATAATTATTTAAAGCATCATCTAGGCGATTATTAAAATAATTTTCTATTCCTAAAATGAATTTTTCACTGGCTTGTAAATCTGGCTCTAATAGTTGTTCACAACTCTGACACTCTTGAAAAGCTGCTTTGATTTCCTGACAAATTGCTAGATTAAGTTTTGGGCTTTTAAACACCCCATCAGTCTGTTGACGCAGAAATTTTAATAATTCATCTTGAGATAGTTTAAATTCAGTTATAGTTGCCCAACTTTCAAAATCTCGTGCTAACCGCCTCAGCTTTTTTAGCACCTCATCATTCACCCATAAAATCAACGGAAATGGAAAGCTGAGGCGGAACTCTTCTCGGACTTGGTTGGCAGAAGTGAGCAATGATTCCATATTAACTACAGCATCTAAACCAAATACCCTTAATGCTTGTGGCTGTTCTGAACCGAGTTTTTCTTGAATACCTGTATAAAGTGTTTTGGTAAGTTGATCTAAACTTATTTCCTCAATTGGAACCGGAGATAATTCTTTTAGGCGTTGCGCCATGCGATCGCGCAATGCAGCATAATTACAACGTGCTAAAATTAGCGAAAATTGCCCCTGAGATAGCCTAATTGCCCTTACCAGAGCCTTTAGAGAATTTTCATTAAAGACATTAATATCTTCCGGTTCTTCAGTGCGATTCATGGCTGAAACTCTTTAGCTTCTTTCAAAATTGGATTGATATCAAACCAAGACCCCTCATTATCTCGGTACTCAAATACAAACATATCCCGTACTAGAGTTTGATATTTTTCCTCACCTCTAATAATCTGTTGTTGTGCTACTTCCCGTAATAATGTCCATTCGTTCTCGTCAATTCCTAAAGATAATTCATTACATCGCTGCTTAATGACATCTTCTATACACGCCTGCGGGAAAGGCGGATCTTCTCTTTCCAAACAGCGCCGCAATAACATTAGTAAATTTCGCACATGACCGCCACTAACTCGGCAAAGTCTTTCTAAAGTTTCAGGACTATCAAAAACTTCCGTAATTAAATCGTAGCGTCTAACTATATTTTCATCAGGAAAAGCCCTCGCCATAACCATCTGTGATAAAAGTGCCATTCCTTCTTTACATTCACCACCGCCTTGACGCAACTCCACAGGAACCATTGGCAAAACCTTGGGATCTTTCCCAAATCTATTCGCCAACCTGCCCAAAGCATTAGAAAAAACCAATATTAGCGGCACTGTATACACTACATGGCAATGCAGTTGATTTAACTGTTCTCCCCGTTCTATAAATAAATATTCTGGCTGTATCTGCCCATTTGGTTTAATGGAATTATCCAAGCGATCAAGATTATCAACAATAACAACTAAACCTTTCTTATCTTTCTGCTTAAGTATTTTCTGAGCAGGTTTTAATATTTCCTGATTAATCGCATTTATAATGCTGTTAGTGCGTGGTTCTAGGTATTGCCTTAATTTACTGCGAAGATTAGGGCTATCTTTTGTTTTAGCGGTAATTTTAGCAATTACTACACTAAACTCACCTTCAAACTCTAGCGGCGTTTGTAATAATTCCCCAATACTGGTAAATAAATTAGCAAAAAAGCCTGGTTGCAACTTAATGCCAATAGCTTGTAAACTTTCACTCAGCTGACGAGCGATCGCTAACAGAATATCTGTTACATCAACGTCTGCCATTTCCAAAACTTGGCTAGACTCGAAATAAACAGCATGAAATCCTTGTTTCTCTAACTCTGCCTTAAGTAGCTGCAATTCTGTAGATTTCCCACAACCAATATGCCCTGTAAATAAATTGCAAGTTGGTTGATCCACAGAAAGTTTAATGCTGCGTCCCAACTCCCGCACAATATTGACCCCTCGTACCGATGAGAAATCAATATAATATTTGCGATCTTCAGCCTTGCTTACAACTAAGGGGCTAGGATTACACGCTTGATAAAATTTCGCTATATTCAGTGACATTGCGATCGCCTCACCTGTAGACTTAAGCCTGCTCTCTAATCTCGCTATTTTATAGCCCACATATAGTATGTAGTATATAGATCTTCAATAGTTTAGCGATTTGCCTAAGATACGCTACGCCAAAGCCAAACTGTCCAAAATATCAGGATTGGGCATACTACAGCATAATGATGGTTAAAATTAGACCCAGTGAGTTCGCCTAAAACACCCAGTATGCTACGCCTCACAGAAATTAAGCTGCCCCTGGATCACGATGAAAGTGAGATCCAAGCAGCCATCCTCAAAAAACTGCAAATCACAGCCGCCGATTTAATTAGCTACTCAATTTTCAAGCGCAGCTACGATGCCCGCAAGCGAGGAGAAATCTTCCTAGTTTATATCTTGGACATCGAAACCACTCAAGAAAAACGTTTGCTGCAACGTTTTAAAAAAGATCCCCACGTCATACCGACCCCCGACACGACTTATCGCTTCGTTGCCCAAGCTCCTAGAGACTTAGCAACTCGTCCCATCGTGATTGGAACGGGTCCCTGCGGGCTGTTTGCGGGGCTGTTGCTGGCTCAAATGGGGTTTCGCCCGATTATATTAGAACGGGGCAAATCCGTGCGCGATCGCAGCGTCGATACCTTTGGTTTTTGGATCAAAAAAAGACTTAATCCTGAATCTAACGCTCAGTTTGGTGAAGGCGGCGCGGGTACTTTTTCTGATGGTAAACTCTACAGTCAGGTGAGCGACCCCCATCACTACGGGCGTAAAGTACTTACCGAGCTAGTCAATGCTGGGGCTGACCCCGAAATCCTGTATATCAACAAACCCCACATCGGCACCTACCGACTGGTGAAAATAGTCCAGACTATGCGTGCCAAGATCGAATCTTTGGGAGGCGAAATCCGCTTTCAAAGTCGAGTTGAAGACCTCCATATTGAACAAGGACAGGTGCGCGGTGTCACCCTCGCCAGTGGAGAATATATTGCCAGCAATCATGTCGTGCTGGCAGTTGGTCACAGTGCTAGAGACACCTTTGGAATGCTGCTGGAGCGGGGTGTCTACATGGAGGCTAAACCCTTTTCTATCGGCTTTCGGATCGAGCATCCCCAATCTGTGATCGATCGCTGTCGCTTTGGTTCGCTGGCAGGTCATCCAGTTTTAGGTGCGGCAGACTACAAGCTTGTCCACCACTGCCAAAATGGTCGCTCTGTATATAGTTTCTGTATGTGTCCAGGCGGCACAGTGGTCGCTGCTGCTTCTGAGCCTGGGCGACTGGTAACAAATGGTATGAGCCAATATGCCCGCGACGAGTCGAATGCTAACAGCGCGATCGTTGTCGGTATTACCCCCGATGACTATCCAGGTAGCCCATTGGCGGGAATGGATTTGCAACGCCGTCTGGAAGAACAGGCATTTAAGCTAGGCGGTGGCACTTACTATGCCCCTGGACAACTGGTGGGTGACTTTCTTAACCATCGACCCTCTACTACACTAGGTACGGTGCAGCCTTCCTACAAGCCAGGGGTGCAGTTGGGGGATTTAAGTACAAGCTTACCGGATTATGCGATCGCAGCTATCCGCGAAGCAATACCCGCCTTCGATCAAAAAATCCCAGGCTTTGCCATGAATGATGCAATCTTAACTGGGGTAGAAACCCGCACATCATCGCCAATTCGGATTAAGCGCCAAGAAGACTGCCAAAGTATCAATACCGCCGGACTCTATCCGGCTGGAGAAGGGGCGGGATACGCTGGAGGCATCTTATCTGCTGGCATTGATGGCATTAGAGTGGCGGAGGCGGTTGCCTTGAGTATGCTGAGAGCCAATGAGGGTATTTTATTAAATTCTAAATAAAAACATGATTCTAATAAAATAGAATTATCAAAATGTAACTTTATATAACAGGGTGGAAGCGTGTGACTACAACATCTTCGACAATACCAGCCCAAGACATCGAGTTAAAACCTAGTTATACAATACCTTTGGTGCTTGTGATTGCTGCTATCCCCATGCTGCTAGTGCAAGCATTTGTGAGTTGTGCGATCGCAGCTTTTGGGTTGTTTTTGTTGTTTCAGGCTGCAACAATCCGTTTAAAATTTACAGAAACAGCTTTGGATGTTTATCGCTCTGAAACTTTAATTCGGCGCTTTCCTTACCAAGACTGGCAGAATTGGCAAATTTTTTGGACACCAGTGCCAATTTTGTTTTACTTCAAAGAAGTCAAGAGTATCCACTTTCTCCCGATTTTATTTGACCCTAAAATGTTAAAAACCTGCTTAGAGCAACGCTGTCCAGTTAGCTCTAAATCATCAAATGATTAGTTGTTTAATTCGTTGTTATTTGTTAATTGTTAAATGAATTTAGAAGAACATCAAACCCAATCAGTACCAGAACACGAGCAACCGTCACCTATTGAGGTAGTAGACAATTTAGAAGAGCAAACTGCTAAATCTGAGGAAGTAACAGACGAAACGCTACTAGAAACACCACAGGTAGAACCCGCCGAAGCTAGTACAGATAATGTGGTAGCAGTAATCGAAGTAACAACGGCAGAGTTAGTAACCGAGGAAACGGCTGAATTTAACACCATAGCCGAAGAGATTGAAGTAGCAGTGGTCGAGTTAGTGGCAGATGAAACTGCTGAACCTACTACAGTAGAAGATGTTGAAGCAGTAACAGTATTAGCTGAAAACACAATTGCGGAATTAACAGCACGTGTAGAGCAACTACAGCAACAAGAACTGGAATTACTTCAAGAAGTTGCTACGCTGCAAGCTTCCCAAAAAATGTTGAGTTCACAGATAAGTGAAAACCAGGCAATTTTAGGGAGGATAGTACAAGAAGGTTTATCTGAGCTAGAGCAACGTAAACAAACACTGCAAATTACTGTTGAACAACTCGAAAAAAGGCGCGATCGCATTAACGAGGAAATGCGTAAAACTTTTGCTGGTGTGTCCCAAGATCTAGCAATTCGGGTACAAGGTTTTAAAGATTATCTAGTTGGTAGTTTACAAGATTTAGTAGTAGCAGCCGAACAGTTAGAACTACCAACAGCACCGGAACCAGTAAAACAAGTTACTGTAGTCACACCTACGTCTGCAAAATCCACAACATCAAGCGCAACTCCGCAATTTACAGAACAAAGTTTTCAAAAGACTGCCAAACAAATTCGCGGCTTAATAGATCAATACCGCAACGCGCCGGACTACTACGGCGCAGCTTGGCAACTACGACGCACATTTGAACCAGTTCACGCAGAACGGGTTTCTAACTGGTTCTTCACGCAAGGTGGGCGTGGTGCAATTCGCACTATGGGGAGCAGATTACAAAATATTTTGGTCGCTTCGGCTGTGATTTCCATATTACGCGATCTATATAGCGATCGCCTGCGTACCTTAGTGCTTGCCAACTCCCCAGAAAGATTGGGAGAATGGCGACGTGGTTTGCAAGATTGTTTAGGCATTTCACGCAGCGACTTCGGACCAGAGCGCGGACTGGTTTTGTTTGAAGATCCAGAACCATTAGTTTTGAAAGCAGATCGATTGGTTAAGCAAGGACAAATGCCTCTAGTTTTGGTTGATGAAACCGAAGAGCAAATTAATCTGTCGCTGCTACAATTTCCCCTGTGGTTAGCTTTTGCTCCCGATCCTCAACAAATGTCTAGGGAGAGCGATTTTAGATTTTAACAATTATCAATTATCAATTATCAATTATCAATGAAGAGTTATTAACTCCCCTGCAACTGAATTTAGAGGCACGAAATAATAGAAGGATGTTTTGATTCTTCATCATGGTATTCTTTCATTGTTAATTGCTAATTGCTAATTGTTAATTGATTTATGTTTCTTGAGTTAAGTATTTGCGTTCTGCTGTTACTTACTGCTTATTTACTCGGTTCAGTCCCAACTGGTTATACAGCAGGTAAGTTACTGAAGGGAATTGATATTCGAGAGGAAGGATCTGGCTCAACTGGCGCTACTAATGTGCTAAGAACTTTAGGCAAAGGTCCAGCAATAGTAGTTTTACTGGTTGACGCATTCAAGGGAGTAACTGCGCTTTCTGCTGTTAATGCGTTTTATGCTTTCAAGTTGATGCCTTTACCTCTAAACTGGCAGCCTTGGTTGATAGCTGGTGCTGGATTCGCTGTGATCTTCGGTCATAGTCGCTCAATTTGGTTGAACTTTACTGGTGGCAAATCTGTCGCTACCAGTTTAGGCGTTTTATTAACTATGTGTTGGCAAGTAGGATTGGGAACAGGGGGAGTGTTTGGCGTAGTGTTTGCCTTGTCTCGAATTGTGTCGCTGAGTTCTATTAGTGGCGCGATCTCAGTTAGCCTTTTGATGATTTTGTTCAAACAGCCTCTCCCTTACGTGCTATTTGGTGTTACTGCTGGTTTTTATGTAGTTTGGCGGCATCGCAGCAACATTCAACGCTTACTTGCTGGTACAGAACCGCAGATTGGGCAAAAAGTGCCAACTGAGGAAGCTGAAGCGCAATTAGCGAAGTGATATTGTGTCCGGTAGATCGCTTACGAAAAAAACCAATATGTGTGTAGGGGCGGGTTGACGGAAAAGCTGATCTTCAAAGCAACAATAGTCATAAACCCGCCCCCACCCAGATCGTAATTAATTAGCCGAACTTAATATGAAACAAGATTAAAACATCAAAAATAACCCCACCCCCAACTTCTGCCAGTGTACAGGGATGGAAATTGGTTGTGATATTTAATTCACTATGCGCGATCGCATCTTTCCGCTAAGAACTACTTCCCTAACTCTTGAGAACGTTTAGTCGCTGCAACTACTGCCTGTATCAATGCAGAGCGAAAACCAGCTAATTCTAACTGAGTAACCCCAGCAATTGTAGTCCCACCAGGACTGGTAACGCGGTCTTTTAATTCTGCGGGATGCAATTCTGAAGTATGTAATAGTTGCGCTGTTCCCAGTACAGTTTGTAAAGCCAACTGAGAAGCGATCGCTCTTGGCAAACCTGCGGCAACACCGCCATCAGCTAGTGCTTCAATCATAATTGCCACATAACCAGGTCCCGAACCAGATAAACCAGTAACAGCATCCATCAAAGTTTCTGGCACATCCACCACTTCACCAACAGCTTGAAAAATCTTTCTTGCTAAGTCTAAATGCTGTTCAGTAGTATTATTGCTAGATGCGATCGCACTAATTCCTGCCCCTACAGTTGCAGGTGTATTCGGCATTGCCCGAATAATCGGCTGTGCTGGAAAAGCCCATTCTAATTGCTTTAAAGGAACCCCAGCCAAAATCGAAATTACCAATTGTCCAGCTTCAACTTTTATTCCGGCTAAATCTGAAACAACCGCATTAAAAACCTGGGGTTTAATTGCCAATAACAGCACCTCTGTCGCTGCTGCTGCCAAACAGTTGTCATCTGTTACCTGGACTTGATATTGAGAAACTAAAAAATCCCGCCTAGCAGGTGATGGCTCGCTCACCAGCACTGCATCGGGATCATAAATTTTTTGAGCAATTAAGCGAGATAACAGTGCTTCACCCATTACCCCGCCACCAATCATACCGAACTTAATAGACAATCTATTCTCCGTAGATGCGAATAATCAAAAATCTATCAGCCCAAAGCACAAGTGAGCAAGTACCATATCTGGCAATAATACCAGTGTAAAAGCTGACAGTGCAGACGGCTGATGTGCTGATTTACTGAACCATACGAACTTGTTCAGTTGCCCAAGCAGGAGTAGGAGATGCTGGACGAGCAACTCGGACTTGTGGTTGTGGTACTTCAGTAGTAGTACCTGATTGATTACTAACTTGAACACAGTTAGGTGTGAACAAGAAAATACTTTCGCCAATGCGCTCTTGATGACCATCGATCGCGTAAGTACCACCAGCAACAAAGTCAACTGAACGCTGTGCTTGATCAGGGTCCATCATTGTCAGGTTTAAAACTACAGACTTGCGCTCCCGTAAAGCTTGAATTACTTGGGGCATTTCTTCAAAAGAGCGGGGTTCAATCACCGCCACTTCAGAAGCACCGTTGACAGATCCAGGCATACCAATCACATTATTCATTCCTGCTCCTCTTCCTAAGTCTGGTGTTATAACTGTCCGCTCACGAATCCGCCGACGTGAACGATCTTCCTCTTGTATCGGTTGAGGATGCTGTTCTTGATAATCATTGGGGTATTGTTCTATACCGTCCATTTCTTCATAATCATACTCATATTCTGCTGGTTCATTAAGACCAACAAAATCTCGTAACTTCGTAAAAATGTTACTCACTGTTCATGCTCCTTCCAGAATTTAGGTTAACTCTAAGTACTAACTATCAACTGCTGTTGGCAATATCTTAGCTTATACACTTGCTTGTTCCATACTTCATTTATACAGATGTTGATGAGCAATGGCAGGGCTATAGTTGCTCGTTATACCGTCCTTTCACCAAAAATAATCCGTCCTAGACGAATCATCGTTGTACCTGCTTGCACTGCTAACTGATAATCTTCTGACATTCCCATCGACAACTGCTGCATTTGAATATTTAAGCAGTTTTCTTGCCTAATTTGATCAGCTAATTCAACGGTACGATGAAATAATGCTAATACCTCTGAGGTATCAAGCCCCTGGGGTGGGATTGTCATTAATCCTTTAATCTTAATATGCTCAAATTTATCTAGTGCTAGTAAATCGGCAAGCAATTCAGGCACAGTCCAGCCATATTTGTTAGGGTCTGGCAACATTTTAACTTGGAGACAGACTTCGGGTTGACAAGAGATCTGGGCTGCTATCTCATCAAGTCGTTGAGCTAAGTTTAAGCTATCTAATGAGTGAATCCACTGGAACTTTTCGACAGCTTTGCGAGCTTTATTACTTTGCAAATGTCCAATCAGATGCCAGGTGATATCGGGTAATTGTAACTGTGATTGTTTGAGTTCGGCTTCTTGAATGCGACTCTCCCCAAAATCCCTAACACCAGCAGCATAAGCTTCTCGAATAGCATCCACTGACACCTGTTTACTGATGGCAATCAACCGCACAGATTCAGGAAGCTGTTGGCGAATCTCAGCAAGGCGTTGTGTAATCAAACCTGTCATTGGAATGTTTTTTGATGAATTGCTTGAAGCTGTTGGTACTCTTGCGCTTGACCGTTGCGACGAAAGTTGCGGAGGCGGCTTTCTACCATCTGACGAGCATCAGCGCGAGTAATTGGTTCAAACGTTTGTTCATTAGCATTCATTTTCACTAAAAAAAAGATGCGCTGGGCATACAGGGTAGTGAATAACTCTTGGTTCTCGTCAAGTAGACAGATTCTATAGAGTAAGCCAAAGGTTGGGTGATTGAGATAGGTTTCGTTGCTCATCGAAATTCAGGCATTAAGTCTGAACCCACAAGGGGTTTAGGAGAATATTCACTTATATATGAATGGTTACAGAATAACTGGAAATTGATTCAAATTATCACCTCAAGAATAAAGATGTCAGGAATTAAAATTGATGAATGAATTTTTACATTTTTTAGAACGCAGATAAAAGCAGATGCACGCAGATAAACGCAGATAAATAATAGGATAATAGCTACATTTTGTACTTTATAGTGATGAGCTATTGCTGGTCACTGCTGACTTTCAATACAGGTCTATTGTGCCAACTTCAGGGCTGTTAGTTGAGCTTGGGCTTTTTGCAGGGACTCGTGCCATTCTTTTTCTGGGTTACTATCTGCGACAATTCCGGCTCCGACTTGACCCCAAACGGTACTTAGTCCTGAGTCTGGAGTGCTATATAGTAAGGTGCGGATTAAGATATTTAAGTCTAAGTTGCCACGCCAATCTAGGTAGCCGCAAGAGCCATAGAATAAGTTGCGACGGACTGGTTCTAGTTGTTCTATAATTTCCATACATCGAACTTTGGGGCAACCAGTTATTGTACCACCAGGAAAGAGGGCGCGAATTAAGTCAACCGCATCGCAGTTGGAATTTAATTTGCCACTAACGTTGCTGACTAGGTGCATGACGTGGCTATATCGTTCTATGGTTAGTAGCTGATCGACTTCTACTGATCCCCACTCACAAACTCGTCCTAAGTCGTTGCGCTCTAAGTCAACGAGCATAATATGTTCGGCTCTTTCTTTGCTGTTGGCAATTAAATCTTGCTCTAATTGTTGATCTTGTTCTGGAGTAGCGCCACGCGATCTCGTTCCCGCAATTGGGCGTGTTTGTGCATATTTTCCCTGCAACTGCACTAAACGTTCTGGAGAACAGCTAATGACAGCGCCCCAAGGTGTTTGCCAATAACTAGCAAAAGGGGAAGGATTGATTTCTTGTAATGCTTGATAAATGTCCCAACTATCTGCTGTTGTTTGTGCCTCAAATCTTAGTGAAAGATTTGTCTGAAAAATATCGCCAGCTTGAATATACTTCTTTGCTTGTCTGACTGCCTCTTCGTAGTCTGACTGCAACATTGATAAGCGAGGTTGACTGCTAGAAGTCTCAACTTGATCCGAGTCAGAGAAAGTTAATAATTCTTCATTTTCACTGCCCCCCTTCACCCGTCCACGCTTGCTCTTTTTGGCTAGGTTGGTTTGTAATAAATTTAGTTCGGCTTCAGTGCTTGCGGCTAACCACAGCGTTTGTCCCCAATGATCCAAGACTGCAAAGGATGCTGGTTCATACCAATAAGCTACAGGAAAAGGTAGGGGATCAACTTTTAAATTGGGAAGCCGTTCAATTTCCCACGCTACTTCGTAGCCTAGCCAACCTAACCAGCCACCTGTGAAGGGTAAATGTTGATGGGGTAGGTTAGGTTTTGGTGTTTGCTGCTGGCTGATCAGTCCCTGTTGCAGCAAGCTTTTTAAGAAGGGTAGAATTTCTCCTACTTGTGGTGTCCACATCTGCGGCTGTCCTTGGATAGTTCGCGGCGCACCTGCACAGATGGAATATTGAGTTAAGTGTGGTTGATCTAATGATGGAGGATAGGGACTTTCTAGGAGAGTAGCAATTTGATGGTGTCTAAATAAAAGATTAAATACGTCGCTTCCAGTTCGCTGTTTTAGGGGAAGCGATCGCCAATACCAAGGTTGTATTTGTTGCATAGCATTAAAAGTAGTTACTGTCAAGGGCTAAACCAAGCTTTCTACCTAAATGCTTCACGCTTCCGTACCAAAAAACACTCTAGCTCCCCATAATAAGACTAAAACTCCCAGGGCTACAAAGTCGCCCGCTCTCAGTCGCAGTTCATGCCACTGTACTCTATGAGTATTGGGAGTGGTAAAGCCTCGCACATTCATCGCGCTGGCAATTTGTTCGGCACGCAATAACAAATTTTCTAATAATCTTTCAGCTACCATTAGCCATACTTGGGAACTTCTGCGGATGCCCAATTTCTTCCAGTCGATCGCCCGTGTCCAGATAGAACGACTTAAGTTTTGTACTTCTTCTAAAACTAGCGGAATGAAGCGCAAAGATAAAGTTAAGGTCAAAATAATTTCTGTGACTGGGACATTGAAGCGTCGTAATGGTCGCATGAAGCTTTCAATTCCATCAGTAATTTCTTCTGGTGCGGTGGTAAGTAAGAACAGGTTGGTGCTGTAAATTAAGGTAAATAGTAAGGTACTGACGTTAATTGCCAAATCTAGAGATTTGCGTGTAATTAACAGCTTCATTGAGCCTAATTCTAACTTCAATAAGATGTATTGGTAAGAAGTAGGCTGAGGTAATTCTAAGTTAGTGGCTGGTAGGCGCGGTTGAGAGCCGACATTTAGTCCATCAGGTGCGATCGCTGTTAGAACTAATACCAATGCAGCAAGCATCAGCAACCACCCCATTTGCTGCTTCCACACTCGCCAGGGAATAGCTGCTGTCAAGGTCATTAAGATTAGCAATACTACTAGCGCCACCCGAAAATACGGATTTGCCAGAATGGGGGCAAACAGAAAACTCATTAACCAAGCTAGTTTCACCCTGGGATCGAGATGATGTAGCCAGGTAATAGGTTTTTCTAGATATAACCCTAAAGGAAGCGATCGCAGTAAATCCATCTTTTCAGTTATCAGTTATCAGTTATCAGTAGACTAATGAGCATAAATCATTTTTTTGGGGTTTATGATTTAAATTAACCGCAGATAAACGCAGATAAACGCAGATGAAATATAAAATTTATCGCGTTATGCAAGAGGTGTACTTACCAGTTTTAATTTCTTCACTGATAACTGTTTACTGTTTACTACCTCAAACCAAAATTAGACGCGCGTGGCACGATTTGAACGGTTTTGCATTCCTTCCATCTCACGTACTTTTTTACCTCGCCACATTAATTTAATTGGCGATCCCTTAAAGCCTAACTGTTGTCTAAATTGCTTCTCTATATATCTACGGTAGTTGTCGTTAAAGCGTTGCGGATCGTTGACAAATAACACAATACTAGGAGGCTGCGTGCTAACTTGAGTACCATAGTAGATTTTGCCTTGCCGTCCTTGGCGACTAACTGTAGGAGAGTGCCAACTGATTGCTTCTTCTAGCACTTCATTAATTACAGCAGTTGATACACGGCGTTTATGCTCTTCGGCAGCAGTATTTACTAAACCTAGAATTTTGTCTACTCGCTGTCCGGTTAAAGCACTGGTAAAAATTACTTCTGCCCACTCAACAAAGCTAAGTCGAGTTGTGATATTTGCTTGGTGTTCATAGATTGTGTAGGAGTCTTTTTCTACAGCATCCCACTTATTTGCTATCACTACGCAAGCGCGTCCTTCCTCAGCAATTCGCCCAGCAAGTTTTTGATCTTGGTCTGTAACTCCATCCAAAACATCAATTACTAGCAAAACTACATCAGCGCGACGTATTGCTTTGAAGGCGCGATTAATTCCAAAAAATTCCGATCCATACTCCACATTTTTCTTTCTGCGGATGCCAGCAGTATCAATTAAACGGTATGTTGTGCCATTACGTTCTACTACACTGTCGATCGCATCGCGGGTAGTACCAGAAATTGGGCTGACAATCGAACGGTTTTCCCCAGTTAAGGCGTTTAATAAACTCGATTTACCAACGTTGGGTCGTCCGACAATTGCAACTTTAATTTCTGGGGTTTCTTCGATTTCGTCTACAGATGGTAGATAAGTAACTAGCTTTTCAAGTAACTCCCCTGTACCGTTACCATGTATACCGGACATGGGGAATGGTTCGCCTAAACCTAGTGACCAAAATTCCGATGCTTGAACTAAACCTTGCTGTGGAGATTCACATTTATTAACAGCCAGTACTACAGGAATAGGGTGTTGACGTAACCACTCAGCAATTTCTTGATCTCCCGTCGTTAGTCCCGCCTGTCCATCCACTACAAATATTGCCGCACTTGCCTCTGCTAAGGCTGCCAGTGCTTGTTCGCGGATTAAAGGTAAAAATTCGGTATCATCATCAAACACTAAGCCTCCAGTGTCTACAACGATATAGTCGCGGTCTTGCCAGAATGCAGGACGATAAGTGCGATCGCGCGTAACGCCTGCTTCATCATGCACAATAGCATCGTTATCTCCAGCTAGACGATTGGCTACGGTAGATTTGCCCACGTTCGGGCGACCAATAATAGCAACAATGGGCAAGGACATATATAAATTTGAGTGAGTGAGGCTGCAATCTTTTATTCTAACGATATTGAAAGGTTATTGGGAGTTTATTAATGATTTTATGGTAAGGGGCGGGGGTTTATTTTTTTTAACGCAAAGGGCGCAAAGGTACGCAAAGGGCGCAAAGGTAAGACGGAAATCAGTTATTCTATCTGTGTTTATCTGTGTTTATCTGTGGTTAATTATCTAAATTTTTACTTGTGCAAGTCTATTTATGAGAGAATTAGTAACTATTCGCTGAATGCCTAGATTAGTTAATTGTTGAAATTCTTCCTGCTTATCAACTGTCCAAACGCCAACCTCAACACCCATGTTTATAGTATCTTGAACTAAGCAAGGGTAATTTAGTAAAATATTATATTGACTCAACATCATAGCATTACCATCAGCAGCAGCTTTGGGTAATTTTTCTGTATATTCCTCAACTGATGCAACTAAATAACCTAGCTTAATGGTTGGGTGATATTTCCGTACTTTTTCTAGGAAATTATGGTTAAAGCAAGCAACAATACATTGAGTTTCGGATTTTTTCTCAATAATTATCTTCAGGAATTTTTCTATATTAGTTGTCGCCCAGAAGTCTGCTTGTTTCACTTCGGCATATATCAACTTTTTCAAATTTGGTAAGTTTTGCGTTTTGGCAGATTTAATGCTACTTAATAGTTCTTGAAATGTGGGAATTTTTTCCTTAGCAAATACAGGATTAAACCACGATCCAGCATCAAGTTCCTTAAGTTGTTTAAGGGTTGTTTCTATTACTTTACCTGTGCCGTTTGTGGTTCTATCTAAAGTAGCATCGTGGATGATAACGGGTACGCCATCGGCAGATAATTGGACATCAAACTCAATAGAATCAGCTTGATGTTGAATCGCAGCATAAAAAGCTGCCATAGTATTTTCTGGCGCGATCGCACTATAACCTCTATGAGCAATTATCTCTAATTCCATCTTGAAGAATCTTCCTAACAATTTTGTGCATATTGGCAATTTTAATGCAAAAATACACAAAATTATAATCACTATATAGAATTGATGTTATTAATAACTAATGGATTTCTTGCTAAAATTACGTTATTATATCTGTGGACATTTGTTTCTGATTTCAGTTCAATTCTACTTATGCAAGAGGTATAATGAATCGTTATCGAACTCTCATTCTGTTTCTACTAATAGTAATTCCTGGTAGTGTTGTTATGGTCGCATCTACTTTGTGGGGAATCAATGATTATATGGCTTTGGTAGAGGCTAACCAACGTTTTCAAAAATTAGCAGATGAAAAAGCGAGTCAAAGCGAGTTATTTGTGATGGCTCACCGAGAGAACACTCATCGACTTAATGTTGGTTTTGATGGGACTTGGATACTACTCGGTGGTATTTTAGCTGGTATGGGAATACTGGGCATAATGCAGCGTAAATAAATGTATCGAGCGTGTTACAAGCTAATTAAAAAGCATCTACTAGATTTATAATGTAATTTTATTAAAAATTTTCTAGATAGCATCTCTATTATGAATGCTTCTGATACAACATCTTGGCAACAAGTTCGTTCTACTTTCAAGCAAATTTGGGGCTATGAAGATTTCCGTCCGCCTCAAGGGGAAATTGTTCGCAGCTTATTATCGAAGCAAGATTCTTTAATTGTGATGCCTACTGGTGGAGGAAAGTCAATTTGTTTTCAACTTCCAGCATTACTACAAACAGGATTAACTTTGGTAGTTTCTCCGCTTGTAGCATTAATGGAAAATCAAGTTCAGGAATTAAAAGAGCGAAAATTACCAGCAGCATTATTACATAGTGAAGTACCATCTTACCAGCGCAAGCAAACTTTACAAGCGTTGGAAAGGCAACAGCTAAGATTACTATATTTATCACCAGAAACTTTATTCAGTGCGCCAGTTTGGGAAAGGTTATGTCAACCGCAATTAAAGATTAATGGGTTAATTTTAGATGAGGCGCATTGTTTGGTGCAATGGGGGGAAACATTTCGACCAGCTTATCGACGACTGGGTGCAGTAAGACCAGCTTTACTTAAGTTTAAACCTGCTGGGACAAAGATAGCGATCGCATCTTTCACCGCTACAGCAGATCCTACAGCACAAGCAACTATTCGCCAAGTTTTACAACTACAACAACCACAAATATTTTTAATTAATCCTTACCGCAACAATCTTAACCTCAAGGTGCAAATTGTTTGGACACCTAGAGGACGCAAACAACAATTATTACAATTTATTCAAGCAAGATTAAAACAAACTGGTTTAGTCTATGTCCGCACTCGTAAAGATAGTGAGGAGTTAGCAGAATGGTTAAAGCAACAAAATTATGCCACCGCAGCTTATCATGCAGGGTTAAGTCCTGAACAAAGACGTAAAATTGAATCTAGTTGGTTAACTGGGGAAATACCTTTTGTGATTTGTACCTGTGCATTTGGTATGGGTATTAATAAACCCAATGTGCGTTGGATAGCTCATTTTCATACGCCTTTTTTGCTGTCTGAATATGTCCAAGAAATCGGACGCGCCGGACGAGATGGGAAACCAGCAGACGCACTTACTTTAATTAGTGAACCAACTGGGTTTTTAAATCCAGAGGATAAAGAAAGGCAGAATTTTTTCGCTGAAAAGTTGCGCTTACAATACCAAAAAGCTGAACAAATTGCTCGAAAAATTCCACGGCAGGGGGAATTAACAGCAGTAACAAAGCAGTTTAATGATGGTGCAGTTGCTCTTTCTTTGTTGCACAGTGCTGGACAATTACAGTGGCAAGACCCATTTAATTATATCCGTCATTCGTCAGGAAAATCTAGATCTTTTGACGAATTGAATAAATTACAGCAACAAATTCAATCTCAAATGAGTGAATATCTCAAGACGCGGGACTGTCGTTGGCAGTTTTTGTTACGCGCTTTTGGGTTTACCAAAGAAGCAACTAATTTTAATTGTGGACATTGTGATAATTGTAGATAATCTAAAAATTTAAGTACTTTGACTATCAATGTGAATTGTAATTGAGAACAAGCCTTAATTCATCAGCTTTTGAATACTCTCAACTTTTTAACTCAGCGTAAGTTTTATTAATATTGGAAAATATAAGAGGTAATTTGGACATCTTGCCCACAGATTACCAATGTGTAAATTTTGATTGTAAATTTTTGTGCAGCGATGATTGTGTAAAAGATCGTGCCTCAACTACCATACTTATAGGATAAAGCCAGATGGATGATTCCAAAATGGTAAATCCGTGCTTTTTTAAGCGAATAACATATTATACAAAATTTACCATATAAATTATTTAACCATTAACTGCGCCGAAGTTGATCAAAAATTTCATAGCCGCCTCACAATAGATTCATAGCCCAGCCAAAAAGTTATTTCCCAGAACTAAATATCTCCACAAGGCATTTCCCATGAATGACCAACTAGGCTACAGTCGCTTTCCCAAAGTGCCGATTCAGCGACGAGTTGCGGCTTTTATAATTGATTTTCTGGCAGTGAGCATCTTGAGTGTCTTACTGGGAGGAACTTTATTTGCTAACGCAGTAATTTTTCTTCTGGCATGGTTAGTGTTGCGAGTAGTGCTAGTATCCAAAAATCAAGGGCAAAGTTTAGGTCGCTACGCCCTGGATATGAAAGTAGTTAATGCCAAATTTGGTAAAACACCAGGATTTGTAGACTTAGCTCTTCGAGAAGGCATTGCGGGATTTGTTTCTATGCTGGCGCTGGTTGGTCTAATTATTGGTCTGAGCAACGCTATTTCCTTATTGCTGCTAATTAGCCCTTTAGTTGCTGATTGTGGACTAGCCTTTACCGATGCGGATCTGCAACAAGCATTTCACGATCGCATCAGTCAAACCCAAGTAGTAGCAACCCGTAGAGGCTTTTCCCTCGATCTAAAAATAAAAAAAATACTTGCTGATACTACCCGTAACATGAAATAATAGAAATTTGTGTCTAATTGTGTCCGCAGGTTGGATTTTGTAGAAGGCGAATTATGGCAGCCAAAAAGGGAGTCAGGATTATTATTACGCTGGAATGCACTGAGTGTCGCACGAATTCCAACAAGCGAACACCAGGCGTTTCGCGCTATACAACGACAAAGAACCGCCGAAACACTACTGCAAGACTAGAAATCAAGAAGTTTTGTCGGCATTGCAACACCCATACAGTTCACAAGGAAATTAAGTAATTTTTAGTTGCCTGGGATGCACATCGTTCCTAGTTCAAAGAACGATTTGCCACCAGCAATGAATAATTAACCAACAATCACTACTGAGTAACAAAAAATTATGACCTATTTTCGCAAGCGCCTTTCCCCAGTTAAACCAGATGAACCCATCGACTACAAAGATGTAGATTTATTGCGTAAGTTCGTGACTGAACGTGGCAAAATCTTACCTCGTCGCATTAGCGGTTTAACAGCAAAACAACAACGTCATTTAACTCTGGCGATTAAGCGAGCTAGATTGATTGCGTTATTGCCATTCATTAACCAAGAAGGCTAAAGACGTAAGGGCGATTTAATAGCAGACAACACTTGATATCCGTCTGCTGGTTTTTTTACCAGACTCTCTAAAAGCTAGACTGGATAGTAGGTGTTAATTAATACAGAACCGGGGATATCGAAACTGGTGGAGAAGGGAACATTAATCGAATTTTGGCAAAATGGAGAGCGCCGTCTGGCTGTTATAGACCGTCCAGAGGGCAAAAAACACTGGATTGCGATCGACGTTCGTAGTCAATCCCACACCCTTCATCCCCGGAAAATTACCTATGAGGTTAAGGGTCAAACATATAAACCATCGGATATTCCCAGCTTTTTGGCAGAAGTCCAACCACTGCTAGACCCATCAAGTGTGGAAGTAGCATGGGAACTTTTGGTAGAAGATGGAGAAACGTTTGACCCAGCAACCCTAGCTTCAATACTTTTTTCAGATCAAAGTCCTGTCTATTGTTATGCAGCTTATTTATTGCTGTCAGAGGATAAGATTTATTTTAAGAATAAGGGGGATGGTTATGAACCCCGTAGTGCTAATCAGGTAGCAGAATTAAAGCATCAACTCGAAGTTGGGGAACAACGACGACGAGAGCAAGAAGAATTTTTAACACGAATACAGCAAGCATTAAGTGGTGAAGTAGTACACTGGCAAGATAGCGATCGCACTCGACTTGATGCTGTAGAAAGATTTGCCCTGCAACCAGAGACAGCATCTCGTCCGGCGCAAGATATCTTAGCAGCGATAGGACGACCTCAAAACGCTCAAAGCGCCTTCGATTTCCTGGTAGATATAGGTTTATGGAGTCCTCACGAAAACCTGTCCTTGCGCCGTAGTCAAATTCCTGTGCAGTTTTCTAATAAGGTAGTTGAAGTGACCCAGCTAATGGTGGAAAATCCACCCGCCGACCCCGACTCAAATCGCTTGGATTTAACACATCTCAAGGTTTATACTATTGACGATGAAAGTACCCAAGAGATTGACGACGGCTTAAGTGTGGAAACTTCTTCTGATGGTCGTCAGCGCCTATGGATACATATTGCTGACCCAAGTAGATTAGTATCGCCAGGGGATGATTTAGACCTCGAAGCGCGTCGGCGTACTACGACACTATACTTACCCACAGGGATGATTCCCATGTTTCCGCCAGATTTGGCAACGGGACCAATGAGTTTAGTTCAGGGTAAGCTTTGTTATGCTTTGAGTTTTGGCGTAATTTTAGATGAATCTGGTGGGGTTGAGGAATATCGTATTCATCCTACCTCGGTCAAGCCAACTTATCGTCTGACTTATGAAGATGTAGACGAAATGCTACAGTTAGGCGTACAGGCAGAACCGGAAATCGCTGATATTGCTGCTTTAGCACGTCTACGTCAATCTTGGAGACAATCCCAAGGTTCGATTAATATTAGTATGCCGGAAGCTTCGATTAAGGTATACGGTGATGAAATTACAATTAATGTATTAGAAGATTCACCTTCCCGTCAGCTTGTAGCAGAAATGATGATTTTGGCGGGTGAGGTTGCAGGTCGTTACGGTCAAGATCACCAATTACCTTTACTTTATCGCAGTCAACCGCAGCCAGAATTGCCTCCACAAGAAGAATTATTGCAACTGCCAGCAGGTCCAGTGCGTTTTTGTGCGATGCGGCGGTGTATGCCTCGCAGTGAAATGAGCGTTACGCCAGCACGACACGCTAGTTTAGGTTTGGAAACTTATACTCAGGTAACATCTCCGATTCGTCGCTACAGTGATTTATTAGCACATTTTCAGATTAAAGCTCATTTACGTGGCGAACCGTTGCCATTTTCGGCAGAAAAGTTACAAGAAATTGTGCTAAGTGTTAGTAGTTCTGCTTATGAAGCTACTTTAGTAGAACGCCAGACGAATCGTTATTGGGGATTAGAATATCTTCGTCGTAATGCGGGAGAAGTTTGGCAAGCGCAAATGCTGCGTTGGTTGCGCGAAGATGATAACTTGGGGTTGATCTTGTTAGAAGATTTAGGTTTAGAATTAGCTATGCGTTTTAAGCGTTCTTTACATCCAGGCGATCGCTTAGAAGTACAAGTTAGCCATGCTGACCCTCGCCAAGATGTGATTCATTTGCGAGAGTCGGTTAATCATGAGGCTCAATTAACAATTAACAATTAACAATTAACAATTAACAATTATCAAGAAGATGGTGGTTTATACTTCCTACTGATTAGTCAAAATATCTTTAAAGGAGATGTACAAGGCTTTAAACCACAGATAAACACAGATGCACACAGATATACAGCTAGTCTATTTATCAAAGTGAATCAAGCATCAATCGTTCCGACAGATACCTTTGAGCCTCGTCAGATTGTTTGTTTAGAGTACGAAAATACTCGTCTTTACGCAGAAGTTATCCAAATAGTCACATCACGCCAAATCTGCTGGGCGCGTCCTTTGATGCTGGCGACTATGGACATATATTGTTCGCCTGGGCTATCAACAGACAATACAGTTTATGATTTGCGGCAAGGTGCGGATTTGTTATTGCCGTTAACTCTGTTTAGTGCAGCATTAGATACAGAGGTGATTCCTTTATTAATGTACTTGGATACCCCAGAAAGGCAACCGCCGGATAAGGCTGGGGTAAACAAGCAGTTGAGATTATTTGTTCGCCAAGTGTGCGATGCTTACCCTCAAGCTTTTAAGGCTTCTTAGACTAAGAAATGTAGAGACGTACTATGCTGCGTCTCTACATTAGTTTTATGTAACGCATCTTTAATTTCTGGAGATGTCTATAGGAGATTTTGCTGGTTTTTCAGGTAGAAACTCCTCAGCCTAACCAACTAGGAACTAACTGCACCCGACCCGCATCCATTTCTGCCATCAGTAACTCTAATGCTTCATAATCCACATCGGAGATATGACCCATTCGTGTGAGTTCGTAGTTAATTTCATTCTCTATATCAGGGGTCAATCTTTTGATATAGAGAGCTTTTTCAACCAGTTGACGGATTGCGTAAGTAGTTTTCATAGGACATTTTGATTAAAGTGGGTAAATGAAAAATTGATATTAATATATTTGTTATTTAATTTAACATGAATGGAAAATATTTAATTAAATTATCCAGATAATCGTTATTTTCTTTGTATAAGTTATGTTCATTATAGCAATTAATACAATTTATTTTAACTAATTATATTAATAATAATATTCAATATTAATTTTAAAAACATATTTCTAAAGTAGAGTTTGTAAAATTTTTTTAACCCAAAATAAGTTTCTTGTATCTATCCTCCGGTATATGGTTTTATTGTCGTTTTACCTAGATCCCTGTACTGGTTTCTCAAAAAACCTGAGAGGTTTTAGTATTGCAGGATACTATTTGCCGATTAATTACCGAAAAAATGTCGGGTCAACAATAAATTGTATAAATATTTAACAAAATCTTTCCCTGGAGGTGGTAAAGAGTATGCTTAACAGTCTATCTTCTAAGAATTAGCGCAATTTAAAATTTATAGCTTTTATAACAGGATTGAACCATGCAAACAATGATTGTAAAACCACAAGTTACGGTTTTTCCCGCTAAGGGTTATGTTAATGCTGCTAATGCAGGTAGGTTTCAGCGTTCGTTAACTACAGCCGTCGCCGCGCCTGATGTGTCGATCTTGTTGCTAGACATGGAGCAAATCGAGTATATAGACAGTGCTGGTTTGATGACTTTAGTATCTGCACTCAATCTGGCTCAGAGTTTAGGAAGAAGATTTAGTATTTGTTCAGTTTCCCCCGCAGTCAGGATGATTTTTGAATTAACTCAACTTGATCGAGTATTTGAGATTTTTGAAAATAAAGCAGCTTTTGAAGCAACGTTAAGTTAGCACCAAAACTGCAAATTTCACTTAATCGGATATTAAAGCTCGACTAGGAGTTATTTGATGTATCAATTAAGACAGTGGCGATCGCTCTTTTGTTCCCAGTCTGGAGAAGTTTTTTTAAAATGTCGCTCACTAATATGAGCCTGGATAATTAAAAGTAACAATACTGTGGGGTGTTTCTGTGCCGATAGCAACGAGTAGCAGAAACATCTCAATTCCTTAGCCTTAAGCTTATGAAGTTTCAAAGCTTAAGGCTAAGGAATTGAACGATGCGCTACTAATAACATCCGTTATAGTGAGGATGGTTAAATAGTTGCGCTGAAAAGGCGGGTTTAATAGTGGCAGTTGCAGTTGAGCAGTTACTCACGGCAGAGATTCTCAAACCAGCACGTTATTTAGGAAACGAGTTGGGGGCAATTCACAAGGCTTGGGATAGTGCGGAAGTTCGCTGGGTGCTTACTTACCCAGAGGTATATGAAGTTGGCGCATCTAACTTAGGGCATATTATTCTCTACAATATTTTAAATGCCCAGCCCAGGCAACTGTGCGATCGCGCTTATTTACCAGCACCAGACTTAGCTGCAAAACTGCGGGAAACTCAAACACCTTTATTTGCCGTAGAGTCTCGGCGTTCAGTGACAGATTTTGATATTTTAGGTTTTAGCCTGAGTTATGAACTAGGAGCCACTAATATCCTAGAAATGTTGGATTTAGCTGGCATTCCTTTAACTTGGAAAGAACGTGCAGGTAGTTCATGTCCTTTAATTTTTGCAGGTGGGCAGACTGCAACTTCTAACCCTGAACCTTACGCTGACTTTTTTGACTTTGTGGCTTTGGGAGATGGTGAGGAATTACTGCCGGAAATTGGTTTAGTTTTAGAAGAAGGCAAGGCAGCAGGATTAAGCCGCGAACAGTTATTGCTAGATTTGGCACAAGTTCCTGGTGTATATGTGCCGCAATTTTATGATCTGGCGGATGATGGTTCAGTTCATCCTAATCGTGCTGATGTACCAGCGCGGATTGTCAGACGAGTGGCAACTCCCATGCCAGCATATTCGATGGGGTTGGTTCCAATAGTTGAAACTGTACATGACCGACTAGCTATTGAAATTAGGCGCGGTTGTACACGCGGTTGTCGCTTTTGCCAGCCAGGGATGTTAACTAGACCTGCGCGAGATGTGGAACCGGAAGCAGTAGTAGATGCGATCGAAAAGGGAATGCGTGCTACTGGTTATAATGAGTTTTCCCTATTATCCCTGAGTTGTTCCGACTATCTGGCACTACCTGCGGTGGGGATGGAGATTAAAAACCGCCTGAAAGATGAAAATATTACTTTATCTTTACCAAGTCAGCGAGTAGATAGGTTTGATGAGAATATCTCTAATATTATTGGCGGTAATAGACAAAGTGGTTTAACTTTTGCGCCGGAAGCTGGTACACAGCGAATGCGGGATATTATTAATAAAGGTTTGACTAACGAAGAACTTTTGCGGGGTGTTAAAACCGCATTTGAGCAAGGTTGGGAAAAGATTAAACTTTATTTTATGATCGGCTTGCCCGGAGAGACAGATGTAGATGTCGTAGGTATTGCTGAAACTGTACGCTGGTTAAAACAAGAATGCCGCGCACAGGGGAAAAGATTTTTAAATTTTAATCTCACTATTTCTAACTTTACACCGAAACCGCATACACCTTTTCAATGGCATTCTGTGTCTAATGCGGAGTTGGAACGTAAGCAAAAGTTACTGAGAAATGAATTTAGAAATATGAGAGGGGTGAAAGTTAATTTCACTGATATCCGTCTTTCTGCGATGGAAAATTTTATTGGGCGTGGAGATAGAAGGTTAGCGCCTGTGTTGCGTCGCGCTTGGGAGTTGGGCGCGGGGATGGATTCGTGGTTTGATAGTATAGAGCGGGCTTTTGCAGCATGGGGAAATGCGATCGCAGAAGCTAATTTAAGCTGGAAATACCGCCAAGTAGAACAAGGGGAATGGAATGTTTTTGAAGATACAGAAACCCATAATCCTTTAGATGGGCGTTTACCTTGGGATCATATTGATACAGGAATTGATAAAAACTGGCTGAAAGCTGATTTGCAAAAAGCTTTAGAAGCAGCAACAGTACCAGATTGTTCTTTTGATGGTTGTTCTCATTGTGGTGTGTGTGGCACTGATTTTGGTCACAATATTGTAATTGCACCGCCAGAAATACCACAATTTGCTGGTCACTTTACGCCAAATCAAGCACGGGTACAACGTTTACGGGTGTGGTTTGGTAAGCAAGGTGATATGAGGTTGGTAAGTCATTTAGATTTAGCACGTTTATTCGATCGCGTGATTAGACGTGCATCAATACCAGTTGCTTTTACTGGCGGTTTCCATCCTAGCCCTAAAATTATGATTGCAAACGCGCTGCCTTTGGGTGCTACCAGTAATGGGGATATTGTAGATTTTGAATTAACTCAATGGATGGATATTGAGGTATTTAAACAGAAGTTAGTAGCAAAGTTACCTTCGGATATTCCAGTTTATCAAGTTGAAGAAGTTGATTTAAAAGCGCCTTCAGCTACGCAATCTTTAGAGAAAGCTGAGTATTTGTTAACAGTTGAAACTGAGACATTAGCCACAGTTGAACAGTGGGAAAGCTGGGTTGAGACGGTGAAAGCAAGAGAGGAGATTTCGTGGGAACAAACTACTAAATCTGGGAAGAAGAAGCTTGTTAATTTGTGCGATCGTTTGTTTGATTTGGAGATAAAAGAAGCCAACAAACACAGAAATAATTCTGTTGAGTTGCGTTATGTGGGTAGTTGTTTGAATGATGGAACGATGTTAAGACCTGAGCATTTAATCTTTATGTTAGAGCAAGTAGCGCAGCAGGAGTTTAGGTTATTACATACTCATCGCTGTAAATTGATACTTGGGATGTAGTTCTTTTAAGTAAGTGCAGATTTTATAAATAACTGAATTTATCATTTCATTGTCTAGCTATACCTGCACATACAGAAACATAATTTTTATGTAGATCATCCTACCAAAAATTAATTTTTCTATGATTGAAATAATGTTGTGTCTGAATCAATGGGCAAAAAATATAAAATATATCTTGATGTTTGTTGTTTAAATCGTCCTTTTGATGACCAACAACAACCACGTATTCATTTAGAAAGTGAAGCAGTTTTAACTATTCTTAGTCAATGTCAATTAGGGAAATGGAAATTAATTACTAGCAATGCTTTAGATGCTGAATTAAGCCAAACTCCAGACTTAGACAGACTTAAAAACGTAACAAAATTCTTATCAATAGCCAAAATTAAAGTAATTAGCAGTTTGTTTCTTAAGGAAAGAGCTAATGAATTACAACAACTGGGATTTTCTAGTTATGATGCTACTCATATTGCCAGTGCAGAAAGAAGCCAAGCCGATGTATTTCTCACAACAGATGACAGACTGCTTAAAAAAGCCCAAAAAAATTTGCAATTGATTTATGTAAATATTAGTAATCCTGTGCAATGGGTAGCGGAAATTATTCAAACGGAGGAAACTAATAATGACAACGCAAAATGAAATTGTACAAAAAGGATATAAAGCATTAGTAGATTCTCTAGGAGTCGTTAATGCTATTCGTTTTATTCAATATTTCAGCCCTGGCAAAGGAGACTATACCAAAGAACGGTATCAATGGTTAGATGATAAATCTTTAGATGAAGTTTTTAGAGAAATGGAACAATTTAAAGATACGGATAGTAATCAATACGAAGAAATAATTGAATAATTATTGAAATTTATATTGACAATCAGGGAGTAATGGCTGTGTAATTAAAATAATTAATGTAAACTATTATTGCAACTGATATACACAGCCAACTCGAACGCACTCGCCACACTCTTAAGCTTTAGGTAATGCGGTTATCATTATTTCCCTATGTCTTATCAACTTCAAATTGACTATCCCGAAACCTTTCCCGACGCTTTACAACAAACAAAAGAACAATTTGAAACTGATGCTAAATGGGCAATGGCAGTCAAAATGTTTGAACTAAAGCGCCTTTCTTCTGGCATGGCAGCCGCTTTAATTGGCGTAGACAGAGTGACATTCTTACTCAAATTAAAAGACTACGGTATCCCTATGATTGACCTTACGGAAGCCGAATTATTATCAGACTTAGAGAATGCCTAATCCAGAGAAAATAATTAATTAAATTAAATATAAAATCTAAAATGCGTTAAAAGCAGTAAAGAATTGTTACCTGATGAAACCGCAAAACCAGGATTATACTTGTTACCTGTAGATTAATACTCTGTTGGGTTGCGCTGCGCTTGACCACAACCTACAAATTAGCTAATTGTTAATTGTATTACAGCCAATCGACTTGCGATCGCTCATGCAATACCCTACCATACACCGCCTCGGTTTGCTGGGCTAATTTCGCCCAATTGAAGTGGCGGTCTAAATCTTGATAAGCATTATCCACCAGCCAACAAGCGTAACGGGGGTTTTTTAATACTTCTAACATTCCCCAAGCAAGTGACTCTGGATTATTTGTATATGTAACAATACCTGTTTTAGTATGTCGTACTACTTCTGGTAAACCACCTGCATTAGATACAACTACAGGTACACGCGCTGCAAAACTTTCTAGCGCCACTATCCCAAATGGTTCATACAAACTGGGAAATACTGCACAATCAGCAATTGTTTGGAATTTATCTAAGTCACTATCGGACATAAAACCTGTGAAATAGCACTTGTCCCATATCCCTAAATCCCAAGCTTGACGCTTCCAATGGTCGGTATTTCCACCACCTATAAAAATAAATTTAGCCTTACCCCCCATTTCCCACAGCACTTTCGGGGCAGCATTAATTAAGACTGAAACACCTTTTTCGTAAGTCATCCGACCTACATAGTAAATAATTTTCTCATCATCGGCAGCAAATCTCCGCCGGAAGTTCCAATAGTCAAATTCTTGATGACGGTGTTTTTTCTCAGGACGGATGCCATTATAAACTACATCAATTTTATCCCAAGGACTTTCTAGCACTCGTTCAACTTCTCGGCGCATATAGTCGGTACAAACAATAACCCGCCAAGCGTTGTAAGCAAGTTGCTTTTCTTTATTACAGACGTAGTGTTGCGTATGACAATGAAGACCGTTATGGCGACCAAATTCAGTTGCGTGGATGGTAGCAACTAAGGGAATTTTGAAAGTCTGCTTGAGAGCGATCGCAGCATCTCCTACTAGCCAATCATGGGCATGAATTAAATCAAATGGCTGTTCTTCCTGAATTAACTTGCCACCATGTCGTCCCATGCTTTCATTCATGTTACAGATCCAGTGGAAAAAATCCTGGCTATGCCATACAGGTACTCGATGAATATGTATGCCTTCTACCACCTCATAAAGTGGTGCCTGACCGAATTCCACAGTGATCAAATGGACTTCATGCCCCAGTTTGACCATCTCAGGATATAACTCTGCCACGTGACGAGCAATCCCCCCTACAAGCCGAGGTGGAAATTCCCAACTCAGTACCAAAATCTTCATGAGGTCGGCTTCACCAATCTTTAACATATTTATACACACTGACATATTCTGGCAAAGTCAGTCTAGGCAATTTCACCTAAATTTAGGAAAGTTATGATTTAACTAGATAACAATAACAAGAATTCAGGAATTATAATTCAGGACAATTCTGTGCGACTCCTGCATGAGTAAATAGGTTCTGCGCCCCACCAAATTTCGTGGTTCCTAATTATTTGTGGAGCTAAATCATTTAATAATTACATTCTGAATTCTGAATTGTGACTTCTATCCAATAAATTTTTTGCAAGAATAACGAATATTAATAAATCAAGCAGATTGTGCCTTACCTCAAAAAATTGTGGCAACTCAAGGTATGGGAGAACTATGCTAGTAGTAAGTGATCAATTGCCTTTTTTTTTAATCCCAATGACAAAAAAATTACCCTTGCTTTTATCTTTATTGGCAAGCATTGTTTTAACTGGTAGCTACTCTAAGGGCGCGATCGCCCAGCCTACTAATCAAGCTAAAGTCTCTACAACTACCGTACAACTGGCTGCCACCGAAACGCAAACAAAGCCAGGTATCAAGCTAACTGTCCAAGATTTACCTGCTGGATTTCAACCCTTGTCACCAGAAGTAGCTACAGTCATTGCTACCCAGTTGGAAGCTTTTAAAGAAAAGCTCAATCTAGCCAATATTAAGACAGAGGACGTATTTGCCTTTATCAATCCAGATACATTGCAAGTCATTGTCGGCATGACAGCTAATCTTCCGACTCAGACAGATCAAGCTAGATTCGATGCTAGTTTGCAAGATTTAAAGAAACCAGCAGTTCAGGAACAAATGGTAGCTGAACTCAAGGAGCAACTCAAGTCCCTGCCGCAAGTCCCAGTGGAAGTGGTAAGTTACAACACACTTACCGATATGGATAAACTGGCGACTACCTCAACTGGTCTGCAAGTAGGTGTGAATATTATCGGTCAATCAGTCAACATGGATTTAGGCGTTTTTCGGCGGGAAAATGTTGGAGCATTGACAGCAGTTCTCTATATGAAAGGAGATCAGCCAGCTTTGTCAATCACAGATGCAGCGCGTAAGCTTGATAGCAAAATTATCCAATCTACGGCAAATAGATAGAGAGGAGGGAGGGCAGGGGGCAGGGGGGCAGAGGGGCAGGGGAAAAATTTCCCGAATTCTTCCACTGTTCTACAGGCAATCCTACCCAAATTATTTTCTCTCGTCACTGCGGAAGTAGCCCTGGGAGGGAGGGGGGACTGACAAGTGTAGTTTTTTTACATTTTTCCTTTTTTGGCAGAGGAAGCAGAGCAAATAGTAGAGTGCGATCGCCCTTTAACCAATCTTCTAATCTCAACCTGGCAAACAATGGGCTAGTCTTATTAGTAGTAAATTTAGGACTGATGCAACAACAGTTTAAACTAAACTAAAATCAGATTTGCCAAACCTGAATGTTATCTGTTAAAGAAGCTGAGGAAATCATCTTAGGGTTAGTACAACCTTTAGATGAAAATCAAGAATATGAGATTGTAAATTTATCATCTGCCGTTGGTCGGATTTTGGCAGCAGCAGTATCTAGCCAGTTGGATTTTCCTCACTGGGATAACTCCGCAATGGATGGGTACGCGGTGCAGTTTGCGGATGTGCAATTTGCTAATGCCCAGCAACCAGCAGTATTAGAAATTGTGGAGGAAATTCCCGCAGGTTGTCAGCCTCAAATTGTAATTAAATCAGGGCAAGCGGCGCGAATTTTGACTGGTGCTGTTATGCCTCTTGGCGCTGATACGGTGGTGATGCAAGAGCAAACTAGAAGGGAAGGCGATCGCATCTTTATTCTCGCACCGCCTGCACAACCCCAAGCTTTTGTACGTCACCAAGGCGCTTTCTATCAAGCTGGAACACAATTATTATCTGCGGGTATACCTTTAAATGCCCCAGAAATTGCTGTGCTTGCTGCTGCACAGTGTCACCAGTTACCTGTCTATCGCCGTCTACGGGTGGCTATTCTTTCTACTGGCGATGAATTGGTAGCACCTGAGCAACCTTTACAAGCAGGTCAAATTGTAGACTCAAATCAGTATGCTTTAGCTGCTTTAGTAACACAAATGGGTGGCATACCTTTGTGTTTAGGTATTGTACCCGATCAGCCACAGGCTCTTAAAGATGCGATTTCTCAAGCTATATTATCAGCAGATGTTGTACTTTCCTCTGGCGGTGTCTCAGTCGGAGATTATGATTATGTTGAGCAGATTTTGGCAGAGTTAGGGGCAGAAATTCACATCCGCGCTGTTGCGATTAAACCTGGCAAACCCTTGACATTCGCCACATTTCATGGAAATAAGTCGGCTAATTCTCAACCCGTGTTATATTTCGGATTGCCAGGAAATCCGGTTTCATCTCTCGTAACTTTTTGGCGGTTTGTGCAACCTGCACTGCTTAAATTATCTGGACTAGCAACAGGGTGGAAACCAGTATTTATTATGGCGCGATCGCGTGATAATTTGCATTCGGATGGCAAACGAGAAACTTATCTTTGGGGACAGTTGCAGTTAGTAGATGGAGTTTACGAGTTTCAGCTTGCAGGAGGTAGCCATAGTTCAGGTAATTTAATTAACCTAGCTCAAACTACTGGTTTAGCTGTTCTGCCTGTAGAGCATAAATTCCTTCCGGCGGGGAAAACTGTCAAGGTTTTAGCAATTAACAATTAACCGCCTGAATATTACGTTGATTTCCACCCAGCTACTTAACATTCCTTACCAAAAGCCTCGTTTACCATTCGGTAAAACTGTTGCCCAATTTGTCTTAGCTTGTGCTATTTGTTCGTCATTTATTTTGGCTCCAGTGAGATTTGCCCCACACAAATTTGCACCTCGGAGATTGGCATAGTTGAAATATGCAAAACTTAAATCAGCGCCACGTAAATCTGCTCCTTCCAAATCTGCATAACTAAGGTAAGCGCGTACTAAATTAGCATCTCTAAGCATTGCTCCACTTAAACTGGTTTGTCCCATATCAGTATTAGAGAGATTTGCCCCCTGGAAATTTGTTTGAGTCAAGTTAGCTTGATGGAAATTTCCTCCAGACAAGTTAGCTTTTTGCAGATTAAGATTACTGAGATTTTGTTCACCAAAGTCGCGCCTGCCTTTGTTATAAGAACTAATTACACTAGGCGCGTCTAATTTAGAAGGTTGTTTAGGTATCCCTGTTGTCTGGCTGACATTTCTATGTGGATGTGTCGTTGAATCTTTACCAGCCATACCTCTATCTTTACCAACCATACCTCTATTTTTATAATCTGCTGCTCCTGGGGATGCTGGTGATGCTGGTGATGCTGGGGATGCTGGTGATCCAGTTTGCTCCATTTTTGCTTTTCTAGCTCGAATTGCCATTCCTAATTGGGATGAGGCAGATGTGTTAATGGATGAATTTAATCCGCTTAAATCTCCAGATGGCGGAATATAACTTCTATTGCTTTGTTGATTAGATTGATTAGATTGATTAGATTGATTATGTTTACTCGTCAAACCTTGAGATAGGCTATCCATATAGGGAGCCATCTCTAGTGCATTAAGAACTTCCTCAGCAGACTGATAACGGTGGCGGACAGAAACCTCTAACATTTTTCTGAGAACTTCAGCAAACTGGTTGCTGATGTCGAGGTTTTCGTACCACAGCATTTCACCTGTGGAGGGGTTGTAATCTAGGTTTTTGGGTGATTTCCCTGTGAGTAAATAAATAGAAGTAACGCCGAGGGCATAGATATCACTAGCATAAACTGGTCGCATTGCCATCTGTTCTGGTGGCGCATAACCAGGTGTCCCAATAGCGTAAGCTGTCAAAGCAGTTTGATCTGAGCTATTAAATACTGCTGTCTGACTAACTTGATTTTTCACAGCACCGAAGTCAATTAAAACCAGTTTGCGGTCTTGTTCCCGACGAATCATGTTAGCTGGTTTGAGGTCTCGGTGAATTACCTGCTGACTATGAATGTATTGCAGCACGGGTAGCATTTCAGCTAGGAATTGCTTGACTCCAGCTTCACTAAAGGGACCGCCTTGTTTTACTTCTTGTTGTAGCGTCCAGCCTGGTACATATTCCTGTACTAGGTAAAACTGGGTATAGTCTTCAAAATAGTCCAGTAGTCTTGGTACTTGGGGATGGTTCCCAATTTTACCCAGGGTTCTAGCTTCTCTTTCAAACAACTCCCTTGCCATTTCTAATACTTGGGGGGAAGTTGTTGTTGGTCGCAGTTGCTTGATTACGCTGGTGGGTTCGCCTGGTAAAGCTTGATCAATGGCTAAAAAGGTAGCTCCAAAACCACCTTGACCGAGTGCTTTTACAACTCGATAGCGATCGCGCAATAGTAGTCTAGAACCACACGCCTGACAAGTTTCGGCATGATTGGGATTTTCTGGCTTAGGGCAGTCTGGATTTATGCAATAGCTCATGGGAGCGTCACTATTGAGACATCTGTGCAACGATCAAACTTGGTCAAAATTGCTCTTGATATGGCATGACTGTCTGTAGGTCAGAAGCCGATCCACTTAAGGCTAAAGGTATACTTTTACCTTATGAGGTTGCCTACGTTTTTATTTATTGGTTTAAAACAAGGATATCTTACTTGCTTATTCATTAACTTTTATTATTTAACACGATCTCTATTCGTTATCTATAGTTCCCTAATATCATCCCAAAAATCTCACTCCTATATTGGCTTGGCAAAAAAAATAGCTAACGCCTACAACTTTTTTTCTTAGCTAAATTTTATTCTAGTTCATTGCAGCTAAGTTTTCACGTTCACATATAGCCTTACGATAGCACTTACCTCAATATAAACTATTTAATTGTTAAATTTATTAAGACTTTAATATTTAGCTCCCAAATTTACCAGAAAGTGTTAATTTAAAGAAAGTAAAATTCAGCAATTGAACTACATAAGTAGGTTGCCACAGACTATATTTTACAATTTATGGCAATAATTGGGTATAGATTAAATCTTCTCTTGTGTGCCAGTAATTTCAGCACTTGTTTAATTAAGTAGGGGTAAATTCTATTTTAAGATTTTATGAACCTTTCAGGAGCTATATTTATTTGCTAGTTAACATCAAAAACGTGAGTAAAGTCTGCTAAAAAAGTTTATAGGAAGAAACACCATTGTGGCAGTCTGCCTGGAGAAAGGTAAAATAATCAGGCTGAAATAGGTAAAAGCAAGCGGTTAAATGCGTATCTCTCTAAACTGGCTGCGGGAACTGGTTGATGTAAATATTGCTCCAGAAGAGTTGGCTCAAATGCTGACTTTAGCTGGGTTTGAGGTGGAAGATATCGAAGATCGCCGTACTTGGGCGGAGGGTGTGGTTGTTGGAAAGGTGATTACTCGGCAACAACACCCAAATGCTGATAAGTTAAGCTTATGTGAAGTCGATATTGGGAATCCTAGTGGTTATTTAAATATTGTCTGTGGTGCTGCTAATGTGCGGGCGGATATTTATGTGCCTGTGGCAACTGTGGGTACTTATTTACCTGTGATTGATTTAAAGATTAAACCGACTAAGCTCAGGGGTGTACGCTCAGAAGGGATGATCTGCTCTTTAGCCGAAATCGGTTTGATGAAGGAGTCAGCAGGGATTCATATCTTTGAGGGAGATAATTTGCAGATAGGTGCAGATGTACGTCCTTTATTAGATTTGGATGATGTAATTCTAGATCTAAGTTCCACTGCCAATCGCGCTGATGCTTTGAGTATGGTGGGAGTGGCGCGGGAAGTATCGGCACTTACTGGTGCTGCTTTAAAACTGCCGCAGGTAGCAGAAGCCGTAATTCCATCTGAAGGTAATTTACCGTTAAAGATTTCTGAGCCAAAAGCAAGTCCAGCTTATATTGGTACTGCGATCGCTAATGTTAAAATTGCTGCTTCACCTGATTGGTTGCAGCGTCGTATACAAGCTGCTGGTGTCCGACCAATTAATAATGTTGTAGATATCACTAACTACATCTTATTGGAATGGGGTCAGCCGCTTCATGCTTTCGATCGCGATCGCTTACAATCTGTTGCTGGTGGAGACAACCTTGCTATTGGTGTTCGCTTTGCCAATAGTGACGAATCCTTCAAAACACTAGATAGTCAAACGCGCAACCTGCAATCACAAAATTTAATCATCACTGCAAATGACAAAGCTGTTGCTCTTGCAGGTGTGATGGGTGGTGAAGAAACGGAAGTTTATGATGGTACTGAGAATTTAATTTTAGAAGCGGCAATTTTCGATCCGGTAGCAATTCGCAGATCTGCTAGAAGTCAAGGTTTACGGACAGAAGCTTCTACTCGTTATGAACGGGGAGTAAATCAGGCAGAATTAGAAATAGCTTGTAATCGTGCGATCGCACTGATTACTGAGTTAGCAAATGGGACAGTTGTAGCCCAAGAATTTGCTGACTTTCGACCCGATAAAGCTAACTGGAGTCGCTCAATCGAATTACGCCTAGAACGAGTTAACCAAGTTTTAGGGGCAGTAGATTTAGGAGATGATCAACTAGGGGAAATCCAGCCTGAAGATGTTGAGCGGATTTTAACTGCCCTTGGATGTACTCTCCAACCTACTGATCGAGAACAGGTTTGGATGGTGACAGTACCACCATACCGTTATCGGGACTTAGAACGGGAAATTGATTTAATAGAAGAAGTTGCTCGTCTCTACGGCTATGGCAAATTCTGCGATACTCTACCTAGTAAAACAGAAGCCGGATATCTATCTTTAGATCAGCAGTTAGTGCGGCAATTGCGCGAAGCATTTCGGGCAGCAGGACTAACAGAAGTGATGCACTACTCTTATGCGGTAGCGAAGTCTGAAGATGATACACAGGTGAGGATCGCTAATCCGATGTTCACTGAATATTCACTTTTACGTTCTGAGTTAATAGCTGGTTTAATTAATTCTTTCCAGTACAATTTAGAACAAGGAAATGGTGCTTTAAACGCCTTTGAAATCGGTCGGGTTTTCTGGAGTGACGAAGAAGGTTTAGCTGAAGCAGATTCTTTAGCTGGAATTTTAGGCGGTGATCCTACCCAAGGAAAGTGGATCAGAGGAGGACGTGAACAAGCGATGACTTGGTTTGAAGCCAAGGGTGTGCTTGAAAGTGTATTTCAGCGTCTAAGTGTGCCTGTAGAGTATCAACCTGATAGGCGCGATCGCCGTTTACATCCAGGGCGGACAGCATCTTTGTGGATACAAGGTGAACGTTTAGGTACTTTTGGACAATTGCATCCTCAATTACGTCAAGAAAAAGGTTTACCGGATGCGGTTTATGCCTTTGATTTGGATATGGATGTGTTATTGAACTACTTAGCTGAAGAAGAACATCTTACCCCACCGTTTAAAGTTTATTCCACATATCCGGCTGCTGACCGAGACATTGCATTTTTTGCTCCTGTCGAGGTAACTGTTGCTGAAATTGAACGAGTGATTAAAAAAGCTGGTGGTAAGTTATTAGATGGTGTGGAATTGTTTGATGAATACAGGGGCGAAAACGTCCCAGATGGGCAAAGAAGTTTGGCGCTGCGGTTAATTTATCGGGTAGGCGATCGCACTCTTACAGATGAGGATGTGGAACCAGTACATCAAAAAGTCCGCGATGAGTTAGTAGAAAAATTCCGAGTTAACCTCAGAAGTTAGGTGTAAAACCCCACCCCCCAGCCCCCTCCCCGTTCACAGGCAGGGCTGTTTCATTTTCCAAGGCAAATTCTTAAAGAAAGAGCGATCGCTACCTGATAAAATCACAGTGATCGCTCTTTTTTTTTAATAAAATCATGCTTGTTAGTCTAATAGAACACTTGAAGAAAGTCAAGGATTTTCGTAAAAGTCAAGGAAAAAGACATCCCTTATGGATAGTATTATTAGTAGTAGTTTTAGGGATGATGTCAGGGTATCAGGGCTATAGAGAAATTGGGCATTTTGTAAAATATGAGCAAAGGAATCTGATTAATAACTTGGAAATATTTACGGAAAGATTACCATCTTGTGCAACTATAAGAAGGGTAATGATGGGCATGGACTGGCAAAATCTCAGCGAAGTTTTTAATCAGTGGGCTAAAGAAAACTATCCGCAAATAGATGAAACAGACTGGTTGGCAATTGATGGAAAAAGTTTGAGAAGCACAGTAACAAACTATGCAGATAAATCGCAAAATTTTGGGGTAATAGTTTCTGTATTTAGTCAACTAACAGGATTAGTGATAGCCCTGAGTAAAATCGAGAATAAAAGTAAGTCAGAAATTGCCGAAGTTCAAGATATAGTAAGGAATTGCGGTTTTAAAGGAAAAGTAATAAGCGCCGATGCGCTGCATTGTAATCAAACTACAACTAGAGCAATTATCAAAAGTCAAAATAATTATTTAATTGCTTTAAAGAAAAACCAAAATAAATTGTATGAGCAAGTAAAAACTTTAACAAATATGATTGAGCCATCCAGCCGATGTATCACTAAAGAACAAAGTCATGGACGACAAGTAACTCGAGAAGTAACAGTTTTTAATAATATTATTAAATTGAAAAACTGGTCACATATTCAAAGCTTGATTAAAGTAGAACGCTGGGGATGGAGAGGAAGCTCACCATATCAAGAAACAGTTTATTACATCAGTAGCATGAGCGCAGATGCGGAAACGTTTAACCAAAGAATTAGAGGGCATTGGCGAATAGAAAATCAAGTTCACTGGGTCAAAGACGTAATTTTAAATGAAGATAAAATGAAAATTCATCAAATTCAAGCAGCTACTAATTTTTCCATTTTAAAAACAATAGTTTTGAATCTTTTTCGCGGCTTGGGTTTCATCTCTATAACCGAGGGAAAAAGGTGGTTAGGTAATCACTGGAACAAACTGCTCATTATGACGGAAGAATTGACTTAAAATTTGAAAATTATCAGCAGTAGTTTTCGTTAAAAAAATAACTTAAGAGGAGCTTCAAGCCTGATGGGATAAAGCATCGGAAAATTTATGCTGTGTATAGAGTTAATCTATCAAGGAATAATTAATTAAAGTTATATTAAACATTAGTGCTAAATTTTAATTTGATAAATAAAAAAGATTTAGAGTCAATGTTGGAAATATAATTCTGGAAAATGAAACAGCCCTGCGTTCACAGGGAGGGGGAGTTTTTAGGTTTTATCTTTTTTAATGTGGAGCTACTTATCTGATAATTGATAATTGTTAATTGATAATTGATCAAACAATGACTAAATATGTAATGTGGGGAAGCTACTGCGCGGATGTTTTAGAAAAACGTGCGCCTTACCGCCAAGCACATCTTGATGGACTTGCCAAGCAAAAAGAAGCTGGAACTTTAATTACCATTGGTCCTACTAAAGATTTAACTAAAGTTTTTGCTATTTACGAAGCACCGGATGAAGCTACTGTGAGGCAATTGGTAGAAGCTGACCCCTACTGGCAAAACGGTGTCTGGACAGAATACGATGTGCTTGAGTGGATTCAAGCGTTGTAGAAATAGTGCCGTCAGGCTGAAGCCTGCGGCTATACAAACTAAGCCTGCCTACGCAGGCTAATCTCTATAGGACTTACGCATAAATCATCTTTTTATCCACAGGCTGACTGCGAGTACATCTGTGTTTATCTGTGTTTATCTGTGGTTAATTTTCCAAAATCTTACTTATGCAATAAGTCTACTGTTTACTGTTAATTGTTAAGATATTGGTGACAAAATTCTAGTGCTGCTGATAAATCACTGGTTTGTTGAGGATAGTCAACTTTTGGGCGATTAATGACTATTAAAGGAATACCTAACTCAGCAGCAATGGTGCGCTTAATATCTTCTCCCCCAGGAGTTCCAGAAGCTTTGGTAACAACTAGAGAAATTTGCCACTGTTCCCACAATGCCTTTTCTAAATTAGCTGAAACAGGAGGACGTAAGGCAATTATGCGATCTGGTGTAAATCCTGCTGCTATTGCTGCTTCCATTGCCGTCACAGAAGGTAAGATTCTGGCAAATAAGGTTGCTTTATCTTGCCAATTATGAAATAAAGGTAAGGGTCTGTAACCTAATATTAGTAATGCCCTTTGTCCCTGAAGATAGTCTTTATTTATAAGTGTATTAAAACTATCTAGTTGAATTATTTGGGAAGAATTTTTTGCAGTATCTACAGATAAACGTTCATACCGCAAGTAGGGAATTTGTAGCTGATTTGCAGATGCGATCGCACCAGTAGAAATTTCCACAGCGTAAGGATGAGAAGCATCTAAAATTGCGCCTATCTTCTCATCAGTTAAAAATTTTTCTAGTTGATTGATATCTAAACGAGTTACTAATACTCGTAGATTTGATGCTGAAGGATAAAGCGATCGCGCAGGTTCGGTAGTGACAGTAATTGTACAAGGTAAATTAGTTTGGGAAAGTGCGATCGCGATTTCCCTACTTTCTTTAGTACCACCAATCAACCAAATGCGTTCACGAAGTGTCCCCGTTGGCGGAGCCACCCCGTTCGCAAAGCGACTCCGTTGGCGGAGCCGCCCCGAAGGGGCTAGGAGTAAAGGGTTAGGGGAATCGCCAGCATTTTTTAGGGTCATCTCACACCCTAGATCATTAGTAAACTGCTTCAATCACCCTTAAGAGCTTTTTGAAAGTTCTTACGATAAGACTTGTTATACATCAAAAATGGCCACAGCGTAGACATTGCCACCCGATTTCCTAAACCTTTGTTAAAAGAAGTGCGATCAAATCCATTCCAGAATTTCCATGCACCGAAACCATAACCCCCAAGCAAGGCAAAAACAACTAATGGCCCCATCGCTTAACCTCATTTATTTAACTTGTTTAATTACACGCCAGTCGCTATAAATTTCGTGTCAAGGCTAATTACTAATTTAAAAGCTAACTTGCATCCAGTTTAGATTAACTTTATACACTTATACTTTAAATATAGGCTAATCTAGCAGCTTAAGTCCAGCTAAAAACAACATATTCTATAGTAGCCCTTATTCAGTTATATTTTAATCGAAGTTAACTTTTAATACCACAATAAATAAACAATAGCTTTCTTCCTTAAATATTCTTAACTATAATTTACTGGTAACGGTATTTTTTCCGACTAAATGCTTAACTATCCGTTATCCCTCACTCTGAGCAACACCCACACCTCTGGCTTGCAAAATTATATATGTCTATACAGCCTAGTATTAAATTCCCAGCACAAGCCTATCTAAACAACCTCTACAAGCGCATCTAATGACGGATACCGTAAATTTGCTCCTCATAGGAAACTTAATGACAGAACTATGCCAAATGAAGCATTGATCACAACGCTGTCAACATTGCAAATAATTAAGGAGAGATTATGCGAGCAGTTCTGATGGCTGGTGGTTCGGGAACACGACTTAGACCCCTAACGTGCGAACTTCCTAAACCAATGGTACCCATTCTCAACCAGCCGATTGCTGAACATATTATTAACTTACTCAGAAGACATCAGATTACGGAGATCATTGCCACATTGCACTATCTACCTGATGTCATGCGGGACTATTTCCAAGATGGCAGTGACTATGGTGTTCAAATCACATACGCCGTTGAGGAAGACCAACCATTAGGTACGGCTGGTTGTGTTAAAAATATTGCCGAGTTACTAGATGAAACTTTTTTAGTAATTAGTGGTGACAGTATCACCGATTTTGATTTAAGCGCCGCCATTCGATTTCATAAACAAAAGCAATCAAAAGCTACCTTAATTTTAACCCGCGTACCAAATCCGATTGAATTTGGTGTAGTAATTACAGATGAAAACCATCGCATCAGCAGATTTTTAGAAAAGCCTTCTACAAGTGAAATTTTTTCTGATACAGTCAACACTGGCACATACATTTTAGAACCAGAAGTATTGGACTATCTGCCATCTAACGTTGAAAGTGACTTTTCTGCATATTTGTTTCCATTACTGTTGGAAAAAGACGAACCAATGTATGGCTACATTGCTGATGGTTATTGGTGTGATGTTGGTCATTTAGATGCTTACCGTGATGCTCAATATGATGCTTTACAAAGAAAGGTAAAACTAGAATTTACCTCGGAGCAACAATCACCTGGAATTTGGGTAGGGCAAAATACTTATATTGACTCAACAGCTAAAATTCAAGCGCCAGTAATCATTGGTCGTAATTGTCGCATTGGTTCACGGGTGCAGATTGAGGCGGGAACAGTAATTGGTGATAATGTCACCATTGGGGCTGATGCTGACCTCAAGCGTCCAATCATTTGGAATGGAGCAAGTATTGGTGAAGAAGCACATTTACGTGCTTGTGTAATTGCTCGTGGTACCCGTGTAGGCCGTCGCGCCCATGTGTTAGAAGGTGCGGTAGTAGGTTCTTTATCTACTATTGGTGAAGAAGCTCAAGTTAGCCCTAATGTGCGTGTTTGGCCCAGTAAAGAGGTAGAATCTGGTGCTACCTTGAACATTAACTTAATTTGGGGTCAGACGGCTCACCGTAATTTATTTGGTCAACGAGGTGTCCAAGGGTTAGCCAATATTGATATAACTCCAGAATTTGCTGTCAAGTTAGGAGCAGCTTATGGCTCAACTTTAAAGCAAGGTTCTTCTGTAACTGTATCTCGCGACCAGCGCAGTATTTCGCGGATGGTTTCTCGGTCTTTAATTGCTGGTTTAATGTCGGTAGGAATTAATGTTCAGAATTTAGAAGCAACTGCTATTCCTGTCGCCCGTACAGTTGTGCCTACGCTTTCGGTGACTGGCGGAATTCATGTACGGGTACATCCTGACAGAGCAGATTATATATTGATTGAGATTTTTGATCCCAAGGGGATTAATATCTCAAAATCTCAAGAGAAAAAAATTGAAGGAGCTTATTTTAAAGAAGATTTTCGACGAGCGCAAATTCATGAAATTGGTAACGTTACTTACCTCAACCAAGGAATTGAGATTTATAGTACTGCCTTTGAAAAACATCTCAATGTACCAGCAATTCGCAACAGTGGTGCAAAGGTGGTAATTGATTATGTTTATGCTGTTTCTGGTGCGGTGTTACCTCTACTGTTAGCTAAATTTGGCTGCGATGCGGTGGTACTGAATGCTAGTTTGAATCAAAGCGCGTTAGCTGTTCCTGAACGGGAGGCATTACTAAATCAGTTAGGTCATGTGGTTGAGGCGCTGAAGGCTAATTTTGGCGTGCAAGTGTCAGCACATGGGGAGCAAATGATTCTAGTGGATGAGTCAGGGTTGCCTATTCGGGGTGAAATGTTGACAGCTTTGATGATTCAAATAATTTTGACAGCGAACCCTAGAGGTACTGTAGTAGTGCCTGTCCATGCTTCTAGTGCTGTGGAACAAATTGCCCGTCGCCATGATGGTAGGGTAATTCGGACTAAGGCGAATCCTACAGCGTTAATGGAGGCGTGTCACACTAATCCTAATGTGGTTTTAGGTGGTAGTGGTGAGATGGGCTTTATTTTCCCACAACTGCATCCAGGGTTTGATGCGATGTTCTGTATTGCTAAACTAATGGAGATGCTAAGTTTGCAAGAGCGATCGCTTGGTGCTATCCGTTCTGAGCTACCCCGTGTTTACCACAAAAATTATCCGGTGCGTTGTCCTTGGACTGTGAAGGGAGCATTAATGCGGCATCTTGTAGAAACTAACCCAGCCGAGAATTTGGAATTGGTAGATGGGGTGAAAATTTGCAATTATCAAAATGATAGCTGGGTGTTAATTTTACCTGATGCTAGTGAACCTTTAGTAACTATTTACGCTAACAGTAATAACAAAGATTGGGTTGATGAAACTTTAAGAGAGTACCGCACTCGTGTTCAAGAATTTGTGGAACTTGATAAAGGTATGGACTTTTTGAATTAGTACTCATTTTTGTGAAAAATGTCAATACATTTGTTGCATGATTTAAGGAATATTTCTATAAACACACTACAAATGCTGATATCAAGTTCGGAAAGGTTAACCATAATATGCGTAGGGGCGGGTTGCCAGATAAAATTTGCTGCTGATAAATATCTTGGTTTAACCAGCCCCTACAAGTCAATCGCTTTTTATTACGGCTAATTCAATAAACATGATCTGACAACATTTGGTTAAACTGTTACAGAGTTAAATTACATTGATTGTTTAAGGTTGTTGACTGTTGACTATAATTATTAACCAGTCAACAGTTAATACAAAACATAGTTTTCGCTTTGCAATTAACTACAAACAATAGTACAATAGTACTAATGACTTAGGAATTACATTCTAATCTACTAGGAGCATTATTTAATGAATAGCTGCGTTTTAATGGCAGAAATTATTAAAGATCCAGAACTGCGCTATACTCCAGACAACCAAACTGCAATTGCTGAAATGTTAGTGCAGTTTCCAGGGATGCGGACTGAAGATCCACCAACTACGTTAAAGGTTGTAGGCTGGGGGAATATCGCCCAAGAAATTCAAGAACAGTATCACTTAGGCGATCGCATCGTGATCGAGGGTCGCTTACAGATGAATACCATTGAGCGCCCAGAAGGTTTTAAAGAGAAACGCGCCGAGTTAGTAGTTTCTAAAATTTGTTCGTTAACGAACAATAGCTATGAAGCAGCATCAGCATCAGAATCTACTGCAACCAGCAATACTAACAATGTTGTTTCCTTAAGACCAACAACCACAGGGAATGTCAGTAATCAAAAAGCTGATCATGGGATGTATGAACCGGAAACAGCTTCTTTGGCGACAGAAACTAGACCTCTCAAGGCTGTAACTCCTAAAAAGCCGGAAGCAGGTCAAGATTTGGATGATATCCCGTTTTAAAGATATTCACTTAAAAAGTCAAAGGGGTTATCTTCCCAACACGGTGCAGGAGCTAACCAAAGTAAATTGCGGTCGATCTCAGCTTCAATCTGATCAATATCTTCTCGTTCAAATAGAGCGAGTAATGCCTTGGTATCTCGCTCATTTAGAGGCATGAGGATCGCGGCATACCCTAAGTCATAGCTTTTGGTTTTGGCAGCATTGTCGCGCGATCGCACTTGCGCTTTTTGACTTTCAACCTGTGAACTATAACGGATGAGTTCAGCAGGAAAGCCAGAGCGATCGTCGGTAGATGAAGGTGTATACATGGAGTGCATCCAGTAAAACTGCTATGGCGTTTAAATGATGCTGGGCTAAACACGAGTTCGCCTTGACACTACTTAAAACTAGCTTGCTCGTCTGAGCCAGTGCATCCTTACCAAAAGCTAAGTCGTAATAGCTCAAACTCGCTTCAATTTTAAAATTGAACATTTTAATATATATAATTCTTGATAAGAAAATTTAAATTAAGTATAGTTATAGTTAAGAGTGACATATCCTGGGCAATATTTACAATCTTTTAGGTGTTTTTTATTTACAAAACCCCCTGAAGAAATTCATAAAAGCTTAATTTATCAACATATTTCCTCACTTTATTATGATTAAGGGATGAACAGTGTTTCAACTTCTATATCCCGTAGTGCAAGCCATCCAGCCTTTTATGGTGCATATATGTTTCGTTAGTGCCTGGATAATAATAATTTTGGCATTGAGGAGTCTTTGGCTGAGTATGAAACATGGCTTAAGCAGGGCAAAAAAAATGCACGAAATTCCCTGTACTGGCTGCCAATATTTCACAAATGATTATCATCTTAAATGTACAGTGCAGCCTCATATTGCCAATTCTGAGGATGCTATTGACTGTCCTGACTATCGGGAAATTAAAAATTATTATCATCTTTCCGAATAGTCAGTCAGATTAATATTAGGTAGGCATTTCTAGCAAAACTTTTAATACGCCTCGCTTCTGGGCATGATCGAAGGCTGCAAGCCCTTCACCCAATGGGTAGCGTGCCTGGATGAGCGGTTCCACGTCAACTTGTCCTGTAGCTAGTAAATTAAGTGCTGGGGGAAAGGAACCGCAGCGTGAACCTATCAGGGTAATTTCGTCTACTACTAGAGATGAGGCATCAAAAGTCAGTTGTCCTGAGTAGGTGCTTTTGAGGACGAGGGTACCGCGAGGACGGAGGGCGCGTAGTGCGATCGCGAAACCTTCGGGATTACCTGTACACTCTACTGATAAGTCATAAGCTCGCTCTGTTACCGCCTCAACAAAATTAGTTTTAATACCACGCTTGGCTAGGTTAGCTAGTTTCTCTTGATGTCGCCCCACGACTAAAAGATCGCACCCAGTAAGCGCCAGTGTTTGCGCTACCAGTTGCCCTAATTTGCCATCACCAACTACAAGAACTCGGTCATCTGGGCGTACTTGCACCTGTTGCTGAATTTCCAACGCGGCTGCTAGGGGTTCTGTGAAAGTTGCTTTTTCTGTTGTTATAGACTCCGGTACTAAATGTAAATTCTTAATTGGCAAGGTAAGATACTCAGCAAAAGCTCCATTGCGGTTAACTATTCCTAAAACAGAACGGTTTTCGCAGTGAGTAGGCTGCCCAGTTACACAAAAACGGCACTCTCCACAGGCAGCATTAATTTCTCCGACAACGCGCTGACCAATGAGTTCTTCTGATCCTTGTTCTACAATACCTACAAATTCGTGACCCAAAATCCCCGTATAAGGATAGTAGCCTTTCAGTAGTTCTAAATCCGTGTTACAGATGCCAGCACAAACTACACGCACCAGTGCCTCCCCTGGCTGAGGTTCGGGAATGGGGGCATCTGTGCGTAGCTGTAGTTGCTGATTTTCTAGCCAGATCGCTTTCATAGTGAGTTTTATGGGATTTGAATAGGATAAAATTATTTTATTGACTGTTAAGGAAGTTAAGATATAACTCGAACCTTATATAGCTTAAAGGTAAAATCTGCCCATCGAAGTAGCTGCAAGGCAAATGGCATGATACCTTTAAGTATGGCGTAAACATCCTGCGAAAATAAGATTAGAATAAAAAGCTTGCGTAAAATTTCTGCTGTCATAAACAATACATCTGGAAATCAAAAGCCAAGCATTCAACGCAGGATAGAGATTAATCTGGTTCTACTGCACAGAGTGATGTTTTTGATATTAGCTAGAGAAGTACGAAAATTGACGAGGTGGAGCAACTTGCGTCAATATAGTCTTTCTTTAGGTAATATCTTTTTGCTGCCTGCAAGCAAGTTTGTTTGAATCCAAGTCTGGAGGTATTTTTCATGTCTATTCGTCTTTATGTGGGTAATCTGCCAAAAGAAGATGTAGAGCGTCAAGATCTGCAAGCCATCTTTGCAGAAGCAGGTGATTTTGTTTCTACCAAAGTAATTAAAGACCGTAAAACTGGTAAATGTCGTGGTTTTGGCTTTGTAACTGTAAATACAGATGAACAAGCCGATCAAATTATTGAGCAGTTCAATGGCTATATGTTTCAAGATGCTGCTCTTAAAATAGAAAAAGCATTACCAAGGTCTAAGGGTAAAGGAGATGAGGAGTTTGCTCCAGGTACTGAAGATACCAGTACCAGCACTCCCAGCAGCAACACTCCTCCTCCGACTCGTAATCCTGAGCGTAGTTCTGGTGGTGGTGGTGGTAGTAGTTCTGCGCGTCGTAATAATAAGAAGTCTCGGCGCTCTCCTACAACTGCAAGTACATCATATAGCGGCAGTTCAGATGAGTTTCAACCTGATCCACGTTGGGCTGGTGAATTAGCTAAGTTGAAAGAAATGTTGGCAACTCAATCTAGCAATTCTTAATGGCACTCTGAAAATCAACTTGGGTTTGTAAGAGCGAAGCACAAGTATATGTTTGATTGCTTGCAGGAAATCCACTGACTATTGGTGGTGGGGAACGCTCCATTTCTTGGATAAATTCAGATAATGAAACCCCAATCTGGGTTAAGCTGGCACTAAGTTAGCCAGCTTTTTTATTGCGATCGCGTATTTATAAGACATCGTGGTTCCTTAGTCAAAGTTTGGTTAATTAACCACGGATAAACACAGATGCACACAGATGGAATAATTGATTGAGAAGCAAGAAGTCTAATGCCGATGATTGGGGTTTGCATCTTAACAGATTAACTGTATAAGTCCTGTAGGTCTGCTGGTAAGCTGAGTTTGGATTAAAAGGAGTTTTTGGCATGACCGCAGAACAAGACCCAATTAAGGTGATGAAGCAGGAAGTTGGTAAGGCTGCTGCTGCTCGTGTACAGTCTGGTGCTATTGTGGGGCTAGGTACGGGTTCAACGACGGCGTATGCGATCGAGTATTTGGGACAGCGCATTAAGTCAGGTGAACTTAAAGATATTTTGGGTATTCCAACATCATTTCAGGCATCAGTACTGGCTAAACAGTATGGTATTCCTTTAACTACTTTGGATGAAGTTGACCATATTGATATTGCGATCGATGGCGCTGATGAGGTTGATCCTCAAAAGAATTTGATTAAAGGCGGTGGTGCGGCTCATACCCGCGAGAAAGTAGTAGACGCGCTTGCTGATTTGTTTATTGTAGTGGTCGATAGTTCTAAGTTAGTTGATAAGCTAGGTTCAACTTTCTTGTTGCCTGTGGAAGTAATACCAATGGCGATGACTCCTGTAATGCGGGCGATTGAAAAGTTGGGCGGTAAGCCAGAATTAAGGATGGGTGTGAAAAAAGCGGGACCTGTGATTACTGACCAAGGCAATATGGTAATTGATGTGAAGTTCGATTCAATTGATCATCCTGCTGAGTTGGAAAAGACTCTCAATAATATTCCTGGTGTGCTTGAGAATGGTTTGTTTGTGGGGGTTACTGATATTGTGCTAGTGGGTGAGGTTAAGGATGGTCAACCTAGTGTACGGGAGTTTTAGAAAGTTTATAATTTACTCCCTTCCCGCTTAAAGAATACCTATTTTTATAACCGCCAAGACGCAAAGTCCGCCAAGGAAGAGCAAGAATACAATCGGTAATCTTTTAGTGGGAAGGGAGTAGGATGCGCCTATTTCGGGTTAATTCTGTAAAAAGTTAATTGTGTTACAAAGCACGATTGATGGTGCGTTAGGCACGTAAATAGAATTATTGGGTGAAATTTTCAATTTATCACCCGTGCCTAACACACCCTACAGTTAGAAAAGATTTTATGATTACCATAAATAGGGAAGAGCCATTTTTGTTAATTGTTAATTGTTAATTGTTATGATGCAGTATCGACGATTTGGACGCACAGAATTACAGATGCCTGTTTTTTCTTGCGGTGGTATGAGATATCAGTATAAGTGGCAAGATGTAGCAGGATCAGAAATTCCTTTAGATAATCAGCATAATTTAGAAGCTACTATTTATCGAGCGTTAGAAGTTGGGATTAATCATATAGAAACTGCTCGTGGTTATGGTACATCAGAAATGCAGTTGGGTAAAATTTTGCCAACTTTGCCACGAGAAAAGCTGATTATTCAAACTAAAGTCGGCATAAAAGCTGATCCAGAAGAGTTTAGGCGTGATTTTGAGAAGTCTTTGGCGTTTTTGCAGTTAGATTATGTTGATTTACTAGGGCTGCATGGAATTAATAATGCTGAAACGCTGGATTATAGTATCCGTGATGGTGGATGTTTAGAAGTTGCACAAAAGCTGCAAGCTGAGGGAAAGGTTAGGTTTATTGGCTTTTCAACTCATGGTGCTACAGATTTAATTGTGCAGGCGATCGCAACTAATAAATTTGATTATGTTAATCTACATTGGTATTACATTAATCAATTTAATTGGGCGGCTATAGAAGCGGCGACGCGCCACGATATGGGGGTATTTATTATTAGTCCTTCAGATAAGGGGGGACTGTTATATAAACCAACGCCAAAGTTAGTTAAACTTTGCCATCCACTTAGCCCTATGGTGTTTAATGATTTGTTTTGTTTGAGTCATCCCCAGGTACATACTTTAAGTCTTGGTGCTGCTAAACCGCAAGATTTTGATGAACATTTGAAGACGTTAGAATTATTAGATGGTGCTGATGAGATTTTACCGCCAATTTTGCAGCGTTTAGAAGAGGAAGCTTATAAGGAGTTGGGGGAAGAGTGGGTAAAAACTTGGCATCTTGGTTTGCCAACTTATGAAGAAACGCCTGGTGGTGTGAATATACCTGTGATTTTGTGGTTGAGGAATTTGGCGATCGCATATCACATGATTGATTATGCCAAGATACGCTATAACCTGTTGGGTAATGCTAGTCACTGGTTCCCAGGTAATAAGGCGGAACAGGTAAAGGAATTAGATTTAAGTGAATGTTTAGCTAATAGTCTTCATGCAGATAAGATACCAGGTTTTCTAGATGAGGCTCATCAAATGTTGGCTGGTGAATCAGTTCAACGGTTATCAAAAAATTGAACTACAGTGGTTTTTGAGTAGGTATGCCCACAGGACGGGGAAAATTAGCAGGGGTTGTTGCTATTTTCTTTAAGTACAAACAAGTACGTTGACTATTACTGATTGGTGTGGTAAATGTCTCTATTGATTCAATTACACCACCTAATTCTTTAACTGCTTTTTCTAGAGTTTCTGTTTCTTCTTCAGTCCATTGCCCACGATATAGAATTGCTAAACCATTTTCTTTAAGTAAAGGTAAGGCATATTCTGCACAAACGGATGCTGGGGCAACGGCTCGAATTAAAGCTAAGTCGTAAGCTTGGCGATGCTGTGTTTGTTGCCCGATTTCTTCTGCTCTACCAGTTAATGTGGTGAGATTATTTAAACTTAATTGCGGGAGAATAGTTTCAATAAAAGCAATTTTTTTACGGGTAGAATCTAGTAGGGTAACGTGACAGTTTAAGAGTGCGATCGCAACTGGTATTCCTGGGAAACCTCCTCCTGTACCAATATCAATCGCACGTAATGGTGATGTGGTGGAAGTATTAAGTAATTGAGCAATTCCTTTTAATGAATCCCATAAGTGCTTTTCCCAAAAGTCTTCTGGTGTGGTAATGCGCGTTAGGTTGAGATGTTGGTTGGCGACTAATATTAGTTCGTAAAGCTGCTGAAATTGCTGTTGTTGAATTTGATTTGGTTGCCAATTTAAGGTTTCCTGCCAAATTTCTAACATCTCAGGGATGGAGTTTTGGGATTCTGTAATTGTATTCACTTTGGGGTTATATGGAATTAGGATTTTTTACCGCAGATAAACGCAGATAAACGCAGATGTTGTTTTAAGGTTAATTGTTTGTTGGACAAGTTTTTCTTTTTAAGATTAACTATGATTTAGTTTTTCACTGGTCATTTTATGGAGTAACGGCTTGGGTTTGATTATCTTTAACAAGCGATTTTGGATCAACTGATTGCATTTCACCATGATTGATTGTCCAGCCGCAATCGGCAATTGGCAATAAATCACTGGCATCGTGAGTCACTACTAAAAGTGTCCAATGGGTTTTGAGTTTCGCTAACAGATTCACCAGTTGCCGTCTCATTGACCAATCTAGCCCTGCTGTTGGTTCGTCTAATAGTAGAATATGGGGTTGTCGAATTAACTGTACTGCTAAGGCAAGTCGCCGTTGTTGACCGCCACTAAGGGATTGCGGGGAGGTTTGGAGGGAGAGATGGGCGAGTCCTACTTCTTCGAGTGCTTCTTTTATGCGCGTTGAGCCTAATTCTGGGTGTCCTAGTCTTAGTTCTTCTAAAATTGTGTTGCCACAAAAATGTCGTTCTGGAAACTGAAATACTAAGCCACAGAGTTGTTGTAGGTGATCTGGTGTAAGTTCTTGGTCTCGCCACAAGAGACCGCCAGATGTTTTTTCTGCCAGTCCAGCCATGATCTCTAAGAATGTGCTTTTCCCAGACCCACTGGGACCGATAACCAGCCCTAATTGCTGGGGGGCAAGTTCGAGGTTGATAGATTTGAGGATAGCTGTTGGGGTAGCTGGGGGGTGGTAAATCAGGTTTTTGAGATAGAGCATTAAGTACGGATATGATTAATTATGATGCGATCGCCAATTCTCGCTTCTAACTCTCAGATTACCAATTGTATACGATGGTATGAGGAAAAAATTTGAGGTAATCTTCTTTTCAAAAAGTAAGTAAATATTCCTTGCCTCTACTTCTTCTATAATAAAGGCTAGTGACTGAAGGCTTAAGCTGGAACTAGCAAATAGTAACAGCGTCCAACTGATAAGCGCCTAATTGTATCTCTACCCATGTCAGCAATTATCTGATGCGCGAACTGATAAGGGAAATGGGAATAATAAGACAAAATTTTTTTGAGGATAAACATGAAAAATTGGTTGTCTGCTCCTGTGCGGGTGGTTTCTGCGATCGCAACATTTACTGCACTTAGCCTTTGGGTAACTCCAATTTTTGCCAAAGATATATTTCGTACTACTAATACTCGCAATATTGGAGACAATACAGAAGCTGCTTTTAAAGCACTGTTTAAGGAAGGTAACTATCCTGAAGCTAGACGTTATCTCAAACTGGCTGAATCTACTGACAAAAATGAGCCTTTAGCTTATGCTATCCAAGCATCTTTTGCTTTTAAAGATCAAGACTGGAACGCATTTAAATTTTACTCCACCAAAACGATGCAATTAGCGCAACAGATCAACCGTAATGATCCTGTGCGTGGGAATCTTTATACGGCGGTTGGTTATTTTTTAGAAGGTACTTACAGCTTTAAGCAAGATAACTCTTTGGCGGCTTTAACAAAACTACAGCAAGTTTTTCAGTATTTGGATGAAGCTAAAAAAATTGCTCCTAATGATCCAGAAGTAAACTTACTTAAGGGATATATGGATTTGATTTTGTCGGTAAATTTGCCGTTTTCTGATCCTAGTCAAGGAATTGAAAGTTTAGAAAAATATGCTAGCCCAGGGTATTTAGCTAATCGGGGTATTGCTGTTGGTTATCGGGATTTAAAGCAGTATAATAAGGCACTTGAGTATGTTAATAAGGCATTGCAACAAGCACCTAAAAATCCAGAGTTATTTTACTTAAAAGCCCAAATTTTAGCCTTTCAAGGAAATACTCAAAAAAATTCTGCTTTGTTCAAAGAAGCTAATAATAATTTTAAAACGGCTTTGAGTAAATCCAATCAACTACCAAAATGGATTGTTTCACAAATATTTTATGAACACTGCCAGACTCAAATGCTGATTGATATTAAACAGCGTGACTGCTATGCTTACAAACAACAGATTGATAATGGATCTGGTAAATGGGGACCAGCTAAATTACCGCAATTAACAATTAACAATTAGCAATTTAGGTGTTGAGTCCGATGCACGTACAGTTTCGCGAATATAACTCTTTTGATTTGTGGATTTGGATTGAGTTCAATAGTGTTCCTTCTCATAGAGAGAAGGAATATATTGAAGAAGTTTTTAATTCCTGGTTTTTTCTAGGAAAGCTGGGGGCATTTAATGCTGAAAATATCCAAGTTCAAGAAGTGGGAATGGAACTGAGTTATATGGACTATGACACAGAGGCGGCTGATAATAGCTTGTCGGCGTTGATGCACAATATGGCAGATTTTGAGTATGAAAGAAACTGGGGTCGCTGCTGGTTTGATTTAGGAACCAGTGATGCGATCGCGCTTGATATCTTAATCAATGCCCTCAAACAATTGAGTAAAGAATATGTTGATATTAAGCAATTAGTTATTGGTGGTGATAATGAAGATTGGCAAATAGATCCAAGTCGCCGTCAGGCTGCTTTCTATGAACAAGAATTTGACAATTAACAATTAACAATTAACAATTAACAATTAACAATTATCAGAAGAGTTGTTTTTGATGCGGGTTGTCTTGAGGATTGAAAACAATATTTTGCTGATTTCGTCAGCGTCTTTGTAGACGCTTTAAAAAGCATTTTGATTAATGTAATTAGTATCTTTGAGAAGAGAAAGCCAGTATTTTGTTTCCAAGCATTCTTTATAAGCAATAGACATTTTACTGGAAAAGTCAGCTACTGATATAGCTCCATTAGCTTCAGCAATATTTGCCCCTATTGATGTACCACTTTTAAGTAGCTGTTTTGATAAAACAAACTCCTTTTTTTCATTAGTTAAATATTGATAAGCCTTAACAACCCTAATCGCAAACTTATATGCTTTATCATAAGCAGCATTCTCAGATTGGCTATTCATTGTTAATTGTTAATTGATAATTGTTAATTGATCAAGAGATTGGCAACCATAGTAGCTAATTCAGTAGGATTAACAGGCTTAGAAATGTGTAGCTGGAAACCTGCTAAAATAGCTTGATTACGGTCTTCAGTTCTAGCATAAGCTGTTAAAGCTATAGCCGGAATTTTGCCTCCCTGTTCTGGATGCAACGCTCGAATTTTGCGAATTAAGGTGTAACCGTCTTCTCCTGGCATACCAATATCACTTACTAAGACATTTGGCTGCAATTTTTGGAGTAGTTCAAATGCCTCGCGTGCGGAACTAACTGCTGTGACTTCTGCGCCATAATCTCCCAGAATAGCAATTAATAACTCTCTGGCATCAGGTTCATCATCTACTACTAGGATGTGTAAACCAGAGAGAAGTGAGGAGGAAACGCTGTCAGGAGGTGGAGATAAATCTATATTTTGATTGTATGTGCTAGTTTCTGGTTTTACTTGATTGTGGTTGTGTGCGATCGCAGGTAATATAACTACAAATGTAGCTCCCTTTCCCTCGCCTTCACTCTCAACATGAACTGTTCCCCCATGTAATTCAACTAAATGGCGTACAATTGCTAACCCTAAACCTAACCCGCCATACGACCTAGTAATTGAATTATCAGCTTGACGAAAACGCTCAAATACATAAGGTAAAAACTCGCTCTTAATACCTCTTCCTGTGTCTATAACTTTAATATGCACATGATTATTAATTTGTTCTAGTCTTACTTCAACTCGTCCGTTTTGAGGGGTGAATTTAACAGCATTGGAAAGCAAATTCCACGCTACCTGCTGCAAACGGTTGGGATCTCCTAAAACTTTTTCTGTTGAATTTAATAAGCATTCAATCTTAATATATTTAGCGTTAGCAGCAGCTTGTACTGTTTCAATTGCTGCTTCAATTACAGGTACAATTTCAATCGGATGAGTCTTAAGCTGTAGTTTACCTGTAATAATTCGAGAAACGTCTAAAACATCCTCAATTAGTTGAGCCAAAGATTTAGTATTACGATCAATTGTTTCCAGCGCCCGCGCTGATGTTTGAGGATCAAATGTGCGGGTGCGTAATAGCTGAATCCACCCCACCATAGCATTAAGAGGGGTACGCAGTTCATGGGACAATGTGGCAAGAAACTCGTCTTTCATGCGGTTTGCTTGTTGCGCTTCGGTATACAAACTAGCGTTATCCAAGGCTAAAGCTGCACGATGAGCTAAATCATCAGCTAACAGTAAATCATCGTGGGTATAACTGCGCTCAAATCCAGGTGTTACACAAAAAGTTAAAGTTCCCAGGATGCGATCGTGGGCTATTATTGGGACTGTAATTAATGAGCGAGAGTTTAAACCACGCAAAAACTGCAAATGCTCGGAATTAATCGCAATTTTCTGGAACCACTCATCAGAAACTTCTGGAATAAATTGGGCTTTTCCTGTTAATAAAACTGAAGTCACGGGGTGAGCTTTAACATCGTGGGTTGGGACATAGTACTGCACCTGATTAAACCATTCTTTCTTATTTGGATCGGCGTGTCGCCACACTACGCGCTCAATTTTATTCTCCGGTGTTACAGCATCAAAAAAGCAAAAATCCGCTATACCTGGCACAACTAAATCAGCAATACTCGATAGTATAGTTTTGTAATCCAGAGAGCTTGACAGCACTCTACTCGCTTCGGCTAAAAAGGCTACTCGCTGCTGTGCGGCGGCGCTTCGGGCGGCTTCGTTAACAGCAACAATTCGGGCTGCTTGCTCAAGTTCTAACAGCTTTGTACGTTCTGCCTCTAACTGCTTACGCTTAGTAATATCAGCAATAATTGATATACAGTTGAGATTACCTTGGTGATCTTGTAGCAGTGCTGCCCACAAAGCAACATCAATCATTACACCGCTTTTAGTTTGGCGACGTGCTTCTAAACCGATAAATTGTTGACCTTGCTTAATAGCATCCAGGTTAGCGATAAATTCCTGTTGTTTGTGTTCAGGAACTGGAGGAATAAATTGACCTATGGCTTCTTGTTCGCTCCAACCGAAGATAGTTTCAGCAGCAGGGTTCCAAAGTTTTACAATGCCATTAAAATCGAATACTGTAATTGCGAGTGGGCAGGCTTTAATTAGTGCCTGAAGAGTTTGGTTAGTTGCTTGCAGTTCTGCTTCTGCAAGTTTGCGTAAGCGAAGCTCGTTGTAAACGTCGCTAATATCTGCACAGGAACCGATATAACCGATAAATGTACCATCTGGTAAAAATCTAGGAATACCTTTATTTAAAACCCAACGATATTCTCCATCAAAACGTTTGAGGCGATATTCCATTTGAAATTCTTGGTGGGCATCAAAGGAATTTGTATAGATATCTAAATAGCGTTGCAAGTCCTCTGGATGAACTATTTCAGCCCAACCATTACCCAACTCTTCTTCCAATGTCCTGCCTGTAAAGTCAAGCCAGCGTTGATTAAAGTAATAACAAAGTTTGTCTAAGCCAGACATCCAAATCAATACTGGCGCAGTATCTGCCATGATCCGAAAGCGTTCCTCGCTTTCCCTAATTGCGTCTTCAGCTTGTTTACGCTCTGTGAGATCACTAATTAAGGCAACAAAACCTTTAACTTCTTTGTTATGTCCAAATTGGGGAACGTAAGTAATACTAACGTAACGTTTTCCCATTTTATGATAATATATTTCGCTTTCAAAACTTACTTGTTGTCCTGACAATACTGTTTTAATATAAGGAAAAACTCTTTCATAAGCTGCGACACCTAAAACTTCTTGAATGTGCTTGCCATATATTTCTGTAGGGGAATTTCCCCACCATTCTTCGTATTTTTGATTATTAAAGCGATAGCGTTGTTCTGTATCAATATAGGAAATTAACACCGGAACTGCATTAGTAATTAAAGTCAGTTCAGCTTCTCTTTCCTGTAGTGCATCTTCTGCCCGTTTGCGAGCAGTCATATCTTCATGGATTAGCACTATTTCGCGGATACTACCGTCTTCATTTTTTACGGGATAAGCAACAGCACTCACCCAACGAATCGGGTCTTGATTAATTGTGCGATCGGGAATACTTTCATTAGGATCATACTTGATTGCGGGAATTTCTACCGCTTCCCCAGCAAATGCTTGTTTAATATAGGGCATTATACCCTTTTCTACTAATTGCTGATCTTCCAACATATTGTATTCTGGAATTTTGTCTATGCTTATTCCCCAAAGTTTTTCCCATGCACGATTAACTTTGATAGTTCGACCATCAGAAGCAAGGATTTGAATACTTAAAGGTGATTGTTCTATTAAAGTACGGAATCTATTTTCACTTTCATTGATTGCTTTCTCTATTTGTTTGCGTTCACTAAGATCAATTAAAAATCCGATTCCAACACCCTCATCACCAGGAATATATGCTGTCCCAACTAATACAGGTATACGGCTACCATCTTTACGGATATATTCTTTCTCAAAAGGAGTATGTTTCTGAGTTCGCTTCATCTCCTCAATCGCTTGTAAATCTAAATGGCGATATTCTGGGGGAGTAATTTCTAAAAAGTTGATTTTTCCTGAAAGTACTTCTGACCGTGTATAGCCTAAAATATTCAGCCAAGCATCATTGGCTTCAATTATATTGCCGTTAAAGTCGGCAAATATAATACCAATCAGGTTGGAGTCTACTAAATGCTTCAGGCGAGATTCGCTTTGGCGCAAAGCTTGTTCAGCAAGCCTACGTTTAGTAATATCTAAAACAAAAAATGCACCTTTGTCTGTATATCCATTAAAACTGCAACCTCCAATCAAAATTGGTACACGGCTGCCATCTTTACGAATGTACTCTTTCTCAAATGGCGTACAAAATCTATTATTTTTAATTTCTGTCAGTGCTATTGCATCTAAATGAAAATATTCTGCTGGTGTTAAGTCCTGCCAGCGAATTTTTTTATCAATAAAATCTGCTTCTCTATACCCAATTATGTTTAAAAAAGCGGCATTTGGATCTTTAATAGACCCATCTGATTCCCAAAAGGCAATCCCAATCATATCGGATTCAACTATGCTGCGGAATCGCGCTTCGCTTTCTTTTAAAGCGAATTCTGCTTGCTTGCGTTCTGTGACATCGGTGAGCATAGCTATGCCACCGATAGATTCTCCATTTTGATCGATAATTGGACTACTGGTGACAATTGCCCATAGTTCTGAATTATCTTTACAACGAAAACAAAAGTCGTATTGCTCTTTAATACCTTGCTTACGTCTTTGAAGGATTTGTTCTACTTGCTCGCGCTTATCTTTATCTATAAAATCAAAAACTTTACGACCGAGCATTTCTTCTGAGGTATAACCCAACATTTCAGCTAAACGCTGGTTGACAAATTCTGTTTCTGCGTCAGAATTATATTTCCAAATACCTTCGTAAGCTGTATCAACTATTAAGCGATATTGTTCCTCGGAAGCTTTGAGCTTGATCAGACTTTTTTCAATTCGCTGTTTAGCTGCCCGTAGTTCCGAATTTAATGAACTGATTAGTAGTGTTACTAATACAAATACACCCAGGCGTACAATATGGGTTAAATCATTAATAGCAAAATTATGTAAGGGAATAATAAAAAAATATTGAATAGCTATAGTAGATAACAGTGTTGCTAGTAATCCCGCATTCATACCTCCATACCAAGCACTAACGGATACGGCAGCATAAAATAGGGGTAAATTTGTGGTTCCAAGTAGTGGCTTTAGTAATAATGTTAGGCTCAAGGCGCTGGCGACTATCCCTAAAGTAACTATGTAAGGTTTGGTGCGATCGCGTATTACTCTTAACATTTTGTCTACTCCTTGATTTAGCCAAAAAGAATCCTTGGCTGAGATAATTTATTAAATATTCTCTGTTGGCTTGCGAAAAATAGATGCGATCGCACACTTCCCCCATCCACCCATTACCTTAGAATAAACAGGGTGTTTGCTTTAATATAATGGCTCGTACCCCCACACTATCTTATGATCGCGGCACTCTGATTTTCCATCCGCCACCAAGGGGAAAAGTTTGGGTGGAATACGCTACTTGGGACGATCGCGTAGAAAAGTTTCGTATCCCTGCTATTTACTATCGTCCACTTGTAGAAGCACTACAAGCCGAGAAAATTAATTTTATTGATGAAGCTAAGGCATTTTCTCCACTGGAATTAATACCTAGTTTGGAAATGGAACCTTATCCCCATCAAAGTGAGGCGTTATTAGCTTGGAAGTTAGCAGCAAGACAAGGGGTTGTTGTCTTACCTACTGCTGCGGGTAAGACTTATTTAGCTCAATTAGCGATGCAGTCTACGCCACGCAGTACGCTGATTGTAGTACCAACGTTGGATTTAATGCACCAGTGGTATGCTCATCTGGAGGCAGCATTTCCTGACGTGGAGGTGGGTTTATTAGGGGGAGGTTCGCGCGATCGCACTCCCATTCTTGTGGCAACATACGATAGTGCGGCAATTCACGCAGAAGCTTTGGGCAATTTGTATGCTTTATTAATCTGTGATGAGTGCCATCATTTACCGACAGATTTTTATCGGGTAATTGCAGAATATGCGATCGCACCTTATAGATTAGGATTAACTGCAACACCGGATCGCTCAGATAATCGTCATAATGACTTAAATACGTTACTAGGTAAAGTTGTTTATCATAAAACGCCAGAAGAATTAGCTGGTACTGCCCTAGCACAGCATAAAATAGTGCAGATTAAAGTTAAATTATCAATAGAAGAGCGCGATCGCTACAATCAACTTATCCAAGAACGCAATAAATTTTTAAGACAATCCAATATTTCTCTAGGTAGCCTTCAAGGATGGCAAACATTTGTGCAAGCTAGTTGCCGTTCACCAGCAGGGCGTAGAGCTATGTTAGCTCATCGAGAAGCGCGAGAAATCGCTTTAGGAACAGATAGTAAATTAAAAATATTAACTGATATACTCACGCAACATTATCCAGAAAGGACAATAATTTTTACCGCCGATAACGCCACAGTTTACCGCATTGCTCAAGAATTACTCATTCCAGCAATTACCCATCAAACCCCAGTAAAAGAACGTCACGAAATCCTGACGCGCTTCAAAGAGGGTGAATATAAATGTTTAGTAGTGTCTCATGTGCTTAACGAGGGGGTGGATGTTCCAGATGCGCGTGTGGCGATTATTTTATCTGGTACTGGTTCTAGTCGTGAGTATATTCAAAGATTAGGGCGAGTGTTGCGTAAAGGTACAGACCAGAATAAGCGTGCTGTGCTGTATGAGGTTGTAACAGAGGATACTAGCGAGGAACGGACTTCGGAAAGAAGGAGAGGAGAAGATAAGGAGAATAAACCGCCAAGACGCAAAGAACGCCAAGAGAAGAAGGAGGAGAAGTATCAGCAGTTGGAAATTGTTAAGCCTACGCCACTTTATGGCAGCAGTACTAAGCGTACTAAGAAAGCGGCTGAACCTTCTACTAAGTGGAAAGATGATTCTGAGACTCCTGAAGGTAATTGATAATTGTTAATCGTAAAGCCCAATTTTGCAACTGACCACTACTCACCAGCCACCACTCACGCAAAATACGACCTTTAGCAGAGGAATCAATAGACACCTTGAGAAAGTGGTTAACTCTCACCCCACGTTCAAAGCTATTCACCGAATACTAAAAGCATAGAGTTCAAACAAACGGTTTAAAGCTTATGAAACGCCAGGGTGAAGCACAAACATCTATCTCTCTCCAATCTCAAGTTGCTGCTACCAACAAAAAACTTTCTCTCCGCGCCTCCTTATTAAGTGCATTGCTGCTAGTTTCCGGTGGCACAATGACACTAACCGCATTGACTCAAACCGCATCTGCAAATGGTGTTACTGCTACTGCTGCTGTAAATAGCAGAGTAATATATGTAAACCCCGCTACTGGTACTGATAGCCCTAACGCTGGTACTAGCGAAACTGCACCACTACGCAGCATTACTTCTGCACTACTGATGGCTACTGCTGGTACAGTTGTACAACTAGCCCCTGGTTCTTACACAGCTAATACAGGCGAAATCTTTCCCCTAGTTGTCCCTGCTGGTGTAACTTTGAAAGGTAATGAGGCTACTAAAGGTAATGGCATCAATATCACTGGTGGTGCATCTTACGTTAGCCGTATTGAAGCAACTCAAAGTGTCACAATTCTTGCTTCTAATGATACTGTAATTAGCGGTGTAACTATTACTAACCCGATTATTCGCGGTACAGGTTTGTGGTTAGAATCAAGCAACGCCACTGTTACTAACAACACTTTTGTTAACAACAAGCGCGAAGGTATCTTTGTTACTGGTTCATCCGCAGCAATTATTGATGGTAACAAATTTACTCAAAATAGCGGTAACGGTATTACTATCGGTCGCACTGCTAAAGGTGAAATCCGCAATAATGTCTTTGAAAACACTGGTTTTGGTATCTCTTTGAGTGAAGAAGCATCTCCTTTAATCGCCAACAACCGCATCACTAAAAACGTTGATGGTATTGTAGCTGCTTACTCAACTGCCCCAGTATTACGAAATAATGTCATTGAAAGTAATCAACGTGATGGCATTGTAGTAGTTAGTAGTGCTAAACCTGACTTAGGGACAGCAGCAAATCCTGGTCAAAATCGCATCCGTAATAACGGACGCTATGACCTCAATAATGCTACTCGTAGCAATACATTGATTGCTTACGGTAACGATATCAACCAAAAACAAATTCTTGGTAAGGTAGACTTTGTAGGTGCGGTTATAGCTGGTAATCCTGCTGGTGATAATTCTGGCTCAACTACATTAAAAGATGTTCAAGGTCACTGGGCGCAAGCTTATATCCAAAACTTAGCATCTCAAGGTGTGATTGCTGGTTTTAGTGATGGTACTTTCCGCCCCAATCAACCTGTAACTCGCGCACAATTTGCCGCAATTATTAACAAGGCATTTGCTCCCGCAGCAGAAAGAAGTGCTACTAAGTTTGCTGATGTTAGTAGCAAATCTTGGGCTGCTGCTCCGATTCAAACAGCTTATCAAGGTGGCTTTTTACAAGGTTATCCAGGTAATAAGTTCTTGCCAGAACAACCAATTGCTAAAGTTCAAGTTCTGGTTTCTCTAGCTAGTGGTTTGAAGTTACGTTCTGAAAATACCAGTGTACTGTCGGTTTATTCAGATGCTAACTCTATTCCTAACTATGCTCTGACAGCAGTTGCTGGTGCTACTCAGCAACAAATGGTGGTTAATTATCCAATTGTTAATCAACTCAATCCTAACCAACAAGCTACCCGCGCTGAAGTAGCAGCTTATGTCTACCAAGCTTTGGTTAAATCAGGACGCGCAAGTGCTATTCCCTCAGATTATCTGGTAAGGAATCCTCTAACTGCTCAACGTTAAACGCAAATTTAAGTAAAAGTTAGAGAACGGTTAATGTTAATACAAGAAAGGGTAGGGCTTATCTTAAGCTTTACCCTATTTTGTTTAGGGAGAGGGGCAGGGGAGCAGAGGGGGGAAAATAGTAAAGTCTGGGCGGGTTTATGAATATTATTGCTGTGAGTATAAGCTGTCTGTCAACCCGCCCCTACTGTTAAATTAAATCCCTGATGGTAGTGTGACAGTAAATGTTGTACCTACGCCAACAACGCTGTCTACTGAAATTTGTCCCCCGTGTAAATCAACTGAATGTTTAACAATCCATAATCCTAGCCCTGTTCCAGAAATAGAACCGACATTTATTGCTCTTTCAAATGGTTGAAACATTTGAGCTTGATAATCTGTTGGGATACCGATTCCTTGATCTTGGATACGGAAAATTACTTGCTGGCGATCGCAACTTATTTCTAAACTAATAGTACCGCCTTGAGGTGAATACTTAATGGCGTTAGAAAGTAAGTTTCCGAGAATATGTAACAAGAGTTTTTCATCTGAAATCAACTCTATGTTTTCCTCCGTAGTGGATAAAGTTAAGGTATGTTCAGGGGTAGCAATTATTTTAAATTCTTCTATCAGATTTTTACAAAATGCGATCGCATCTAACCGAGATGGCTTAAATGATAGCTTCCCTAAGTCTGTCTTACTCCAAACCAGCACCTCTTCTATTAGCTGGTTCATCTTCTTTACTGATCCAGAAATTCGCTCATAATGCTTATCTTTTTTCTCTTGAGAAAATTTCTGCCCGTAATCTTTAAGTAAATGAGTTGATGTTAAGATAGTAGTTAAAGGATTCCGTAAATCGTGGGAAACACTTGCTAGTATCCTTGATTTATCTTGATTAACAGCTTCTAAGATTGATAAGGACTTGCTAGTTTTTAAGTGTTCCTGATGTTTAGCTAGTGCTATTTTAATTGTAGCGTTAATTTCTCTTTCCTTAAATGGTTTCAAAATATAACCATAAGAACCTGTTTTTTCGGCTCTCTCTAAAGTATCATCGTCAGCATAAGCAGTAACAAATATAACGGGTGTTGTTGATTTTTCGTGGATTATAGCAGCAGTTTCAATGCCATCTAATTCCCCTTTAATCACAATATCCATTAAAATTAAATCAGGCTGTAATTGCTCGACACTTTGAATTGCCGCTTCTCCCGAAGAAACAATATCAACTACGGTATATCCTAAATCTTGGAGCTTACGATCTAAACTTCTAGCAATAAGTAACTCATCTTCAACAATTAAAATTTTGATATCATTCATGTATTAAACTCTTTTTTTATATTGCAGTTCAGTAAAAGTTAAGTTAAAAGCAGTTCCGTCTTCTTTAGTTAAGTTAATTTCACCTTCTAACTGTTCAGTTAAAGTACATACTAATTGTAATCCTAATGATTCTGTATTACGGAAATCTACATTAGGTGGAAAACCAATTCCATTATCCTTAATAATCAGAATAATTTTCTTCCTACTGTCTTGGTGTAACTTCAAAAGCAGTTTACCGCTTCGATTATCAGGGAAGGCGTGTTTAAAAGCATTAGAAACTAATTCGTTAACAATTAAACCACCAGGGTTAGCTGTTTCAATATTCAGTTCAACGGGGTCGATATCGAACTCAACTTGAATGCGCTCTTCCGTGATATTATAAGAGCTAATTAAGTTATATACTAAATTTTGAATATATTCTCCAAAGTTAATCTTTTCTAAATTTTTAGATTGATATAATTTTTCATGGATTAATGCCATTGAGTAGATTCGATGCTGGCTATCTTCAAATACTTTGATAATTGCCGGATTATTAATATATTCTGCTTGAAATTCCAGTAGGCTAGAAACAACTAGCAAATTATTTTTGACTCGATGGTGAATTTCTTTAAGCAATATCTCTTTTTCTTTTAAAGAAGCTTTAATTTCTTCTTCTGCTTGTTTACGGTCGCTAATATCGCGACCTTCTGGAATCAGCATTACCACTTCTCCTGCCTCATTTGTGACAGGCTTAATAGAGAAGTCAATTGTTACTATCTTACCGTTGGCACTGATGACATCAACTTCGTAACGGGTAAAATTTCCTGATTCTGCTTGTACTATTGCAGCCTGCAATTGCGACTGATTATTTCTAGATAAATTCCAACAAGGCATCTCCCAAAATGGCTGATTGATCATATATTCTGGAGGCAGTCCCATAAATTTCAAGGCTGTTTGGTTCGCCTCCAAGAGAGTACCATCTGGCTTTAGTAACCAGATAAATTGAAATGAGGAGTTAAAAATTGCTCGAAATCGCCGTTCATTATCCTGCAAAGCACCTAATAGTTGTGCCTGTGCCAAAGCGATGCTAACTTGATTAGCTAATTGCTCTAGCAACTCAGTTTCAAATTCTGTCCAAATACGAGTGCTAGAACAATGGTGGGCAATTAATAATCCCCAGAGTTTTTGATTTTGCACAATTGGCACAATTAGTTTTGCTTTGACAGCAAATTGCCTCAAAAATTCTACTAAACAGGGAGTTTCCTCACTGTAAGCTTGTTCTACATTCTCAATTGATTGTACCTTTCCCAACTTATATAATTCTTGATACTCCACAGGAAAAACTTCTTCGGGAAAAGGAATACCTACAAGCACTGGCAATCCAGGTAAGACTGCCTCAGTAATAGTACAACCACTCCCATCCGATAAAACGCGGTAAATCAACACGCGATCAACCTGAAGAATTTTTTGAACTTCTGTGACAGTGGTTTGAAGAATTTCCTCTAGTTGCAAAGACTGACGAATTTTAAGAGTGATTTCAGCAAATAATTGTGATTTCAAATTTTGGCGCTTTAAAGCTGCTTCCGTCTGTTTACGCTCAAATATTTTGTACTGCAATCGCTGATTAGCACGCTCTAATTCAATAGTCCTTTGTGTAACTCTAATTTCTAGTTCGTTTTTAGCTTTTAGTAGTGCTACTTCTACTCGCTGACGTTCTGCTAACTGAATCTGCGCTTGCTGATATAGTTCAGATTGCTGGATAGCAATTGATAGTTGCACTGCTAATTCGTCAAGCAAGTTTAATTGATTTTCTTGCCAGTGGCGAGAATTAGAACACTGATGGACAATCAATAAACCCCACAAATAATGCTGCTCGGATTCAATGTTATTTTGTAGTACAATTGGTACGATTAAATTAGCTTTAATTTGTAATTGTTCTAGTACTTTAATATGGCAATTAGCCAATCCAGCTTCGTAAATGTTAGGAATTGACCGCTTGTAACCTTGACGGTATTTTTCACCTACTTGGCGTTGAAAGCAGTTATCTTGAAAATAGCTGCCTAAAGCTGATACCCAACCTTCGCCGACAGATTCAGCGACAACAGTACCGCTAAGTTGAGATTTCAATTGATAAACTACCACTCGGTCAGCACCTAGTAATTTTCGTACCTGTGTAACGGTTGTATTGAGAACTTCTTCGAGATTGAGAGATTGCCGGATTTGTAAAGCAATTTGAGCAAGCAGTTGATTACGTTGTAATGCTTCTTGGGTGCGCTCAAACTGTTGCTTTAGTTCTTTTTCTGCTTTTCGGCGTTGTAGTACAGATGATATTCTAGTAGCAAAAAGTCTCAGGTATTGTTCTGCAACTTCGCAGTTAGAAAGAGGCGATCGCCCCATAATATAGATTAGTCCTAAACTCTGACCTGCTGAATCCAGTAGGTGGATACCGAAATAACTTTCCACCCCCATTTGTTTTAACAATTCATTCTCAGGAAATTGCTGTTGAACTTTTTCTGGGTAGATACATATTCCGCCCTGCAAAACCTCTTTACAAATACTGTTAGCTAACTCGTACTCAAAATTTTCTACAATTTGACCTTCTGCACAGACAGCTAATGTTCTGATGGAATGGGAATTAGGCTTTTCTACTCGCTCACCGATAATGGCGTATTCTACCTCTAGGGTTGAGACTAAAAATTGCACCAGATATTGTAATAATTCATCCCCAGTTGCAGAGGCAATTTTTAAGAGGTCGTTTGATAATACTTCTTCTATTGGAAAGCCTGGAGATGACATGAGGTTTCTTTTATTAAAAGCGATTGAATTTGATTTTATCCATCTTGAGGGATGAGTCAAAAAAAAATCAAAAACATAGCTAGATTAATTAACTATACCTAAGCTAGCCATTTTTAACGGTAATATAGATTACATATAAGTTAAAAAAATGTCTGATATAAGCATTTAAGAGCCAAAATTGGTTAATTCTGGCTCTTTTGTACTTTGAATGATCAGCTAGGCAGCGCGATCGCTTCCGAATTCTGTTAAGAATCTAAACGCTTTCACAATAAAACCTGCACATTCTCTCGGAGAAGTACCATAAAAAGCCCGCCACGCCCCCGCTTTATACTCATCATATCTATCGGCTTTCTCTGGAAACCTTTCTAACCAAGCAAGGCGCACAGCATGACCAATTATTACATCTAATACTAAATATTCTTCTATTTGTAAATTAGGATTGCGTTCTGCGATCGCAGCTAATTCCATCAATGTCTCAATATTAACTTGTCGATACTCTGGCGCTTGAATTTTATTCAGTAAATGCTCAATCCGCAAAGCAAAATTCTTTTCTCCAGGTGTCATTTCCGAAAGAATTACATCACTATCCAAACGATTTCGTCGTTCTAACTTATCACCAATTACTAACCCCTTAGAATGCTTCATTAATTTCCAAACATTCGGGTAAAAGTCTTTAGGAACGCGATTAATTGCCCCATTTAACTGTCGTTGTCGTAACCAACCTGCAAAGGGGACTTCTCCCTCATCTTGTTCCATTGGTAGTACAACCCAATCAATATCTTGCTCTGGTTGTTTAACGTGCAAAGATTCTTGTTGACGTAGCATTTGATTCATGCCTTCATACCCAGCTAAAACTTGACGTAAATGAGTTTTAATTTCAAATGGACTTAATGCCATTAATCGCTCATAAGCTTCATCTTGAGTTACTTTTAATTCAACTGCTAACTCACTTGTCAGCAACAAAATTAAATAACCAACCCGCAACGTTAACAAGTTATCAAGTAGTTGCGGGTCTGACTTGATTAACAAACCAAGATAAATTAGAATTTCTTGAGTAAGAACGCGATCGCGAATATCTTCCCGACAAAACTCATTAATCTTATCCATAATTTCTGGATAAGACATCGGGCGTGTAATTAAAGAAGCCTCACTGTAAGCTTTCCCTACAGTTACTTGCTTACCCCGTACTAAAATTTCTGTCACCGCGTCCGATAAACCAATATCAACCTTATTTAATAACGCCGCCGCATAGCGAATTACAGACCAATGAGGAGATCTACCTTCACCCCCCGCCTTGATATAAACTTCATTCAATAAATCTGCAACTGTAACTTTTAGTCCTGAACCTCCAAAACCTGTATCAAAATCTATTCCTTGTAAACGGTTGAGTGTTTGTAATAACTCAATTTGTTGATAGATATTTTCTGACTCACGCAAACTTCTTAGCAACAACCCTAAATTAGTTTCACACTCTAGTAAAAATTCTTGGGTATTACTTAAAGGAAAATTCTGATCGGGATGGTAAGGCAAATAGTAACAAGCAGGCGCAGCATCTTTAACAGCAGCTTGGGTAAATTCAAAATCGTGGAGAAAATCAATTCTCTCTCTCCCAGAAGTTAGCATTAATTGATTAATTCTGCCTAATCTTACTGGTACACCATTACACACTCCGTTTTGTAATTGGTTCATCAGTTTAAGTAACGGGGAGTCAAATTCTTGAGTGAGATTTTTTGAGCTTTTTACAAATTCCTGACTTCCCTCTGCTAACAAAGCATGAGTTAGCAACAGAGTAATTGTGGGACGACCTAATTCACACCAATGCTCGTGAATATAAGCTAATTCACTTTTGATTTCAGCTACTAAAAAATGGTAATCTAACGTTAAATAGAACTGCTGTTGGTCTAAAAAGGAAGGTAAGAAAACAATTGTTTCTCCCCGAATTTTAAAAATTCTCGCAGTTGTCAAACTTCGTAAACGTCTTACTGGTCGTCCCGTCATACTAAGTTGATCATTACGACCAATTTGATAATAAATATCAGAAAGTTCCATCGCCTGACGGATAGAAATTGGTTCTATTTGTGTCGGCGTTTGTGAAGCAAATCCATAATCTGCTAATTGCGCTTGTAAATCTTCATCTTCAGCAATTAATGCTATTTGTACTACTGGCTTGCGGTTACTTCCAATAGATAAATGGCGACCTAGCGGATCAACATCTCCAGGTGCTAATAATCCCTCAATTAAAAGCTGACCTAAGAAATATAAACTTTGCGCCCAAACCAGGGGAACATTTTCATTAGGCAAACGCTTTTGACTATGAGGAGATGCTTTTTCTGCTGCTACATTTTCTGCTGGTACATAATAAAGTTCTGGTAATAATTGCCCACCGTTTTCAACTAATAAAGATGATAAACGCTGTTGGTAATCTTTTACTTGTTCGCTATCTCCTCTAAATACACCATCTAACAGTAAATATGTAAAAAATAACGGCCACTCGCACTCAATATGCTCAAATTGCTGTAATTCCCAAGGTTCATAATGTAAGCGAGTTGTATCTTCTAAAACTGTTTGATGTCCATCGCGTAAAAACCGTTTGCAACCGTAGCGTCCTTGTAACTTTTCAATAATTTTTGTGCGTGTGCGTTTTATTAGTTGCACATCTTCAATTGCAAATGCCGGAAAACTGATAATACTTAACAATGCTGCATCAGTTTCCTTTGAGCTAGATTCTCTGGGTAATAATGATTCTAAGGTAAGACGCGATCGCGCAATTTCATCTGCTAAAACATGAATAACAGAAGCTTGATCACCCCGTACCCCAAATAAATTCAATCCATTAATTGCTTCCAACGCAGCTTTAGCCATCCCCACCGAACTAGCATTTAATTCTGGGTTGCCACGATTAGCTTTATTCCCTCTTTCCCATAACCCATAATCTGGTGTGCGGTAAGTCCGCCCAATGTAATACACCAAATTCTGTACAAAATTTACTTCATCAATAGAATAAATAATATGCAGCCCTGAAGCCGTCATCTGCGCCAGCATCAGAATAAATAGTGAGGTTGCATCTAATTGCAAATGTCCCCACTCATCATCACCCACCACTACATCACCAGTTTGGGTATTATATTTAGCGTGCAGCGCATCTAAAGGCGATTGAGTTTGTTTGAATCGTTCGACCTTGTGCGCTTGTCGCATCATCGCAAACAACAGCCCGCGCATCAACTTAATTACACTGTGTTCTAGTTCAAATAACCGCCCTGGATCAGTATCTACCTTGCGATACGCGATCGCCAGTCCCCAAACCGCCAAAATACTATAAACATTGTCCCGCACCCAAGCATCTGTATAGTCGCCGTGAGCAGTAATTGCAGTAGAAGCTGGTAACAAACCCGTAATCGGATTTTGGCGGTTAAGTATTACAGCTTTGATTTGTTGGTAGTAATGATCCAATCTGGATTGCTGTTGAGCGGTGTTGATTGACATTTGCTTCACTGGCGACAAAAAAATCAACCTTGTGGCTGAGGACAAAATCTCTTCTTCCACAATATATCCACAATCCACCGTTTTAAAACAGTTACAAAGCTAACTTTCTCTCTTGCCGTTTTGGAAAAATTTGTTTACATTACTTTACATAAATTTACTAAGCTTGGTTGATAAATTGCCAATATTGTTTGAAAAACCCTTAAATTCTCCAAATACTGAGAATCACTAACCTTTTACTTTCCATTCATTTCTACGAATATGATTAAAGTTAATTACATCAATTCCTACTGTTTGCAGATAATTAGCTAATCTAAAATCATCTGTAAGCACTAAGTAATCTTTAGCTAGAACAATAATTCCACAATCTGTAAGCCCAAACTTAGTAAAGTTCTCCAGCTTGGTAGCTGTAGCACTTTCGATCTTAGATTCAGTTAACCTGTGGTTAATAATATCAGCAAATATAGACAAGCACTGCGAACGTTCTGGTTCACCTATCTGATTAATCAAACTATTAACTTCAGTCAATATATGAGGAGTTGTAACAATTTTATTAAAAAATAAGATAATCCTTAAAAGTAAGTCATAATCTTCTGCTGTAAATTTTTCAGTGCGATTAAACTTAGATATTCTCCCACGATTAGCAGTACCAACAAACCAGAGAAGCAGTATATTTGTATCAATTAAAATTCCCTTTTGTTTGTAACGCTCCAAGATAGGGCGAATTTCATTCATACTTCTCTAATTTTCATAGACTTAACTTCCCCAGTTTGAGCGTCTATATTAAATATTTTATATTCGCGCTCCTGTCTAGGAATAGTAGGAAGCCCAAGAGGATTTTTAGCTGTATCGGTGAGACGATTAAATCCCAATGTAATTAACCAAAAATTTTTATCTTCTGATAGCTCAACTTCCTCTAGTCTAAGGTCATTTACTTGCAGTCCCATCATATCTTTAACGGAATCAAAATATTTTTCCGCTATATTAACAGCCTCACGTACATCAATTTTAATATCTGTAGCTTTCATAAATTGCTTACTCCACTATAAATATAGACTTGTGAACAAAAAGCCAGAAATCAAGGGTTTATTCTTAATTTCTGGCTATTGATTTTTGAAAGTGCTAATTGTGATCTAACGGATGTATTCTTTCAAAATACTATTGCGATTTGGATGGCGCAATTTTCGCAAAGCTTTCGCTTCAATTTGACGAATCCGTTCGCGGGTAACATTGAAGATTTGACCAATTTCTTCTAAAGTCTTCATCCGTCCATCATCTAAGCCATAACGTAACCGGAGAACATCACGCTCACGAGGGCTAAGGGTATCAAGGACGCTTTCTAAATCTTCCCGCAAGAGATTTTTAGAAACCTCATCTTCTGGTGTTTCGCCATCAGCTTCAATGAAGTCTCCCAAACGAGAATCTTCTTCTTTACCAATGGGTGTTTCTAAAGAAATTGGAAGTTGAGCAGATTTAGCAATAAACCGCAGCTTTTCGATGGTCATTTCCATGCGAGTTGCGATTTCTTCTTCAGTTGGCTTACGTCCCATTTCTTGGGAAAGCAGCTTAGTAGTTTTCTTTATTCGAGAAATAGTTTCATAAAGATGGACAGGTAAGCGAATTGTGCGAGACTGATCTGCGATCGCTCTTGTAATAGCCTGTCTAATCCACCAAGTAGCATAAGTAGAAAACTTATAACCTTTTTCGTGGTCAAATTTTTCGGCAGCGCGAATCAAACCTAAACTACCTTCTTGAATCAGATCTTGAAATGACAAGCCCCGATTCATATATTTTTTAGCAATAGACACCACCAGACGCAGGTTAGACTGCACCATCTTGTCTTTTGCCCGTCGCCCTAAATAGAGACGATGGCGAAATTGTGGCAACGGCATTTCTACAGCCAAAGCCCATTCACTATCTTTTGGTTCGCGGTCTAGTTGAGCCTTCAACTGCTCATACACCCGCTCTAATTGCAGCAACTCAGCAATTTTACGCGCTAACTCAATTTCTTCATCTGCTCGTAGTAAGCGGATGCGACCAATTTCTTGTAAATAGAGGCGAATTGAATCTTCTGTGTAGTGCTTCTTTTTGGTTTGTGCGCGACGACGAGTAGAGCGAACCTTACCAGGCTTACTGTCGTCCTCATCAGATGGAACATCCACAATATCATCGTCTGAATCAGCTTCATTATCTAGCAAAAGTTCCAACTCGCTTCGTTCCAAATCGCTTGCATCAGGTTCTTCAGTGAGAGGTGCGATTGCGAGTACGTCGTTAGCCTGGGTCATGCCGTGTTCCTCATGCTCCTTAAATTAAAAACCAGAATATGGTGTTAGTTAATCTAACCAAAAATTAGCCAGCAATTAGTTGTACCAAACCTTCAACGCTTAATTATCGTTTTAGTCAAAAGATTTTCAAATCGCTTGCTTTTCAGTTATCCATAAAAGCGTTGAAGTAGGTGTTAATCCTGAATTTAGGTGAAACCTTTTTGATTGTAGCCTTTCTCACAAAAATTGCACGTTTTTGGTTTGTTTTATTTCTAAATTTATAAAAAAACTTTAAACGTCGTTTATTTTCGTAATTTAAGCCAGGGTTTACTAACGCTTGAGTAACAGGATACCCAAGGAAAGTCATTTTTTTAGCTTGATGAAAGCTAACTGCAAAATTGTTTGTCACTCCCACCCGATCAGTTTAGCTGCTACTTTTTGATTTGCCTAGTGTATTGATCGTTAAACTTCACAAAAATCTTGGCTTAATTACCATTATTGGGAGTTGATGCCTAAATCTTAATTTCACAGCTTATTGGCTGCTATACAGATTGTTGGCTCAAATCTCTTCCGACATTTTAATGAATTTGGCTCAAGAATGCCATAAAAGTAGCTAATAGATATTCTAATTTTGCCATCAGAGGAAGTAGGACAAGCAAATAATTATTTTTATCCGATTACAAGTTAAATGAAGGTGAAAGTATGGGTGCTGTTAGCGGATCAGCAAAGGATGTATTAGTGAGTTGCAGATCAGCTTTTAAAGCTAGGCAGTGTTTAACTGAAGTTTCTCCCAAAGTCTATCAATCGTAACAAAATTATAACCTTGCTCGATCAACATGGGAATGATTTGAGCAGTAGTTTGGGCTACGTCTTGTCCTCCATAATAGCCATCATGCAGAACAATTAACGACCCATTGTGAACTTGTCGGATAATTCGTTGAGTAACAACTGAAATTCCAGGTCGTACCCAATCTTCTGGTACAACACTCCACATTACAGGTCGATAATTCCACTCGTGTAATAAATCTAAGGTTCGGGGTCTAAACAAACCATTAGGGGGTCGCACATCACGAACATATTTAGGTTCTAAATTACAGGAAGTTGCGATCGCCTCCTGGGTTAATTCCAAACTCTGCTTCAACTCCTTACTACTTAGACGAGCAAAAGAGCGATGATCGTACCCGTGTAATCCAATCCAGTGACCTCGTTGATATACAGATCTAGCCACTGCTGGTGCGCGGTTAACACAAACACCTAGCCAGAAAAAACTAGCCGAAACTTGGTAACGATCTAATACATCTAATAGCTGCGGTGTGTATTCAGGATGCGGGCCATCATCAAAGGTAAGCGCGATTTCTTTTGAATTAGCACATCCAGCCCAAAGGCAGCTAGGAAAAGTAGGTTTAAGAATTCGGTAGAGAATTGGAGTTATGGGCGCAATCGGCATTCAGTTTTAAAGCATCTAATTTTTAAGGAATTGAATTGAAGAGTGAATAATCACCTGAGATGTAAAAGCCTAGTCAAGCTAAACGACGAGGCTATTTTTTTAAGGTTAACAATAATTTCCTATTATTACTGCTTTGTGATCAAAAAATTTTGCTGTATTTAGCCTAGCTTAGGCGCAAAAATAGGTTTGTAGTGAAGCTTTAGCGCCAAAATTTTAAGATACATCTGCCCAAAAACAATGTAGAGACGCATTATTTCGCGTCTCTACGCTGAAAGCTAAAAGCTATAAATAACCCACCTTAATTTCTGGATAGGTCTAATTGATACTTAACCAAATAGTTTTTTAGTTGCTCTTTCAGCACGAGCTTCGGCTGAAGCCATTACTTCTGCGAGATTTTCTAACATCTCTCCAGGGTAATTTTCCAAAACTCTAGTAGATAAAGAAACTCGTCCTTTACCTTCATCAAGTTCAATAATCACTGCTTTAATAGGCTGACCTATTTCAAACAGCGACGGTAAGGATTCAATATACTTTTGGCTTACCTGCTTGATGTGAATTAATCCAGTAGTACCTTCAGTTTCAACGAAGATGCCGAAAGGCTTGAGACTAGAAACTTTTCCTTCAACTAACTGTCCGACTTCTAGCTGGCTAAAGCTAGCAGCGCGATTAGCTTCACGTTGGGAAAACACCAGTTTTTTAGTTTCAGGATTAACTTCCAAAAAGCTAGTAGTCAAATTTTGACCAACTAATTCGGGTAGATTTTCCCGATCAATCAAATGCGATCGCGGAATAAACCCCCGTACCCCTTGGAAATCTACTGTCACACCCCCCTTATTCACACCACTGACGCGCACTTGCACCGATTGCTTATTGTCTTGCATTTCAGCAATAGAATCCCAAGCGTGCTTAATTTGTAACTGACGGCGAGACAGTGTTACTTGACCATCTGCATCCTGTTCCCGAATAATTAGAAATTCCTGCTCCTCCTGCAATGGCAGTACTGTCGATACATCGGTTATATCGTTTGCAGCAATCTCTTGGATGGGAACAACAGCCAAAGACTTACCACCGATATCAACATATACGCCATCAGTATCATAGCTATGTACCTTGCCGCGCACGACTTGTCCTTGTTGAAAACTATAGTCGTGTTGTTCAAGGGCTTTTGCAAAGTCATCCATTGTAAATGACTGATTTGCCTTTTGAGAAGCAGTCGATTTGGAAGTCATGAGAAGTTAAGCTGATAAGTTAAACACAGATATTGATTTCAGGTTATTGTAGTTCTTTGGCAAACAACTGTTTAACCTGTTTCCAGGCATCTGCTGCTGCGTCGGGATTATAACTACTACGTTGATCGCAAAAGAATCCGTGATCAGCTTGATCGTAGCGAAATATTTGATGAGGAATTTGATATTTTTGTAACTCTTCCTCAATTTGATCTACTTGTTCAACTGGAATGCTGGCATCTTCGCTTCCAAAGAAGGCGTAAAGCTTGCCTTTGATTTCTGGGGTGCGGGTGATTGTTGGTTCGCCGTCTCCCAAGGTGGCAGTAGCAATGCGAGCGCCATAGAAGGAGGCAGTAGCTTTGATATCTGGTAGAGTCGCTGCTAGGTAGGCAACGTGACCGCCAAAGCAAAACCCGATTACGCCAAAATTTTGTTTAACATTGGGCAGACTTTTCAAGTAATCTATTGCTGCTTGAATATCGCTGAGTAACTCTGATGCTTTGGTTTGAAAAGCATAGTTTCTACCAGTTTCGATGCTTTCTGGTGTGTATCCAGCTTCAAAATTAGGGACGGTGCGTTGAAATAGTGCAGGTGCGATCGCCATATAGCCTTCTTTAGCTAGGCGTTCTGTCACATCTCGAATGTGGGAGTTAATTCCAAAAATTTCTTGTAACACCACAATACCTGGAAATACTCCCTCGCTGGCTGGCATCGCTATGTAAGCCGAAATTTGGATATCTCCATTAGAAATTTTAACGGTATCAGTACGAATTTCTTGGTCTGTCATCATAATTTTCGATTTTGTTGGCGTTGATTTTATACCAATTTGGAAAAGTATCGCTACAAATATTTGAGCTAGAAACGTACCATGCTACGTTTTTATCAAGTAATTTTTGTGTTTTAGTGGACGATCGCAACCTAAATCAGCGATAAAAGTACTTAATAGATCGCGCATCCAGCACAATAAGTTCTATATGCGCTCTTATTACAGGGTTTTAGGGTGCAAAATATGGTTCAGTTTCAAATTCAGCCAGATAGTGAAGTCCCTGCATCAAAACAGTTATTTGACCAGATGCAATTTGCGATCGCCTCTCGTCAGTTTCCACCTGGTAAGCGTTTGCCTAGCACCAGACTATTAGCTATGCAAACAGGGCTGCACCGTAACACTATTAGCAAAGTATATAAACAACTAGAAGAAGGTGGACTGGTAGACACCCAAGCCGGATCGGGCATTTATGTCCGCGCTTTAGGTCATGAGATTGGCACTCAACATCGATCGCCACTGCTGGATAACTATCCCAAAGCTAATCAAATTGTCCAAAAAAGCTTGGATGAACTACTCAACCAAGATTTTTCACTTTCTTTTGCCAGAGAATTATTTTTAGCAGAAATCGACTGGCGCTTACGCTGTAGTGCTAGAGTGCTGGTGACAGTTCCCCAAAGAGATCTTGGCGCAGGTGAGTTGATGGTGCAAGAACTCGAAGAAGCCTTAAAAATTCCAGTCCAACTGGTTCCTCTGGAAGAACTTCAAGTATTGCTACAGCAAACACACTCCGCCACAGTAGTAACTAACCGCTATTTTATTCAAGAAGCAGAAGCGATCGCTGCCCCTAACTCGGTGCGCGTTATCCCTGTGGATATTCACGACTACGAAGACGAACTCAAATTAATTACAGATTTACCTAAAGACAGCTATCTTGGGATCGTTAGCCTCAGTGCAGGTATTTTAAACGTTGCAGAAATTATTATTTATAGTCTGCGTGGCGATGATTTGCTTGTAGTGACTTGCCAAGTTACAGATACCTACAAGCTCAAAGCTATTGTACGCAGCGCCCATACCATTATCGCCGATCAAGTAACTTTACCTACGGTTAAGGCAGCAATTGCCGCCGCCAGAGAAGATATTATTCGCCCACCCCAAATATTTATCAGTGAAAACTACATCTCCACCAAGTCGATTAGTTTGTTGAAACGGGAATTGGGCTTAGAGTAATGATCAACGTAACAATAAATACAATTTTCCCAATGTTTAATTGGGAGCAATTTTTCTTTTCAGCTAATGATTTTAGCTGATAAGCTGTTGTGTTTCTAGGTTTTATCTTTGAGGGGGAGAGGAGGGAGGAGGGAGGAGGGAGGAGAGAGGGGAAAAGCGTTTGATAACTTTTCTCTTAATTTAAAAATGTACAAGTTTATTTGCGTAGACGCAAAACTTCGGCAGTAAGGTCGCTCATGCTGACAAATTACCTAGCTATATCCGTAAAAATACGTAAGTGTAATCAGCTAGATCGCCTTAATTTCCAATTCATCGGCTAAAGTGAAGATTGTTGTTTTTGGTTAATGGGAGAGTGAGCTTGCCCACTCCTCAGCTTAAACATTTCTATCACTTTATTACAAATTTCTTCAAATTATTGTTCCAGCTTTTGATCTACTAATCAATTATTTATAGATGGAAATGATGCAAATAAAACTTTTTAACTTAGAATGATAAAATTACGATGATTATATGAGCTTCGAGGGTCTGCTGTGATCCGTTCTGCAACTTTAACGCTTCAGCCGACGCTGCCACAGATGGTGGACAGTAATCGCCTAAGGTTATTCTCTGGTTCCGCCAATCTGCAACTGTCTCAGGAAATTGCTCGCTATTTAGGTATGGACTTAGGTCCCATGCTCCGCAAGCGATTTGCAGATGGTGAGCTATACATCCAAATTCAGGAATCAATCCGAGGTTGTGATGTTTATTTGATTCAGCCAACTTGCCAGCCAGTGAACGATCACTTAATGGAGTTGCTGATCATGATCGATGCCTGTCGTCGCGCTTCGGCTCGGCAAATCACGGCTGTCATGCCTTACTATGGATACGCTCGTGCAGATCGTAAGACTGCTGGGCGCGAATCCATCACAGCCAAGTTGGTTGCTAACTTAATTACTCAGGCTGGAGCCGATCGCATTTTAGCAATGGATTTGCATTCTGCTCAGATCCAAGGCTACTTTGATATTCCGTTCGATCATGTCTACGGTTCACCTGTACTAATTAATTACTTAGCCAGCAAGCAACTATCAGATCTAGTGGTGGTTTCACCCGATGTCGGTGGAGTTGCACGAGCGAGAGCATTTGCCAAAAAGCTCAATGATGCTCCTCTAGCAATTGTTGATAAGCGTCGCCAAGCCCATAACGTGGCAGAAGTTATGAATGTAATTGGCGATGTTGCTGGTAAAACAGCCGTTTTAGTAGACGACATGATCGACACTGGTGGCACAATTAGCGAAGCCGCTAGGATATTGCGACAGCAGGGAGCTAGACAAGTTTATGCTTGTGCTACTCATGCCGTTTTCTCTCCACCTGCGATCGAACGTCTATCTAGCGGTGTGTTTGAAGAAGTAATTGTCACAAATACTATTCCAGTTCCCGAAAGCGATCGCTTTGAGCAGCTTACGCTGTTGTCAGTAGCAAACGTATTAGGTGAAACTATCTGGAGAATTCACGAGGATACTTCTGTTAGCAGTATGTTCCGCTAGCCAAAATTAACCAAAAAGGAGTCAGGATTCAGAATGATCGCCTGAATTCTCCTGACTCCTGACTTGTTTAATTTTTGATTTACTAAGAAGTAACAAAACGTTTTTTTAGTGATTCCGCACGACGTTTGGCAGTGTCATTGTCGGGATCATACTTAAGAGCATCTTCATAAGTTTGTAAAGCTTGAGCCGTTAATTTTTTACGCTCGTAAGCGTGAGCAAGATTGTTAATCCCAGTTACATAGTTTGGTTGGGCTTTCAAGGCTTCTTTGTAGTTCCGAATTGCTAAATCGTATTGCTCTTGAGCAAAATAAGCAAAGCCTAACCCGTTGTATGTCAAAGCAAGAATTTCAGGTTCAGGATCTTCAGCTTTTAACGCTTTCTGAAACTGACCAATAGCTTGAGAGTAAAGTTTTTTATCTAGATAAATGCTACCTAACTGATAATAGTCTTCAGGCGCACCTTTTTCATTACTCAGTTGACCTTGTAGCCTAGAAATCGCCATTTCTGTCTGACGAGTTTTGAGAACCTGACGCAGAATTGTAAAACCAGCAATGGCAAGTAAAATAAGTAAAACCGAGAGATAAAGAATGGGAAGAGAACTATCCATAATTTTGTACGATCGCGCTATTGCAGGGGAAGTTAATTTTTGTCTAATTCAAGTCGGATAGATTAAACGTATATTTTGATCTGGTTGGACTAAGATTATAACTTTTTAACTTTACAACGATTTGGGATAAATTTTTGTCAGTTCTGCCAGTCGCCAGCTTAGAGTTTAGGGTAAACCCCAATAATTGGCGCGTTCTTTTAACCAACCTTCAGCTTGCCAACGAGCGATCGCACTATTTACCTGACGGCGTAAAGTATCATACTTCAATCCCTTGGGCATCACTACAGACAATGCTTCAGTTGATAACCGTGAAGGCAGAAGACGATATTGGGGATACTCCTGCACCCAGCCAGCTAATACACTAGCATCAGCAGCAAAGGCAACAACCTGATTAGATTCTAACAGCGATCGCCCTGCTTCATAAGAATCTACTCCCACCAACTGGGCATTCGGTAAATTATATTTTACGTCGGCAATGGTGCTAGAGCCTTTAATTACAGCAATTTTTTGACGAGAGAGATCGTTTATCAGCCTCACATTGGGATTTTTGGTGACAAAAGTAGTGCCATCCAAGTAGTATGAAAAACTCAAGTCAACCAACCGAGATCGGGCTGTTGTTGCTGCTACCCTAGCAATTGTCAAGTCAACTTTATTATTTGTAACAACAGATAAGCGATCGCGATTATTGACTGGTTGCAAAACAACAGCTTCAGAATTACCCAATATTTCTGCTGCCAGACGTTTAGCTAAATCTATTTCTAGTCCCTGCAAATTGCCTGCGGTATTGCGAAAACCTAACGGACGCAAATTATCTTTAACAGCAACTATTAAAGAACCCCGTTGCTTAATTTTTTCTAACTCCGCAGCAGAGGCGCAATTTGAATTAAAACTTAAAAATGAAATAGCTACAAACAGCAGGAACAATAAAGGATGAAGTCTGAAGAGTGAAGTTTTAAATTTCATGCTTCAACCTTCAACCTTCAACCTTTAGCCTTGAGAAGAAGTAGCTAACTGTACCACTTGGGCAAAGCTACCTGGATCAATTACTGCGATTTGCGCCAACATTTTACGGTTAATTTCGATATTGGCTTTTTTCATTTTGCCGATCAATTGGCTATAACTAACGCCTTGCATACGTGCTGCGGCGTTAATACGGGTGATCCACAGGCGACGAAAATCACGCTTGCGTTTTTTGCGATCGCGATAGGCGTTACGCAGCGCCTTCATCACCTGTTGATTGGCAGTCCGATACAATTTTGAATGCGAACCTCGGAAACCCTTGGCAAGCTTGAGAATCTTTTTGCGGTGCTTACGAGCGACATTACCGCGTTTTACCCGTGTCATAGCTAGTTTTTGTTTTTAGTAGTTAACAATGCGCGATCGACCCAATTAGGCAAATCTACAAATAAGGCAGCATGAGGCGTACATTTTCCTCATCTCTTTCATGCACCAGAGCTTTTTGAGACAAACGATTTCTACGTTCAGAACTCTTATGCTCTAAAAGGTGATTTTTAAAGGCTTTACGGCGAAAAATTTTGCCGCTTCCTGTAGCTTTAAAACGCTTCGCCGCAGCCCTGCGGGTTTTTAGTTTAGGCATACACTGGCTTTAATTCGACACAATCTCTTATTTTACTATTATCTGTGTTTTTTAGTCAATTAGTTGATATAGCAGTTAGCGGTTAGCTATTAGCGGTCAGCTTTTTTATGTGAAGCTACTTATACTAAATCCGCTTTGATTACCCGTTTTTTTGATTAAACCGCCAAGACGCAAAGGACGCGAAGAAAGAGAAAGAAGATTTTGGGGGTATTCAACAAAGGATTTTGTATTATCTGCGTTTATCTGCGTCCATCTGCTTGCATCTGCGTTCTAAAAAAATTAGGACTTTTGCAAGAATTATAATACTTCTGATAAAGCTACGACAGAATTAGGAAAGCGACTTTTCAATGCTGGAATTACAGGGCAAGGCTTTTTCTCCTGCAAATTGTCTCCTTGGTTGTGGTTAAATGTATTCCATCTAAAAGGTCCTTTATCTTCTGCTGCCATCCATAGCAGACGCTTGGCGCGTGTCATGGCTACATATAATAAGCGGTATTCTTCGGCACTCTTTAAACGTGCTGCTTGTTGCCAAGCTTCAGTTGCAACTGGAAGTTCAGGCAAATCTTGTGGTTGCAGATATTTACCATGTAGATAAGCCCGAATTTGCGCTCTTGCAACTTCTGCTAGGGTAAATTCTCCCAAAAATTGAGCAGCAGTAGGAACCCAAGGAGAACCAGGAAGGGTATCTTCATGCAAAAAGGGAATGAAGACATAATCCCAGTCTAAGCCTTTAGCTTTGTGCATCGTAATAATAGTGAGTTGACCTTTTCGCAGATAACGACCTTCGCTGTCTTCTGCTTCTACTGGTTCAAACTTTTCTGAGTTGACAATTTCGCTCAGGACAGTTAAGTTTGCGCTCAAGGAACCGTTACCAGCAGTTTGTTTGGCGATTCTTTCTGCTAATTTATCTGCTGTTGCTAGTTCAGATTGATCGTAGTTTAAAGTCAGAGCTAAGAAAGAAATTAGCTGATAATGGGGAAGTTCTAAACGGGCGCGTAAAAGGCTGCGACAATAGCGACCTGCTTGGCGCACCGCAGGTGTTTGGGGTGGATCTAAAGGACCTGGATAGAGGAATTGCTCTGGTAAGCTGGCAAGGGCGTTAAGGTCTTGGGTAGGGATAAGTTGACGCTGTACGAAGACTTCTAATGCTGCTTTGAGATAATCAGGGGAATGGGGACGGTCGAGAAATTGCAGCACTGCGAGAATTTCTGCGGGGACGTGAGAATATAGATTGCTTTGGGCAACGTCGTATACTTCTATACCGTGTTCGCGTTGCAAAAAGTGTAGTTGTTCGGCAATAAAGCTGCCTTGTCGGTTCTCTCGTACTAAAACTGCGGCGTTGCCTTCTGGGTTTTGGGCAAATAATTCAATAACGCGCTTACCAATTAGCTTAACTGTGTCATAAACATCACGCGGTTTGTAAATTTCTAGCCCTCGACCTGTGGGCGCTGGGTTAGCATCTTGTTGAGGGTCATCTAAATTAACGGGGCGAATATTTTGGGGGCTAAAAGGCAGTTCTGATTTAGGATTGGATAATTCTGATCCTATTTGTTCGCCTCCATAACTACGATTAACCCAGTTAAGAACAAAGTTAGCTGCATCAATAATAATTCGAGAACTACGCCCAGCTTGATCCATTGTTGCTAAACGCCCTATTTGGCTGCATTCAGAGCAAAAGGAGCGAAAATAGATCGGGTCTGCTGGGGTGAAGGTAGAGTTAATTGCTTGGTTAGGATCTCCTACTCGTACTAAATTAAGGTTATTTGTATTAGTAATTTCAAATTGTTTTGCGCTTCCTGAGTCGGTGGCGAGAATTTCTAATAATTTGGTTTGCAGGGGAGATGAGTCTTGCGCTTCGTCTTCAAATACGGCAAATACTTGATCTTGCCAAATCTTACGGGCGCTGTCGTTTTCTAGTACTCGTAGTGCTGCGAGGATCATATCATCGTAGTCGATGAAGTCGCGCGATCGCCTAGAGTTTTCATATTGTTCATATAAGCCAGCCGCGATCGCTAATATGCCATAATCATCCGGTGTTTGCTCGCTCATTAACCATAAATCTTGTGGTGTCAAACCAGAACTTTTGGCTTCGCGAATCACTATATTAGCTAGGCTAGGCAGTACTTCTGTCCGCAACACTGATTGTCTTCTCAGCCGTTCTGTTTCTTCTCCATCAAATTGATTACCTTCTAATAAGGCGTTATAACGCCGAGAATTAACAGCAATCCATTGTTCTACACAAGAGCGAATTAAGCGATGATTTTGGTTAGGTGAAATTATTGTAGCTGTATCTAAGTTTAAAGCTGATAAATCTGGATATCTGCTGGCAATATTTAGTGCTAAACCGTGTAATGTATGAACAGCAAATCCTGTTTGTGGTAGTGATAACTCTCGTAGAGACTGACGAATTTTGGCTTTAATATTAGCAGCAGCAGAACGGGTAAAAGTAACAATAATTAGTTGTTTACGAGTATTTAATTGGTAACGTGCGATCGCAATTGCCGCAGCTACCGCCATCCCTGTAGACTTACCAGCGCCAGGAACCGCAGAAACGGCTAATGATCCTCCTTGCCAATCAGCCATGCTTTGTTGCCCTGGACGTAGGTTATTACGGAGGCGTTGTATTGCTTGCTGTCGGAGATTTGCGATCGCACTTTGATTCGATGGCGATACTGTTTCAGTTGTGCTAGTGACTAAAGATCCCTTACTATCGGGACTTGTAAACGGATGATCTGGTGTGTCTGACATTTTTCTTTTAACACGAAAGCGAGGGGTGAGCAGTAAATTATTAATTCCCCTATAAAGGTAACTACAATTAGCTAACAATGACTATTTTTTTAGTAGCAATAATATGGATACAAGCGAGAAACGCTTACGACATTATTTAATGCTATTAGGGATAATTATCCTGGGAGTAGCTTTACGGTTTTGGCATCTTGATTTTAAACCTTTATGGTTGGATGAGGTAATTACAGCTTTAGTTACTCTGGGAAATGGCTATGATGATGTTCCCAAGTTAGAGTTGTTTGGTGTTGAGCAATTACAGCAGCTATTTACGCTGAAAAAAGAAGTTAGTTGTGCTGTAGTTATTCAGACGTTAATTAATCAGTCTACTCATCCGCCGATATTTTTTTGCTTACTAAACAGTTGGTTAAGCTTACTTAAGCCTAATTTTAATACTGTGAGTTGGGCAATGCGATCGCTTCCTGCTTTATTTGGAGTATGTGCGATCGCTGTTGTATACTTCCTCAATGGTATCGCTTTCTCTCCCACCGCAGGACTAATCGGGGCTGCAATTATGGCAGTCTCTCCCTTTGGAGTTTACCTTTCCCAAGAAGCGCGTCATTATACCTTAGCAATATTACTAATTAGCCTAGCACTACTAGCACTCATCAAAATCCAACAAGACATTTATCAACAATTACCACCACGACCTTTAATCTGGATAATGTGGGGTATTTTTAACAGCATTAGTTGTTACATCCACTATTTTTGTATTTTATCCTTAGTTGCTCAAATATTCACACTAACCTTACTGTTTTATTTGCAACGTCATACAATTGCTTCCCAGAGACAAATAAAAGTTGCTACCTTAACAATTATCGGCATCTGCTTGAGCTATTTACCTTGGTTCCCAATACTAATTAAACATTTTGGTCAACCTGAAACAAACTGGCTTGTACCTCCACAAAATATAACTCCATTTTACCAAATTGTAATTAATTGGTTACTAATGGTTATTTCGTTACCAGTAGAAGAACAACAGATATGGATCAAGATTCCATCTGCTTTGCTAACACTACTATTTGCTATCTGGTTTGGCTGGCAAGTTATCCAAGGATTACACAAACTTTGTCAGCAACCAGCAACTCAACCAAGTGTTATTACGCTGGGTAGTTTCATTATCGGTGTGCTGTTAGAATTTATCTTAATTAGTTATCTTTTGAAAAAGGATATTACTGCTGTACCTCGTTATCACTTTGTCTACTTTCCAGCAATATGTGCTTTATTCGCAGCTAGTATCGCCATCAATATTAAACAACCAACCAGTATTTTTTTACCTAACCATCATTTATTTTTAATTATTGTATTAGTTGGTTGCATTAGTTCTATTTTAGTAGGATTTAACATAATTTATCAAAAACCCTATAAACCAGAACAAGTTGCCCAAAACCTGAATATTAAACAACCTATTCCATTAATGGTTGTCGCTGAATATAGTGACTCTCAGGATTTAGCTCTAGAGTTAAGTTTTATGTCAGCATTAAGCAATATTAGGGTAAATGATTTGGTAAACAACACAGATATATCGTTTGCGTTTTTACCTAAGACTCCAGTACGTGAAGTATTTTGGCAAAACCTTTCCCAATTGCCAATCACAACAACATCAAATCTGGCTTTGTGGGTCTTTAGTAATAGGATAAAAGCATTGTTTTACCCTAAAGAAGTTATAATTGAAGAGAATATTTCTTGCGGAGTTGACTCTAACCATTCATATATGAATAAAACTTTTTATCAGCTTTATAAATGCCAGAAATAATTAACAATTATACCAACCGCCACCGCGCTTGACATGAGATTTATTGCTCTGGATCACAATTTTTTTTATCGCAGATGTGAGCAGATATTCATGTCGGGCGGATGCCCGAAACGCACACTTTCGCAGATGAAATGCCAAGATTTAAGCAAGCAACTTCCTCTTTTAACTACTTTCGACATTGGTAGCGTTTAGGAGTATGGCAGAAAATATACCGCTACTAAAAGCCTATCCGAAAATATCTGCGTTTATCTGCGTTTATCTGCGGTTAAAATCTCTTAAAAGGACTTTTCCGATCGGCTCTAAGATGTTCAGGCTTAAGCAGACATAGGATATGTAGTTTAGCTAATCCTCAAAACGGTCATAATAATGTAACAGTAGGCTTGGTCTACTATAAAGTTTCTTAGACGAGAAAACGCTTTGTCTCAAAAAACTAACGATTACCAACTCATCAGTAACCTGACACCAGAGGAGAAACGTATTGCTACTCGCTTTAACCGACAATATCGGGGTGAAGCGTTAGAACTCCCTGAAGATCTAAAAACTTTACCGATTTATCGAGATTGGGTGACAGGAAATCTCGCTGCCAAAATTGCTTCTCCTTTCTGGGAAATACAACAACCTCAAAAAAATCAGCACTGTTTGGATATCGGCTGTGGTGTGAGCTTTCTCATCTATCCCTGGCGCGAATGGGGAGCTTTCTTTTCGGGTCAAGATATTAGTTCAGTAGCACGAGATGCCTTAATCAGTCGCGGTCCTCAACTGAACTCGAAGTTGTTCAAGGGTGTTGAATTAGGCGCTGCCCGTCAGTTACGTTATGATGATGCCCAATTCGATTTCGCGATCGCTACAGGTTGGAGTTGCTATTACTCCCTGGATTACTGGCAAGATGTGATCAAGGAAGTCAAGCGGGTACTCAAACCTCATAGTTCTTTTGTTTTTGATGTGCTTAACCCTGAAAAGCCGCTTGCGTTAGACTGGGCGGTATTAGAAACAGAGTTGGGTGCAGAAGTATTTTTAGAGCCTCTAGCAGACTGGGAAAAACTTATTAAGTCTGCTGGAGGCAAGATCAATAAACAATTGTCAGGAGAGTTATTTGAGCTATATAAAGTAACTTTTTGAAGTTTCTAATATGGGCAAGATTAAAGCAGGAATAGTTATGTGCGCTCAGATTAACCAAAATTTCGTTTTGGGCGGATTACAACCTTACCTAATACCAATTTTTTAAATGAATAATAATCAGCTACCTTGGCAGCAGCAAGATATAATTTGCCACAGTCAATACTTATTGCGAAGTTTTCAGCATTGGACAGGGCGATCGCTCATCGACATCTCAGGTTCTACTATAGAGCAAGCAGAAGGTTTATTTAAAGCCAATTTTGTCCTTGTTTCTCATGGAACAGAAGCAGATCCCATTTTTAACTATGCTAATCAAATAGCTTTAGAACTTTGGCAAATGACCTGGAATGATTTTACCCGTTTGCCTTCTCGTTTAAGTGCTGAACCAGTTGAACAAAGGGAACGCGAGCGCTTGTTAGCAGAAACTATAAATCAAGGTTTTTCTCACTACCAAGGTGTGCGAATTAGTCGCACAGGAAACCGTTTTTTTATAAAAAATGGCATCATTTGGAATGTTTTAAATGAAGATAATCAAATATGCGGTCAAGCTGCCGTTTTTTCTGATTATACACCCGTTTAAAAGATGAGATAACTTGTTATCAAGCTCTTAGCGTAGCGCAACGAATGCAAAAATATGAATATTGGGTTTCACTTCGTTCTATCCAACCTACTCTAATGGTAAATCTTGAAGCGAACATGAGCTAAGATCTGCGCCTTGAGCGATGGAAAACAAAACTTCCCTGACTTTTTTAAAGCCTCAAACTCCATTTTTCCGGTAATTGATAATTGATAATTGTTAATTGATAATTGATTTATTCATCAATTTGCCAAATATCCTTATTTGTATCTTCATCCAAAATGTTTTTTGGACGCAAAATCAATATCAAACGTCCTAACAAGGGAATATTGGGTTCGTCTGGGAACCACTGAATTTGTAGCTGCCCAGATTGCTCTACAAAAAAGTAGCTGTTGCCATCCCACTCTTGCTGAGAACGATCAATTAATAAGAGGGTTTCTTGGCTTTTCGCAGTAGCTTGGTTAGGCAATTGATTATTGTTACAGAGTATAGCTACTGGGTCTTCTGTTTTCAATACAAGTTGCCAGCCTGGTATAGATACCCAAGCACTATTTGCAGATGCTCGAACTGTCTGAAAAGCACCTTGAGGTTGTATCTGCTTGGCTTGTTGGAACTCTGCTACTGTGATAGGTAGCTGACCAGCTAAGGGTATCAGGCGAGGTAGTTCTTCTTCTGCTTCTAGTCGATAAATGGGTAAAGAAGGAGCAGGACGCTGAGATGTGATGGTAAATTCAGTTAGTAGTTGCTCAATTTGTTGCCTTGCAGTTTGGCTATGAGCAAACATTAAACCACGAGCAATTAAACGCGATCGCTCTTGTAAATCACTTTGCTGTTTCGCTAATCTCCAATAACTATAAGCTACCGCATCCCCTGGATGATTAGTAAAACCTTGAGGTAATTGTGAAAACCTGGAATAGTCTTTAACAGCTTTAGCAACCTCTTTTGCTGCTTCTGAGTTTAAATTTCTAGAATGTAAGAATTCAGCAGTTGTAGCTCGTTCTGCCTGGTTTAAAATACGCAATTCATACAAACTATCACTACCAATGCGCCCGTAGTGCGATCGCACTTCCTCAGACACACCCATATTAAGCATTGAGTTATAAACTTGCGCTGCTACAATAATTTGATTTTGCTGGATTGGCTCAAATCCAGTAGCTTCAAAAATCGCTTGTGTATTATAGCCGAGTTTTTGTAACTTAGCGCAAGCCTGTCCCCATACTACCCAATTGCCTTCTTTTCGTCGCAGCAAGCGCAGCAAATCTTCAGGATTTTCTGTAGTTTCGGCAGATTGAAGGCTAGGATCAGGAAGGTTAGATGGTGTTTCAGTCATGGGGGTGTTAAAGGGAGGAGGGAGGAGAGAGGGTATCTAAATATTAATTATGATCAACGCTACTAAGTGGCGATTGCACATTTTTAAATGTATCCTGTTCAGGACATCCTTATTTATAGGAAAGTTACCGCGTGCGTAGGCGTAGCCCGTCGTAGACATCGCCAATCGTGACAAAAGCTCAAAATTCCTGATCTCCTACTATGGATGCGAAATGTAAATAAGAGTCAACTAACAAATCGCGAAGTTCTCAAACATTTTTCCTCCCGATAGAGAGCAAAGGATTTAGAACCACACTATAACTTAACCTATTTGAGCTTCACTACAGATATGATTCTTAATCAATGACCATCACCGCTAAAAACTTGCGTAGGCGGAGCAGCGTCGTAAACATCGCCTGAACCTGTCCAGTATATATAAACTTTTTGTCCTGATTTACCCCAAGGAGTATGTTTTATTATTATGAACAATGCTATTCCAGATCTTGATAGTATCACCCGTCAGTTAATGAGCCTCAATCGACCCAAAAAACCTAAGATGCTCGTCGTAGACGATGAACCAGATAATCTGGATCTGCTCTACCGTACTTTCCGCAGAGAATTTAATGTTCTCAAAGCTGAAAGTGGTGTCCACGCCTTGCAATTACTAGCGACTGAAGGCGAAGTTGCTGTAATTATCTCCGATCAACGGATGCCAGAAATGAAGGGAACAGAGTTTTTGAGCAAGACAGTCCCCGAATTTCCAGATACCGTGCGGATTATTCTCACAGGATTTACTGATGTCGAAGATTTGGTCGATGCGATTAATTCTGGACAAGTATATAAATACATTACTAAGCCTTGGGACCCTAACGAGCTTAAAGGCGTAGTCCAACGTGCAGCAGAAACTTACGATTTGCTCAAGCAAAGAACAGAGGAACTAGATCGGGCGCAAGCACAAACAAATTTGTTAGCAACAATTGTTACTGTCGCTCAGGAATCGTCGAATGTCGCAGATACTCTATCACCCATTGCTACTGCGTTTGGGGAGAGTTTCGCCACAGATGGTTGCATTTTACAACTTGTAGAGGAAAATAACTTAACAACAGCCAAAGCTGAGTACAGTATTGATAGTGTAATAGTAAATAATCTAGAAAAAGACCCAATAGTACAACGTGCGATCGCCTCAAAAAATCTTCAAGCTTGGGTAAGCGGTACCGAACCTGAACTAGCAGAATACCAAGCAACAGACCTCAAAGCACATCTAGTTGTGCCAATAGTTTATCGTAGTCAAGTGCTGGCAATTCTCTCGCTCCAGTGGAAGCAACCTGCTAAACTCCGAGAAGATGAACTAAAACTAATTCACCTATCCGCCCAGCAAGTCGCCTTAGCACTTACCAGCACTCGACATTATCAATAGCACCACCCAAAGGGCAAGTAAAAATCATACTCCCTCCCTTTTATCAGGGGAGGCTGGTTATTTGATTGCTTGCTGGCAAGGCGATGCACCTCTAAATCTAAATCATGCTCCCTCCCCCTTATAAGGGGAGGGTTGGGGTGGGGTAAAACACGGAATACGTGCCACAAGTCAATTGCTTTACTTTCCCACTTGAGGATGGGTGTTTTAGCTATCACCAAATAGAATTAAAGAAGGCTGAAAAACTAAAACATTATTCGGAAGTCAAAATCGAGCAATTAGACAAAGCCTAAGATTTTGCCTTCTCACTCATCAAGACTGGCGACTGAATTGAATCTCAATACTCTTTGGCTTTACATTACCCCTCCTGTAGCTGGTGCTGTCATTGGCTATTTCACCAACGATATAGCCATCAAAATGTTGTTTCGCCCTTATCGAGCAATTTACTTTGCTGGGCGAAAACTCCCCTTCACCCCAGGTTTGATCCCTAGCAACCAAGAACGGTTGGCAAAGCGGATATCTGACACAATCATGGGGTCGTTGCTAACACCAGAAGAGTTACAAAAATTAGCACGGCGTTTGCTGCAAACTGAGCGAGTTCAGGGAGCAATTATGTGGCTACTGAAACTGGCGTTAGAACAAGTCCAAGTTGATAAAGAGCAGAAAACAGCTAAAATTCTCGCTGCTATACTTCGAGATTTACTTGGTCAATCTCTAGCACGATTATTAAAAGTATTATCCCGTCGCTCAGATTTTTTAGAAAGCCAGCTTAACCAGATTTTTGACCAAATTTTGCTGGAATTCCAACTAAATGACGACCAAGCGCGGAAACTTTCTGAATGGCTACTAGAGGTAGTGTTGCCACCAAACGTAATACGGCAGGCTATAATAGACTTCCTCACAGACCGTAATATTCAAGTAATTGATGAAGGGTTTAGGGAAAAAAGCAGTGGGACTTATTGGGTAGTTGCCAACTTATTAGGTTTGCGTAATAGCCTAACGCGCTTGCGGACTTTTTGCCTAGATGAAAAAGAAGCAAGCAATGCCCGTATTGAGGAATTAATTACATCACTACGGATGCAAGAGCGGTTGCAGGAATGGATGCAAAATCTTTCCTTGCAAAATTTACCCATTTCCACAGTGCGGCAACTGCGTAAGACAATGCGTGACACTGTTCGCACTTTTATTCAAGAACGTGGTAGTGATTGGTTAGAAACTTTAAGCGAATCTTTAGATTGGGAAAATATTGCTAAATTAATTCTCACGCGCCTGCGTACATCTCCTGCTGTTAGTTCCTCGCTAGAGCTAATAAGTCAGGAACTAGCTTTAGTTCTAGAGCGATATTTAGAGCAAGACTTAGAAAAAATTGTTGCACAGATCATTCCGATTTTAAATATTGATCAGGTAATCATTGATAGAGTTAAAGCAACTTCACCTGCGGATCTGGAAAACGCTATTCAAGGTATTGTGAAAAGTGAGTTACAAGGCATTGTTAATTTAGGGGGAGTATTAGGTTTGGTAGTAGGATTGATGCAGACTATTATTTTATTAATCAAGTAGAATTTGCCACACTTGAAACAACTTGAAGGATAAAAAGATGGTCTGGAGATGGCTGAGTACTGTAGGTATAGCTGTTGTCAAGGCGGCAAACTTTGTTGTCCCCCATAGCAGGTATATAACTGATACAAATCTAGACATACCTGAAAACTCTGCTTTGGCGGAGCAAAAAGAGGAAATACATCTAGCACAGCTAAAGCTGTATTACCTACAAAACCAAGAAAATATAGACTGGAAGGCAGAACAAGCGCAACTTAGCGATGAACTCGCAAATGAATTGCAAGCATTTATTCAGTTCGCCAAAGTTGTAAGTTTAGACCAACAGTTCGATTTTCTATCTTGGAGATTAGAACAAGAAAAAGCTATTCAGTTAGAAATAATAGAACTAAACCATCAACGGCAACGGCAACTCGTCATTGAACAACGGCAAATATCTCTCAAAATAGTTGAGGATCAAAAACAACTAGAAAATTTAGCTATCTGGTTAATTGCATCAGATATTCTTAAGTCAGAATCTGACGCTAACATTATACCATTGCGAGTTTTCTTAGCTCCCCCAAAATTTCAGTTTGAGCAATTTTCTCACGCTAATGATGATACTAATATTTTTCCCAATATTGAATTAACTTTAGCCGAAGGTTTGCGACAATTTTTTAGAAACTATTCTCAAGAAGGCAAAACGGTAGACTTTTTAGCTGGTGCTTGGGTAAGCAAGTCTTTTCACAGTGAAGCTAGTATTAAGGCGCTATTTAGTGTGCTGAAATCTGAGCCAACGTTAGTTTTAGAATCAGAAGTAGATGGCGACTATCTCAATTTTAGAATTGCCTACTGGGGCTTGAATTGGTCAAAATATCGCTATGACCCCATTATCTCTAGACTACCTTATCGAGAAATTTTATATGAATCTGCTAAAAATCGTGCCAGGAAGTGGAGAGAAATTAGGGCAAAACTAATAGCAACTGGAGTCAGCGAGTCGGAAGCCGATCAAACTTATGGAAAAGATAACATCAAAAATTGGGAAACTTTGCAGTTAGAGGAACAACTTCAACAAGGTGGTATTCCGACTAAAGAGTTAGCAGTTAAATATTTTATCAATAAAAAAGATGTTGAAGAACTAGGTCAAATTTTAAGCATTTGCCACTGTTTATTTGCTGGATTGATAGCAGACGAATATTTTCTATTTCAACACAATTCCCCCCCCTTATTGCCGAGTTTACTACCTGATTTGACTGAAAATGTACCTGATCAAGCAGTAGCACATAATCTGATTGAAGCAGTAGTTTGGTATTTTCAAAAAATTTATCAAACCTTAAAAAGTACCAGAGCAAGTTTAATGCCAGAATTAGCTTTAGATTTAGCGATAAGTTTTGTTGAATTGCCGAATAAATCTTGGGCAATAAATCAAATAGTTTACTCGATTAAATCTTGGTTTCAACTGCGTGAATTACCTCAACTTGATGGTGTAGGAGTAATGGATCTGCCCCTGCCATCTCTCTTAGACGTATTGGAATCAGTTGTAATGATTACAGACAAAGAATATGTAGAAAAACTGAATCAATGTTTGGTTGCAGTGGGGAATGATAGACAAATTAATGTGATGGATGCTTGCTATAAACGAGGGATAAGTTTGGTTCGCAATAAAAATTACAAAGTTGCTATTTTAAACTTTAATCAGCTAATTCAGATAAATTTTAACTCTGCTGAAGTTTACTATAATCGTGGAATTGCGTATGCAGAATTGGGGGAATATCATCAAGCAATTGAGGATTACACCAAGGCAATAGAGATGAATCAACAATGGGCAGATCTCTATAATTATCGAGGTAATGCGTATTATAAATTAGAAAATTATGGAATGGCTATGGCAGATTACGATCGCGCTATCAATATTTTACAGTTGTCTGTAGGTAATATAACAGAAAATTTCCTAGATGATGATGAGGGCATTTTTGATTTTGATGTCGATTCTAATGAGCAGATGTTGGCTAGTGGCATTAGTAATAACAGTATCAATCCACTACCCTATTTTATAGATGACGAGCGCCAAGTTTATTCCCTAGCTCTCGGCTCGGATGAGGAAAATTTAATTATTGATACTGGAAGTAGTGAGGAAAATATTAAGGCTAATATTTGGCGGTTATTTTAATGAGAAGCGGTTGGGTTAATAGTTGACTAATAAGCTATAACTATTGATTTACGCTCAATAGATTTAGAGCCTATCGGTAAAAGTTCTTTTAAGAGTATTTAACCGCAGATATAGCGCGTCAGCGCTTGCCGCAGGCTACGCAGATAAACGCAGATGATATATAAAATCTCCCCTCTCTCCTCAATTATAAATCTGTCTCTTGATATAACTCTTGTAAATTTTGCTGCTGCGTGCGACGGGAAACGCGCCGATATTTCTTAGTTTCCAACTTCGGTTCTAGCTGGCTTTTACCGCCTTTTGTTTTCATCTTTAAGGTAGATTCAGGATTACCTTGTTGATGCAAATGAGCTTGAGTAACGATCGCTTCTTCTAAAAAATCTAAATAATGCTCGTACCTCTCCCAGTCTCCTCGTACCACACAGTTAGGTTCATCTCGATGCAAACAGTCGTTAAACTGGCATCTCTGTGTTGCTAAACGCTGCTGTGCTTCAGGGAAATAATCAGCTAACTCTTCTGGAGTACAATCAATATCCGGTTGATTAAAACCAGGAGTATCTGCTAGTAAACCACCGCCTGGTAATTCAAATAATTCAACGTGCCGTGTGGTATGTCGCCCTCTGCTGAGTTTTCCAGAAACTTCCCCAACTCTGGTATTAATATCAGGAATTAAATAATTAATTAAGCTTGATTTACCTACTCCAGAAGGTCCAGCAAACACAGTAATTTTATTGGCAAGCTGGTTGTAAAGTTGCTCTAAACCTGTGTGGGCGTATGCGCTAATTAATAAAGATTGATAGCCCCATTCATGTAAGCGATCGCGCCATTGTTGTTGCTCTAATTGTGTCACCAAATCACTTTTATTCAGGCACAAACAAACGTCTATACCCGTTAATTCCGCCTTCACCAAAAATCTACTTAGCTGGTAAGGTTCTATTGGTGGGTCAGCTAAGGCAAAAACCAATAAAATTTGGTCAGTGTTAGCAATTGGGGGACGATCAAGCTGGGTTTGACGCGGCAGTACTTGAGCGATCGCACCTCTACCGCCAGCCCAATCCGGTTCCTCAATCTCCACGCGATCGCCAACTATTACCTGCTGACCAATTTTTTTGAGCCGCGCCCTACGAGTACACAACAGGAAATATCCAAAAGCAGAATTTTCCCTTGCTTGATTAGCGTCATCTGTTTCTGGTATCCGATCTTGGTTAGCATCTAAGCGAACTTGATAATAATTTGCTTGGACTGCTACCACAGTTCCTAACAGTTGATTTGCTGGATCTTTTGTGACACTCATGCTAAATCGGCTGGTCGGCGCACTTTGAGCGCAAAAAATCCAGTACAATCTGCGATCTCTTCAATTTTATAACCTTCCATCACCAAGCTGTCAGGAACCTGCTCAATCGGTTCACCTGGATCTAACCATACTTCTAACAAAGATCCAGGTGTCATTTGCTCTAGGCGCAGTTTTGTACGGACAAAATTTATGGGGCAAGGAGTACCCCGAAGATCGAGTTTTGCCTCCGGTATGCCAGAAGTCGTTGAAGCGGTGGTACTACTCATCCGCGAAACAGTCCTCCTAAGAATCCTTCTAAGCCACCTTTACCAGTGCGATCGCCCTTAATTTTAGCTAACTTTTCCAGTAGTTCCCGCTCTTCTGGCGTAACTTTAGTAGGAATGTCAATTAAAACTGTAATCAAAAAATCTCCACGGCTCACCGGATTTCCTAATTTCGGTACACCGTGATTTTCCATCGTCAGCACTGTATTCGGCTGTGTTCCTGCTGGAATTATCAATTCTTTGGGGCCATCCACCGTATTTATTTCTAAGCTACAGCCTAAAATTGCTTGCAAATAACTGATTTTAATTTCTGAGGTGATATTAATTCCATCCCGATGGAACTCCAGATCTTCCTCAATAAACAAATAAACGTATAAATCTCCAGGTGGGCCACCACGAAGACCAGCATCTCCTTCTTTAGAAACCCGCAGCCGAGTGCCATTATCTACCCCTGCTGGAATCGTAATTTTGAGTTTCTTAGTTTCTTGTTTCCGCCCCAAGCCATTACAAGTTTCGCACTTCTCTTCAACCACCTGTCCGTCACCATTACAGGTAGGACAAACAGAAACTTGGGTGAAACTCCCAAAAGGTGTTCTAGTAGCGCGACGGACTTGACCACTACCGCTACAAGTCGAACAGGCGCGAGCTTTTGTACCTGGTTTAGCACCTGAACCACTACAGGTAGCACAGTTTTCTAGATGGGGAATCCGAATTTCTTTTTCGCCGCCAAAAATACCTTCGCGGAATTCTAGCTTCAAATCCAGTCTTAAGTCATCGCCTCGACTTGGACCGTTACGTCTTCTTGATGTTTGCCCCGCATTACCAGTAAAGCCAGTGAAAAAGCTTTCAAAGATATCGGCAAATCCGCCCATATCTCCCATATCTTGGAAGCCTGCGCCAGCAGCAGAGGATACACCAGCTTCGCCAAAACGATCAAATCTGGAACGCATTTCTGGCTCTGAAAGCACTTCATACGCCCGATTTATTTCTTTAAATTTCTCATCAGCCCCTGGTTCGGAATTGACATCAGGGTGATATTTGCGGGCAAGGCGGCGGTAAGCACGCTTAATTTCTTCTTTGTCGGCGTCACGAGAGATACCAAGAATTTCGTAATAATCGCGGGCCATATTAGGGCGTTAGTAGTTAGGGTTAAAGGAAATGTGAATAGTCGAGGCTTAAGTGTTAAGTTTTGAGTCTAATTCCAAACTTAACACGCTCTTAGTCTACTGTCTCATAGTCAGCAGTTACAGTTTCATCTTCATCAACATCATTTATATCTAATGTTGCATCTTTCTCTGGTGTTGATTCTACAGCTTTGCCGACGCTACTTCTACCAGGCTTTTTAGGCACATTGAAATCTGTTGTTGGGGTTTGGTTAGCTTGCTGATACACAGATGTTCCCATCGCCAATACGGTTTCTTGGAATAGCTCTAACTTTTCTTTAATATCCTCAACTCGTGCTGATGGGTTGTTGAGTGCTAAACGCAGTTGTTTTGCTTTTTGATCAGCTTGTGATTTAATGTCTGCACTGATCAAATGCCCATTTTCTTTTAAGGTCGATTCATAGCTATAGAACAAGCCGTCTGCCTGATTTTTCAGTTCAATTACTTGTATACGGCGCTTGTCTTCTTCAGCATAAAGTTCTGCCTCTTTTCTCATCTGTTCAACTTCCACCGCACTCAAGCCACCAGTATTGGTGATGCAGATACTTTGCTCTCTACCTGTGCCTTTGTCTTGAGCAGAGATTTTTAGAATGCCGTTAGCATCAATTTCAAAAGCTACTTCAATTTGGGGAATGCCACGCGGTGCAGGTGGCAGACCTGTTAGAAGGAATTTCCCCAAACTTTTATTGTCTTTGACCAATGCCCGTTCACCTTGCAAGGCATGAATTTCTACTGATGTTTGTCCATCGGTGGCAGTGGAAAATATTTGCGATTTGCTGGTGGGAATGGTAGTGTTGCGCTCAATTACTTTGGTAAAAACTTCGCCTAATGTTTCGATTCCCAAAGAAAGAGGGGTGACATCTAATAGCAGTACATCCTTGACTTCGCCACCTAAGACACCACCTTGAATAGCTGCTCCTAGAGCTACTGCCTCATCGGGATTCACTGAACGGTCTGGTTCCCTGTCACCAAAAAAAGTTTTAATTGCTTTTTGGACAGCCGGAATCCGCGTTGAACCACCTACTAAAATAATCCGAGCTATATTATTTGGTTGGATATCAGCGTCTTTAAGGGCTTGGGTGACTGGTTCTATAGTTGCTTCTACAAGATCATTTGTCAGTTCTTCAAACTTGGAGCGTGATAATTCCATCTCCAGATGTTTGGGTCCCTTGTCGTCGGCTGTAATAAACGGCAGGTTGATTGAAGTTGTCACCATGTTGGATAATTCAATTTTTGCCTTTTCTGCCGCTTCACGTAGCCGTTGGAGAGCCATTTTATCTGCTGCTAGGTCAATGCCTTCCGCAGCTTGGAAGGCATCAATCATCCAAACTGCGATCGCATTATCAAAGTCATCTCCGCCCAAATGGTTGTTTCCAGATGTGGCTTTGACTTCAAATACACCATCCCCCAATTGCAGTACTGATACGTCGAATGTGCCGCCACCTAAGTCAAAAACTAATATGCACTGGTCTTCATCCTGCTTTTCAAGACCATAAGCAAGGGCGGCGGCTGTCGGTTCGTTGACAATTCGCAATACTTCGAGACCCGCGATCGTTCCAGCATCTTTTGTTGCCTGCCTTTGGGCATCTGTAAAGTATGCTGGTACGGTGATTACCGCCTGGGTTACGGTTTCGCCTAAAAAGTGTTCTGCATCCTGCTTCAATTTTTTCAGCGTCATTGCTGAAATTTCTTGAGGGGTAAATTTTTGCCCTCTAATTTCAACATCGACAGTATCATCCCGACCTTTGACGCAGGTGTATGGCACTCGCGCCCGTTCGCTTTCCGTGTCACCCCACCTACGCCCAATAAAGCGTTTAATGCTATAAACTGTGTTTTCGGCGTTGGTAACAGACTGTCGCTTGGCTAACTGACCTACCAAGCGATCGCCTGCCTTGCCAAATCCCACAATACTGGGAGTCGTGCGCCCACCTTCTGAGCTAGAAATTACGATGGGTTGACCTGCTTCTAAAACAGCAACACAACTATTAGTCGTACCCAGGTCGATTCCAATGACTTTTCCCATAGGGTTTCGGCAGTAATGGTGTGGAAAGTTGAATTTGGTTTGGGTGTTACTGGTTGCCTACCAGCCAGGACGTATCTTTAGTAGAAATGTCTGGTTTCTTTATTGTAGACACTGACATAAACACGCAGCGAATAAACCAGAAAACGACTGAATCAATTATTCTGTGGGTTCGACTGGACTTTCTTCTAAAGTTTCTACAGGTTCTGGTGCGGCGGCAACTTTGACAAGTGCATGGCGCAACACGCGATCGCCCAAGAAATATCCTCTTTGCAGTTCTTCCATCACTGTACCTTCTGGATGTTCATCAGTAGGTTGGCGAAGCACCGCTTCATGCAGGTTGGGATCAAAATCTTTACCTTCTGGGCGCATAGGAGAGACACCTATACGCTTGAGAGCATCTACCAGTTGTTTGTATACACTTTGGTAGCTTTTATGGATACCCATTTCTCCATCATTTTGTGGCTTGAGTTGGGATCTTGCTCGCTCAAAGTTATCAACTACTGAAAGTAGCTCGGTAATTGTCGAACACTTAACTTTAACTTCTAATTCTTCTTTTTCTTTAGCTGTACGCTTCCGAAAATTCTCAAAATCTGCGGCTATCCGCATATACTGACTTTTTAAGGAATCACTTTGCTTTGTGCTTTCATCCAACTGCGCTTTTAAGGTTTCTACTTCTTGCCTTAAAGCTTCCTCTGTCTCTCCACTGTTAGCTTGGTGTCCTAAGTCTATCTGCTGACTAGATTCAGGTGATAAGGGTTCTGTTTGACTCTCGGAAACTACTGGATCGGAATTAGGCTCTATATTAATCACTTCAAATGTTGATGATGTACCATGAGCATTATCTTCAGCAATAGCTGAAGCGTCATCGATCTGATTTGAAGCGAATGGCTGATTTTCTTCTGTGATCATGGTTTACTCATTTAAATTAATAGACTGCTAGCGGGGTGCGATCGCGCTTTTTTATTACTACTATTGTTGACAATTTGGTTGGCAATATCTACCATAAGCGCGATCAGTGGTCGGTGCGGATTTACTTTGGAATTACCACTTTATTGCATGATAGTATTACCGCCATCAGAGTGGCAGGATTTTTTTTCAATCTTGATTATGCTTATACCTACATGGATGGCTAAAATCTTCACATATTTTAATCTTTCTACTTATAAATATAACATTGATCAATTTTTATCGGATTATATCTTTCGCAATTCAGGTTCAGTGTGGCAGCCACAGTTGGATAAAATCTCACTAATTGTTGTTAAAAGTGTGAATATACGATCTCAGTGGTGTCATACTTAGAATATAGCTCCCAAAGGCAATCCAATTTTAAACTAGCTGTGAAAAAAGTAGCTTACCACTCATAAATCATACTTGTAGAGTGTGGTTTGGTGACGGTTGCAAGAAGAGGAGCGTGCGATCGCACTTTCCCCGATTGTTCTAATTCGTCATTAACTATCTACTAAAAGCTATCATCGTTAATATTCCTTATACATAGTCTTTAGGTACAAATTTGCCTTTTTCTCATTCAGACTATTAAAGACCAAGGAGTAGGATTTTACCAATAATTGGTAATCTGCTACATCTACTCACCCAGGTAGCATGAGTCTTGCATAGGCGTGCCAACAACCGCCACAGACACAGCAATGGATAAGCATCCTGCTACCATTCAAGCGTTGCACTGCCAAATCACACTGATTTTTGGTAGTGAGAGTGCAATTTTGCCAAAAGCTTTTGGGCATACTTTTTATGGAGATAGTTTAAATAGCTATGACTCAATCCTCATCATCTCGGCGTGCTTTAGTTGTTCGCAATGCCAGCCATGATTTGTCGCCCTTTGCCAGCAAGCTAGTTCAGTTAGGCTACATCGACTCCGAAAAGATGCAGCAGGCGGCGCTTGAAAGTCGCAAAACTGGAAAACCCCTAACACAAATCCTAGAGTCGCTCACAGGAAAGGCGCTATCTCCTGAGTTACAGCGTCAGTATAAAAAGAATCAACTGTTTGAACTAAAGATTATATACGGCGTTGAATCTTTAGATCCGGAAATTAAACAAATTGAACAAAGTCAGGTTTCTGAGTTGATCGATACACTCATCCCTATTGATAGTTGTCGTCGCTCCCGCTTCGTACCTCTATCAAAAGAAGCAACTGAGCCACCATCTGTCTTAGTGGCAATGGTTAACCCTGATGATTTAGATGCCCAAGATGATCTAAACCGAATTTTACGCCCCCAGGGAATTAATTGGCAAAGGATGGTAATCACCGCCGAAGACTATTCCTCAATTATTAACCAATACCTAGATCAGCAAGCAAAGAAAGACGAAGCCGCTAAAGCTCAAAAGTCTTTTGATGTTCAGGGAGAAATCCAAAATCTTGAAGGACTTGAAGCCGAAGACTCCCATGATATTCCTGATGAAGATTTAACGGCAGCAGCAGAAGATGCCCCGATTATCACCCTGGTCAATAAAATTTTGGCTAAGGCATTAACTGATGAAGTTTCTGATATTCACGTTGAACCTCAAGAAGAATATTTACGCATTCGCTTTCGCAAAGATGGGGTACTCAGGGAGGCATTTGATCCTCTACCGAAAAAGATTATTCCAGCAGTTACTTCACGTTTCAAAATCATTGCACAACTAGACATTGCCGAACGACGCGCACCTCAAGATGGTCGTATCCGGCGAGTGTTTCAAGGACGTAAAGTTGATTTCCGTGTAAACACTTTACCTAGTCGCTATGGCGAGAAAATTTGTATGCGGATTTTGGATAACTCTTCCACCCAGTTGGGCTTGGATAAGTTGATTAGCGATCCAGATGCGCTACAAAGTGTCAGAGACATGGCTAGTCGTCCTTTTGGGATGATTTTGGTGACAGGTCCAACAGGATCTGGTAAATCAACAACACTATATTCAATTTTGGCTGAACGCAACAGTCCTGATGTGAACATTAGTACGGCAGAAGACCCGATTGAATATGCCTTACCAGGAATTAATCAGGTGCAGGTGATTCGCGAAAAAGGCATGAACTTTGCCGCAATTTTACGAGCATTCATGCGCCAAGACCCCGATGTAATTCTAGTAGGTGAAACGCGAGATGTAGAAACAGCAAAAACCGCAATTGAAGCTGCTTTAACTGGACACTTGGTAATGACGACTCTGCACGCTAATGATGCTTCAAGTTCAATTGCACGGTTAGATGAAATGGGCGTGGAACCCTTCATGGTGGCAGCCTCATTGCTTGGCGTTTGCGCCCAAAGGTTGATGCGACGAGTATGCACTGAGTGCCGTATTCCCTATCAACCGACTATTGAGGAGCTTAACCGATATGGTTTATCAGCTTCCAAGGAAGGCTCTGTTACGTTTTACAAAGCCAACTCCTTACAACCTGAAGAAATTAAAACTGCGACAAATCTCTGCCCAAAATGTAAGGGTCTTGGTTATAAAGGGCGTGTAGGTGTCTATGAAGTTATGCGTATAACTGAGCGGTTGCAAAGCTTAATCAACAAAGGTGGCACGACCGACATGATTAAGGAAGCGGCTGTGGAAGACGGGATGGTGACATTGTTATCTTACAGCTTAAATTTAGTGCGTGAAGGACACACAACCCTGGAAGAAGTTGAGCGGGTGACTTTTACGGATACAGGTTTAGAATCAGAATTAAAAGCAAAACGTAAGACTACTTTAACTTGTCGCATTTGTAGTGCTGGATTAAAACAAGAGTGGCTTGATTGTCCCTACTGCATGACATCTCGTTTTGAAGAATAAAAATTATTAGTTTTTGCTCTCGTGGTGATTAATTAACTACTACCTAGTAACAACTAAAAATTAAAAATTGTATTACCAAAGGAGAAAACACAATGGATTTAATGATTGAAGACTTGATGGAGCAACTGATCGAAATGGGCGGCTCCGATATGCACCTTCAGGCGGGCGCTCCAGTATACTTTCGGGTCAGTGGTAAACTCCAGGCGATTAATGAGGAGCCACTGGCACCTCAAGATTGTCAGAAATTAATTTTTAGTATGCTGAATAATACCCAGCGTAAAGATTTGGAACAGAACTGGGAATTAGATTGCTCTTATGGGGTGAAAGGATTAGCTCGTTTCCGAGTCAATGTCTACAAAGAACGTGGTTACTATGCAGCTTGTCTAAGGGCTTTAGCGTCTAAAATTCCTAATTTTGATATGTTAGGTCTACCAGATATTGTTCGGGAAATGACTCACCGACCTAGAGGAATGGTGTTAGTAACCGGACAAACGGGTTCGGGTAAAACGACTACGATGGCGGCAATGATTGATTTGATTAACCGCACACGAGCAGAACATATTTTGACTGTAGAAGACCCGATTGAATATGTTTTTGCTAATATTAAAAGTTTAGTTCACCAACGTCAAAAAGGTGAGGATACTAAAAGTTTTGCTAATGCTTTGAGAGCGGCATTACGGGAAGATCCAGATGTAATTTTGGTAGGTGAAATGCGGGACTTGGAAACAATTGGTCTAGCAATTTCTGCTGCTGAAACAGGTCACTTGGTATTTGGAACGCTGCATACTAATTCCGCCGCTCAAACTATAGACCGGATGCTAGATGTATTCCCCCCTATTCAACAACCACAAATTAGGGCGCAGCTATCTAACTCTTTGGTGGCTGTATTTAGCCAATGTTTAGTGCCTAAGAAAAATCCCAAGCCTGGGGAATATGGTCGGGTAATGGCTCAAGAAATTATGATCGTAACACCAGCTATTTCTAACTTAATTCGAGAAGGAAAAACCCCTCAAATTTACGGTTCTATCCAAACTGGTGCTAAGTTGGGGATGCAGACGATGGAGATGGTTTTAGCGGCTTACGTCAAGTCAGGGGCAATTTCATTTGAGGCGGCAATGGGCAAGAGTGCCAAGCCAGATGAGTTACAGCGTCTTCTTGGTGCAGCAGTTGCTAAATAATGTTGATAGCTATCAATTTTGAAGTGAAGAGTTTTGAGGTGGAAATTATTCGTTTAATTACTAGCTCAAAGCTCATAATTTACATAAATAATAATAAATGGGATTAGGTGATTCATGCCTACATATGTTGCTGAGGTTCGGGACTCTCAAGGAAAAGCTAAGAAAGAAAAAGTAGTGGCGGGTACTATACACTTAGCACGAGATGTTCTACGCCAGAAGTATCCTTCTGTGCAGAATATTAAAGAGTCTCAAAGCTTTGATTTAGCAAGCTTTGATATGTCAGCTTTGGAAATAGCTTTATCGAAGGTGACTGTAAAAGATAAAGCTGTGTTTTCCCGTCAATTTGCAGCTATGGTCAACGCTGGTGTTGCTTTGGTGAGATGCTTGGGTGTTTTATCTGAGCAGTGTAGCAATGCCAGGTTGAAAAAAGCACTTGTAGCAATTAATGCTGAGGTACAACAGGGAACCAGCCTTTCTGAGGCTATGCGTAAACATCCTGATTGTTTTGACAACTTATATATAAGTATGGTTCAAGCGGGTGAGGTCGGTGGTGTCCTTGATGAAGTTTTGAACCGATTAGCAAAAATTCTTGAGGATATTGCACGGTTACAAAACCAAGTTAAAGGAGCGATGGCATATCCCACTGTAGTAGGGATATTGGCGGTGATTGTGTTTATTGCGATGACGGTATTTTTGATTCCCATTTTTGCGGGCATTTTCAAGAATCTAGGCGGGGAACTGCCAGCACTGACGCAGTTTATGATGCTGTGTAGTGATGTCTTGAGAAGTTGGAGAATCCTGATACCTATTTGTACTATTATTGCTACTACTTTTGCGTACAAGCAGTATTACAAAACACCAGTTGGCCGCCTGACAATGGATCGTTTTTTCTTGCAGATGCCTATCTTGGGTGACTTGAATCAAAAATCAGCAGTTGCTCGCTTTTGCCGAATTTTTGGAACTTTGACTCGTTCAGGGGTGCCAATTCTTAACTCTTTAGAAATTGTGGCATCGACGGCAGGAAATCAGGTGATTGAAAATGCCATTAATGCTGCTAGAGCAGACATTCAACAGGGTGGAATGCTGAGTCTTGCGATTGAAAAGGAGAAGGTGTTTCCTCCTTTAGCAGTTCAAATGATTAGTATTGGCGAGGAAACTGGTGAGTTAGATGGCATGATGATGAAGGTTGCCGATTTCTATGAAGATGAGGTTGAGCAAGCTGTAAAAGCCCTAACGAGTGTTCTAGAGCCTCTGATGATGGTGGGTTTGGCAGGGATGGTTGCTGTAATTTTGCTTTCAATGTATCTGCCGATGTTTGCTGTGTTTGAAAAATTGGGCTAGAGGTCGAGGAAGTTGGGGCGTTAGTAGTAATACCTGCAATATAAGTCAACCTGCTTTAGGATAGAGATCCAAGCTCAAGATGCGCGATCGCACTGTTGTTGAATATGCCTACTGATCAGGTTAATTTGTCCGTAGATAGTAATGTTGCACCCCAACAGTCAAATAAAGAGCCGTTATTGGGTAAAGATTTAGCCCAATTAACTACTTGGGTACAACAACAGGGACAACCAGCTTACCGAGGACAACAATTATATCAGTGGATATATAAAAAAGGAGTGCGATCGCTCTCGGATATCTCTGTATTTTCCAAAAGTTGGCGTGAACAATTGCAGGATGTCCCTATCGGTCGCTCAACGCTGCATTTTCGCTCTGTTGCTCCCGATCAAACCGTAAAATACCTTCTGCGACTTGCTGACAATCAAATTATTGAAACCGTTGGCATTCCTACAGATCAACGCCTCACTGTTTGCGTATCTTCGCAGGTGGGATGTCCAATGGGTTGTGACTTCTGTGCTACAGGTAAGGGAGGTTTCATTCGCAATTTAGAGCGGCATGAAATTATCGATCAGGTTTTAACTGTCCAAGAAGACTTTCAGCGCCGTGTTAGCCATATTGTATTTATGGGTATGGGCGAACCTTTGCTGAATACAGAAAATGTTGTCGGAGCAATTAAGTCTCTCAATACTGATGTTGGTATTGGGCAGCGATCAATAACTCTTTCTACTGTCGGTATTCCTGGTAGAATTCGTAAACTAGCTGCTGAGAAATTACAAGTTACTTTAGCAGTAAGTCTTCACGCTTCAAATCAGGCGATTAGATCACAACTTATTCCTTCTGCTCACAGATATCTTTTAGAAGATGTGTTAGCAGAATGTCGCGAATATGTAGAGTTGACTGGGCGGAGATTGACGTTTGAATATATTCTGTTGGGCGGACTTAACGATTTACCAGAACACGCAGAGGAACTAGCAAGACATTTGCGAGGGTTTCAAAGTCACGTCAATTTGATTCCTTACAACCCTATCCGTGAAGCTGAGTATCAACGTCCTAATCATCGCCGTGTACAAGATTTTGCCGATGCTTTGAAGCAACGACACATAGCAGTTAGTATCCGCTACTCGCGGGGATTAGAAGCCGATGCTGCTTGTGGACAACTTCGTGCTTCTAAAAGTTGATGGCAATAGTGAGTTTAAAAGATTTTTAACTTTTCTACTTTAGGTGCGTATAAGCCAGGAGCATAAGCTTCGATTACTTTCCCTGTGCGAGAGCAAGTCACCATTAAGTAATCACAACTAGGACATTGTGTGCGAGTTAGTTGAGCAGTTAATAGGTGATGACGTTCCCCTTTGTCTCCACAATTAGGGCAGCAAATCTCTTGTGTTATACGCATATTCAAACCTCAGTATTTTTAGTTACGACAGAAAAAAATTAATTATGATGCTGTTGTGTTTATAAAATGTAAACAAAAAACACAAACTGTATATTAAATAAACAATTCAGAAACCAGCATTAATTTATTATGACGGTATTTGTACTGGTATGCTATATAACTTAGGGTAGGGGATCAAGTCTTAATACATTCTTAATACCTGGGGATCAATTCCACAAATTTTATGTGGTTAAGCTTATTTTCCTAAAATAGTTTTTTACTGGGCATAACCTTGAGCCAAGGTTATAGCTTCAGCTTGTTGCTGGCAGTTGGTTGGCAGTTTTACTATAAATGTTGTACCTGCTCCTACTTGACTTTGGATATTTATTTCGCCTTGGTGTAGGTCTACAGATTGCTTAACAATTGCCAAACCTAGTCCAGTTCCAGGGATTTGACCAACATTACTAGCGCGGTGGAATGTCTCAAATAAATGTTTCTGATCTTCTAGAGGTATCCCAATTCCTTCGTCTCGTACCTCAAAAACCACTATTTCCTCTTGGCAATCACACAATAAATGTACGGTACTACTTGGAGAAGAATACTTAACGGCATTCGTCATCAAGTTATTTAAAATCTGCCGGAGAAGTTTTTCGTCTAAGTAAGCATTATTACCATCGCCTTTAGTTACAAAATTAATTTTGTGAGTAAGGGCGATGGTAAGTTGGATTTCACTGACTAATTCTTCACAAAATAAGATGGGATTAAGTAAAACGGGATTAAATTCTTGTTTACCCGCTTCGCTTTTGCCAATAACTAACACATCTTCCAGCAGTTTACTCATGGTTTTAACTGACGAGTGAATGCGCTTGAAAGCTTTGTTTTTTTTCGTTTGATCCCATTTATGACTATAATTTTGCAGCAGTTCGCTAGACAAAAGGATTGTGCTTAATGGTGTGCGAAATTCATGGGAAACCATTGATATAAAACTAGATTTAAGTTCATTAAGTTCTTTTTCTTGTTCCAGGGATTTGTTAATTTCTTCTTCGGCTTGTTTACGATCAGTTATATTTTCTGCAATTCCAGCAATGCGGTAGATTTCGCCCCTCTCATTATGAATGGGAAATTCCCGCCCCCAAATCCAGCGTAAGAAACCGTCAGCGCCGATAATTCGATACTCTTGGTTGAAAAAATCTTGACATTGATGACTTTTTTCAACGGCTGCGATTACGCGATCGCGATCATCCTGATATACAGCATCTAACCATGATTGAGGATGTTTGTACAAACTTTCACGATGATAACCCCACAACTTTTCGTAAGCTGAACTGATATAAAGTACTTGATCTTTTTCTGGGTCAAATAGCCAAAAGACTTCGTTAATATTTTCTGTAAGTTGACGGAATTGCTTCTCGCTTTCTTGTACTGCTTGTAGCAGTTGAGACTGAGAAATTGTAATTGCGGCTTGATTTGCTAGTTGCTGCAACAGTTCAATTTCAAAATTATCCCAAATCCGTTGACTATTGCATTGATGAGCTATCAATAAACCCCAAAGTTCATCCGCATAAATAATCGGTACTACTAGCTTGGATTGTATGCCTAAATCTTCTAAAAATTGAGCGTGGCAAGGGGAAATTTGAGCATTTTCTAGCGCCTCAATTGCCTGAATTCTTCCTTTTCGGTACATCTGATGGTACTCAACGGGAAAAACTTCGGGTAAAAATTGGCGATTTAAAAGGCTGGGTAGGTGCGAGACAACGGATTCTGTAACGACGGCGCTACCAGTGCCATCAGGAAAAACCCTCAAAATTAAAACTCGATCTACTTGTAACAGTGAGCGGACTTCATTGACGGTAGTTTGCAGGATTTCTTCTATCTGTAATGATTGGCGAATTTTGAGGGCAATTGTGGCTAAAAGTTGCGATCGCCGATTTTGTCGTCGCAATTCTAATTCGGCTCGTTTGCGTTCTGTAATATCCCGACCAACATAGATAAAGTTATATAAACCTTCTACTTCTGATTTAATTGCTGAACAAGAAAAGGCTACAAAAATCTCTTCCTGATTTTTTGTATAACAAACTGATTCTATATTCTGTAAATGTTCCGATTCAGATAGCAAGCAAAGTTGGTGGTCTTGGGGTAAAAAATCTGTACTTTTAATAAATTGTGAAATATGTTTACCACTGATTTCTTCTACGCTATAGCCTAATAGAGATTCGGTTGCTTGATTAATTGTTTCGATTATTCCTGAGTTGCTTGTTACCAGCAAGGCATCACCCATTGCCGCAATAATTCTATTAAGATAATTGCGATAACCTGCTACAGAGTTTATTAAAATATTTGTTTCATTTGTTTGTTGCTTTAATTGCTGTTGCAGTAGCATTTTTTCGGTAATATCTTCTAAAAAAAATATTAATTGCTTTTCTAAACAGGCTTCGGTTTTTATTGGGTTAGTATATAGATCAAAATATAGTCGATTTTTTTTCTCTAAGGAACGACAAATCCCTTTAACTTCAAAGCTAAGATCCTGTCCTTGCATAATTAAATTTAGACGCTCTTCAGCACCGATTAGCTCAGGAAAACACCTTCGAGCATCTTGACCAATTATCAGTTCGTTAGGGTAATCAGCAAAGGGTAGTATTCCCTCAGAAAAATCCAATATTTTGAGATTTTCATCTAGCCGCAAGTACTGATGATTTCGAGGTAGAAATATTTTTTTAATGTAGAATTCATGTATGCTTAACGGTTGCGATCGCTTCCAAGACTGGACTTGTAGATTTAGCTACCTTAAAACTTAAATTTAAGCAAGTCAGGGTAGTAATAAGTTTTATTAATTTTGTGGACTCATAAAGTTGACGTTCGATCTGGGCAGACAATGCGATCGCGCATTTGTTCTGTTGTTAGTTCAGCCATATAAATCACCCTTGAGCAAAACTCATCAGAATTGATTGTTAATCAAAACTATAAATTTGCTCTGATACCGACAGTTTAACATCCAGCATCAAGGATAAATAAAGTGAATAGGTAAATCACCTGAAAAAATATCAAACTATAACCCCTACCCGCAGCTTCGGGAAGGGGTTGAAAAAATAGCGCGTCTCTACTTATGATTATCGGTGATTATTTTTAACATCTTGCACTAAACGATCTAATTCCAGTTGCATTTGCTCTTCAACTTGTTGATAACAAGCATCTACATAAGCGCGATCGCTTGCTGCCTCACGTCCACTATGCTCGAATATAATCGGCTTACAGATGCGAGTATGAATTTTTGCAGGTAAAGGAAAGTCTGGTATGGGACCAATTCCTAAACCCCAAGGCAGTCCTAAATATATGGGAAATACTACTGGATCAATCCCAAATAACCAAGGCATACCTTGTTGATGTAGTTGCTTTAGTTGTTCGTAGAAGTCAGCGAGGACTATAAGTGTATCATGTGCGCCTTCTGAAATAATCGGGATGATGGGTGCGCTTTCTTTCAGTGCAAGTTTAATAAATCCTTTACGTCCTGCGAAGTTAATTTGATGGCGGAGGTGATGAGGTCGAAATACATCTTGTGCGCCCCCAGGATAAACTAGCACTGCTGCGTCTTTTTGCAAACCTGCGATCGCCATTTTGGGGTGTGCCATAACTCCACCACACTGCGCTGCCCATTGAGTGATGATTGGTGGCGAAAGCTTCCAGACAGTAGGGTGCATTAAACCATAAGTTAAACGCTCAGTACCAAAGCGCCGATACCAATCATACATACACATAAACATATCCGGTGCAGCCAAACCGCCGTTATGAGAACCTACTAGCAGCATCTTTCCTTGTGCAGGTATATTCTCCCAACCATCAGTCGTTACCCGAAAGTAGTAGTTATATAACCATTCCCAAACGGGCAGAAAAGATTTAATCGCCTGGGGGTCGCGTGCCTCTAGTGACCAACCATCATAACGCTGGTGAGAAGCTTTGCTGTTCTCTGTTTGGTTGCCTTTAAAAATATCGAAAATATCAAACAATGGTTTTTTATCCTTTAATTGCGTAATTTAGGATAATCTGCAATGGAACTAACTGGCAAATTTAGATCCCCCTAAATCCCCCTTAAAAAGGGGGACTTTGATGGGCTTCTCCCCCCCATAAATTAGGGGGTTAGGGGGGATATAGATACGTAATATGATGTCTGCCAAATCCCCCCCCCCGCACTGCCCTTGCTCCCTCCCCTTTATAAGGGGAGGGTTGGGGAGGGGTGTACTCGATTAGTATGCAAAGCGATATAAATTTTATTTATTTAAAATCAAATTAACTATATTTAATTCATGTGAATTTAAAAGATAACGCTCAGTAAAGAATTTTTCTCTAATTTCTTCTAAACTGTAGCTATTAAAAACTACAAAAGGAAACTCTCCATAGCCATCCCCTATCGGTAGCATATTACCAACCGAATAAAGATGGCGAATATACATTTCTAGGATATCACGAAATTTGTTATTTGCAAGTTCTTCTTCTTGGCTTAAATATTCTTTAATCGCATCGCCATTAAGAAAAGTAAACAAAGGGAAAGCATAATATTGATCCGCACGCTGACTGAGTTGTTCTAGTTGCTGACTTCTTTCCGTTGGTTCTTTTAATTTATTCAGTAAATCAATCGCATTTTTAGTTGCATGACGTAAGTTATCATGGTAATCCTGACTATAGCCAATTACTTGTAAATCTGTTAATAAATTTGCAGTTAAATTAAGTAACTTATCTAAGTGAATTTGATAAGTTTCCTCGATTTTTTTCTCGCCTGTGGGTACAACTAACAAACTCCCACAGAGATAACCTGTCTCTAATACACCAAATTTTATTAACTTATCAAAACCTTGATTAATTAATTCCGAAAACTCACTACTTAAACGCTTTTGTAAGGCTAAATAAGATAGTTGCGGTTTTCCTTGATTATCCTCAGAAGGATAAAGTTTAAAATCAGTATTATTAAGTAATTCTCTAAATTGCTCGTAAACCCTTTTTAAGCGGATATCACTAGGTTTGCGATGATATTCTTGTTTTAATTCTCTGAGTAAATTAGCTAGTTGGAGAGAAAAACTTTCTCCTGCGGCTGAGACAGATTTACCACCGATAGGAATAATTAAACAATCCTGTCTCCCGATAGTTCCATTTCCGACAATTCTAGTTAAAATAGCAGCTTTAAGAATCAGTAATAAATTGATGATGTTGAGGCTACTTTCTTGTAGAGATATTTGAGGATCATCCTGATTATAAAAGGCGTTTTCCCCTAGATAAAAGATTAGTTGCTTTTCTAGTTGATCTAATTGTTTATTCCCCCTTCCCCTATAAATTACCTGGATAATTTCCATCAAGTTTTTCTCCACTTGAAAACGGGGTATATCTACGAGGATGCTATTTACTTTGGGGAAAGATAAACCGCGACTTCCCGAAGAAGTCATAAAGATTATTTTTACATCATTTGTACGGGTTGGAACTTGTTTTTTCTCTGTTTCTGAAAGATTGGCGTGTACTTCTAGGTAATCTTCCTGGGGTTTAAACTTCTCCCTACTTTTCCCAATTTGTTCAATTAGCTGTTGTAATCTTTGCTTATTTTGGATGTAGACTAAAATTTGCCCTTCTTGATCCCAAAGTCGGTTAATATCTTTAATTATTTCTGATTGGAGAGTTGCTATTAAATCATCCTGATTTAGTCTTAATTCCTCTTTTTTGGGGAATGGTTGAGCATTAATAACTACTTTGTAAGTAAAATTTAACTTACTTGCGGGGTAAGAGTTAGCATTAATTGCGATCGCATTTGCTCGTTTAAACTTAAATTCCTCTACAGATAAAGCAGCACCAGTCGTTTTAGCTTTCCTAAAAAATATTTTATCCGGTTCCGGTGTGGTATCATTTAAGTGTTGTTTGATCACATCCTGCTCAACAATAGAAGCATCAGCAACAATAATTTTGGGATTGAAACCATATCTCTGATCGACTAGCTCATAAGTTTTAAAAATATCGTTAATGCGACTAAGAAATTCTACCCCGCTATCATCTCCGGTAATTTCATCAATCATAATAAAGATATGTTTGATGCGCCGAGATAGTTGACGCATCTTTTCAGGATTAGGTTTACCTAGTTTCTTGTTGTAAGCACCTTTAAATATTTTATCAAAATGCTCTAAGGTATCTCCATTGATAGTTTTCTTTAGAGACTGGATAGAAACAGAAGCGACAATTTGGTTAGAGATATTTTCCTCAATTACAGCATAGATACCCTGACAAATACTAGCGAGGACAGCTTGAGTATTTAGGGATACAGTTTGAAGGTGAGTTTCACTTTGTCGCTTTACTTTAGAATTAAGTTTACTGCGACGGGTTAGATTATTTTTTGATGGAATAAAATTAACAGTTTTTTATAAAACTCGTCTTGTATTTGCAGGGAGGAATATTGAACTGTAGTTTTCCCCCCATTATCTGCAATAATATTAGAATTAGTATTGAGACAAAATAGGCGTGGATCGCAGAGTTCGTTTGTATCTGGATTAGTGAATTTTTCGATAATATCTAAGTTTACTTGCTTACGGGGACTGACGTAGAAAAACAAGAAACCTTCATCTTTATGAGCTTTGAGGAAATCTGCGATCGCAGTCGTTTTACCAATCCCAGGATTACCAGTTAAAAACACATAAAGATCATCTGATAATAAAGCTCTTTGAATTAACTCATTATGAGCGTTGCGTAAATCTAAATCAGGGTTGAGTTGTAATTGTGCCGCTAAATTAAGGGGGATTTTACCAACAGTATTACAAAAATCATCTAATTGTTCTTGATGGGTAATAACCGTAGTTTGATTAATAGGAATATTTGATAAATCATTAATAAACTGTTTCCCACCCTTAAAACTTCTCTCTGCTTGGCGTTTGATTAACTCTAAAACTTTTTGACGCGCTATGTGAATTTCCTTAATACTAGAATCATGTTTATAAATCTCATAACAAGGCGCTAAAAGGTTAATATTTTCCCTTTTAACTGTAATTGTACTTATTCCGCGATCGCTATATCCCACCGCACTAATAACTAACTTCGCTTCCTGCGGTAAAATTTCCTTCTCTTCTAAAAACTTCCAAAAACTATAAGCATATCCACCCGCCTGAATTAACTTAGCACTTTCTTTATCAGTATATTTAAAAGCAGTAAAATAATCCTTTAAATCCGACGGAAATAAACCAGCTAAATCATTACCCTCACCTGTATCTATTCTTAGCTGGGAAAACACGCTTTTAGAGCGCAAGTAATTAAGCTCACGAATAAGTTTACTTTTAATCAACCCCACAAATTCTAAATTAGTCAAATCCTGCTCAGACTTGAGAGAAAATAACGATGTATCTAAAGCGAAAATTCTATATTCTCTTTTATTGTAACAAAATAAAATTAGCGTATCTGCCTTAAGAAATTCTCCCTTCTTTAAATAGCGATTAAGAATAATTTCGATCTCATCTTCTGTGAGTTTGTTGATATTATCTGAAAAACGATTTAGAGTCTGATTTAAAGATGTACGTTCATCCTTATGGTAAGTATTTATACTATTTTCATCTGAAAAGCTGCACTGGTAGTACAAAACCTCTAGGTTATCTAGTTTCCAGCGTGTAGATTTGAGATATTCTCCCATAAAGTTTAACCCACCAAGAAACCCCCTCAGCAGCAGAAACTCACTCCAATTGGTAACAATATCTTGATCTAGCTGACTAATAGCATTTGCTCTAGCTATCAATGGTTTAAGTATTTTGCGAAATTTCAGTTGTTCTAAATCTACGCGGTAAAAGTCTACCCAATTCTGACCTAGCTGGTTTTGTTGGAAGTAGGCGAGGATACCTATATTAAATCCAACTTCAAAAATACGTCCCTGATCTTCTGACAACATAGAATCAATTAACAATTAACAATTATCAACGTAGGTTGGGTAGAACGAAGTGAAACCCAACATTTACAATAGCTGGTGTTGGGTTGCGCTGCGCTTAACCCAACCTACAAATCTACAAATCTTACTCCCTCCCCTTTATAAGGGGAGGGTTGGGGAGGGGTAACGTGCTGTATTTAAAATCTTTTTCACCTCAGTTAAAAAAGCTAAAGAATTAAAGTCTGCTTTCTCTTGTGAATGTTTAAAAAGTGCCAACTTTCCTAGCGACTCATCTCCGATAATATGTTGATAAGGATCGAGTTTGACATTAATCCTTTTGGAGGCTTCATACCTGGAGAAGTGAAACAGAGTGAGATATTGTAAAATATCTTTTTTCATGTCGCCATTATAAATTAGATTCTTACGGAGTTCCTCATCATCAAGGATACCTTGATAGATATTTAATAGGGTGGCGTAAGATATGACTCCATGATAAAAAGTGTTATTAGGATCAACCGCAGTTCCATTAAATAAGTTAAAAAACACCACCGATTGTTGACTGTTGACTAATTCAGTTAACTCCGCGCTATCCTGAATATATAAAGAATCTCGACTTGTTCTATCTAATAGCTTTCTCACATAGTATTTATCGAAAAATATCGGATAAATACTAAGCTTACAAGAATTCTCTGTTAAGTACTTATCTGTTAAATACTTAATTAAATTTCGGGACAGAAAAAATAACCCATCGTCATCTTCTTGTTGAGTTAGGTTGAGACTACTAGAATAAGGCGCTTTTGCAATATATAATATATGTTGATATCTTTGGTTATAGAGATTAGTAATCTGATCCAAAAGTACTGATGGCTGACTGTACATTTCAGATGTCGGGTAATTTTCCGAAAATGTTTTGAGTGTCTCTAACTTAATTACCCCATCTTCTTGAAGATTAACAGTTATCACTTCTCCCATTAAATTAGATATTCTTTCATTGCGGTTAGGATTACGGCTTTTTGAGTCGCTTTCTCGACTACTAACAATAATAATTGCCAGCTTGTCTAATTTTGGTGTATCTTCAGGGTTATTAAAACGAAAATGTTTGGGAATAACTGAATAAAGTGAACTTAATCCGTTGAGGGTTTTGAAAGCATTCTGTTGAGTTAGATCAAAACCTTGAGAACTTGCTAAGTGTTCTTCATTTAATAAATGAGCTAAAACTTTAGAATAATCACTGATATATCCTTCTAATGGGGAGGATTTTTGTTTGTTTTTCAGATGCAATCGTAATAGAGGAAGAAATAATCTACTCTCTTTTGTATCTACATCTACTAAAAGTTTTAAACAAATATAAGTCAATAGGGAAAATGTCAAACGATACACAAAAGCTTTGTCTGCTGTGAGGGTATCGTTTTGAAGATCGTAAGTAAAGACAAGTAGGCTTCTTTGCTTGAATTTTTGATCGTATTCTTTCCGACTGTAATCATCTTTAGGAATAAAAAGCACTGGTAAAGCCTTAATTCCTTCTAGCTCATACCCCAAGTTAAATGTTTGTTTTTCTTGAGGATGATAATGATAACGAATATCCTCAATTTTCATATTTACAGGTAACTGACACAGAATATCTTGATTAAATTGAGCATCTGTGACAGTAAGATACTGAAGTGCTTCTTTAGGATTTTTCCTAATTACATCTTTAAAGAAAGTACTTCGATCTAAAATTTTGTCAATGTCGCTTTCTAAAATACTGGTAGGTACACCAATATGCAGGAGATATTCAACGGGTTTTAAAATACTCTGCTGGTCAATAAATTTGTGTAGCAGACTTTTGAGTTTATTGATTTTTAGCTGAATATTTAATTTTTGATTTCCTAATAAAGATGTGCTAATAGTTTTGAAGATATCCTTTTTGTTCTCTTCATCATTCCCTTGCAGAATCGGTAAAAACTTGTTCTCAAAAGTAGCTACAGGATCGTAATCTAACTCCAACTCAGGATGATACCCTTCGCTTCCTGGTTGACAACGGGAACTAAAAACAAAGTAATAGAGAAAAAATAACTTTAAAACCTTCCCCGCAAAAGATTTCTTTGTCTTTAATTCTTCTTGATGAGTTTTACTATCAGGATTAATCAGATTTAGATGGTAAGCAAAGGAAGTATCTCCACCCCCAGCATGAAATTTATTATTAAACTTAAACTTTAACCCAAAAATAAATTGTTTTTTTCCTTGTTGTTTATCAGTTGTTTCTCCTAAATACCCCTCAACTAAAGGAATGATTGGTAAACTGTCAAAAGCTTCCGCACGGGATAAAACTTGTCTTAAATTAACAGTTACACCATGATAATTAACTTCATAATCCCCATCAACTTTATTAGGATCGTTAAGATAAGTATCAATTAACTTAAGTCGGCGAATTAAGTCCCGCAGATAAAAAACATCTTGACTTTTTTTGACATCAATGTGAGCATTAATATGCTCTAAGTATTTAATTTTAGCTTGACGCTTAAGCTGTCCCACGACTTCGGTATCGACTAAGCGTTTCAGCTTGTAATAATCAGAATTAGCATCGTTAGGATCTTTAGTTAAGTTTTTTAAAATATCAGTTAATTCTTCTTGCTCATCTGCATTTTCTGCTTCCAGATGATTTGTTAAATAAGTTTCCAACCCTTGATCTAATTGTCTGTTAAATTCCTGAGTGCGATCGACAGTAATAGTCAGCTTATGTAACTTCAGTAAAGAATTGGTTCCAACATTAGGCTGATCTAGGCTTAAACGCTGTTTTTGTAACCCAGATTGATCAGCAAAAGGATAACTTAAATCTATAGATGCTTGTGTATTTTTAAACTCTGTCAAATCCTTAGTTAAATTTAAGACAAAATTTTCAATAGAGCGATTATCTGCTGGAAGTACAGCCTCAAGTTGCGTTTGTAAACAATCTTTAATATCTTTAATATGATTAGGAAATTTATCTTTAAAAGCTAAGTTAAAATTGACAGTTGCGCTACGAGCATTATATTCTGGCTCAAGGAGAGGATTAGCTGGAGTTTGCTTAACTACCTCACTCGCTACTTGATCAAAATCTATAATCAGACGTTGACCGTTATTAATCAACTTAAAGGGATTTTGATGCTTGATAACGGCTAAAATTTTATTAAGTAAATCACTATAATCAACCGGAACTAGATTATTACTACCTTCTTGTAAGGTATTTACCATTGTAGACACTCCCAACTAAATCAAAATCTACTTTTAACTTTATGCGATCGCACGTCAAAAAAGAAGTACACATAGCCGTCTTTGCGACCTTTGCGTATACCTTTGCGACCTTTGCGTTAAAAAAATATATAATTCCCATGCCACATGATTTGATATAATCACTTAATCCCACAACTTTCTAACCGAGAAACTAAAGAAGTTACTCTTTCCACTCCGAAACCGCCAAATTTTCCAATTACTCTAATTAATAAAGCAATATCTCCAGCGCGACCAGAGGGTAAATGTCCTTTTGGCGCACTGAGGTCGAAGGTAAGATGAGAGTAGTAAAACAAGTCTCCTTTGGTATACCAACCGATGCGATCGCAAAACTGTTTATAAATTTTTACATCAGCATCAAAGTTTCCCCCAACACTCTCCCAAATACTTTTTTGGACAGTAAACCCAAAATGTCCATTACTATACTTCAACCACAGTCTATTAATAGTACGCAAGTCAGCACAGGGAAAGCTTCTAATACTATTTAAATCAATCCAACCTTCTTTTTTTCTACCTGATGCACTCAGCATTAAATTAACCGTTTCTGCATCAGCTTCTTGCCAATTTCCGGCAGCTAATAGACCTCTTAGGTAAGTATAATCTATTCCTACCTCTGAACTTAAATCATCAGTAATAGCTCTTAATACAGTAGTAGCTACTTGAAGCCTGCTACCTTTACTATATTTACTCCAAAGTTTATTAATAGTATGTATATCGTGAATCGGGAATTTGTCAAAATCTGCTAAAGTCAGCCAACCTTCTTTTAATCTAGAAGCTGCTTTCAGCATTAACGCCCTAGTTTCTAAATCAGCTTCGCGCCATTTTCTTATTGCTAGTAAATCTCTTAATTTACTATAATCTACACCAACATCGGAAGTCAAATCATCAGTGAGGTCTTGCATGACTTCCACCGCCGATTGATAACGATCCTTGACCCGCTCCTGTAGTAACTTATCTAAAACTTGCGCTAACATGGGATTGAAACTAGAACTTTGAGGTAAACGTTCTCTCCATATCCAACGGCTTTCTAGGGCATCATAAAGGTTATTAGAACCATCATTTCTAGGTAAACAATTTGTTAATAAAGAAATGCAGGTAACACCTAAACTGTAGAGATCACTAGCTGGAAAAACTTGACCGCGTAGTTGTTCTATTGGTGCATATCCAGGTGTACCAACTGTTGTACCTTGACCTAGACTTGTTCCTGTAACTTGTTTAGATACCCCAAAATCAATTAATACTAACTTGCCATCTTTACGACGGCGCATGATATTTTCTGGCTTAAGATCTCTGTGAATTACGCCGTGTTCATGTACAATCTTAAGAATGGGCAGTAAATCATTCAATAATTGCTGAATTTTTTGTTCACTAAAAGCCCCCTGCTCCACTAATTCTCTGCGTAAATCATGTCCGTCGATTAACTCTTGTACTAGGTACAGACTATGCTCTTGTTCAAAGTACGCTAATAGCCTGGGTACTTGAGGATGTTCTCCAAGTTGAAAGAGTCTCTCTGCTTCTTGGTTAAACAGTTCCTCAGCTTTCTTGAGTGCCGTAGAATCAGCTTTAATTTCTGAAGATGGTGAAAATTGTTTGACTACGCAGGCAGCATTCATGCAATCTATATCTTCTGCCTGATAAGTTCTACCAAATCCACCGCTACCAAGCGGTTTAATTACGCGGTAGCGATTCCTGAGTAACAGTGGTAAACCGCAGTTTTGACAAAATTTATGCGCGTCAGGGTTGAGGGTATTGTTACAGCTAAGATTAAGGCAGTACACCATACCTGAAAATATTTTGGGGAATAAAATCTAGTTTGACGCTCTTACAGGTTTTTAGCCAGTAGGATTCTTGTCTCAACGAGTCCACTTACCATAGTTAGTTGCCCTTCTACGCCAGAGATGGTACTCTCCTCAAGCTTTTACTCCATTACAGAAGCCAGTTTCCGTGCGCCCCACGGTACTGTCTAGACCATAAAATTTTGGTTTTCTGGTACTTGGTGCTTAAAGATATTACCTGTGCAAGCCTTCCTGCACAGAACCCCAGATCTTTAGTTTTCAAGGTGCGATGCCTCTCGGCTCTGGGTTTTTTAAGTGGTTGAATACCCTAACCACTAAAATATAAGATATCACAATTTGTAAATGATTGGTCATTTTTAGGAGGGAGGGGGTAGGAGAGAGGAGAGAGGAGGGGAAGTTTGATAATTGTTAATTGCTAATTGATCATTATGAAAATTGAAACTTTGGCAGTCCATGCTGGGCATGGTATTGATTCTACGACAGGTGCAGTCGCACTACCAATTTATCTGTCTACTACTTTTGAACGTTCAAAAGATGGTAGTTATCCTCAAGGCTATGATTACATTCGTAGTAATAACCCCAACCGAGATGCTTTAGAAAGATGCCTTTGTGAATTGGAGGGGGGAGTTGCTGCGGCGGCTTTTTCTTCGGGTTCTGCTGCCACAATGAGTGTATTTCAGGCTTTACAACCAGGGAACCATATCATTGCACCTAATGATGCTTACTCTGGAACTTCGTTACTGTTGCGAGAAATTGTTGCGCCTTGGGGTTTAGAAGTTAGTTTTGTAGATTTAACTAATCTTAGTCAAGTACAGGAAGCTATCAAAGCGAATACAAAACTTATTTGGGTAGAAACGCCCTCAAATCCGCTACTGAAAGTTACTGATATTGTTAAAATTAGTGCGATCGCACATCAAGCTAATGCCCTCTGCGTATGTGATAATACTTGGGCTACACCAATAGGACAAAACCCTTTAAAACTAGGCGCTGACTTAGTTGTTCATTCTACAACTAAATATTTAGGTGGACACAGCGATGTCTTAGGTGGTGTTGTAATTGCAAAAGTTGAAGATGACTTTTTTAATAAAATTAAGAACATTCAAAAAATTGGTGGTGCTGTTGCTTCTCCCTTCGATTGTTGGTTAGTAATGCGGGGTATTCAAACTTTACCTTATCGGATGCGTGGTCACACGGAAAATGCGATGAAAGTTGCTGATTTTTTAAACAACCACCCTCAAGTTGAAGCTGTGCATTATCCAGGTTTAAAACAACATCTAGGATATCAAATTGCAGTTGAGCAGATGCAGCTTTTTGGGGGAATGTTATCTTTTCAAGTTAAAGGCGGACGAGATAAAGCTTTTGAGGTAGTAGCAAAAGCTCTTTTATTTACTAGGGCAACAAGTTTGGGTGGGGTAGAAAGTTTTATTGAACATCGGGCATCAATTGAAGGAGTAGGAACAAGAACTCCTGAGAATTTGCTACGAGTTTCAATTGGTTTAGAACACGCTGATGATTTGATTGATGATTTGAATCAAGCTTTAGATTAGCACCCCACCCCCTCCCAGTCCACAGGGAGGGGAGAAAGTATTATTATTAATTAGGTTGAGCTAACATCAAAGAAAGTTAAAGCAAAAAAAATGAAATATAATTTCCGTGTTGCGCTTATATTAGTTGCACTTTCTTTGCCCTTTGTTAATATGCCGGAGAATTTGGCTCAAATACCTGGTGGTTATAACAATGCTGACAAAACTGATCAAGATGTTGTCAAGGCAGCGAAATTTGCTTTTAACACACAACGGTTAAAGCAACGTCGTAGCATCTCACTTATTTCTATTGAGCGTGCTGAAATGCAAGTTGTAGCGGGAAGGAATTACCAACTTTGGTTAAAAGTAAAGAACAATAACCAAATTCAGCAAGTGACAACTGTAGTTTATCTAGATCTTCAACAGAGGTATTCTCTATCTAGTTGGAAGGTAGAAAAGTGTAAGAGATAAATTGTATGTTTGGTTAACCGTAGCGCAACGTATGCAAAAATATCAAAGTTGGGTTTCACTTCGTTCTACCCAACCTACTATAACTAATTGCGAGCTTGCTAATTGCTACACTGAAGGGTGGAAATACTTGTAAATTTCCTGTGCTATATGCGATCCAATTCCAGGTGCTTTTGCTAGTTGTTCTGGGGAAGCTTCACGGATGTAGTCAATAGAACGGAAATGTGCTAGAAGTTGCTTTTGGCGATTAAATCCTAATCCAGGGATTTCATCTAAGCGCGATCGCTTTAATTTATCACTTCTTTGTTGACGATGAAAAGTCACAGCAAATCTGTGTGCTTCATCCCTTAATCTTCGCAATAATTGTACTCCTGGTTGTTCTGCATTAGTTTCAAGTGGTAATGATTCACCAGGTAAGAAAATTTCTTCTCGCTGTTTAGCTAAACTAACTACCCGCAAGTCTTCTAATAAGTTCATCTCTTGTAAAACTGCGACAACCGATGATAACTGACCTTTACCTCCGTCAATCATAATTAAATCAGGAAAATCAGGATTTCCTACTCGCGGTAATTGTGGATCTTCTCCATACTTACGGAAGCGACGGCTAATTACTTCTGCTAAACTGGCAAAGTCATCAGAATGACCAATTTTGACTTCAGGATTTCTAATTTTGTAATGGCGATAGTGTTGTTTTGCAGGTAAGCCATCAATAAACACTACCTGAGAAGCTACAGCATTTGAGCCTTGTATATGGGAAATGTCATAACCTTCAATTCGGCGCGGTAATTCTGCTAAGTCTAGAATATCAGCTAAATCTTGAGTAGCTTCGGTGTTGCGATCGCCTAATTTTTGCATTCGCGCTAATTCATATTCAGCATTGCGCTCCACCATTTCAATTAATTCTGCCTTGGTTTGCCGTTGCGGAGCAATGATACTAACTTTACGTCCTTTACGTTCTGTTAAAAACTCCCCTAACATCTCACTATCTGGTAACTCATGCTGCACTAAAATTTCTGAGGGAATTTCTACAGATTCAGCATTTTGATAATGTTCTTCTAACACTCGCTGCAAAATAGCACCAAGAAACAGAGTCTCATTCCCCCCCGTTAACAGGGGGGAGGCAAGATTCTCCCCCTCCCCGTCAAAACCATTCGATCCCCCCCTACCCCCCTTAAAAAGGGGGGAGAATTGATCCAAAGTCCCCCTTTTTAAGGGGGATTTAGGGGGATCTAATTCCTGAAAAGCTGGAACTTCCGCAACAAATCCTAACCTTCCAACTAATTTCCCTGCGCGAATTTGGAATAATTGAATACAGGCGTGTTTCTCGTCAGCAGCTAGTGCGATCGCATCCCGCGAAACAGTATCATTAGGCAGTGATACTTTTTGATCAGCAGTTAACGACCTTAAACCACCAATTTGATCGCGAATTCGTGCAGCTTGCTCAAAGTTTAAATCTTCTGCTGCTTTTTCCATTTGAGCAGTCAAAACATCCAGCAGTTCACTATTACGTCCTTGAAAGACCATCGCTATTTTTTGAATAGTTTTACGATAATCTTCTGATGAAATTAATTTTTGACAAACACCAGGACAACGACCTAAATCATAGTTCAAACAAGGACGATCTTTAAATAAAGGTTGCGGTCGCTGTTTTAGTGGGAAAAGACGTTTAACTATATGTAAGGTTCTGCGTAATAAACCCGAATCTACATAAGGACCATAATATTTATCTTTTTCTTTAGCTAAACGGCGATTGCGGGTGATAAATATACGCGGATATGCTTCCGACCAAGTAATTAAAACATAAGGATATTTCTTGTCATCTTTCAGCAATACATTAAAATAAGGTTGATGTTGCTTGACAAGATTCGCTTCTAATGCTAAAGCCTCTGATTCGGTATCTGTAACAATAAACTCAATTTCCGCCACTTGTCGCACCATCATGGCAATGCGGGGACTAAGGCTTTGGGAGTCGCGGAAATAAGAACGCACACGCGATCGCAATTTTTTCGACTTACCTATATATAGGATGCGATCGCTTTTGTCGCGCATGAAATAAACCCCTGGTTCCGAGGGTATTTCCTTCAGGCGTTTCTCGAGACGCTCTGGATTTTTAAGTAAAGGTAGAAATTCAGTAGAAGATGTCACAGATAAAATCGCTGCTATACGTGACTAATTCTATTGTGGCTAAATTTAGATAGTTTGTGTTGAAATAAAATTGCGGTAAACCCTATAAATATCACAGGAAATTACCCATTATCAGTAATCCAATATTTAAAAACATACTTCAACTGTAAGATAGATTGTTAATCAATCGAAAAGTAGATATATTTAATAGTGATTGATTAAATCGAGATTTTCATAGTAGAAGTTTTTGCTGTCTTGACTGAAAGACTAATATTAATAGATTAAAGCCAACAAATGAAAGAAATCACACGCCGCAAATTCATTGCAACAGCTACATTGGCAACGGGATTTGCAATAGCAGTGCCACCCATTCTTGCTCAGGTAATTAATACTGATGATCAGGGATTGATAGCAGGTGAAGTAAAGATTCCCGTTCAAGACGGTACAATTCCTGCCTACAGAGCGATGCCTGCTAGGGGCAATAATTTTCCAACCGTCCTAGTAATTCAGGAAATTTTTGGTGTACACGAGCATCTTCAGGATATTTGCCGTCGCTTTGCTAAGTTGGGGTATTTAGCGATCGCACCTGAATTATTTATACGTCAAGGTGATGTCTCAAAGTTAAGTTCTATCGACGAAATTCGTCCGATTGTAGCTAAAGTACCAGATGGTCAAGTGTTATCTGATCTCGATGCCACAGTAAACTGGGCAGTAAAATCATCTAGGGGCAATGCTGAACGGTTGGGAATTACTGGGTTTTGTTGGGGCGGTCGTATTACCTGGCTTTACGCAGCACACAGCCCGCAAGTAAAAGCTGGTGTAGCCTGGTACGGAAGGCTAGTGGGTGACACTAGCGAAATAATACCAGGACATCCGATTGATATTGCGTCTACCTTGAGAACACCCGTCCTGGGACTCTACGGCGGTAAGGATACGGGCATTCCTCTAGATACAGTAGAATCTATGCGATCGCGCTTACAATCGGGCAGTAGTCAATCTGAAATCATTGTTTACCCTGATGCCCCTCACGCCTTCTTTGCAGACTATCGCCCCTCCTATCGTGAAGCAGAAGCCAAGGAGGGTTGGCAACGTCTCCAAGCATGGTTTAAAAAATATGGCGTGTAAATTATGCTCAAAGATATTATTGCAGTTCAACCAAAAACAGGCTATCAACTTTACCTAAAATTTGAAGATGGATCTGAAGGCATTGTTGATATTAGCCAGTTGATAAAATTTACTGGAGTTTTTGCTGACTTACAAAACTTAGATTATTTTCAACAAGTGAAAGTTAATCCCGAATGGGGAACAATTTATTGGGATAACGATGCTGACTTAGATCCAGATGTGCTTTACTCTGTAGTTACAGAGCAGCCTGATGAATTTGAGCAGCGTCACCAGATGATGATAGAAAAAGGCTACGACACTCCAGAAAAGATTCTGAAACTTATTCAGCAAGTTAAGCTAGAAATGCTTAAAGAAATCTGACTCCTGACTCCTGACTACTTCTCCATAAATTCAGCAATTTTATCAACAGCTTTTTCTAAAATTGGCGGTTCGTGTACTAAAGCAAAGCGTACATAACCTTCACCAGATTTACCAAAACCCGCCCCAGGCGAAGCTGCAACTCCGGTTTTTTCTACCAATTGAGTGCAAAATTCAATAGAATTATGACTCCAACGTTCAGGTAATTTTGCCCAAATGTACATTGTGGCAACTGGTGTAGGAACTTGCCAGCCGATTTTATGTAAAGCTTCTATAAAGGCATCGCGTCTTTTTTGGAAGGTAGCAACGGCTTGTTGTACTTGAGTTTGTGAGCCAGTTAAAGCTGCGATCGCACCGTTTAAAATTCCTCTATATTGGTTAAAATCCACCACCGCTTTGATTTGTCGCAAAGCTTTAATTAATTGCGGATTACCAATAGCATAACCTACGCGAAATCCTCCCATATTGTAAGATTTCGACATAGTAAAAAATTCAATTGAGACGCTTTTATCTGGGTCAGCTTGCAGAATTGAAGGTGCAACACCTTCGCTAAATACTAAATCTGCATAAGGGAAATCGTGAACTAAAACAAGATCGTGTTGTTTACAAAAGGCTACTGCTTTTTGGAAAAATGATAAAGGTGCGATCGCGCTTGTAGGATTATGAGGATAACTCAACACCATCATTCGTGCTTGATTTAACACTGGTGCTGGGATGTCCTCAAACACAGGTAAAAAATCATTTTCCTCTGTGATAGGCATCGGGTAAATTTGACCACCAGCAAGGTAAACACCCCCTGCATGGGAAGGATAACCAGGATCTAACAATAAAGCAAAATCACCTGGATTTAATATTGCTAAAGGTAAATGAGCAGTTCCTTCTTGCGAACCAATGAGAGATACTACCTCTGTTTCTGGGTCAACTGGAATACCAAACTTTTGTGTGTACCAGTTAGCAGCAGCTTGTCGGAAACTTTGCGTACCATGAAATAGTAAGTAACCGTGAGTGCTGGTATCAGATAAAGATGATTGAATAGCAGCAATTACATGGTCGGCTGATGGTAAATCAGAAGAACCTAATGATAAGTCAATAATATCTTGTCCGGCGGCTCTAGCTCTAGCCTTTGCCTGATCCATATCTGCAAACACATTCGCTTGCAGGGGTTGTAAACGGTGTGCAAACTGCATATTTGATCCTTTGCTTGTTGTCATTGGTCATTTTTTATCAATAACCAATGACTAATAAATAGTTAAATGTGGGCTGCTAATAAGCTTTCTAATTTTTGCTTAGTAATAGCTCCTTCCATAGATTCAACTAATTCTTGTTCTTTAAACAATCTAATCGCTGGTACACCCTCAACTTTATATTGCTTAACTGTTTCGGGATTCGGGTCAACTTCCATTTTAACGACCTTGAGGCGATCGCTATAATTTTGGGCGATCGCATCTACTGATGGTGACACCAAGCGACAAGGACCACACCATGAAGCCCACAAATAAACTAATACTGGTTGTTGAGCTTGCAAAACTTCAGATTCAAACTCGGCATCAGAAATAGAAATAACCTTACTCATGGGTGTCCTTGTTAACAAATTTCAATAATTAACAGCATACTATTTATCCCAGCTACAGTAGTTGCGGCTGGGATAAAGTCTTGTCAATAGTTTGTCTGGAAAACAGCCATAGTTTACAAGCTGTCAATTTGCGATCGCAACTGTTCTAACTCCGTATCTACTTCTGACTTGGATGGAGTAGATGCAGGCTTGGAAGGAGGTAGTGTACCCTGTGGCTGTGGACTTGGTGCAAGTAATTGGGCTTTCATAGCTGCCAATTCATCCTCAACACCATTACCAGATTCAAGTAGCTTAAATTGCTCTTCTAAGTTTCCTCCTGTAAGCTCTGCTGCTGACTGGGAACGAGCTTCCGCCATCAATACTTTTTCTTCCATGCGCTCGAACGCCCCCATCGCGTTGTTGCTTCCTAAGCGTCCCATAGCACCTTGGAGTTGTTCGTTAGCCTTAGCAGCTTGCGCCCTTGCCTTGAGCATATCTTTCTTGGTCTTAGCTTCGGAAATTTTACTTTCCAAGGCAATCAAGTTGCGCTTCATTGTGTCCATGTGACCACTTTGGGTATCTAGCTGGGCTTTGAGCGCAGCCGCCGTTTCGCTATTAGTCTTCTTACGTCCTAAAGCTTCCCGCGCTAGATTTTCATCACCCTTGGTAAGAGCTAACTGCGCCCGTTGCTGCCAGCTATTTGCTTCGGTTTGAGCTTTGTTGTATTGTTGCTCAATACGTTTTTGACTAGCAATTGCCTGAGCAACAGCTTGGCGTAGCTGCACCAAGTCTTCTTGCATATCAATAATTGATTGCTCCAGAATCTTTTCTGGATCTTCAGCTTTGCTCACCACGTCGTTCAGATTGGCTCTAACGACTCGACTAATGCGATCGAATAATCCCATGACGCTGTTTATCCTTTTATTTACTAGGCTATAGCAGGATCTTAATATCTGCCTGCTTTTGTTAATTTAGTTGACTGCCATGATTGCGAATCTTATTTCCAGTTTAAACTGAGGTTCCCCAAAACTTTGTGATTGGTGAGATCCTTCCACTGTTGTCCCCCTAATTAGAAGGATTATTGGTTGCTGGTGGTTCTGTTGATGGTAACGCGGTTGGATTTTTCCCCGTAAGTATTTGGGCTTTCATAGATGCTAACTCTGTATCAATATCATCAGTATCTTCAATAGTGAGAAATTTCTTTTCTAAATCTGCGGTTCCCAAGGAAGCGATCGCTTCTGACTGCGCCTCAAGCTGTATTACTTTTTCTTCCATGCGCTCAAAAGCACCCAAAGTATTGCCTGTTGTGACATTGCCTAACATTTCGTTAAGCCTTTGAGTAGCTTCAGCAGAACGCGCCCTAGCGATGTACATATCTTTTTTGGTTTTCGCCTCAGAAATCTTACTTTCCAGCGTCCGCATATCTTGCTTTAGCCTAGTAACTATTGAACTTTGTTGTTCTAGTTGGGCTTGCAGTGCTTCTGCCGTTTCTTGGTATGATTTGCGCTTAGTGAGAGCTTGTCGAGCCAACTCTTCTTGATTCTGCTGTAGTGCTAGTTGAGCGCGGCGATACCATTCCTCAGCAGTCGATTGATTTTGTCTAGATTGCCGCTCAGTACGTTTTTGGGTGGCGATCGCACCAGCTACCGCCTGTCGCAGTTGAATTAAATTATCCTGCATTTCTGACACAGCTTGCTCCAGAATTTTTTCTGGATCTTCTGTTTGACTTACCAAGCTGTTTATGTTAGCGCGAATTACTCTGAAGATGCGATCGATCAATCCCATGACTGTTCTCCATGAAGATTGCTGATAAGTAACTGGGTAGAATTGAACTTAACATTCAGGCTGGTCATCGGTCATCGGTCATTGGTCATTGGTCATTGGTCATTGGTCATTGGTCATTGGTCATCGGTCATCGGTCATTGGTCATTGATAATTGATAATTGTTAATTGATCAAGGGCGATACACCGAAGCAGAAATGCCTTTTTTCTGAAGAACTTGTATAAATGTTTTTGCCTGAGATTCTTTATCAAAAGCTGCCATTTTGATTCGTGAGCCTTGTGGAAACTTCAGCACATAGGCATCACCAACAATTTTACGGATATTTGCTAATTGGCGATCGCTTTGATAATTAGCCAGTACATAATAGTACCCTTTGGGCAGTTGTGCCGGATTAGCTGCCACTTTATTAGCCGTTGCAGCAGGTGGTTGGATCTTTTTAGCTTCTGGTGATAGTTTGGCTACAGTCTTAGAAGTCAGTGTCTGCTGTGCTGCTGGCGGTGGTCCTACCAGCGTTGGCATTCCTACAATTGGCTGTATTTCAGGCGGCAAAAGAGCATCAGCTAAATTTTGAGGACTGGCATTCTCAGCAGTAGCAGGTTTTAAAGAAGTTGCCTTTGGCTTTATAGCCGAGTTAGATTTTGCTTCCCCCTCACTCTTAGAAGCACTATCAGACATTTTTAGTGTACTCAAATTATTTATATTCAAGTCTACAAATTCTTGGGCAGCAAGATTTGGACCTTGAGTAATTGGTGTTTCGGATGCTGTTTTATCTGTAATTGAGCTTTGTGTGGTAGGAGGAGCAACTTCTGGTTGAGATTTAGAAAACCTGTTTCCACCTAAATACTGGAGTACTGATGGATTCGTGACGATATAGCCTAAAGTCGCACTTGTAAGTAGTAACAGCAAAAGTGAACCTACTGCTAATGGAGTTAGCAAGTTATCTCTAAGGCTGCGTTCTTTGTGAAGTTCTGCTTCTTCTTCAGCCAGACTTCGCAATAGTTCTTCTGAAGATGCTAAATAATCATTTGGTGGTGTTGGAATAGCACCTTGGTAAACTAAATCTCCCCCAAAAGATGTCTCTCTTGTGTGGGAAGTTTCCCCCATGTCACTATCACTTCTAAGATTTTCTGCTTCCGGTTGGGCTGATTCTAAGTTGTCTGTTGTGGAGGCTGTATTGTGATTAGGATGTGTTGATTTCACGGATGCCTGCACCTCTGGATTAGCTAGTGATGGTGGCATCATTGATATGGGCGTTGCCATTCCTGAAGCCGAGGGCTGATTTATGCTTTCTGCGCCATCTACAGCCATCAAGTCTATAAGGTGGGTTGTTGTACGACCCAAAGTAGAATTAGGCATGACTGAATGCCCTGCTTTTTGACGGCGGTAGCGAACTAATTCTTCTTCCAGTTGGATATCAAGGCTACTGAGAGCCGTTTGTATTACTGGGTGGAGTGATTCAATTGAGGAAGTTTGACTCATGGCTTTTGTTGTATCAATTAACAATTAACAATTAACATAATTAACAATGACTTATGACCCATGACTAGCCTTGATTCGATATTTATTTCCACCGATACTACTTATTATGTCTTTTGAAAGTATAAATAATATCTTAGGCGCTCTGGAAAATCAGGCTGAGTTTCAGAAAATTACTCTGTTTCGCAGTTTGTTAAGATGTTGGGCTGAGGTTGTGGGAACTGCTGCTACTTCTCAAACTCGACCAATTTCTATTTCTAGAGATGTGTTGTTTGTTGCTACCTCTAGTTCGGCTTGGTCGAATAATCTGTCTTTGCAACGGTATCGCCTTCTCAAACAGTTGAATGCTCAATTACCTATTAATTTAATTGATATTCGCTTTTCTACGGCTCAATGGCAAGATGTCGTTGGTCAAGGAAATTATGAAGATGAGCGAGGGCAATTTTTGATATTACAACATCCTAGCTGGGTTGGGGATGCAGGGTCTTTACAAAGCGAAAGTGAGCAGCCTCAAGTTACAGATGCTCATACGGCGTTTGAAAATTGGGCTAAACGAGTCAAGGAGCGATCGCACGAGTTACCGCTTTGTCCCCAGTGTCAGTGTCCCACACCTAAAGGAGAATTACAGCGTTGGGGTTTTTGTTCATTTTGTACCACTAAGCAGCCGCCTAAGTAGTTTTTCCTAGTTAAAAATACTCGATATACAGCGAAATCTTAGGCGGTGCTACTCGAATTATTCATGTTTTTTTGAGTATTTTAAGAGCCGTAAGTAACTCCTTGGCAAAAACATAATTAATTCAACGAGCTATTTGGGTAAATTCAGCCAATTTTTACACTGTTACTTTACTTCACATTGATAGCTGTAATTACTCAAAATTTACCCTAGCTATAAATTGGCTCTCATAGGTTTTATGGAAGTGTAAAGCTTACAAATCGCTTCAGTTTTAAGTTGATCCCTAATGGTTTTGGAGTAAATCAGTATATTTACTCATAGAAATAAATAGATACCAAACTTTATATTATCGGCAAACTGTATCTATAGATGACGGGATAATAAAGAAAATATAAAGGTAAATTTGGTATTGGGGATCGCTAAAGCCTTGATAGCTAATTGATTAGCAGGTTTTTAGCCTGATCAGTCTACCAGTTACATTAAATATCAAGGTTGAATAAAAAAATTCCCGATCATAGCAATCCCATGAAAACACTGAATGACTCAACTTCTGCCTGTCGGTGTTGTCGGTATTTCCAACCAGAAGGCCGTCGAGGTGGTGTTTGTGAACAACTCGGTGTTCCTGTGCGGGGGTCATGGAAAGCTTGTTCATTAGCAATGTCACCCTTTGCACCTTCTTGGGAAACTCTCGAAGAAATGAGAATTTTGGAGGAAAAAATCTTCAGTTTAAAAGATGATGTAGTTTCTCCTTGTTCGTTGAAGGAGTCTCAACCACAGCAGGCTGAAGAAAAAAGTCTTACGCCTCAGAAACAACAAATGTTGCTAAGGTAGTATTTTAGTAACATTTTAATAACAGAAAGCTTTTCTTGAAAAGATTAAGTTAATAATTTTTAGATCAAAATCGCACCTCGGCTTAAGTCAAGGTGCGATTCTGCTCAACAAAAGTTTCAGAAATCAGAAATTTTCAGGACTGACGCATGATTGATCATTGGTCATTGTTAATTGATTAAGGTAGCCAGGGGTATTGGCGAAAATCAGGTTGACGCTTTTCTAGAAACGCCTGTTTACCTTCTGCTCCTTCCTCAGTCATGTAATAAAGTAAGGTCGCGTTACCAGCAAGTTCTTGCAGACCAGCTTGACCGTCGCAATCGGCATTAAAGGCGGCTTTTAAGCAGCGAATGGCAATAGGACTTTTTTCTAAAATTTCTGAAGCCCATTGGATACCTTCTTGCTCTAGCTGTTCTATTGGAACTACGCAATTAACTAAGCCCATTTCTAATGCTTGAGCCGCAGTATACTGACGGCATAAAAACCAAATTTCCCGTGCCTTTTTTTGACCAACAACCCGCGCCAGATAACTAGCACCAAACCCACCATCAAAGCTGCCTACTTTGGGGCCAGTTTGACCAAAAATACCATTATCAGCAGCGATAGTTAGGTCACAAATCAAATGTAAGACGTGACCGCCGCCGATAGCATAACCAGCAACCAAAGCAATGATAACTTTGGGCATGGAGCGAATTAGCCGTTGTAAGTCCAGCACATTGAGGCGTGGGACTCCAGCATCATCTATATAGCCACCCTCTCCGCGAACGCTTTGATCTCCACCTGAACAGAAGGCGTATTTGCCATCTGTATGTGGCCCTGCTCCAGTAAACAATACAACGCCGATGCTTGTGTCTTCACGAGCATCACAAAAGGCATCGTAGAGTTCAAAGATGGTTTTGGGTCGGAAAGCGTTACGTTTGTGAGGGCGATTGATCACAATTTTGGCAATTCCGTTGGTTTTGAAATACAGGATGTCTTCGTAAGTTTTAGCGGTTTCCCAGTTGAGGTTCATACAATTAGAGAATGCGAGCTTAATTCAGTTTAAGAATTTTAACTGAGTGTCTTGAATCACGCCGATCTTTAAACCAACCTGCGATTATTAGAGAATGTATTAAGCTAACTCTAATGGTGTAACTGCATTTTCTACTCGCTCCCTAGATCTTTTTTAACTAGAAATCAAGGAGATGATTGCTGATATGCGTTCGCAAAGCGTCCCCGTTGGCGGAGCCACCCCGAAGGGGTTAGGCGAATCGCAAAGCGTCCCTGTTGGCGGAGCCACCCCAAAGGGGTTAGGCGAATCGCCAGGTATCCCTATAAAATCGACTCAATCTGCGCTTATCATTCCAGGTATGTCTTATTGCCTGAATACAAATTGCGAAAATCCTCAAAATCCACCTGGAGCAAAGTATTGCGAAAGTTGTGGTACAACGTTGCTATTGGGCGATCGCTATCGCGCCATTAAACAAATCGGTCAAGGTGGCTTTGGTAGAACTTTTTTAGCGGTAGATGAATACAAACCATCAAAGCCTTACTGTGTAATTAAGCAATTTTTTCCCCAAGACGCTAGTTTTCCCAAGGCAAAGCCACTGTTTCAACAAGAAGCTGTGCTACAAGAAAGTTTGGGAAAACATCCCCAAATTCCAGACCTATTAGCACATTTTGAGCAGGATGATCGCCTCTATTTAGTACAAGAATTTATCGACGGACAAAACTTAGGTGAAGAATTAATTAAAAATGGCTGTTTTAGTGAAGCCCAAATTTGGGCTTTACTTAATGATTTATTGCCAGTATTGCAGTTTATCCATGAAGGACATTTAATCCACCGAGATATTAAACCGGAAAATATTATTCGTCGTCAGGCTGATAGCAAACTATTTTTAGTCGATTTTGGTGCTAGTAAAACTACTAATTCATCAGTAGCTAAAACTGGTACTATGATTGGAACTCTGGGATATGTTGCCCCAGAACAGCTTGAAGGCAATGCTGTTTTTGCCAGTGACCTTTATAGTTTAGGACTTACCTGTGTCCATTTAATGACAGGAATTCACCCATTTCGCTTATTAACTGTAGGTATTAATACTTGGCGTAATCACTTAAGTAATCCTATTAGCAGCCAATTGAGCCGTGTAATTCACAAACTACTGCTTCCAGATACTCTTCACCGTTATCAATCAGCAGCAGAGGTACAGCTAGAAACAAATTATTTTACATCTTTACATCCAGCAGCAATCGGTTCACCCCTAGCCCTTCCAATACCAAGCGCAAATAATTCAGCACTGATTGTCTCTAAAATTGGTGCGGCTGATTATAGAAGTATTAGCCAAGCGATTAAAAATGCTCAACAGGGAAGTAGAATTTTAGTCCGTCCAGGTTTCTATCAGGAAAGTTTAGTTATTGATAAACCCTTGGAAATTGTGGGTGATGGCTCAGTAGCAGATATTATTGTTGAAAGTAAAGGCTCATCCTGTATCAGGATGCAAACAGGTTATGCGGTAGTACGCGGTTTAACTTTACGTCACCGCGCTGGCAATTTTACATCTTTATTTGATAAATCCTCTTACGCTGTTGATATTCCCCAGGGGCAATTAATTCTAGAAAATTGTGATATTAATTCAGCAGTAGCAACTGGTATAAAAATTCATGGTGCATCTGCTGACCCTCGCATTCGTGGATGCAGAATTCATAATGGCAAAGGTTGTGGCGTTTTGGTGAGCAAAAATGGTCGTGGAACTTTGGAGGGTTGCGACATTTTTGGCAATAATTTTGAGGTACAAATTACTGAGGGTGGTAATCCTATCTTACGTAGATGCCAAATTCATAATGGAAAAGGGTTTGGCGTTTGGATTGATGAAAATAGTAAAGGAACTGTAGAAGACTGCGATATTTTTGGGAATATCGAGGTGGGTGTTTATATTGGGGATGGTAGTAATGGTATTATTCAGCGATGCAGAATTAATCGCAATGAAGGTCATGCTGTTTGTGTATCAGTCAACGGCACTGGTACTGTAGAAAACTGCGATTTGACGGGTAATATTGTGGGCGCGTGGAATATTGCTACTGGTGGTTTACTTTACTATCAAGGTAATAAGGAGTAGTTAGGTCATAATCAGTACTTATACTAAATCCGCCTTGATTACCCGTTCTTTTATTAAACCGCAAAGACGCAAAGGACGCGAAGAAAGAGAAAGAAGATTTTGGTGTGAAATAAGTTTACTATTTTAAACTACTAATTGTCAGAGCAAATTTGCTTAAGTTATTCTTTCGCCAGTTAGCATCGGTTGTTCTATTGGTGCGTAACTCTAAAACTCTAATACCTGTTGTTGGTAGTGGGTTGAGTAGCTGTTGTAGATGTTCCCAGGATGTAATTAATTCATAATCTACGTTATAAGTAGTACACAAGTCAGCAAAATTAATATTTTGTGGTGTTGCAAAAAATTCTTCAAAAGGCGGGTCAAATTTAAATATAGGCAACATTTCAAAAATGCCCCCGCCGTTATTATTAATTAAAATAATGGTGATGCTTCCAAAAAACTTATTTCTAAGTAAAAAGCCGTTTGTATCGTGCAATAAAGCCAAATCACCAGTTAACATAATACTGCTTTGATGACGGTGGGCAATGCCTAAAGCTGTGGATAAAGTGCCATCAATACCATTTGCGCCCCGATTGAAAAAAGGTTGAATTTCAGAATTATTAGGTTTCCAGAAAAATTCCACATCTCTCACGGGCATACTATTAGAAATGAAGATGGGGGTTTTTTGTGGTAGTGTTTGGGAAAGTAACCAGGCAAGTTTTCCTTCAAATAACTCCTGCATACTAATCATTGTTTGGTCAATGGATGACCTAACGCTGGCTTCGCTATTACACCATAAATCTATATAAGACGAGTTGGGTATTTCGTTAAGGCGGTTATATTGCGATTGTTTTGATAATAAATATTTTTGCGCTACAAAACTTAATTGTTCTACAGATATTCGTAGGTGGTGGGTTTGGTTATGCAGAGAATCAAGGTTGTGATGACTAGGATCAATTATCCATTGTTCAGGTTGAAGAGATTCTAGCCAGGTACGCAATTCTTTACTTGTAGGTAAGTCACCTATTTGAATGACTATTTCTGGTGTTAGTTGTTGTGCTAGTTGTTGATTTCGCAGAATTAAATCGTATGTGGATATTAAGTATGGGTTAAGTTGGGCGTAGTTTCTAACTGGAGATAGTCCTTCAGCTAGAACAGGGAATTTTAATAGTTTAGAAAGGTGTGCGATCGCACTACAATATTCTTCTGGTTGAATTGGTTGTGCAACGCCAGCAATAATAATTCCTCGCTCACATTGCAGCCATTTTTCGATGATAGTTTCAAGATTTGGAATAGATGATGTTTGCGTCTGAATATATGGGGTTATTCCCGCAAAAAATTCTTCTGGCTGAAGTTGCGACTTGAAAACTTCGGCTTCTAATTCTGGGATAGGGGCAAGGGGGTCGCGAAAGGGAATGTTAAGATGGACGACACCAGGGGTAGGAAAGTGCGATCGCTCCCAAGCATACATAATTGTCTGTCGCAGGTAACGCAATAGTTTAATATCTAAACTAGGCACTGCTAATTCAGTTTGCCAGTTAGGATAATTGCCATATAATTTTACTTGATCTATTGTCTGCCCAGAATGACAATCTCGCATTTCTGGCGGACGATCTGCTGTTAAAACTATTAGTGGTATACGACTTTCTTTAGCTTCAATTATTGCTGGATAAAAGTTTGCTCCAGCAGTCCCAGAAGTACAAACTAATACCACAGGACGATGTGTCCGTTTTGCTATTCCTAAAGCAAAAAAGGATGCGGAACGTTCATCTAAAACGGGAATTGCTTCTATTTGGGGATGTTGTGCAAAGGCGACTGCTAAAGGCGTTGAGCGAGATCCAGGGCAAATAACGGCTGTGGTTAATCCTAGTCGCTGTAGAGTTGTTGCTAGAATTGAAGCCCAAACAGAATTAGTATTGCGAAAATCTATAGACATTGGGATAAAAGAAATAAATATACCAAGAAAGAGGATTAAAATTAGATGATTATGCAAGCACAAGAACAACGCTATTACTCACCTGAAGAATACCTAGAACTTGAAATTAATTCAGAGGAACGTCACGAATACATTAATGGTGAAATTATTGTAATGACAGGAGGAACACCAAACCATAACAAAATTGCTGGTAACTTTTATGCTGGGCTAAATTTTGGTTTAAAGCGTCAACCATACCAAGTCTTTATTACAGATCAACGGCTGTGGATTCCTCAAAGGCGTATTTATACCTATCCTGATGTGATGGTTGTTGCAGGTGAAATAGAGTTGGCTGAAGGAAGGAAAGACACAATTACTAATCCAGTATTAATTGCTGAGGTGCTATCAAAGTCTACTAGAAATTATGACCAAGTTGAGAAATTTGCCGCTTATCGCACTATTAGTACTTTTCAGGAATACGTTTTGATTGACCAATATACTATGCACGTTGAACATTACTATAAAACTGCTCCGACAAAATGGATTTTTTCTGAGTATGACGGCGAGGAAATGATGCTGTCGCTTTCTGCTTTTTCGTTTGAAATTTCTCTGGCTGATATATATGACAAGGTAGATTTCACAACGTCAGATTAAACTAAGGCTTTAAGAAGTGCTTGAAGTTTTAGTTGAATTTCAGCTAGTTCTTTGTCAGGTTCGGAACCTGCAACGATACCTGCACCAGCATAAAGTCTAGCGCGATCGCCGTCTATTAAGGCGGAACGAATGCCCACAATAAATTCACTATTCCCTTGGTGATCTACCCATCCTATCGGCGCAGCATAAAGCGATCGCTCAAATAATTCAAAGGTGCGAATTTGTTGGCAAGCGATTTTGCGCGGTAAACCTGCTACTGCTGGGGTAGGATGTAATTCTGCCACAATTTCTAGAGGATGAACGCATGAAGGCATTCTTGCTTGAATTGGTGTCCATAAGTGCTGGATATTGGCAAGTTTGAGTAGTTGTGGCAATTGTGGGCTGACAGGTGCTAATCCTAGTTTCGTTAGGCGTTGGGTGATAAAATCTAGTACTACTAGGTGTTCGCGTCGTTCTTTTTCACTACTCAATAAGCGATCGCCAAATTCTGCATCTTCAATTGCTGTTGTTCCCCTTGGCGCTGAACCAGCTAATGAGTCTGTAAATAACTGCTGATTTTTAATACTAATTAACCGCTCAGGACTTGCACCAATAAACGTTTGTCCTTTACTATTACTTGTAGAAAATATATAACAGCCAGGATAACGTTGGCGCAAATTATCCAAGGAGTCAATTATTTTAAATGGTGCAGGTGATTTAACATCTACTGCATGAGCTAAAACAATTTTATTTAGTTTGTTACAACGAATTGATTCTAATGCTGATGTTACCGAAGATTTGAATTTATTTATATTATTAAAACTAAGATTACAATAATTTTCTAAAGAGTTATAAATATGATTTGATTTAATCTGGCTACTGTTTTTAATTATTTCAATTTTTGATAGTATTTCTTTAAATAAGAATTCATGGTTTTTTAGTTGATTGATTTCTATGTTTAAAACTAAAATACCTTTGTTTTTATATTTAGAAAATTGTAAACGTGGCAAAAAAATTGTGGCAGGAGGAAAAGTTAAATCCCCATTAAGGGGTTCATCAAAAAAAGTAAAGTTACAAAAAAAATGAGGTCCAGTTAAAGCCAGATCGTCAGCGCCAGCGATCATTGTGCTACTGAAACAAGATTTGATAAAATGTTGAGCCTGTTCAAATCGTGAACTACCTGCCACCTTGAGGGATACTACTGCATCAATAGCTGCGATCGCCACTTCATGTCCAGCTTGCTCAAAATAAAAATTTAGTTGACCCGGTTTAGCCATTGCAGCCATTACAGCCAACGGATCAACAGGTGGCATCTCTAGAGAAATACTGATAATTTTTGTTTGGTCTTTTTGTTGGGCAGTCTGCTTACAGGCTGATAGAAACTGATACAGATCCTTACACTCAATAAGCTGGGGATTACGATATGGTGTAACTGTCATAGCACTGAAGTTTAGCAAACTTGTTTGCATTTTGTTAATCATTGATCATTGAGAATTGTAAATTATGGTATAGGTGGAGGTATGCCATAATTTAGCCTCTATCCCAAGAATGATTATGCACACAAAATGAGCAATTATAGCTGAAACAAATTCTTCATAGATGCAAATAGCAGCGACACACATAGTTGCCGAGCTATATGCTAATTATGTATAGATGCAAAATTTCGCGTCTCTACATTTGATTAAAATTATCATAGCCAGTACAAGACTGTATTAATGTAATCAATCAAATGACTACAAGTATCATTGAACAGCCAAATAAAAAATTGTGGTTAGCAGCAATTAAGCCACCCATGTACACTGTTGCTGTGATTCCAATTTGGGTAGGTAGTGCTATTGGTTTTGCTCAAACTAAAATTTTGAATCTTCAAATATTTGCTGTGTTTTTAACTTCAGCAATTTTGTTTATTGCTTGGATGAATGTAAGCAATGATGTCTTTGATGATGATACTGGCATCGATCAAAATAAAGCGCACTCTGTTGTCAAATTAACTGGCAATAAATCTTTAACTTTTTTGATAGCAAATTTGTGTTTAATTACAGGAGTATTGGGAGTAAGCCTGATTTCTTGGTGGCAAAGAGATATTACAGTAATGGCGCTAGTGCTGGTAGCTAGTGCGATCGCATATACCTACCAAGGTCCTCCTTTTCGCTTAGGTTATCAAGGTTTAGGGGAAATTATCTGCTTAATTTGCTTTAGTATGGTTGTCGTCGCAGCTTATTATAGCCAAGCACAAGCTTGGTCAGTTGCCAGCTTTGCTGCTGCTATTATTGTAGCTATTGCAACCAGTTTAATATTGTTTTGTTCTCATATTCACCAAGTAGAAGATGATTTAGTAGCAGGGAAGCGATCGCCAATTGTTCGTCTTGGGACAAAAAAAGCTTCCCAAATTGTACCTTGGTTTGGCGGTAGCATTTACGCACTAACAGCTTTATTTGTTTTATTGCAAATTTTCCCAGTTGCGACATTGCTAGTTTTTCTCAGTTTACCTTTAGCTATCAAGTTATTTCGCCACGTACACAATTATCACGATCAACCAGCCAAAGTAAGTAACAGTAAATTTATGGCTGTAGGAATGCACTTTGCGATGGGGTTGCTACTCGGTATCGGCTTTTTAATCAATTAACAATTAACAATCAACAATTAATAATGACAACTAAAATCTCATCTAATTCAGCAGAAATTCGTGATATATTTGAGCGAATTGCGCCTCATTACGATCAACTCAACGACTGGTTAAGTTTAGGTCAACACCGCATCTGGAAAAAAATGGCTGTTAAATGGGCTTCGCCAAAACCAGGGGATACCTGTGTTGACCTCTGCTGCGGGAGTGGCGACCTTACTAAATTATTAGCCAAAGAAGTTGGAGGACAAGGGAAAGTTTATGGCGTAGATTTTAGCCCCCAACAAATGGCAATTGGTAAAGAAAAATTTCCTTTACCACAAATTGAATGGATAGAGGCAGATGTTTTAGATTTACCCTTTCCAGATAATAATTTTGATGCCGCCACAATGGGATATGGTCTGCGTAATGTTGTAGATATTTCTCGTAGTTTACAAGAAATTTATCGTGTGCTGAAACCAGGAGCAAAAGCTGCAATTCTTGATTTTCATTTAGCTTATCAACCATTTTTACAGCAGTTTGAGCATTTGTTTTTAGAAAACGTTGCTGTCCCTTTAGCTGAACGCTTTGGTCTACGTGATGAGTATGCTTATATTTGGGAAAGTTTACAAAAATTTCCTCAAGGTACTCAGCAGGTAGCATTAGCTAAACAAGTAGGTTTTGCTGCTACTCATTACCCGATAGTCGTTGGAACAATGGGAGTTTTAGTAGTTACTAAACCTGAAGCATAATTTCATGCAATTAGTAAAATATGGTGGTTTGTAATTAAAAGCATAAATCAAGTTTTAGATAATTAACCACAGATGCACACAGATAAACATAGATGGAATAATTGATTTGTGCAAAAAGCCTAATGCCTATCCAACAAGTTGCTAATTATCAATTTAATTATTCTTTGACGGGCGGAGAAGAAAAACCCTTATTATTATTGCTACATGGCTTTATGGGCAGTAGCAATGATTTTCAAGATGTAATCACATTGCTATCGGAAAAATTTTGCTGTCTTGCTGTTGACTTACCAGGGCATGGCAAGACGAAAATTTGGGGTAGTCAAGAATGTTATAGCATGGAGAATATAGCACAAGCATTAATTAATTTACTTGAAAGTTTAAAAATTAATCAATGTTTTTTATTTGGCTACTCGATGGGTGGTAGATTAGCTTTCTACTTAGCTCTGAAATTTCCTCAATATTTTGCTAAAGTTATTCTAGAATCAGCTTCACCAGGATTAAAAACAGCACCAGCTAGATTAGATAGAATAAAACACGATGCGGAATTAGCCACAGAGATAGAAAGTAATGATTTTGGAGAGTTTTTAAATAAGTGGTATCAGCAACCTATTTTTAGTAGTATCAAAATAGATCCGAAATTTAATACTCTTCTTGAGCGAAGATTACAAAATAATCCTCTAGAAGTAGCTAAATCTCTGCGTTATATGAGTATAGGCTGTCAGCCTTGTTTATGGCAGCACCTAGTTAGTAATCAACTGCCTTTGCTGCTGTTAGTAGGAGAATTTGACCAGAAGTTTATAGAGATAAATCAAGAAATTGCTAATTGTTGCCCAATAGCGCATTTAGAAATAATTAAAAATTCTAGCCATAATGTTCATTTTGAACAACCGCATCTCTGGCTTAACAATGTGGAAAATTTTCTTTTGAGCAATGTTATATAAATTTAGTTTCCGTCCCTACCAACGTAAATTTAAACGAACTTTGCAAACAAATCACGGCAATTGGGATATCCGTGAAGGAATTATTATTAAATTAATAGATGAAAATGGCATAATCGCTTTGGGTGAAATTGCACCTATTCCCTGGTTTGGTTCTGAAAGCTTGGAATCAGCTTTAAATTTTTGCAATCAACTAGGTACTGAAGTTAGTATTGAAACAATAAATTCTATTCCTAATTATCTCCCCGCGTGTGAATTTGCGTTTGAATCTGCTTGGGAAACATCAAAAAATTACCCCCCTCAGTCCCCCCTTGTTAAGGGGGGAAGTAATACATCTTGCTCCCTCCCCTTGATAAGGGGAGGGCTGGGGAGGGGTAATACAAGCTCTAAATATCTTAATTACAGTAGTTTATTACCTACTGGCGTAGACGCTTTAGAGTTATGGCAACCACTTTTGACTCAGGGATATCGTACCTTTAAATTAAAAATAGGGGTTACATCTATTGAGGATGAAATTAAAATATTTAATCAACTAATTAAATTATTACCAACTGATGTAAAGCTGCGTTTGGATGCTAATGGAGGGTTAAGTTTTGATGACACAAAGGTATGGTTAGAAGAATGCGATCGCACTATAGTAGAATTTATCGAACAACCCTTACCTGTTGCTCAATTTGATGCCATGTTGGAGTTAAGTAATCAATATACTACTCCTATCGCCTTAGATGAATCTGTAGCCACCATCGATCAGCTAGAAGCGCATTATACCAGAGGTTGGCGAGGAATATTTGTAATTAAACCTGCGATCGCAGGTTCCCCTAAACGTTTACGCCAGTTTTGCCAAACCTATCAAATTGATGCCGTTTTCTCCTCAGTATTTGAAACATCAATCGGAAGACAAGCAGCTTTAAACTTAGCAAGTGAATTATCTAACCCTAATCGTGCAGTCGGTTTTGGTATCAACCATTGGTTTAAAGAAGATGAGGACTGGCTAGAAAAATTATGGCAAAACCCTTAACCTATCTGCAAAAACGTCTTGGCGATGATTGGCTAATTGGTTATGATTGCCAACAGCTTATCACTTTGGCTGAAGAATTATTGACACAATTATTGCAGCGTGGAACATCACCCAAAATTTTGTTAGCCGAAAAAGACCCCATTAAATTTATAGCTGGTTTTATCGCTGCAACTACAGCTAATTATCCGGTTTTTTTATGTAATCCTAATTGGGTAAAAGCTGAATGGGAGCAAGTTTTTAATTTAGTTCAACCAGACATAATCTGGGGAGAATTAAACTTTACTTTTCCACACACCCACACGCCCAAACCTGTATTAAATACCTCCCACTCAGGATTAATTATGATTCCAACAGGGGGGTCATCAGGTGAAATTAAATTTGCCATCCATACATGGCAAACATTAATGGCATCGGTGCAAGGTTTTACAAAATATTTTGCTATAGATAAAGTTAATTCTTTCTGTGTATTGCCGTTGTATCACGTTAGCGGTTTAATGCAATTTATGCGATCGCTCACCACTAACGGTCAATTAGTAATTTTACCCTTTAAAACCCTAGAAACAAGCCTAACACCCTTCCTCGTAGACGGGGAGGGGCAGGGCGTGGGGTTTTCTAATTATTCCCCATCCCCCATAATTGATCTTATTAATAACATTAATACCGCCGAATTTTTCCTATCATTAGTACCAACGCAACTACAACGCCTCTTAAATCATTCGTCTACATGGTTATCTAATTTTCATACAATACTATTAGGAGGCGCACCCGCTTGGCTAGAAATTTTAGAAGCAGCAAGATTTCACCGTATCCGGTTAGCGCCTACTTATGGCATGACAGAAACAGCCTCACAAATTGCCACCCTCAAACCAGAAGCTTTTATAAATGGTATTAATAATTGCGGTCATATTTTACCCCATGCCCAAATCAAAATTTGTAACGAGCAAGGGGAAATATTAAGTAATAACCAAATTGGCATTATTACTATCCAATCTCAGTCCTTAGCACTAGGCTATTATCCTAACTTATTTACAAACAAGCAGAATTTTACCGTAGATGATTTAGGGTTTATTGATGACAATGGTTATCTAAATATCATTGGTCGTAATAGTAACAAAATTATTACTGGCGGTGAAAACGTCTTCCCTACTGAAGTGGAAGCAGCAATTTTAGCTACTAAATTAGTTACAGATGTCGGTGTGCTTGGCTTGCCAGATAAACATTGGGGACAAGTTGTTGCAGCCGTTTATGTTCCCATTAACTTAGAAGTTTCTAACGATATACTCAAAAATGTAATTACTAATAAAATTAGCAAATTTAAACAGCCTAAATATTGGATAGCCGTTGATAAATTACCTCGCAATCAACAAGGTAAAGTTAACCGTGAACAACTAGAAAAAATTGCTATTACATGGCAACTGCATCACTCCAATGATGCAGCCATTGCTTAATTTCTCCTGGTATTTCTTTCCGACTTCTACTCATCTTATCTATGCAAACGTGCTTAGTTATTGCTGTAGCTACTAACTTTTCGGTTTGAGCTAAAATAATATTGTAGGCAATTTCAAAACTATGCTCCGTTAAATACTTAGGCGACAAATGAATTAAGATTTTATCGCCACAAAATAATGGTTTGATAAAATCAATACTAGCGTGAACGATTGGTATAGCAACATCTTGGTTACTAAAAAATAACTTCAAATTAATACTTGATGCTGCTAAAGATTCTTCATAAGCTTCATGGCATATTGCTAATACATTAGCAAAATAAACTACACCTGCTGCATCGGTATCTTGAAAGTAAATAGTCCGAGTATAGGTAAACGACATTGCTAAATAAGTTACTTGATTTATAGTATTTTTATACCAATTTTAGGAAAAAATACAACAGCCTCTAATAAATAGCTCCACATTAAAAAAAATAACACCGAAAATCTCCCCCTCACCGCAATTCGGCGAGGGGGCTGGGGAGTGTAGTAATACGTTTAATTAAGTTCACAAGACATTGTTGACATTACAGTTGCGACTATTGCCGCGCCCGTAGCTGATCCAGACAATTTTTTAATTTCGCACTTTGTAGTTAAGCCCTTAACTACTTAAATTATTTGCTTTCTTAACTGCTTCTTTTAACTCTTCAAAGGTAATACTACCTTCTTCGTCTAAACCATACCGTGATAGTAACTCCTGGGGGCTACTGGTATTTGTTTCTGATGAGATGATTGCATTTAAGCCAGGACTAAGAAAAAGCTCCTCAAGGGAAACTTTTCCGTCTTGATCGCGATCTAAGTTAGTAAAAAGAGATTGGAGATCTTGCTCGGTTGCCATAACTTTTTATGTGAATGAATTTTTCAACTTTCAATCTCATTAATATCTCATTAATCTCTCAAAATTAAATAAACTTATATCCTTAGACGTAGAAACGGGTATCACTGGGGCTATTATCAGGTGTAATCTCTAAATCACCTACTTACCATACTTAGACAGAGGAATCAGGCATTTTCAATTCAGCATTAAGAAAGTCAATAAATTGTCTAGCTGTACGCCCAGATCGACCATTATGACGAGTTGCCCATTGTAAGGCACGATATGCTAAATCCTCCTGACTAATTTGGATGTGGGCTTGTTGTGCTAGATGCCGGATAATATTTAGGTAGGTATTTTGATCGGCAGGCTCAAAGGTTAAAGTAAGACCAAAGCGATCGCTAAAAGAAAGCTTCTCTTGAACAGTATCCCAAGAATTTACCTCATCCGCATCACTGGGGCGGGGTCGATCTTCAAAAAACTCTCTAATTAAATGTCTGCGATTAGAAGTAGCATAAACCACTACATTCTGAGGTCGTGCTGTAATATTACCTTCTAACACTACTTTTAATGATTTAAAAGCATCGTCATCTTCTTCAAAAGATAAATCATCTACGAAGATAATGAATTTTTGGGGTAAGCCGCGCAATTGTTCTACGATTGTGGGTAAATCTTGGAGATGAGATTTAGCAACTTCGATCAAACGTAAATGGCGATCGCTATATTTATTTAATATCCCCTTAACTAAAGAAGACTTCCCAGATCCGCGACTACCATAAAGTAATACATTCAAAGCTGGGTAGCCTGCAATTAAAAATTCAGTATTTTTTACTAAAGCTGCTTTTTGTGACTCATAGCCAAATAAATCCGTCGGCTTCACCTGATCAGGGTATGCAATTCCCACCAATTGCCCCGCCTGCCAACGAAAAGCAAAATACTTAGCAAAAATACCTACCCCACATTGACGGTAATAAGAAGCCAAATCCTTGACTGCATCCGCCCAATTTCCCTGTTGTAATCTTGTGCGAATTAATAACTCATGGTGTGTTGATTCTTGAGGTTCTTGGTTCCAAAAAACAGGTGTAACTGATAAATTACACATAGTTTGAACCCAACGGCTCATTTGATAGCTACTACACTTATAAAGACTGTGTAATGCTTGTAAATCATGTTCCGCCGCCGCTATCAAAGCTGGTGGTAAACTAGCAAACTTTTCTATTTGAGCTTGCTGAGAAAACGGATTATCAGCCACAATAATTTGATTAATTAAATAATCTTGCCAGCTAACATTTATAGCTGCTAAATTTTTAAACCAGTTACCATAAGCTTGCAAGCAAACTAAAGCACTTGCTTCTCCACCATCACTATGATATAGAGCTTGCAGTAGTTGCAAGAAAGAGGAACCAACTTCGTCCGCCAGCACAGATTGATACACCAGCAGAGAAGCTAGTTGGCGGTGAAGAAAACGGATTTCAGCAAGATCGAGCGTATTACGGGAAGACATATTTACAATTATATAGGTGTGCGATCGCGTCAATTGAGCAGTAGCTTTGCTAGGCTGAAACCTCTAGTTATACTAAAGTTCAGCATTCTTTCATTTAACAACCTAAATTTAAAATCTCAAATTATAAATTGCGACTATGCACCCGATATTAACAGGGCGGTTGAAAGTTGAAAACGTGACGATCGCGATCGCAGATCTGCCAGCAGATTTACAAGGCATAAAACTGGTGCAGATGTCAGATTTTCACTATGATGGTCAGCGACTATCAGAAAATTTACTACAACAAGCGATCGCAGCCAGCAACACCGCTAAACCAGATCTAGTAGTCCTGACTGGCGACTATATAACCGACGATCCCAGCCCAATTCACGAATTAGTACTACGACTCAAACACCTGCAAAGTCGTCTTGGTATTTATGCGATCCTGGGCAATCACGATCATTCTTACCCCAATTCTAAAGCAGAAGTAACCATTGCCCTAACTAATATCGGCATCCAAGTTTTATGGAATGAAATCGCCTATCCTTTAGGATCGCAATTACCCCTAGTAGGACTAGCTGATTATTGGTCGCGTCAGTTTAACCCATTAGTGCTAAATCAGTTAGATCCTCAAACACCTCGGTTAGTCTTATCTCACAACCCAGACAGCGCAGAAAAATTGCAACAGTGGCGAGTAGACCTACAACTTTCTGGTCATACTCATGGCGGTCAAGTAGTAATACCAGGTATTGGGGCTGTACTACCACGATTCAAGAAACTTAGTCAAAACATTTCCAGCGACCTCTACCCCTGGCTACCCTTCTTAAAAAAAGGTCGGCACAAAGTAGTCAAACATTGGGAATGGTCTGAAGGCTTGCACCGGATAGGAAGCAATCAGCTTTATATTAATCGTGGATTAGGAAGCTATTTCCCTGGACGGTTATTTTGTCGCCCAGAACTCACATCAATTACATTAATTCAGAAAAATAAGAATAATTAAGAAGTCTTAATACAGAAATCAGAATCAACCCTGATCATAAAATTTTCAACAAAGAAATTTTTGCACATACTATCTATTATTTAAATTTGCAAGGCTTTTGCGTAACAACAATTTTTGAGGCTGGTTCAGAAATTGTAATATCCAGTCAGGCTCATTTTCTTGCAATTGAAAACCGTTTTTTTGATATAACTGTCGAGCCGGATAATTATTATCTAAAACGTGCAACTCAATCTCTTTAAAGCCCCATTCTAAAGCTTTTAGATCACAAGCTTTTAGTAATTTATCTGCTACTCCTTGCCGTCGGAATGTTTTGCTAACAGCCAAATTAGAGATATAAAGTGACCCAGAGCTACGTCGCCCAAAACAAGAACGCATCGCCATTTCTATTGTACCAGCAACATACTCATTGCCACTAGCATCTTTAAGAGAAGGAATAACCGCAACTAAACCAATTTGATTTGGCGACTTAGAGCGAAGCCGAGTACGCAAGTCTTCATAAATTCCCAGGCGTAATACAGGATATAGCCATTGCATGATTCCCGTGCGTGAGTGAAAACTATCAGCTAGTATTTCAGCAATGCTATCTAGATCTTGTAAATTAACATCACGAATGACGAAATCAGAAGCGGCAAAAGTAGATGACTCCACCAGACTATGTTGATTTGGTGTAAAAAAAGAAAATTCTAGGTTCACAACAGCTAACAATTTTAGTAAACTTTAAAATGTTTATACGAACAAATCCTAACTTGTTTGTCCACTTGTATTTAACTACAATGGTATAGTAATTATGAATTAAAATTTTATTCATCACATTGATTAAGAAGATATCCCAAAATTTATATAAATTGAGCAGTTAGATATAATGTTCTAATATTCCTCGTGAGGACGCTTAAAAGGTTGCCACCAGCAATAGCTTGAGCTACGTGCTAAGGTAATAATGATAGCTTCTATGCTTGAGTGAGTGCGATCGCCATCACTTTAGTATCTTCAAAGGAGCATTGGCATCTACAAACAGCTACATCTATACTAAAAATTCACAGTATCTCTAAGTTAGCGGCTGTTTCGGCTCCAAATTTAGTAAATCTTGCTATTCTATGTCTTAGCCCAAAGAGCGATCGTCAACGGCAGTAAGGGTAGCACGCTGATGAAAGCCCTCAGTTTAGCTTACAATTTACCAAGTATCACCAATAAAATTTTATTATTTATTCTAGTCGGCAAAAAAAATGCTGGCTGCTCATCTTACGGAAGTTTATCGAGGAGTGCATCGCTTTGGGGCATTCATGTCTACAAGACCCTATTTAAACTTACATCTTCGCATTATCCGGATCTACAACGATCAACCCAGGATCTTTCAAACAGACTGTTTTTTATCTGAGCAACGGCGTGGCAAAATCAGATGAGCCAAATCATGGTCTAAGATTACGCTCAAAGTTTGCGCCCAAAAAATAAGAGCGAGTTTTTCAGTCGGCAACTTATAGTTAAGACAATACTGAAACACAAATTTTAGAATCAAGAAGGGTGCACCAACCAGCAATTGCCACAGCGACGAGAGTGAAACAGACTAATGCCAATCCTTAAGCCTATGGGAAGCATCAAATACCATCGTCCTCATCTGATCATCACTAGCCCTCTTCTGATGTCAGACGCTGTGATCAAGAAAAAGACGTTTCATCAGTACGGGCAGGTTTTAACCTTGCTCCTACAACAGCAGGAGAGCGGTGCATGAAATCTCAAATAAGCAAGAAACCAAAAATTCTGGTTGTCGATGACGAACCAGATAACCTTGACCTGCTTTACCGTACTTTTTATCGAGACTATAAGGTTTTGAGAGCAGACAGTGGTCCTGCTGCCCTTGAAATGCTTGATCAAGAAGGCGATGTAGCAGTAATCATCTCAGATCAACGTATGCCGATGATGAGCGGTACGGAGTTTCTTAGCCGCACCGCCGTAAAATACCCAGATATTATTCGGATTATATTAACTGGCTATACTGATGTCGAAGATTTAGTAGAAGCGATTAACGCGGGTAAGGTATTCAAATACGTTACAAAACCTTGGGAGGCTCAAGAACTTAAGGAAGTAGTGCGTCAGGCGCTAGATACTTATAACGTTGTTAAATTACGGACACAGGAACTTTATCGGACACTGCGCCGTGAATCGCTATTAAATACTGTTATAAATACCATTCGTAATGCTCAGTACACGCGGCAAGGTGAATCACCGCTACGGCAAATACTACAGACCATTGTAGAATCAGTCGGTCAAATGCTAGAAGCAGATATTTGTATTCTGCGTCCAATCGTTGATGAGCAAATGGCAGAGGAATGGTTTGTTTATGAAAAGCCAAAAATAATTACGGAACACGAAGATAGTCAACCAACTGCTGAAAAGGTAGATGCTCATAGCTATGCGGTTTTGGGGCAAACAGTCTGGGAGACAAAGGAAGTAGAAGTAGTTAACGATATCGCTACGACAGAACACTTTGAAGCTAGTAACACAGAAAATCAAGAAAGAATCATCGCTTATCAAAAAGCTGACATTCGTTCCAGCTTGGTAGTGCCACTAATTACTCAAAACGAATTAATGGCAGTTTTAGCACTACACCAGTGTGGACAACCACGTAATTGGAAAGATGATGAAATTCAATTGGCGGTAATGGTAGCGGATCAAGCCGTGCTGGCTCTTTCGCAAGTACGAGCTTATGAGCAAGTTCACGCTCTAGCTCAACGAGCTACTTTAGTAAATACCATTACCACTGCTATTCGGTCTAGTTTAGATCCCCAAGATATATTTGCTGCAATTACTCAACAGCTAGGGCAAGCACTTAAAGTTGATGGCTGTGCCTTATCTTTATGGACAGAAGAAGATGAGTTTGTTCAGTGTGTAGGATTGTATGACAGCACTCAGGCATCAGCACTAAGCGGAAAGCAATTAGAAGAGGAACTAAAAGCTAATAATGGTTCGCTCAAACACGCTTTGCCCCAGTCATTGGTTCCTATTAATGAAAATCCTGTCTTACAGCAGTTACTACAGACTCAAAAACCTGTAGTAAGTAATGATTTAGTAGGTAATGCTCAACTGGGCGGGGCAGATTTGCCACTGCGAGAACCAGCAAAAGCATTATTAGTCGTACCGTTAATTGTGGATGGCAAGATTATTGGCAGTATTTCACTGCGACAAACCGAAAAATTACGCCGTTGGCAACAAACAGAAATTGAATTAGCCGAAGCCGTAGCATCTCAAGCTGCGATCGCAGTTCAGCAAGCTAAACTCTACCAAAAAACCCAAGAAAATGAGCGACGGGTACAACAGCTTAATACTTACCTAACTGAGTCGGTATTAAAGCGGTTTTTACCCCCAGGAATGGTCAAGCAATGCGCGACTGGTACTATGTCACTCGATCTCCGTCCAGAACCCCGCTTAATTACGATTTTATTTAGTGACATTGTGGGCTTTACCCAACTTTCTAACACCTTGCGATCGCGCAGAGTGGCACAGTTATTAAATGAATACCTGGAAGCAATGACCAAAGCTGTGTTTGATAACGGCGGGGCAGTTGATAAATTTATGGGAGACGCGATTCTAGCGTTGTTCGGTGCGCCAGAAGAATTAACACCAAATGAGCAGGTGCGACGCTCAATAGCTGCTGCACGGCAAATGCACAAGTCTTTGGAGGAACTCAACCAACGCTGGCAAGAACAAGGCATTGTCGGCTCAGAAGGTCGTCCTCCGGTGCAATTTCGCTGTGGTATCCATCAAGGAACTGCTGTAGTCGGGATGTTTGGCAGTGCTGAACGCTCAGACTATACTGCTATTGGTCCAAGTGTAAACATAGCAGCACGCTTGCAAGTAGCAGCCGAGCCTAACTCAATTTTGGTGTCAGCAGTTGTGGCAGATTATTTGGAGGATGAAGAAATTACTAAGGGTAGTTCTCTGAATCTTAAAGGTATTGATGAAACTGTTTTGACGTTCTCGGTTGATGTTAACCCTGTGGTTAAAAAGGCTACAAATCCAACAAGTACGGGATTTGGTTGGGATTTCAAGTTTTAGGATTAATTTATTTTTCTCGGCTCTAAGAATGTGTTCAGGTCGTCGTCATAGGTACAACTCGCTATGAAGCTGAACGCTCATGTTCCTATGTCTCAGCAACTTAATAATGATCCACCAGCACTGTTTCCTTTGGTAACTTTGGGATCGGTGATTATCCATTGTTTAGCACTGTGGATGATTAACTTAATGATTAACGGCAAGCAGACGGCTGAGGTTAGCGCTAAACTTGTTCCGGTTCAGCTAATTGAGTTACAAGCTACAGATATCCCCGCTAAAGGTGACATCAGTATAGAAAAACCCTCGACAGGGAAATTATTCCCAGAAAAACTTGCCACGCCATCACCATTAACTACAGCAAAAACTCGTCCTATCAACCCATCTTTTCCTGCTGCTAATAATCAGCTTGATTCAACACAGCCACAAGCAACAATTCTCAAGCCAAGATTAATTGCGCCTCCTGTAATTAGTAAGTTGGATTTGAAACCGACTCCCAAGACATTTCCCAGCGTGGAGAAGGGAGATAAATTGCGTAGGCGCAGCCCGTCGCAGACATCGCGATCGCCCTTACCATCGGCATTTAAAACGCCGTCTTCTAATACATCTTCCTTGAGACAGGTTAATCCAAACCAAGATAGCCCGCGAGTGGCTAATGGTGGATCGCAGCCTGCCTTAGCACCGAAAAATTTAGCTTCAACCGTTAATTCTAATCAGGGAAGTAGGGGAGAGTCTAGGCAAGATTCTTCGGGATCACCTACCCCGACTCAAGGTAATATTTCTCAGGGAAATGATTTAAATGCGCGATCGCAACCTACTAATAACCAGCAAACATCCCCCTCACCCTCCTCTCAACAGCAACAAGCATCCTCAGTAGCAGAAAGTTCTCAGCCACAGCAAAGTGGTGGGCTAGTAGCAACCTTGTCTAACATTCTTCCTGCTAATCGTGGCAAGGATATCCCTGAAAAATTGGCAAAGCCTTACCAACAAGAAAAACAACTTGACTATATCCCGTTGCCATCAAGTAAAGACACTACTAACCAAGCCGTAGTTTTACAGGTTGTAGTGTTAATTGATGACACTGGCAAACCCGAAGTGCAATCTACCCAAGTTTTACAAGGAAGTAAAACCATCGACTCTCAACAGTTAGCCCAAGATGTCATTAAGGATTGGAAGTTTGAGCCTGCTTATCAAGGCAACCAACCCGTCTACAGCTTGCTTCAGGTTGTTCTGACCCTTGAACCACAACCAGCTTAAAATAAAATCAAAAATTTTTGTGCAAATTTAGTGATATTTATGCTATATTAATATAGGTGTGAATCTAAAAGCATTAGTGAATTAAGATTCCATTCTAAGTTGCGGGTGTAGTTTAGTGGTAAAACTATAGCCTTCCAAGCTATTAATGCGGGTTCGATTCCCGCCACCCGCTTAAGAAAAAACACGACACAGCAAGGGTTTTAGAGTTTCCCAAAACGGCTATTTAGCTAATAAATGTATCCGAAAAAAACGGCTATGAAACGGATACATTTATTTTTGGGATTGCCTCAAAGACTTTTCGGGCATGGCTGATGCTAGATTCTCCTACGCCAAGTATTAAGGCTGTTTCCTTGTTTCGCTTCCCCTTTACCAAGGGATGATCTAACGGGTTAGTTAACTGATGACATACTGTTATCAAGCTGTTGCCTCAAAGCTTCCTTCTCTGCCTTGAGGCTTTCTACTTTCTCAATTCAAGTATTACTCATCCAAATTAAATTCATCTAAATTAAACTCAGAAGCATTAATCGGAGGCTCAATTTCTAAAAATTCCCTATATATTCTTTCTCTATATTCTTGACCGATCTCATTAACAGCCTTAATAAAGGCTTGATAAGTACCAACTCCTCCTATCTTGTCCCAAAATTCATTGCCAATAAGAACCACTTCATCTTGTTGCATATTAAACCAACGAGAAGGAAAAGACCACTTATAATCTTCTTTTTTACCATACGGATTGTATGGTAAAGCAAAGTAAGAACCATTAATTTTTTGAGGTTCCATACTGTGTAATTTTAGTATCTTTTCTTTACTTACCTTTGTTTGATCGCTATTGGGAAGAGGCGCTTTTAACTCAAAAGCATACTTTTCTCCAGTAGTTTTATCTACAGCATAAATGTCACAAACAACTTGAACAGGAATATCTTCACCATCGCCTTCTAAAATATAGGATAATTCCCTATCCCAGTCAGGCTTAGTTCTGGACTGCCCTGATGGTGGATGCTCTAACTTATTAAGTGTCTCGCTAATTCGTCTGAGCCTTTCACTTTTAACTGTCCCACAAATAGTATGAGCCATTTGACAATGACCTAAACCTTCCCTACCAGCCACAACTGCTAGTTTTTCCCATACTTTACCAAAAGGCGTAACAAATCTTCTTTCAAAGTGTGAACCTTTAAATATTTCATCAGGAACTAAAGCAGCATAAAGAGGTTTAGAACTTCGATGTTTTTCAGAAATAAAAGGATCTATTATGAGAACTCTCTCCATAACTTGATCCATCATCTCTTTAATAACAGATTGAATTGCTATTTTAATTTTTTCGGATTCACTCATAATAGATGGGATTCTGTTATAAAATAATTTTCAACAAAGCTTTGGCAAGATAGCGAACAATAGGCACTGGAACAGCATTACCAAATTGTTTTTTTGCTATATTTTCATTGTTGGCAATAACAAACCACTCAGGAAAGCCTTGTAATCTTGCATAGTCTTGTGCTGATATAGGTTTAAATCTTCTTTTTTTATAAATTTCTCTAATAAACATTTTTTTATATTCATTTGGTTCCTGACATTCCAAAGAAACTCGTGCAACAAAGTCTCTAGTTCCAGTTGCTGTTAACGTTGAAATTACATTTGAATGAGGTAGAAAAATCTTAGATACTCCATTAATCCCAGAAGAAATTTTGGAATTAACAAATTCATATCCTTGAGCTTGCACGTATCTAAGAATATTTTTATTTATTAACATTTCCACTTCTTGTTCATTTAGATTGGGAATTAGCTTTTCCAGTATTTCAAACTTTAAAGGATTACCATCTTTTTGTCCGTATATTTTTTTTCTCCTATTTTTTAAAATGGTTTGACAAATCAACTTTTCTCTTTGAGTTGTTCTAATTAAGTCCCACGAATGAATAGTAGTATGACCATTTCTGATATCTGCGAAAGTAAAAAAATCGTTTAACTCATCATTTTGTTGAAATCTACCTCTAGAAGCAGGTATTTTTCCATCAAATAGAATTTCTGAAGAAAATTTTTTTTTGGTCAAATTTCGACATTCAATTCCCTGAATAAAATCATAAAGCTTTGGTTCCTTAGATGCAGGTTTAGAAAAAGCGAAGTTTGAGCTATCCTCTAAATCCTTCCTAATACCAACTATAAATACTCTATCTCTATCTTGGGGAAGCCCAAAGTCATAAGAATTAAGGACATCATGTTTAACCTGATATCCTATTTCTTTTAATTGATCGATTATGTATATAAAACTTTCTCTATGCCGGGGTTCAGTTAAACCTTTAACATTTTCAAAAATAAAGCTCTTTGGGTGATTTTTTTCTACCAGTCTAATTACATCGAACCAAAGCTTTCCTCTTGGATCATCAAAACCCAAAGATTTTCCAGCAATAGACCAAGGTTGACAAGGCACTCCGCCTACCATTACATCAATTTCATCAAAAGGAAGTTCATTAAGACTTCTTATATCTCCTAAATCAATTTCGTCGGAATTAATAAAACTACTAAAATTGGTTTGGTAAACTTCAATGCTTTCTCGATCAATTTCGGAGTAGCCCAAACATTTGCCACCTAGCTCTTCTAGTGGAATTCTAAAACCACCGATTCCAGAAAATAAATCCACAAAAGTAAAATTATGATTTATCAATCCAAAATTAATGAGTTTAAAAGGCTTAAATAATTCCAGTTGATTAGCAATAGTAGCAGTCATCATCTTATTAAGGATTTACTAGAAGCAGTAATAGCACAACCGAATTGAGAGGATATTTATTTAACCTTAGCTTAAATCCAGCTTTCTCTAAAGCGCGATCAATGAAATCCTTTCTGGTAGCTGCTTCGTTGGGAGAGATGAGAGTATCCTGGGAACTTAGTCAATAATTAGGGCAGTACAGGATGCGATCAAAACTTGCCTTTATCGGATTAGGTGTCATGGGTAGCCCAATGGCAATTAACCTCTTGCAGAGTAGTTATACAGTCGTTGGATGGAATCGTACCCCAAACCGCCCCCTAGTCGAAAAAGCTGCTCAAGCAGGAGTACAAATTTTTCCTACTATTGCTGACGCAGTTAAGGATGCAGACTTTATTTTTATTTGTGTTAGTGATGTTGAGGATGTGAAGGCAGTTATCTTTGGTGAGGGTGGAATTGCCGACAATGCCAAATCTAACGCTTTAATTGTCGATTTCAGCACTATTGGCACAACTGCCGCCCGTGATATTTCTGCCCAACTTCAACCCCGTAATTTGCGGTTTATGGATGCCCCTGTTTCCGGTGGGGATATTGGCGCACAAAAAGGTACTCTCACGATTATGGTTGGGGGTGACAAAGCTGATTTTGATCAATGCTTACCCTTGCTACAAACAATGGGTAAAAAGATTGTTTATTGTGGGACAGTAGGTAATGGTCAAGCAGTGAAATTGTGCAATCAAGTTTTATGTGCAGTTCACATGGTGGCATTATGTGAAGCTATGCAAGTTGCCGAACAACTAGATTTAGACCCAAATTTGATGATTGAAGTTTGTAGTAGTGGGGCTGCGGGTTCTTGGGCATTAAGCAACTTAGGCGCAAAAATAGCCGAGTCTGATTTTGCTCCTGGTTTTATGATCAAGCACATCTTAAAGGATTTGCGTTTAGTGCAAGAAAGCCTCGCAGATACTGATATTAACTTACCTGGAGTGAAATTAAGCGATCGCCTATTTAAAATTGTGCAAGATATGGGCGGTTCTGAGCAAGGTACACAGGCAATGATTCGCGCCTATAAAGAAAGCAGTATGTAGAGACTTACCGTACTACGTCTCTACATCAAATATTTGCTGCTTACCTATAAAAAAGTGACCAAGATGGTCACACTACAGATAGGGGATGTAGTGCGGGCATCTTGCCCGCGTGGGGTTGGGCGTAAATAAAGTTAGGCTTTTGCTGTTTTAGCAGCGCGGCGCTGAACAATCATCCTTTCAAAACTCAGGGCAAATACCCCCAATGTCACCAGTAAAATTCCCACAGTTTGTATAGTTTGCAAAGCGGTTTTTGGTCCTGGAATCAGCACGAAAGCTAAAATTGCCGTTAAAACTGGACCAGTAGAGGCGATAATAGATGCTCGCGCTGCACCCAAAAACCGAACGCCAAAGTTGTTTAATAAATAACCTAATAGCGTTAAGACACCTAAGATAATGCCGCCAATAATTAAACCCTGCTGATTCTCAGGCAGAACATTAACACTAAATGGTAACGGCAGAATTAAGCTGACGCTAGACAATACAAAAATGGTGGAAAATTGTACCAAGCTAACAGGCACAGGATGCAGTTTTTGAAAGCCAAGTTGCATCAAAATTAGGTAGAAGGCAAAGGCAACGCCTGAACCGACTGCTGTGCCAACGCCAAAACCAGACATACTACTGGTTGAGGAAATGCTGGGATAAGCTGCTAACACAACACCCAAGGAAATTGTGAGCATTACCCCAAATCTTAACAGAGTGGGGCGATCGCCAAATAGTAGCCATGCCAAAGGAACTGTAATAATCGGATACATAAACAAAATCGTCACAGCTATCCCAGGTCCAATATCACCAATGGCAATATAAATTAGCACCTGCGATAAAAACAAAAAGCAGCCACTACCAATTACATTCAAAATTGAGCGAGTATCCTTTGCCGTAAAGAAAGTTTTCAAGTCTCTCCACACAGCCGGATACAGAAACTTAGTAATTAACACCATTAGCGGTAAAACTACCAGCATCCGCATCCATAAAATTAACAGCGAGTTACCAAGATCAAGTTTTAGAACTCCACCTATGGTAAATAAACCTAACAGTTGGCTGGGATTACCTACAATCCTGACAACCACATTGTGAATCGACAGCGCGACTGTGGATAGTAAGACTAGGAAGAAACCTAACTGTAATTCTGAAAGCTTCTTTTTAGGCGGTTGTGGTATTGGTAGCGGCGCACCTGGAAACTCTAGCGGAATTGGTTTAGCTGTGGGTAGCTGTCTAGATGTAACAGTTGTATCTGCTGGTGGCAGTTGAGGCTGAGTAACTGCTGTTTGTAGTTGTTGGTTAAGACGATTAACTAAAGTTTCTAGAATTACCTGCCCTTGCTGCTCTAAGCTGTGCATTTGACCAAGTTGTTGGGAAAGGGCGCTTTGATAGCTATTGATGTCTTGCTGTAGTGTCTTAAAGGTGGTTGAGAGGGTGGAATCTAAAGATGCCAATAATCGGTAGGCATGATCGTTGTATTCACCTGGAAGCAGATTAGCACCGACAGGGCTAGTCATAGCCGATGAGGATGTATCTGCCATCTGCTGGAGTTGCTGCCTTAGCTGTTCTTGCAGTTGGCTGGTTAAGTTTTGTGATAACTGCTGAAGTTGCTGTTGTTGTTGTTCAACCTGTTGCTGACGCTGGGATTGCAGTCCGTCAATTTCTTGAATCAAGCGGTTTTTTTCTGCCTGAAGCCGCTCAACGTCTTGATTCAACTGGACGATGAGATTTTGCTTCAGGTTTTGAAGTTCCTGAGTCATTGTCCTAAGTAGAGCTTCTGTTGCTTGAGAATCCAAAGCCTCAGAATTTTCTGGTAGATTGTCCAGTTGCCCCATTTGCGTTTTACCTTATATCCGATGTATGACCAAGAACCATTAGAGGAACTTAATCAATTGTTTTAGTAGTATTATTCAGTATTTGGTCAAATCTAATTCCCGATTTGCGGTAATTAGTGTTAAATAAATGTGCTTTTTGTTTGCAACAATGTTATTTAACTGCGACTTTCAATAGGTTTTGTAACACCTATACTCTCTTTACTCTACTAAGTAATAGTAAGAGGTTGGCGTATTGCTATCAACTATCTGTCTATTCTATAAAATCCCCAAAATTTGATCTTATACATTAAAATTACCCCGATCTAAAACAGAACGAGCGGGTGGAATCGCAAATCTTTACATCGGATTTTTTATATAAACAAAACTTATATAGCAGCGAGCTATCAGCCTTAACTCCCTTAGCTTTTCTATAAGAGCATTGTGTCTCTGGCTATATCTGACTGCTTTCCATCAGTAGACGGAGTGATATAAAGATAATTGCTCCAAGAGTGGCAGTAATGGGAATAGTAATTATCCAAGCTAACCCAATTGAGCGCACGGTTTGCAAGCTAATAGATTTCCAGTCTTTTAACAGTCCAATGCCGACAACAGCACCAACTAAGGCGTGAGATGTGGAGACAGGTAAGCCTAAGCGGGAGGCAACTAAGATGGTGGTAGCGGTGGCAAGTTCGGCACAAAAGCCACTACTAGGCTGTAGGGTAATTATGCTTTCGCCAATGGTGGCAATAACTTTTTTACCCATAACTGCAAGACCCGCAACTATTCCCAAACCACCTAAGATGAAAATCCAGAAGGGGATACTGAAGTCATTTAGGGGAATTGAGCCTGTACGATTGATATAAACGATCGCAGCTAAGGGTGCGATCGCATTTCCCACATCATTAGAACCGTGTGCAAACGCCACAAAGCAAGCACTCACAACTTGAAATCTTCCTAACTGTTGCTCAATAGGGTTAGATAACCCCTCCCTGTTAACAGGGAGGGGAGAAGAGTTAGGAAGTGCTAATTGTCGCCAGCTATATAGAGTTAGTGCAGAAATGGCGATCGCACCCACTACTAATGAGATATCGTGGTTGGGAATATTAATACCCAGTTGATTTGTCACAAAAGCTTGCACTGGTTGAGTTACTGTTGGCAGTACGATCACACCAAACACAGTTAATAAAATTGCACTTAACCAGGGAATCCACTCGCGTAGTTGAAATAGTGGATTTGGTTGGTCTAATATCCAACGTTTAACAACACTATAAAATAACGCCGCAATTACACCACTAATTACGGGTGTGAGTATCCAACCTATAGTAATTCTGCCAATAGTTGACCACTCAACCGCGTTAATTCCAGCATAGACAGCACTGAAACCTGCGATCGCACCGACAACCCCATGAGAAGATGAAACGGGTAAACCGAAACTTGTGGCAATTTGTAACCACAAACCACAAGCAAGCAATACTGAAACCATCCCCAAAAGTAAAACTTTCGGTTCTGATGCAAATAAACTTGGGTTAGTTACTCCAGTGGCTAAAGTTTCCGATACCGCACGACCGAATAAAACTGCACCTGTAAACTCTAAAATTCCAGCAATTATGATTGCTTGTTTTAGTGTGACAGCTTTTGACCCAACGGAAGTCCCCATTGAGTTAGCAACATCGTTTGCGCCTAAATTCCAAGCAAGGTAGAAAGCTAAAAAGACTACTAAAAATATCATTATTTTAATAGAGAGGGGAGAGGAGGGAGGAGGGAGGAGTAAGAAAATTTCATCTTTTTTTGGGTGCGCTAGTCCATAACAGTCTTTTGCATTAGTCAAATTTTAGATAATTAACCACAGATATCCACAGATGCACACAGATACACACAGATAAAATAACTGATTTTTGCCAGAGACAACCATGAGTTTTATCCACAACAAAAAATTTCTCCTCTCCCCTGCTTCCTCCTTTTTGATATTAATTAAAAAAGCCTGCAACGGCAGGCTTAGTCTGTAGAGCATCGAGCCTTCAAACTGATAAAATTTGAAATCTATTATTCCATCATTTTATCTGGTATCTGTTCGCCTGGATAGAATCGATCGCAATTTCTTTTCGCCTATGGTAGCATCAAATTAGTTTTACAAGAGACTAATACTCAATCATAAAGGGCTAACATGATGCAGTACAAAGTGAGTATTATTATCGAAAAAGATGAAGACGGATATTATGCTTCTTGTCCCGATCTTCCAGGCTGTCAATCGCAAGGAGATTCATTAGAAGAAATCACAGAAAATATTCAAGAAGCTGTGGAACTTTATCTAGAAACTTTATCACCAGAAGAAAAACAGAAACTTTTAAGCAAGGAAATTTCAACAATGACATTAGAGGTGCAAGTTGCCTAAACTACCGCGCCTTAATGCTCAAGATGCAGAAAAGCTGTTGTTTTCTGCTGGCTTTACCATGAGTAGAAGTAAAGGTAGCCATAGAATATATATAAAAGAAGACATCAGGGTAGTAATTCCTTTCCATGCAGGAAAAATATTACATCCAAAGATAGTTAAACAGGTGATCGAAGCGATTGAAATCTCAAAAGAAAATGATGCTTGAGAATAATAATTCTACCAAGAGATAGCACGTTAATTACAACGTTTGATTTTTTCATTGAACCTGTTGCAAAAAACAGCTAATTCATCTGTGTATGCGCTCCGCGCAGGCTGCGCCAACATCTGGGGTTAATTTTATTAAATTTGACTTTTGTAAAAGGTCTATTTTACTCAAAAAAAATCATACTCCCTCCCCTTATTAAGGGGAGGGTTGGGGTGGGGTTCTACTGCGGAATTACTCTCCCACAAGGATAAGTAGCTACAGAAGGTTCCGCCGTACTTTCAGCCATTGCTGCGGGAATTTCCTCTGTGGGACGACTTTTAGCCGCTAAATAATCGCTTCGCAATTTCTCTGTAATTTCATCACGGCGATCGTACAATCTTTTTAACTCGCGCGGTTGACACTTATTCATTACATAAGCCGTAATTACAGGCAATGCAATTGTGCTATCCGTATAACAAACAATCGTATTTGGTAATTCTTCTGGGTCAACTTTACCCCAACTTACAGCTTCAGAAGGTGTTGCACCAGATAAACCACCTGTGTCGGGACGTGCATCGGTAATTTGCACAAAATAATCGTGTCCTCTTTCTTCTAATCCCAATACTTCATGTAATTGCGGTTGGGTTTGCAATAAGAAGTTTTTCGGACTACCACCGCCAATCATAATAGCAGCACTTTCCCCTTCTACTCCTGGTATACCAGATTCACGAGCAGTATATGCGATCGCAGCCGTTTCATTCACATCAATAGATGGATCAATTAATAACTGCGAACCTTCCAACGCCAACGCCGCCACATTCATCCCAATCGAACTATCCCCAGGGGAAGATGTATAAATCGGTACTCCACACTCATACGCCGTTGCTAATAAACAAGAATGCTTCACCCCTACCTGCTTTTCAACTTCCCGTACATACTTACCTAACAGGTAGTGAAACTCAGCAGTCCCCATCCGCTTCTGAAAAACTTCTGCCTGTAAAACCTTACGAATAAAAGCATCAGTTTCCAACAACACATCATAACCAAAGACAATATCGTAAATCCGAATTGTCCCTTGTTCCCGCAACTGCACATCATCGACAAACGGAGTGCTAGAAAACAGTTCAAAACCTAACCCGTAATGGATATCGTGATACAGATTTGCACCTGTACTAATCATAAAATCAATAAAACCATTCCGAATTAGCGGTGCTAAAATACTCACCCCAAAACCAGCAGGTGTCATCGCACCTGAAAGGCTGACTCCCACAGTCACGCCTTCTTTCAGCACATCTTGACTGAGCAATTGACAAATTTCCCGCAAACGTGCGGAGTTATAAGCACTAAAATAGTTATCTACTAAATCTACAACATTAATTTCCCCAGGCATGGGAGCGGGTGCGATTTTTTTGCCCAGCTTTTTAGACATTTCTCTACTCACAAACTATTTCTTGGATAGCAGCCACATAAGCATTGTAGGCTGTCTCACTAAACGCGACTAAAATAACTTGCTCGACTTTGGTATCAGACTCTAAAAACTTTTTCACCTCAGTCACAGCAATTTTCGCAGCACGTTGGATCGGAAAACTATATATACCAGTGCTGATACCTGGAAAAGCTATACTGCTAATTTCATATTTATCAGCCAAAGCCAGACTATTGCGATAACATTGGGCTAGTAGTTCATCTTCCCCATGCTTACCACCTTGCCAAACGGGACCAACTGTATGAATTACCCATTGGGCGGGAAGATTATACCCTTTGGTAATCTTAGCTTCTCCAGTAGCACACCCCTGGAGTTTGCGGCATTCTGCTAATAATTTTGATCCAGCCGCGCGATGAATTGCGCCATCAACACCACCGCCACCTAGTAGGGAATTATTAGCTGCATTAACAATGGCATCCACTTGTTGCTGGGTAATATCGCCTTGAATAACTGCTATTTTGCTCTTAATCATTTTAATTTTGATAAACTTCCCTAATTTGATCGTAATTCCCGAATAGAATCATTTACATCCGCGATCGCCAAAATAAAAAATCCGCTTTTTTAAGCTAATCTGTGGCAATCCCAGATCAATATTTAGTAAAATTAAGATACATCACAAAAAGTCCATACATTAAATAAGCTTTAACTATTTTTTAACAAAGGATTAAACATCCGCTTCCAGTTTTACTCCTTAAGGGGATTTTTTCTGATGCCAGCCAGTATGCACGGTGTTTCCTTTACTGATTCCAATAGCGTTGACACATCAATTCAGCAGCAACCTCAAGAACATTGGCAAACTTTTGAAGAAATGTTACAAGGGCTGCATAAGTCGGGGATATATATTCATCCTGAGCAACTTGCAGAGTTTTTACTCTCACACGGACTTCCAGTAAGCTTATGCTATGTACCTAAACATTTGCAGCAAAAAGCCAAGTTAATTAACGAACAATATCAAGGTGATCAGGCTCGTTTAGAAGAAACAACAGATGAGCCTTACTGGGATTTCTCATGGTATTTATGAAAGTTGTGTCAGTGTAAATTTAATGCCAACAGATATAGATTCCAATCCCAATCAAATGCCATCAACCCAAGGTACTGCAACAGAGGTATCTCTAACGACCGAACAGTACCAGAAGAAAATGCAGCGACGCAAGGAAGTGCAAGAGCAGCGCGTCGCGCAAGCTTCTGTTGAAAAAGGCTTAATTATTGTTAATACAGGTAACGGTAAGGGGAAAACTACGGCTGCTTTAGGTATGGTAATGCGATCGCTTGGTCATGGCTACAAAGTCGCGATCGTGCAATTCATTAAAGGTGCATGGGAACCCGCAGAAAAAGCCGTCCTTAGCCAGTGGTCTGATCAGCTAGAATTTCATGCAATGGGAGAAGGCTTTAGCTGGGAAACTCAAGATCGCGATCGCGATATCCAAACAGCTAATGCAGCTTGGGAAAAAGCCTTAACCTTTATTACCAACCCAGATTTTAAACTGGTGCTATTGGATGAAGTTAACGTTGCTTTAAAGTTAGGTTACTTAAGCGTCGAGCAAGTACTAGCTGGACTAGAGCAAAAGCAAGTTGATACTCACCTGATCCTTACAGGTAGAGGCGCACCACCACAACTAATTGAAAAAGCCGACTTAGTAACTGAAATGACTTTAATTAAGCATCCATTTAAAGAACAAGGGGTCAAGGCTCAACCTGGAATTGAGTATTAATACAAAACCCCTCCCTAAAAATGGGAGGGGTTTTGAAATAATTGTTGATTAAACACTCAACAGTTTCAACTGATTTATAGTCAACCTATTGTGGATTACTTATTGCCACAAGCATTTAAAATCCGCTTGTCGTTAGCAGTGATTCTGCTAATTGGTTGATAACCCTGAAGCCCTACTGAATTTTGACCAGCTACTAAGGAATTTCTTTCCAGTCCAATTGCATAAGAAGATGTTGATTGGTCGTAAGGGTCAACTACAACTAAATCCATCTGGTTATTTTTAGCAGTACCGTAAAAGCAGCTAAACTCCGATGAAGGCATATAAACAGCGCCTCTTACCTTACCCCCACGGGCTTCAAATACTACATACTCTTGACCTACTTGGTTGGGTTTAGAGGTTTGACCAAAAAGGTAAGTACCATCACGCAACTGCTTTTGAGTAGCTGCTGGGCGGTCTGCGCCTGAAATTGTTGCTGTAGCGACTGTCGGCGAGGAAGAAACTGGTTTGACACTAGAAGCCAAAGTAGGGGTTGCACTGATGGTGGCAATTCCTACGCTCAGGAGCAAGCCAGCTAGAGAAACTTGACTTTGTAAAGAAGAATTAAATAAATTTTTAATTAACATTAGTTTTGCCCCTGAGCTTTTAAAACAAAAAAGTATTTAAGAATGTATTCTTAAAATACCTGGTAAATGAGATCCAGCGATTCAGCCAAATGGAAGAAATCATACTCTTACTGGAGGTATTCTTAATGAATACTAAGCTTGGATTTGATAGCTGCTGTCTGGCTAGTTAATGGCTACAAGAGCAGGGCGGGTGATTCCTGAAATTTACAAATATTTACAAGTTATTGCTGATTTTCTACCTAGAAAAATAACTTTTGATAAAAGAAAAAACAATCAGAAAATAACTTTTTTCTTAAGTATATTTACTTTGTAGATTAAACCAATGAGCAAAAATCGCAAATTTGGTTTTTTAATCGTAAATTTGAGTGAATTTTTATGTCGGGCGAATTATTTAATTAGGTTGATTTAGTTAACAGTAATTATTTTTCTTATTTGGACAGAACTTACGCATAGATCCCCCTAAATCCCCCTTAAGAAGGGGGACTTTGAATTTTCTCCCCTTTTTAAACCCTGCTAGGGGGGATCTAGGTTTTATTCTTTCGGTGCGTAAGTCCTATTGGTTTTAAGCACTCACCTGTCCCCTAAAAAGAGATTAGGCGTATGGTAAGGGGTTGCGATCCTCTACCATACGCCTGATAACTATTTATTGTTAACTGGTTTAACTAGCTACATACTCGCGCACACTGGCATGACGACGACGTAGGTGAGCAAGAGCTTGGTGTTCAAGTTGTCGTACTCGTTCGCGACTGAGGTTTAAGCGCTGCCCTACTTTAGCTAGGGACAGTTCATTACCATCCTGTAAGCCGAAGCGGAGGGTAATTACTTCACGTTGTTGGGGAGTTAGTTCTGCAAGCAAATCATCTAAGTCTTGGCGCAGAGACTCTTGTGTCGTAAAATGCTCTGGAGAAGGACCTTCATCCTCTAGCAGTTCAGACAGTTCAGTGTCTTGGTTATCCCCAACTCGCACATCTAGAGAAACTGGTTGACGGGCAATGTTTAAGTATTCCCGAATTTGCGCTGGTTCTAGTTCCAGTGCTACAGCGATCTCTGTTGGTGTAGCGTGACGACCGAGTTTTTGGGCTAGTTCTCGCTGAGTTTTCTTAATTTTATTGAGCTTTTCGGTAATGTGGATGGGCAAACGAATAGCGCGGGCTTGTTGGGCGATCGCTCTGGTAATTGCCTGACGAATCCACCAATATGCGTATGTCGAAAATTTGTAACCGCGCATGGGATCAAATTTTTCCACACCCCGCTCTAAGCCTAAAGTACCTTCTTGAATTAAATCCAAGAATTCCATATTGCGCTTCTGGTACTTTTTGGCGATCGCTACTACCAAACGCAAGTTGGCTTCGATCATTTTGCGCTTTGCTCGCTGCCCTAGCGTTATAATGCGGGTAAGTTCGTCTTCACTTAGATGAACTTGCGCTGCCCACTCAGATGCAGTTGGTTCGCGATTTTGCTGTTCTGCCAAAGCTTCTTTAGCATCGATCAGTGCCATCATTTGCTGAACTTGCTTACCGTAGACAATCTCTTGTTCGTGGGTCAGCAGTGGCACGCGCCCAATTTCATGCAAGTATGTGCGAACCATGTCAGCCGTGAACAGCGGCTTAGTTGTCTTCTTGGCGGTGTTAGAAGTGGGCATGACTGAGTGTTTACTCCGTAAACAAGCAACAAATCTGTCGCGGGGGCTGACCTCAAAAGAGATTGCTAACTCCTATAATTGAGAATAGCTATCCTAGTGGTGACGGTACATCCTGCGTAAGATGTATAGGTCAACTACCCGACTAAGTAATGAAATTTTTTAGGAATACTCCTTTGGGCAATTATTTAGAATTTGCCAGTTGGGTATGGCTTTCTAGGTTGTTGCGGGACTGACACTTTAGCTGTAGATTCTCTTTACTGGGAAAAGCAGCTTTAAGTTGAAGTCATTATGAGTTTGTTATATTTATAGCTTATTACAAATTTAGACGTAAGTAAAGGGTAAAAAGTTCATTTGCTGTTTGCCTAAAAATAGCAGTTTTAATAGGTTTTAATGCTTAATTTATCCTTAAGATAAGGTGAGCCTTTTGACAGTTGACAGTTGACGGTTGACGGTTGACGGTGGTTAGGTCAAGCGGCTGCTCTACTGGTTGCCCAAAAGTTTGATTAAACCCTATATATATATGATGAACGATGAGCTTATAAAGTGCTATGTTAAGCCGAGTAGGAGAACCGAACGGATTTAGGGATGATCTCCGGTAAGGGGGCAGAGGGGCAGAGGGGCAGAGGAGCAGAGGAGCAGAGGGGTAGAGGAGCAGAGGAGCAGAGGAGCAGAGGAAGCAGAATAGTAATTGTTAATTGTTAATTGTTAATTGTTAATTGTTAATTGTTAATTGTTAATTGTTAATTGTTAATTGTCAAAATCCTAAGTCTGCTATAGCTGCTTCTGCTGCGCTGAATACGTCTTCATCAGACTTTTCTGCCCAAGCGGTATCGCCAATTTCTCTATAGAATTGCTCATCGTAGGGACGGGTACGCACTACTACTGGCATTGGGACAGCATGACCTAGAATTAAAGCTTGTTGCTTAGAATCGAGTTTAGACAGCACTGAGCGTAAACTTTGTCCCCCAGAAACGCCTGTGAAGATGGCTTCAATATCTTTGTCATCGTTGAGTAAGGCGGTGATGCGTGTGCCTATTTGGGACATGACTTCGTTATCAATTCCAGAGGGGCGCTGATCTACCACCAATAGGGTAACAAAGTATTTACGCATTTCGCGGGCGATTGTGCCAAAAATCGTTTGGCGAACGATCGCAGAATCAAGGAAACGATGGGCTTCTTCTATTGTAATCACTAATGGACGCGGGCGATCGCTCGGATTTTTGGTTTGTAAAAACTTGTCCGCTTTTCGCACATAAGCGTGGTGAATCCGCCTAGTAATCATATTAGTTGCCAGCATATAAGAGAGCATATCCGACTGGGAACCAAACTCAATTACTACGTGCTTGCCAGCACTTAAAGATTGCAATATTTGATCAATATAATTGTGAGGGCAAGTACTACGCATATATTTAAGGTTATCTAGGCGTAGAAGTTTGCGTTGCAGTGCCATCACAGAAGACTTATTTCCCCGCTTTTCTTCGCAGAAAATCTGGATTTCCTCGTTAGTCATATTTAACAACTGGATAATCCAAGACTTGCCAAACTCGCTGCGTAAAATATTAGCGTTTTCTAAACTGGCTTCAGAAAGGTTTAATTCTCTCTGCACCAGCATGATATCTTCTACTTCTAGTTGGTCATAACTTAGATAAAGTTCTTGAGCATTAGATACACCCCGACGTTTTGTAGATTCAGGATCTAGGGTATATACTTCGACATCATTAGGGAAAAGTTGCCGCAACCCTTTAACAGTACTAAATTGCTTACCTTCAGATACAGCTTCCCAGCCATATTCTGAGTGCATATCAAAAATTAAGTTAACAGCAGCTTGCTTGCGGATAATTCCAGATAGCAGTAGTCGGGTAAGAAAAGATTTACCTGTACCTGATTTACCAAAAACACCGTTGCTGCGTTCTACAAATCGATCTAAATCTATACATATTGGCACATCCATATCTAGTGGTTCACCAATAGCAAAGTTGCGCCGATGAGGGTCGTCTTCCCAACCAAATACCGAGCGGAAATCACGTTCAGTAGCATCATAAACTTGGCTGAAGTGGCTAGGAATTGTTTTGACTGGTAACAATTCCATCTCTTCACTACTTTGTGCTTTAAAAGATGCTAAGGATGCCCCAGTAGTTTTGCCATTATCAGACTTACCATTTAACGCCTTAGACTTAGGTTCACGGTTCAGCATTAACATGGGCGTTAAGTTAATTGTGCCATAAGTGCTACTGCCAGCCAGCACTGCTTGTAAAAAATCGTCTTCTGGGTGGGGAGGATTCGCAGTTATCCGCGCACTTGATGTCCCTAATGTTACATCGGTGAGGAGACAGAAGAAATCTGAGCGAAAACCCCTTACTACCAAAAATTTACCTACCCGCATATCTTCTACTGAGACATCAGGGTTTAATCTAACTTCTAGCCCTTGACTTAAGGCTCCTTGTATGACTGTGCCTAAAGGCTTGTCCATGATGGCTGCTAGGTGGGTAAAACATTGGCATCAAAAGTCTAGCGCAATTCTAGCAAGCAATGGTTTTCCCACAAATAAGCACAGATGAAATAATTATCTGTGTTTATCTGTGTTCATCTGTGGTTAATAAATGATTTAGTTATCCTAGAGCGTTTAATCAATGTTAATCGAGGTGGGAGTGTTGCTGCCGCTAGTGTAAGTAGTCGTAGTTGCAGTTAATGGTTTACGATAGTCTGCATATAAGCGATCGCGCCAATTAAAAAACGGCTGATAAGCAGCATTGTCAGTAAACTCTGGAACTCCTTTGCCTTTGAGTGCTTCTGGAATGTTGAGATAATTTCCTGATGGAAACTTCAGCAGCATACTTAAACCCGCGACAGTAAAATCTGCCAGGGTTGGGTAGTCTGCAACTAAGTAAGGACTATCTACTAACATCAAACTTAATGCTTCTAAGTCTTGATGGATGGCTGTTTTAGCTTCTTTGACTGCCTCTGGACTTGCGCCAACACCCACACCTAGAAGGTTGAGGAATTCACCTGGGACAGAACCAACTAAATTTTTTAAGATATCTGGTGTTGCACTGGGTAAAATGGCACTACGCAAGCTTAAATTTTTGCTTAAGGCTTCAAATAGTACTGGACGACTTTTGATCCCAATAGATTCATCTGCCCATTCTTCAATTAGTAAACAAAGTCCACGTTGCTTGGGGTCAACTGGGATTAAGGGTTTTTCTGGATATTGCTTGTCTAGATAGAGTGCGATCGCAGTAGAATCAGCAATAACTGTATTACCATCCTTCAACACTGGTACTTTTCTTTGACCAGACAGCCGGAAGAGTTCTAGTTGTCCCACTCCTGGTGTGACTTCAATTTTACGGTAAGGCAATCCTTTATAATCTAGGATTAGTCTGACTTTTTCGGCGTATTGTGATACTTCAAATTGATATAATTCCAGCATTTAGTTTCTCTTTGTAGTTGATTTGAGAGTGCGATCGTCTTTAAATTAAGTTTAACCTTTTTACTCTGATTAAATTTATTACCGATATTTTAAGTAGGTATTAGACCTCGCCACTTTAGTCAAATTTTAGAAGTATAATTTTGAATCATTCTTAAGCAACCGGAAACGATCTAACTTCTACTTAAAGTTGCTATTTACTAAAAAATAAATCTCCCATAGTCTTAATCATGGGAGATTTATTGATTTTCTCAACAAACAATATTTAATTTTTATTTATGCACTTTGACGAGTTAACAAACCCCACAGGAAAATCACAACTATAGCACCAAGAACTGCAAAAGCGATACTGGGCAGAGTCAATGCTCCAAAGGATGCCCCACCACTCGTCCCCAGTAAGACTTGACCTAGCCAACCTCCTACTAATGCACCGACAATTCCTAGAGCCATGGTAGCTAGGATACCGCCACCTTGTGAACCTGGATAAATAGCTTTAGCGATCGCGCCAGCAATTAAGCCTAAAACAATCCATGCAATAATACCCATTTCATTTCTCCTATGTAAAATTTATTGTTTTTCTAAATGTTGCTTTCTTGTCTTTAATACTATCAATTCAAATCAAAGCCCTACCTCTATCACAGGGATGAATCACTAGGAATAAAAAGATTAACTTTTCTAGGCAACGTTTATAACTTTAGGCATAATGATGATTAAAAATGCCGAGATTTTGGCAGGATTTTTCTTGCTAATCAAACTGACGTGAAAACTCTCGTCTAAATCTCAGCATTAACCGTAGTCTTGGTATCGGACCATTCTTGCTTGAGAATTGAATATATTTTCATGTCGTGGTAGGTTCCTTTACTATAGATATGTTGTCGTAACAAACCTTCATACTTCATTCCGACTTTTTCTAGTACCCGCACCGAAGCTATATTTTCCGGTTCACATCGCGCTTCAATCCGATTTAGGGGCATATTGCTAAAGCCGAAATCTATAGCAGCCGTAACTGCCTCAGTCATGTATCCTTTGCCCCAATACTTTCTAGATAAGGCATAGCCAAGTTCTGCTTTGGCATCAATGAGTTGCAAATCGCCAAATCCACAAGTACCGATAAATTTACCGTTGGTGTCCACTATGCCCCAAACCGTTAGCTGATGAGTATTGTAGAACTCAATGATTTTATTAACAAAACGCTTGCTATGTTCGAGAGACTGGTGTGCTGCCCAAATAGTATATTTAGCAACTTCGGGATCACAGGCATATTCAAACATATCCTCTGCATCACTTAAGCAAATTTTTCGTAGTAGCAATCGTTGAGTTTTTAAAACTGGTAAATAATCCAATTGTTCTGAGTTATTCATAGCTTGCACACAATTTGGTGTTATTAAAACTTCAGGCAACAGCCGCAAAAGTAAAAAATTGAGTAATAATCACTTCTTGGTAAAAATTAATAATATTAGTCAGTCTTAAGATATGATTTAGAATAGATATTCTAACAATTAAGAGCTATAATTTTAGTTGCAAAGAGAGTGGAATGATATGAAAATAAATCTATTTACAGGAATTTTAGGCGCGGTAGCGATCGCAGTAGGTACAACTGCCACGATGATACAGCCTAGTTTGGCTGAAAATAATAGATTTTTTTGCGGTACAAGCAATGGTGTGCCTGTAACGGTTGTACGCACATCACGGGGAGAGATCCCGATGATTCGTTGGGTTTCTGATTATTTTAGTAGCTCTCGGTACAGCGCACTACAAAGATGTCAAGAAGTTTCTGAGAGATTTCAGCGATACAACGACAATGGTAAATTGCAGTTCATTAGAACTGGAATGATCAATCAGCACCCTGTATTATGTTTTGCTGATTACAAAGGAGGGCCTTGCGCGATGAATTCAGTGTTAGTTACCCTTGAACCTGGAACTAACCCTGAGCGGGTTTTGGCGCGATTATTTGATTTGAGGGCGCGTGCAGCAGGTAGAGTAATTAATTTAAGTGGAGACCAAATAATTTCTTATCAGGATGGTGAAGCTTACCTGGATATTAAGCAATTGCTCAAAGTATCTGCTATTAAAGCAAAGTAATATTTGATTACAAACCTTAAATATTCAGGATCAATTTACAGATCGACAAACAATGTGAGCAAATCCTTTAAGCCAGGTCAGATAATTTGGCGCTTGTTGATAATGGTAGCTTGTGTGGGCAGTTTACCTTTAGCATTGCCAGCACAAGCTCCAAATTTTCAAGTTTCTGCACCAAAATTTGTAGCTAAAACCTCAAAGAAACTATCAACTCAGCAGCTTTACCGAAAAGCTCAAGTAATTACGGTGAAGATCTGGTCAAAAGATATTTTAGGGTCAGGAATTTTGATTCAAAGACAAGGGCAGGTTTATACTGTGCTGACCAATGCTCATGTTCTTAGGGCAGGAGATCCTCCCTATCGGATTCAAGCTTTTGATGGAAATATCTACCCAGTTGCTCAACAGACAATAAAATCTTTGGCTGCCAATGATTTAGCCATATTGCAGTTCACCAGTAAAAAGGAAGTTTATGCTGTGGCATCTGTAGGTTTATCATCTACTTTGGCAGTAGATGATGAAGTATTTGCAGCAGGATTTCCCTTTAAATTTACGACTTATAAACGAGCATCTTTTCCTGCTCAAAAACCTAAATCCTCTGTGGCATGGAAGGCGGTAAAGAAATCCGTAAGCATTCATTCAGGAGATTGGGAAAAGAAAGCTAAAAATCAGTCTCAACTTAAGTTTGTCTTTCGTAGTGGTCGAGTATCGCTGTTATTAAATAAAGCTTTGGAAGGGGGTTATCAGATTGGGTACACCAATAAGATTGAAAAGGGTATGAGTGGTGGACCTTTACTTAATCGTCGAGGTGAGCTAGTCGGCGTTAATGGTATGCACGCTTATCCTCTTTGGGGTAATCCTTATATCTTTCAGGATGGTTCTGACCCAGAAAAAAATTTGCAGGAACAGATGATTCATTTTAGTTGGGCAATTCCGATTGAAATTGGTGTACAGCTAGCTGAAAACTCAGTTGTTAAGCCAGGAAATATTTCCTGGCAAAATTTGAGTTTTTTTCGTGGATTCTACTTACGCCCACCTAATTAAGCTGTTGTGCTTCTAAATTTTAGGTTTGAGGGGTAGAGGAGGGAGGAGAAAGGAGAGAGGGCAACAGAGTTTGATAACTTTTCCCTAAATTTCAAATGTACAAACTTATTTGCGCGTTAGCTTAACAACATTTTTATCTGCTCATGTTTTTCTCATTTGCTCAGGTTCCAGCAGTTGTGATGGGTGTAGCTTTGGTGGGGGTGTTTTCGCCAGTTGCGTTTGCTTTATCAGCGCCACAGGTAAATGCGATCGCTAAAGAAATTACGGTTCGGCTCAGTGGGAAAAATAATGGTTCTGGTGTAATTATTAACCGTAAAGGTAATACTTATGATGTCCTCACTAACTGGCACGTGGTTAAGGAAGCAGGCATTTATCATATTGAAGTTAGTGATGGTAAAAAATATACAGTTAAATCCAGCCAAATTAAAAGAGTACCTGGATTAGATTTAGCTTTGTTACAGTTCGATAGTTTTAAAAACTACCGTGTAGCTGAGTTAGGTAATAATGACGCTTTGACGGAGGGGGTACAAGTTTATGTGGCTGGTTGGGCTGAACCAGGTCCGTTAATTTCAGAAGCAACTTATCAGTTTTTGAATGGACAAATTTCTAGTCTTTTGCGAAATCCCAAGGATGGTTATTCTCTGGTTTATACTATTAATGCTGCTCCTGGAATGAGTGGTGGTCCTGTACTCAATGAAAATGGTTATTTAGTAGGAATTAATGGACGCGCTATTCCAGATTTGAGGACTGGGACGGTGACTTTTGTGTTAGGAATTGGAATTAATACCTTTTTGGCTACTAATAATACTTTCCAAAAACCTCAGATAATTAGTGCTACAGCAGTGGAAGAAAGGGGTGCTGTAGATTTTCTACGGGGTGGTTTGGATAAAGTTGCCAAAGGAGATTTTAATGGTGCGATCGCACTATACGATCGTGCAATATCTCTTAATCCTAATTTAGCTGAAGCTTATAATAACCGAGGTCTTGCTCGTTCAAAGCAGCAAGATTTCACGGGTGCGATCGCTGATTATGATCGTGCAATATCTCTTAATCCTAACTTAGCTGAAGCTTATAATAACCGAGGTCTTGCTCGTTCAAAGCAGCAAGATTTCACGGGTGCGATCGCTGATTATGATCGTGCAATATCTCTTAATCCTAACTTAGCTGAAGCTTATAATAACCGAGGTCTTGCTCGTTCAGGGCAGAAAGATTTTAATGGTGCGATCGCTGATTATGATCGTGCAATATCTCTTAATCCTAACTTAGCTGAAGCCTACGCCAACCGAGGTTTTGTTCATAGTCAACAAATTGCTCAAACCTTAACTGTCCCAAATGGGGCGTATTTGACAGTGCGTAGTTCGCTGGATATAAAATCATTAGCGATCGCCGATTTTCAAAAAGCTGCCAACCTATTTTTACAGCAAGGCAATAAATTCAATTATCAAAGATCATTGGATATGATCAACCAGCTTCAACATTAGGGGATTTTTTAAGTTTGTTAACACAATTCAACATTAATTTTATCAATTAAAAAATTTCAAAAAAATTAATCATTTTTTCTACAGATTCTAAATAATTAGGATATTCTTCCGGTGTAGCTGTATATGAAACAATATAAACTTTTTGATTAAAAACTGCCCAAACCTCCAAATTTTCAATTATTCGAGATTCTCCATCCACACCATTATAAACCACCCGATGTGCTGGAATACCTCCTAATGTAGTTGAGCTTGAATCAGTTATATTGGCATTCTCTAAATATTTTTGAATTTCTTTTAGAGAGGAATTAGTATAATCTTCTAAAGAAATAGATTGCCGAGATAAATTCTCAGTTCTGATACTTAGCTTTGGTGCAAACTTGTTTGTTGGATTAGACGGAGATGTAAATAAAACTATTTCACCTGTAAATGGATTTTCTACATCTTGTTTTTGCCAGTTTTCAGGATACTTGATTTTGATACCTGCATTCACATTTTCATAGCTTACAAAATTGTTTGATTTCGCTAAGGGTAACTCAGTGGAAGTAGGATTATTAAGGTTTTTATTTATCTCTGTAATCCGCCATTGGGTAAATAGTAGTGTACTGACAAATGTCAATAAACTTATTGTTAGTAATATTACAGGTAGCACATTAATAAATGAGCTTTTGTTTTCTTTTCTTTGAATATCAATATTAGATAATTTTTTAATCTCCTGCAATGCAACAGCCGCCGATTGGTAGCGTTGATTGTAGTCAGTATGTACTATCTTATTTAAGACATTAGCAAATTTAGGACTAATTTTAGCTTGATTTTGCCAAATAAGTTCATTTGTATTATTATCTTTCTGCGGAGCTACTCCCGTCAGAGCTTGAATACAGATTACTCCTAAAGCATAAATATCACTGTTATATTGTGGGTTGCCGTTAGCTTGTTCGGGTGGCATATAACCCTCAGTACCAATAGCAACTGTCCAACCACCTTGATCTACATTAACACCGAAGTCAGGGGTCTTTTGTTTGACGGCTCCAAAATCAATCAAAGTAATTTTATTATCTTTCGTTCTACGAATTAAATTTGAGGGTTTAATATCTCTGTGGATGATGTGGTGCTGATGAAGAAAATCTAGAATTTCTAGCACCTCACGACAGAAAACAATTACTTGTTCCTCACTCCATTGCTGTCCAGCTATGAGTTCTTCACTTAATTCCTTACCTTCAATAAATTCTTGAACTATATAAGAATTAGCGCCTTCTTCAAATTGAGCTAGTAGCTGTGGAATTTTATCATGCTTACCTAATCGGTACAATGCTTCAGCTTCAGCTTTAAAAAATCTTTTGGCAGTTGACCATAGCAAAGGATCAAGATTTTTAGGCTTGAGTTGCTTAATCACACACACAGGTTTGCCAGGGAGATCTTCATCTTTGGCTAGGTATATTTCACAAAATCGCCGACTGGCAAGATGTTGAATAATTTGGTAGCGGTCACGAAGCGTATTTTCTACCATTTGACGCACCTAAGCTCTAATGCTGCACTTACTTATTGATATCATCTCCGGTGAGATGACTATAATATTTTAGAGAAATGACACAAGCTACGCGCCCTGAGAACAATAAAGGCTGGGCAAACAACTCACCCAACCCAAAGAATAACGTAGCTATTTTCTACTGCTGTGCTTATGCTTCATCAAGTGCAGCAATACCAGGTAATTCTTTACCTTCAAGCAACTCCAGAGAAGCACCACCACCAGTAGAAATGTGGCTCATTTGATCTGCAAGACCAACTTTTTCGACAGCAGCAACAGAGTCACCACCACCGATAATAGTAGTAGCGCCTTGCTTACCAATTTCAGCCAGAGTATGTGCGATCGCGAATGTTCCAGCAGCAAACTTATCAAACTCAAACACACCCATTGGACCATTCCAAATTACACTCTTGCAATCTGCTAGTGCTTCTTGGAATACCTTCACAGAATCAGGACCAATATCTAAACCCATCCAACCATCGGGAATGTTTTCAATACTAACAGTTTGAGAGTTAGCATCAGCCGCAAAATTATCAGCAACAACTACATCAGTAGGTAACAATAACTGTACACCCCGTTCTTTGGCTTTAGCTTCCAAAGAGCGTGCTAATTCTAGCTTATCTTCTTCTACTAAAGATTTACCAACATTCAGCCCACGCGCTTTGTAGAAGGTGAAAATCATCCCACCACCCAGCAGCAACTTATCGCATTTATCTAACAGTGTTTCAATTACGCCAATCTTGCTGGAAACCTTAGAACCGCCGATAATAGCAGCTAGAGGACGCTGAGGAGATTCAATGGCGCTTTGTAGATACTTGAGTTCTTTTTCAATCAAATAACCAGCTACAGAAGGGCTGAGGTAGTGTGTTACACCTTCGGTAGAAGCATGAGCGCGGTGAGCAGTTCCAAAAGCATCATTTACATATAAATCGGCAACCGATGCCAACTTTTTAGCAAATTCAGGGTCGTTCTTTTCTTCTTCTTTGTAGAAGCGGACATTTTCTAACAATGCCACTTGCCCATCTTGCATTGCGCCTACTGAAGAGGTGACTTCATCACCAATGCAGTCATCGCATTTAATCACATCTTGTCCAAGCAATTCAGAGAGGCGCTTGGCAACTGGTGTAAGGCGCAGTTTGTCATCTACACCCTTGGGACGACCAAAGTGACTGGTAAGAATTACCTTAGCTCCTTTACCAGTCAAATCTTGAATTGTCGGTAAAGCTGCTCGAATGCGTGTATCGTCTGTAATGTTACCAGCATCATCTAGTGGCACGTTGAAATCTACCCGTACCAGTACTCGTTTGCCAGATAAATCAGATGCCGACAAATTCGCTACACTTTTCTTGGACACTGCGTAAATCTCCTAATTGCTTGTGTTTTCTACTATTCTCGCACTTGAGCAGCGTGATATTAATCGCTAGTTAATGATCGTCCTCAAAAGCTAGATACAGGGAACTGAGTTTACACCTAGTGGTGTTATTAGTTCATGCCGTCCACATATTATCAAACTCAGGGATACGAAGGTACGTGCGATGTTTAAGACTGTATTATTTCCTGTTGATCAAAGCCGCGAAGCCCGCGAAGCGGCTGAGGTAGTTGTTAATATCGTGCAAAAATATAGCAGCCACTTAGTTTTGCTATCAGTAGTAGAAACACCCACCTCAGAGGAAGAAGTGCCAGAATCAAGTCCGATGGCATCCCCAGAAGCGATCGCGGAACTACTCAAAACTGCCCAAAATTTGTTCTCGGAACAAGGCATCCAAGCTCAAACCATTGAGCGCGAAGGCAAACCAGCTTTCATTATCTGTGATGTGGCAGACGAGATTGATGCAGATTTGATTGTTATGGGTTGTCGAGGACTTGGTTTAACTGAAGAAGGAGCCTCTGAGAGCGTCACCAACAGGGTGATTAATCTATCTCCTTGTCCAGTTTTAATTGTTCCTTAAGGGGAAGCAGGAGGCATGGTGCAGGGGAGATTTAAATAATATTCACTTACTCCTCCCTCCTCCCTCCTCCCCCCTCCCCCCCTCCCCCTCCCCTCCTCCCCCTCCCCTCCCCCTCCCTCCCTCCTCCCTCCTCCCAAAAACTTCCCATGTCAACTCCCCCCATCCAGTGGTATCCAGGACACATCGCCAAGGCTGAAAGATCGCTTAAAGAACAGCTAAAGCGTGTTGATGTAGTCCTAGAAGTGCGAGACGCACGTATTCCCTTAGCGACTCGACATCCACAAGTACAAGAGTGGATAGCTAGTAAGACAAAAGTTTTAGTGCTAAACCGTGTAGATATGATTTCTCCTGCGGTGCGGCAGTTGTGGACACAATGGTTTCTACAGCATGGGGAAAAGCCTTATTTCACAAATGCCCAACAGGGGGAGGGCGTGGTGGCAATCTCAAAAGCTGCGGCTGAGGCGGGTGTGGAGGTAAATAAAAAAAGGAGCGATCGCGGTTTGTTACCTCGTCCTGTCCGCGCCGTCGTCATCGGGTTTCCTAATGTTGGTAAATCTGCTCTAATTAATCGTTTACTCAAAAAGCGGGTAGTGGAAAGCGCCCGTCGCGCTGGTGTTACAAAACAGTTACGTTGGGTGCGAATTTCTGACCAAATTGAATTATTAGATGCCCCAGGTATTATTCCTTGGAAATTAGATGATCAAGATGCAGCCTTTAAATTAGCTATTTGTGATGATATTGGTGAAGCCTCTTATGATAATCAACGGGTAGCAGCAGCCCTGGTAGATTTGCTCAATGACCTAATTGTTACAGATCCAGATTTGTTACCTCAATCTCCTTTAAAATCACGCTACGAATTAGACTCCGCACCGTTTAGTGGTGAAGAATACTTACAGAATTTGGCTGATCAACGTAACAAAGGCGATATTGAACGTACAGCGCGGCAGATGTTAAATGATTTTCGCAAAGGGTTATTCGGTGCTATTCCTCTAGATCTGCCACCGCAACCGCAATAAAGTTTCTTAATTCCGCTTTAATATTACTTATTTAAAATTGAGTGCTAAAATTCAATAAATTAGTTAATTTTGTGGTGAAAAGGCGGTAAGTTACAGATAACTGAGCATAGCAACACTTACAAATAAAGCGGGATTAAGAAATATTATGCGATTTTTAAATAAACTGATGGGTCTAGCTTTAATCCTTACAGGCATTTACTTTCTCGGTCAAAATATTATTTTTACAACACATACATCTAGATATTGGTGGAGAGATATTCCTGCTGGTGGCTCTGTAATCTGTATTTTAGGCGGAATTTTAATATTATTGCTTGCTGGTCGTGAAGCACGAGATACTGGTTGGATTTTAGTAGGTTTAGGGATAGTTTTGGTATTTCTTAGTGGTGGAGTACTACTGCAACCAACAAGCCTTTGGACTTTCTTTTTATCCTTTTTTTCTATGATAGGCGGATATAAACTACTTACTAGAGGAAGACTTGATTTTTAGCTTGTTAATAGCTAATAAGTAAATAAATAAAATTGTGAGTTGTGGTACGGGCTGATATTTATGGGATTAGAAAATAACATGAATCGCCCTTTGTATAATTTAGGGGTTCCTCCTAATGCGTGGAAAGTCAATGACGCGATCGCAGATATCACCCGTGTTCCCATTGAACCACGCCCGATTAATTTAACTACAGAAACTAAGACATTACGCCTAGACTTAGCTAAAGCAGCGATTTTAGTGATTGATATGCAAAATGATTTTTGTCATCCTGATGGCTGGTTAGCTTATATTGGCGTAGATGTGACACCAGCGCGTACTCCAATTAATCCTATAAATAATTTGTTGCCAGTATTACGGAATTTTAATGTACCTCTAATTTGGCTTAATTGGGGAAATCGTCCAGATTTGCTAAATATTAGTGCGGGTTTACGTCATGTTTATAATCCTACAGGAAAAGGAATTGGATTAGGCGATCGCTTACCTAAAAATGATGCCCCAGTATTAACAGTAAATAGTTGGGCGGCGGCTGTAATAGATGAATTAGAACAAAAACCCACAGATATCCGCGTTGATAAATATCGCATGAGTGGTTTTTGGGATACACCGCTTGATAGCATCTTGCGAAATTTAGGTAAAACTACTCTATTTTTTGCCGGAGTAAACGTGGATCAATGTGTAATGGCAACTTTACAAGATGCTAATTTCTTAGGCTACGATTGTATCTTGCTTAAAGACTGCACTGCTACCACTTCGCCTGAGTTTTGCCTAAAAGCAACACTTTATAATGTTAATCAATGTTTTGGATTTGTCAGCGATTCTCAAACACTCATAAATGCAGTTAAATAAATTAACTATTAATCCTGGGATTGCTGACTTAAAATTAACTGTTGGTATCAGATAGCCATGTCTCATCCTATTACCTATGTTGGCTCGTTATCTTGGTAAATTTTGACAAAATTTTCAAATTATGAATATGGAAAATTTTCGTTGCATGATTGCAGATATCAAGTCTCCCAAAGACTACCAAGCATTTCGGATTAGTCCTAATGATACCAATAGATTAGCAATTATCTTTGATCCCACAACTGACGATATATCTTTTACTGTTTGCGTAGAAATTTTTGATACTGGTGGAAAAACTCCGCCTAACCGACATCAATTTGCAACAGAAATGTTCTTTATTTTGAAAGGTGAAGGTAGAGTAGACTGTGATGGTAGAACAGCTTTAATAAAAGCTGGAGATAGTATTTTAGTACCTGCAACAGGTATGCACATTATAGAAAATACAGGTAAGGATCGCTTGTATGCTCTTTGTGTAATGGTTCCAAATGAAGACTTTGCCGAATTAATTCGTCGTGGTGCTCCTGTTGAGCTTGATGAAGAAGATTTAGCCGTATTAAGTCAAGCAAATACTCCGATATTTATTTGACTTTTAAGTAAAAAATTTGTAATAAGGCAGATAAAATCAGGGCTTAATTATGAAATAGCATGATTTGGATTCAATATGTAAAAATAGAATATGTAAAAATTACCAAAATATGAGTATGCAAACTTTAGAAAATGTAGCGCAGCAGTGGCAAACTTCGGTAGTGGAAAGCATTATCAATATGGTGAATGCTGAGGATGGCGACTTTGGTGCGATCGCCAAACTTTCCCAAGCTGTCAATGATGTTTCCAGTATCAATAAAATGATAGAATTTCTCTGTAATCATCCCCAGTGTAAACGAGCATTTGAGGAACGTCCGCGTCTAGGGAATGTTGATTTGCAACTGCTGCATCAGTTACCAGAAAATACACTAGGTTATGCTTATGCTAACCACATGATTAAAAATAATTTAACTCCTCTACAAGGGAACTTTGGTGATAGTAATTACCAATTTCTCGCAGCACATTTGACTGAGACCCACGATATCTGGCATATAGTTACAGGTTGTGATACAAATATTACCGGAGAAATTAAGTTAGAAGCATTTTATGTAGCACAGCTTTATGCTTCTCGTTTTTGGTTGGCTTTATTAACAAAAAATTTACTAAAAGCAGTTGTTTTTGATATAGAAGTTTCTAGCAAGTACATGGATGCCCTAACTGAGGGTTGGTTGATGGCTAAACAGGCAAAACCTCTTTTTGGTATTCAATGGAATACTCTTTGGGAAACATCTTTAGAAGAGGTACGCAATTCTTTAACAATTAGCAATTAGCAATCGCCCCACAAATAAAGTTGGATGATAGAAATAAAAAGGATGCCTTGATTTGTCATAAATATAGGCACTGGACTGACATCTAATAATTGATAATTGATAATTGTTAATTGATTTGTCACGTCATTTTTATATTGTTGACACTGCTGCTAGTAAGAATCTGATGCTCATTGGATAGTACATTAGACTGCTGTTAACTACCTTCAGATTAAAAAATATAAAATCAAAAATCTCCCCCTTTGGTGTTGACACTGTAGGGGGTTGGGACTTTAATTTTAGATTGACATACTTCCTTAAGGATAAGATTAATTTAAAACTGTTTGCTTTAATATTTAAAATTGATAGCAACTATAGGATTTAATGAATATATGTCAATGCCAAAAATAATTATATATTGTTAGCATAACTAAATCAGGCTTGCTGCAACGCTCAATTGATGAATTTTAGTAATTTTTGTAACTGAGTGTAATGGCAATGAACAATTAAAATTTTAGCTTGACGTTGAAAAAAAGAAGGGTCTGCTATGAGAGCTACTTTTTCCTGGGATAACACAGATGAGTTACGCAAGAAAGTGGGTAAGTACTTACGCGCTACTAATAAATGGTTTTTCGAGACACCTGAACGTTCTTTAGAACAAGCTTACAACGCAGCCTTAATAATTAGGTCGATAGAAGAGGAATACTTAGGCGATCGCAATTCTAACCCAGCCGAACAAGGCAAAAATGTTAAAGCTTATTTAAAAGCCGATATTGACAAAAATTTAGGAATTATCAAGCTGAGACTAGCAGAATTTAAATTAAGTCGTTCTATTCTGACTATCTCCAATCCTGTAATTTTGGAAAAACTCAGATTTATAGATGAGGTGTTAGTAAAGTATCAGCAGAAAAATAGTAATTCTGTGGCATTAATACCTGTAACGGAAGCATCACCAATTACTCTTCAACCAGATAAAATTAAGGCAGACCAACATGGTATTGATAGTAAGAAGTTTGAAAAACCTACTGAGAAAACAGGAGCTTTACCCAGATCTATTGGTAGAACCCTTAATAGAATAAAAACTGAGTTAGATCCTGAGTCAGAAACAGCTGTTGTTCGAGATTTTCGCAAATCTAGAAATAGAACTAAGGTTACTATTAGATTTATACTTTTGCTTATCCTAATTCCTGTTTTAACTCAACAGCTATCTAAAGAATTTTTAGTTAAGCCGATAATTGCTCATGTTAAAACTGAAAATAATCCGCAAATATTCTTAAATGTGGAAATGCAGGAAGAAGCTTTCCGAGAATTAGAAAATTTTGAAGCCTCATTAAAGTTTCAAAATCTAATTAATCAAGCCCCTAAATTCTCTTCGGAGGAGATGGAAGAACGAGTTAAGAATAAAGCCATTAAGATTGCGGAAGAGTTTCGTGATAAAAGCCGTGATGCTGTGAGCAATATTTTTGCGGATTTCTTAGGATTAGCTGCTTTTGGGGTGGTAATTGCTACTAGCAAAAGAGAAATAGTAACAGTCAAGTTTTTTATGGACGAAATTGTGTATGGCTTGAGCGATAGTGCTAAAGCTTTTATCATTATTTTATGCACAGATATATTTGTAGGATTTCATTCTCCTCATGGTTGGGAAGTGATTTTGGAAGGATTTGCTGGTCATTTGGGATTAGCGGCTAACCAAAGCTTAATATCTCTATTTATTGCCACAGTTCCTGTAATTTTGGACACTTTTTTTAAATATTGGATATTCCGTTATCTTAGTCGTGTTTCTCCTTCTGCTGTGGCAACTCTCAGAAATATGAATGAGTAATTATTAATTAACAATTACCAATTGTTAATTGTTTGCTAGAAGTTCTGAAAGTAAAGGGTCGTTAAGAAGTCTTTGGGCTTCCTCTGGGTTATGCTGTTGGTGAAGTGCGATCGCATTTCTAAAAGCAGCTATACTTTCTGCAACATTCCCTATCTGTAACATTACAACTCCCAAATTCTGATATGCTTCGGCGTAGTTAGGATTAATTTCAATAGCTTTGCGGTAAAGTGCGATCGCATCTTCAAAAAATCCCATCGCCCTCAAGGTCATCCCTAAGTTGTAATAACCAGTAGTAAAATTAGGGTCGATCTGCAAAGCAGTTTCATAAGCTTTTCTTGCATTAGTCAAATCACCAGCAGCTTTTAACAAGTTACCTAAATTGTTATAAGCGTCTAATTTTAATATTGGTAAAACTGGTTGTTGGATAGCTGTTTGATAATGTAAGACTGCTTGATTAATATCTGGTAACTGAATATAAGCATTACCAAGATGGTAGTGCAACTCATATAAAACAGAAACATCAAGTGTATTAGCAGTTAAACCACGCTGCAAAAGTTCAATGGCTTGATTAACCTCACCAAGATCAAGATATAATCCTCCTAATTTGCTGCATACATAAGGCTCATTAGGATGAGTTGCTAGAAAACCTTCCATAGTTGTTCTAGCTTTATTAAGTTTATCCCGTGAAGCGATCGCACCTGGTTGATATCCATAATGCAGCATCGCCACATCAGGTAAATAACCTACCTGCCATTGCGATTCTATGCGTAATAATGCTTGCACATGATCGTCTACCATTGCATGATAAGGACGGGAAAAACGCACATCAGGATGATTGCGAAATAAACGGGAAACTAAAGAATAAGGTGATTGAGACGCGCCTACCTCTTGACGAACTAAATTAATTAAAATATGGCGATCGCTTTTAATTACTTGCTGTATTTGTGGCACAATTTCTGGTATTAGCACCTCATCAGCATCTAAAACTAGCACCCATTCACCTTGCACATATTTTAAAGACTCATTTCGCGCCGCCGAAAAGTCATTACACCAAGGAAAATGATATACCTTTGCACCTAAACCTTTAGCAATTTCAGGAGTGCGATCGCTTGATCCAGTATCCAGCACTACCATCTCATTTACCACATTTTTGACACTATTAAGGCATTGTGGTAATAATAATTCTTCATTTTTTACAATCATGCACAAGCTAAGATTCATCTCACACCGCATGAACTAATTTCAGCAAACTTGATAATTCTAATATGGATTACCTAAATGCTTGCTACAGATTCTCCCCCCCTTGTTAAGGGGGGCTAGGGGGGATCATTTTTAGCATTAGTTAGCGTAACCAATTCTCCCCCCTTGTTAACGGAAGCTAGGGGAAATCATTTGTAGCATTAATTAGCGTAACCAATATAACTATATCTACGACTTAAATGAATCTCCTTCAACTGCTTCTACGCACTTCTTGGGTTAGCGTCACAAGTGCAATTATTGCTGCTTTAATCAGTGGTGTTAGCAGTACAGGCTTAATTGCCTTAATTAACCTGAGCTTAAATAATAGTAAACTGCCAATAACTTCTTTAGCTTGGGCTTTTGCTGCTTGTTGCTTACTACTGCTGATTTCTACTGCTGCTTCTCTGATTGCGATCGCCTATCTTTCACAACAAGTAATCTTTAAACTGTGGATAGACTTGAACCGCCGTATTCTTGCATCCCCCCTGCGGAGGATAGAAGAAATTGGTTCCCCACGTTTACTAGCTACTTTAACAGAAGACATTGAAGCTATATCTCAGGCTGCGATCGCAATTTCTAACATCAGCGTCAATGTTGCTGCAATAGTCGCGTGCCTAATCTATTTGTGCTGGCTGTCTATACCTGTATTTCTCTCTATGCTTGCCTGCTTGCTGTTGGGAATATTTAGCTATCAACTAATTGCCACCTCTGGTAATAATGCCCTAAAACTTGCCCGTGAACAACAAGACAAATTATTTCATCATTTCCAAACTACTACTCAAGGAATTAAAGAACTCAAATTACACCAACAGCGACGTGAAGAATTTTTCTTAAAAGATTTACAGACAACTGCCACATCATTTAAAAAATATCGCTTTCACGGCATGACTATCTTTGCTATTGCTGGCAGTTGGGGTTTAGTCTTATTTTTTATTCCCCTTGGCTTCATTGTTTTTGGATTACCCCAGATTACAACTATTAGTACTTCAGTGCTATCCGGCTATGCCTTAACAATATTGTTTATAATCTTGCCGTTAAGAAACATTCTCGATTCTCTACCCCAATTAATTACAGCAAACATATCTTTAGCTAAAGTAGAATCTTTAGGTTTATCATTAGCAGCCGAAACCAACCAACCGAATTTAAATAGCCCTATCCAGCCATCTGTTTCTTGGAAACGTTTAGAACTAATAGGCGTAACTCATGCTTATCGTGGTGAGAAAGATAACACTTTTATACTTGGCGCTATCAACCTAAATTTTTATCCAGGGGAAATCGTATTTATAGTTGGGGGTAATGGTAGCGGCAAATCTACCTTAGTTAAATTAATTACTGGTTTATACATTCCTGAAACTGGAGAAATTAAATTTGACAACGTGGCTATTACTGAACACCAGCGCGAGTGGTATCGCCAGCAATTTTCCGTTGTCTTCTCTGACTTTTATTTATTTGAAAACCTCTTAGGATTAGACAGTATTAATCTCGACACTACAACCCAGGAATACTTAATAAAACTCCAGCTTGACCACAAAGTTGAAGTTAAAGATGGTATGCTTTCCACCACAGCATTATCTCAAGGACAGCGCAAACGCCTAGCCTTACTGACGGCATATTTAGAAAACCGTCCTATCTACATTTTTGATGAGTGGGCATCGGATCAAGATCCAGTATTTAAAGAAATATTTTATACCCAGCTTTTGCCAGAACTACGAGAAAAAGGTAAGACTGTAATAGTTGTCAGCCACGATGACAGATATTTTCACTTAGCAGACCGCGTAATCAAGCTAGATTATGGGCAGGTTCAACACGATAACTAGCTGGGTGGAACTAAACTTAAAATGAGAGCTAGTCATTGTTAATTGTTAAGAGTATGAGGCAAGTAATCATGTATCGGGATGAAGATGGCTACTGGATTGTTGAGTGTCCAAGCCTTAAGGGTTGTGTTAGCCAAGGCAAAACTAAGCAGGAAGCCATTTCAAACATCAAGGAGGCTATTACAGGCTATATTGCCGCCCTAGAGGCAGATAATTTGCCTGTTCCAGAAGAAAACTTTGAAACGTTTCTGGTGGTTGTGTGAGCAAGCTACCCAGCATTTCAGGAATAGATTGCGTCAAAGCTTTGCAAAAAGTAGGTTTCTATCAAAAGCGCAGAGAAAGCAGCCATATCATTTTGCGACGAGATGACCCATTTGCCCAAGTTGTTGTCCCAGATCATCAAGAACTAGCAAAGGGAACATTGCGAGCAATTATCCGAGATGCTGATTTAACGATAGAGGAATTCATCGCATTGCTTTGACACTCTCCCGTCAAGCTTGCGCTGTGACTGGAGATTCTTGCTTCATTGAGAAATGCTTTTGATGCAAGCACCAAGTAGTCCTACTTCCTCTCCACAAGCTTGAAATCCCGTATGCCCTACGGTATGGATGATATTTTGCCTTCACTACTTGTCCTAGTTTTGTTGCTTGGTTTTCACAACTAAAGGAGGTTCATTTGACTGATATTACTTTACCACAAAATCCTGTCCGCGATTCATCTCGCCACCAACCCAGTACAGTGTGGTGGGAGTCCTCTCACGGTTGAAGGATAGATTTTTATTAAAATGCTTAATTATTATTAAAAATTATTAACTGCTCGTTGAGAATTCTTTTTAATCAGCCGATTGGCTTGATAATGAAACAACGTTTCTATATCAGTCCTGAAATAACTATTGACAAAATTAAAATCTAGCTAAAGTGGTAGGCAAACTGACAGATGCCTATTAATAATTTATATGAGATAATTTTATAAATAAACATCTGCAATGTTTATTTTTTTATTGCCCTTAAAGATTAGTAAAGATGTCAGAAATATGACTAACTATAAGTTCCATGATGAATTAAGTTTGGCTGAAACAGCAGAAAATCTCGGAAAAGAAGCAATAAAGTTAGGGCTGATACCTAGTTTTGTGGTGCGTTTCTTCCCTGATAGCAGACAATTTTATATTCCCGATGAAACGAAATCGGAACCACTTACGCCCGAAGAAGCATATTTGCAATTGAAAAAGTTAGTAGAAGAAGCAGCTAAATAGAAAATAATAATAAATTTAAACAATGAGTAGCTCTTCCCTAAATAATAATCCACAACTATCTAATTATTTGAAACTGAAGTCAGAAATAATTCAAGAAACACAACTGTATGAAACGGCGCTACTACTGAAAAATGAAAATTGTCGCTCAAAATTTCTGCTGCACTCTACTCCCACTGAGAAAATATGTTTATTTTTTCATGGGTTTACTGCAAATCCAGAGCAGTTTTTACCAATAGGGGAAGCGTTTTTTAAAGCAGGTTATAACGTGCTAATTCCTTTGTTACCTGGACATGGAATGGCGGGGAATTGGGATAAAGATAATCCTCCACCATTACCAGAAACAAAAGAAGCTTATCAACAATTTGGAATTAAATGGTTACAAATTGCTCAAGGGTTAGGAGAAAAAGTAATTTTAGGAGGATTATCTGGTGGTAGCACATTAGCAGCTTGGTTAGCACTAGAACGTGCTGTGCAAATTCACAAAAATTTAATATTTGCTCCCTATTTAAGTGGTAGTAATCCTTTAGTTGATTTAGTTGTAGAAAATTTGGATATCTACTTTAAGTGGAAAACTGCGCCGGGATGCGTAAGTTTTGGCTATGGGGGTTTTGTCATGCCAGCTTTGCGAGTATTTTTAGATATGGGAGAAGATATTTTAGAGCAAGCAAAAATTTGCTACTCTGCACCAATGTTTATTATATCTAGTGAGAGCGATCGCGCCGTTGGTAAGCATGAACATCAAGAATTATTTCATGCAGTTATTCAACATCAACCTAAGTCATGGTATTACTGCTTTGAGCGAGAGTTAGATATTCAGCACAATATGATGACTGAAGCCGAAGGGAACAAACACGCAGATTTAGTTATTTCTCTAGCTAAAGCATATATCGAAAGCGATCTAACTTGGATTGAGTTTAAACAGATGTGCGATCGCCTACAACCAGGAGATCTCAACACAGTAATACATCAACTGCATATCCATAACTCCTAAACTACTGCACATCAGCAGCATGAATTGTCTTTGCCATGCGATCGCTCTATCCTTCAACCGTCTCTAGGACTCCCACCACACTGTACTGGGTTGGTGGCGAGATGAATCGCGGACAGGATTTTGTGGTAAAGTAATATCAGTCAAATGAACCTCCTTTAGTTGTGAAAACCAAGCAACAAAACTAGGACAAGTAGTGAAGGCAAAATATCCAAATACCGTAGGGCATACGGGATTTCAAGCTTGTGGAGAGGAAGTAGGACTACTTGGTGCTTGCATCAAAAGCATTTCTCAATGAAGCAAGAATCTCCAGTCACAGCGCAAGCTTGACGGGAGAGTGTCAATTAAAAGCACTTAGCTTTAAGTTTCAGAAAATATTGGCTTTTTATTAACCTTTATTTTATCCACAAAATTTTACTAAAGCTAAGGACTTTTAAAAAATGACTTGCTTTTTAACGCTGACTATAGTGGAAACGCTTACGAAAACTGTAGTGGTTGCAGTAGTAAGGATACAGCCCGAATAATGACAATGACTTATCTATCAAACTTACTCGTTTTGTACGTGCAACTTCTTGAGAGCCACATTTTTGCTATAGCAGATGAACGCTTTTTTGATAATCCTTTAGTAACTACAGATCCACACATTAGGTTTTATGCGGGCGCACCTCTGATGACACCATCTGGATCGGCAATTGGTTCTATCTGAGTGTTAGATAAGGCTCCTAAAAAATTGAATGATGAGCAATTGGAAATGCTCAAAATTTTAAGTCGGATGGTGATGCGAGAGTTGGAAAAACGTAAGCAAATTTCTGAGCTTAAAAATCAGGACTTAAGATTGAAAAAGTAGCAGGCGGAGGGGCAGAGGGGCAGAGGAAGCAGGGGAGATGGAAAAATGTTCAGTTTTTAGACCTCGCTTAGGTCAATGTAAGTTCTACAGAGAGGGGAAAAGAAGCATTGACGAGAGAGGATAAACCACCTGCTTGCTCTTGTCCATTTACAGCTAAGTCACTATGACATAAGTAAACTCGCTCACCAGCACGACCTAATAAATCTCGCAAAATACGCTCTAACCTTTCCTGATCGGCAATTTCACTATCTGCTTGTGTCCAAGGATTTCTTGACCAATCTTTGAGAAACAAGTTAGCACCATATAAGGTAGCAGCACCACCACTTAACCATAAAGGTGAACTTGCATCCAGCCAAAACTGCCATTTATGGAATTTACGACGAGATCTGTACTGGAAAATAGTTGCTAAGGTGACAGCGCGATCGCTCTTCAGGCGTTTTACTGGGTAAGGAGTTGCAGTAATCGTGCCTTTACGCAACAGTACGATAAATTGAGCAATGGTGGTGTGAGGTGGGGTATCAATTTTTTCACTTTGGCGCAACCTCCCGTCAACTTCCCAGAAGTGCTGCGCGGTTTCCATTAATTCGCGCAAGGCAGATAGTTGATCGTAGGGTAGATTACTACCATTGCCTAAAAATTGTTGAATTGCTCGATCTAAAAGTGTAATCGCATTGGGAATTAACCTTTGTTCTTGTTGCGATCGCTGTTTCTCTACCCACTCTAAAATCTGTTCATAAGCAGTTGTTGCTTTATGTCCCAGTCTATCCCAGCGTGTAAAGGTCGTCACGGGCAGCAAGCGCGGTTGTTCTGGATCAGGCGCGTAACAGTGATCGACTATTAAACCAGCCCGCACAGGATCAATATAAGGACTAAATACTGAGGGTTGAGGAATCTGATCATCTAAATCTCCCCTGTTTCCCTGTTCCCCATCTTTCCTACTCAATACCACCAACATTTCTGCAACAGCATCACGATCAACTAAACGCCCCAAACCTGGATAAACTAAAGCCAGCATCGTCAGCAATGCCCGAATTACTGGGGAACTAATTAAGGGGCGCTGATCGCCCATAGCTTCTACAGCTATGCCTTTACTCGTTAAAATTTCTGTGAGAGTATAACGTGCGATCGCATCTAAACCAGGCGCAATTACCACTATTTCCTCCGGTTGCACCTCCCCATTTTGCACCGCTTGGATAATTACCTCAGCCGTTTTTCGTAGCAATTGCGATCGCGCAGTAGTTTGAATTGACCCAATAGAAGACGGTAAACTAATTAACCAACCAGGCTCTTTTACCAATTCCACTACCGAATCAGCTAAACTATCTGCCAAACAGTTACGTTCTTGGGTTAAACTTTCTATCTGACAGCGTGCTTTCAAACCTGCCATATATTCTGGGTCAGCATTTAAACCTAACCGCACCTTGCCATCAGGATTATAGGTAAACGCGCCAACTGCACCTTGATTTAAAAGTACCTCAAATAAATCCCGTGCGATCGCCGGATAATCATCGACATCATCCGCCAACACCGCTTGATACCGTAAACTTAAATGTTGCTGATAACTTGCATCTGGTAACAAGTAACGCCAATAAAGTTCACAGATTAACCCGTAACTTAGTAAACCTCGCTCCAAACACCACCCGCGCCAGCCTAGTAGCAATTCCCCCATCAAAGAAAAACTGCGATCTAAATTCTCCTCCCTATCCGTTACATCCGTTACAGAATCCGTTGCCAATCCTTGCCCAAGAATACTCGAAATTTCCTCTGGCGGTGTCCCACTGGTAGCCGCAAGTTGCAATAAATCTAAGGTACGACGCACAAAACGATATTCACCCACCCCCAACGTTTGAATATTCGCTGCATCCAAATCTGCACGCCACAACCGAGTGGCTAACTCCTGTTCCGTTTCTGGACGTAACCGGAGGGGAAACTGCGCCCGTAAATTTAACCGTTGAATTAATAACGGCCAAAACAGCATCACCTCATCCTGAAAAAACCCCAAAGGTGTCTTAGCAATTACAGGATAGCGTCCTGCGATCGCGCTAGTTAATCTATCCGCCAGATCACGCCGACTATCATCATTAGCCGCAAAAACTAAAATCTTCGGTATTTGCCGGAAACGACCGCTAACTTTAGCAGCAGCAATAAACATTCGTTTATTTCTACCATAAGAGGGTTGACCCGCCTGTAATTCTACCCAGTCGCAAAACTGAGTAACAAGGCGATTGGTTCTACCACTGCCAGTTGTGCCAGTTATCCAAATCGAATCAGAAACCACTAACTATTCTTTGACTAATCTGTTAATATACCACATACATTAAATTTTAGCCTTCTTGAAGGTTATATTGCTGTCCCCCATCATGCTAAGACTTGCAATTACAATAAAAAGTATACACAGCAAATTTGCACTGACCATCAGGAAAAATAATCTAACTAAAGTAAGATTTTTAGAGTAATTTTAATTTTTAATCTAACAACAATAAGCAAGACTGTTTAAAACTAATACGCTTACTATTTAGACATTGAGATGAAAACCTTTTCTTTCAACACACTCAACTCCTATATTCGCCAAGCAAATCAGTGGTTTAATACCACTCCTGAAAGATCATTAGATCAAGCATATCAAGCAGCTTTAATGATTAAAGCGATTGAAGATGAACATTTTGGTGGCAACAAGATAACTGCACAATCAAGCACCTACGGCAGTAATGTTGCTTCATATTTTCAAACAGATTTAAAAAAATACTTAAATATTGCTAAAATCCGGTTGACCGAATTTAAAGCTAGTCGTTATTTTAAAAACCTTTATCAGCAACAACCGCCCTTGAAGCAAGCTGAACGCATAGTTGATTCTAGGGAAGTTTATGTAGAAAACAAAGAAAAATCCTTGGTTATAATTGAAAAGTTAAAATTCATTGATGAAGTTTTGGGTAGATATACTTTAGACAAGGATATCAAACCTTCTTATTCTGTAGTTTCTATACCTAAAACTAACATTACTTCAGTCGATGAAGAAAAAATTGCTCACACAAAATTGAACTATCCAGGAGTTCCAGGAGGTAAACAAGAAATAAGCGATGTCGAAACAATATCTGATAAAACAGGCATTTTACCTCGCTCTATCTTAGGTACTTTTAAGCGACTAAGACGGGACTTAGATCCTCAAGCAGAAAATGAGGTAATTAAAAATTTCCGTACCTCCAAAGCAAAAACCTTAATTTCTATTAAATTTATTCTATTGCTGATTCTTATTCCTCTATTGACTCAGCAGGTAACAAAAACTTTTATTGTTAGTCCCATTGTTGACCAAGTAAGAGAATCATCTAATTCAGGAATATTTTTAAATATTGACTTAGAAGAAGAAGCATTTACTGAATTAGAGCGATTTGAAAAAGAATTAAAATTTAAAAATTTAATCGGTTTAGTGCCAAAAATATCTTCGGAAGAAATAGAAGAACAGATCAAAGAAAAAGCAGATAAACTTCAAAAAGAATTCCAAGGAAAAAGTTCTAACGCTGTTAAAAACGTCTTTGCTGATATTTTTTCATTAGTGGCTTTTGCTACTGTAATATTGACCAGTCGCCAAGATATTTTAGTTTTAAAATCATTTATAGATGATATGATTTATGGTTTAAGCGACAGTGCCAAAGCTTTTATCATTATTTTATTCACTGATATCTTTGTAGGTTTCCACTCACCTCATGGTTGGGAAGTCATTCTAGAAACTATAGCAGAGCATTTAGGACTACCAGCGAATCGAGAGTTTAACTTTTTGTTTATTGCTACTTTTCCGGTAATTTTAGATACAGTATTCAAATATTGGATTTTCCGCTATTTAAACCGAATTTCTCCTTCGGCGGTAGCAACTTATAGGAATATGAATGAATGATAAAAATTCAAAATCAATAGACATTTCCATGTAGAGATGCGCCATTGCGCGTCTCTACAATGCCTTGTTTAATTTGTTTTCTAATTCCAGACCATTCACAGGCGGATTCTGTAATTGGAGTAGCGATCTCTTGCTGTAAGTGTGCCATAATTTGTTTTTCTGGTCGATTATGGAACTCATAAGTAAGGTGATTTAACTGTTGTTTTAAGTAATGCAGTTGCATACTTTGATTAACTAGCAAATCTTTGATTTCCGTTAAATCAACTGATTCTGATAACACAATACCGTTAACTTGTCTAGTCACAATTTCTAAATTCTGTGTCATCTGTGCGATCGCCTGTTTTTCCGGTCGATTATTAAATTTTTGAGACACAGCATTTAGGCGCTTAATCAACAATTCTATTTTTTCGGTTTTCTGGCAATTATTAACTTGCTCCCTTAGTAGATTTAACTCTAAATCTACCCCATTTAACTGCTGTTTAATTTCTGAAATCTCATTTGGTTTTATTCGCTGCTCAAACCTTTGACTTAATGATTCTACTTGTTGGCGAATTTGTTCAATTTTTTGTGGTTCTATCCGATAAGGAAAAAGTTTAGCAAGCAATTCTAACTTTTCTCTAATAGATAAAATTTCTTTTAATTCTATGCGCTCATTAAACCTTTTTGTGAGTAACTCTAGCTTTTCTGTAACTTCAAAAATTGTCCGTGTTTCCCGCCTAGATTGAAACTGTTCTTTTAGAGTATTAAGCTGTGCTTTTAATTGTAAAATTTCTTGCTTTTCTGCCCTACCATTAAATTGTTGAGTTAATAAAGCTATACGCTGTACAAGCTTGGCGAGTTCTTGCTTTTCTGCTCTATTATTAAACTGTTTAGTTAATAAAGCTACACGCTCTGCAAGCTCTAAAACTTCTGGTGCTTCAGCTTTAAGATTAATTTGTTGATTTAAATATTTTAACTGACTACTAACATGACTAATTTTGCGTTCGATAGCTGTGAGATTAACTGGTTCTGGAGGCGGAGGCAAAGCTTCAATTTGTTGATTTAAAACAGTGTGTAAATTAGCAATTTCCAGTGTGGTCGCTTGCCGCGCTTGCGCCTGGATATGCCGCCGATTTACGAGATTCAGGGAAAGCGCTATTGTTAGAGGAGTTGCGGCATAGAGTGCCTGATTAGATAGTACTGCTGCAAGTGTTCCGAGTCCAGAAGCAGCTAATGCTGCATATTCCGAAAGTTCTAACCAAGATTGTTTGATCACGTTTCGTAATGAAAGTTTATAAAATTTAAATAAAAATGCCCAGAGCAATGCTGCTCAGATGTAGCATGATTGTAGCTACTTTTATATCCTTTTTAAATCAGGAAATTTACTGAGAAATCCCCTTTCTATCTCATAACTAACATTGTTAGCTCAATGAATTTTCGCGCATTCATCCTGTAGATAGATGATCCTGCAAAACCATCAGTGTTTCTGTTAGTTGAGTGAGACGGTTTTCTAGATCTTGTTTTTGATTTAGTAGCTGGCATAGCTTATGATAACGAGCGATCGCCATACTAACGCTCTTCACCTGCTCACATGGACAAGGGCGCTCCCACAACATCCCATCTGCATCCAATCCACACAGACGATAATCAGCAACGGTAAACTTCCCATCTGGCTGACTAACAATTTCTGTCACATAGTCCATCATTGGCGGCATTGATGCTTGATGTCTGTCTTTGACAGAAATGCTTTGATTCTGGCTAGTAGACTCTATCCAACCATCAATAATTGGGCCTTCCGAGTACACATCTTGAATTTTTTTTAAAGTTTGCTGTAGTTGCTGTTGCCAACCAACGACCTTCTGTTCAATTTCTTTCAGCACGGTGATTGCCATAGCTGGATTGGCTCTTATGCGATGCTGAGTTAAGTTAGGTGCTGTCACTTTAGGCAAAGCAGGAGTTTTGTACTGGTGTTGCTTAGGCATAGGCAGTACAGTCATAGAAACCGAGGGAGAGCGATTTACCTGTGGTTTTTGTGGTTGTTTATTCTGTGAGTTCATTGAATTTTCCCTCGCAGAATGTTGCTGCCCCTGAGTAAAATTGCTCTGTGATAAATAATTGAGCGTTTTTTCAATCCGTTGCAAATGATGTTTCATCGCATATCCCCGCACTTATACTCTATGAATGTTGTAGCGATAGGTAATTAATAATTCATTTTTAAATATAGAATGCAATTCAGTATAATTGAGTTTTTGTGGTAAAATATTCACCAACTTCTACAAAAAGTTTAATATTAATCACTGGTCCATCCCGCTCTGGTAAGAGTGAGTGGGCGGAAACCTTAGCAATACGTTCAGGTAAGCCAGTATTTTATTTAGCAACAGCCCAAGTTGATTTAAATGATACAGAATGGCAGGCTCGGATTGAACAACACCAACTAAGACGACCTGCTAATTGGCAAACCCTCTGTGAACCCGTGAATTTGGCAGCAACTATTGCCGCGTATTCAGCCAATCATTGTTTGTTGGTTGATTCTTTGGGAACTTGGGTGGCAAATTTGCTAGAAGAAGATAACGAAACTTGGGATCAAACTTCACAGGAATTAATAATCATTTTGCAACAAGCCACTGGTGATTTAATTTTGGTAGCAGAGGAAACTGGTTGGGGGATAGTCCCTGCTTATAAGAGTGGGAGACTGTTTCGCGATCGCTTGGGAATGTTAGTGCGTCGAATTGGTGCGATCGCAAATCCCGTCTACTTAGTCACTGGTGGTTATGTTCTTAACCTGTGTCAATTGGGTTCGCCTTTGCCTCAGCCGACTACGTGAACTTTAATTACCATAACTACTCATTTAAGTAAATCAGCAATTTAGCTGAAATTTTAAACTCAGACAAAATAATTTTAAATATTGATACCATTTACAAACAAGTTAATGTTTGCTGCTAAGTCAGCAAAAATTTATGGCTTCTGAACTGCAAGTAAAAAAATATCTCGCTTACTGGTTTCAGCTAGGCAGAAAAGTATTGATTCGCAATGGCGATCAGGCTATACATCCAGAAACAGTGCTGAATGGACACCGTTACAGCCAAGAATTTGAAGACTGCTTTAAGTTAATTCTTTCGCCAGAGTCGGGAGAGTGTTTTCTAGAAGGCACCCATGAGACAATTGCTCAGTTGTTGACACCAGAATGGGAAGTAGCTGGTTGTTCCCGTTGCTCAATGCCTATTCCCCAGCGTCAGTCTGGAATGCCCTCGGTAAATTGTCCTTGTTTTGAATTACCCAATTGGCCTAGTACAGAAATCCCCGCCCCGCGATCGCCTGTTGACACTCAAAGTCGCCTGACTGACATACGCGATCGCCTCTTAAAAGTCAGTGCCATGTAATTTGAGGACTGAGCAAATAATATTACCTCCCTCCTCTCTCCTCCCTACTCACCCCTCCTGCGCGGAACTTCATGGATCAAAAAATCATAAGCTAGTGCTGTATTAGGGAAAATAGCCCGTGCTTCCTGAAGCAAATCATCCAACACCAAGGCATTACCAGGGGCATAGCGAGGGCTAAAATGCGTCATGATTAGCTGTTTAACACCAGCACCTAATGCCACCTGAGCAGCCATTGTTGAGGTAGAGTGCAAGCGATCGAACGCCATATCCGCATCTTGATGGGAAAATGTCGCTTCGTGAATTAGTACATCCGCATCCTGTGACAGTTCCACAGCCGCATCACAATAAACTGTGTCTGTACAATAAACAACTTTGCGACCTATCTCTGGTGGAGCGCATAAATCGCTACCGCGAATTTGACGACCATCTGATAGAGTGACTTCTTCACCACGTTTCAGCTTGCCATACAAAGGGCCATTAGGGATTCCCAAAGCAGCAGCTTGTTCAACATTAAACCTTCCAGGGCGGTCTTTTTCTACAATTCGGTAGCCAAAGGCTGTCACACGATGTTTTAAAGGTACACAACTGACCAAAAATTCCTCATCTTCATAGACGAGTCCTGGTTGCACAGTATGAACCTTGAGCGGGTATGACAAATGAGTATAAGAATAACGCTCAGAGGCACGTATATATTCACTTAAACCAGGTGGCCCATAAATATCAATTGCAGTAGGATTACCAGCTAACCCATAGCTTGCTAATAAACCCATCAAGCCAAAGATGTGGTCACCATGCAGATGAGTAATAAAAATACGCCTGATTTGACTAATTTTGACATCGCTACGCAGCAATTGGTGTTGAGTACCTTCACCACAGTCAAAAAGCCAAACTTCTGCCCGTTGCGGTAAACGGATGGCAACACTGGAAACATTGCGCGATCGCGTCGGTACACCTGAGCTAGTGCCTAAAAAGGTAATTTGCACGGTTTGTTTACAACCTCATGGAAACTTTTTATATTTATCAGCGTTTAGTGACTAAATACCACAATATTTAGCTATACAAGTTTGTATTGTTTGAGATAGCAGCAATATCACAAATATGTTAGATATAACCAAACAAGTATGTCCTAAGTAGGAACTAACAGCAACTAGGTTAATAGCTAGTACTGCCTTGTAATATCTAGAGTTTTCACAATTTTTTTTTCTATGCTCAAACAATTAATCAGACTGGGCGGACGCAACTGGTGGCTTTCTTTTCTGTTGTGGATAGCAATGATTTGTCCCGCTCAAGCCGCGATCGAATTGCGTGTAGCGATTGAAGATGGAGTCAAACAAGTTAAAGTAGGCAGTTCTACCCCAGCAGTAGTGCGTGATGGCGCTGGTAGGGTTCTGGGGGAAGTTTCAGAAATGAACGGCTTGGAAGCTCAAACCCATGCTGGAGGGGTGGCATTGGGACAGTGGCAAGCCGACCAAATTTGGATTGAGCCGACGAATGGCGGTTATGTTTGGATACGCGATCGCTGGTATCGTGGGCGCACTCGCGTAGTTCCTACTAGCAAAGGAATTACTGCTGTCAACCATGTAGATTTAGAACAATATCTCTACAGTGTTTTAGGCGCTGAAATGAGTGCCAGTTGGCCTCAAGAAGCTCTAAAAGCCCAAGCCGTTGCTGCTCGTTCTTACGCACTTAATAAGCGGCAAACGTCTACTAAAAGCATTTATGACGTTGTTAATACTCAAACGTCGCAGGTTTATAAAGGTTTAACAACCGAAGCTGAATCAACACAAACTGCTGTCAATGCTACCGCAGGGCAGGTGATGACCTACAATGGCAAAATTATTCTTGCTGTCTTCCACTCCTCATCAGGAGGACATACAGAAAATGTCGAAAATGTCTGGTCAAGCCCTTTACCATACTTACGTGGTGTCCCAGACTACGATCAAGGTACTCCTCAATACCAATGGGAAAAAACTATTTCTGCTAGTGAATTGAGCCGTCGCCTTGGAATCAGCAAAGTGAAAGCATTGCTTCCAGAGCGTACCAGTACATACGGGCGGATTATGAGTATCAAAGCTGTTGGCGCTGCTGGTTCCCGTAGTATCGCTGGCACTAAATTACGTGAAGCACTAGGGCTAAAAAGTACCCGTTTTACAGTTTCCTCAACGCCTATCGGTTTTCAGTTCAACGGTTTTGGTTTTGGTCACGGTTTGGGTTTAAGCCAATGGGGAGCATACAATTTAGCTCAACAGGGAGTAAACTACCAGCAAATTTTGCAGCACTATTACCAGAACGTCTCTTTCTCTCAACTTCAAGGATGAAATTTAGAATTGATAATTGTTCATTGTTCATTGATTAAGACGGCGCTGCCATTCTTGATCAATTTTGTCAGAGCGATCGCTCTCTTGGTCTAACAAGTCTGTTTCGGTCGTGTAAGTTAAATCTTCACGACCGATGACATTTTGATTAGCAAACTTACGTGCATAGGTAGTTTTATTTTGCAAATCACTATCTGCTTGATGCAAGAAAACAGTACGTTCTTCTCGTTGTTGATTGCGCGATTCAATTTTACGATTGCTCCATTGAATCCAAAAATAACGCACCAAAGGAACTGTTAAAAAAGCAACACCATATCCAATTAATATCCAGTAAATTGAATTGGTAAAGGCAACCAGTCCAACTGCTTCTTGTGCAATAACGCCTTTCAACAAAGAACCTAAAACTAGCGCACCAACAATATTTAAAGCACCCAAACCAATTGATAAGAGTATTTGACCACTATCAGCTTGACTAAACAGCCAACGGCGTTCCTGCAAATATGTTTCTACAGGTTGAGAATTCCTTTCTGTTGCTGTAGTTTGTAATTCTGGAAAGTGATAAACAATCTGTCCCTCTGGACTAACTTCCGGCAAACCATTAAATCGTGTTAACACCGGAAGCATATATTCTTCGTATTCGCGGTGAAATCCTTCTCCAATGCTGTCGAGATATGGAGCGATTTGTTCAGCTACAACTGCCCCCTGATTGTTACGAATAACTGTAGCAATATCGTGCCAGCGACGGTCTTCTAAATCAGCATTGGGATTACCATCGCCAAAGAGGAATGAGAAGACTGCCTCTAGAAAGTTCATCCTTCTTTGTTCTGGGAGCGATGATAGCTGCTCTTGGTTGTAGCGGTTGTCATAGCCTGGGTCAAAAAACCAAAATATGTCAGAACCAAACCAGAAGTTAGGCATGAATATCATGCCACCACCACCAGAGCGATCGCTACTAGAATTATCGTTGTTGTCACCACTAGAATTACTGGCAATCAGAATTACCGTAATAGTCACAATAATTATGAAAATTGAGGCTATCAATACTATCCCGAAGGAAATGCGAATGATGTAAAAAAGGACACGCCAAATTTTTTCCCACCATTCCTTCAAACGCAGCCTAAAAAACTTATTGCGGAGAACTGCACGAAAATTTTTAGGAAATAAATAGACAAGATCGCCAGTGTCTGCAACCTGTAAATGTCCACCAGCCTCAGAAGCGAGAGCTAGTAATCCTGCCTGTGCAATATTTACGTTCAATCCAGCTTGGGTCACAACATCCCCAACTGTGACGCGATAACCGAGTTGTTCAACTGCTTGCGCGATCGCTGGATTGGGAGCCATGTCTGTCCCTTAATACAAAATTATGTATCCTCACTTTCCAGTATAAAGTTCTCGCAGCTACTTTTGGATTTATTTGGGCTTGAAATCTGTTTAAGTACCGTTAATATTCACCAAGGGATTTCGGCGAAAAAATCCCTAAGTATCTCCAGTTCCTTGATAATCTTTTCAACGTATTCCTTTGATTCTGTTTTAGGAGAGGTTATCTCGCGCAAATGTTCAAGATATTTGTTCCAATCAGCTTCTACTGCATCAGCGGCTTTCTCAAAACCTTTAGTTGTGTCTTGCCAGTATTCATCAATTCCTTGTGTGAACTTTTCACGCACTCGCTGTTCAATAAAATATTTAACAATTTGCTTTGCTAAACGCTTCTGCCAAGATTCTCCAAAAAAACTCCACATTGAAAAAGCGATACCAAAGCCATTATCCCAGCAGTACCGCTACTGAAACCAAAACTAATGCCAAGTGCTGACAAAAGACTAACGAATTTAGCAACTAAAATGTAACCACCAAGATTCCCAAGCGCTGCTGCCCAAGTAGCCAAAGCTCCAAAGCTGCCTAGACCAGCAAGCCCACTTAGAAAAGCACCTTTAGCATCGAAGGGTATCTCGATAGATATATCTAAATTTGGCAGTTTAAGTAAAGCCTCTTGGTATGAGTCGAGGAAAGCTTCTATCTCAGGTTTTAATTTTTCGGAATTGGTTTTGATGATATTTTCCGTCTCGTTTTGAAGTTTTTCTACTAGATAACCCGCAAGATATTCCTTTGCTTCTTTTTTGTCAGTGTACTTATTTCGGATAATCTGTTCTACAGCATCGACATTTAGTAGTTTTTCTGAATATTTATGAAAAGAATTGCTAGTGTCTTTTTTAAATTCATGGATGTATTGATTGACCTTGTTGCGTTTCTGCTGAGTTTCTTGTTTACGAAAAGATTCATTTTCCTCCAGTGGTTGTAGTTGCGTTCGCTGTAAATCTATATCACAAACAGTTTTTTTATATGCCTCAATCTGGCTCTCGTACTTTTTTGTGTTATCCTCCTTGATCGCTTTAATCTCCCGATCAACACGACATATACGTGCTTGAGGGAGAAATTCACCTAGTATTTGTGTTATTAACTCATTGAATAAACTTTGACACCTATCGGGTCTTTCTGACCAGAATGTGAAGAACCTTTTTCGCAAATCTGCTTCATTAATAGCACGATTTGTTTGTTCTCTACGCCGCTGTAAAACGGTTTCACTTAGATTTTTATATAATCTTTTTGTGGCTTTATCTAAAATTTCTATTAACTGATGGTCAGAGATACTAGGGTCAGCATGGGTTGCCACAATAAAAAGATTACCCAGTGTTGGAAAATTATTGCACTCATTTTCTGGGGTAGGAAGTGAACGCAGTAAGCTGCCGAGGCGGATCATGTCTTGACCATTAATGTGACCCTTAGCTGGCGAAGCATACAGCAATACATCGGCTATCTGTGCTGCGCTATTAGCCTTCTCCACATCCTTTGACACTTCATCGGGTTCATCTGAGTAACCTGGGAGGTCTATCAGGTTGCAGGCTTGTAGCAGAAGAGAGTCCATATAGACTACGGCAGCATGGGCTGCTATATCCTCATTGCTGCCATGTACCCCATATTCTTGCAAAATATTGAAGCTTCCTGCTTGTAAACAATATTGCTCACAACGTTCCTTGTCATCTAGGAGTAGTAAGTCAATTATTTGCTTACCTTTCTCATCTTTTAGCCAAAAGTCCTCTTTAAAAATCAATACATCTTTTTTGAACCATTCAGGACGATCATCGACGTGGCGAATAAATGTAATGACTCGTGTGGCTGGCTGATAGCCGACGGGCAAGTTTTTGCTACCTAAAAGATCATTCGCCAGATGTGATTTGCCAGCGTCAAAGCCTCCAGTAAGTACCAAGTTTGGCTTTTGTTTATAGAGCTTGAGTTGCTTTTTGAAGTCTTGAGGGTAAGCTGGCTTTGTTGGCAGGTCTAATGTATCTACAGGAGGAGAGGCATCAATATACTGACTTAACAAATTTAGTCTGCCATACAGTTCAGTGTATGGAAAGCCGGGGTCAATTGCTTTTAATGTTGGTGCTGGTGGTGACATGGCAGTACCAATGTCAAGATTAAATATTTGCAACCATTTTACTAAAAGCCCCATTGGAACTGTTTCAGGAGCCTTTTCATAACGAGAAACATCTTTGACGTAGATGCCCAGTCTTCTAGCAACTTGTGCTTTACTCAGACCTGCCCTCTCACGATATCCTTTTAAATCAATATTCATCGGCGTGTATTAAGTGAATCACTATGATTAGACAAGCTTAACAATACAGTTAAGCTTGTTTTCCAATTAATCGGGATTAAATAAATTAACGTTAAATTAACTAAAGAGAGTTCAAACACAATCTTTCTGCTCAAGCTACCCTAAGCGATTAGTCCCCAACTACAGAAACAACTATGCCAAGAAGTCAACGCAACGATAATTTCATCGACAAAAGCTTTACAGTAATGGCAGACATCATTCTCAAGCTGCTGCCAGCCAATAAGCAAGCCAAAGAAGCCTTTGTTTACTACCGTGACGGTATGTCAGCACAGGCAGATGGAGAATATGCCGAAGCACTAGATAATTACCAAGAAGCTTTGAAGCTAGAGGAAGATGCTTACGATCGCAGTTACATCCTCTACAATATGGGGCTAATCCATGCCAGCAATGGTGAACATGAAAGAGCCTTAGAATACTACTTCCAAGCGATTGAGCTTAACCCCCGTTTACCCCAAGCCTTGAATAATATTGCTGTAATTTACCACTATCAAGGCGATCGCGAGAAAGATGCCAACAACTTTGAAGCTAGTGAAGCTTTATTTGAGAAAGCTGCTGAATTTTGGAAGCAAGCTATTCAAATTGCCCCCAATAATTACATTGAGGCACAAAACTGGCTCAAAATTACAGGTCGTTCCAAAATGGATATTTACTTTTAGAAGTTTGAAAAAACAAATATCTCCTGTCTAGCTATTATACTAAGCTAGCCTGAACTGCAATTTTCTACCTTGTAATACCGTTTCCACTCTTTCATTTAATCACTTCCTATTTCCTATGATTGATCGTGAGCAAGTTCACAAAGTTGCCCTTCTCGCACGCCTAGATTTAACGCCTGAAGAAGAAGATCAGTTTACTACCCAAATGGGCAGCATTCTGGACTACTTTGAACAGCTAAGTGAACTAGATGTCAGTAATGTTCAACCCACTACAAGGGCAATTGATGTTAGTAACGTTACAAGAGCAGATCAACTGCAACCTTATAGCGATCGCGAAACAATTTTGAATCAAGCACCAGATCAAGAAGGTGACTTTTTTAAAGTTCCTCAAATAATGAGTGCAGAATAAAAACAGAGATATCCGCAGATTAATTTAATGCTCTATTAGTAATTAGTTGTTAGCTTTTATACAAATTAATTGAAATATTAATGTTGTAAAGTTATCTGCTAATTACTAATATTTTCAACCATCAGCTATTAATTCAGTGTTCTTTAAAATCTCATCTTTTTTACCCAATCTTATTTACAAACTTTATTATGAAACAATTGCTAATCTCGCTGTTACTCGTAAGCCTGAGCATGGAAGTAACAATATCTGCTACCCCATCGTTGGCTCAATCTTCTAACTGTCCTACTTTAGAAGCAGCAAGTCTTTCAGGACGAAGTGATACTTCTTTGCGCTCTAGCATGACCCAATATTTTAGAAGACGAGGAAGAACTGGAGAAGTTTATAATTTAGTAGTTATAGGAAAATACGGAATGGCTTATTGGTGGACTCGCGACACAGCCACACCAATAGCAATATTTCTTAACAGGAATAGTTTGAGGAAAGCTTACATCTTAGACAACGGTTCTTCAACTAACAGTTTGGTAGCAATAGGATTTCCCCGTAGTACGGCTGTTTGTCTCCAGCAGTTGTTAAATGAGTCAGGTATCTAAACAGATTATTTCTGAGTATTTCTATCCTTCAACCGTCTCTAAGACTCCCACCACACTGTACTCAGTTGGTGGTGAGATGAATTGCGGACAGGATTTTGTGGTAAAGTGGTTATCAGTCAAACGAACATCCTGTAGTTGCGATAACCAAGCAACATAATTGGGACAAGTAGTGAAGGCAAAACATTCAAATACCGTAGGGCATACGGGATTTTAAGCTTGTGGAGAGAAAATAAGACTCCTTGGTGCTTGCATCAAAAGCATTTCTCAATGAAGCAAGAATCTCCAGTCACAGCGCAAGCTTGACGGGAGAGTGTCAAAATCTTATACGCTGACGGCTGATAGCTTACTTAATAATCTTGATGAGAGATTCAAAGAAATCAGGATAAGAAATAGCTGCGGCTTCTGCACCATGAATAGTTGTAGTTCCAGTAGCATTAAGAGCCGCGATCGCTAAACTCATCGCAATCCTATGATCCGTATGGCTATTGACTTCCGCGCCTTTTAAAGGAGTTCCGCCAGTAATCTCTAGTCCATCTGGTAATTCTGTCACTTTTGCTCCCATGCGGTTTAATTCCGATGCCATAACAGCGATGCGATCGCTCTCTTTTACCCTTAATTCAGCAGCATCCTTAATTACTGTAGTTCCTTGGGCAAACACAGCCGCCACTGCCAAAATCGGAATTTCATCAATTAATCTTGGAATTAAATTACCCGCAATTTCACAAGCTTTGAGTTTTCCGTACCGTACCCGCAAATCAGCCACAGGTTCCCCAGCAACCTCTCGTTGATTTTCTAGTTCAATATCCGCACCCATCATCGACAGCGCCTCTAAAATGCCTGTACGGGTAGGATTAACACCAACATTTTCAATACATAGTTCAGATCCAGGTACAATTGCCCCAGCAACTAACCAGAATGCAGCAGAACTAATATCACCAGGAACAATCACATTTTGTCCTTGCAGATGTGCTTGCCCTGTGATGGTAACGCTATTAGTTTCTGGATCAATACTCAATTGTGCGCCAAACGCCTTAAGCATTCTTTCACTATGATCGCGGGAAAGGGCTGGTTCTGTCACAGTTGTTTGCCCTTCTGTCATTAAACCAGCTAGTAAAATACAAGACTTAACTTGCGCTGAAGCAATCGGGGAATGATAATGAATCGGTTTAAGCAGAGTTCCTTGTATAGCTAGAGGTGCTAAGGAATTTCCCTGACGACCCCAAATTTGCGCCCCCATTTGTTGCAAAGGTTTAACAACGCGAGACATAGGACGCGATCGCAGTGAACTATCACCCGTTACCGTAAAAAACAGCCCTGGATGAGAAGCTAACAATCCCAGCATCAGCCGCATTGTAGTACCAGAGTTACCAGCGTTTAACACATCAACGGGTTCTTGCAACTGACCTAAACCAATACCCCGCACCCTTACTTCTTCTGTATTTAATTCCGAAATTTCTGCACCTAAAGCGCGAAAACAAGCAGCAGTGCTACGAGGATCTTCTCCCAGAAGTAACCCCTTAATGATTGTTTCTCCTTGTGCGATCGCTCCCAACATCAATGCACGATGAGAGATTGATTTATCTCCAGGAACTCGCAAACTTCCTTGTAAACATAAACCTGATGCAGGACTTTGAATAATTAAATCTTGTTGCTCTTCAGTGCTTTTAAGGGTAACAACGTTTGACTCTGACATGGAAATAAATAAGCGTGATAGTTGCAAACAGCGATTCTACCACTCAAGACATTGTTAATGTTTGTCAACCCCCTTAAAAATATCAAGCCTCAAATTTTACCCACTCGGTTTACGGGGAGGCGTTGTCTGTTTCATGCGTGTTTACTTATTTACTCAATGGCTCAAGCCAAGCTCAGAAATCAATCGCAGTATTTATCTAAAACCCTTTCCTGCTGGTTTCTTACTCTTACCTTTAGACTTAGATTTATTAACTTCGCCTAGTGCTTCCTGAAACAAGTTATGTAAATGCAAAGGAACACTGGCAATTTCCGGTAACTCAGGTTCGAGAGATTTATTAAATTCTTTCATAAGAGCATTGAAATCATTCTCCAGTCTAAATTCTGGGCGTTTTAATACTATTTGCAACGCCTTTTCTAGCTGAGTAGGATACTGCTGCGCTAAACGCTTCCAGATAAAGGCATTAATTGCGGAATCTTCCAGATACTTACGAACAAGTTTCTCTACCTCTTGATTATCTTGCCAATCCTCTGATTCTAGTATTGTCTGAAACTTAGTATAAGTTGGGAGCAACGTCTGCCCCCAGCGTGGATGGGTAAATACTGTCACCTGTTCAGCTTTTTTCAACGTATCAGGTAAATCCACTTTGGGCATTACCATTTTGGTTGTACTATTACCCTGAAATATTTGAGAAACTAATTTTGAATCATCACCAGCTTCTGCTGCCATTGCTGCAATTTCTTCTTCCGTAACGCCAGCTTCTTTAGCGATCTCCGCCAATGATTTGGAATTATCAATACCTGCTGCTTCTAAATGACGTTTAGTAATTATTTCCTGCAAATCCGTCATTTTTTTGTTGAGTTGATATCCTGGTAGGGTTACTTGATCACTACCAAAAAATTCAACAAAATTCTGATGATATTGCTCAACTGACTGCCAAGCTTGCTCTAATAAATCTGGAGCATCGCTATAAAGCGCATTATTATGATTTTCTTTAAAGTTACCAATTGCCACAGCTAGTTTTGGTTTACCCAAATTCCCCATTGGCTTACAGGGACCTGAGAACATCCAATAAATATCGGTTACTGGTGCAATGCGACTCAATAAAATTTCCCCAATTTTAAAGC